>NZ_JBIBKR010000001.1:0-574256 GCF_042959365.1 Streptomyces sp. NPDC007907
CCGTCGTCGCCTTGGTGAGCCACTACCTCACCAACAAGCTGATAGGCCGCGGGCTCATCCTGCACCGCCGGAGCTTTCGACCACCGAGGATGCCCCCAGTGGTCAGTATCCGGTATTAGACCCCGTTTCCAGGGCTTGTCCCAGAGTGCAGGGCAGATTGCCCACGTGTTACTCACCCGTTCGCCACTAATCCACCCCGAAGGGCTTCATCGTTCGACTTGCATGTGTTAAGCACGCCGCCAGCGTTCGTCCTGAGCCAGGATCAAACTCTCCGTGAATGTTTTCCCGTAATCGGGATGAACACCACGAGAGCGGAACAGTCAGGCGGAATAGGCCCGACCGTTCACAGCGTCCTCGCTGTGTTATTTCAAAGGAACCTCGTCCCAGCGAATGCTGGAGACGGGGTATCAACATATCTGGCGTTGACTTTTGGCACGCTGTTGAGTTCTCAAGGAACGGTCGCTTCCTTTGTACTCACCCTCTCGGGCTTTCCTCCGGGCGCTTCCCTTCGGTCTTGCGTTTCCGACTCTATCAGATCCTTTTCGATCCGATTTCCTCGGTGCTTTCCAGGTTCCCGCTTCCGCGTTTCCCTTTCCGGCGCTCCCGACTTTATCAGAAGTTCTGAGTCGGAATTTCCTTCCCGGCCGGGCGTGGTCACCGTGCCTGAGTTGGCCCGGGTGCCCCGTCGGGAGGAGTTGTAAACCTACTGGAGCGGGGCGCCTCGATGCAAATCGAGGCGCCCCGCTCCCAGTTGGCGCGAGCTCAGGCCCGACGGGCCGTCAGACCTCCACCACCACGGGCAGGATCATCGGCCGGCGCCGGTAGGTGTCCGAGACCCACTTGCCCAGCGTGCGGCGCACGAGCTGCTGGAGCTGGTGGGGTTCGACCACTCCGTCCTGGGCGGAGCGTTCGAGCACCTCCGTGATCCGCGGGGCCACGTCCCCGAAGGCGGAGTCCTCGATGCCGGAGCCGCGGGCCTGGATGTGCGGGCCACCGGTGATCTTGCCGGTGGACGAGTCGATGACCACGAAGACCGAGATGATGCCCTCGTCGCCGAGGATCTTGCGGTCCTTGAGGGCCGGCTCGCCCACGTCACCGACCGAGAGGCCGTCTACGTAGACGTATCCCGCCTGGACCTTGCCGGAGATCTTCGCCTTGCCCTCGATGAGGTCGACGGCGACGCCGTCCTCGGCGATGACGATGCGGTCGTGCGGGACGCCGGTCAGGGCGCCCAGCTCGGCGTTGGCCCGCAGGTGGCGCCATTCGCCGTGCACCGGCATCAGGTTCTTCGGGCGGCAGATGTTGTAGAAGTACAGCAGCTCGCCCGCCGAGGCGTGCCCGGAGACGTGGACCTTGGCGTTGCCCTTGTGGACCACGTTGGCGCCCCAGCGGGTGAGGCCGTTGATCACGCGGTAGACCGCGTTCTCGTTGCCGGGGATCAGGGACGACGCCAGGATCACTGTGTCGCCCTGGACGATGCGGATCTGGTGGTCGCGGTTGGCCATGCGGGACAGGGCCGCCATCGGCTCGCCCTGGGAACCCGTGCAGACCAGGACCACCTCGCTGTCCGGAAGATCGTCGAGCGTCTTGACGTCCACGACGAGGCCCGGCGGGACCCGCAGATAGCCCAGGTCCCGTGCGATGCCCATGTTGCGGACCATGGATCGGCCGACGAAGGCGACGCGGCGGCCGTACTCGTGTGCCGCGTCCAGGATCTGCTGGATGCGGTGCACGTGGCTGGCGAAGCTCGCGACGATGATGCGCTTGCGGGCGCCGGCGAAGACCTGCCGCAGGACGTTGGAGATCTCCCGCTCGGGCGGGACGAAGCCCGGCACCTCGGCGTTGGTCGAGTCCGAGAGGAGGAGGTCGATGCCCTCTTCGCTCAGGCGTGCGAACGCGTGGAGGTCCGTGAGGCGGCTGTCCAGCGGGAGCTGGTCCATCTTGAAGTCGCCGGTGTGGACGGCCATGCCCGCAGGGGTGCGGATGGCCACGGCCAGCGCGTCCGGGATGGAGTGGTTGACCGCGATGAACTCGCAGTCGAAGGGGCCGATGCGCTCGCGCTGCCCCTCCGCCACCTCGAGGGTGTAGGGGCGGATGCGGTGCTCCTGGAGCTTGGCCTCGATGAGGGCGAGGGTCAGCTTGGAGCCGATCAGCGGGATGTCCGGCTTCTCGCGCAGGAGGAAGGGGACACCGCCGATGTGGTCCTCGTGCCCGTGCGTGAGCACGATGCCCTCGATGTCGTCGAGGCGGTCCCTGATGGACGAGAAGTCCGGCAGGATCAGGTCGATTCCGGGCTGCTCCTCCTCGGGGAAGAGCACTCCGCAGTCGACGATCAGCAGGCGGCCGCCGAATTCGAAGACCGTCATGTTCCGGCCGATCTCGCCGAGGCCGCCGAGCGGGGTGACACGCAGGCCGCCTTCGGGGAGCGGCGGGGGCGTGCGGAGTTCGGGATGCGGATGACTCAAAAGACTCTCCTCACCACGCACGCCACGTACCGGTGGGGCACGTGGCGCGCGTGACGTTCGTGCAGAAGCAGTTGTCTGTGTGGGGTGCGCGGGCACCGGTGGCCCGCTTATTCAGTTGTGAAGCAGGTGCGCGGGGGTCCGCGCGAAGTCTGATGTCAGAGCTGTACCCCGCCGGCAGCAAGATCGATCTTGAGTTGCTCGATCTCCTCGGGCGCGCACTCGACCATGGGCGCGCGCAGGGGGCCGGCGGGCAGTCCCTTGAGGGCGAGCGCCGCCTTGGTCGTCATCACGCCCTGGGTGCGGAACATGCCCGTGTAGACGGCGAGCAGCTTCTGGTGGATCTCGGTGGCCTTCTGGACGTCGCCCGAGGTGTACGCCTCGACCAGGGCGCGCAGCTCGGGGGTGACGACGTGGCCGACGACCGAGACGAAGCCGACCGCGCCGACCGAGAGCAAGGGCAGGTTCAGCATGTCGTCGCCGGAGTACCAGGCGAGGCCGGAGCGGGCGATGGCCCAGCTGGCGCGGCCGAGGTCGCCCTTGGCGTCCTTGTTGGCGACGATCCGGGGGTGCTCGGCGAGGCGGACGAGCGTCTCGGTGCTGATCGGGACGCCGCTGCGGCCGGGGATGTCGTAGAGCATCACCGGGAGGCCGGTGGTGTCGGCGACGGCCGTGAAGTGCCGGTAGAGGCCTTCCTGCGGCGGCTTGTTGTAGTACGGGGTCACGACGAGCAGGCCGTGCGCGCCGGTGCGCTCCGCCGCCCGGGCGAGTTCCATGCTGTGGTGGGTGTCGTTGGTGCCGACTCCGGCCACCACGTGGGCGCGGTCGCCGACCGCCTCCAGGACCGCCCGTACGAGATCCGCTTTCTCCGCGTCGCTGGTGGTCGGGGACTCGCCGGTGGTGCCGTTGATGACCAGGCCGTCGTTGCCTGCGTCCACCAGGTGGGCGGCGAGCCGCTGCGCGCCGTCGAGGTCGAGTGCGCCGTCCGCCGTGAAGGGCGTGACCATGGCGGTGAGGACCCGCCCGAAGGGGGTCTGCGGAGTCGAGGTCGGAGCCATGGGTTACACGCTACTCGTTGCTCAGGACCGGGTCTGCCGCCGGGGCAGGCGACAAGTGGCGACAGAGGTGGAGCCCGGCACTGCCTGCTCGGGGGTTCAAGCAGTGCCGGACCCGTTTGATCAGGCTAGATGAACTTCTCCAAATGCCGCAATACGGACACTTCGCGCGGCTGAACCGTACATCTGTACCTGATCAGGGAACCGGGGCGCGTTACGGCGCCACGCGTCCGTTCGCGTTGAAGGCGGCGTAGGTGAGCGGCATGAGCCGGGCCCACTCGGCCTCCATCTTCTCGCCGACCATCTCGATCTCGCGCTGCGGGAAGGACGGCACCTTCGCCAGCTCGTGCTGGGTGCGCAGGCCGAGGAAGTGCATCAGCGAGCGGGCGTTGCAGGTGGCGTACATCGACGAGTACAGGCCGACGGGGAGGACGGCCCGGGCCACCTCGCGGGCGACGCCGGCGGCGAGCATTTCCTGGTACGCCTCGTACGCCTGCCGGTACGAGTCCTCCATGACGCGGCCGACCAGCTCCTGCTGGGCCTGGGTGCCCTCGACGAAGACGTACTTGCCCGGGCGGCCCTCCTGGACGAGCTTGCGGGACTCGTCGGGGACGTAGAAGACGGGCTCGAGCTCGCGGTAGCGGCCGCTCTCCTCGTTGTACGACCAGCCGACGCGGTGCCGCATGAACTCGCGGAAGACGAAGATCGGGGCGCTGATGAGGAAGGTCATCGAGTTGTGCTCGAAGGGGCTGCCGTGCCGGTCCCGCATCAGGTAGTTGATCAGGCCCTTGGAACGCTCGGGGTCCTTCTTCAGCTCGTCCAGGGACTGCTCGCCCAGGGTCGAGACCCGGGCCGCGAAGAGGACGTCCGCGTCGGACGCGGTGTGCTTGACCAGCTCGACGGTGACGTCGCTGCGGTAGCTGGGTTTGAGGTCGTCGGCGGGGGTGTCGGTCACGGTTGGCAGGGCCTTCCCATCTCGTCGTGTGGCGACGCCACTCTACGGCCCGGCCGATTCGGCGCGATCGGTGCCGTGCCGCAATGAAGTCGGTGAAACAGGGCACCTCTGAGGGAGTTCTTTCGTCTCTACAGACGAAAGTGATCCGTTCCACCTTTGAAGGAGACGTACCCCTGATGTTCGGTCGGCGTGAACCCGTACCGTTTGCCTTCGTCGCCGAGGCCGACAGGTTCCGCAGCAATGTCACTCCGCCGCCGCGCGAGCGGTCGTCGCTCGGTCAGATGGCCGGGCGTTGGCTGCTGGGGCTCACCATCGTGGCGGGGCTCGCGGGGTCCCTGGTCATCGGGACACCCGCGCTGACGCCCGACAAGGCGGCTGATCAGCCTCAGCAGTCCCAGGCGTCCGAGAGGCGCTGAATCGCACCGCACCGGCGGTGACTCCATCCGGCCCCCCACCGGTGGTGACCGGGGACACAGATCGGTAGCCTCACCGGGCACAGCCCACGCATGGATCGAGTGAGGACCAGCCGTGCCCCTGCCCTTCCTGACGGCCGACCGCGTTTTCGAGGCGGCGGACGACGCTCCGTTGCCCTACGAGGACCGTGACCGCTGGCGGCGTCCGTACCGGCCCGGGCCGTGGCGCATCATGGTGGCCGCGCTCGCGCTGCTGCTCGCCTCGTTCGTGCTGTTCGCGGCGGTCATCATCGCCGCGACGGCTCAACTGGCGTCGGCGGCCGTGGTGTTCGGCCTCGCACTGCTCGTCATCGTCGCGGCGCTCCGGCTGCTGCGCATGGGCGTGTGGGTCAGCGCGCGGGGGCTGCGCCACGTCGGTTTCCTCACCACGCGTACGGCGTCCTGGGAGCAGGTCGGCTCCGTGCGGACGGTGCAGCAGCCGGTGCGCTGGCTGAACCTGCCCCGGACGGTGCAGGGACAGGCGCTGCTGTTCGGACGCCGGGGCCGGGACGACACGGGGCCGGTGTCGCTCATGACGACGCACAACGCGGACTTCCTGGGCCGCGCGGAGGCCTTCGACCGGGCGGCTGACTCGGTGGAGGCGTGGGCCGAGGAGTACGGCCCGCGCTGACGCCGTCCTGGTTCCTCATGCCGGTGGGGCCGGACCGTTCACCACGGTCCGGCCCCACCGGCATGAAGGGGTGCGGCTCAGGCCGCTTCGGACTGCTTCCCGTCGTGCAGGGCGATCGCGCGCTGCATCGCCTTGCGGGCGCGGGGGGTGTCACGAGCGTCGTGGTAGGCGACGGCGAGACGGAACCAGGCGCGCCAGTCGTCGGGGGCGTCCTCGGTCTCGGCCTTGCGGCGGGCGAAGACCTCGTCGGCCGAGTCGCGGTCGATGCGCCCGCTGGGGGTGCGCCGCAGTTCGTCGACGGGCAGACCGCCCTCGGCGTCGAGTTCGGCGGCCAGTTGACCGGCTTTGCGGGCGAACTGCGTGTTCTTCCACAGGAACCACAGGCCGATGACCGGCAGGATCAGCACGGCCACACCGAAGGTGACGGTGAGGGGCGTGCCGATCTCGATGAGCAGGACGCCGCGGCTGCCGACCAGGACGAAGTAGACGACCAGGACGGCGGCGGTGAGGGCGTAGGTGAGCTTCGCGCGCATGACGGTCAGGGGCTCAGTTCAGATCCAGGAAGTGTTCGAGGCCGAACGTCAGGCCCGGGGTGCTCACCACGCGGCGGGCGCCGAGCAGGATGCCCGGCATGAAGCTGCTGTGGTGGAGCGAGTCGTGCCGGATGGTCAGCGTCTCGCCCTCGCCGCCCAGCAGGACCTCCTGGTGGGCCAGCAGGCCGCGCAGGCGGACGGAGTGCACGGGAACACCGTCGACGTCCGCGCCTCGCGCGCCGTCCAGGGCCGTCTCCGTGGCGTCCGGTGCCGGGGCAGCACCGGCCTCGGCGCGAGCCGACGCGATGAGCTGGGCGGTGCGCGTGGCGGTGCCCGAGGGCGCGTCGACCTTCTTCGGGTGGTGGAGCTCGACGACCTCCACCGACTCGAAGTACGGTGCCGCGATCTGCGCGAACTTCATGTTCAGTACGGCCCCGATGGAGAAGTTCGGCGCGATGAGCACGCCCGTCTCCGGGGAGGCGGAGAGCCAGCCGTTCAGCTGCGCGAGGCGCTCGTCGGTCCAGCCGGTGGTACCGACGACCGCGTGGATGCCGTGGCCGACGCAGAACTCGAGGTTGGCCATGACCGAGTCGGGCGTGGTCAGTTCGACCGCGACCTGGGCGCCGGTCTCGGTCAGCGTCTTCAGCTCGTCGCCCCGGCCGAGGGCGGCGACGAGTTCCATGTCGTCGGCGGCTTCGACGGCTCGTACGGCTTCCGAGCCGATCCGGCCCTTGGCGCCGAGGACCGCCACGCGCAGCTTGCTCATCTCTTGTGCTTCCTTCAACCAGGGGATCGTCAGGCGACGGCGTCGTTGAGGCGGGTCGCCTGTTTGTCCTTCAGCGGGCCGATGACCGACAGGGAGGGCCGCCGTCCCAGGATCTCGCGGGCGACCTCGCGGACGTCGTCCGGGGTGACCGACGCGATCCGCGACAGCATGTCGTCGACGGACATCTGCTCGCCCCAGCACAGCTCGCTCTTGCCGATGCGGTTCATCAGCGCGCCGGTGTCCTCCAGGCCGAGGACCGTGGACCCCTGGAGCTGGCCGATCGCACGCCCGATCTCGTCGTCCGAGAGACCGTGCTGCGCGACCTGGTCGAGCTCGTCGCGGCAGATCTTCAGCACGTCGTGCACCTGCGAGGGCCGGCAGCCGGCGTAGACGCCGAACAGGCCGCAGTCGGCGAAGCCCGAGGTGTACGAGTACACGCTGTAGGCCAGGCCGCGCTTCTCGCGGACCTCCTGGAAGAGGCGCGAGGACATGCCTCCGCCGAGGGCCGTGTTCAGCACGCCGAGGGCCCAGCGGCGCTCGTCGGTGCGGGACAGGCCGGGCATGCCGAGCACGACGTGCGCCTGCTCGGTCTTGCGGTCGATCAGCTCGACGCGGCCGGCGGTGCGCAGGGCGCGCGTGCCGCTGCGCGGGGCGACCGGGTCCGCGGCCGGGTCCTTGAAGGCGCCCGCCTTCTCGAAGGCGGCGCGGACCTGCCGTACGACCTTGGCGTGGTCGATGTTGCCGGCGCAGGCGACGACCAGGTGGGTCGGGTCGTAGTGCTTCTTGTAGAAGCGGCGGATGCGGTCGGCGGTCAGGGCGTTGACCGTGTCGACCGTGCCGAGGACCGGGCGGCCGAGGGGGTTGTCGCCGAACATCGTGTGCGCGAACAGGTCGTGCACGCAGTCGCCCGGGTCGTCCTCGGTCATGGCGATCTCTTCGAGGATCGCGCCCCGCTCGACGTCGACGTCGTCCTCGCGGATGAGCGAGCCGGTCAGCATGTCGCAGACGACGTCGATGGCCAGCGGCAGGTCGTTGTCGAGCACGCGTGCGTAGTAGCACGTGTACTCCTTCGCCGTGAACGCGTTCATCTCGCCGCCGACCGCGTCGAGCGCGGCGGAGATGTCCAGGGCCGACCTGCGGCTGGTGCCCTTGAAGAGCAGGTGCTCCAGGTAGTGGGTGGCGCCGTTCAGGGCCGGGGTCTCGTCGCGGGAGCCGACGTGCGCCCAGATGCCGAAGGTCGCGGAGCGGACCGAGGGCTGGGTCTCGGTGACGATGCGCAGGCCGCCGGGGAGGGTGGTCTTGCGGACCGTGCCGATGCCGTTCTCGCCCCTGATGAGGGTTTGGGTACGGGCGACGGCCCGCGCCTCCGAGGAGGTGCGGGCCGTCGCCTGGAAGCCACGGGACGTCACTTGTCGCCGTCGTCCTTCTTCTCGTCGCCGTCTTCGCCCTCGATGACCGGGATCAGGGAGAGCTTGCCGCGGGAGTCGATCTCGGCGATCTCGACCTGGACCTTCTGGCCCACACCGAGGACGTCCTCGACGTTCTCCACGCGCTTGCCGCCGGCGAGCTTGCGGATCTGCGAGATGTGCAGCAGACCGTCCTTGCCGGGGAGCAGGGAGACGAAGGCGCCGAAGGTGGTCGTCTTCACGACCGTGCCCAGGTAGCGCTCGCCGACCTCGGGCATCGTCGGGTTGGCGATGCCGTTGATCGTGGCGCGGGCGGCCTCGGCGGCCGGGCCGTCGGCGGCACCGATGTAGATGGTGCCGTCGTCCTCGATCGTGATCTCGGCGCCGGTGTCCTCCTGGATCTGGTTGATCATCTTGCCCTTGGGGCCGATGACCTCGCCGATCTTGTCCACGGGGATCTTGACGGTGATGATCCGCGGGGCGTTCGGGGACATCTCGTCCGGGGTGTCGATCGCTTCCATCATCACGTCGAGGATGTGGAGGCGGGCGTCGCGGGCCTGCTTGAGGGCCGCGGCCAGGACGGAGGCCGGGATGCCGTCCAGCTTGGTGTCCAGCTGGAGGGCGGTCACGAAGTCCTTGGTGCCGGCGACCTTGAAGTCCATGTCGCCGAAGGCGTCCTCCGCACCGAGGATGTCGGTGAGGGTGACGTAGTGCGTCTCGCCCTCGATCTCCTGGGAGATCAGGCCCATGGCGATACCGGCGACGGGGGCCTTCAGCGGCACACCGGCGTTCAGCAGCGACATGGTGGAGGCGCACACCGAGCCCATGGACGTCGAGCCGTTGGAGCTCAGCGCCTCGGAGACCTGGCGGATCGCGTAGGGGAACTCCTCGCGGGTCGGCAGGACCGGGACCAGGGCGCGCTCGGCGAGGGCGCCGTGGCCGATCTCGCGGCGCTTCGGGGAGCCGACGCGGCCGGTCTCGCCGGTGGAGTACGGCGGGAAGTTGTAGTTGTGCATGTAGCGCTTGCGGGTCACCGGGGAGAGGGTGTCCAGCTGCTGCTCCATGCGGAGCATGTTCAGGGTGGTGACGCCCAGGATCTGGGTCTCGCCACGCTCGAACACGGCGGAGCCGTGGACCCGCGGGATGGCCTCGACCTCGGCGGCCAGGGTGCGGATGTCGGTGACACCGCGGCCGTCGATGCGCTTCTTCTCCTTGATGACGCGCTCACGGACCAGGGTCTTGGTCAGCGAGCGGTACGCGGCGGAGATCTCCTTCTCGCGGCCCTCGAACTCCGGCAGGAGCTTCTCGGCGGCGAGCGCCTTGACGCGGTCCAGCTCGGCCTCGCGCTCCTGCTTGCCGGCGATGGTCAGCGCGGAGGCGAGCTCCGGGCGGACGGCGGCGGTGAGCGCCTCCAGGACGTCGTCCTGGTAGTCGAGGAAGATCGGGAACTCGCCGGTGGGCTTGGCGGCCTTGGCGGCGAGGTCCGACTGGGCCTTGCAGAGGACCTTGATGAAGGGCTTCGCGGCTTCCAGACCGGCGGCGACGACCTCCTCGGTCGGCGCCTCGGCGCCGCCCTCGACCAGCTTGATGGTCTTCTCGGTGGCCTCGGCCTCGACCATCATGATCGCGACGTCGCCGTCCTCCAGGACGCGACCCGCGACGACCATATCGAACGCGGCGTCCTCGAGCTCGGTGTGCGTCGGGAAGGCCACCCACTGGCCGCGGATCAGCGCGACGCGGACGCCGCCGATCGGGCCGGAGAAGGGCAGGCCGGCCAGCTGCGTGGACGCGGACGCGGCGTTGATCGCGACGACGTCGTACAGGTGGTCGGGGTTGAGCGCCATGATCGTGGCGACGACCTGGATCTCGTTGCGCAGGCCCTTCTTGAAGGAGGGGCGCAGCGGGCGGTCGATCAGGCGGCAGGTGAGGATGGCGTCCTCGGAGGGACGGCCCTCACGGCGGAAGAAGCTGCCGGGGATCTTGCCGGCGGCGTACATCCGCTCCTCGACGTCCACCGTCAGGGGGAAGAAGTCGAGCTGGTCCTTGGGGTTCTTGGAGGCGGTGGTGGCCGACAGCACCATGGTGTCGTCGTCCAGGTACGCCACGGCGGAGCCGGCGGCCTGCTTGGCCAGGCGGCCCGTCTCGAAGCGGATGGTGCGGGTGCCGAAGGCGCCGTTGTCGATGACGGCCTCGGCGTAGTGGGTCTCGTTCTCCACTAGCGTTTTCTCCTCGTCCTCGTCTGCGCTGCCCGTGTGGCAGGGAGACGGTTGCGGAGAAGCGCGCCGTGCTGTGCGGGCCGGTCTTCGATCGAAGCTCCCGGGGCGCGTTCTCCCGGGGGCCACTACCGAGGACCGGCGGCGACCAGGTGCGCCTCTCCTCTTCTTGTTGTGCTGTGTCGTCCGTATTGCGTTGTGCTACCACACTACAAAGCAGTGGTGACACTCCGCACGTACAGCAAAGGGAGCGGCCCCGATTCTTCGGGAACCGCTCCCCTCACGGCGTCTTACTTGGCGCCCGCCGCACCACGGCGGATGCCGAGGCGGTCGACCAGCGCGCGGAAGCGCTGGATGTCCTTCTTCGCCAGGTACTGGAGAAGGCGGCGACGCTGACCCACGAGGATCAGCAGGCCACGGCGGGAGTGGTGGTCGTGCTTGTGGGTCTTGAGGTGCTCGGTCAGGTCGGAGATCCGACGGGACAGCAGAGCGACCTGGACCTCGGGGGAGCCGGTGTCGCCCTCCTTGGTACCGAACTCGGACATGATCTGCTTCTTCGTAGCGGCGTCGAGCGACACGCGTACTCCTCATGGTCTGTGATGGCCACCGAGTGCCCCCGGTCTGCATCTCGGGGGAGCTTCCATGACTCGGAAGGCGAGATCCGCTGGGCGCGGCCTCCAGAGCGGTGAGCTCCGGGGGTGCGTACACAAACGGCCGTCGACCAGAGTACCAGGCCACCGGGGCCCCTTTTGCCCTGGTCCGCCGAACCTCCCGGCCGGAGCGCGGGGGGCCACTAGGGTGAGCGGACTCGGATCGTTCGTACGTCGGGAAGGGGTCGCTGCGGCATGGCGGAGACGGCTGAGGAGATCAAGGCACGCAAGGAACGGGAGCGGGACGAGCTCTACGCCCTCGACATCTCCGGGGTCGAGTGGCACGGCGCACCGGGCACCGAGGCGCACGAGGAGCGGGTCGAGATCGCCTACCTGCCCGAGGGGGCCGTGGCGATGCGGTCGTCGCTCGACCCGGACACGGTGCTGCGCTACACGGAGGCGGAGTGGCGTGCGTTCGTACTGGGGGCGCGCGACGGGGAGTTCGATCTTGAGCAGGGGGCGCGCGGCGGGGGGCCCGAAGCCGGGCGGTAGACAACGCGTGCACCAAGAGGGGTGAGCCGGTGAACGGCCGCCCCTCTTCGCATGTCCCCCCGGCCGCAAGGCGACTGCGTTGCGGTGACCTCAATACGGCTGCGGTGCAAGGTGGTTCACAACCCTTCACGCTTGTCGCCCTTTTTCTTCACCAACGTGGGTGCCGTATACGTCACTTCCGGGCACCTTCTGGGCAGGTTGTGACGCTGCGGACAGCTGGTCGGGGACGGACGGGCCTGCCGGGGCGGGGCTTGTGGTGATTAGGCTGGGACGGGGCGCGCCGTCAGAACCCGTGGTAGGCGTCGGCGTCCCAAGGGGGGAAGGCGGGGGAGCCTGTGGAGCGGACGACCTCGGACGACCTCGGTACGCCTCAAACGACTTCGCACGATGTCGGACGACAAGCAAGGGTCGCCCCAGCACGGCATGAGGGTGCTCGACCACACCAGGAGGAACACTGTGAGCAGCGATCGGGACGGGATCCGCGGGGGCTGGGCGACACCCGGCGATGACCAGCCCGACGCGGAGTCCGCAGCGGAGATGACCGGCGAGTTCACCATCGACTACGCGCCGCCCGCCTGGTACACGCAGAACGCCTCGGGGAGTTCGGGCACGAACTCGGGGGGTTCGGGGGCCGGGGCGGCGTCCGGGGAGTCGGGGGCTTCGGGGGGCTCTGGCGTCTCCGGGGGTGCCTCTGGGGGTGCTGCCGCCGGTGGGGGTGCAGGTACGGGGTCCGGTTCGGCTGCGGGTTCGGGTTCCGGTACTGGCGCGGGTGCGGGTTCCGCCGGTGCGCCGAGTGGGCCGGTTCCGCCGCTGCCCGGTCTGACTCCGCCGCCGCACGCGAATCCCTCCGGGGGCGGCTACGCGTATCCGCCTGCTCCTTCCAGCGGTCCGTCCTCTTCGTACGTTCCGGGGCCGGCTCCGGCGCCCGGGGCGCCGTTCACGCCTCCCGCGCCGGCTCCCGCTCCGGGCGCCCCGTACACGCCTCCCGCGCCCGCGCCGAGGGCGCCCTTCACGCCGCCCGCACCGCCCGCGCCCGCTTCGGGGGGTCCTTCGGCCGTCCCCAAGCTTCCGATGGGCAGCGGGTTCGAGCCGCAGGGTTCGCCGCACGGGGACCGGCCTTCGGGACCGTCCGAGACACCTGCGGGGGACGCGGCCTCTCCTACGGCTGGGCCGAACATCCCCGTCGGCGGGTACCCGTCGCCGTGGACGCCGTCGGCTCCAGCGCAGGCTCCGGCCGTTCCCGAGCCCCCGGCGACTCCGCCCGCCGTTGCGGAGGCTCCGGCCGGCCCCGAGTCTTCGGCGGCTCCCGAGGCTCCGGCGGCCCTCGAGACTCCGGCTCCGGCGGCCCCCGAGGTTTCGGCCCCGGCGGCTCCCGTCGATGCCGTCGAGCCGGAGAACGGTGATCTGGAGAGCGGTGCCACGATGCGCTTCTCCGCCGTCGCCCTGAAGCGGGAGATCGAGGAGCGGGCCGCCGCAGAGTCGATTGCCACCTCTGAGTCTCCGGAAGCTCCCGACGCACCCGAGGCCGCTGAGGCCTCTGAGGCTCCTGAGGTGGTGGAGGTCGACAGCAGCGCCGGCGCCGATGAGACGGAGGACTACGGCCTCGGCGTGGAGGCCGGCGACTCCGTCCCGGCTTCGGAGTACGCGCTGGACGCGGACGCCTTCACCGACGTGCCGCCGGCCGAGGGGACCGAGCCGGAGGACATCCGGCCGGAGCCGGAGAACATGCGGCCCGAGGACGTGCGGCCCGAGGACGTGGCTCCCGAGGACGTGGCTCCCGAGATCCCCCAGCCGGAGGTCGCCGCGCCGGAGGCCAGCGAAGCCGAGGACGCCGGTCCGGAAGGCGACGAGCCTCAAGACGTCGAGCGTGAAGACGTCGAGCCGGAAGCTGTCGAGTCCAAGGACGCAGGGGCCGACGACACCGAGGACGACACCGAGTCCGAGCAGGCCGAGCCCGAGGACGCCCGGCCCGAGGTCGCGCAGCTCGAAGAGGCGCAGCCCGAGGACGCCCAGCTCGAAGACGCCCAGCCCGAATCAGCGGTGCCCGACTCCGTCGAGCCTGCGGAGGCGGTGCCGGCCGGGCCCGGACACGAGGGCGAGGAACCGGCGGCGTCTGCGGCCGAGCCGGCTGACGCGCCCCCCGCCGACACGCCCTTTGCCGACGGCGCGCCCGCGCAGAGCGAGCCGGAGGACGCCGTGCCGGCCTCCCCCCAGGCCCCGCAGAGCGCGCCGGCCGACTCCACTCCCCCGCCCCCGCAGGGCGTGCCGCCGCTCCCGCCGTCGTACCAGCCGGCCGCTCCGGCACCAGCGAGCGAGTGGCCCGCCCAGCCGCAGCAGCAGCCGCATTCCCCGGCGCAGCCCTCGGACCCGAACGCCGCACCCGCTCAGCCGCAGCCGCAACCGCAGCCGACGGCCGTACAGGGGCAGCCCCCGGTGCCGCCGCAGCCCCAGATGCCGTCGCAGCAGCCGCCGTTCCAGCCGCAGGCGCCGCAGCCCGCGCCCGCCGCGTGGAACCAGCCCGCCGCACCGACGCCGCCCCATCAGCCGCCCGCCCAGCCCGCACCGCAGCCCAGCGGCTACGGCTTCCCGCAGCAGGACAATGCGCCCGCTGCCCCGCCGGCCCCCCAAGGCGGCTACGCGTACCCGCACACCGGAGCCCCCACCCCGAACGCCCAGCAGCCGCAGAGCCCGCCCGCTCCCACGCCCTCCGCGCAGGGCGGCTACGGCTTCCCTCAGCAAAGCAACGCGCCTGCCCCGCAGGCCGGTTACGGTTTCCCCCAGCCGGGTGCTCCGGCCCCGGACGCCCAGCAGCCTCCGGTTCAGCCTCCCGCTCAGCAGCCCCAGAGCGCCCCGGCCCCCGCGCCCGAAGCAGACGGCGGCTACGGCTTCCCCCGGCAGGGCACTCCGCCCGCCCCGCAGGGCGCCTACGGCTTCCCGCACCCCGGCGCCCAGCCGCCGCACCAGCACGTCCAGCCGCAGCCGCACATCCCGCCGCAGGCACAGCCCCACCCCGGGGGCCAGTCCCCGCAGCCCGACCCGTCGGGGCAGCCGCAGCCGGGGCAACAGCCGCAGCAGCCCGTCGACCCCCGTACCGGTGCCGCCTGGCCGCAGCCCATCCAGCACGACCAGCGGCAGCCGACCAACCCCGGTGCCGCGCCGCTCGGTTACACCGCCGCGGTGGAGCTGTCGTCGGACCGGCTGCTCAACAGCAAGAAGCAGAAGGCCAAGAGCAGCCGTCCGGCGGCCGGTGGCGGGCGGTTCAAGATCGGCGGGAAGAAGGAGGAGGCCGAGCGGCAGCGCAAGCTGGACCTGATCCGCACTCCCGTGCTCTCCTGCTACCGGATCGCGGTGATCAGCCTCAAGGGCGGTGTCGGCAAGACGACCACGACCACCGCACTGGGCTCCACGCTCGCCACGGAGCGGCAGGACAAGATCCTCGCGATCGACGCCAACCCGGACGCGGGCACCCTCGGGCGCCGCGTGCGGCGCGAGACCGGGGCCACCATCCGTGACCTCGTCCAGGCGATCCCGTACCTCAACTCGTACATGGACATCAGGCGGTTCACGTCGCAGGCGTCCTCCGGCCTGGAGATCATCGCCAACGACGTCGACCCGGCCGTGTCCACGACGTTCAACGACGAGGACTACCGGCGCGCGATCGACGTGCTCGGCAAGCAGTACCCGGTGATCCTCACCGACTCCGGTACCGGTCTGCTCTACAGCGCCATGCGCGGTGTGCTGGACCTCGCCGACCAGCTCATCATCATCTCGACGCCGTCGGTGGACGGGGCGAGCAGTGCGAGCACGACGCTGGACTGGCTGTCCGCGCACGGCTACGCCGACCTCGTCTCGCGGTCCCTCACCGTCATCTCAGGTGTCCGCGAGACCGGCAAGATGATCAAGGTCGAGGACATCGTGTCGCACTTCGAGACGCGTTGCCGTGGGGTCGTCGTCGTGCCCTTCGACGAGCACCTCGCCGCCGGTGCCGAGGTCGACCTCGACATGATGCGGCCCAAGGTGCGGGAGGCGTACTTCAACCTGGCCGCGATGGTCGCCGAGGACTTCGTCCGGCACCAGCAGTCGCACGGGCTGTGGACCTCCGACGGCAACCCGCCGCCGGTCGCCGCCCCGCCGATGCCGGGCCAGGCCATGCCGGGCCAGCCGTACGCCCAACCGGGCCAGCCCGCACCCGGCCAGCCGTACGCCCAGCCCGGCCAGCCCGCGCCCGGGCAGCCATACGCCCAGCCCGGCCAGCCCGTACCGGGTCAGCCCTACGCCCAGCCGGGCGGGCCCGTACCGGGCCAGCCTCCGTACCCCGGCCGGCAGCAGCCGGTTCCCGGCGAGCCGGGCGCGTACCCGCACCAGCCCCATCAGCCGCAGCCCGGTCAGCCGTATGCCCAGCCCGGTCAGCCCCCGGCCCAGCCCGGGCAGCCGTACCCGCAGGCCGCGGGGCAGCCGTACCCGCAGCCGGGTCAGCCGGTGGCCCAACCCGGCCAGCCGTACCCCCAGCCCGGCCAGCCCCCGGCCGCTCCCCCGCAGCCGGGCTACGGCTACCCGCAGCCCGGCCGGCAGGGCGGGCCGGACGGGCCCCAGCCGGACGGGCAAACCCCGCCGCCCGTGCCTCCGACGCAGTAATCGCCTCACCCGATCGGCCCCTTCTCAGGGGCCGATCCCCCGCCCGGCCCGCGCCGTTCCGACTCGGCGCGGGCCTCGGTGCGTTCAGGGACGAATTCCGTTGCCAGGCCCTGGCCAGGAGCGCGTCAGTGGTCTCGACCAATGAGTGCGAAAAGCTCGCCAATTCGTTATTTCCGCAGGCCACAAGGGGTGAATGCGCCGTTGACGGGTGGAGACGGCCGCTGGTACACACACATCACGCATCTGACAGCTGATCAACCCGTCCTTCCCGTCCGAGCGATGACGCGAGGTCCGACCATGGGCACGAACGATCAGAAACGCAGCCTCCCGCACGGCCTCCGGCTCGTCGCCCTGGCCGGGGCCGCCGCGCTCACCCTCACCGCCGGTCTCGCGACGCCGCTCGACCCGGCATCCCGGCAGGCCCGGGCGGCCGACGACGGCAAGAAGGTGCTGACCGTCGCCGTGGCGCAGAGCGTGGACTCGCTCAGCCCGTTCCTGGCGGTCCGGCTGCTCAGCACGAGCATCCACCGGCTCATGTACGAGTACCTGACCAACTACGACCCCAAGGACAACCACGCCATCCCGGGCCTGGCGACCAAGTGGGAGCCGTCCACGGACAAGCTGACGTGGACGTACACGATCCGCGACAACTCCACCTGGTCGGACGGCGAGCAGGCCACCGCCGAGGACGCGGCGTGGACGTTCAACAAGATGATGACCGACACCGGCGCGGCCACCGCCAACGGCAGCTACGTCGGGAATTTCAGGAAGGTGACCGCGCCCAGCCCCACCAAGCTGGTCATCGAGCTGAAGAAGCCGCAGGCCACGATGGCCGCGCTGGACGTGCCGATCGTGCCGAAGCACGTGTGGGAGAAGGTCTCGGACTTCTCCGAGTTCAACAACGACAAGACCTTTCCCGTGGTGGGGAACGGGCCGTTCGTGCTGAGCGGCTACAAGGCCGACAGCTATGTCCGGCTCAAGGCCAACAAGAGCTTCTGGCGGGGTTCACCGAAGTTCGACGAGCTGGTCTTCCGCTACTACAAGGACCAGGACGCGGCCGTGTCGGCTCTGCGCAAGGGCGAGGTGTCCTTCGTCGCCGGGTCGCCGTCCCTGACGCCCGCTCAGGCGGAGTCGCTGAAGGGCGTGGACGACATCCAGGTCAACGACGCCCCCGGCCGCCGCTTCTACGCCCTGGCCACCAACCCGGGCGCGAGGGCGAAGAACGGTGAGAAGTTCGGCGACGGCCACCCCTCCCTGCTCGACCAGCGGGTGCGCAACGCGCTGTTCCGGGCCGTGGACCGCGAGGCCATCATCGACAAGGTGTTCCGGGGCCACGCCGTCGAGGGCGAGGGCTACATCCCGCCGCGTTTCCAGGACTACTTCTGGAAGCCCTCGGCGGAGCGGAAGCTGGCGTACGACCCGGCCGCGGCGGCCCGGCTGCTCGACCAGGCGGGGTACAAGAAGAACGGTGACGGCAAACGCGTCGGCAAGGACGGCAAGCCGATCACCTACCGCGTGCTGTGCCACGCCACCGACCCGAACGACAAGGCGGTCGGCAAGTACCTCCAGGAGTGGTGGGGCGACCTCGGCATCGGCGTCCAGCTCAACTGCCTGGACAACGTGACCGACCCCTGGCTGGCCGGCAAGTACGACCTGGCGTTCGACGGCTGGTCGGTCAACCCGGACCCGGACTTCGTGCTGTCGATCCACACCTGCGGCGCGCTCCCGGCGACCCCGAAGGACACCGGCGCGACGGACAACTTCATCTGCGACAAGAAGTACGACGAGCTCTACGCCCGGCAGCTCACCGAGTACGACCCCGCCAAACGGGCGGACATCGTCAAGCAGATGGAGTCGCGGCTGTACGACCTCGGGTACATGAACGTCATGGCGTACCCGAACGCGGTCGAGGCCTTCCGGACGGACCAGATCAAGTCGATCACGACCATGCCAGCGAAGGCGGGCAACATCTACGGGCAGGACGGCTACTGGAGCTGGTGGTCGGCGGTCCCGGCGGACTCCGGCGGCTCCTCGGACAACGCGTCGTCCACGGGGGTCGTGGTCGGCATCGTCGCGGGTGTGGTGATCCTCGGCGGGCTCGGCGCCTTCGCGGCGATGCGGCGGCGGGCCACCGCCGAGGAACGCGAGTAGGCGGCGAGCGGGCACCCATGACCGCTGACGCGACTCCCGCGCTCGTCGAGGACAAGCAGCGGACGGCGGCCGGGCCGCGGGTACGCAAGGGCTCGGCGTACCCGCGGTACCTGGCGGGCAAGCTGGCCGGGGCCGCCGTATCGCTGCTGGCCGTCCTCGTGACCAGCTTCTTCCTCTTCCGGCTGATCCCCGGCGACCCGGTGAAGACCATGACGGGCGGCCGACAGGTGTCGGCGGAGCAACTGGCCGCCTACCGTGAGGAGTTCGGGCTCGGCCTGCCGCTGTGGCGGCAGTTCACCGACTACTGCGGCAAGGCGCTCACGGGCGACTTCGGGACGTCGTACCAGTTCCGGGCCCCCGTCGTCGACAAGATCACCGAGGCGCTGCCGAACACCCTGCTGCTCACCGGGACGGCGTTCGTCCTCTACACGGCGCTTGGCATCTTCCTCGGCACCCGGTCGGCGTGGCGGCACGGCAGGCTGGGCGACCGTTTCCACACGGGCCTCGCGCTGACGCTGTACTCCATCCCGTCCTTCTGGCTGGGACTGCTGCTGATCATCGTGCTGTCGGTGGGCATCGGACCGCTGCCCGGCATGTTCCCGACCGGTGGCATGGAGTCGGGCGGCGAGGAGGGCTTCGCCCACGTCCTCGACGTGGCGCACCACCTGGTGCTGCCGGTGGTGACGCTGGTGGCCGTGGAGTACGGGCAGACGCTGCTGGTCACACGGTCGGCGCTGCTGGACGAGATGGGCAGCGACTATCTGACGACCGCGCGGGCCAAGGGGCTGCGCGACGACCTCGTGCGCCGCCGGCACGCCGTGCCGAACGCGCTGCTGCCGACCGTGACGCTGATCTTCATCAACCTCGGCCGGACGGTGGCGGGCGTGATCCTCGTGGAGACGGTGTTCTCCTGGCCCGGCCTCGGCGGGTTGTTCTACCAGGCGCTGAGCGTGCCCGACCTGCCGCTCGTGCAGGGGCTGTTCTTCGTGTTCGCCACCGCGGTGATCCTTATGAACACCCTCGCCGACCTGGTCTATCCGCTGCTGGACCCCCGGGTGGCCCGATGACGACGACGACCGGAACGGTCCCGAGCCCGCGCGCCCTGGCCCGGCAGCGCCGCCGGGCGTCCGTCGCCCGCTTCTGGCGGCAGTACCGCGCCGAGCGGGCGGGGCTGTACGGCCTGGCCGTGCTCGCCCTGTGCGCGCTGCTGGCGCTGTTCGCACCGCTGTTCGTCGGGTCCGACGTGAGCAGCGTGACCGACGCGCCGGGGCGTCCGATGCAGAGCCCGAGCGCCGAGTTCCCGCTCGGCACCGACCAGTTCGGACGGGACCTGCTCGGCCTGGTGGTCTGGGGCTCGCGGGTGTCGCTGCTGGTCGGGCTGCTCGCCGCCGTGCTGTCGGTGGCGATCGGCACCCTGATCGGGGTGACGGCGGGGCACTTCAAGGGCTGGTACGCGACGGTGATGATGCGGATCACCGACTGGTTCCTGGTCATGCCGACGCTGGTGCTGGCGATCGCTCTGGCGACCGTGATGTCCCGGTCGCTGACCACGACCGTCGTCGCGATCGGCGTGACCACCTGGCCGACCACGGCCCGGCTGGTGCGCGCGCAGACCCTCGCGGTGGAGACCCGGCCGTACATCGAGCGGGCGCAGGCGCTCGGCGGCGGGCACTGGCACATCATGTCCCGGCACGTGCTGCCCAATGTGATGCCGCTGGTGCTGGCCCAGACGACCCTGATCATCTCCTCGGCCATCCTCGCCGAGGCGACCCTCGCCTTCCTCGGGCTGGGCGACCCGACGGTCGTCTCGTGGGGCGGGCTGCTCCAGGACGCGCGGGAGGCGGGCGCGGTCAGTGCCGGGGACTGGTGGTACCTGGTGCCGCCGGGCATCGCCATCGCCGTGGTGGCGCTGGCGTTCACGCTGTGCGGGCGGGCCGTGGAGTCCGTCCTCAACCCCAGGCTGGGGGTGTCGCGTTGACTCTGCTCGACGTCAGGAACCTGACCGTGACGTACGCGGGCGGGGCGGCCGCGGTGCGCGGGGTGGATCTGCGCCTGGACGCGGGCCGGAAGCTCGGTCTCGCCGGGGAGTCCGGCTGCGGCAAGTCCACGCTGGCGCTGGCCCTGCTGCGGCTGCTGCCGGCGGGCACCCGGATCACCGGGGAGGTGCTCCTCGACGGCGAGGACGTGCTCGCCATGAAGTGGGGCCGGGTCCGGGCGGTCCGCTGGGCCGGGGCCTCCGTCGTCTTCCAGGGCGCGATGCACTCCCTCAACGCCGTGCACCGCATCGGCGACCAGATCGCCGAGCCGATCCTGCTGCACCGCAAGGCGACCGCCGCCGGGGCCAAGAGGAAGACCGGGGAGCTGCTGGAGCAGGTCGGTCTGCCGGCCGCCCGCGCGGACGCCTACCCGCACGAACTGTCCGGCGGCCAGCGCCAGCGCGTCATGATCGCCATGGCCCTTGCCTGCGATCCGCGGCTGATCATCGCCGACGAGCCGACCACCGCGCTCGACGTGATGATCCAGGCCCAGATCCTCCGGCTCATCGAGCAGCTGGTCGCGGACCAGGACCTCGGTCTGGTCATGATCAGCCATGACCTGGCGGTCCTCGCCGACACCTGCGACCGGCTGGCGGTGATGTACGCGGGCCGGGTGGTCGAGGAGGGGCCGGCCCGACAGGTGTACGAGGACGCCCGGCACCCCTACGCCCGGGCCCTGGCGGCGGCGTTCCCGCGCATCGGCGACGCGGCGTCCCGGTTCGCCCCGCGGGGACTGGCGGGCGACCCGCCGGACCCGGCGGCGCTGCCGTCGGGCTGCACGTTCCACCCGCGCTGCCCGGTGGCGCTGGAGTCGTGCCCCGAGGAGGATCCGGTGCTGCGGGCGGCGGGGCCGGAGCGGCGGGCGGCGTGTGTGCTGGTCGGGCAGCCGGGAGCGGAGGCCGGTGCGAGGCGGGCCGCGGCGGACCCGGAGCCCCGTGAGAAGGGTTCGGCCGGGACGCCGGGAGCCCTGGAAAAGCGGCCGGCCGGGACGCGGGGAGCCGGGGAGCAGTGGCCGGCCGGGGAACCGGAAACGCTGGAGGAAGCGAGGCCGAGTACGCCATGACCACGTCCCCCACGTCCCCCACGGCCCCCGAGGTCACCACGGCGGCGCTGCTGAGCGCCCAGGGCCTGCACGTCACCTTCCCCGGACGGCACGGCGGCCCCCGGGCCCGGGCCGTGGACGGGGTCGACCTCGACATCCGTCCGGGCGAGATCGTCGCGCTGGTCGGCGAGTCCGGGTGCGGCAAGACGACCCTGGCGCGCAGTCTGCTCGGTCTGGTCGAACCGACGGCGGGCCGGGTCACCTTCGACGGCCGCCCGCTGGATTACTCCGGCCGGTCCCTCAAGGCCTACCGCAAGCGCGTCCAGTTGGTCCTCCAGGACCCGAGCGGCTCCCTCAACCCGCGGCACACGGTGTACGACGCGGTCGCCGAGGGCCTGCGCATCCACGGCCACGGCGGAGACGAACGCACCGCGGTCGCCGATGCCCTGTCCCGGGCCGGTCTGCGCCCCCCGGAGCGCTTCTTCCTGCGCTACCCGCACGAACTGTCCGGCGGGCAGCGCCAGCGGGTGGTCATCGCGGGTGCCCTGGTCCTGGAACCCGAACTCCTCGTCGCGGACGAGCCGGTGGCGTCCCTGGACGCCTCGGTACGCGGCGAGATCCTCGCCCTGCTGCTCCGGCTGCGCACCGAACTGGGCCTGTCCGCCCTGGTCGTCACGCACGACCTGGGCCTGGCGTGGAACATCGCGGACCGGGTCGCCGTGATGTATCTGGGCCGGATCGTGGAGACGGGCGCGGTGGAGCAGGTACTGACGGCACCCCGGCACCCCTACACCCAGGCACTGCTGTCCGTACTCCCGGAGGCGCCGGGCACCCCGGTGGTCCTCACGGGCGAGCCCCCGGACCCGTCCAGCGTCCCGTCAGGCTGCCGCTTCCACGTCCGCTGCCAGGTCCTGGCCAGTGGAGAGGCGGAGGCAGCGGGCGTGGCGAACGCGTGCAGAGGCCAGGACTTGCCGGTGCTGAACGGGAGCGGGGACTCGCAGGTGGCCTGCCACTGGGCAGTCGCAGACGCACCTGAAAGGGGCGGGGGGAACTGCGCGACAAGCCACAATCCACCCGCGGACGGCCCACAAGGAGACTAGGCAGCCCCCTCGGCCGCCAGCAACTCCCTGCACTTCTCGACGTCCTGCCCCATCTGAACCAACAGCGCGTCCAGCGTCTCGAACTTCGCCTGCCCCCGCACGAACGCCAGGAAGTCGACCGCGACATGCAGCCCGTACAGATCGAGTCCGACTCGGTCGATGGCGTACGCCTCCACCGTCCGCTCGGTCCCGTCGAACTGCGGGTTCGTACCGACGGAGATCGCCGCCGGCATGGCCTCGCCCTGGGCGTGCAGCCAGCCGGCGTACACACCGTCGGCCGGGATGGCCGTGTGCGGCAGCGTCTCCACGTTCGCCGTGGGGAAACCGAGTTCGCGGCCGCGCTGCGCGCCCCGGACGACGACGCCCTCCACCCGGTGCGGACGCCCCAGGATCTCCGCGGCGCCCCGGACGTCGCCCTCGGCGACCAGCCGCCGGGTCAGCGTGGAGGAGAACGGCTCGCCGCCGCCCGCCTCGCCCGTCACGTACAGGTCGACGACCTCGACCTCGAAGTCGTAGGTCTTGCCCTGTGTGGAGAGGAACTCCACGTTGCCGGCGGCCTTGTGGCCGAAGCGGAAGTTGGGGCCCTCGACGACGGCCTTGGCGTGCAGCTTGTCGACCAGGACCTTGACGACGAAGTCGGCCGGGGACAGCTTCGAGAACTCGTTGGTGAAGGGGAGGATGAGCACGGCGTCCACGCCGAGGTCCGCCATGAGTTCGGCGCGGCGGTGGTGCGCGGCGAGCAGCGGCGGGTGGCTGCCGGGGCGGACGACCTCGCTGGGGTGCGGGTCGAAGGTGACGACGACGGCGGGCACGCCCAGTTCCCGGGCGCGGTCCACGGCATGCCGGATGATCAGCTGGTGTCCGCGGTGGACTCCGTCGTAGGAGCCGATGGTGACGACGCTGCGCCCCCAGTCCTGGGGGATGTCCTCCAAGCCACGCCAGCGCTGCACTGTGCCTGCTCCTTGTCGAAAGCTCGTCGAACCCGTGTCCGGTCGGTTGTCCGTGGTGCCTCGTACGCAGGTCTAAGGGTGCCATGCCGGGTGCTTCCGGCCCGCATCGGCATGGTGGCTGTGACAGGGCGCACGACAGCGCCCCGGCCCGGGCCCCCGGGCCGGGGCGGTGCGGCCCCGCGGATGGGCGGGCGGCACGGGCCCGGTCACCCCGGTCCCGCACGGCCGGTCACGCGGGGACGCCCGCGCCCGCCAGGTTCTCGATCGTCCGGTGGGAGCTGGGCCCGACCAGTGCCGCCCACTCCCTGGGCGCGTCGGCCAGCCAGGCGGCGGCGCGGGCGGCGAAGCCGGGCACGTGCCGGCTCAGGTCGACCAGGGCGCGGTCGAAGCGGGTGGCGCCCTGAGGGGTGCGCACGAGGAGCAGTCCGATGCGGTGGACGAGGTCGCGCAGGTCGTCGCCGCCGTTGCGGGCGGCGGCGTTGAGCAGCGCGTCCAGGACGTCGGTGTCGTGCTCGCGGGCCAGGAGAGCCTCGCGCAGTTCGCGGCGGAGCGGACGCGAGGCGGGGACGCCGGGTGGGGTGAGGACCGTGGCGAGGGCGCAGCGCAGCCGCACGTCACCGTCCTCCAGCAGGCCGGTGACCAGCGGCAGGAGCACGGGCCGGGCGGTGGGTCCCTGGTCGAGCCGCTGGTCCGCGTACGCCGCCACCTGCCCCGCGAGTTCCGGCCGCTCGCGTGCCGCCCGGCACAGCAGTGCGGCGATCCGCCGGGCCAGGCCCGGCGGGGTCGCGTCGGCGAGCGCCCGCAGCGCCTCCTCCGCGTCGGGCTGCTCCAGCCGGGCCGCGAAGGCCCCGAGAACCGGCTCGGGGTCGCTCAGCAGGGCTCCGGCCAGGGCGTCCGGCGAGAACCGGGGGTCGCCCGCCGCGAAGTGCTCCAGTGCCCGTGCGAGGTAGCGGGCCCGGGTGTGGGGGTCCTGGACGAGGAGGGCGAGTGCGCCGCCGTGCAGGGCGCGGTCGGCGGGGCGGGCGAGCAGGGTGAGGGCCGCGTAGCGCAGCAGGGCGCGGTCGCCTGCCGTGCCGACGTGCGGCGCGACGCGCAGTGCGTGTGCCACCGCGGCGCTCCGCCGTGCGGGGCGTTCGTCGCGCGCCCACCGGTCGGCGGCCCGGCACAGCGCCGACGGCTCCTCCTCGGCGAGCACCGCGAGCAGTTCGTCGGCCCGTGGGTGTGCGCGGTCGACGAGCACGTCCGTCAGCTCGTCCAGGGCGCGGTGGCGGTGGGTGTGCAGCAGGACTTGCGCGGCCGTGGCCACGGTGGCGTGCGGGGTGGCGGGCAGCGGCTGCTCGTCGTCGAACCAGCGGGCGAGCTGGGGCTGCACGGCGGTGGGGTCGGCGGCGAGGAGTTCGGCGACGGCGTCCAGGAACCTGGGGCCGGCCTCGCACGGCGGCCCGTCGGCGTGGACGAGGCGCCGCAGCAGTGCGCAGCGCGTCTCCAGCGGGAGCCGTACGCCGGTCCAGAAGGAGGGCCCGACCTCCTTCGGCACGGGTCGCTCCTGCCGCCGCCAGGCCACGATCCGGTCGGCGAGCAGCCGCAGCACCTCGGTGTACGGCGCCGCGTCGGGCAGGGCCGTCAGCGTCCCGGCGAGCAGCCGGGCGGCCCACCAGGAGCGTGGATCGGCGTCCAGGGCGTGCACCAGGTCGGCCAGGCGGGAGGCCAGAGGGCCGGTGCCGTGCTGGCGGCCGAGGTACAGCAGGGCCTGGACGACCGGTCCGATGCGGTGGTGCGGCACGGGGTCGGCGGGGGTCTCGGCGTCGCGGTGGACGAGGGCGTGCAGGGCTTCGTCGAGGTCGAGGTGCATGCCGTGGAGCCAGTCGGCGAGCCCTTCGTGTGCGAAGCGGTAGCCGGGTCCGGCGGGCACGAGCAGGCCCTCGGCGAGCACGGCCGATGCCCAGCCCGAGCAGCCGCCGAGCCGCTCCGGGGCGGCCCCCCAGGGGAACACCGCGGCGAACGCCTCGCGGTCCAGGTCTCCGGAACCCGGGAGGCCGCGCCGGGCTGCCTCGTGCACCTGCCCCGCGGCCTTGGCCGCCAGCCGTCGTACGGCCGTGCCGCGCAGCCCGCTGTCGGCGGCCAGCCGGGTGGCGATGCGCAGCGCCATCAGGTCCAGGTAGGCGGAGAAGACCGCGTCCCGGTCGAGGGGGCCGTCGAGCAGGAACGGCGTTTCGGAGCCGTCCATGAGCTCGTCCCGGATCTCGCCCAGGAGGCGCAGGGTGAGGGGGTGCCGGGCGTCGGCTCCGGCGAGGGCGCCCTCGCCGATGCCGTGCCGCGATCCGGCCTCGCGGGCCTCGTCCTCGGTGAGGTCGCCGAGTCGTACGCATCCGGGACGGTGCAGCAGGTCCGTCATCTCCTCCCAGTACTCCGGCCGGCAGGCCACCACCAGCCGCGCTCCCGTCTCGCCGAGCCACCGCACGGTCGCGTCCGTCCAGTCGGACAGGCGGCGGGCCGCCCCGGGCGGCATCTCCTCGGGGCCGTCCAGCAGGAGCAGCAGGGGTCGGCCGAGGGCCCCGGTGAGGCGGGCGAGGCACTCGGGGGTCATGTCCCCCGGGTCGGCTGTGGCGGACGGGAAGAGCGGGGAGAGCGGCGAGGAGGCCCGCGCGGCGGCCACGACGGGGGCGGCCCGGGTCAGTGCCCTGCGGACCGCGTCCGCCACCGACGTGTCGTCGTCCCGCAGGTCGCAGCCGCGCAGCCAGAGGGTGGGGTGTCCGCCGCGGCCACGGCGCTCGGCGAGTGCGGCGAGTTCCGTCGTACGACCGCTGCCGGGCGCCCCGACGAGACCGAGGACGGCCGCCCCGCCTGCCGCGAAGGCGTCGAACTCGGCGGCCACACCGGCCCGTTCGACCGGTTCCGGGACGCCGGTCCCGCCGGGTGGGCCGTCCAGATCCCGCGATGTGCCGGTCAGTTCCAGCACTCCGGCGAGATTCAGATCGGCTCCGTAGGCGGGGACCGTCGCGGCGTTCTCGGCGAGCAGCCCGGCGAGGGGGCCCGCCGCTCCTGCGATCCGGGCCCGCAGCGGTACGGCGAACCCGACGTCGCGGTGGTCGGAGCTGAGCGCGGTGCCGAGGACTCCGACGACGGCGCCGGTCCCGGCGTCGAGCACGGGGCCGCCGGCCGCTCCGCCGCCCAGCCGCAGCGCGTCCCGCCCCGCCGTGCCGACCGCCAGCTCCAGGACGTCGTCGAGACGGTGGAAGCGGTCCGTGGCCGCGTACGTCACCGAGGCAGGGCCCAGCACCCGGGCCTCGCGCCAGCCGCCGGCGGCGATCCGCACATACGTGCCGGTCCCGGCCCCGTCCCGCACGGTGACGGGCAGCGGCGGCACGCCGAGCCCCTCGGTCCGTACGAGAGCCAGATCCAGCGCGGGCAGCGGGGTGACCGCGTCGGCGGCCACGACCCGGCGGCGGTCACCGGCCCCGTGCAGCACGAGCCGGGGCAGGCCGTCGACGGCCTCGTGGCTGGTGATCAGTGTTCCGTGGTGGTCGGCCAGGAAGCCGGTGCCGCGGGGGCGGCCGGCCAGATCGTGGATACGCACGAGACAGTCGCCGGGCACCGCCCCGGCCTCGCCCCCGGCCACCCCGGGGCCCTGGACCGTCCCTGCCTCCTGCCCGGCCGTCCCGGGGCCGACGACCGCCCGGCTCCGGTGCCCGGCGGTCACGGGGCCAGGGACCGCCTTGCCCTCTTGCCCGGCCGTCACGGGGCCAGGAACCGCCCGGCCCCTCCGCTCCGCCGTCCCGGGGTCAGGGACCGCCCCGCCCTCCTGCCCGGCCGTCACGGGGCCAGGGACCGCCCTGTCCTGCTGCCCCGCCCTGCCGGGGCGGTCCGGGGAGTCCTGTGTGCTGCCGCCCGTCTCCCGGGACCGGTTCCGCGACGCCATCGTCGAGCCTCCCCGCCGTACACCCGTGCCCTTGTGTTCGACGGTAGGGGCGAGATGATCAGCGGGACAGATCGCTGCGCGAAAGCGCCCCCTTCCGCTCCCCCCGTTCACTCCGAGCGCCCGCACGGACGGGTGAAGGAACGGGGGCGGCTGGATAGACCCTAGAGGTGGGGGAACCGAGGGGGGACCGTGGAGCGGCGGAAGTGGAGGTACCCCGTGGCCGCCGCTCCACGGGCGGACACCCGCCCCGGGTCGTCAGGCGAAGACGGCGAGACTCTTGGCCTTGCCCCGCTGCTCCTCGACGAGAGCGAGGAAGCGCCCCTCCGGGTCGAAGACGGCGACGGGGCCGGAGCCCGCGTACGACTCGGGCATCTCCAGCCGGACGCCGTTGGTGAGCAGCTTGGCCCGCCGGGCGTCGACGTCCCACCGGGGGAACGCGGCCGCGGCGGCCTCGGCCATCGGCATCACGGTCAGCTCCTGCTGGTGCTGGTCCAGCGTGCGGGCCGTGTCCAGCTTGTAGGGGCCGACGCGGGTGCGGCGCAGCGCGGTGAGGTGTCCGCCCACACCGAGGCCGGCGCCGAGGTCGCGGGCCAGGGCCCGGATGTAGGTGCCGGAGGAGCAGACGACCGAGACGACCAGGTCGAGCACGGCCGTGCCGTCGTCGGCGACGGCGTCCCGGACGTCGTACACGTCGAAGGACGAGACCGTGACGGGCCGGGCCGGAATCTCGAACTCCTCGCCCTCCCGGGCCCGCTTGTAGGACCGCACGCCCTTGATCTTGATGGCGCTGACCTTGGACGGCACCTGCATGATGTCGCCGGTCAGCTCGGCGATGCCGGCGTCGATCGCGTCACGGGTGACCTTGGAGGCGTCGGTGGAGGAGGTGATCTCCCCCTCGGCGTCGTCCGTGAGGGTGTTCTGCCCGAGCCGGATGGTGCCCAGGTACTCCTTCTCGGTCAGCGCGAGGTGCCCGAGGAGCTTGGTGGCCTTCTCGACGCCGAGGACGAGGACGCCCGTCGCCATGGGGTCGAGGGTGCCGGCGTGCCCGACGCGTCGCGTTCTGGCGATGCCGCGCATCTTGGCGACCACGTCGTGCGAAGTGAAGCCCGACGGCTTGTCGACGATGACAAGGCCGTCGGGCGTGGTGTGCTTCTGGGTCATTCGGCGCCGTCGTCCGTCTCGTCGTCCTCGTCGGGCTTGCGGTACGGGTCGGCGTCGCCGGCGTACTTCGCGCCCGCGGACGCCTCGCGCACCTTCTCGTCGGACTGGCGCGCCTTGTCGAGGAGGTCCTCGATGGTGCGGGCGTTGTCCGGGAGGGCGTCCATGACGAAGGTCAGAGTCGGAGTGAACTTCACACCGGCCGCGCGGCCCACCTCGGAGCGCAGGACTCCCTTGGCGCTCTCCAGGCCGGTGGCGGCCGCAGCGCGCTCCTCGTCGTCCCCGTAGACCGTGTAGAAGACGGTCGCCTCCCTGAGGTCACCCGTGACCCGGGTGTCCGTGATGGTGACGTGGGAGCCGAGCCGCGGGTCCTTGATCCCCCGCTGCAGCTTCTGGGCCACCACCTCTCGGATGAGGTCCGCCAGCCTTTTAGCCCGCGCGTTGTCGGCCACTGGTCCGTCTCCTTAAGTGCTTACTTGTTGCTTCAGTCTTCGTCGCTGTGGAGCCTGCGTCGAACCGAGAGCAGTTCGACTTCGGGACGGCCGGCGACAAGCCGCTCACAGCGGTCCAGGACGTCGGTGAGGTGTCCCGTCTCACCCGAGACCACCGCGAGCCCGATCTCGGCCCTGCGGTGGAGGTCCTGGTGACCCGTCTCGGCCGCGCTCACCCCGTACTTGCGCTGGAGTTCGGCCACGATCGGGCGGACGAGAGAGCGTTTCTCCTTGAGCGAGTGGACATCACCGAGGAGCAGGTCGAAGGACAGAGTCCCCACATACATGTGTGTATCCGGATGTCCCGCCGGTTCGGGGTACGGGCGCCACGCTTCGACGCCGATACGGGAACCGTACACGCAACGGCCGGGGCCGATCGACGGAATAAGTCCCGCCGACCGGCCCCGATCGTGACTTAGGTCAGACGCGCGGCTTCTCGCGCATCTCGTACGTCGCGATGACGTCGTCGACCTTGATGTCGTTGAAGTTGCCGAGGTTGATACCGCCCTCGAACCCTTCGCGGATCTCGGTGACGTCGTCCTTGAAGCGACGCAGGCCCTCGATGTTGAGGTTCTCCGCGACCACCTTGCCGTCGCGGATGAGGCGCGCCTTGGTGTTGCGCTTGACCTCGCCGGAGCGGATGAGAACACCCGCGATGTTGCCCAGCTTGGACGACTTGAAGACCTCGCGGATCTCCGCCGTGCCGAGCTCGACCTCTTCGTACTCCGGCTTGAGCATGCCCTTGAGGGCCGCCTCGATCTCCTCGATCGCCTGGTAGATGACCGAGTAGTACCGGACGTCGACACCCTCACGCTCGGCCATCTGCTGCGCACGGCCGGCTGCCCGGACGTTGAAGCCGATGACGATCGCGTCGGAGCCCATGGCCAGGTCGATGTCGGACTCCGTGACCGCACCGACACCGCGGTGCAGGACGCGGATGTCGACCTCTTCGCCGACGTCCAGCTGGAGCAGCGAGGACTCGAGCGCCTCGACGGATCCGGAAGCGTCACCCTTGATGATCAGGTTCAGCTGCTGGACCTCGCCGGCCTTCAGCACCTTGTCCAGGTCCTCCAGCGACACGCGGCGCGTGCGCTTGGCGAACGCGGCGTTGCGCTCACGGGCGGCGCGCTTCTCGGCGATCTGACGGGCCGTACGGTCCTCGTCCACCACCAGGAAGTTGTCGCCCGCACCCGGGACGTTGGTCAGGCCGAGGACCTGGACCGGCGTCGAGGGACCGGCCTCGGCCACGCTGTTGCCGTTGTCGTCGTGCATCGCCCGGACGCGGCCGTACGCGTCGCCGACGACCATGGTGTCGCCGACCCGCAGCGTGCCTCGCTGGACGAGGACCGTCGACACGGCACCGCGGCCGCGGTCGAGACGGGACTCGATCGAGATGCCCTGCGCGTCCTGGTTCGGGTTGGCCCGCAGGTCGAGCGAGGCGTCGGCGGTGAGGATCACGGCCTCCAGCAGGGAGTCGATGTGCAGACCCTGCTTGGCGGAGATGTCGACGAACATCGTGTCGCCGCCGTACTCCTCGGCCACCAGGCCGTACTCGGTCAGCTGGCCGCGCACCTTGGTCGGGTCCGCGCCCTCGACGTCGATCTTGTTGACCGCGACGACGATCGGGACGTCGGCCGCCTTGGCGTGGTTGAGCGCCTCGACCGTCTGCGGCATGACGCCGTCGTTGGCCGCGACGACCAGGATCGCGATGTCGGTCGACCGGGCACCACGGGCACGCATGGCGGTGAACGCCTCGTGACCCGGGGTGTCGATGAAGGTGATCTTGCGCTCTTCGTCGTTGACCTCGGTCGCGACCTGGTAGGCACCGATGTGCTGGGTGATGCCGCCGGCCTCGCCCGCGATGACGTTCGTCTTGCGGATGGCGTCGAGGAGCCGGGTCTTACCGTGGTCGACGTGACCCATGACGGTGACGACCGGCGGGCGGACCATCAGGTCCTCCTCGTCGCCCTCGTCCTCGCCGAACTCGATGTCGAAGGACTCGAGGAGCTCGCGGTCCTCCTCCTCCGGGCTGACGATCTGAACCGTGTAGTTCATCTCGTCGGCGAGGAGCTGCAGCGTCTCGTCGGAGACGGACTGCGTGGCCGTGACCATCTCGCCGAGGTTCATCATGACCGCGACGAGCGACGCCGGGTTGGCGTTGATCTTCTCCGCGAAGTCGGTGAGCGAGGCACCGCGCGACAGGCGAACGGTCTCGCCGTTGCCGCGAGGCAGCATCACACCGCCGACCGACGGGGCCTGCATGGCCTCGTACTCCTGGCGCCTCTGCCGCTTCGACTTGCGCCCACGACGCGCCGGACCGCCGGGACGGCCGAACGCACCCTGCGTGCCACCACGGCCACCGGGACCGCCGGGACGACCACCGAAGCCGGGACGGCCACCGCCGCCACCGGGACCACCGGGACGGCCGGCGAAACCGCCACCGCCGCCACCGGGACCACCGGGACGGCCGGCGAAACCGCCACCGCCGCCACCGGGACGACCGGCGAAACCGCCGCCCGGACGACCGCCGCCGCCACCGGGACGACCGCCGCCACCGGGACCGCGGCCGCCGGGGCCGCCGCCACCGGGACGCGGGCCGGCAGCCGGACGCTGCGGCATCATGCCGGGGTTCGGACGGGGACCGCCGCCGGGACGGGGACCGCCGCCCTGCGGACGGGGCATGCCGCCCGGGGTCGGACGCGCGCCGCCCGGAGCCTGCGGACGAGGACCGCCGCCGGCGCCCTGCGGACGGGGACCGCCCTGGCCGCCCTGGCCCTGCGGACGCGGAGCACCACCGGGCGCACCGGGGCCGCCCGGACGCGGGGCACCACCCGGACGGGGCGCCTGCGGGCGCGCCATGCCGGTGGAACCGCCGGAGGTGAAGGGGTTGTTGCCCGGACGGGGACCCGCCGGACGGGCACCGGGACGCGGGGCGCCGCCACCCGGACGCGGGGCGCCGGGACGGTCGCCGCGCTCACCACGGCCCTGGCCCCCCTGGCCGGGGCCACCCGGACGCGGGGCGCCGGGACGCGGGGCCTGGCCGGCCGGACGCGGGGCGCCCGGACGCGGGCCGGAGCCCTGACCCTGGCCCTGCGAGGGAGCCGGTGCGGAGGGAGCCGACGGGGGTGCGGTGAACTCGGGCGCCGTCGGAGCCGGGGACGCCGGGGCGGGCCGCGGCGCGGGCTTCGGGCCCGGGGTGGGACGGGGGCCGGGAGTGGCCGGCGCGGCGGGGGCCGCGGGCTTCTCGGCGGCCGGCTTGGGGGCCGGCGGGCGCGGGGCGGCCGGACGGGCGGCCTGCGCGGGAGAGGGGGCACCCGGCTTCGCCGGGGCAGCCTTGCGGGCGGGGGCGGGCTTGCTGCCACCGCTGCCCTGCTGGAGGGCGTCCGTCAGCTTGCGTACAACGGGCGCTTCGATCGTCGAAGACGCCGAACGGACGAATTCACCGAGTTCCTGGAGCTTGGCCATGACGACCTTGCTCTCGACGCCGAACTCCTTGGCGAGTTCGTAGACCCGGACCTTAGCCACTTCGCTCCTTTGAGGTCCGGGTTGCGTCCGGACCGTCGCTAGTTCATGGGCGTACTCATCGCGTACTCATCGAGTGCTCATCGCAATCTCGACCTGCTTTCGACTCGCGAGGTACCTAGCCGCACGGGGTTCCGTACGGCACGTCTTACCGTGTTGCCTGCTCGGCAACTGTCGTCTGCTCGACGTGATGGCGCAACGCCTTTGTGTCGAGCGGTCCCGGGACGCGCAGTGCCCTCGGGAACGCCCGGCGGCGTACCGCCTGGTCGAGACAGACCGGTGCGGGGTGCACGTAAGCACCCCGGCCGGGCAGCGTACCGCGTGGATCAGGGACACACGCGCCCTTGATCGCTACGATCCGCAACAGTTCGGCCTTGGCCGCTCGCTCCCGACACCCCACACAGGTGCGTTCAGGGCATGCGCGGGCGCGCGTCCGGCCAGACACCGTTAAGTCTACCTCCCCGTAGGCGCCTCACCCCTTTGGGGCAGGATTCGAACAGTTGCCGCGCACGAACCTGTCGTGATCTGAACGGCGCGCGGCTTGGATCTATTCCCCGGAACCGTTCCCGGCCGGTTCGGTGTCCGGGCGGATGTCGATCCGCCAGCCGGTCAGCCGGGCCGCGAGGCGGGCGTTCTGCCCCTCCTTGCCGATGGCCAGGGACAGCTGGTAGTCGGGCACGGTCACCCGGGCCGACCGGGTCGCCATGTCCACGATCTCCACCTTGGAGACCCGGGCCGGGGACAGCGCGTTCGCCACCATCTCCCCCGGGTCCTCGGACCAGTCGACGATGTCGATCTTCTCACCGTTCAGCTCGCCCATGACGTTGCGCACGCGGCCGCCCATGGGGCCGATGCAGGCGCCCTTGGCGTTCAGGCCGGAGCGGGTGGAGCGGACGGCGATCTTCGTGCGGTGACCGGCCTCGCGGGCGATCGCGGCGATCTCCACCGAACCGTCGGCGATCTCCGGCACCTCCAGGGCGAAGAGCTTCTTCACCAGGCTGGGGTGCGTGCGCGAGAGGGTGACGGAGGGGCCGCGGACGCCCTTGGCCACCCGGACGACGTACGAGCGCAGGCGCATGCCGTGCTGGTAGGTCTCCCCCGGCACCTGCTCCTGCACGGGCAGGATCGCCTCGAGCTTGCCGATGTCGACGAGCACGTTCTTCGGGTCGCGGCCCTGCTGGACCACACCGGTGACGATGTCGCCCTCACGGCCGGCGTACTCGCCGAGCGTCGCGTCGTCCTCGGCGTCGCGCAGGCGCTGCAGGATGACCTGCTTGGCCGTGGTGGCGGCGATACGGCCGAAACCGGACGGGGTGTCGTCGAACTCGCGGGCCTCCTGGCCCTCCTCGAGGTCGTCGGGGTCCTCCTTCGCCCACACGGTCACATGGCCGGTCTCCCGGTTGAGCTCCACGCGCGCGTGACGGCGGCTTCCCTCGGTGCGGTGGTAGGCGATGAGGAGGGCCGACTCGATCGCCTCGACCAGCAGGTCGAAGGAGATCTCCTTCTCCCGAACCAAGCCCCGCAGGGCGCTCATGTCGATGTCCACGGCTACGCCTCCTCTTCCTTCTTGTCCTTGCGGCTGAATTCGACCTGGACACGCGCCCGGACGATGTCGTCGAAGGCGAGTCGGCGCGCGGTGGCCTTGCGGCCCTTCACTCCGGGTACCTCGGTGTCGACACCCTCGTCGTCGACCTTCAGGATCCTGGCGACCAGCTCACCGCCCTCGGCCAGCTGGAACTTCACCAGCCGGTCCGTGGCGCGGACGTAGTGCCGGTGTTCCGTGAGGGGGCGCTCCGCGCCGGGGGTGCCGACCTCGAGGGTGTACTCGCCCTCGCCCATCGCGTCCGTCTCGTCGAGCTTCGCCGAGAGCGCGCGGCTCACATCGGCGATCTGGTCCAGGTCGGCGCCCGTGTCCGAGTCGACGACGACGCGCAGCACACGCTTGCGCCCGACGGAGTCCACCTCGATCTCCTCGAGATCCAGGCCCTGGGAGCTGACGAGCGGTTCCAGTAGCTCTCGCAGCCTCTCGCTCTGGGTGGTGCTCATCCGGGTGACTCCTCGGCCGCGTGTGCTGTTGTGGGATGGGTCGCGTGTCTGGTCAAAGGGTATCCGGTCGCGGGGAGTGTTGCCGTCCACCCGGTCACGAACGGTGCCGCTGAGTGATGCGGGGCGGGGGCCCGGGTACCGTGATCACGAGCGTGCGGCCCTCGCAGTGCCTGTTTTCTCGAACACCCCTCGCACGCCTCTCGACCTGTGTTCGTCAACTCCCCATCATTCGAGTCACCCGCGAATGTTTCCCGCACGAGCCCCGAGGACGTCTGACGTGCCGTTCCCGCCATCGCCGCGCGCCCGCTCGGGGCCGCGCAGAAGGAGTCTGCTCGCCGTCGCCCCGGCGGCCCTCGCCCTCACGGGCTGCACCGGCGGGGACTCCGGTGGCCCTTCGGGGGACGATCCGTCGGCCGCCGACCGGCTGCGCGCGCGTGCGGCCCGGGACAGCGAGCGGCTGGCGGAGCGCTACGACGCGGTGATCGCCGCCCGGCCGGGGCTCGCGGGCCGGCTGCGGCCGCTGCGCGAGGAGGTCGTACGGCACGCGCGGGCGTTCGGCGGTGGCCGGAAAGCATCGCCTTCGCCGTCCGTCTCGGATTCGTCCTCCGCGTCCGCCTCGGCGTCCGGGGCGGCGTCGGACTCGCCGTCGCCGGCCGCGACGGTGCCGGGGAACGACAAGGACGCCCTCGCCGGGCTCGCCGCGGCGGAGCGGGAGCTCGCCGACCGGCGGGTCAAGGCGCTGGGCGGGGTCCCGGGTGAGCTGGCGCGGCTGCTGGCGTCGGTGGCGGCTGCCGGGGCCGCGCACGTGTATCTGCTGACGGAGGGTGCCGCGTGAGCCAGGAGAAGGACCGGGAGCTGCGGGCCGTGCAGGCCGCGCTGGCGGCCGAGCACGCGGCGGTCTACGGCTACGGCGTCGTCGGCGGGAAGATCGGCGACGGGAAGCGTGCCGAGGCCCTCACGGCGTACGACGCGCACCGGGCGCGCAGGGACGCGCTGGTTCGTGCGGTGAAGGACCTGGGGGGCCGGCCGGTGGCCGCGTCCGCCGGTTACGCGCTGCCCTTCCAGGTGCCGGACTCGGCGGCGGCCGTACGGCTCGCCGCCGAGCTGGAGGACCGGGTGGCCGGGGTGTACGCCGATCTGGTGCGCGCCGCGGGCGGCGGGCGCCGGGCCCTGGCCGTCGAGGCGCTGCGGGAGGCGGCGGTGCGGGCGGTGCGCTGGCGCGGCGAGAGCGTAGCCTTCCCTGGGCTCGCCGAGCGGGCCGACACGGCCCCGCCCTCGGCGGCGCCAACGGCGTGACCCACGCAGGGCGCGCACCGCGGACAGCAGGAAGGGAACGACTCGCGCATGGTTTTCGAACCGCCGCAGCGTCTGGTCAGGGCGCTCGGTGAGACGGCGCCGGACGGTGACGACTGGCTGGAGAAGCTGCCCGAGGCGGCGCAGCGGGCCGTCGCACTACGCGAGTTGACCGTGGAGCGGGTGCAGGTGCCCGGCGGGCGCAGCAGCCTGGTGCTGCTGGTGCGGGCGGCCGACGGGACACCCGCCGTGCTCAAGCTGGCGCCGGGCCGGGCCCGCCCGGAGGCGGAGCGGGCCGCGCTCGCGCACTGGGCCGGGCGGGGTGCCGTACAGCTGCTCGAACCCTCGTCGGCCGAGGGCGTGCTGCTGCTGGAGCGGCTGCATCCGGACGTGTCGGTGCGGTCCCTGCCGGAGGCGAAGGCGTTGCTGGAGGCGGCGGGGACGCTGCGGCGGCTGTGGGTGGAGCCGCCCGCCGGGTTCCCCTTCGAGACCGTTGCCGAGCGGACCGGGCGGCAGGCCGAGGCGATGCGCGCCCGGGCCCAGGCCGAGCCCGAGGTGGCCCCGCTGGTCGACCTGGCGCTCGCGGCCCGCGAGGAGCTGCTGGCCGCGCCGCCGGAGCACCGGCTGCTGCACGGCACGTTCCGGCAGAGCAAGGTGCTCGCCGGGGAGCGGATGCCGTGGCTGGCCGTGGGGCCCGACCCGGTGGTCGGCGAGTGCGCCTTCGATCTGGCCCGGCTGGTCCGGGACCGGGTGGAGGACCTGATCGCCCAGCCGTCCGGCGCGGCGACGACCCGGCGCCGGGTGAAGCGGCTCGCCGAGTCACTGGACGTGGACCAGGAGCGGCTGCGGGGCTGGACGCTGTTCCGGGCCGTGGAGTCGGGCGTGCGGGCGGGGCGGGTCGGACGGCCGCGCGACGCGGAGCTGTTGCTGGAGTTCGCGGCCTGGCTGTGAGCGCCCCGCCCACGGAGCGCTCACAGCGGCGCCGATGCGGGCCGCGGGCCGTTGCCGCGTGGCAACGGCCCTCTCCTCGCTACGCCGTGAGGCGGGCGACGGCCTCCTCGACCGTCAGTTCCTCGCGCTCGCCGGTGCGGCGGTCCTTCAGCTCCACCACGCCGTCGGCCGCGCGCCGGCCCGCCACCAGGATCTGCGGTACGCCGATCAGCTCGGAGTCGGTGAACTTGACGCCCGGGGAGACGCCGGGGCGGTCGTCGACCAGGACACGGACGCCGGCGGCGGCCAGCTTCTGGGAGATGTCCAGGGCCAGTTCGGTCTGGAGGGCCTTGCCGGCGGCGACCACGTGGACGTCGGCCGGGGCGACCTCGGCGGGCCAGCACAGGCCCTTGTCGTCGGCGGTCTGCTCGGCCAGGGCGGCCACCGCGCGGGAGACGCCGATGCCGTAGGAGCCCATGGTGACGCGGACCGGCTTGCCGTTCTGGCCGAGGACGTCGAGCTTGAGGGCGTCGGCGTACTTGCGGCCCAGCTGGAAGATGTGGCCGATCTCGATGGCCCGGTCGAGGACGAGGCCGGTGCCGCACTTGGGGCAGGGGTCGCCCTCCTGGACGACCACGACGTCGACGTACTGGTCGACCTCGAAGTCGCGGCCCGCGACGACGTTCTTCGTGTGCGTGCCGGCCTTGTTGGCGCCGGTGATCCAGGCCGTGCCCGGGGCGACGCGCGGGTCGGCGAGGTAGGTGACCTTGTCCAGGCCCTGCGGTCCCACGTAGCCGCGGACCAGGTCGGGACGGGCGACGAAGTCCGTCTCGGTGACCAGTTCGACGGTGGCCGGGGCGAAATGCGCCTCGACCTTGTCCATGTCGACCTCGCGGTCCCCGGGGACGCCGACGGCGACGATCTCGCCGTCGACCTTCACGAGGAGGTTCTTCAGCGTGGCCGAGGCCGGGACGCCGAGGTGGGCGGCGAGGGTCTCGATGGTGGGGGTGTCGGGGGTGGGGATGTCCTCGGCGGCGGGCACGTCCGAGCCGTCGACGGGCTTCAGCTCGTACGTGATCGCCTCGGTGTTGGCGGCGAAGTCGCAGTTCGGGCAGTCGGCGAAGGTGTCCTCGCCGGCCTCGGCCGGGGCGAGGAACTCCTCGGACTTGGAGCCGCCCATCGCGCCGGCCGTGGCGGCGCAGATGCGGTAGTCGAGGCCGAGGCGCGCGAAGATCTTCTGGTAGGCCTCGCGGTGCAGGGCGTAGGACCGGGCGAGGCCCTCGTCCTCGGTGTCGAACGAGTAGGAGTCCTTCATCAGGAACTCGCGGCCGCGCAGGATGCCGGCGCGGGGGCGGGCCTCGTCGCGGTACTTGTTCTGGATCTGGTAGAGGATGACCGGCAGGTCCTTGTACGAGGACGCCTGGTCCTTCACCAGGAGGGTGAAGATCTCCTCGTGGGTGGGGCCGAGGAGGTAGTCGCCGCCCCGGCGGTCCTGGAGGCGGAACAGCTCGGGGCCGTACTCCTCCCAGCGGCCGGTGGCCTCGTAGGGCTCACGCGGCAGGATGGCGGGGAGCAGGACCTCCTGGGCGCCGACGGCGTCCATCTCCTCGCGGACGATCCGCTCGACGTTGGCCAGCACCTTCTTGCCGAGGGGCAGCCAGCTCCAGATGCCGGCGGCGGTGCGGCGGACGTAGCCGGCGCGGACGAGGAGCTTGTGGCTGAGGACCTCGGCGTCGGCCGGGTCGTCGCGCAACGTCTTCGCCAACAACTGGGACATGCGCTGGACCGGTGCGTTTGCCATGGTTCCTCTGCTCCTGCTGCGTGTGGGTGATGCCAGGAGGTTATCCGGGGGGTGCACGGCGGTGGAAATCGGTTAACGGCGCAGGAGCGGGAGCGGGGCTCCCATCACGGCGTACGGCTTCGGGGCGCTGGGGAAGAGGACGCGGCGGGCGAGGTCCTGGTAACCGAGGGAGCGGTAGAGGGCGCGGGCGGGGCTCTCGGTGTCGATCGCGGAGAGGATCGAGCGGGGTTCGGCGGCGCCGTCGGTGATCGTGGTGATCAGGGAGCGTCCGAGGCCGCGGTTCTGGTACGCGGGGTGGACGTGCAGTTCGGTGATCACGAAGGAGTCGTCGAGCCACTGGTCGTTGTGCTGGGCGCGGAGATAGGGCTCCACGACGGTGGACCACCAATGGGTGCGGTCGTTGGGCATGCCGTAGACGAAACCGACGAGCCTGCCGTCGGCCGTGGCGCCGAGTGCGCGGGCGCCCGGGTAGGTCATGTGACGGAGGACGATCTGGCGGCGGACGGCGACTTCGTCGGGGCCGAGCCCGAAGGCCACGGCTTGGACGGCCAGGGCCTCGTCTACATGGGCGGACAGGTCGAGGGGGCCGATCACCAGGTCCATGGCGGGGAGCCTACAGGGGGGTTGCCGTTCCTGGCCGGGTGCGGGTGTGGATGTGGCTGGTCGCGCGCACGCGGCGGAGCCGCAGATCTGTACGGTCCCGCGCCCCTATGGGGGGCGCTTCAGAACAGGACGCTCATGAAGGCTCCCACTTCCTGGAAGCCCACCTTCTGGTAGGCCCGCCTGGCCGGTGTGTTGAAGTCGTTGACGTACAGGCTGACGACCGGGGCGACGTCGGCGAGGGCGTAGCGCAGGACGGCCGCCATGCCGGGGGCCGCCATGCCGGTGCCGCGGTACTCGGGGGCCACCCACACGCCCTGGATCTGGCAGGCGCGGTCCGTCGCAGCGCCGATCTCGGCCTTGAAGACGACCTTGCCGTCGGAGTCGAAGCGGGCGAAGGCGCGGCCGGAGCCGACGAGTTCGGCGACGCGGGCCTGGTAGAGCAGGCCGCCGTCGCCGGCCAGCGGGGAGACGCCGACCTCCTCGGTGAACATCGCCACGCACGCCGGCATGATCGTCTCCATCTCGTCCTTGCGGACGCGACGGACGTAGGGGTCCGGGGTGACGCCGTCCGGGAGCCGGTCGGTGACCATGAGCGGCTGGTGGCGGCGGACGTCGCGGGCCGGGCCCCACTGGGGTTCCAGGAGCCGCCACAGGTCGGAGGTGGGGCCGGAGGGGCCGACGATGGAGGAGCAGCGGCGACCGGCCCGGCGGGCGCGGTCGGCGAAGGCGCGGACGGCGCGCGGGCCGGCGCAGATCGGGACGAGGTTGGCGCCGGCGTAGCAGAGGGAGGTGAGTATGCCGTCCTCGTACCAGCCCCACATCTCACCGCCGAGCCGCCACGGGTCGAGTCCGGCGACCTGTACGCGGGACGTCACGAAGGCGTTCACGACGGGCTCGCGGTCGAGGACGGCGAGCGCGGCATCCAGGTCGCTCGGTTCGAGGACCCGTGAGGTGGTCTGGGTCAACACGTGCGGGGGCCTCACACACTGGGGGCGGCTGGTCCCCGCACTGTACCTGGCGGAGCTGGGCGGTGCCGCCGCGCCGTCGGCCGGGGCCCGCCCGGGCCCGGTCCCACCGCTCGTCGAGTCGCTTCCTGAGCCGGTCCACCTCGTCCTGGAGGCCGCTCACCATGCGGTACAGCGCCTGCACGGCGACGCCGGAGACGCCGTTGACGTCGATGGGGTGGACGGTCTTGTCGTCAGCCCCCGGACCGCTGCTGCTCCGGCAGCTGGTGCCGTTCCTCGGCCTCCGGTGAGCGTTGCGCGGCGGGAGGCGTCGCGTCTGTCGCTCTTCACGACGTAACTCCGCGACCCTGACGGCTGATCGCGTACACAGGGCCCGTCGCCGGTGACCGGGGCGCTTCGGCCTGTGGCCGGGAGGACGGTGCGAGTCCTTCCGGCCAGGGCCCTCGCCATGCGGTCAGCCGGCGACCGCCACCGAGGGTTCGCCCGAGGTCACGCCGTCCTTCTCCATCTGCTCGGCCAGCTTCATGGCCTCCTCGATGAGGGTCTCCACGATCTTGGACTCGGGGACGGTCTTGATGACCTCACCCTTGACGAAGATCTGGCCCTTGCCGTTGCCGGAGGCGACGCCGAGGTCGGCCTCGCGGGCCTCGCCGGGGCCGTTGACGACGCAGCCCATGACGGCGACGCGCAGGGGAACGTCCATGCCGGTGAGGCCGGCGGTGACCTCTTCGGCGAGCTTGTAGACGTCGACCTGGGCGCGGCCGCAGGACGGGCAGGAGACGATCTCCAGGCCGCGCTCCTTGAGGTTCAGGGACTCCAGGATCTGGAGACCGACCTTGACCTCCTCGGCGGGGGGCGCCGAGAGCGAGACGCGGATGGTGTCGCCGATGCCCTGGGAGAGGAGCGCGCCGAACGCGACCGCCGACTTGATGGTGCCCTGGAAGGCCGGGCCCGCCTCGGTGACGCCGAGGTGCAGCGGGTAGTCGCACTGGGCGGCGAGCTGCTTGTAGGCCTCGATCATGACGACCGGGTCGTTGTGCTTGACGGAGATCTTGATGTCGCGGAAGTCGTGCTCCTCGAAGAGGGACGCCTCCCACAGGGCCGATTCGACGAGGGCCTCGGGGGTGGCCTTGCCGTACTTCTGGAGCAGGCGGCGGTCGAGGGAGCCGGCGTTGACGCCGATGCGGATGGGGGTGCCGTGGTCGCGGGCCGCCTTGGCGATCTCCTTGACCTTGTCGTCGAACTGCTTGATGTTGCCCGGGTTGACGCGGACCGCCGCGCAGCCGGCCTCGATCGCGGCGAACACGTACTTCGGCTGGAAGTGGATGTCGGCGATGACCGGGATCTGCGACTTGCGGGCGATGGTCGCCAGCGCGTCGGCGTCGTCCTGGGTCGGGCAGGCGACGCGGACGATCTGGCAGCCGGAGGCGGTGAGTTCGGCGATCTGCTGGAGGGTCGCGCCGATGTCCGACGTGCGCGTCGTGGTCATCGACTGCACCGACACGGGGGCGTCCCCGCCGACGGCCACGGACCCGACCTGGATCTGGCGGCTCTTCCGGCGCTCGGCGAGCTTGGTCGGAACGGACGGCATGCCGAGAGAAATCGCAGTCATCTGCTGTGCAACCCCAAGTCGTGGATCAAGGTCCGGTCCCGTGAGCAGCGGGCTCCGAGCTTCGAGATTACGGCACGTGCCTCGGCGCGGGCACATCCCACCCGCTGTGCCACCCGATGGGAGGCGGCCCGGCGCAAAGCGTGCCGGGCCGCCGTGAACGCCGTATGGCTAGGAGATTTTCACCGGGTTCACCACGTCGGCGATCAGGACCAGGATCGTGAAGCAGATGAAGATCCCGGCGACGACGTAGGCGACCGGCATGAGCTTCGCCACGTCGAAGGGGCCCGGGTCGGGCCGGCGCAGCACCTTGGCGATGTTGCGGCGCAGCGACTCCCAGAGGGCGCCCGCGATGTGGCCGCCGTCGAGCGGCAGCAGCGGGAGCATGTTGAACAGGAACAGGGAGAGGTTGAAGCCGGCGACCAGCATGAGGGCCATGGCCAGCTGCTGGGTGGGCGGGATGTCGAGGGTGAAGATCTCACCGCCGACACGGGCCGCTCCGACCACGCCCATCGGGGAGTCGGCCTCGCGCTCGGCGCCGTCGAAGGCCGCGTTCCACAGGGCCGGGATCTTGCCGGGGAGGGCGGCGAGGGAGTCGACGGCCTCGCCGATGCGGTCGCCCATCCAGGTCACGGAGTCGCCGAAGTCCTGCTTGACCACGCCGGTGGCGGCGCTGAAGCCGAGGAATCCGGCCTGGACGTACTGTCCCTCGACGATCTGGCCGCCGGAGTCCTTCTTGGCGACCTGGTTGGTGGCGATCTTCGCGTGCAGGGTGACGTCCTTGCCGTCCCGCTCGACGACGATCGGCACCTCCTTGCCGGGGGTGGCGCGGATCAGGTCGGACAGCTTGTTCCAGTCGTCGGTCTTCACCCCGTCGAAGGAGACGATCTTGTCGCCCGCCTTGAGGCCCGCCGCGGCGGCGGGGGCGGCCGGGTCGCCCTTCTCGCACTTCTCGCGGTTCTCGCTCTGCGCGATGACGCACTGGGAGACCGAGCTGACCGTGGTGGTCTGCTGGGTGATGCCGAAGCCCATCAGGACGGTGAGGAACAGCGCCACCGCCAGGATGAGGTTCATGAAGGGGCCCGCGAACATCACGATCACGCGCTTCCAGGGGGCGCGCGTGTAGAACATGCGGTTCTCGTCGCCCGGCTTGAGCTCCTCGTACGCGGCGGTGCGGGCGTCCTCGATCATGCCGCGCCACGGGGAGGTGGAGCGGGCCTCCATCCGGCCGTCGGGGCCGGGCGGGAACATGCCGATCATGCGGATGTAGCCGCCGAACGGGATGGCCTTGATGCCGTACTCCGTCTCACCCTTCCTGCGCGAGAAGATCGTGGGGCCGAAGCCGACCATGTACTGCGGCACGCGGATGCCGAAGAGCTTGGCGGTGGAGAGGTGCCCCAGCTCGTGCCACGCGATCGAGACGAGCAGGCCGACCGCGAAGAGGACTATGCCGAGGATGAACATCAGGGTCGTCATGCACGGGCCTCCGCCGTCTGTGCCGCCAGTTCCCGGGCCCGGGTCCGCGCCCAGGTCTCCGCTTCGAGGACGTCCGACACGGTGAGCGAGGTTCCCGTACGCGGGGTGCCGTGCTCCTCGACGACCCGGGTGACGGTGTCGATGATCCCGTCGAAGGGCAGCGCGCCCTGACGGAACGCCTCCACGCACTCCTCGTTGGCCGCGTTGAACACCGCAGGGGCGGTGCCCGCGAGCTCGCCCACGTGCCGGGCGAGGTTCACCGCGGGGAAGGCCTCGTTGTCGAGCGGGAAGAACTCCCAGGTCGAGGCCTTGCTCCAGTCGAAGGTGGGGGCGGCGTCGGGCACGCGCTCGGGCCAGCCGAGGCCGATGGCGATGGGCCCGCGCATGTCGGGCGGGGTCGCCTGGGCCAGTGTCGATCCATCCGTGAACTCAACCATCGAGTGGACATACGACTGGGGATGCACGACGACCTCAATGCGGTCGAAGGGAATGTCGTAGAGGAGGTGCGCCTCGATGACCTCCAGGCCCTTGTTGACGAGGGTCGCGGAGTTGATCGTGATGACCGGGCCCATGGCCCAGGTGGGGTGCGCGAGGGCGTCCTCGACGGTGACGCGCGCGAGGTCGGCCTTCGTACGGCCGCGGAAGGGGCCGCCGGAGGCGGTGACGACCAGCTTGCGGACGTCGGCGCGGGTGCCGGCGGCCAGGGCCTGGAAGAGGGCGGCGTGCTCGGAGTCGACCGGGATGATCTGCCCGGGCTTGGCGAGGGCCTTGACCAGGGGGCCGCCGACGATGAGCGACTCCTTGTTGGCGAGCGCGAGGGTGCGGCCCGCCTCCAGGGCGGCCAGGGTCGGGGCGAGGCCGATGGAGCCGGTGATGCCGTTCAGGACGGTGTGGCAGTCGGACGCCGCCAGGTGGGTGGCCGCGTCCGGGCCGGCGAGGATGTCAGGGAGCGGCTCGCCCGTGCCGTACTGCGCGGTGAGTGCGTCGCGCAGGGCCGGTACGACGTCCTCGCGGGCGACCGCGACGGTCCGCACCCGCAGCCGGTACGCCTGCTCGGCCAGGAGGGCGACCCGGCCGCCGTTGGCCGACAGCCCGGTGACCCGGAACCGGTCGGGGTTGCGCAGCACCAGGTCGATGGCCTGGGTGCCGATGGACCCGGTGGAGCCGAGGATCACCACGTCCTTGGGGCCGTCGCCCGCGACTGGGTCGTAGACGAGGTGCGGGTCGGCGAGGGGGGCTGGACTGTCGCTCATTGCTCCATTGTTGCCGTAAGGCCGGGGTGTGAGGACAGCGCATCCCCTTCCTGGGGGCGCGCGCCTGGCTGCGCACGCCCCCAGGAGGGCGTCGGCTACCGGATCGGCCGGTGGACGTTCTCCTTCTGCGACGGTCCCGGTGTCGCGTCCGCGATCCAGGGGCCCTCGCCGGAGGGGTCGACGATGCCCTGCTCCAGCCACTCGTACGTGCCGGACAGGACGCCCTTGACGACCTTGCGGTCGAGGTCGTCGGTGTTGGTCCACAGGCGGGTGAAGAGCTCCTCGATGCGGATGCGGGCCTGGCGGCAGAAGACGTCGGCGAGCTGGTAGGCCTCGCGGCCGTGGTCGCCCTGGCTGCGCAGCAGCTCGGCCCGCACACAGGACGCGCTCATGGCGAACAGCTCGGCGCCGATGTCGACGATCCGGCCGAGGAAGCCCTGCTTGGACTCCATCCGGCCCTGCCAGCGGGACATGGCGTAGAAGGTCGAGCGGGCGAGCTTGCGGGCGGTGCGCTCGACGTAGCGCAGGTGGCCGGAGAGGTCCACACCGTGCTTGAACTCGCCGTAGGAGGCCGGGAGCTGCCCGGGTCCGGCGACCAGCTTCGGCAGCCACTTGGCGTAGAAGACGCCCGCGTTCGCGCCCGCCCTGGCCTTGTCGCCCAGGGACTTCTCGGGGTCGATGAGGTCGCCGGCGACCGAGAGGTGGGCGTCGACGGCCTCGCGCGCGATCAGCAGGTGCATGATCTCGGTGGAGCCCTCGAAGATGCGGTTGATGCGCAGGTCGCGCAGCAGCTGCTCGGCGGGGACGCCGCGCTCGCCGCGGGCCCGCAGGGAGTCGGCCGTCTCGAAGCCGCGGCCGCCGCGGATCTGGACGAGTTCGTCGGCCATCGTCCAGGCCATCTCGGAGGCGTACAGCTTGGCGAGGGCGCCTTCGATGCGGATGTCGTTGCGGTCCTCGTCGGCCATCTGCGAGGCCAGGTCCGTCACGGCCTCCAGGGCGAAGGTGGTGGCCGCGATGAAGGAGATCTTGGAGCCGACCGCCTCGTGGTGCGCGACGGGCTTGCCCCACTGCTCGCGGGCCGCCGACCACTCCCGGGCGATCTTCAGGCACCACTTGCCGGCCGCGACGCAGGACGCGGGCAGGGACAGCCGCCCGGTGTTGAGGGTGGTCAGGGCGATCTTCAGGCCCTGGCCCTCCGCACCGACGCGGTTGGCGGCGGGGACGCGCACTTGGTGGAAGCGGGTGACGCCGTTCTCGATGCCGCGCAGGCCCATGAAGGCGTTGCGGTTCTCGACGGTGACGCCCGGCGAGTTCGTCTCCACGACGAAGGCCGTGATGCCGCCGCGGTGGTCCTCGCTCTTCGGCACCCGGGCCATGACGACCAGCAGGTCGGCGACGACGCCGTTGGTGGTCCACAGCTTGACGCCGTCGAGGACGTAGTCGTCGCCGTCCGGGATCGCCGTGGTGGCGAGGCGGGCCGGGTCGGAGCCGACGTCGGGCTCGGTGAGCAGGAAGGCGCTGATGTCCGTGCGGGCGCAGCGCGGCAGGAAGCGCTCCCGCTGCTCCTGGGTGCCGAACAGTTTGAGGGGCTGGGGCACACCGATCGACTGGTGCGCGGAGAGCAGGACGCCGATCGCGGGGCTCGCGGAGCCGACCAGGGCGAGTGCCTTGTTGTAGTACACCTGCCCGAGCCCGAGACCGCCGTACTTGGTGTCGATCTTCATGCCGAAGGCGCCGAGCTCCTTCAGGCCGTCGATCACCTCGTCGGGGATCCTGGCCTCGCGTTCGATGAGGGCCCCGTCGACCTTCGTCTCGACGAAGTCGCGGAGCTTGGCGAGGAACTCCTCGCCGCGCTGGACCGCCTCATCGGCCGGGAGGGGGTGGGGGTGGATGAGGTCGAGCCGGAAGCGACCGAGGAACAGCTCCTTGGCGAAGCTGGGCTTGCGCCAGTGCTGTTCCCGGGCGGCCTCCGCCACCTCACGGGCCTCCCGCTCGGTGACAGCGGGACGGGAAGAAGGGGTGGTGGAAGCGGACATGAGGGGCACCTCGCCGCAACTAGAAGATGGAGGACCGTTTCGTTACCGACCAGTGCTACTGGATCGTTGGTACCCGAATCCGGACGCTCCCACCAGTCCTCGCGCGTCCGTTCAGCCGAAGGGGGCGGAGCGCCCCCGGCACTTGTCGCGCGCCTGACGAGGGTGTTGCATCGAGGTGCCCTGGCCGATGGTGGTCCCGCTCCTGAGAGCGCCCAGGGAAAGCCGCATCGAAGCGCTTCGACACCTTTGGACACCCACTCCTGCACCGACCCACGACGTGCGTCTCGGACTGCGCGGCCCGCTGCGGCTCGCGCACGTCGGCTTCTCCGGTTGAGGGTCCGGGGAAAGCCGGCACGAAGAAGGGGCCCGGCACCGGAAGGCAGCGGTGCCGGGCCCCTTCAGGAACCCTATATGAAAATGGTTTCCACGAACTAGAGGTTGATGCCGGTCAGGACCAGCACGCGCTCGTAGGTGTAGTCGTCCATGGCGAACCGCACGCCCTCGCGGCCCACGCCGGACTGCTTGACACCGCCGTAGGGCATCTGGTCGGCCCGGTAGGACGGCACGTCGCCGATGACCACGCCGCCGACCTCCAGCGCCCGGTGGGCGCGGAAGGCGGTCTGCAGGTCGTGGGTGAACACGCCCGCCTGGAGGCCGTACTTGGAGTCGTTGACGGCGGCGAAGGCCGCGGCCTCGCCGTCCGCCTTCTGCACCGTGAGGACCGGTCCGAAGACCTCCTCGCAGGAGATCGTGACGTCGGCCGGGACCTCCGCCAGGACGGTCGGCGCGTAGGAGGCGCCGTCGCGCTTGCCGCCGGTGAGCAGCTGCGCCCCGGCGTCCACGGCCTCCTGGACCCACGTCTCGACCCGCTGGGCGGCGTCCTCGCTGACCAGCGGGCCGACGTCGGTCTTGTCGTCGCTCGGGTCGCCCGTGACCTGGGCCTCGACGGCGGCGACGATGCGCGGCAGCAGCCGGTCGTACACCGAGGCGTCGGCGATGACCCGCTGCACGGAGATGCAGGACTGGCCGCCCTGGTAGTTGGAGAAGGTGGCGATGCGGTTCGCCGCCCACTCCAGGTCCTCGTCGCTCGCCCAGTCGGCGAGGACGACGGCCGCGCCGTTGCCGCCCAGCTCCAGGGTGCAGTGCTTGCGCGGCACCGAGTCCATGATCGCGTAGCCGACCTTCTCGGAGCCCGTGAAGGAGATGACGGGCAGGCGCTCGTCCTGCACCAGTGCCGGCATCTTGTCGTTGGCGACCGGCAGGATGCTCCAGGAGCCCGCGGGCAGCTCGGTCTCGGCCAGCAGATCACCGATGATCAGGCCGGACAGCGGGGTGGCCGGCGCCGGCTTCAGGATGATCGGGGCGCCGGCGGCGATGGCCGGGGCGATCTTGTGGGCGCAGAGGTTCAGCGGGAAGTTGAAGGGCGCGATGCCGAGCACGACACCCTTCGGGAAGCGGCGGGTGAGGGCGAGCCGGCCCTGACCGCCGAGGTCGGTGTCGAGGCGCTGCGCCTCGCCGCCGTTGAACCGCCGGGCCTCCTCGGCCGCGAAGCGGAACACGGACACGGCCCGGCCGACCTCGCCGCGCGCCCACTTCATGGGCTTGCCGTTCTCGGCGGAGATCAGCTGGGCGATCTCCTCGGTGCGCTCGGCCAGGCGCTTGCTGACGTGGTCGAGGGCGGCGGCCCGGACGTGCGCGGGGGTGGCGGCGAACTCGTCCAGCACGGCGTGCGCGGCGGCAACGGCCTCCTCGACCTGCGCGTCCGTCGGCACGCTCACGGTGCCGACGAGCCGTCCGTCCCACGGGGAGGTGACGCCGAAGGTGTCCTCGCCGGTGGCCTGGCGGCCGGCGAGCCAGAAGGCGTGGGTGGAGGTCATGTGGGTTCCGGCCCTTCGGCGTTGGGGGTGATCTGGTCGTACGGCACCACGGTAGGCGCGAGGTGGCCGAAGGGCGTTTGTCCGGGCCGTAGCAGTGGCGGAGTCGGTTACTACGGTTTGGCTATTCGCTGGAGGCCGCCTTCAGGGCCAGCCACAGCTCCATCCGGACGTCCGGGTCGTCCAGGGACCGGCCGAGGATCTCCTCGACCCGGCGCATGCGGTAGCGCAGGGTGTGCCGGTGGACGCCGAGCTCGGCCGCCGCCGCGTCCCACTGGCCGTGCTTGGACAGCCAGGCGTGCAGGGAGGAGACGAGGTCGCCGCGGCCCGTGGCGTCGTGCTCGTACAGCGGCCGCAGCATGCCGTCGGCGAAGGCCCGTACCGCGTCGTCGGCCAGCAGCGGCAGCACCGAACCGGCCGCCATCTGCTCGTGCTCCACGAGGACGCGCCCGCGCCGCCTCGCCACCGACAGCGCCTGCTCGGCCTGCTTGTAGGCGGCGGACGCGGCGATGGGCCCGGCCGGTGCCGACAGGCCGACGACCAGTTCGTCGTCCTCGCCGCCGGGCACCTTCTCGCGTATGCCGGCCCGGGCCGTCTCCAGCGCGGCCGCGTACTCCCCGCAGGCCGCGGCGGCGGCGCCGCGGTCCGCGGCCAGCACCACCAGCCGCTCCCCCTCCGGCACGACCAGCACGGCCTCTCCGGCTCGGGCCGCGGCGGACTCCACGACGTCGGCGAGGGCCGCGAGGGGGTCGCCGGCGGTGTCGGCCGCGGCGAGCGCGGCGGCCGAGGGCCGGTCGACGGGCGGAGCGCCCTTGGGCGCCTCGGCACGGGCCAGCGCGGCCGACGCGGACACCGGCACCCGCTCCGCGACCAACATCCGGAACGGCGCGTCCAGCAGCTCGCCGTACAGGTCCCCGGCGACCGCGCGGGCGTGGTCCGGCTCCCCGGCCAGCAGCATGCGCAGCACCGCCGCGCCCACACGCTGCTCGGCCGCCTGGAGGGACCGGGAGCGTTCCGTGGTCAGGGTCAGCAGCGCGATGGCCGAGTGGACGGCGTAGCGCTCGGCGGTGCCCGGCGCGGCGGCGGTGCCCACGGCGAGGGCGGCCCGGGGACGGCGGCCGGTGCCGATGGTGTGCAGCTCGACCCGGTCCTCGTTCTCCGGCCCGCCGACCACGGACGAGGCGGGCGCGGCGCGGTCCCGCAGCTTCTGCACGTCGCCGGTGAGCCGCGCCGCGCGCCGCCCCGCCCACTCCGGTGCCGTGGCGACGACCGCGCCCGAGGCGTCGTACAGCGCCGCCCAGCCGTCGACCTGTGAGGCCAGCGCGGCCAGCAGCCCTTCCGGGCCGCCGGTCTGGGCCTGCCGGGTCAGCTCGCGCTGGGCGGCGAACCCGGCGGTGACGGCCCGGTACTGGTCGGCGGCGATCGCGGCGGACACGGCCTTGCTGATGGCGAGGAACGGCGTGCGGCGCGGCACCTCCAGCAGCGGCAGGCCCTCCTGCTCGGCCGCGTCGACGAGGGCCTTGGGGATCTCGTCGTAGTTGACGCCGACCGCGAAGCCGAGCCCGACCACTCCGGCCCCGGCCAGCCGCCGGACGTAGCGGAGCATGGCCTCCGGGTCCTCGGCGTCCAGCTTGAGCGCGGTGATCAGCAGCAGTTCCCCGCCCTCCATGTAGGGGACGGGGTCGGCGAGCTCGCTGACGTGCGCCCAGCGGACCGGCACGTCGAGGCGGTCTTCGCCCGCCCGCACGGTCAGCTTCAGCGCGGAGTGGTGGACGAGCGAGGCGAGCGTCGGGGGCATGAGGCCTTCTGCGTCAGGACTGTGTGATCTCTGTGGTCTTTTGGCCGCCGCGTATGAACGACCTGTGACGATTCTGCCTCACCGTACGATGCCCGCGCGCCCGTAGGGGTGGGAAGGGGTCAGCTCCGCAGGTCGACCAGCAACGGTGGCGCGTGCTCGCCCTTGACGTCGGTCAGCGACAGCACCGCGTGACCCGCCGGCACGGCGTGCGCCAGCTCGGAGGCGGACCAGCGTTCCCGCTCGACCTGCCGGACGGTCACCGCCCGCGCGGTCGGCGCCTTGCCGGTGATCACCCTTCGCAGCATGTGCACGGCCTTGCCCGCCGGGGTCTCCGCGATGATCTGCCGGTCGGTGACGTCCCGGGCCTCGGTCCACTCCTTGCCCCACACCTCGGCGAAGTCCTGTCCGTCCCAGGGCGTGAGCCCCGACAGCGCCATCCGGCAGCCGGTGGCTCCGAGCAGCGGCCCGCGCAGCGGCCGGGCCACGTCGTCCAGGGTCCGCAGGGTGAGCACCACCCCGGCGTTGCCGGAGCGCAACCGCTGGATGCCGCGCACGGCCTCCGGCGTCACCACGCCGGTCGCGTCGTCCAGCAGCAGGCAGGCGAACAGCGACCGGTCCTCGCGTACGGCGACACTCGCCGTGAACTGCGCGAGCACGAGCCGGGCCAGCATCCTGGAGGCGTCGGCGTGCCCGCGCTGGGGAAGGTCGATGCGCACCCGCACCGGGTGGTCGAGGGCCTTGAGCGTGAAGGGCCGGGACTGCCCGGAGGTGTCGAAGAACCCGGCGAAGGCTGGCCGGTCGAGCAGCGCGACACGATCGCCCAGCACGCCGCCGACGTCACCGGGCTGCCCCATCTGCCGCTCCCGGGCGTCGAGTTCCCGCAACAGCGAGTCCTGCCCGGCCTCCTGGAGTCCCTGCCGCAGCGCGGCGAACGGCCCCGGCGCCCCGTCCAGCAGCTGCCGCAGCTCCGGTACGGAGGGGAAACGCCCGTGCACGGCCCGGAACGGCCCGAGCAGCTGGGCGAGGACGGTGGTGGAGCGGCGGCTGTCACTGCCGGGGTGCGGGTCGGCGAGATCCCCGACGAGCGCCTCGGCCAGCACGGCGGCGGCCTCGTCCGGGTCGCTGGTGCCGCCGTACAGGTCGAGGTCGTACTCGGAGTCCTGGTTCCCGATCCGTACGACCACGTCGTACGCGTCGGCCGGCCCGAGCCCCGCGCCGGCCGCCCCGACGACGACCACGGCGGCCCGCCCGGCGAGCGCGTGCAGGCAGAGCGACTCGGCGAGCGGCCGCACGACGGTCCCGGTCTTGCCGGATCCGGCGGGGCCGACGGCGACGAGCGAGGTGCCGAGCAGGTCGGGCCCCAGGGCCAGCCCCGTGCCGCGGTAGGTGTAGGGGTTGCGGACGTCGTCCACGGTGGTGCCGAGCCGCACCTGCCCGGTGACGAGGTCGTGCCTCGCGAGCCGGGCGGGCAGGTCGCGCTCGCCGGAGGGGTGCAGGCAGGCGGCGGCGCCGTCCTTGAGCACGGCGCCGCTGAAGGTGGCCAGGCTGTGCCGCCCGGTGCGCACGCCCTGCCAGGCGCGCATGATCCGGGCGTGGTCGACGTCCCGCATCAGCCCGGAGCGGGCCTCGGCGGCGAGCCGCTCGGCGGCGTCGACGGCTCCGGCGGCACGCAGCTCGTTCCACTGGGCCGGGTCGTCCTCGGGAGTCGTGCGGGCCTCCTGGGGCTCCGTCCGGCGGAAGCGGGGGGTGACGAAGCGGCGCCACACCTCGCCCCAGCGGCCGAGCCGCGCCGCCCCGACCATGATCACCAGGGCGACGAGCAGCTCGTACCCCTGGTAGACGATGAACGTCCCGGTCTCCCCGAGGTCGCTGTCGCCGCCGCGCCAGGCGTCGGGGACGATCAGGTCGAACGGCACCCACCACCAGGTGCCGACGTAGCCGTTCTGAAGCAGCGACCAGATCAGCCAACCCACCAGGAAGGCGATCAGCGCCCCGCTGAGCAGCTGCCGGGTGGGGATCTCCTCGGGTTCCTCCGCGGGCCGCGGCCGGTGCCCGAACCGCCACACGCCCGGGGCGGCCTCGGGGCGCGGCGCCCGCAGCCAGCCGAGGAACGCGGACCCGTCCGGGGATGGCGGCATCCCCGGAGCCCGGGGCGGCAGGGGAGGCATCGCCGGCACCTCCGGCGGCCCCGCCGGGCGCGGCACGGGGCTCGCATGGGTACCCCGCACCTCGTGCGTCCCGTCGCTGTCCATCGCCCTTGCCCCCTGACCAGCCGCTCCGTCCACCATCAGCGAGCCAATCTAACGCCCTGCCCTGGGGAGTTCACCGCTTACACGGCCGGGTCGTGGGCACCGGTCCACGAGACTGCCATGTCCACCCCGGACAAGGCGCTGCGCCGACAACGCCCACATGGAGCATGCCCACCCCTCCTCCCCCGCCCTAGCCTGCGAGAAAAGAATCCCGAGCGTCCGCAAAGACCATCCGCACCACCCCAGGAGCCCCGCATGACCGCACTTCCGCAGGAGCGCCGCGTCGTCACCGCCATCCCCGGCCCGAAGTCGCAGGAGCTGCAGGCCCGCCGTACCGCCGCGGTCGCGCAGGGCGTGGGGTCCGTGCTGCCCGTGTTCACGGCCCGTGCCGGTGGCGGGATCGTCGAGGACGTCGACGGCAACCGGCTGATCGACTTCGGTTCGGGCATCGCCGTGACGTCCGTGGGCGCATCCGCCGAGGCCGTCGTACGCCGGGCGTCGGCGCAGCTCGCCGACTTCACCCACACCTGTTTCATGGTCACGCCCTACGAGGGGTACGTCGAAGTCGCCGAGGCCCTCGCCGAACTGACCCCCGGTGACCACGCCAAGAAGAGCGCCCTGTTCAACTCCGGCGCCGAGGCCGTCGAGAACGCCGTCAAGATCGCCCGCGCGTACACCAAGCGCCAGGCCGTCGTGGTGTTCGACCACGGCTACCACGGCCGCACCAACCTGACGATGGCGCTGACGGCGAAGAACATGCCGTACAAGCACGGCTTCGGCCCGTTCGCGCCCGAGGTGTACCGCGTGCCGGTGGCGTACGGCTACCGCTGGCCGACCGGGCCCGAGAACGCCGGCCCGGAGGCCGCCGCGCAGGCCATCGACCAGATCAGCAAGCAGGTCGGCGCCGAGAACGTCGCCGCGATCATCATCGAGCCGGTGCTCGGCGAGGGCGGCTTCATCGAGCCGGCCAAGGGCTTCCTGCCGGCGATCAGCAAGTTCGCCCAGGACAACGGCATCGTCTTCGTCGCCGACGAGATCCAGTCCGGCTTCTGCCGTACGGGCCAGTGGTTCGCCTGTGAGGACGAGGGCATCGTCCCGGACCTCATCACCACGGCCAAGGGCATCGCGGGCGGTCTGCCGCTCGCGGCCGTCACCGGGCGCGCCGAGATCATGGACGCCGCGCACGCCGGCGGCCTGGGCGGCACCTACGGCGGCAACCCGGTCGCCTGCGCCGGTGCGCTCGGCTCGATCGAGACGATGAAGGAGCTGGACCTCAACGCCAAGGCGAAGAACATCGAGGCGATCATGAAGGCCCGCCTCGGTGCCATGGCCGAGAAGTTCGACGTCATCGGCGACATCCGCGGCCGGGGCGCCATGATCGCCATCGAGCTGGTCAAGGACCGCACCACCAAGGAGCCGAACCCGGAGGCGACCGCCGCGCTCGCCAAGGCGTGCCACGCCGAGGGCCTGCTGGTCCTGACCTGTGGCACCTACGGCAACGTGCTCCGCTTCCTGCCCCCGCTGGTGATCGGCGATGACCTGCTCAACGAGGGCCTCGACATCATCGAGCAGGCGTTCTCCCGCATCTGAGCCCTCGGCACGCGTGTCCGGGCCGCCGTCCGGGCAGCCGCGCCGCCCCGGTTCCGCTACCGGGGCGGTCGGCGGCAGAGCGTGTGAAGAAGGTGTGCGAGGTGCATGGCAGGCGGCCCAACGGTCTGTCCTGCGCCCCGCCCCTGCCGTAGGTTCTACCCAGATGAGAGATACACCCCGCCCGCAGGGGACTGTGGGTGACATCAGGCCGGGGCCTCCCCAGCTTCGACCTGGTCGTGCCCTCGCGCACACAACCGGAGCCTGAGGCTCTGGATCTCCTCACCGATCGGACGGTCGCCGCCCCAAACCCCCCGGGGCGCGCGACGTTCCGGTCCTGACGGCCGCCCCGGAACTCCCCCCCTGTTCCGGGGCGGCCGTCTTCCCCCCTTCGCTCGCCCCCCTGGCCCGGGGCCGCCGTCTTCCCCCTTCACTCGCCCCCGTGGTCCGGGGCCGCCGTCTTCCCCTTTGCTTCCCCCTGAGCGACACCGCGCGTGCGGTTCACGTGATCCCCCCGAGGGGCCGCGAGCGGATGAGCGTGCTCGTGCCAGGCTGTGCCCCATGCCGATCTCCGCGAACCGGGGCCGCGCCGACCTCCCGGGCCCCGTCGCACTCCTGCTCGCCGTTCCGGCTGTCCTGTTCGGCCTGATCACCTGGCAGGTCGCAGCCGACGGTCCGCTGGTCGGGCTCGACGAACGCCTCAGCCGCGTCCTGGTGAACCCGGACCGCTGCTCCGAGCTCCTCGCCGATCTGGGCAACGTCCAGGCCGCGGTCCCGCTCCTCGCCCTCGCACTCGGGTACGTCGCCGTTCGCCGCCGGCGCGCCGGCACGGACCGCTGGTGGCTGCCCGTCGTCGCCGCGGCCCTGCTCATGGTCCTGGTCCCGGCGCTGATCGTCCCCCTGAAGGCGCTCATGGCCCGCCCGGGCACCCCGGCCGAACCGCCCGGCACCGGCTACTACCCCTCGGGCCACACCGCCACCGCCGCCGTCGCCTACGGCTCCGCGACCCTGCTCCTGCTGCCTTGGCTCCGCACCCCCCTGGCCCGCCGCACCCTGATCACCCTCTGCGCCGCCCTGGTCCTCGCCGCGAGCTACGGCCTGGTCCGCCGCGGCTACCACTGGCCGCTGGACGTGGCGGGCAGCTGGTGCCTGTGCACGGTGCTGCTCACGTCGCTGTGGCTGTTCCTCCGGCGCGACAGCGGCGGAGCGCCCCGGGCGCCAGACGCCCGCCAGCTCCCGTAGTGAGGCCATCGCCGGGTTCCTGGCCAGTGCCGGACAGTGGCGTTCGAGATACTCCGCACCATCGGTGATGAATGCCAACCCTGGCCCGGAACCAGCCGCATCCCCCCGCCCCGGACCCACTCCCTCACCCCCCGCCCCCCGTCGCCAGCCCCGCCGCTGCCTCGTGCATCGCCAGTTCCAGCAGGGCCGGGTCCGTCAGCGTGCCCGTGCCGTCCGGGGGGACCAGCCAGCGGACGCCGCCGGGTGAGGAGCGGCCCGGGTACGGTACGACGATCCAGGTCCCCGCGCCCGCCGTGCGGATGCCCGTGCCGAGCCAGCGGGCCGCGGTGCCCGGCGGCACGAAGAACCCCATGCGGGCGTCGCCGAAGTCGACGAGCACGGGGCCCGGCCGGTCGAGGACACGGGTGAGCACGTCGAGCGTGGCGTAGCCGAGTTCGCCGGGCAGGATCAGCACGTCCCAGGCACGGCCGGCCGGCAGCAGCGCGACGCCGAGCGGATTGCGCTCCCACTCCCAGCGGCAGGCCTCGGGATCGGGTGCGACGGATGCGAGCCACTCGACCGCCGTCTTCGCACCGGTCATCGTCAAAGACCCCCTTCTCTCTCGCGGACCTCACGGGGCGCGCGGGGCGTCCGTGAGGGCATCACGAGGGAGAAGGGGGTGTCCCCCCGGCCATTACGCGGGTTTCGGCACCTCGTTGGAGTGAACCGGATCACACCCGGTCGGTCAGCTGTCGAATCCCAGCCCCAACCGGTCCATCGTGCGCAGCCACAGGTTGCGGCGGCCGCCCTGGGCGTCCGCGCGGGCCAGGGACCACTTGGTGAGGGCGATGCCCGTCCAGGCGAACGGCTCGGGCGGGAACGGCAGGGGCTTCTTGCGGACCATCTCCAGTTCCGTGCGTTCGGTGCGTTCGCCGGACAGCAGGTCCAGCATCACGTCGGCGCCGAACCGGGTGGCCCCGACCCCGAGCCCCGTGTACCCGGCCGCGTAGGCCACCTTGCCCTGGTGGGCGGTGCCGAAGAACGCCGAGAAGCGGGAGCAGGTGTCGATCGCGCCGCCCCACGCGTGGCTGAAGCGGACGCCCTCCAACTGCGGGAAGCAGGTGAAGAAGTGACCGGCGAGCTTGGCGTAGGTCTCGGGCCGGTCGTCGTACTCGGCGCGGACGCGGCCGCCGTAGGGGTAGATCGCGTCGTAGCCGCCCCACAGGATCCGGTTGTCGGCGGACAGCCGGAAGTAGTGGAACTGATTGGCGCTGTCGCCGAGGCCCTGGCGGTTCTTCCAGCCGATCGAGCCGAGCTGCTCGGGCGTGAGCGGCTCCGTCATCAGGGCGTAGTCGTAGACCGGGACGGTGTACGAGCGGACGCGTCTGACCAGGTTCGGGAAGATGTTGGTGCCGAGGGCGACCTGGCGGGCGCGGATCCGGCCGTAGGGGGTGCGCACGGCCATACCCGCGCCGAAGGGCTTCAGGGTCAGGGCGGGGGTGTTCTCGTAGACGCGCACGCCCAGTTCGAGGCAGGCCCGCTTCAGGCCCCAGGCGAGCTTGGCGGGGTGCAGCATGGCGACGCCCCTGCGGTCCCACAGCCCGGCCTGGAACGTGGGTGAGTCCACCTGCTCCCGTACGGCGTCGGCGTCCAGGAACTCGACGCCGTCGGCCAGCCCCCGGCGGGAGATCTCCTCGTGCCACTCGCGCAGTTCGCGCGCCTGGTACGGCTCGGTGGCGACGTCGATCTCGCCGGTGCGCTCGAAGTCGCAGTCGAGGGAGTGCCGGGCGACGGCGGCCTCGATGGCGTCGAGGTTGCGCTCGCCCAGCTGCTGCAGGGTGTGGATCTCGTCGGGCCAGCGGGCGAGGCCGTTGGGCAGGCCGTGGGTGAGGGAGGCGGCACAGAAGCCGCCGTTGCGTCCGGAGGCGGCCCAGCCGACCTCGCGGCCCTCCACCAGCACCACGTCCCGCTGCGGATCGCGTTCCTTGGCGATCAGCGCCGTCCACAGCCCGCTGTAGCCGCCCCCGACGACCAGCAGGTCGCAGGTCTCGGAGGTGGTGAGGGCGGGCTGGGGGCGGGGCCGGCCGGGGTCGTCCAGCCAGTACGGGACCGGCTGGACGTCGGAAAGCGAACGGGTCCACTGATTCATGGCGCTCGGGGCCATGATGTCAACTCCCTACGGTTATGCCTTTTGTCTGGTGCGACGATTTCCGACGATCATGGAAACCAGCACGAACAGTACGGCGACGACGAACATGGTCGTGCCGATGACATTGATCTGAACGGGCGTTCCGCGCTGCGCCGACCCCCACACGAACATCGGGAAGGTGACGGTCGAGCCGGCGTTGAAATTGGTGATGATGAAGTCGTCGAAGGAGAGCGCGAAGGCGAGCAGTGCGCCCGCCGCGATTCCGGGGGCCGCGATCGGCAGCGTGACCCGGACGAAGGTCTGGAACGGGCCCGCGTACAGGTCCCGCGCCGCCTCCTCCAATTTCGGGTCCATCGACATCACACGCGCCTTGACGGCCGTGACGACGAAACTCAGGCAGAACATGATGTGGGCGATGAGGATCGTCCAGAAGCCCAGCTGGGCGCCCATGTTGAGGAACAGGGTGAGCAGCGAGGCGGCCATGACGACCTCGGGCATCGCCATCGGCAGGAAGATCAGCGAGTTCACGGCGCCGCGGGCGCGGAACCGGTAGCGGACCAGCGCGAAGGCGATCAGGGTGCCGAGGAGGGTGGCGCCGAGGGTCGCCCAGACCGCGATCTGGAGGCTGAGGGACAGCGATCCGCACAGCCCGGAGACCCCGCACGGGTCCTTCCAGGCGTCCAGGGAGAACTGCTGCCATTCGTAGTTGAAGCGCCCCTTCGGTTTGTTGAAGGAGAACACCGTGACGACGACGTTCGGCAGGAGCAGATAGCCGAGGGTCAGCAGTCCCGCGATGACGACGAGATTTCTTTTCAGCCAGTTGACGAAGGGCATTTAGACCAGATCCTCCGTCCCGGACCTGCGGATGTAGACGGTGACCATGAGCAGGATGGCCGCCATGAGGATGAAGGAGAGTGCCGCGGCCGTCGGATAGTCGAGCACTCTGAGGAACTGTGTCTGGATCACGTTTCCGACCATGCGGGTGTCGGTGGAGCCGAGCAGATCGGCGTTCACGTAGTCACCGGCCGCCGGGATGAAGGTCAGCAAAGTTCCGGAGACGACACCCGGCATGGACAGCGGGAAGGTGACCTTGCGGAAGGTCGTCCAGGGCCGGGCGTACAGGTCGCCCGCCGCCTCGTGGAGCCGGCCGTCGATGCGCTCCAGCGAGGTGTAGAGCGGAAGGATCATGAACGGCAGGAAGTTGTACGTCAGGCCGCACACCACCGCGAGCGGGGTGGCCAGGACGCGGTCCCCGGCGGTCATGCCGAGCCAGTTGGTGACGTCCAGGACGTGCAGCGTGTTGAGGGCGCCGACGACCGGTCCGCCGTCCGCGAGGATCGTCTTCCAGGCCAGGGTGCGGATCAGGAAGCTGGTGAAGAACGGCGCGATCACCAGGATCATGATCAGGTTCTTCCAGCGGCCCGCGCGGAAGGCGATCAGATAGGCAAGCGGGTAGCCGAGCAGCAGGCACAGGATGGTCGCCGTGCCCGCGTAGAGCACCGAGCGGACGAACTGCGGCCAGTACGCGGACAGCGCCTCCCAGTACGTGGCGAAGTGCCAGGTGACCTTGTAGCCCTGCTCCAGGGAGCCCGTCTGCACGGACGTGGACGCCTGGTAGATCATCGGCAGCGCGAAGAAGACGACCAGCCACAGGATGCCGGGCAGCAGCAGCCAGTACGGCGTGAAGCGGCCCCGGCGCTTGGGGGGCTTGGATGCGGGCGCTTGCGGCGCGAGAGGCGGTGGTGCCTCGGTGAGTGTCGACATCAGGCCGCCTCTTCCACTCCCGCGTCGGCGTCCTGGGCGGCGTCCAGGCCGAAGGTGTGGGCCGGGTTCCAGTGCAGGACCACCTCGGCGCCGGGGACCAGGCGGGGGTCGCGGTCGATGTTCTGGGCGTAGACCTCGAAGTCGGAGCAGACCGGGCTGTCGACGACGTACTGCGTGGAGACGCCGATGAAGCTGGAGTCGGCGATCCGGCCGGTGATGCGGTTGCGGCCCTCGGCTATCTCACCGGCGTCGTCCGCGTGGGTGAGGGAGATCTTCTCCGGGCGCACACCGACGAGCACCTTTCCGCCGGCCGTCGCGGGCGCCGAACATCGCGCCCCGGGCAGGACGAGCTTGCCGCCGCCCGCCTTCAGCACGATCTCCTCGCCGCTCTTGGAGTCGACCTCGGCCTCGATGAAGTTGGAGGTGCCGAGGAAGTTCGCGACGAACGTGGTGCGCGGGTTCTCGTAGAGATCGGTCGGCGATCCGAGCTGCTCGACCCGGCCCGCGTTCATCACGGCGACCGTGTCGGCCATGGTCATGGCCTCCTCCTGGTCGTGCGTGACGTGGATGAAGGTGATGCCGACCTCGGTCTGGATGCGCTTGAGCTCCAGCTGCATCTGGCGGCGCAGCTTGAGGTCGAGGGCGCCGAGCGGCTCGTCGAGCAGGAGCACCTTGGGGTGGTTGATCAGGGCGCGGGCGACGGCGACGCGCTGCTGCTGGCCGCCGGAGAGCTGGTGCGGCTTCTTGCGCGCCTGCTCGCCGAGCTGGACGAGGTCGAGCATCTCGTCGACCTGCTTCTTCACCGACTTCAGGCCGCGTCGGCGCAGACCGAAGGCGACGTTCTCGAAGATGTCGAGGTGCGGGAAGAGGGCGTAGGACTGGAAGACGGTGTTCACCGGCCGCTTGTACGGCGGGAGGGCGGTCACGTCCTGGTCGCCCAGGTGCACGGTGCCGGCGGAGGGTTCCTCCAGGCCGGCGATCATGCGCAGGGTGGTGGTCTTGCCGCAGCCGGAGGCGCCGAGCAGGGCGAAGAAGGAGCCCTGCGGCACGGTCAGGTCGAGCGGGTGGACGGCGGTGAAGGCGCCGTAGGTCTTGGCTATGCCCGTGAGGCGGACGTCGCCGCCGGGGCCGGTCTGGTTCGTCATGGTGGTCACGCCCCCGTCAGCTTCGCGAACTTCGCTTCGAACTCGGTCTCTTCCTTCGAGCTCAGCGAGCGGAAGGCATGGGACTTGGCGGCCATGGCCTTGTCGGGAATGATCAGCGGGTTGTTCGCCGCGTCCTCGTCGATCTTCGCGAGCTCGGTCTTCACGCCGTCGACCGGGCACACGTAGTTGATGTATGCGGCGAGTTCGGCGGCGGCCTTCGGCTCGTAGTAATAGTCGATGAGCCGTTCGGCGTTGGTCTTGTGCCGGGCCTTGTTGGGGATCAGCAGGTTGTCGGTGGACGTCACGTAGCCGCTGTCCGGGATGAGGAAGTCGATGTCGGGGCTGTCCGCCTTGAGCTGGACGACGTCCCCGGCCCAGGCGACACAGGCCGCGAAGTCGCCGCTGGTCAGGTCCGAGGTGTAGTCGTTGCCGGTGAAGCGGCGGATCTGGCCCTTGTCGACGGCCTTCTGCAGGCGCGCGATGGCCGCGTCGTAGTCGTCGGCGGTGAAGTCGGCCGGGTCCTTGCCCATGTCGAGCAGCGTCATGCCGATGCTGTCACGCATCTCCGAGAGGAACCCGACCCGCCCCTTGAGCTTGGGGTTGTCGAGCAGGTCGGAGACCGACTTCACCTCGACGCCGTCGAGGGCCTTCTTGTTGTACGCGATGACGGTCGAGATGCCCTGCCAGACGTACGAGTAGGCGCGGCCCGGGTCCCAGTCGGGGCTGCGGAACTGGGCGGACAGGTTGGTGTAGGCGTGGGGCAGGTTGCTCGGGTCGAGCTTCTGCACCCAGCCGAGGCGGATGAGGCGGGCGGCCAGCCAGTCGGTGAGGACGATCAGGTCGCGGCCGGTGTCCTGGCCCGCTGCGAGCTGCGGCTTGATCTTGCCGAAGAACTCGTTGTTGTCGTTGATGTCCTCGCTGTACTTGACCTTGATGCCGGTCCGCTGCGCGAACCGGTCCAGGGTCGGGTGGTGCTTCCCGCTGTCGTCGACGTCCATGTACTCGGTCCAGTTGGAGAAGTTCACCGTCTTCTCCTTGACCGAGTGGTCCTCTGCCGAGACGCCGCCCTGCGTCTGTCCGGCGGCGGGGATGCCGCAGGCGCTCAATGTGCCGAGTCCGCCGGCCGCGAGCGCCCCACCCGCCGAGGCGCGCAGGAGGGACCGCCGGGTGAGGGAGGCCCTGCCGTTCTTGAAACTGCGCCTCATGGCGGCCCTTTGGACCGCGGACAGGCGGTCGGGCTCGTACTGCTCCATGCGCGTGGTGCCCTTTCGGAGGGTGGACGGCCGTTGGTCAGGCGGCCTGCGATTCGGCTATCGGTCCCCGAAGACGGTGCGGTGCCAGTCCTTGGCCGCGACCGCCGTGTTGTCGAACATGACGTGCTTGATCTGGGTGTACTCCTCGAAGGAGTACGCGGACATGTCCTTGCCGTAGCCGGAGGACTTGTAGCCGCCGTGCGGCATCTCGCTGATGATCGGGATGTGGTCGTTGATCCACACGCAGCCGGCCTTGATCTCGCGTGTGGCGCGGTTGGCCCGGTACACGTCGCGGCTCCAGGCGGAGGCGGCCAGACCGTACGGGGTGTCGTTGGCGAGCGCGAGACCCTCGTCGTCGGTGTCGAACGGCAGCACGACCAGGACCGGTCCGAAGATCTCCGACTGGACGACCTCGCTGTCCTGGGCCGCGCCGGCGATGAGCGTGGGCCGGTAGTAGGCGCCCTTGGCGAGCTCCCCCTCGGGGGCCTCGCCGCCGGTCACCACGCGCGCGTAGGCCCGCGCCCGGTCCACGAACCCGGCGACCCGGTCGCGCTGCACGTGCGAGATCAGCGGGCCGAGGTCGGTCCCGGCGGCGAAGGGGTCACCGAGCCGGACGCTCTCCATGAGCGCCGCGGTCCGCTCCACGAAGGCCTCGTACAGCGGCCGCTGCACGTACGCGCGGGTGGCGGCCGTGCAGTCCTGCCCGGTGTTGATGAGGGAGCCCGCGACCGCGCCGTGGGCGGCGGCCTCCAGGTCGGCGTCGTCGAAGACCACGAAGGGCGCCTTGCCGCCGAGCTCCAGGTGAAGGCGCTTGACGGTGGCGGTGGCGACCTCGGCGACGCGCTTGCCCACGGCGGTGGAGCCCGTGAAGGAGGTCATGGCCACGTCGGGGTGCCCGACGAGGTGCTCCCCGGCCTCCTTTCCGGTGCCGGTGACGATGTTGATCACACCGTCCGGGATCCCGGCGTCCGTGGCCGCCTGGGCGAAGAGCAGCGAGGTCAGCGGGGTGAGCTCGGCGGGCTTCAGGACGATGGTGTTGCCCGCGGCGATCGCCGGGAGGATCTTCCAGGCGGCCATCTGGAGGGGGTAGTTCCAGGGCGCGATCGAGCCGACGACACCGATGGGCTCGCGCCGGACGTACGAGGTGTGGTCCCCGGAGTACTCACCGGCCGACTGGCCCTGCAGATGCCGTGCCGCACCGGCGAAGAAGGCGGCGTTGTCGATGGTCCCGGGGACGTCGAACTCGCGGGTCAGCTTCAGCGGCTTGCCGCACTGGAGCGACTCGGCCCGGGCGAAGTCCTCGGCCCGGTCGGCGAGGACCGCGGCGAACCGGTGCAGGGCGTCGGACCGCTCGCCCGGGGTGGCTCCCGCCCAGCCGGGGAAGGCCGCGCGGGCCGCGGCGACGGCCCGGTCGACGTCGGCCGGGCCCGCCAGCTCGTAGGTGAGGACCTCCTCGCCCGTGGCAGGGTCGACGACCGCGTGCGTACGTCCGGAGGTGCCCCTGGTCAGACGGCCCGCGATGTACTGCGCGCCCTCAGCGAAGCGCTCCTCGGCCGGGAATCGGTCCGGGGTGGCAGTGCCCGGGATGTGCATGTCGCTCTCCTCCGTGTCCCCTGACGGGGCCGGCGTGGCTCAGGCTCGATTTGAGTGCCGATCCTGACAGAGGTATGGGACTCCAACAAGTGATTCCGTTGTTGATTTTTGGTTACGCGACGGAATCTGTCGACCAGGTGTCGAGTTCGCTGCGAAAAGGCAGGACGCTGTGTCCGTGGTGCGTGCCAGACTCGCGTGCATGGAGAAGATCACGGGGGCGGTCGGTTCGCAGGAGGCCCTGATCAGGGCGGTCCGTGCGGGGGCCAGGGTGAAGTATCTGCACTTCTGGGGGCACCGGCCGCGGCCGGACGGCCGGATCGGGGCGAGCTGTCTGAGCCAGTGGTGGCCGGCGCCGTTCACGGTCGACGGCGTCACCTATGCGACGGCCGAGCACTGGATGATGGCGGGCAAGGCGCGGCTCTTCGAGGACGCGGCGGCGGAGCGGGCCGTGCTGGCCGCGGAGCATCCCGCCGAGGCCAAGAAGGCGGGGCGGCTGGTGCGCGGCTTCGACGAGGCGGTCTGGGCGCGCGAGCGGTTCCGGATCGTCGTGGAGGGCAGCGTCCACAAGTTCGCCGCGCACCCCGAGCTGCAGGGGTACCTGCTGGGCACGGGCGAGCGGGTGCTGGTCGAGGCGAGCCCCGTGGACCGGGTGTGGGGCATCGGGCTGGCCGCGGACGACGAGGCGGCGGGCGATCCGCAGCGGTGGCGGGGGCCCAATCTGCTGGGGTTCGCGCTGATGGAGGCGCGGGAGCGGCTGCGTACGGCGGGAGCATGACGAAGGGGCCGGTCCTGGAGGACCGGCCCCGTCGCGCCGCTGCGTTCAGGAGGCTGCGCCGAGTCCGCCCATGATGCTGGCGAACAGCAGGAAGCCCAGCAGGGGGAGGATCACGGTGGCGATGATGCCGCAGACCAGTCCCGCGGTCGCCGCGCCCTTGTTGGTGGCCTCACCCCGGGTGGCCCTGCCGCGGCCGATGGCGCCGAAGATGATCGCGAGAATGCCCAGGATCACGCCGAAGAACCACATGATGAACGTCACGCTGCACACCACGCCGATGATGCCCAGCACCAGTCCCGTGGTGCCCATGCCGTTGCTCGGCTGCGCGGGCATCCCGTAGCCGGGCGCCTGCGGGTAGCCCACGGGCGGCGCGGCCGGGTAGCCGGGGCCGCCCTGGGGGTAGCCGTAGCCGGGGGCCGCGGGGGGCTGCTGCGGATAGCCGTAGCCGGGGGTGCCCGGGGGCTGGGCCGGCGGGCCGAAGCCACCGGGAGGCGGGTTGCTGTGGGACATGGACGTTCTCCCCTCCGTTGTCAGACCAGGGCATCGTAGTGGCCAAGTCGGCCCACAGAGCCTGTGTTTCAGCGGAGGGAGGGGGCGGTGGCCACCGGGCCGAGGGTGCCGTAGTACGGATCGTCGTCGGAGCTGTCGCTGTTGATCGCGGCCGTGATGCCGACGGCGATCAGGACGATCACCACGATGCCGAGGATGCTCCCGATGATGCCCATGATCAGACCGGCCTGGGCCTGCCCGTGGTTGGTGGCCACTCCGGCCTCGGCCCGCTTGCGGCCCTTGATGCCGAAGACGACGGCGAGGATGCCCGTGACCAGGGAGACCACGCCGTAGAGGCAGAAGAGGGTGCAGGAGACGATGCCGAGCACCATCGCGGCGATGCCCAGGCCGTTCTGTGGGGTCGCGGGCATGCCGGGCCAGCCGTAGCCGGACTGGGTGTATCCGGACTGCGGGTAGCCGGGGTAGCCGTAACCGCCGGTCGCTCCCGGGCCGGAGGGGGCCACGGGCGGGGGCGGGACAGCACCGGCACCGGCACCGGACGGGTCGTACTGCGGCGTGCCCGTCGGCGGCGTGAAGCCCGGCATGGAGGTGACCGTGGCCTGGTCGTGGACGGACGGCGGCTGCGGCGTCTGGTTCTTGTCGAGCGAGGGCTTGCTCTCCGGCGGCGCCCACGGGTCGTGGCTGCCTCCGTCGGGCTGCGTCGCGTCCGTCATCCTGCGGTCCCCCCTGGGTCGATCGTCCCGTCATGCTACGGGGCCGGTCGGTGCGTGCCACAGTGCGGGTGCACCGAAGCCCGGCCGGGCGGTTCCCCGCGCCCCGGAAGGGGCGTTGCCACCACCGCATACGATGAAACCGAGTCATCGATCAGCCGATCACCCGCGCCCGCCCGCCCTGTGCCGGCCGGAGCGCCGTTCCGGGGAGGACCCTTGACCCAGCACCTCGTCGACCCCCACGCCCCGCGCGACCTGAAGGCCTTCATCGCGGAACTGCCCAAGGCCGAACTGCACGTCCACCACGTGGGCTCCGCCTCTCCCCGGATCGTCTCCGAACTGGCCGCGCGGCACCCCGACTCGAAGGTGCCGACCGATCCCGAAGCCCTGGCCGACTACTTCACCTTCACCGACTTCGCGCACTTCATCGACGTGTACCTGTCGGTCGTGGACCTGATCCGCACCCCGGAGGACGTCCGGCTGCTGACGTACGAGGTGGCCCGGGAGCTGGCCCGGCAGCGGGTGCGGTACGCCGAGCTGACCATCACGCCCTTCTCGTCCACCCGGCGCGGCATCGACGAGATGGCCTTCATGGACGCGATCGAGGACGCCCGCAAGGCCGCCGAGTCCGACTTCGGGACCGTGCTGCGCTGGTGCTTCGACATCCCCGGCGAGGCGGGCCTGGAGGCCGCAGAGGAGACGACCCGGCTCGCCACCGACGACCGGCTGCGCCCGGAGGGCCTGGTCTCCTTCGGTCTCGGCGGACCCGAGGTCGGCGTGGAGCGGCCGCAGTTCAAGCCGTACTTCGACCGGGCGATCGCCGCCGGGCTGCACTCCGTACCGCACGCCGGCGAGACGACCGGACCGCAGACGGTGTGGGACGCGCTGACCCATCTGCAGGCCGAGCGCATCGGGCACGGCACCAGCTCCGTGCAGGACCCGAAGCTGCTCGCGCACCTCGCCGAGCACCGGATCCCGCTGGAGGTGTGCCCGACCTCGAACATCGCCACGCGCGCGGTCCGCACCCTCGACGAGCACCCGATCAAGGAGTTCGTGCAGGCCGGGGTCCTGGTGACCGTCAACTCCGACGACCCGCCGATGTTCGGCACCGACCTCGACAACGAGTACGCGGTCGCCGCCCGGCTCCTGGACCTCGACGTGCGGGGCCTGGCCGAGCTGGCGAAGAACGCCGTCGAGGCCTCCTTCCTCGACGCGCCGGGCAAGGCCCGCATCGCCGGCGAGATCGACGCGTACACCGCGCGGTGGCTCGCCCGGTGACGCCCTCCCCGGTCGCCGTCGCCCACCGCGGCGACCCCTACCGCGTCCGCGAGAACACCGTCGCCTCGCTGCGTTCCGCCCTGCGCCGGGGCGCGGACGCGGTGGAGATCGACGTCCGGCTCACCCGGGACGGCGTGCCGGTGCTGCTGCACGACCGGACGCTGAAGCGGCTGTGGGAGCACGAACGACCGCTGTCCGCCCTGTCCTTCGATGAGGTGCGCGGGCTGACCGGCGGCGGGGTGCCGGCCCTGGCCGAGGCACTGGAGACGACCGCGGGCCACCGGGTGATGGTGGACCTGCCCGGATCGCCCGACGTGCGGGCGGTGCGCCGGATCATGGGCGTGGTGCGGGAGGCCGGGGCGGCGGAGCGCGTGTACTACTGCGCGGGCGCCGACGCCATGCTCGCCGTGCGCGCGGCGGACCCGGACGCCGAGATCGCCCTGACGTGGACGACGCTGGCCCCGCCCCGGCCGGTGCTGCTGGAGGCCATCGGCCCGCGCTGGCTCAACTACCGCTTCTCCCTGGTGGACCGCCCCCTCGCCGACCGCGTGCACCGCGACGGCCACCTGCTGTCGGTCTGGACTCCCGACACCCGCCGCTCCATGCGGCGGCTGCTGGAGGCGGGCGTGGACTCGATCACGACGAACCGCGTCGACGTGCTGTGCGCCACCCGTGCGAGCGCCGCGGCACCGTCGCCGGTTCGGCCGGGCTCGCACGCGTGAGGTAGGGCGCCACCGGCGCGCCGTCCGTGCCGGTGGCGTAGCCGCCGGGCACGCCCGGCAGGGCGTCGTCCGCCCGCCGCGAGCCGCCGGGCGCCACGTGGAACAGCCTGCCCTCCGGGAGACGACGTGCGGGTTCTCGGGACCACGGTGTTTCCTCAGACGCCCGGCACGGGCACGGCCACCGGCGCGGTCAGCGCCTCCAGCCGCTTGATCCGCTGCCGTACGACGTACAGCGGGATCACCCCGAACACGCCGAAGGACATGTCGATCACCGACCACCAGAGGGGAATGCCGCGGATCGGCCCGCAGATCAGGGCGAGCGGGACGATGCCCGCGCAGGCGATCATCCCGAACTCGACGACCCAGATGTTGCGGACCGGGTCGCGGTAGGGCCCGTAGAAGGCGACCGCGATCACCAGGTGCGCGAAGGCCAGCCAGTCCGTGCCGTAGAGGAGGAAGGGGTGTTCGGCGTCGGCCTCGTCGAGACCGGCCCGCACCCGCCCGATCCAGTCCGTCAGCCCCGGCAGGTGGTCGCCGACGGACAGCGCCCGCAACAGGTCCTCGGTCCAGCGCAGTTCGTGGACGAGGGGGAAGGCGGTGGCGCCGCTGAGCACCAGACACACCACGAAGAAGACCAGCCACGCACGGATGCCCTTCAGCAGGGCGGCTCTGTCGCTCATGCGACGCACTCTACGCCTGTAATTGAACGCGTTCAAAAATGAGTGACGCTTCGCCTCCCGGCACGCGAACGGCCCCGGACGGAGAGGAACCGTCCGGGGCCGTTCAGCGGTGCGGGAAGGGCTACGCGTCCAGCGACGTCATCACGTGCTTGATCCGCGTGTAGTCCTCGAAGCCGTAGCCCGAGAGGTCCTTGCCGTAGCCGGACTTCTTGAAGCCGCCGTGGGGCATCTCGGCGACCAGCGGGATGTGCGTGTTGATCCACACACAGCCGAAGTCGAGCTTCTTCGACATCCGCATGGCGCGGCCGTGGTCCTTGGTCCACACGGAGGAGGCCAGCGCGTACTCGACGCCGTTGGCCCACTCCACGGCCTGCTCCTCGTCGGAGAAGGACTGGACGGTGATGACCGGGCCGAAGACCTCCTTCTGGACGATCTCGTCGGTCTGCTTCAGGCCCGAGACGACGGTCGGCGCGTAGAAGTAGCCCTTGTCGCCGACCCGCTTGCCGCCGGCCTCCACGCGCGCGTGCGCGGGCAGCCGGTCGATGAAGCCCTCGACCTGCTTGAGCTGGTTGGGGTTGTTGAGCGGGCCGAACAGCACGTCCTCGTCGTCCGGCTGCCCGGTCTTCGTCTCGGACGCGGCCTTCGCCAGCGCGGAGACGAACTCGTCGTGGATGGACTCGTGGACGAGCACGCGCGTGGCGGCGGTGCAGTCCTGACCGGCGTTGAAGTAGCCCGCGACCGAGATGTCCTCGACGGCCTTGGCGATGTCGGTGTCCTCGAAGACGAGGACCGGGGCCTTGCCGCCCAGTTCCAGGTGGACGCGCTTGACGTCCTTGGAGGCGGACTCGGCGACCTGGATGCCGGCCCGGACGGAACCGGTGATGGACGCCATCGCCGGCGTCTCGTGCTCGACCATCATGCGGCCGGTCTCACGGTCGCCGCAGATGACGTTGAAGACGCCCTTGGGGACGATCGAGCCGATGATCTCGGCGATGAGGACCGTCGAGGCCGGAGTGGTGTCGGACGGCTTCAGCACGACGGTGTTGCCCGCCGCGATCGCCGGGGCGAACTTCCACACCGCCATCATCATCGGGTAGTTCCACGGCGCGACCTGCGCGCAGACGCCGACCGGCTCCCGGCGCACGATGGAGGTCAGGCCCTCCATGTACTCACCGGCCGAGCGGCCCTCCAGCATCCGCGCCGCACCCGCGAAGAAGCGGATCTGGTCGACCATCGGCGGGATCTCCTCGGAGCGGGTCAGCCCGACCGGCTTGCCCGTGTTCTCCACCTCGGCCGCGATCAGCTCCTCGGCGCGCTCCTCGAAGGCGTCCGCGATCTTCAGCAGGGCCTTCTGGCGCTCGGCGGGCGTGGTGTCGCGCCAGCCGGGAAAGGCCTCGGCGGCCGCCGCCATCGCGGCGTCCACGTCGGCCTGCCCGGACAGCGGAGCGGTCGCGTACGCCTCGCCCGTCGCGGGATTGACCACCTCGGTGGTCCGTCCGTCGGCGGCGTCCCGGAACTCACCGCCGATGTAGTTGCGCAGACGACGCAGCTCGGTGCTCACTGCCGGCCCTCCAGTTCGGATGTCCATTACTTGAGACACCACCCTAGTCGGCGCACCCACGTTTTCAACACCCCCGCTCCCTTCGATCGTGCGGAATCCGCAGGCTCAGGGCGTTGAAACAACGAATTTCATCGATCGAGGCTTGCGGAAGTGTCGAGACCTCGTGCACAGTGACCTCGTGGCCAGTCGAAGCGCAGACCAGAAGGGCTCGCGGGAGCACCGCGAGCCCTCCCGCGAGTCCAGGAACGGCAGCTCGCCGCAGCTGGACGCCGTGTCCCTCGCCATCATCGAGCAGCTCCAGGAGGACGGCCGGCGGCCGTACGCCGCCATCGGCAAGGCCGTCGGCCTGTCGGAGGCGGCGGTGCGCCAGCGCGTCCAGAAGCTGCTCGACCAGGGCGTGATGCAGATCGTCGCCGTCACGGACCCGCTCACCGTGGGCTTCCGCAGACAGGCGATGGTCGGCGTCAACGTCGAGGGCGACGTGGAGGCGGTCGCGGACGCGCTGTCGGCCATGTCCGAGTGCGAGTACGTGGTGATGACCGCGGGCTCGTTCGACCTGATGGTGGAGATCGTCTGCGAGGACGACGACCACCTTCTGGACGTCATCAACAAACGCATCCGGGCCGTGCCCGGAGTGCGCTCCACCGAGAGCTTCGTCTACCTCAAGCTCAAGAAGCAGACCTACATGTGGGGAACCCGATAACCGTGAGGACCCGATAGCCGTGAGCAAGGACCTCTCCCAGTCCGCGTACGACCACCTGTGGATGCACTTCACGCGCATGTCGTCGTACGAGAAGGCCCCCGTCCCCACGATCGTCCGGGGCGAGGGCACGTACATCTACGACGACCAGGGCAAGCGCTACCTGGACGGCCTCGCCGGCCTCTTCGTGGTGCAGGCCGGACACGGCCGGGTGGAGCTCGCCGAGACCGCCTTCAAGCAGGCGCAGGAACTCGCGTTCTTCCCGGTGTGGTCCTACGCCCACCCCAAGGCCGTCGAGCTGGCCGAGCGCCTCGCCCACCACGCCCCGGGCGACCTCAACAAGGTCTTCTTCACCACCGGCGGCGGCGAGGCGGTGGAGACCGCCTGGAAGCTCGCCAAGCAGTACTTCAAGCTGGTCGGCAAGCCCACCAAGCACAAGGTCATATCCCGCGCGGTCGCCTACCACGGCACCCCGCAGGGCGCCCTGTCCATCACCGGCCTGCCGGGCCTGAAGGCCCCCTTCGAGCCGCTGGTGCCGGGCGCGCACAAGGTGCCCAACACCAACATCTACCGCGCCCCGATCTTCGGCGACGACCCGGAGGCCTTCGGCCGCTGGGCCGCCGACCAGATCGAGCAGCAGATCCTCTTCGAGGGCCCGGACACCGTCGCCGCGGTCTTCCTGGAGCCCGTGCAGAACGCCGGCGGCTGCTTCCCGCCCCCGCCCGGCTACTTCCGGCGCGTGCGCGAGATCTGCGACCAGTACGACGTGCTGCTCGTCTCGGACGAGGTCATCTGCGCCTTCGGCCGCCTGGGCACGTACTTCGCCTGCGACAAGTTCGACTACGTGCCGGACATGATCACCTGCGCCAAGGGCATGACCTCGGGCTACTCCCCGATCGGCGCCTGCATCATCTCCGACCGCCTGGCCGAGCCCTTCTACAAGGGCGACAACACCTTCCTGCACGGCTACACCTTCGGCGGTCACCCGGTCTCCGCGGCCGTGGGCCTGGCCAACCTCGACCTGTTCGAGCGCGAGAACCTCAACCAGCACGTCCTGGACAACGAGGGCAACTTCCGCTCCACCCTGGAGAAGCTGCACGACCTGCCGATCGTCGGAGACGTGCGCGGCAACGGCTTCTTCTACGGCATCGAGCTCGTCAAGGACAAGGCCACCAAGGAGTCCTTCGACGCCGACGAGACCGAGCGCGTGCTGTACGGCTTCCTCTCCAAGAAGCTGTACGAGAACGGCCTGTACTGCCGGGCCGACGACCGCGGCGACCCGGTCGTGCAGCTCGCGCCGCCGCTGATCTCGGACCAGTCGACGTTCGACGAGATCGAGCAGATCCTGCGGGCCACGCTCTCGGAGGCCTGGACCAAGCTCTGATCCGTCGCTCCGATCGTCTGCCTGGATGATCAACACCGTCCCCGGTGCCGCCCGTTCGAGTGAGAAACGGCGGCCCGGGGCCGCGTGCTGTCCGGCGCCGAGCCCCCCTCTGCCTAGCGTGCCCAGTGACCGATCGGCCCTGCCTTCGTTCCCCCGCACGGGGGATGACACGGGAACTACGGATCTGAACCGAGGTGTACGCGCATGGAGGCCCCGCCGGACAACGACGTGCTCTGGGCACGCGCCCTGCACTTCCAGCACGACGACGGCTCACCCGCGCTCTGCGGCGTCTCGCTCGGCGTCCGCGAGGGCGAGATCCTCGCCATCGGCGGCCCGCGCGGCAGCGGCAAGACGACCCTGCTGCGGTGTCTGTCCGGTCTGGTGCCCGTACGGCGGGGCGAGGTCTGGTTCAACAGCGTGCCCGTGCACACCATGAGCCCCCTCACCCGCGAACGGCTGCGCCGCGACCGCTTCGGCTGGATCGACCCGGCCCCCTCCCTGGTCCCGGAGCTCAACGCCTGGGAGAACACCGCCCTGCCGCTGATGCTGCGCGGCACCAGCCGGCGCCGCGCCAAGACCGCGGCCCTGGAGTGGCTGGAGCGTCTCGACATCGGTGACAGCGCCCGCAAACGGCCCCACCAGCTGGTCCAGGCCGAGCGCCAGCGGGTCTGCATCGCCCGCGCGCTGGCCCCCGCGCCCTCGGTGCTGTTCGCCGACGAGCCCACGGCGCCCCTGCACCGCGCCGACCGCGCCCATGTGCTGCGCACCCTCACCACGGCGGCCCGCTCCCACCACATCACCGTCGTCCTGGCCACCCACGACGCGGAGACCGCGGCCCTCGCCGACCGCACGGTGTCCCTGCTCGACGGACGGCGCGTACAGACGGTGCACCTCCCGCCGGTCGCCGAGACCAGCGAGCCGGAAGGCCGGGCCGCGTGCTCGCTCTCCGTCTGACCCGCGGCGCCCACCCGGCCGTCCAGCTGCGCCGCCTCCTGGTCGCGGCCGCCTCGGCGGGCACGGGCTTCCTGCTGCTCTGCGCCCTCGGCTACGCGCTGGGCCACCCGGGCTCCCCCGGTCCCGCCGCGCTGCGACTGGCCTGGTGCGCGGCCCCGCTGGCCGCCACGGTGTACTTCGCGGTCGCGGTCGCCCGTACCGACCCCGGCACCAAGCCCCGCGCCGCGCTCTCGGCCATCGGTATCGGCCCGGTGCGCATGATGGCCGTCTCGGCCACCACGACGGCCCTGTCCTGCACGCTCGGTTCGATGCTGGCCCTGCTCGTCTTCCTGCACCTGCGGGGCGACCTGACCGGTATGCCCTTCGACGGCGCCGCCGCCGAGTCCCTCGCCGCGGGCCGGCCCCTGCCGCTGCCTGGCGCGCTGACCCTGCTGGCGCTCGTGCCCGTCGGCGCGTCGGTGGCGGTGGCCCTGGACCTGCGGCCGCACGAGACGGGGCCGGGCGGGGCCCGGGCGGCCCGGATGTACGGCCGCTTCGGCGCGTACCGGCGCACCAGCACCCCCGAGACGTTCGGGGCGTACGGCAGGTTCGGCCGGCAGGTTGTACGGCCCACGGGCGGCGCCGCCACCGAGCCCGCCGCGAAGAGCGGCCCCCCTGCGGCCCGGACCAGCGCGCCGGCCTCGGCGGCGGTCGCCGCCCCTGGCGGGACGGTGAGCGCGGTCGCGGACCCCACCCGACCCCGGACGGTGCACCCGGGCACCACGGACCCGGCCTCATCGCAGGCCGCTGCCGCGAGTGCCGCCCCGGCGCACCCGGACACCACCCACCCGGCCTCGCGGGAAGCCGCCGCGAGTGCCGCCCCGGCCGGCGATCGGGCCCAGTGGCTCAGCCCGCGCGCAGCGGAGCCGGACGCGGCCGGCGCCATCAGCCCCGCCGGGGCCCTGGCGAGGCACTCGGACCCGCACACCGCGGCCGCCGACGGCCCCGACGGTTCCACCGCCCCCGAAGCCGCCCTGCCGGACACCGTCGCCGCCCCCTCCGGTCTGCCCTGGGGCATCACCGTGCTGGCCGCCGGCCTGGCCGTGGAGAGCTACACGAGCCGTACCTCCCCCACACCCCCCGACCTCTCCTTCTCCGGCGCCTCCCCCGGGGTGATGGCGGGCTGGGCACTGGCCGTCGTCGGCCTGGCCCTGGCCGGTCCGGGCCTGACCCACCTGTGCGGACGGCTGCTCCAGTCGGCCCGCCCCGGCGCCCTGCGGCTCCTGGCCGGCCGCATCCTCATGGCGGAGTCCGTCCGCATCGGACGTCCCCTGGGCGTCGTCTGCGCGGTGCTGTCCGCCGCGTGGGCCATGGCGCTGCTGCACGCCCCGGACGGACTCGCGCTCGGACCGCTCACCACCCTCGGCGTGGTCCTCGTGACCGGCTGCACCACGGCGACGCTCCTCACGGCCGCCGTCGAGGCCCGTCAGGCCCGCGCCGGTACCACCGGCGCGCTGCTGCGCCTCGGCGCCCCCGCCACCATGCTGCGCGGTGCCGCCGCCCTGCGCGCGGCCGCGCTGCTCGCCCTGTTCGGCCCGCTGACCCTGACGGTCGCCGAACTGGCGGCGCTGCCCCTGGCCCGCTGATCCGCGGCACCCACCGCGGCACTCGTACGGGACCTCGCGCCGGAACTGGTGAGGAAGAAATCTCCGGACGGCGATGAGTTCCGGACCGGCCCCCGGTCTATCCCGCGTAGCGACACGGACCTGATGGGAGACCTCGCATGTACCAGCAGATGATCTTCGTGAACCTGTGCACCGGCGACCTGGGTGCCTCGAAGAAGTTCTTCACGGAGCTGGGCTTCACGATCAACGAGCAGTTCAGCGACGACACGACCGCCTCGGTGGTGATCAGCGGCACCATCGTGGTGATGGTGCACACCAAGGAGAAGTACCTCCAGTTCACCAAGAAGGACGTCGCGGACTCGACGAAGACCAGCGAGGTGCTGATCGCCCTGAGCGCCGAGAGCCGGAAGAAGGTCGACAAACTGGTCGAGAAGGCAGTCGCGGCGGGCGGTTCCGTCTCGGGCGAGACCCAGGACCACGGCTTCATGTACGGCCGCGCCTTCGACGATTTGGACGGCCACACCTTCGAGGTCGTGTGGATGGACCCCGCGGCCGTCCAGGGCTGAGGTGCGCTGTGCCAGCATGGGCGGGTGCAGACGATGCCCGCCCATGCGGCCCACCATGACGACCGCGAGATAGAGACCCTCGAGGAGTTCGACGCGACCGTCTCGGCGCGCGGCACCCTCGCCGGATACCGCGTCCAGGCCGTCGACCTGACGGACCGTACGCGCGAACTGCTCACCACGGACACCGCGGGCGCGGTCTTCCTCGGCTGTGCGATGCGCGAGGACGCGGACGCGAAGGTACGGGCCGACGGCGCCCTGGTCTTCCCGCCGGCCCCGGGCCTGCCGTTCGACCCCTACCGGGGCCTGCTCTACGCACCGGACGAACTCTTCGCGTCGCTGGCCGACGGCTACGAGGCCACGCCCGACGCCCTCGCCTACGCCTGGTTCCAGCGCACCAAGGCGGACCGCGACATCTACGCGTCCATGCTGCGCTCGGTCCACGACGACTCCGTCTCGGACGCGCTCGACGAACTGCTCGCCGGCGCCCGGGTCGTGGGCGTCATGGGCGGCCACGCCATGGCCCGGGGCACCGAGGAGTACGCGGGCGCCGCACGGCTCGGCAGGGAGCTGGCCCGCGCCGGTTTCACGATCGCCACCGGCGGCGGCCCGGGCGCCATGGAGGCGGCGAACCTCGGCGCGTACGCCGCCCCCTTCGACGACGAGATGCTCACCGAGTCGCTCGAACTCCTCGCCAAGGCACCGCACTTCACGCCGTCGATCACCCAGTGGGCGTCGGCCGCCTTCGAGATACGCACCCGCTGGCCCCGGGGCGGCCGTTCGGTGGGCATCCCGACCTGGTTCTACGGCCACGAACCGCCGAACGCCTTCGCGTCCCACATCGCCAAGTACTTCGCCAACGCCACCCGCGAGGACGGCCTGCTGGCCCGGTCCAACGCGGGTGTGGTGTTCCTGCCCGGCGCCGCGGGGACGCTGCAGGAGATCTTCGACAACGCGACGCCCAACTACTACGAGTCGCGCGGCGAGCCGACGCCGATGGTGCTGGTGAACCGTACGCACTGGACGGAGAAGCTGCCTGCGTGGCCGCTGCTCCGGTCGCTGGCCGCGGGGCGCTCGATGGAGGGGCGGATCGCGCTCGTGGAGCGGATCGAGGAGGCGCCGGAGGCGTTGAAACGTCTCGGCGGTTAATAAGAAGGCAAAGCAACTGCTTGCAGTCTGCATATGCGTTGACACTACTTATGCAGCGCTTATAGACCTGTGAGTCTCACGGTAGTGCTGATGTCCCGTCAGCACGGCCTCAGCCCCCCGCTTCAGCAATCCCGCAAAGGACAAACGTGGCAGTTCTGTCCGTATCCCGCCGCGCACGTGCCGTGCGCGTCCTCGGTGTCGTCTCCGCCTCGGCCGCGCTCGCGCTCGGCACCGCCGGCGAGGCACTCGCCTGCGACATCAGCGACTTCTCCGCCGAGGCGAAGTGTGACGGCGACAAGGGCGTCATCACCGTCACCGACGTCGACCCCGCCGGCATCCCGGCCACGGTCACCGTGTACCTGCAGAACAACGGCGCCGACGCGAAGAAGGTCGGCACGCAGGTGGTCAAGGGCTCGCGCGAAGGCACCACCATCACCTTCACCGACGACTGGAAGCCGAACTCCGAGTACCGCATCCACGTCAAGGCCGCCCGCTACGTGGACGAGGACATCAAGCCGAACCTCGTCACCCCGGCCACCGCCTGCAAGAAGGAGGAGGAGCCCCCGGCTTCGACTCCCCCGGCGACTCCGACCCCGTCGGCGTCCCCGTCGAAGCCGGCCGAGGAGAGCGAGAGCCCCGCTCCGGAGCCGTCGCAGAGCCAGAGCTCCTCGCCGGCGGGCAACGTGCCCGCCCCGGCCGGTGACTCCAACCTCGCCGAGACCGGTGCCAATTCCAACACCGGCCTCATCGCCGGCATCGCGGCGGCCCTGGTCGCCGTCGGTGGCGGCGCGGTGTTCTTCGGCATGCGCCGCCGCGGAACGAACAGCGACAACTGACGCCCGCGCACCCCGTGAACGTGGCCCGTCCCCCCACCCGGGGGCGGGCCACGTCCCGTGTCAGGGAGACGCGGCCCGTCTCACCCGAACGTCGCCCGCTCCAGCCAGAACTCCAACAGCTGCCGCTCCCCCAGCACCTCCAATTCCGGTGCGTCCAGCGGCAGTCGGCGGTAGAACGCCAGCAGGACGGAGGTGAGCGGCCCGCGCAGCGCCACGGTCGCCTTGCGATGACCCCGGCGCCAGGTGACACCGTCCTCGGTGAGTTCGACGAGCCACTCGGCGTTCAGCTCGGGCCCCGTGTCGGTGGCGTGGAGGTGGATGCTGCGGCCGGGGCCGCGCAGCTCCCGCGCCGCGTCGTGCGGCACCGTCCGCTGCACGAACTCCACGATCTGCAGCCACTCGTCGATCGCGTCGGCGGCCACCTCCGGCGCGACCTCGTAGGGCAGTCCGGCGGCGAGCGTGGCGTCCGCGCGGTGCACGGTGATCTCGTGCGTCATCCGGCGGGCCCAGAACCCGACGTTGCGGATCCCGGCCCAGCTCCACACCTCCGTGTCCGGCCCGGCCTCCCGCAGGGCGGCGATCACCTGCTCGCCGCTCTCCGCCAGCCAGGCGTCCAGGACGGCGGCGTCCCCCCGGGCCTCGGGCCCGGCGAGACCCGGCACCCGCTCCCCGGGCAGCTCCTCCTCGGCCCGGGTCCGCACGATGAACTCCACCCAGCGCAGGGCCCCGCCCATGTGCCGTACGAGGTCCTCCAGCGACCAGTCCGGGCAGGTCGGCACCGTGCCGGACAGGTCGGCACCGGAGGTCACCACGGACCTCAACAGGCCTACTTGGCAGGCGATTTCGTCGCAGTAGCGATCGTATGCGAGTAACGGCGTCATGCCTCGAACCCTAGGCGCGCGTGATCAGCCGAGCACCACGATTTCCGCCGGGTCGAACTCCACGCCGACCTCGTCCCCGACCTCGGGTGCCGTCCGCAGCGCGCACGCCGCCTCCAGTCGCTGGGCGTCCTCAAACTGCAGGTGGACGGCGACGTGGGTGCCCTTGAAGGTGCGTGCGGTCACCGTGCAGGGCAGGCCCGAGTCGGCGGACACCAGCCGCACCCCGGCGGGCCGCACCAGCAGCGTGCGGGTGCCCTGCGGAGCGCCCTCCGGCACCGGCACCTTGCCCCAGGGCGTGTCCGCCGCCTCCGCCCCGACGGTCGCCTCGACCACGTTCTCGAAGCCGAGGAACCGCGCGACGAAGGCGTCGGCGGGCCGCTGCCACACCTCAAGAGGCGTGCCGGACTGAGCGATCCGCCCGTCCCGCATCACCACGACCCGGTCGGCCAGCGCGAACGCCTCCCCCTGGTCGTGCGTCACGGCGAGCACGGTCGTGCCCAACCGGCCGAACAGTTCCCTCAGTTCGACGACCAGCCGCTCCCGCAACGACCGGTCGAGCTGCCCCAGCGGCTCGTCCAGCATCAGCAGCCGCGGGCTCGGCGCGAGGGCCCGGGCCAGCGCCACCCGCTGCTGCTCCCCGCCGGACAGCGCGGCGACGGCCCGTCGGCCCGCGCCCGGCAGCCCCACGAGGTCCAGCAACTCCTGGACGCGTGCGGCCCGTTGCGGTTTCGGCTCGGCGCGCATCCGCAGTCCGAACGCCACGTTGCCGGCCACGTCCCGCTGCGGGAACAGCTGGTGGTCCTGGAACATCAGCCCGACGCCCCGCCGGTGCGCGGGCACGCCCGCCTGGTCACGCCCGTCGAGCACCACCCGGCCGGCGTCGAGCGGCTGCAGCCCGGCCACCGCCCGCAGCAGCGTCGACTTGCCGCTGCCGCTCGGCCCGAGCACACACACGATCTCGTGCTCGGCGACCCCAAGATCGACGGCGTCCAGCACGGCACGCCCACCGAAGCGGACCGTCGCACCCTCCAGGCTCAGCAGCATCTAGAACTCCCCGGTCCGGTCCGTCCGCAGCCTCTCCAGCACCAGCAGGGCCACCGCGCACACCACCATCAGCATCGTCGAAAGGGCCATCGCCTGGCCGTAGTTCAGGTCGCCGGGCCGGCCCAGCAGCCGGGCCACGGCCACCGGCAGCGTCGGCCGGTCGGGCCGTGCGATGAACACCGTCGCGCCGAACTCCCCGAGGGACACGGCGAAGGCGAAACCGGCCGCGATCAGCAGCGCCCGCCGCACCATCGGCAGGTCCACCTCCCGCCACACCCGCCAGGGCGAGGCCCCGAGCACCGAGGCCGCCTCCCGCAGCCGCACGTCCACCGCCCGCAGCACGGGCAGCATGGTCCGCACCACGAACGGCACCCCGACCAGCGCCTGCGCGAGCGGCACCAGGATCCAGGAGGACCTGAGGTCCAGCGGCGGCTCGTCGAGGGAGATCAGGAACCCGAAGCCGACGGTCACCGCGGACACCCCGAGCGGCAGCATCAGCAGCGCGTCGAAACCGCGCACGAACCGCCCGGCGTCCCGGCGCGTGAGCGCGACCGCGGCGAGCCCGCCGATCAGCACGGCGATGAGCGTGGCGGCGACGGCGTACGACAGGGAGTTGCCGATCGCCTCGATCGGCGGGACCAGGAACACTCCCCCGTCCTGCCTGGTCAGTGCCCGGTAGTAGCCGAAGCCCGGGGCGTCCAGGGACCGCTGCACCAGCACGGCCAGGGGCAGCACGAGCAGCAGGACCACGGAGACGAGCACCCCGCCGAGCAGCGCCCACTGCCCCGCGCCGCGCGGCCTGCGCGCGGTCACGGACGCGTCCACCAGCCGCAGCGCGGTCTCCCGCCGCCGCACGGTCCAGGCGTGCACGGCGAGGATCGCGCCCACCGCGACGAACTGGATCAGAGTCAGCACGGCCGCCGTGGAGAGGTCGAAGATCTCCGACGTCTGCCGGTAGATCTCCACCTCCAGGGTGGAGAAGGTGGGCCCGCCGAGGATCTGGACGACACCGAAGGAGGTGAAGGTGAACAGGAAGACCATGAGCGCGGCGGCGGCCACGGCCGGGGCGAGGGCGGGCAGCGTGACCCGTCGCCAGGCCCGCAGCGGGGACGCCCCGAGCATCCGCGCGGCCTCCTCCTGCCGCGGGTCGAGCTGCGCCCATAGCCCGCCGACGGTGCGCACGACGACCGCGTAGTTGAAGAAGACGTGCGCGAGCAGGATCGCCCACACGGTGGTGTCCAGCCGTACGCCCCACAGCTCGTCGAGCAGCCCGCCCCGCCCGACGAGCGCCAGGAACGCCGTACCGACGACGACCGTCGGCAGCACGAACGGGACGGTCACGACCGCCCGCAGGACCTGTTTGCCGGGGAAGTCGAACCGCGCGAAGACGTACGCGCCGGGGAGCGCGACGACCAGCGTGAGCGCGGTGGAGACCAGCGCCTGCCAGGTGGTGAACCACAGGACGTGCCGGACGTCGGACTGGGCGAGCACCTCCCCGATCCGCCCGAGGTGCCAGACCCCGTCGGCCTTCAGACCCCGCGCGACGATCGCGGCGACGGGGTAGGCGAAGAAGACGGCGAAGAACGCGACGGGCACGGCCAGCAGTCCGAGCCGCGCCGCGCTCCCGCGCCTGGTGCGGGCTACTTCAGTACGAGTGACGTCCACGACTTGACCCACTGGTCGCGGTGGTCGGCGATCTTCGCCGGGTCCATGGTCTCCGGGTCCTTCGCCTGCGGCCCGTACTTCACGAACTCCGGCGGCACCTGGGCGCCCTCGGTCACCGGGTACACGAACATGTTGAGCGGCATGTCCTCCTGGAACTTCCTGCTGACCAGGAAGTCGAGGAAGGCCTTGCCGCCCTTGGCGTTCTTGGCGTGGGCGAGCAGCCCCGCGTACTCGACCTGCCGGAAGCAGGTGCCCTCGGCGACACCGGTCGGGGCCGTGCTCGGCTTCGGGTCGGCGTAGGCGACCTCGGCGGGCGGCGAGGAGGCGTACGACACGACGAGCGGCCGGTCACCCTTGGCCTTCCTGCCGCTGGAGGAGCCGGAGAACTCCTGGTTGTAGGCCTGCTCCCAGCCATCGACGACCTTCACGCCGTTGGCCTCGAGCTTCTTCCAGTAGCCCTCCCAGCCCGTGTCGCCGTACGCGGCGGCGGTGCCGAGCAGGAAGCCGAGCCCGGGCGAGGAGGCGGAGGCGTTCTCGGTGACGAGCAGGTTCTTGTACTGCGGCTTGACCAGGTCGTCGAAGGTGCGCGGCGGCTGGAGCTTGTGGTCGGCGAAGTACTTCTTGTCGTAGTTGACGCAGATGTCGCCGGTGTCGACGGGTGTGACGCGGTGCTGCTTCTGATCGACCCGGTACTCGGCCTTGATCCGGTCGGACCCCTTGGCCTCGTACGACTGGAACAGGTCGTTGTCGAGGGCGCGGGACAGCAGGGTGTTGTCGACGCCGAAGAAGACGTCGCCCTGCGGGTTGTCCTTGGTCAGGATGGCCTTGTTCACGGCCTGGCCGGCGTCGCCGTCCCTCAGGACGTTCACCTTGTAGCCGGACTGCTTCTCGAAGGCCGCGATGACGTCCTCGGACGCGGCCCACGAGTCGTGGCTGACGAGGGTCACGGTCCTGGGGTCGCCGGACCCCTGGCCGCCGTCGGACGAACCGCAGGCGGCGAGCGTGCCGACCAGGCCGAGCCCGACGACCGCCGCCGTCATCCGCTTCTTGTTGGTGCTCACTGGATTCCTCCTGGAGGACCAGGAGAAGACGCGGCCCTGCCCGGGACTCCGGGTCCCGGGCAGGGCGCAACAGCTCGAGTGGTGACCGATCTCCCTACCCAGAATGACCTGGGCCAGGTTCGGAGGGTCTGCGGCCGTGTGCCGCACTCTCAGCGCTGTGGCGCTCCCCTGTCGGAATATGCAGGTGTGGATGTGCAGGTGCCTCTATGAAGCTGTACTGACGACGGTCAGACTACCGTTCGGTGGCGGCGAGCTGACCACACGCCCCGTCGATCTCCTGACCACGGGTGTCCCGGATCGTCACCGGCACACCATGGGCGGCGATGGCCTCCACGAACGCCTTCTCGTCCTCGGGCCGCGAGGCGGTCCACTTCGACCCGGGCGTCGGGTTCAGCGGGATCAGGTTGACGTGCACGGGCTTGCCCTTGAGCAGCCGCCCGAGCCGGTCACCGCGCCAGGCCTGGTCGTTGATGTCCCGGATCAGCGCGTACTCGATGGACAGCCGGCGGCCGGACTTGGCGCTGTACTCGAACCCGGCGTCGAGCACCTCACGCACCTTCCACCGGGTGTTCACCGGGACGAGGGTGTCGCGCAGCTCGTCGTCCGGGGCGTGCAGGGAGATCGCCAGCCGGCACTTGAAGCCCTCGTCGGCGAACCGGTGGATGGCCGGGACGAGTCCGACCGTCGAGACGGTGATGCCCCGCTGGGACAGGCCGAGGCCGTCGGGCTCGGGGTCGGTGAGCCGCCGGATGGACCCGATGACCCGGTTGTAGTTCGCGAGGGGCTCGCCCATGCCCATGAAGACGATGTTGCTGAGCCGGGCCGGTCCGCCGGGGACCTCCCCGTCCCGCAGGGCCCGCATGCCGTCGACGATCTGGTGCACGATCTCGGCGGTGGACAGATTGCGGTCCAGCCCGGCCTGCCCGGTCGCGCAGAACGGGCAGTTCATCCCGCAGCCGGCCTGCGAGCTGATGCACATGGTCACCCGGTCCGGGTAGCGCATCAGCACGGACTCGACGAGCGTCCCGTCGAACAGCCGCCACAGGGTCTTTCGGGTGGTGCCCTGGTCGGTCGACAGATGCCGCACCACGGTCATCAGCTCGGGCAGCAGCGCTTCCTGCAGCCGCCCCCGGGCACCGGCCGGGATATCGGTCCACTGCTCCGGATCGTGCGCGTACCGCGCGAAGTAGTGCTGCGAGAGCTGCTTGGCACGAAACGGCTTCTCCCCGATGGCCGCGACGGCCTCCTTGCGCTCGGCAGCAGTGAGATCGGCAAGATGCCGCGGCGGCTTCTTGGCTCCGCGGGGGGCGACGAAAGTGAGTTCTCCGGGCTTAGGCATGGCGGTACCAGTGTCGCAGATCAACAGCGGCGGCCCGGGCGCGAGTGGGGTGGGGCCGATCACCAGCACCTGCCACCTGCCGACACCGAGCGGCCTTGGACGGCCCGTCGCTCCAGATGTCGTGAGACCGCTCTGAACCGCCGCTTTGGCGAGGCCGTCACCGGATGGCGGGTTGAGGGCTTTTCAAGACACTGTGTGCCCTCTTGTGCTGGGATATCCGCTGGCCGCAGTGCCGCCTCAGATGCGCCGACGGAATGGGTGAGACGTGACCGGACCTACTGCCGATGACCTCGACAAGGACCAACTCGACCAGCTTCACGCGGCAACGGTCAAGGCTTCGGAAGCCTGCCTCGAGTTGAAGAAACTCTGCGCTCTGATCCTTGTCCCCGTGGGGACCATTATCGCCTCGTTCGGCGACAAAAAACCAGGAGCCCCGTTATTTGTGGCCGGACTGTTGGTGATCATCGGCTTCTGGGTGGCCGACAGCTTCAGCTACTACTACCAAAGGAAACTCCGCGGAGCCATGATCCCCATATGGCAACGTCGAGCGAATCGCTGTTCCCCATATCCACATGTCCCGACCTCGGGCGCTGTTACACCTTGGCGTTCCGCTTTCAATGCTTCAATGGCGTACTATCTGATCCTTGCCCTGCTGTTCGTTCTGGCAGCGTGGGCCTACGTGGTCGGCTGGCTGGACGGATAAGGTGTCACCTGATGCACTACTTCGTGAGTTACGCGAGGCGCGATAACGGCCCGGAGCGGTTGCGCATCATCCGTGAACACCTTGCCCGCGATGGACGCTACGTATACATCGACGACTTGGAGCCCCATCGGGTAGGCGCCGACAGAGTGCAGGCCGTCATCAACGCGCTCGCCATCGCGGATACATTCATAGCCGTCGAATCAAGCGACTACCTCAAAACGGAGTGGACGCGCTGGGAATTCGAGACGGCGCTGCGCATGAAAATCAAGATGACGGCGCTACTCCCTGATTTCACTTGCACGGGGGACAGTGAACATACGTGGCCGTGGCCGGACTATTCACCGATCGGCACCACGTTGCTTCCTCCCGGCGAAGCGACGGAGCGGCGGTCGACTGAAGCCGATTTGAACACTGCGCTACATTGAGATCGCCCGCCGAAGCGGCCGACAGTTGCAAAGCTACCGTCTGACTCGACAACCGGCTTGTCTGCTACCGCAGGCTAGGAGCCACCGGCACCGACGGCGTTCAGGACGCATCGGGGTAGGCGAGGTGGACCCCGCAATTGTTGCAGCGGAAGAGCATGGCGGTTGCCTCTTCGCCCAGGCTTGTCAGGAAGTGTTCCAGTCGACTTTCGTCGTGCCAGCCGTCAAGCCGCATGTCGGTCCGCAACTGGTCGAGTGCCTCGGGATGCGCCGCCAGCTCGGCGTATCCGACTTCCCCCACGAAAGCGGCCGCGTCCTGACAGTGGACGAGCCAGCGTGGATCCTGCCAGGCGTGGAACCCAGGGGTGCGGCGGGTGACCTCGTGCAAGACGTCCCCGCTAACACCGTCGAGCCCGTAGGAGTCGGTGAAGTCGCCGACAAAGCGCTCAGCCGCGCTCCCATCTGCGATGCACCACGGACAGAACCCTCCGCTGACGTCCCGAGCGGTGTAGAAGGTGGCCGTGTAGACCCATCCCCTACTGAGCTCGCAGCAGACGCACGTCTCGGCGGACTCGCGGATGGACCCGCTTGCGAGGGGATCCGGGTGATAACGGAAGAAGGGCAGGTCGGCACTCATCGGCAAGCTCCGATGCGGAGCCTGGTGACCCTGCCCACTGATCTCATGATGAGCAGTCTGTCTGCGTGCAGGCCCTTGATCAAGCGCGGGGGCGCGTGACTGCTGGGACGCGACCCTGAGCCAGTCCGCCGGACTGGCTCCGTGGGTCACACCGTTCCCCCGGAGAGCGGCTGAAGGTGGGGTCCGCCTGGCAGGATAAGCGAACCATCACAAAAGCGGGGGGCGAGCATGGGCGTGCTCATACTGGCGGTTGTCGTGTTGCTGCTCATCGGTGGCTGTGTCTGCGTGTACTGGGCCGCACGGGGCGACGCCCCGCGGTGGGCTCGGGGTGTGGCCAAGGTGACGCTGCTCGGCAGTGAGATCACCCGCAGTGCGAGCCGGGGCTCCCGCTCGCAACAGAGCAGCGGGGACGACTAGCAGTCGCACCAGGGCCGGGCCCCGGCCTGCGGAACCGCGTTTTCCCCCCGGGGAGCAGGGCACGCGCGGGCCATGACCTCCTTCTACGCGGCCCACGCGGCCCACGCGGCCTACGCGGCCCGTTCGGCCCCAATGCAGCTCGCAGAGAAGTGGCAAGGCCCCCCGTGGTTCAAGTGGGCCTTCCTCGGGGTGTGGGCCTTCTGCGGGGTGTTCGTCCTGTTCAAGCTGCGGCAGAACGGCTGGAAGTTCCCCCGGCGGCGCTGAGCCGAGCCACTGGGGGACCCAAGCCCCTACCCGGCCGTGTGCTCCAAGCGGTCCTTGAGGAGCTGCTCGTTGCGTGGGAGTTCCTTGCGGACCTGGGGGCGTACGACCAGCGGGACCAGGACCTTCCCCATGCCGTGGCCCTCGAAGTCGATGTCGATCGTGACGTGCGAGCGGCGCCCCTCGTCGTAGGGCTCGACCTCGCCGTGCACCTGCGCCCGGACCGGGCCGTCGACACCGCGCATGCCCCAACTGTGCGGCGGGTCGTACTCGGTGACCTCCATGGTCATCGGCATGACCCGGCGGCCGACGTGCCGGGTCACCCTGACCTTGCTGCCGATGCCGACGGGCCCCTCGTCCAGGCGCTCCGCGGACACCGCGCTCAGCTGCCACTCCGGCATGTGGCCGGCGTCCATGACGTACTGGTAGACCTCCTCGGGACGGCGATCGACGTCGATGCTCTCTCGGATGATGGCCATGATGGCCTCCTTTAGGAGGTACATCTGCATCGTCCCACTTTGGTCCCCCATGGTCTCCTCGAGACGGCAGAGAGCCCCCGCCCGGTCGGGCAGGGGCTCTCCGGCGAAGCCGGTCGTCTCAGCCGGAGCCGACGAACAGCACGAGCAGCAGCCACACCACCGGAGCCGTGGGCAGCAGCGAGTCGAGCCGGTCCATGATGCCGCCGTGTCCCGGCAGCAGCGTGCCCATGTCCTTGATGCCGAGGTCCCGCTTGATCATGGACTCGCCGAGATCGCCGAGCGTGGCGGTGACGGCGACCGCGAGACCCAGCACCAGCCCCTGCCACCAGGCACCGTCGTCGATGAGGAACTGCATGCACAGCGCCCCCGCGACCATGGCGAAGGACACCGCGCCGAGCAGACCCTCCCGGGTCTTGCCGGGGCTGATGCGCGGGGCGAGCTTGTGCCGGCCGAACCGCCAGCCGACGGCGTACGCCCCGGTGTCGCTGACAACCGTCAGCAGCAGGAAGGTGAGCACCCGCTGCGGCCCGTCGTCCGCGGTCAGCATCATCGCGACGAAGGTCGCCAGGAACGGCACGTAGAACGCCGCGAAGACGCCGGCCGTGACGTCCCTGAGGTAGTCCTCGGGCGGTTCGGTCATGCGCCAGACGAGCACGGCCAGTGCCGTGAGCGCCATCGCCACCCACGCACCCTCGGCGCCCCGGACGTACCCGGTGACGACCATCGCGGCACCGCCGAGCGCGAGCGGTACGAGCGGCGCCCGGATGCCCTTGCGTTCCTCCAGCCGCTTCGTCAGCTCCCACAGGCCCACCACCACGGCCACCGCGACGACGCCGACGAACACGGCCTTGACGACGAACAGCGACGCGACGATCACCGCACCGAGCCCGACACCGACCCCTATCGCGGCGCTCAGGTCGCGGCCCGCGCTCTTCTTCGGCGGCTTGGGTGCCGGCTGCGAGGCGTCGGGCATGGGCTCCGGGTTCGTGTCGTTTCGGACCGGGGTGCCACTCAGCCGAGCAGCCCCCCGGTCGTCATCCTGGTTTCCGCCGAATTCGGTCACGTCGGGCACGATGGGCATGGGGCGAGTCTGAGGCGCTTCATACGCATCGTATGCGGGACCCGCCGGAGCGGCCCCCTGGACGTGCCCCTGGCCCGTGCCCTGGACGTGCCCGTGACCATGCCCTTGGTCGCTGGGCCCCCAGTACCCGGCCTGTGGCGGCGCCCCCCAGGAAGAGTCGTTCATCAGACCTCGAGCAGCTCCGCTTCCTTGTGCTTCAGGAGCTCGTCCACCTGCGCGACGTACTTCGACGTGGTGTCGTCGAGCTCCTTCTCCGCACGGCGGCCCTCGTCCTCGCCGACCTCGCCGTCCTTGATCAGCTTGTCGATGGCTTCCTTGGCCTTGCGGCGCACGGAGCGGATCGAGATCTTCGCGTCCTCGCCCTTGCCCTTGGCCACCTTGATGTACTCGCGGCGGCGCTCCTCGGTCAGCTCGGGGAACACCACCCGGATGATGTTGCCGTCGTTGCTCGGGTTGACGCCCAGGTCGGAGTCACGGATCGCCTGCTCGATGTTGCGCAGCGCGCTCTTGTCGAACGGGGTCACCACGGCCATGCGCGGCTCGGGCACGGAGAACGAGGCCAGCTGGTTGATCGGCGTCGGCGCGCCGTAGTACTCGGCCACGATCTTGTTGAACATCGCCGGGTGCGCACGGCCGGTGCGGATCGCGGCGAAGTCCTCCTTGGCGACCACGACGGCCTTCTCCATCTTCTCCTCGGCCTCGAGGAGGGTCTCTTCGATCACCACTTGCTCCTGCGTGTGAGTAGGCCCGGCTGCGGTTCCATGTGGGCGGCGGCCGGCTGCGTCGCGTCTTCTTCCTGCACGGTTCCCGACCGGCGGGACATTGTCCATCCCCCGGCCCGGCTCCGTCCCGTCCGTCCCCCGGACGGGGTTGTTCTGGGGTCTCAGTCCCGACTGCCGGGGTCCCCCACCAGCGTGCCGATCTTCTCACCCTTGACGGCGCGCCCGATGTTGCCCTCCGCCAGCAGCTCGAAGACCACGATCGGGAGCTTGTTGTCGCGGCACAGGGTCACGGCCGTGGCGTCGGCGACCTTCAGGTCGCGCGTGATCACCTCGCCGTAGCCGAGGTGGTCGAACTTCACGGCGTCCGGGTTGGTCTTGGGGTCGGAGTCGTACACCCCGTCCACGCCGTTCTTGCCCATCAGCAGCGCCTCGGCGTCGATCTCCAGGGCGCGCTGCGCGGCGGTGGTGTCGGTGGAGAAGTACGGCATGCCCATGCCGGCGCCGAAGATGACCACGCGGCCCTTCTCCAGGTGCCGTACGGCGCGCAGCGGGATGTACGGCTCGGCGACCTGGCCCATGGTGATGGCGGTCTGCACGCGGCAGTCCACCCCCACCTTCTCCAGGAAGTCCTGGAGGGCGAGGCAGTTCATGACCGTGCCGAGCATGCCCATGTAGTCGGAGCGGGCCCGGTCCATGCCGCGCTGCTGGAGTTCGGCACCGCGGAAGAAGTTGCCGCCGCCGATGACGACCGCGATCTGGGCACCGTCGCGCACGACGGCCGCGATCTCGCGAGCGATCTTGTGCACCACGTCGGGGTCGACGCCCAGGCCGCCGCCACCGGAGAAGGCCTCTCCGGACAGCTTCAGCAGAAACCGGCCGCTCACTTTGCCGTCGTCGCTCTTCTGGGCCTTGGTGGTCATGGGGGATCCCGCCTCTTTCACGTGTTGCACATACCAAGAAGGCCATTGCCGGTGGGGCGTGTTTCGCATCCCATACGGCAATGGCCTCCTCGTCAGATCTGCTGTCGTCCGCCACTGGTGTGACGGCGTACGCGGACGACTGCTGTCGACCCTATAGGGGTCGGGCGTCGAGCGCGGTACGGACTCAGATGCCGACCTTGATGCGCGTGAAGCGCTTCAGGGTGACACCGGCCTCGTCCAGGATCTTCTGGACGGACTTCTTGTTGTCGAGCGCGTACGGCTGGCCGAGCAGCGTGGCGTCCTTGAAGAAGCCGTTGAGGCGACCCTCGACGATCTTCGGCAGGGCGGCCTCGGGCTTGCCCTCGGCGCGGGTGGTCTCCTCGGCGACGCGGCGCTCGGACTCGACGACCTCGGCCGGCACGTCCTCCTTGGAGAGGTACTTCGGCGCGAAGGCGGCGATGTGCTGGGCGACACCCTTGGCGATCTCCGCGTTCGGCTTGTCCAGCTCGACGAGGACACCGATCTGCGGGGGCAGGTCGGGCATCGTGCGGTGCATGTACGCCGTCACGTAGCCGTCGGCGAACTGCGCGAAGCGGTCCAGGACGATCTTCTCGCCCAGGTTGGCGTTGGCCTCGTCGACGAACGCCTGGACGGTCTTGCCGGCCTCGATCTCGGAGGCGAGCAGGGCGTCGAGGTCGGCCGGGGAGGTCTTGGCGACGTGCTGCGCGATCTGGTTGGCGACGGCCTGGAACTTCTCGCCCTTGGCGACGAAGTCCGTCTCGCACTTCAGCTCGACGATGACGCCGGAGGAGTTGTCGTCGGCGATGATCGAGACCACGGCGCCGTTCTCGGCGGAGCGGCCCTCGCGCTTGGCGACGCCCTTCTGGCCCTTGATGCGGAGCGCCTCGACGGCCTTCTCGACGTTGCCCTCGGCCTCGTCCAGCGCCTTCTTGCAGTCCATCATGCCGGCGCCCGTGAGCTCACGGAGCTTCTTGACGTCGGCGGCGGTGTAGTTCGCCATGAGTCTGTGAATCTCTCTCGAAGTCTGGAAGATCGAAGATCTGCGGATGCGCTCCATGGAGCAGGAGCGCGCTGTCCCTCCGCTGACCTACGGGTGAACGGCGGGAGCGGACTTCACCGCGCCGAGGGCGCTGGTGCAAGCAGTACCGCTCCCGCCGTCACCACGGGACTGACGGGTCAGGCCTGCTCGGCCTCGGCCGGCTTGTCGCCCTCGGCCGGCTTCTCGGCCTCGGCGGCGGGGGCCTCGGCCGGAGCGGCCTCGGCGGCGGGCGCGGCCTCGTCGGCCTTCTTCTCGCCCTCGAGCAGGTCGCGCTCCCACTCGGCCAGCGGCTCGCCCGCGGCCTTCTCGCCCTTGCCCTCGGTGGCGACACCGCTGCGGGCGATGAGGCCCTCGGCGACGGCGTCGGCGATGACGCGGGTGAGCAGGGTGACGGAGCGGATCGCGTCGTCGTTGCCCGGGATCTTGTAGTCGACCTCGTCGGGGTCGCAGTTGGTGTCGAGGATCGCGACGACCGGGATGTTCAGCTTCCGGGCCTCACCAACGGCGATGTGCTCCTTCTTGGTGTCCACGATCCAGACGGCGCTGGGCACCTTCTGCATCTCGCGGATACCGCCGAGGGTCTTCTCCAGCTTGGCCTTCTCGCGCGAGAGCACGAGAAGCTCCTTCTTGGTCAGACCGGACGCGGCGACGTCCTCGAAGTCGATCTGCTCGAGCTCCTTGAGGCGCTGCAGACGCTTGTAGACGGTCGAGAAGTTGGTGAGCATGCCGCCCAGCCAGCGCTGGTTGACGTAGGGCATGCCGACGCGGGTGGCCTGCTCGGCGATGGCCTCCTGCGCCTGCTTCTTCGTGCCGACGAACATGACCGTGCCACCGTGGGCGACGGTCTCCTTGACGAACTCGTAGGCGCGGTCGATGTACGACAGCGACTGGAGCAGGTCGATGATGTAGATGCCGTTGCGCTCCGTGAAGATGAAGCGCTTCATCTTCGGGTTCCAACGACGGGTCTGGTGACCGAAGTGGACGCCGCTCTCCAGCAGCTCCCGCATCGTGACGACGGCCATGGCCGTATCTCCTTGAATTTCTCGGTTGTGCCGCGGATGCCGGACGGCTTCCGCGCCTGACGCCCACTGCGCGCCGTTCCACGAGGGACCGAGGGGCGCTGACACGGGCCCGTTGCCGGGGTTCGTGTCGGGGCGTGCGAAGTCGACCCGACGGCTCGGGTCGCCACCAGAAGTGTACGGGACCCGCGGGGTGCCGGGTGACGCCGTTGTCCACAACCGGCGGATGATCCACAACCGGCGACTCCGTGGGGTCACATTCCGGGACGCTTTCCCCATGCGAGAGAACCGATGTGTCCGCGTCTGTAGGCGTCTGATCGTGCTGCTGCTCCTCACCGCATGGGCCCTCCTGGCTCCGCCCCCGCGGCTGCTCGCGGCGGGTGCCCCGCTCGCGGACGACACCGTGCCGGCGCTCGGCCGCGCGTGGCCCGTCGGCCTGCGTCCCCCGGTCCTGCGCGGCTGGGAGCCCCCGGCGACGGTCTACGGCCGGGGCCACCGGGGCGTGGACCTGGCGGCGGCTCCGGGAACGCCGGTGCGGGCGGTGGCGGCCGGCACGGTGTCGTTCGCGGGCCGGGTGGCCGGAAAGGGCGTGCTCGCGGTGGACCTCACCGGCACCGGCGACCCACCCCTGCGCACGACCTACGAGCCGGTGACGGCGTCGGTGGAGAAGGGCGACGAAGTGGCACCGGGCGAGGTGATCGGCACGGTGGACGCGACCGGCTCGCACTGCACGGCTGCGTGCGTGCACTGGGGTCTGCGCCGTGGGGAGACCTACCTGAACCCACTGTCACTTCTGCCCCCGTGGCTGCTCAGCCGGGGCCCGTCCCGACTGCTGCCGGTGTACTGACCGACCACGGGCCGTCGTCCCGTCCCGACTGCTGCCGGTGTACTGACCGACTGCGGGCCGTCGTCCCGCCCCGGCTTCGGGCAGTCGTGCTGCCTGGGGCGACGGTGGCCCCCCTGCTCGAACGACGTCGGGAGCCAGGGGGAGGGTGGGCGCAGCGGCACCCCGCACCGCCGGGCTGCGGACCCGTCCCCGCGGGGCACCCGCGCCCTCAGCCCCGCACACCCCGCAGCGCCATCCCCACAGCCGCCTCCGCGACAACCGCCGGTTCCTCCGCCGCCCCCAGCTCGATCCTCCGCACGGCCGCGTCCACGACGCCCTGCAGCAGCATCGCCGCCAGCCGGGGCTGCTCGTGCCCCAGCTCGCCCAGCGCCTCGACGATCATCGCGACCAGCCCGCCGTGCGCCGCCCGGATCTTCTCCCGGGCCCCGGCGTCCAGCTCGCTCGCGGAGATCGCGACCACGGCCCGGTGGCGCCGGTCCCCGACCAGCTCCAACTGCTGCCGCACATACGCCTCGACCTTGGCCTCGGCCGTCTCCGCCCGCTCCATCGCCGCCGACACGTCCGCCGCCCAGACCGGGAAGTCGACCTCGCACAGCTCCTCGACCACGGCCGCCCGTGACCGGAAGTACTCGTAGACGGACGAACGCGCGAGGCCCGTCCGCTCGGCGAGGGCCGGGAAGGTCAGCGCCTCCGTACCGCCCTCGGACAACAAGGAACGAGCCGCGTCCAGCAGGGCGGCTCGCTGCATCGACCGGTGCTCGGCCACGGAGGCCGCTCGAATCCTTGGCACGTCAACACTGTACGGACGCGTCCCGCCGGACGGGAGTGGTTGCCGCCGACCCGGGGGCATCCGGCCAGGTCAGCGGCCGAAGCTCGCCAGTTTCGCTCTCAGCTGCAGCACGGACTTGGTGTGGATCTGGCTGACCCGGCTCTCGGTGACCCCCAGCACGTTCCCGATCTCGGCCAGGGTGAGGCCCTCGTAGTAGTACAGCGTGACTACGGTCTTCTCCCGGTCGGGCAGGGTGTTGATCGCCCGCGCCAGGAACCTCCGCAGTTCCCGGTCCTCGGCGACCTCCACCGGGTTGTCGGCGGCGGTGTCCTCCAGCGTGTCCATGACGCTGAGCCCGTCACCGCCGTCACCGCTCCCGTGCAGCAGCTCCTCCAGGGCCACCACGTTGGCCAGCGACAACTGGCTGAACACCCCGTGGAGTTCCTCGACGGCGATGCCCATCTCGGAGGCCACCTCGCCCTCCGTCGGCGTCCGCCGCAGCCGCGCCTCCAGCGTGGCGTACGCCCGCTCCACGTTGCGCGCCTTCTGCCGCACCGAGCGGGGGATCCAGTCCAGGGCCCGCAGCTCGTCGATCATCGCGCCGCGGATCCGGGTGATCGCGTAGGTCTCGAACTTGATCTCCCGGTCGAGGTCGAACTTTTCGATCGCGTCGATGAGCCCGAACACCCCGGACGAGACGAAGTCCGCCTGCTCCACGTTGGGCGGCAGGCCCACGCTGACCCGTCCCGCCACGTACTTCACGAGCGGCGAGTAGTGCAGGATCAGTTGCTCCCGCAGCCGTTCGTCCCCCGTCGCCTTGTACGACCGCCACAGCTCGTCGAGCGTGGAGGGAGCGGGCGGTCGCACGCTGCCACCGTCACGGGCGGCTGGGGGGATCGCCGCCCGGTCGGACCCGGAGGTGTGCTGGGGCATTCGTCGCCTTGTGCCGTTCTGCTGCGGAGTGGTGCTGCCAGGGTGAGCTGTCTGTGTGATGTCGAGTTGCCTGTCCGTGTCGGGATCGTCGTGAGCGTAGCGTGACTGTGGTGTCGCGGTGCGCGAAGGGCGGAGGCCGGGGCGGGCGCAGATACGTTCCTCACGACGTCCCGTCGGGGAGGCCCGGTCGCTCGCTGTGATCGCCGGAGGGCCTCAACTGGGCGCATTTCCAAGGGATGTCGGGGTTCCCCCGGACGGCCGAACACACACCGTCAGCACGGTCCGCGGGCGTCGCGGACCGACATCACCGCCTGGCGTGTCAACTTCCAGCCGTCGCCGTGTCGTTCGACGTAACCGAGTGCTCGGAGTTCGTACAGTCTCGCGAGCGCGTCGTCCGGTGCGGTCTGTGCGGCGCGCGCGATCTCGCCGGGCCCGGCGGTGCCGCGTCCCGGCAGGGCGTCGAGGACCTGGCGGGCGACCGGTTCCAGCAGGTCCCGGGGCAGGACGGGGCCTCGGCGGTCAGGGCCCAGCTCGCCGATGTCACCGACCAGTTCCACCACATCCGCGACGTCCGAGACCAGGACGGCCTCGCCGCGCAGCAGATCGTGCACTCCGGCGGAGAGGGCGCTGGTGGCCGGGCCCGGTACGCCCATGGTGTGCCGGCCGAGGCGCTGTGCAGCCCGCGCGGTGACCAGGGAGCCGCTGCGGTGGGCCGCCTCCACGACCACCGTGCCGCGGGTGAGCGCGGCGATCACTCTGTTCCGCAGGATGAACCGGTTCGGTGTGGGGTGCTCGCCAGGTGGCAACTCCCCGATCACCAAGCCCTGTTCGGCGATCCGGCCGATCAGCTGGGTGTGGCCGCGGGGGTAGGGACGGTCGACGCCGCAGGCGAGGACGGCGACGGTGGCGCCGCCGGCTCCGAGGGCTCCGCGGTGGGCGGCACCGTCGACTCCGTAGGCGCCGCCCGAGACCACGACCCAGCCCTGCTCGGCCAGCCCGGCGGCGAGGGTGGCGGCCATGTGGGCTCCGTACTCGGTGCAGGCCCGGGCGCCGACGACGGCGACCGACTTCAGCGCCCACATCCGCAGACTGGGCCGTCCGCGCACCCACAGGCCCAGGGGCCGGGCGTCCCCGAGGTCGTCGAGCTGCGCCGGCCACTCTGCCTCCCCCGGAGCCACGAACCGCACGCCGGCGTCCCGGGCTGCGGCGAGGTCCTGCCGGGGCCGGGCAGCCTCGGCCCTGGCCACCAGCCCGGCCCACCGCTTCCCGCTCACCCCCGGCAGAGCGGCCCCGCCCTCCTGCAACCGCCGCACCACTCCCCCGACCCCGAACTCCCGCACCCACCGCCCACCGACCTCGTCCCCGGGCTCGATGACGCGGGTGAGCAGGATGCGGGCGAGCAGTTTCTCGTCGGGTTCGTCAAGGAGGTTCATGTCAGCGCCCCGATGGCCATCGGTACGCCGCGCGGCACGCCGGTGCGCAGCTGCAGGGCGAGGGCGACGTCTGTGGCGTCGGGCCGGTCGTGGCCGACGAGGTCAGCGACGGTCCAGGCCACCCGCAGGACGCGGTCGAGGCCGCGGGCGGTGAGGACGCCCCGCTCCAGGTTCCGCTCGGCCTCGTCCATCGCACCGGGCACGGCGTACCAGCGGCTGCGCAATTCCCGGCCGGGCACCTCGCTGTTGGTGCACCAGGGGGTTCCCGCGAGACGCTCCGCGGTCCTTTCGCGGGCCGCTCTCACCCGGTCGGCGACCGTCGCGGTCGACTCGCCCCTGGCGTCGGAGGCGGTCAGCTCGGAGCGGGTGACCCGATCCACCTCGACGCGCAGGTCGACCCGGTCGAGCAGCGGGCCGGACAGCCTGGCCTGGTAGCGGCGGATGGCCGAGGGCGGGCATTCGCACAGGTCGTCCCGCAGCGAGAACCGGCCGCACGGGCAGGGGTTGGCCGCGAGCACCATGAGGAACTTGGCCGGGAAGCGCACGACCCCCGCACTGCGCGCGATCACCACATGCCCTGCCTCCAGCGGCTGGCGCAGTGCGTCCAGGGCCTGGCTGTTGAATTCCGGCGTCTCATCCAGGAACAGCACTCCGCGATGGGACAGCGAGACGGCCCCGGGCCGTGCGATGCCCGGGCCGCCGCCGACGAGTGCCTGCATCGTGGCCGAGTGGTGGGGTGCGCAGTAGGGCGCCACGTCGATCAGTGGCTTGCCCGGAGGCAGCAGGCCCGCGATCGAATGGACCGCGGTGACCTCCAGCGACTCCTGTCGGCCGAGCCGGGGCAGGATGGCCGGCAACCGCTCGGCGAGCATGGTCTTGCCCGCGCCGGGCGGCCCTTCGAGGAAGAGGTGATGCCCACCCGCTGCGGCCACCTCCACGGCCGTGCGCGCCGAGGTCTGCCCGACGACGTCCGCCAGGTCGTGACCGTGGTCGTGCTGGGCCGCTCCGGCGCTGTGCATGCCTGTGGCCGCGCCGGTGCCCGGCATCCGGAGCCCGGCGAGGAGCGGGTCCGGGCGGCCCAGCTCGTCCTGTTCCTCGTCGGGCACGGGTTCGTCGGCCAGGACGGCGATCAGCTGCCGCAGGCTGCGCACGCCCAGCACCGAGACCCCGGGTACGAGGGACGCCTCGGCGGCGGCGCATTCCGGCACCACCACCTGCTCATACCCCGCATCCGCCGCCGCCAGCACCGCCGGCAGCACCCCCCGCACGGGTCGCACGCGTCCGTCCAGTCCCAGTTCGCCGATCATCACGATGTCGGCCAGGACCCTCGGATCGATGCGTTCCGCCGCGCCGAGGACCGCCGCCGCGACGGCCAGGTCGAAGCCGCTGCCCGACTTCGGCACCGAGGCCGGGCTCAGGCCGACCGTGAGTTTCTTCTGGGGCCATGCCGCGCCCGAGTTGACGACAGCGGCGCGCACCCGGTCCCGGCTCTCCGTGAGGCTCTTGTCGGGCAGCCCCACCAGCGTGAACGCGGCGACGCCGGGTTCTAGATCGGCCTGGACCTCGACGACCACGCCTTCGACGCCCACCAGCGCCACCGAACACGCACGGGCGAATGCCATTCAGGCCACCCCCCGCACATGCTCGACCAAGGCGGCGCCGCGCGCGGGCAGCAGGACGCCGATCAGGTCGATGCGGACGCCGCCGGGCGGTGCGCCGCCGTGTGTCTGGATCCAGCGCTCGGCCAGGCCCCGCAGCCGCTCCGCCTTCTGCGGGGTCACGGCCGCCATCGGATGCTGGAAGGGACCTTCCCTGCGGGTTTTCACCTCGCAGACCACCAGGACGTCACCGTCCCGGGCCACGATGTCGATCTCGCCGGTCCGGCCGGAGCGCCAGTTGCGCTCCAGGACCGTCAGACCGGCCTCCACCAGCCGCCGTGCGGCCAGACTCTCCCCGTACTTGCCCATGGCACTGCGTGCCAGATGTGCGGTCATGTCGGCACCACCTCCGGCGCCAACGATCACGCAGCCGCCACCACGAAGTGGATCTTGGTGGACGGCTCAGGGACTGTGGACAACTCCGTCACCCACACGAGGAACCTCAGCCGCTCGGCAGCTCCAGGTCGCTCTTGTTCAGCTCCTCGATGTTCACGTCCTTGAACGTGAGGACGCGCACCTGCTTCACGAACCGCGCCGGCCGGTACATGTCCCAGACCCAGGCGTCGGCCATGGACACCTCGAAGAACACCTCACCCTGGACCGAGTGCACCTGCATCTCGTAGTCATTGGTCAGGTAGAAACGCCGCTCGGTCTCGATCACGTATTTGAACAGACCGACGACATCGCGGTACTCCCGGTAGAGCTTCAGCTCCATCTCGGTCTCGTACTTCTCGAGGTCCTCGGCGCTCATGGCATGTTCCCCTTCAGCCGTGCGATCCCCCCATTGTGCGCCAGTCCCGTGAGCCCCTAGACGATTTCCGGGTCAAGGATCACAGGCCTGGCCGGGGGACCCTCGTCGAGCAGCGTGCGCAGCAGCCCGGCGAGTCTGGTCGGATACACCGTCTCATGTGCCCGGCTCAGTTCCGGACACGTCCACCAGCGCGCTCCGGCGACGCTGCGCCGTTCCAGTTCCGTCAGTGCGGTGGCGGCCACCGCCGTGCGGTCGGTGCGGGCCAGGTAGTACCACTCGTCCTGGTCCCAGCGGCGGCCCGCGAACGGGAAGGAGCACCTGCGCCGCCACAGCACCGGGCCGAGTTCGACGTCGGTGATGCCCGTCTCCTCGGCGAGTTCCCGCAGGGCGGCCTGTTCACGGGTCTCCTCGCCCTCCACCCCGCCTCCGGGGGTGAACCACCAGTCGTCGGCCGGGTCGTCCGGCTCGTGCCCGTGCAGCAGAAGGATGCGGTCCCGTGGGTCAAGCAGCACCACCCGGGCGACCCTGCGCAAGCCGCCCGCGTAGGTGTCCTGGCCCGCTCCCACGGCCTCAGCGGGCACCTGCGGGCTCCGCGTTCTCCCGTCGGGCCCGGGAGGCGCCAGCACGCTTGGCGATGGGCCCGTAGGCGCCTCCGCCCAGGACGAGCACGGCGCCGGCGATCACGAGGACGACGATCGTCCGCAGCGGTCCGGGCGAGGACAGGGTGTTGAGCGGCTCGAAGCCGGTGGGGCGCTCCAGCATGCCCTTCATGGGCCACACGACGGAGTCGACGCGGGCGTCCACGGCGGAGCGCGCCACCGTGCCGCTGGCGGCGTCGGTGAGGTGGGCCGTGGAGTCAACCGAGTTGCCCCGCTCGTCGCCGAGCAGGAAGAGACGGCCCTTGGGGACGGTCACGGTCGGGAAATTGCTCATCTCGGCCGGTGTTCCCTTGGGCAGGTACGTTTCGTCGATCTCCTTGCCGTTGACCTTCAGCTTGCCGTCCTGGCAGCAGGAGACCGTGTCGCCGCCGACGGCGACCACGCGCTTGACCATCGGCGCGTTGGCCCAGGTCGCGTCCTTGAAGACGACGACGTCACCGCGGCGCACCTCGGCGCCGTCGACGCGCTGCGCCAGGATCCGGTCGCCCGCGTCGATCGTCGGTGTCATCGAACTGGTGGGCACGGTGTACGGCCGGTAGACCACCGCTCCCCAGGCGAAACCGCCGAGAAACAGCACGAGGCCCAGTGCGACGGCCAGCCCGGACAGTCGCTGTCCGGTCCGGCTGCCCACCGGGCCCGTGCCCGGGCCGCCGCTGCGCGGGGCCGTGTGCGTCATGCTCTCGCCACCCATGGGTCCGCACCCTACCCGGGGGTACCGGCCGGGGTCAGCCCATGGCCGGGATCACGGCTTCCGGCGACGCCAGAGCACCACCGGCACGACCCCGAGGAGCGCGAGCCCCTGCGGCGCGACCGTCAGACCGGCTGCGGCCGGCTGGGCGTTCAGCCCGGGCTGGTCGAAGGTGTCCGGGACCGGCAGGGTCGCCCAGCGGTTGACCGGCCACGCGACGACGACGGCGCGTCCGACGACGTCCTTCACCGGGACCATGCCGTGGTTCTTGTCGGACTGGTTGTAGCGGGAGTCCCGCGAGTTCTGCCGGTGGTCGCCCATGACCCAGACGTAGCCCTCGGGGACCTTCACCTTGAACTGGCCGCCCTGGTCGTCGACGCTGCACGGGGTGTTGCCGGCGTAGACGTAGTCCTGCTCGTTGAGCGCCTTGCCGTTGACCGTGAGCGGGCCGGTGTTCTTGCACTCGATCGTGTCGCCGCCGACGCCGATGACCCGCTTGATGAGGTCCTTCTCCTCCGCGGACGGCATGAGGCCGATCCAGCTGAGGAAGGTCTGCAGGGCGTTCGGGTCCGTGGTCGGCTCGCCCGCCAGCCAGTTGTCCGGGTCGTGGAAGACGATGACCTCGCCGCGCTCGGGCTCGGAACCGAACCAGGGCGTGAGTTTGTCGACCAGGACGCGGTCACCCTGCTGGAGGGTGTTCTGCATCGAGTCGGAGGGGATCGAGAACGCCTGCACCAGGAACGTCTTGATCAGCAGCGCCAGCACCAGCGCGATACCGATCAGGATGGGCAGTTCCTTCCAGAAGGAGCGCGGTTTCTTCGGTGTCCTTGCCGTACCGCCCGGTCCCTGGCCCTCGGCCGTGGTCTGCTCGCCCGTCACCCTGCCATCCTCGGCTGTCCCGGAGTCACTCCCGGAGGTCACGGCGCTGTCCGCGGCCGGGACGGTGGATTCCGCGGGGCGTCCGCGGTGCTCCTCGCCGTCGTGTCCGGACCGTGCGCCAACCGCCACATCCTCCACGCCAACTCCTCACTCTGTGCCGCCGCCTGCCCCATACGCGGCGCAGGCCCACCACTCCCATAACGAGCGGGAGTTCCGCAGGAGTCGGGAGTTGGATCGTTCCGTTCGAATCGTAGGAGGCAACCCTATGCGACAGTTCGGAAGCGGCGGTCGACCCGGCGGCCGAGTCGGACACGGAGGCGTAGGTATTCGGCTCCTCCAGCATGTTCCAGTGACCGAAGGGCCAGGCGATGACCATGGCGCGGCCCACCACCTCGTCCTCGGAGACCGTGCCCCCGTAGTCGGTGTCCTGGTGGGCGCGGGAGTCCGCGGAGTTGTTGCGGTGGTCGCCCATCACCCACAGCCGCCCCTGGGGGACCGTGATGTCGAACGGCGTGTCGGACGGGGCGGCGCCGGGGTAGAGGTAGTCCTCGACGAGCGGGACGCCGTTGACGGTCACCCGCCCCTGCGTGTCGCAGCACTTGACGCGGTCGCCGCCGACGCCGACGACCCGCTTGATGAGGTCCTTCTCGTTCTCGGAGGGCAGCAGGCCGATGAAGGTGAGCCCTTCCTTGACCTGCTTGACGACGACGGGGTCGGACTTCCGCGTGGCGGGCTGCTCGTCCTTGAGCCAGCCGCCGGGGTCCTTGAAGACGACGACGTCACCGCGCTGCGGCTTCGAGCCGAACCACGGGGTGAGCTTGTCGACCAGGACGCGGTCGCCGATCTGGATCGTCTGCTCCATGGAGCCGGACGGGATGACGAACGCCTGGACGAGGAACGTCTTCAGCACGAGCGCTATCAGGACGGCCACGCCCACGAGGAGTGGTATCTCCTTGACGGCACCGCGCCTGCGCCGCCGTTTGACCTTGCGCTGGAGCTTGCGGCGCTCGGCACGCGTACGGCCGCCGCCGGACGGGCCGGCGGCGCGCCGGACCCCGGTGGGCAGCAGGTTCTCCGCGGGGCCCGCAGGGACGCCGCGCGGTTTGCCGCGGTTACCCATGGGCGCCCGCCTTGCGGACGCCGGGCACGCGCGCGTAGGCGTCGGGCCGGTGCAGCCGGGTGGCGTGAGCGAAGGGCCAGACGATCCCGTCGGCGCGGCCGATCACGTCGCCGACGGGGATCATGCCGCCGCCCGGCGAGCCGAGGTGGTCGCGGGAGTCGCTGGAGTCGCTGCGGTGGTCGCCGAGGACGAACAGGGCGCCGTCGGGCACGACGACGTCGAAGGGCACCTCGGACGGGCTGTCGCCGGGATGCAGGAAGCCCGATTCGTCGACCGGCCGGCCGTTCACCTGGATGCTCCCCTCCCTGTCGCAGCAGACCACGCGGTCTCCCCCCACACCGACAACGCGCTTGATGTAGTCCGCGTGCCCGAAGTACCCGGTTCCGTCGAACACGACGATGTCTCCCCGCTGCGGCACGGCACCGAAACGGTACGCCAACTTATTTACGAGAACCCGGTCCCCGATCCTCAATCCGGGTTCCATGGATCCGCTGGGGATCTGGAAGGGCCGCAGGACGAAGGTGCTGAGCGACAGCAGGAACACCAGGCAGAGCAGCAGGGTGAGGGTGATCCGGCCGCCCGGGACCAGGGAGCCGACCCGCGCCACGAACGCGACACGCGACCGGTCCTCCGGCCCTGCGGGATCCGAGGTCGTCTCGGAGCCGGTAGGGCGGGAGGAACGGTCGCGTGTCGTCGGCTGCGCTTCGGTGTCCATCGGAGCCAGATGCTATCCGGCCCCGACATGAACCCCTCGGAGCACTCAGCTCTCGCGCTTCTCCTTGATCTTCGCGGCCTTGCCGCGGAGCTCGCGCAGGTAGTACAGCTTGGCGCGGCGGACGTCACCCCTGGTGACGAGCTCGATCTTCTCCACGATCGGGGTGTGCACCGGGAAGGTGCGCTCGACGCCGACGGAGAAGGAGACCTTGCGGACCGTGAAGGTCTCGCGCACGCCGGCACCCTGGCGGCGGATCACGACGCCCTTGAACTGCTGCACACGGGAGCGGTTGCCCTCGATGACGCGGACGTGCACGTTGACCGTGTCGCCCGGGCGGAAGGCGGGGACGTCGCTGCGCAGCGACGCGGAGTCGACGGTGTCGAGCAGGTGAGACATTTCGTCTGCTTTCCTCGCTGATGCCACAGGTCATCAACGGAAACTAGGTGTTTCGGATCAGGTGTGTGCGGGTCGGGGCGGACGTCGTCTCCCCCTGTGGCAGGGGCGCACGCCGGACGGACGCACAACAGCTGGCTATTCTTCCACGCCGTCGGTCCTGCGCCAAAATCGGCCGTACGGCTCCCCCGCCGGGTCCGGTTCCCAGCCCAGGATGGAGAGCATCTCGCGGTCCTTCTTGTCGAAGGCCTTGGGGTCGCACCGCTCGATGAGGTCGGGCCGGTGGGCGGTGGTGCGCTTGAGGGCCTCGTCGCGGCGCCAGCGGGCGATCTTGCCGTGGTGGCCGCTGAGCAGCACGTCGGGGATGTCCCGGCCGCGCCACTCGGGAGGCTTGGTGTAGACGGGCCCTTCGAGCAGGTTCGCCATGGCGCCCGGCGCGAAGGAGTCGTCCCGGTGCGACTCGGCGTTGCCCAGGACGCCGGGCAGCAGCCGCGCCACGGCCTCCGTGACGACGAGGACGGCCGCCTCGCCGCCGGCCAGGACGTAGTCGCCGATGGACACCTCGTACACCGGCATCCGTGTCGCGTACTCGTCGACCACGCGGCGGTCGATGCCCTCGTAGCGGGCCGGCGTGAAGATCAGCCAGGGGCGCTCGGAGAGGTGGACGGCGAGTTCCTGGGTGAAGGGCCGGCCGCTGGGCGTGGGCACGATGAGGGCGGGCGCCCGGGAGCCCGTCTCGTAGCCGTCGGCCAGGACGGAGTCCAGGGCGTCCCCCCACGGCTCGGTCTTCATGACCATGCCGGGGCCGCCGCCGTAGGGGGTGTCGTCGACGGTGTTGTGACGGTCGTAGGTCCAGGAACGCAGGTCGTGGACGTGCACGTTCAGCTGTCCGCGCGCGCGTGCCTTGCCGACGAGGGAGACGTTCAGCGGTTCCAGGTACTCGGGGAAGATCGTGACGACGTCGAGGCGCATTACGACTCTTCCCGGCCGGAGGCGTCGTCCCGGCTGGAGGCGATCTCGGCGCGGTCGTCGATCAGGCCCGGGGGCGGGGTGATGACGGCCTTCTGCTCCTCCAGGTCGATCTCGGTGACGATCTCCTCGACGAAGGGGATCATCACCTCGCTGCCGTCGGGCCGCTCCACGATGAAGAGGTCCTGGGTGGGCAGGTGCGAGATCTCCGTGATGCGGCCGACCTCGGTGCCGTCCGCGGTGACCACGTCGAGGTCGATGAGCTGGTGGTCGTAGTACTCGTCCTCGCCCTCGGGCAGTTCCTCCGGATCGATCTCGGCGATCAGGAGGGTGTTGCGCAGGGCCTCGGCGCCGGTGCGGTCGCTGACGCCTTCGAAGCGCAGCAGGAGACGGCCGCTGTGGACGCGGCCCGTCTCGATGGTGAGCGGTCCCGCGGAAGCGGGATCGGTGGTGAGTACGGCACCGGGGCCGAGCCTCAGCTCCGGCTCGTCGGTCCGCACCTCGACGGTGACCTCACCCTTGATGCCATGGGCACGGCCGATCCGTGCGACTACCAGCTGCACGTGTCCATTCTCCTGTCATACGACTGCGGGCCGGGGACGGCCCAGTGGCCCTCCCCGGCCCGAGCCGGTGCTGCTGCGAAAGCGTCAGCGGACGTGGTCCACGTCGACGAGGTCGACGCGGACGCCGCGACCGCCGATGGCGCCCACGACGGTACGCAGGGCGCGTGCGGTGCGGCCGTTGCGGCCGATCACCTTGCCGAGGTCGTCCGGGTGGACCCGGACCTCGAGCACGCGGCCGCGGCGCAGGTTGCGCGAGGCGACCTGCACATCGTCGGGGTTGTCGACGATGCCCTTCACGAGGTGCTCGAGAGCCTCCTCGAGCATGCTCAGGCCTCGGTCGAAGCGGACTCGGCGGCCTCGTCCTTCTTCTCAGCCTTCTTCTTCTGGGTGATCGCCTCACCCTTGCCCTCGTCGTCGCCGCCGATGGCCTCGAACGACGGGCGCGCGGCCTTCTCGGGCTGCGTCAGCAGCGGAGCCGGGGCGGGCTCGCCCTTGAACTTCTGCCAGTCGCCGGTCTTCTTGAGGATGGCGAGCACGGGCTCGGTCGGCTGCGCGCCGACACCCAGCCAGTACGCGACGCGGTCCGCGTCGACCTCGATGACCGACGGGTTGTACGTCGGGTGGTACTTGCCGATCTCCTCGATCGCACGACCGTCACGACGGGTACGGGAGTCGGCGACGACGATGCGGTAGTGAGGCGAACGGATCTTGCCCAGACGCTTCAGCTTGATCTTGACTGCCACGGGAGTGGATTCTCCTGGATTTGACGTGGTTGGGCACGGCGAGAATGCCGCGTGGGGTTGCGGTACCCGAGTGCCCGATGGACGCGTCAGCCGGAGGAGAGAGGGGTCCTGTGCGACTGTCGAGTACAGCTAGCCATTGTGCCACACCCGGCGGGTCGCTCCGGGCCGGGGGCCGGATCCGCCGTGCGGGCACGCCGACGGCGCACCCGGCGTGAGAGGTGAGCACGTCGGGTGCGCCATCGGCCGGAGCCCCGCACCGAGACCGGCAGCCACGAGATGCCGGTGCCGGGCGTCAGCTCGCTACCGCTCCCACGATGTCCGGGATCCGGAACGGCTTGCCGCAGCCGCCGCAGACGATCGGCGCCTGGGCGAGTACGGACGGGACGACCCGGACGTTGCGGCCGCAGTCGCAGACCGCCTTGACGCGGACACCGCCACCCGAGGAGCCGTGCCGGGCGGCCGGTCCCCGGAAGGTGCGGGACGTGTCGGAGGAGGTCGCGGCCGTGTGGGCCTTCAGAGCGCGCTGGAGACGCTCCATCGTCGGGCGGTAGCGCCGCTTCGCCTCGGGGGTGAGCGTGACCAGGGAGAAACCGCTGCTGGGATGCGGTTCCTCGGGGTGGTCCAGGCCCAGCTCCTCGGCGATCGCGAGGAATCTGCGGTTGTGGTAGCGGCCGGCACGGGAAGTGTCGCGGACGCCGCGTGAAGCGGCGATGCCATGGACTGCCTCATGGAGCAGTCGCTCGAAGGAGAGCTCGTGACCGCACGCGGACGACGACTCCCCGATCAGGGACTCTGGCGCGGCAAGGTCGGGCAACTCGGGGTGGTACCGCTGAATATCGGCCCACGCCTGTGCCAGCTCTGCGGCGAGAACAGGTGGTGTCTGTGTCGTGCTCACGTAATGACAACGAGCCGGGGTGCCCCAGTGTTCCTATTCCGGGCCATCCCAAATAATTTGCACGTACCCGTCAGTTGCCTCTGATGCGTCCCGACGAGGGCGGGTGCGCTGATCTGTGGAGAAGCCTCACAGCTCACCACAAGGTGGTGCGTAGTCCCGCGTACGCCCCGGCACGTATGCACACCACGCGCGCCGGGGTAGCAGAGGTCCACGGGTGCGCAAGAGACGTTTCGGTCGCCTTGCGCTTCACTCAGTAAGCGCGCGCGACGACCGCGACGTTACCGGGCGCGTCACCGTCGTCCGGAACGGACCCGTCCTCGGTGACCAGACACCGTACGGTCACCGCGTGGTCGGCCAGCTTGGCCTCGCCCTCCTCGCCGAGCGCGGCCCAGGGGATGCGCGCCCAGCCGCCGGTGGTGGCGGCCTCGACGGCCTCCTCGAAGGTGGACACCTCGGTCGTGCGTGACTCACGGCGCTCGCGGGACTGCCTGAGCAGCAGGGCCTGGTCCTCCTCCAGGATCTCGGGCAGCAGCGGCACCAGGGCGTCCAGGGACACCGGCTCCTTGCCCCCGGGGATGCGACGGACCAGCATCGCCGCGCCGTTCTCCAGGTCGCGCGGCCCGATCTCGATCCGGACCGGCACGCCCTTGAGCTCCCAGTCGACCGCGCGGCGGCCGAAGGGGGTGTCGGTGCGGTCGTCGACGTGGACGCGGACCCCGGCCGCCTTCAGCCGGTCGCCGAGCTCGCGGACCTTGGCCAGAACCGGCTCGTCGCCCTTGATCGCGAGCACGACGGCCTGGATCTGCGCCAGCCGCGGCGGGACGCGCAGGCCGTTGTCGTCGCCGTGCATCATGACCAGGGCGCCGATCATGCGGGTGGTGGAGCCCCAGGAGGTCTGCCAGACCAGTTCCTGCCGGCCGTCCTTGGAGAGGTAGCCGGTGTGGAAGGCCTTGGCGAAGTTCTGGCCGAGTTCGTGGCTGGTGGCCATCTGCAGGGCCTTGCCGTCGCCCATCATGCCTTCGAGCGTGAGGGTGTTGATCGCGCCGGCGAACCGCTCCTTGACGGTCTTGCGGCCGGGGACGACGTCCATCGCGAGGACGTTCAGCATGAAGTCCTCGTAGACCTGCCGGTGGATGTGCGCGGCGAAGTCGCGAGCCTCCTCGTACGTGGCGTGCGCGGTGTGGCCCTCCTGCCAGAGGAACTCGGAGGTGCGCAGGAACAGCCGGGGCCGGAGTTCCCAGCGCACGACGTTCGCCCACTGGTTGATGAGCAGCGGCAGATCGCGGTAGCTCTGCACCCACTTCGAGAAGTACTCGTTGATGATCATCTCGGAGGTGGGACGGACCACGGCCGGCTCTTCGAGTTCCTTGCCGCCCCCGTGGGTGACGACGGCCAGCTCGGGCGCGAAGCCCTCGACGTGGTCGGCCTCCCGGGCGAGGTACGACTCGGGGATGAGCAGCGGGAAGTAGGCGTTCTGGGTGCCTGTCTCCTTGATGCGGGCGTCCATCTCCGCCTGCATCCGCTCCCACAGCCCGTACCCGTACGGTCGGATGACCATGGTGCCGCGCACCGGACCGTTGTCGGCGAGTTCCGCCTTGGTGATCAAGTCCTGGTACCAGCGCGGGAAATCGTCCGCGCGGGGAGTAAGCACAGGTGCCTTCGCCATGGCGAGATGGTACGGGCCCACGTTGCCGGAATGTGAAATCTCGCCATAGGCACATGACAACTCATAAGCCCTGCCGCATTCCACTGGACGACGGGTCGAGGGGGGAGTTTCCTGGCATACGGGGGTAGTGCGAGCGCACTGTCACGGGGGCCATGGAATCGGGCAAGAGGCAACTCTCGGCGGATTGGGGCGCTTACTTATGACACCTACGCTCGTGCGGCAGCACCTGCCTCACGCGGGGGCCGCACCCCGCGTGGACCTGCGTGCACGCGCGCGTGACTGGTCCGAGATCCAGGAGCGGATGCTCGTACCGCTCTACGAGGCCGTCTACGAGCGACTGGAAGTGGGTCCCGCCACGCGGCTGCTCGGTCTCGGCTGCGGTTCCGGGCTCTCCCTGCTGATGGCCGCCGCCCGGGGAGCGGCGGTCACCGGTGTCGACGCTTCCCCGGAGAGAATGGCCCTGGCGCGGGAGCGGCTGCTCCCGGAGGCGTCGGGGACGCGGGCGCGTCCGGACACCCGGCTGGTCGACGGCTCGCCGCGGGACGCCGCGCAGCCGGGCGCTCCCGGCTACACCCTGGTGACCGCGTTCGAGCCGATCGGGTGCCTCGCGGGCGACTCGGAGGGGCTGAGCGGACTGCTCGCGGAGGCGACGCCGCTCGCCCGGCGCGGTGCGGCCGTGGTGCTCGCGGGCTGGGGTCCGCCGGAGCGCTGCGCCACGGCGTCCGTGATGCGGGTGGCGACGAAGCTGGCGGAGCCGCTGCGCACCTCGGGCGCCTGGCGTCCCGCCTGCCGCGACGACCTGGAGGACGTCGCCCAGCGGGCCGGGCTCAGGCCGGACGGGTCGGGGCGGGTGGCGTGCCCCTTCGGGTACGCCGACGTGGACAGCGCGGTACGCGGCCTGAAATCGACGGGCCTGTTCGACGCGGCGATGACGGCGACGGACCAGGTGCAGGTCGACAAGGAGCTGGCCGAGGCCCTGCACCCGCACCAGCGCCAGGACGGCACGGTGTGGATGCCGAACGTGTTCCGCTACCTGATCGCCCGGACGCCCTGAGGCGCGGGCGCCCGACCGGAACGCCGAGAGGGCGCCCCTTCGGGTGAAGGGGCGCCCTCGGCGTCGTGACGGGACGGGCCGTCAGCCCATGAACTTCTTGAACTCGTCGGGCAGCTCGAAGTCCTTGCCGCCCTGCTGCGGCAGCCCGAAGGCGCTGCCGCCCTCGGCTGCGGCGGCCCGGCGGGCGGCCTCCTCCTGCTCCTGCTGCTTGCGCTTCATCGGGTTGCCGGAGCGCTGCTTGCCCTTGGCCTGCTTCTGCTTCTTCTTCGTCCGGCCGGGACCGCCGCCCATGCCCGGCATCCCGGGCATCCCCGGCATGCCGCCGCCCTGGGCCATGCGGGACATCATCTTGCGGGCCTCGAAGAACCGCTCGACCAGGTTCTTGACCGCGCTGACCTCGACGCCGGAACCCTTGGCGATACGGGCGCGGCGCGAGCCGTTGATGATCGTCGGCTCCTGGCGCTCGGCCGGGGTCATCGACTTGATGATGGCGGCCGTGCGGTCGACGTCCCGCTCGTCCAGGTTGTTGATCTGGTCCTTCATCTGGCCCATGCCCGGCAGCATGCCGAGCAGCTTGGAGATGGAGCCCATCTTGCGGACCTGCTCCATCTGGGCCAGGAAGTCGTCCAGGGTGAAGTCCTGGCCCTTCTTGGACGCCAGCTTGGAGGCCATCTTCTCGGCCTCTTCCTGGCTGAACGTCTTCTCCGCCTGCTCGATCAGGGTGAGCAGGTCACCCATGTCGAGGATGCGGGAGGCCATCCGGTCGGGGTGGAAGGCGTCGAAGTCGTCGAGCTTCTCGCCGTTGGAGGCGAACATGATCGGCTTGCCGGTGATCTGCCGGATCGACAGGGCCGCACCACCGCGCGCGTCACCGTCGAGCTTGGAGAGCACCACGCCGTCGAAGCCGACGCCGTCGCGGAAGGCCTCGGCGGTGTTGACGGCGTCCTGGCCGATCATCGCGTCGACGACGAACAGGATCTCGTCCGGGGAGACGGCGTCGCGGATGTCCGCGGCCTGCTGCATCATCTCCTGGTCGATGCCGAGACGGCCGGCGGTGTCCACGATCACGATGTCGTGGACCTTGGACTTGGCGTGCTCGATGGAGTCCTTGGCGACCTTGACCGGGTCACCGACGCCGTTGCCCGGCTCCGGCGCGTAGACGCTGACGCCGGCGCGCTCGGCGACGACGCTGAGCTGGTTCACGGCGTTCGGGCGCTGGAGGTCACAGGCGACCAGCAGCGGCGAGTGGCCCTGCTCCTTCAGCCAGCGGCCGAGCTTGCCCGCGAGGGTGGTCTTACCGGCACCCTGCAGACCCGCCAGCATGATCACGGTGGGCGGCTGCTTGGCGAAGCGCAGGCGCCGGGTCTCGCCGCCGAGGATGGTGACGAGCTCGTCGTTGACGATCTTGAGGACCTGCTGGGCGGGGTTCAGCGCCTTGCTGACCTCGGCGCCGAGGGCGCGCTCCTTGACGTTCTTGATGAACGTCCGGACGACGGGAAGCGCCACGTCCGCCTCGAGGAGCGCGATCCGGATCTCGCGCGCCGTGGCGTCGATGTCCGCCTCGGAGAGCCGTCCCTTGCCGCGCAGGTTCTTGAAGGTCGCTGAGAGGCGATCGGAAAGAGTATCGAACACGGCGCTCGCGGTCCTCGGGGTCGGTGGCTACAGGGAATCGCCCTCCAGGGTATCCCGGCGTGACCGGTCGCCGGGTCGGCCTCACCCTCGCAGTGTCTCCTCCAGCTTCCGCGCCACCGCCGCCGCCTCGTCCCCGGGCAGGGGCGCGCCTTCCGGGCCGGTCACGTAGAAGGCGTCGACGGCGTTGGCCCCGAGGGTCGACACGTGGGCGCTGCGCACCCGCACGCTCGCGTCCTCCAGGGCGCGGCCGATGCGGAACAGCAGGCCCGGGGCGTCCTGGGAGCGGACCTCGATGACCGTGGCCAGCCGGGAGGCGGCAGGGTGGACCGACACCCGGGCCGCGGGGGCGACGACGCCCCGGCGGCGCGGATAGGCCGCGTCCCGTTCGGCGAGACGGCCGGCGATGTCCAGGGAGCCGTCCAGAGCCCGGACCAGGTCCGAGCGCAGCCGGGCGGCCTGCGGCAGGGAGCCGTACTCGGCGGCGACCCGCCAGTCCAGCAGCAGGACGGAGCCGTCCACGCCGTCCGGGAGGTGCAGGGAGCGCAGCTCGGCGGTGCGCACGGTCAGCCGGTGCATGGCGAGGACGCCGGACACCGCGGGCAACACCCCGGGCTGGTCGGGCACGGCGATGAGCAGCTCCACACCGAGCGGCTCGGGGTCGCCGGACGGCTCCTGCCCGGCGGGCGGCTCGGTCTGGGCGCGCAGGGAGAGTACCGGGCCGCCCGTCGCGACCGCCTCCAGGGCGAGCCGCTCCTGCTCGGCGGTCGGCGCCGCCTCCTCGGGGTCGGCCGGGGCGTCCCCGGCGAGCACCGCCGAGACCCGTTTGACCAGGTCGGCGACGAGCGAGCCGCGCCAGGACGACCAGGCGGCCGGGCCGGTCGCCAGGGCGTCGGCCTCGGTGAGCGCGTGCAGCAGCTCCAGGGTGCTCTCGGATCCGACGGCCTCGGCGACGGACCGCACGGTGGCCGGGTCCTCCAGGTCACGCCGGGTGGCGGTGTCGATGAGCAGCAGGTGGTGCCGTACGAGGGTGGCGATGACGGACACGTCGTGGCGGTCGAAGCCGATGCGGGTGGCCACGTCCTTGGCGATGATCTCGCCCGCCACGGAGTGGTCGCCCGGCCAGCCCTTGCCGATGTCGTGCAGCAGCGCGGCGACCAGAAGCAGGTCGGGGCGGCTGACCCGGCGGGTGAAATCGGAGGCGCGCACCGCGGTCTCGATGAGGTGCCGATCGACGGTCCACAAGTGCACGGCGTTGCGCTGCGGGCGGCAGCGGACCCGCTCCCAGTCGGGCAGCAGCCGGGTGATCAGCCCTTCTGCCTCCAGCGCCTCCCAGACGTCGATGGTGGGGCGGCCGGAGCCGAGCAGGGTGACGAGCTGTTCGCGGGCCTCGGCGGGCCAGGGGGCGGGCAGCGGGCGCACGGTGGCCGCCAGGCGCCGTACGGCGTGCAGCGAGAGCGGGAGGTCTGCCTGCGCGGCGGCGGCCGCGGCGCGCAGCGGCAGCACGGGGTCGCGTTCGGGACGTGCGGCGCGGGCGAGGACCACCTCGCCCTCCTGCTCCACCACGCCCTCGGCCAGCGGGGACCGCTCGGCGGTCGGCTTTCCGCCGCCGAGCATGGCGCGCAACCGGGGCCGCACGGCGCGCGACCGCAGGACGCGTCCCACCTCGCGCCAGGTGACGTCGCTGGCGTAGGAGACGAGCCGGGCCGCCTCGTATACCTGGCGCAGCAGGGTGTCCGCGTCGAGCAGCCCGAGTTCGGCGGCGACCTGGTCCTGCTCCTGGAGGGCGAGCCGGTCGGTGGCGCGCCCGGTGGCCAGGTGCAGGGCGTCCCGGACGTCGAGGAGCCGGCGCCGGGCGTCGGCGAGGCCCTCGCGGGGTGCGTCGGCGAGCCAGGAGGCGGCGACGGCCCGCAGCGCGGTGGCGTCCCGCAGCCCACCGCGGGCCTCCTTCAGGTCGGGTTCCAGCAGGTACTGCAGCTCGCCCTGGCGCTCGGCGCGTTCGGCGCACAGTTCCTGGAGCTCGGGCAGGCGCTTGGGGGCCTGGTTGCGCCAGTCGGCCAGGACGGCGGTGCGCAGGGAGGCGGTGAGGCCGAGGTCGCCGGCGATGTGCCGGGCGTCCAGCAGGCCGAGCTGCACCTTGAGGTCCTCACCGGCCGTCTTGCGGGCCTCGGCGGGGGTGCGGACGGAGTGGTCCAGGTCAAGGCCCAGGTCCCAGACGGGGTACCAGAGCCGGTCGGCGAGGGCGGCGACGGCCTTGGGGTCACCGCCGTCGTGCAGCAGGAGCAGGTCGAGGTCGCTGCGCGGGGACAGCTCGCCGCGTCCGTAGCCGCCGACGGCGACGAGGGAAGCGCCGCGCAGTCCCTCCGCGCCCGCGGCGAACAGGCCGGTGAGCCAGTCGTCCGTGAGGTCGGCCAGGGCCGCACGGCGCGGCGGCCCGGACCGCGTCTCCTCGGTGAGGAGACGCAGCCGGGCCGCCGCGTAGCCGCTGGGTCCCGAGTCCTCTGCTTCCTTCTGCACGTACGTACCCGTCACCCGGCGACTCCTGTCTTTCCGTGTCAGAGCGCGTCCGGACCGCGCTCGCCGGTCCGGACCCGTACGGCGGTGTCGACCGGGAGGGACCAGACCTTGCCGTCACCGATCTTGCCGGTGCGGGCGGCCTTGACCACGACGTCGATCAGCTGCTCGGCGTCGTCGTCCTCGACCAGGACCTCGATGCGGATCTTGGGGACGAGGTCGACGGTGTACTCGGCACCCCGGTAGACCTCGGTGTGGCCCCGCTGACGACCGTAGCCGCTGGCCTCGGTGACCGTCAGGCCGTGTACGCCGAAGGCCTGCAGGGCCTCCTTGATCTCGTCGAGCCGGTGCGGCTTCACGACGGCGGTGATGAGCTTCATGCGTCCACCTTCTTGCTCGCGGTTGCGGCGACCGGGGCCGTGGCGGCCGTCTTGGCGGCGGCGCCGCCGCCGGCGCCGCTGAAGTCGTATGCGGTCTCGGCGTGCTCGGCCTGGTCGATGCCGGCGACCTCGTCGTCCTCGGGGACCCGCATGCCCATGGTCTTGTCGAGGATGAAGGCGAGGACCGCGGAGACGACCAGGGAGTAGCCGAGCACCGCGAAGACACCGGCGCACTGCTTCCAGAACTGGGTCAGGCCGCCGCCGTAGAAGAGGCCCTCGACGGTGGACTGGCCCTTGCCGCTGGCGAAGAGGCCGATCAGCAGGGAGCCGACGGCACCGCCGACCAGGTGGACGCCGACGACGTCGAGGGAGTCGTCGTAGCCGAACCGGTACTTCAGGCCGACGGCCATGGCGCACAGCACACCGGCGATGGCGCCGACCGCGATCGCGCCGAGCGGGGTGACCGCGCCGCCGGCCGGGGTGATGGCGACCAGGCCCGCGACGGCGCCGGAGGCGGCACCGAGCGTGGTGAACGCGCCGTGGCGGATCTTCTCGTAGATGAGCCAGGCCAGCATGGCGGCGGCGGTGGCGACCTGCGTGTTGACGAACATCAGCGCGCCGACGCCGTCGTCGTTGCCGAGCCAGGAGCCGGCGTTGAAGCCGAACCAGCCGAACCACAGCAGACCGGCGCCGAGCATGACCAGCGGCAGGCTGTGCGGGCGCATCGGGTCCTTCTTGAAGCCGACGCGCTTGCCGATGACGAGGATCACGCCGAGGGCCGCCGCACCCGCGTTGATGTGGACCGCCGTACCGCCGGCGAAGTCGATGACGCCCAGCTCGAAGGCCCAGCCGCCGGTGCCCCAGACCCAGTGCGCGACCGGGAAGTAGACGACCGTGGCCCACAGGGCGATGAACAGCGCCCACGCGCTGAACTTCACCCGGTCCGCGAGGGCACCGCTGATCAGGGCGGGCGTGATGATCGCGAACATCAGCTGGAAGACCAGGAACACGAAGACCGGGATGGTGTAGCCGGGCCAGAGTTCCGTGAGGCCGATGTTGCCGAGGCCGACCCAGTCCGAGTTCCAGCCGATGAGGCTGCCGGAGTCGGTGCCGAACGCCATGGAGAACCCGTACAGCACCCACAGGATGGTGACGATCCCGAGGCTGATGAAGCTCATCATCAGCATGTTCAGGGTGCTCTTGACGCGGACCATGCCTCCGTAGAAGAAGGCCAGGCCCGGTGTCATGAGCATCACCAGGGCGGAACAGATGAGCATGAACCCTGTGTTCGCGGCAGAGAGCTTGGGCGCTTCTGCGGCAAGGGTGATGGCTGGTGCCATCGGCGTCTCCTCGTCATTGGTACGGCCCCGTGCGGGCGAAGCCTCGAGCGGAATGAGGGGTGGGCCGGTTATGCGCCACGAGATTGGCGCAGCGCGGTTTCGGTCGAAGCCCCTCGTTGTTTCGCGACCGTGACGAAGGCGCGTTCTGTGTTACGCGTCGATGAACTGCCCGATTGCGGGCGAGCCGATCGTTATCGTGGCGCAACCTTCGGCTTTCAGGCAGCCGTGGGCGCATGGAACCGGCCGCGGTCGGCCTTCCGATGACCTGGCATGGGGGAGCCGAGTCGGGCAGTTCGGGAGGGCCGGCCGCGGCCGGGGTTCAGGGGGTGAGGCGGCTTCTCAGACGGCCTCGGCGGTCTCGGGCAGCTCGACCGCGAGCCGCTCGGTGAGGTCGACGACCTCGCCGAGGTCGCCGAAGTCGCGCGCCGCGGTGTCGATCGTCTTGCGGATCCGGGTGTTGACCCGCTCGGAGCGAACCTTCTTGGCGACCTGCATGGCCTCGGTGGCGAAACCCGTGCTCCGTTCGGGCTCGCGCTGCAGGAGGTGGACCGTGGCCATGCCGATGAGGTTGAGCGCGTAGGAGCGCTGGTGCTCGGCGTCCTTGGCGAAGAGCTCCACGGCCCGGCTCATCAGGGGCTCGGCCAGCGAGGCGTAGGTGGGGCTGCGGCCGGCGACGTAGGCCAGGTCGCGGTACGAGTGGGAGTTCTCCCCGTAGAGCTCTGCCTCGGAGAAGAAGCGGATCCAGTCGGGGTCGGGCTCGTCCCACTCGTCGGCCTCGGCGAAGGTGTCCTCGGCCATCCGCACCGCCCGCTTGCACTTGCCGGGCTGCCCCATGTTGGCGTAGGCGCGGGCCTCCATCGCATACAGCATCGACTGGGTGCGGGGGCCGGCGCAGTCCCGGCTGCCGTACTGTGCGAGGTGGATCAGCTCCAGCGCGTCGTCGGGCCGGCCCAGGTGGATCATCTGGCGGCTCATGCTGGACAGCACGTACGACCCCAGGGGCCGGTCACCGGCCTCCTTGGCGGCGTGCAGCGCGAGGACGAAGTACTTCTGCGCGGTCGGCTGGAGCCCGATGTCGTACGACATCCAGCCGGCCAGCTCGGCCAGTTCGGCGGCGACCTTGAACAGGCGCCTGGTCGTGGATTCCGGCTGGGGCTCCTGGAGGAGGTCGGTCACCTCGTGCAGCTGCCCTACCACCGCCTTGCGGCGCAGGCCGCCGCCGCACTGGGCGTCCCACTGCCGGAACATCACCGTCGTGGACTCCAGGAGGTCCAGTTCCGGCTTGGAGAGCCGGCCGCGGGCGCGCCCCGAGCCGCCCACGGGCCCGGGCTCGGAGCGCGGGGCCGGCGGCGAGGGGACGAGCCAGCGCTGCATGGGCTCGATGAGGGCCGGGCCCGCAGACAGGGCCAGCGAGCTCCCGAGGAAGCCGCGCCGCGCCAGCATCAGGTCGCTGCGCGAGAACTCGCTGAGCAGGGCCACGGTCTGCGGGCCCGTCCACGGCAGGTCGACGCCGGTCGCGGAGGGTGACTGACGCGCGGTGCGCAGGCCCAGGTCCTCGACGGAGACGACGACGCCGAAGCGCTCGGAGAACAGCTCGGCCAGGATCCGGGGGATGGGCTCGCGGGGGTTCTCGCCATCGAGCCAGCGGCGCACCCGCGAAGTGTCCGTGGAGATGTGGTTGGCGCCCAACTGCCGTGCTCTGCGGTTGACCTGCCGGGCGAGCTCGCCCTTGGACCAGCCGCTGCGCACGAACCAGGAGGTGAGCAGCTCGTTCGAGCGCTTGTCAGCGTGCGTCGCGCTCGCAGCGTTGGTTCCGCTTCCGCCGTTGCCGCTCACTGGAACGCCCCCATTCCTGAGACCACTTGTCGCCGAGTGCGCCAAGCCCTATCAGCATGCCGGTTCGTACGGCCGCCCGTCCGGCCCTTGTCACCCTTCGAACGGAATGACGACTTGCCTCCGGCATACCCACGAGCGCATGTGCCCCTCGGGACTCGTGCACACAAAGTAATCCTACGATCACTGCTCCAGCCACGGCTCACACGGAAACGCCACCATTCGCCACCCCTTCGAATGAACTCACGTATCCCCAGGCGCGATTGACTTGACGCAGCACGACCGAGAGCGGGTGCAGCGATGCAATCGGGGGCGCGCGTCGCCGGGCACACCACCCCGGGCACATCCGGGCGCCGAGTGGGCCGACCGCCGACGGGAAGGCGGAATACGGAGAGTCACACACCGCGCCCGCTGCGTAACCACCGGTGCGCCGGACCCGTTGGAGGGGGCATGGGCTTCACGATCGGCATCAACCGTGGCATGCGCGACATCCGGTCCGGCTCACGCCGCCGCCGCACGTCGGACGGCACCGCCGTCGCCGAGTACACCGGGCTGTGGGGCTGGGACGTGGTGCCGGGTGCCCGGGCCTCGGCGGGCGCCTGCTCCTGCGGCCGCGGCGACTGCCCCGCGCCGGGCGCGCACCCGCTCGACTTCGCCCCGGTGCTCCCGGCCGGAGCGACGCTGGACGCCGTGACCGAGACGTGGAGCGAGTTCCCCGGGGCCTCGGTGATGCTGCCGGTCGGCGGGGCGTTCGACGTCATCGAGGTGGCCGAGCCCGCCGGCTGCCGCGCGCTGGCCCGGCTGGAGCGCATGGGCCTGCCCGTCGGCCCGGTCGCCGTGACCCCGGACGGCCGGGCACAGTTCTTCGTCGCCCCCGGCGCCGCCGCCGGCCTGCGCGGGCTGCTCTACCGCATGGGCTGGGACGACCCGGACGCGCTCGACCTGCGCGGCCTCGGCCCGGGCACGCACATCACGGCACCGCCCTCCGACCGCGGCGGCCTGGGCCGGGTGTGCTGGCTGCGCTCCCCCGCGCTGGACTCGGCGTCCCGCCCGCCGGAGGCCCGCCTGGTGCTGGGCACGCTGGCGTACGTGGCCCACCGGTCACGGGCCTAGGGGCAGGTCCCGGCCGCGCTACGGACGTACACAGCGAAGCGCCCGTCCCCGACTGCACCTCGGGGGCGGGCGCTTCTCGCGCGTGTACGGATTCTCGGCGGTCGTTCCTCGGTGGGTGCCGAGCTCACTCTCCGATAAGGGCGTCAACGAACGCCTCCGGCTCGAACGGCGCCAGGTCGTCCGCTCCCTCGCCGAGTCCGACGAGCTTGACCGGGACGCCCAGCTCGCGCTGGACCGCGACCACGATGCCGCCCTTGGCCGTGCCGTCGAGCTTGGTGAGCACGATGCCGGTGATGTCGACCACCTCGGAGAAGACCCGGGCCTGGACGAGGCCGTTCTGGCCGGTGGTGGCGTCCAGGACGAGCAGCACCTCGTCGACCGGGGCCTGCTTCTCGACGACCCGCTTGACCTTGCCGAGCTCGTCCATGAGGCCGGTCTTGGTGTGCAGGCGGCCGGCGGTGTCGATGAGCACGACGTTCGCACCCATCTCCTTGCCCTCCTTGACCGCGTCGAAGGCCACGGAGGCAGGGTCGCCACCCTCGGGCCCGCGCACGGTGTGGGCGCCGACGCGCTCGCCCCAGGTCTGGAGCTGGTCGGCGGCGGCGGCACGGAAGGTGTCGGCGGCGCCGAGCACGACGCTCTGGCCGTCGGCCACCAGGACACGGGCGAGCTTGCCGGTGGTGGTGGTCTTGCCGGTGCCGTTGACGCCGACGACCATCACGATGCCCGGCTTGCGGTCCTCCGGCTCGGTCTTGACCACGCGGTCCATGTCGCGGCCGACCAGCGTGACGAGCTCCTCGCGGAGCAGGGTGCGCAGCTCCTCCGGGGTACGGGTGCCGAGCACCTTCACCCGCTCGCGCAGCCGCTCGACCAGCTCCTGGGTGGGCTGCACGCCGACGTCGGCGGTGAGCAGCGTGTCCTCGATCTCCTCCCAGGTGTCCTCGTCGAGGTGCTCGCGCGACAACAGCGTGAGCAGCCCCTTGCCGAGGGCGTTCTGCGAGCGGGAGAGCCGGGTCCGCAGCCGGACCAGGCGGCCCGCGGTGGGTTCCGGGATCTCGATCGCGGGGGCTTCGGCGGGCGGCTCCTCGACTACGACCGGAGCCGAGCCGTCCGGGAGATCCACCTCCTCTATCGTTCGCCGCGGTTCCTCCCGCGGCGTCTCGGCCTCGTCGCCGACGTGCGGCTCGGCCGGTGGGGCGGTGATGTCGGGCGCCGCGGGCGGGGGCGGAGGCAGCTGCTTCTTGCGCCGGCTGCCGACGATGAGCCCGCCGAGCGCGCCGATCACGACCACGGCGATGACTACAGCAAGGATGACGATGTCCATAACGGGTCCAGTATCAGTCATGGGCCCCCGGGTCACCCCGCTCGCGCCGCCCCGCGGGGCCGGGTGCCGCCGGATCTCCACACCCCTGGATGTCTGACGCCTCGTCAGCTAACGTCCTCCGGACACCCGCCCGGCGGAGGGAGACGCCCCCATGCCCGTCACGGTCGCACGCTTCAACCTCGTCGCTCCCGGGGCCGGCCCCGCCGAGCTCGGCGCCCGCTACCGGGCGGCCCTGGAGATGGCCGCGTACGCCGACGACCGGGGTGTCACGACGGTGCAGACGGAGGAGCACCACGGGGCGGAGAACAACTGGCTGCCCTCACCGTTCGCCTTCGCGGGGGCCGTCTTCGGTGCGACCCGGCGTGTCGCCGTCACCGTCTCGGCGGTCATCGGCCCGCTACACGACCCGCTGCGGCTGGCCGAGGAGATCGCCGTGCTGGACCTGCTGAGCGGCGGCCGGCTGGTGACCGTCGCCGGGATCGGGTACCGGCTGGAGGAGTACGAGCAGTTCGGCGTGGACTTCGCCCGGCGCGGCGCCCTCCAGGACGAGCTGCTGGAGACGCTGCCGGCGGCCTGGACGGGTGAGCCCTTCTCCTACCGCGGCCGCACGGTCCGCGTCACACCGCGTCCCTTCACCGAACCGCACCCGCTGCTCCTGGTCGGCGGTTCGTCCCGGGCAGCGGCCCGGCGCGCCGCCCGGCTCGGTCTGCCGTTCTTCCCGAGCGCGCACCTGCCGGAGCTGGAGGCGTACTACAAGGAGCGGCTCGCCGAGTACGGCACCGAGGGCTGGGTGATGATGCCGGCCGCCGAGACGCCCCTGCTGCACGTGGCGGAGGACCCGGACCGGGCCTGGGCGCAGTACGGGCGGCACTTCCTGCACGAGGCCCGGACGTACGCCTCCTGGCAGACGGGCGGGATGCGCTCGGCGGTGAAGTCGGCCGCAGCGACGGTCGGGGAGCTGCGCGCGGAGGGCGTGTACCGGATCCTCACCCCGGAGGCGTGCGTGGCGCTGGGGCTGGACTCCTACGTCCTGCATCCGCTGGCGGGCGGGATGCCGGTGGAGGAGGGGTGGCGGAGCCTGCACCTGTTCTGCGAGCGGGTGCTGCCCCGGCTGGCCGGGTGAGACGACAGACCGCCGCCCCGGCTCGGGCAGTGGCCGAACCGGGGCGGCGGCGGGTTACGGGGAGAGGGGCAGCGGGGACTTGGCCCCTTCTCCCCGAGTCGCGGGGCGGGTCTAGCCCATCTCCTCCAGGGCCTTGCCCTTCGTCTCCTTGACGAACTTCAGGACGAACGGGATCGAGAGCGCGGCGAACGCGGTGTAGATCACGTACGTCACGGAGAGGTTCCAGTCGGCCAGGGACGGGAAGCTCGCGGTGATGGCCCAGTTGGCGATCCACTGCGCGGCGGCGGCCACGCCCAGGGCGGCGGCACGGATCCGGTTGGGGAACATCTCGCCGAGCATGACCCAGACGACCACGCCCCAGGACAGGGCGAAGAAGAGGACGAAGACGTGCGCGGCGATCAGGGCGATCCAGCCCTGCGTGGCCGGCAGCTTGCCGTCGACGAGGTGGTAGGAGAACGCCCAGGCCTCCAGCGCCAGGCCGACGACCATGCCGACCGAGCCGATGATCGCGAGCGGCCGGCGGCCGATGCGGTCGACGAAGATCATCGCGATGACGGTGCCGACGATGTTGATGATCGACGTGGTGAAGGAGTAGAAGAACGAGTCGGCGGGGTCGACGCCGACGGACTGCCACAGCGTGGCGGAGTAGTAGAACGCGACGTTGATGCCGACGAACTGCTGGAAGACCGACAGGCCGATACCGACCCAGACGATCGGCTTGAAGAAGAAGCCGCCGCCGAGCAGGTCCTTGAAGCTCGACTTGTGCTCGCTCTTCATGGCGCCCTCGATCTCGGCGACACGGGCCTTCAGGTCGACGTCCTTGCCCTCGACCTCGGCGAGGATCTCCCGGGCGCGCTCGTGCTTGCCGACGGAGATGAGGAAGCGCGGGGACTCGGGGATGGCGAAGGAGAGCAGGCCGTAGAGGACGGCCGGGACGACCATGACGCCGAGCATGACCTGCCAGGCCTCCAGGCCCATCAGCTTGCCGCGCTGGTCACCGTCGGCGGCGTTCAGCAGGCCCCAGTTGACCAGCTGCGACACGGCGATGCCGATGACGATCGCGGCCTGCTGGAAGGAGCCGAGCCGGCCGCGGTAGGCGGGCGGCGCGACCTCGGCGATGTAGGCCGGGCCGATCACGGACGCCATGCCGATGGCGAAGCCGCCGACGACCCGCCAGAAGGCCAGGTCCCACAGGCCGAAGGGCAGCGCGGAGCCGACGGCGCTGACGGTGAAGAGGGCCGCGGCGATCTGCATGCACCGGATGCGGCCGATGCGGTCGGCTATGCGGCCGGCCGTCGCCGCGCCGACGGCGCACCCGATCAGGGCGATGGCGATGACCTGGGCGAGGGCCGCGGAGCCGACGTCGTAGCGGTCCCGGATGGCCTCGACGGCGCCGTTGATCACGGAGCTGTCGTAGCCGAAGAGGAAGCCGCCCATCGCGGCCGCCGCCGCGATGAAGATGACGTGCCCGAGATGATCGGGGTGAGCCGTCCTGGCTCCTGACTTGGGGGCCTGCGCTGTGCTGGTCACGTGAACTCCTCGGGCCACCGGCAACGCTGCCGGAGGGGATCAGCCCTTCGTGGTGCCACCTGAAGGTACCTGAAGGTAAAAGGAACGTTGCAGAGACTATGCCTTCAAGTTTCGAAGTCAATAGGTCAGCAGCTGTGAACCTGAGACAGGAGTGTGGGGGCTATGTGTTCAAGTGTTGAAGTCACGAAGAGATGCAGGTGAAGACGGTGTAACGCGCACGCATCTAGCGGAGGCGCTGGCTGATGACCTTCGACACACCGTCGCCCTGCATGGAGACGCCGTAGAGGGCGTCGGCGACCTCCATCGTGCGCTTCTGGTGTGTGATCACGATCAGCTGGGAGGCTTCCTGGAGCTCCTGCATGATCCGGATGAGCCGCTGGAGGTTGGTGTCGTCCAGGGCGGCCTCGACCTCGTCCATGACGTAGAACGGACTGGGCCGTGCCTTGAAGATCGACACCAGCATCGCCACCGCCGTCAGCGACCGCTCCCCGCCCGAGAGCAGCGACAGCCGCTTGACCTTCTTGCCCGGCGGACGCGCCTCGACGTCCACGCCCGTGGTGAGCATGTTGTCGGGGTCGGTCAGCACCAGCCGCCCCTCACCACCGGGGAACAGCCGGCTGAAGACGCCCTCGAACTCCCGGGCCGTGTCGCGGTACGCCTCGGTGAAGACCTGCTCGACGCGTTCGTCGACCTCCTTCACCACCTGGAGGAGGTCCGCCCGCGTCTTCTTCAGGTCCTCGAGCTGCTCGCTGAGGAACTGGTGGCGTTCCTCCAGCGCCGCGAACTCCTCCAGGGCGAGCGGGTTCACCTTGCCGAGCTGCTGGTAGGCACGCTCGGCGGCCTTGAGGCGCTTCTCCTGCTCGGCCCGGAGATAGGGCCGGGGCCGGTTGCGCGGGTGCTCCGGGTCCTCCGGCAGCTCCTCGCCCTCGGCGGGGGGCGAGGGCGGCACGAGCTGGTGCGGTCCGTACTCCGCCACCAGCCCGGCCGGTTCGACACCCAGCTCCTCCAGCGCCTTGGTCTCCAACTGCTCGATGCGCAGCCGTTTCTCGGCGCCGAGTACCTCGCCGCGGTGGACCGAATCCGTCAACTTGTCGAGCTCGGCCTTGAGATCGCGCCCCTCGGTGCGTGCACGGGCGAGTTCCTGCTCGCGGCGGGCCTTGGCGGCCTCGGCGGCGGTGCGCTCCCGGTCGGCGCGGGCCAGGGAGACCTCGACGTGCGCGAGCAGCTGCCGCGCACCGGAGCCGACGGCCTCGGCGACGGCCGCCTCGTGGCGCAGCCGGGCCCGCCGCTGCTCGGCACGCGCGCGTGCCTCGCGTTCCGCGCGGGCGGCCCGGTCCAGGGAGTCGGCCCGTCCGGCCAGTCCCTTGACGCGTTCCTCGTGCGTCCGGGCCTGGAGCCGGGCCTCCATCTCGGTCTGCCGTGCGTTGGCACCGTCGGCGGCGAGCCGGTCCCGTACGGAGGTGTCGGGCTCCTCGTCGATCGGCATCTCCTCGGCGACGGCGAGCCGCTCGGCGAGTTCCTCGACCTCTTCCAGTGCCCTGTCGAGGGCTTCCTGCGCCCGGGCCGCGGCGGCGGTGGACCGCTCGGCCTCCCCCGCCGCGCCCCGTGCCTGCCCCGCGAGACGGCCGAGCTGCTGGGCGACGGCCGACTTCTCCCGGTCGGCCGCCCGGCGCCGCTCCCCCAGCTCCTCGACCAGCACGGCGGCTTCCTTGCGCCGCTCGACGGCTGCATGCTGGGCCTCGGTCAGCTCCTCGCAGCGGACGGCGAGCTCTTCCAGCTCGGCGGCGGCCTCGTCGACGGATGCCTGGACCTCGAGGAGGCTGGGGGCGCCGGCGGAGCCGCCGTGGGCGAAGTGGGTGCCGAGGAGGTCGCCTTCGGCGGTGACGGCGGTGAGGTCCGGGTGGGTGTAGACGAGGCTTTCCGCGTCTTCGAGGGTGTCGACCACGACGATGCCGTGGAGGAGCCGTCTTACGGCAGGCATGAGGTCCGTGGGGCCGCGGACCAGGTCTGCGGCACAGGTGTGGCGGGCGTCTGCGGGGCCGTGGCTGCTCGCGCAGTTCCCCGCGCCCCTGAGGGCGTCATCTCCTGCCAGGAGCAGGGTGGCCCTGCCCCCGTCCTGTTTGCGGAGGAGTCGGATCGCGTCGGCCGCGGTTGCCGGGGACGTGACCGCGATGGCGTCCGCCGCCGCCCCGAACGCCGCGGCCAGGGCGACCTCGTGGCCCTGGACCACCGTCAGGAGTTCCGCCGCCGGGCCGAGCAGGCCGGAGAGGCGGTCCTTCGCGGCCAGCAGTATGCCGGTGCCGTCCTTGCGGCGCAGGCCGAGGGCCAGGGCCTCGTGGCGGGCCTGGGTCGCGGCGCGTCTGCGTTCCGCCGCGGTGGCGGCCTCACGGGCGGCCGTGAGGGCGGACTCGGCGTCGGCCAGCCGCTGCTTGGCCGACTCGTGCTGCTCGGCGAGTTCCGCGTCGCCCGCGTCGAGACCGTCGACCTCGGCCTGGAGGGCCTCGTACTCCTCCTGGGCGGCGACGGCACGTTCCTGCGCCTCGTCGCGGGCGGCGGCCAGGCGTTCGATCTCGGCCTGGGCGGAGGCCGCGCGGGAGCGGGCGGCGTTGACCTGGCCGCTGAGGCGGGCCAGTCCCTCACGCCGGTCGGCGATGGCACGGGCGGCGTCCTTGAGGCGCCGTTCCTCCTCGGTGAGGGCGCGTTCCAGCTCGGCACGGTGGGCGACCGTGTCCTCCAGGGCGCGTTCGGCCGCCTCCAGGGCCGCCTCCAGCTCGGCCTCCTGCTCGCGGATGCGGGCCGCCTCGCGCTCCATGTCCTCGGGATCGCGGCCGCGCCGCTCCTCGGGGGGCGCGGAGGTGGCGCTCTTCACCCGGGCGTCGGCGAGGGAGATCGTGCCGCGCACGCGTTCGGCGAGCTGGGAGAGCTCGTACCAGGTCTGCTGTGCCCGCTGGAGGCGTGGCGTGAGCTGCCGGACCTCGTCCTCCAGGAGGGCCTCGCGCTGGAGCGCCCTGCGCAGGTCCTGCTCGGCGGACTCCTTGCGTTCCTTCAGCGCGGCCTCGTCGGCGACCTCGGCCTTGAGCGCCTCCTGGAGCCGTACGAGGTCGTCGGCCAGCAGGCGCAGGCGGGCGTCGCGCAGGTCGGCCTGGATGACGGCGGCCCGGCGGGCGACGGCCGCCTGGCGGCCGAGGGGCTTGAGCTGGCGTCTGAGTTCGTCGGTGAGGTCCTGCACGCGTGCGAGGTTGGCCTGCATCGCGTCCAGCTTGCGCAGCGCCTTCTCCTTGCGCTTGCGGTGCTTGAGGACGCCGGCGGCCTCCTCGATGAAGGCGCGCCGGCCCATGGGGTCGGCGTGCAGCACGGAGTCGAGCTGGCCCTGCCCGACGATCACGTGCATCTCACGGCCGATGCCGGAGTCGGAGAGGAGCTCCTGGATGTCGAGGAGGCGGCAGGTGTCGCCGTTGATCTGGTACTCGCTGCCGCCGTTGCGGAACATGATCCGCGTGATGGTGACCTCGGCGTACTCGATGGGGAGGGCCCCGTCGGAGTTGTCGATGGTCAGGGACACCTCGGCCCGGCCCAGCGGGGGGCGGCCGGTGGTGCCGGCGAAGATGACGTCCTCCATCTTGCCGCCGCGCAGCGACTTGGCGCCCTGCTCGCCCATGACCCAGCTGAGCGCGTCGACGACGTTGGACTTGCCCGAGCCGTTCGGTCCGACGACGCACGTGATCCCCGGCTCGAACCGGAGGGTGGTCGCCGAGGCGAACGACTTGAACCCACGGAGGGTCAGGGCCTTGAGGTGCACGCCGCCGGACTTTACCGCCCGGGTCGGTCTCACTCCATGAACCCACGGTTTCACCGCTGAACGCGCAGGGCACATCAGACGTTAAAGACGGTGAAAGGATGCGGGGGCAAGAAAGAAGGGACGCCGACGGGGCGTCCCTTGCACTTCTGACAATCAGGCGGTTGTGACGGGCGGCCCGACCACTGCTGTGCCGATGTGGAGCGGCGCAGTGATCAGGTGAGCGCAGGCTCCGCCTGGTGTGCGTCAACGCTCTCCATGATCCTGTCGTGAGAAGCGGCAGCCGTCAGCGCTTCGTTCTCCGCCTGGATCCGTCCGAGCTCGGATTCCAGGTCCTGGACGCGCTGCTGGAGCCGTCGCATCTCGGCGAGGAGTCGCGGGTCGGAGCCGCCGACGTAACCGAGAAGCGCCTTTGCCATGATGGATGGTCCTCCACAATGCGTGACCGACCGCTGCGGTGTGGGTCGTGAGGGATTCGCACCCGCGGTCTTGGCAGGGCCTGGAGTTGTACTGCCGTTCAGCCATGCCAAACAGCTAAGGTGCGCGGGGCTTTCAGCGTCTCACCAAAAAGTTTGACGGTCAACACGATCACGCCCCGTATCAAGGGGCAGCCCGGGCACGCGCGGCCTGGAACGGCCGTACCGCGGCTTCTGCGGGACCCTCGGGGCGTGGCGATCATCCTTGCGTGCGGAGCGCGCCGAGGCAAGCGGTTCCGGCAATCACCAGCAAGTTTCGTCTCGGGGTGGCTGTCCGCGCCCCGTGCGCGGGCGGCCCGGGGGGCCGCCCGGCGGGCCTGATCAGCGGATGGCGAAGCCCTCGTAACCGCCGCGGGGTGTGTCCCAGATCTCGGTGACGCCGTCCACGCGGCCGGGCGTGTCGTCGCCCTGCAGCCACTCCAGAAGGCCCTCGCAGCCCTCGCGCCCGCCCTCGGCGACCACCTGGACCCGCCCATCGCCCAAATTGAGAGCAAAACCACTCAGGCCGCCGATCTCCAACGCCTTGGCCCGCGTGAACCAGCGGAAACCCACACCTTGGACGCGTCCTCGCACCCAGGCGACCAGTCGCACATCTTCGCTCATGACTGCAACCTAACCGCCCAATCTCCCTGCGGGCACTTCCTCCACTTGCGCCATGCGGTACCGTCCCCCCTCAACGAATCTCATATGAAACTCACACGATCGAGTGAGTTTGGTGTTGATCTCGAGGACGAGTCGACCGCCAGGACGAGGAAGGCCAGGACATGGGACGCCACCGACGCTCCGACGCCGGCCGCGCCGCCACGGGCCGCGCCACGGGAATCACCCACCCCGACGGCTTCGCGGAGCGCCACGGACCGCTGTACACCGCGGACGACGCCCCGACGATGGGCATCGCGCCCTATCTGAACCCGGAGGCGTACGCCGAGACCAGCGCCAGAAGCGACGCCTACCTGTTCGGCGCGGAGGCCTCCCCGGCCGGTGACCGCTTCACGGACACGGCCGTCTTCGCGAGCGGCGGGTTCGGCTCCGACGGGTTCGGCTCCGACGGTTTCACCCCCGACGGCGGCACCCGCCGGGCGGGCGCGCACCGTCGCCGCAAGAAGACCGCCCGGCCGATGCGCACCGGCCTGCTCGGTGTCTCCGCCGCGGTCGCCCTCGGCACGGTCGCGGTCGCCACGGGCGCCGTGCCCGGCCTCGACAACTACAAGCTCGGCGGGGGCGGCGGGGCCGACAACGTCCAGGCCGGCGACACCCCCACGAACACTCCGATCGAGCAGGGCGGCACGTCCGGCAGCGCCGACAGCCGGGACGAGACGTCCACCAGCCGGGGCACCGAGCGCTCCGCCTCGCCGTCGCCGTCGGCCTCGAAGACCTCGGCCGCGCCGACGAAGACGCCGGAGAAGCCCGAGAAGACGCAGGAGAAGAAGACCCCGGAGAAGAAGCCGGCGGCCACTCCCAGCGAGAAGCCGGAGAGCACGCCCTCCCGGACGGCCACGAAGGCGCCCCAAAAGCCCGACGCCTCCGCCGCGCTGTCCGGGGAGTCCGCCGCCGCGGCACAGGTGCTGAGCCTCGTGAACGAGGAGCGGGCCAAGGTGGGTTGCAGCCCGGTGGCCGCCAACAGTGCACTGACCGCCCTGGCCCAGAACTACAGCGAGGCCATGGCCGCCCGGGGCTTCTTCGATCACACCGACCCGGACGGCCGCACGCCGTGGGACCGGGCCGAGAAGGCCGGGATATCCAACCTCGGCGGTGAGAACATCGCCCGCGGCCAGGCCGACGCCGCGGCCGTGATGGACGCCTGGATGAACAGCCCCGGCCACCGCGCGAACATCCTGAACTGCGACTTCAAGACTCTGGGCGTCGGCGTCGAGCTCGGCTCGGGCGGCCCCTGGTGGACCCAGAACTTCGGCTATTGAGATAACCGCAGGTCACAGGACTATGCCCCTCGTGGGCCGTGTCCGGGCCGTCCGTGGCAGGTTCCTCGTCAGAGAAAACGCGATCCACGGCGGCCCGGGTCCGGGTCCCGCTCGACGGCATCAGGATCTACTTCGCCGGGAGGGGCCTGATCCGCCGTCGCAAGCGATGCGTTGCCCCGAAGCCCGACGAACCGCGCCTTGTCTACGACGGGGATGGCCCCAACGTCGTGCTGTGGCGGGCAGGTCCACAGACTGCCCGACGTGCCGGAAACTTACGGGGCCATGATCACTCGCTCCGAAGCCGCTCCGCCGACCTTCAGTGCTGGCTGTTGCGGAATCCGATGACCACGGCGCCCCACCAGCAGGCCTGAGAGACGAGAGCCGTCGCGGCTCCCCAGGCCAAGAGGCGCGGCGAGAACACACCGCTGCCCTGTTGCATCATGCGTCTGTTCAGGAGGCCGGCCTGGAGGCCGTTGAGGGTGAGGCCGAGCACCAGCCCCAACTTGATGCGAGTGAGGGTGGAGCCAAGGTTCGGGTGGAGCATCACGCCGCTGGCCACGAGACCGGCAAGGCCGGTCCAGATGGGGACGTGGAGGTGGGCCGTGCTGTTCAGGGCATCGCGCAGGGCGCACCGGCCCGTCAGATACAGGAGCGCGTAGTAGTCGGTCACCAGGACAGCCCCAAAGCCGAGCACGAGCGAGGCCAGGTGAGCAAAGAGCACCACGGTGTGGAGGGCGGCGTCCACGTGCAGGTGCATGGATATCCAGGCGCAGGCCGAGAGCCCCAGGCAGGCGGCGAGCGCGGCAGCTCCGACTGTCCACCATGTGTCGTACAGCCCCAGCGGCCGGGCGGGCGCCGCCGGAGGGGACACGGATGACTCCGAGGGCAGCACGGACACAGATGACTCCTACGGCAACCACAGACGAGATTTAGGTAAGGCTCACCTAAGGGCTATTTTTAGTCAAGGTCGCAGTGCGAATAGGGTTCCAGCCGCGACGCAAGCGTGATCAGGGCGTGCCACTCCCGCGACCTGCGCGGCTAGAGGCAAAAGACGGTCAGCGCTGGCCGGTGGGGTTGCGTGCTCAACGACGACCAACGCCGACAACCACCGACAGCTGAGTCGCAGGTCGCAGCGTTGATCGAATATACGGCCGCAGGTCAGAGACCCGGCCCTTCACTTCTTCGGCTACTGAGTCCCGCTCGCGGCACTCAGGCGGCGGCCAGGCCCCTGCGGAACACCCTGGCCGTCTCGGCCACCCTGCGGCCCAGCGCCTCGGCCGTGGCGATGTCCGCCTTGTGGACCGCCTCGGGGCCCTCGTCGGCGTTGGTCTGAGCGGCCGCGCCCGCGAAGACGCCGAGACGGTTGAGGTCCTGCTCGGAGCCGGTGCTGCTGTTCCAGCCGGGGAGCAGCCCCAGGTTCACCCAGTGCATGCCGAGCTGGGCGGCGAGGATCTGGAAGTACTGCAGGGTGTGCAGCTTGTCACCGCTCTTGGAGGCGGAGTTCGTGAAGCCCGCGGCCAGCTTGTCCTTCCAGGCCTGGGTCGCCCAGCGCTTCGACGTGGCCTCCGCGAAGACGTGGAAGGCGCCGGACGCGGTGCCCATGTAGGTGGGCGATCCGAACACGATGGCGTCCGAGCGGTCGAGGACCGCCCACTGCTCCTCGGTGATCTCGTCGACGTTGATCAGGTGCACCTCGGCACCGGCCTCAACGGCACCGTCCCGGACGGCCTCGGCGATGACGGCAGTGTGGCCGTAGCCCGAGTGGTAGGCGAGGGAGACGACAGGGGTGGTCACGTGAGTACTCCTGAGACAGAGGCGAGTTGCTGACGATGACCAAAGGAAAGCACTAACTTTTGGTTAGTGCAACCTGTTGGTTAGCGCTGCGCTGACGTACCCTGGTCGTATGACCACCACCCAGGAGCTCCCGGAGGGGCTCGGCGACCTTCCGTTCAACGTGTTCGCCAAGGCCTGCCCGTCGCGCGGCACGCTGGAGCACGTCACGGGACGCTGGGGCGGCCTCGCGCTCGGCGCCCTGTACGAGGGTTCGCTGCGCTTCAACGAGCTGCGCCGACGCGTCGACGGTGTGAGCGAGAAGATGCTGTCCCAGACGCTGCACGCCCTGGAGCGCGACGGCCTGGTGCACCGTGAGGCCCAGCCGACCAATCCGCCCCGCGTGGACTACGAACTGACGCCGCTGGGGCGCGAGGTGGCCGAGCGGCTGCTCGCCCTGATCCACTGCGTGGAGGGCAGCATGGAAGAGGTCCTGGCCGCGCGCGAGCGGTACGACTCCGCTAGGGCGTGATCCTCGGCGGCCGCTGGCACTTCGGGCAGTAGTAGCTCGACCGGTTCATCCAGGGCCGTCGGCGCATCGGCGTGCCGCAGCGCCGGCAGGGCAGGCCCTCGCGCCCGTACGCGTCGAGCGACCGGTCGAAGTAGCCCGACTCTCCGTTGACGTTGACGTAGAGGCTGTCGAAGCTGGTGCCGCCCACCGCGAGGGCCGCGTTCATCACGTCCCGTACATGGCCCAGGAGCATCAGGGTGCGGGGGCGCGTGAAGGTCGCGGTGGGGCGCTCGTAGTGGATGCGGGCCCGCCAGAGGGCCTCGTCGGCGTAGATGTTGCCGACGCCGCTGATCAGTGACTGGTCGAGCAGGGCCCGCTTGATGGTGGACCGCTTGCGGCGCAGCGCCCGGTGGAAGGCCTCGTCGTCGAAGAGCTCGTCGAGCGGGTCGCGGGCGATGTGCGCGATGACGTCCGGCAGCCCCTCGGCGGTGTTGTCGTGCAGCGAGAGACCGCCGAAGGTGCGCTGGTCGACGAAGCGGAGTTCGGTCTCCAGGGCGTCGGTGAAGCGGACGCGGATGCGCAGGTGCTTCTCGTCCGGGGCGGTGTGCGGCTGGACCAGGAGCTGGCCGCTCATCCCGAGGTGGGCGAGGATCGACTGGTCCGTGTCCTCCAAGGGCAGCCACAGGTACTTGCCGCGGCGGCTGGGCACGCCGATGCGGTGGCCCTTGAGGCGGTGCGCGAAGTCGTCGGCGCCGGCGAGGTGGCGGCGCACTGCGCGCGGGTGCAGCACCTCCGCCTCGGCGACGGTCCGGTGGGCGACCCACCGCTCGAGACCGCGCCGTACGACCTCGACCTCGGGCAACTCGGGCATGGCTCCCCCGTCACGGACCTGTGGATGACGCGAGCGCCCGCCCCGGGCAGGGGCGGGCGCTCGGGTGCGCTTGCTTTCCGCCCGGTGCGGGCGGCGGCGGTCAGCCTGCGGCGCTGCCGTCGGTGACCGCCTGGGCGGCCTGAGCTGCTGCCGTCTGCGTCGCCTCGGCGTCCTTCGCCGCCTTGGCACGCTCGTCCGCCGCGGCCCGGATGGACCGCCATGCGGACTCGGCTGCCTGCTGCTCCGCCTCCTTCTTGCTGCGGCCGGTGCCGGTGCCGTACGAGACGCCTCCGACGCGGGCGGCAGCAGTGAAGGTCTTCTCGTGGTCGGGGCCGGTCTCCGTGACCAGGTACTCGGGAACGCCGAGCCCCTCGGTCGCGGTGAGCTCCTGGAGACTGGTCTTCCAGTCCAGGCCGGCTCCGAGGTTCGAGGACTTCTCGATCAGGGGGTCGAACAGGCGGTGCACCAGCTCCGCCGCCGAGTCCAGTCCCTGGTCCAGGTAGACCGCGCCGATCACCGCTTCGAGGGTGTCGGCGAGGATGGACGCCTTGTCCCGGCCGCCCGTGCCCTCTTCACCCCGGCCGAGCCGGATGAAGGAGCCCAGGTCGAGCCCACGGCCCACCTCGGCGAGCGCACGCGAGTTCACCACCGCGGCCCGCAGCTTGGCCAGCTGGCCTTCTGGGAGGTCGGGGTGGGTGCGGTACAGCGTGTCCGTGACCACGAGGCCGAGGACGGAGTCCCCGAGGAACTCCAGGCGCTCGTTGGTCGGCAGACCGCCGTTCTCGTATGCGTACGACCGGTGGGTCAGTGCGCGCACCAGAAGGGCGGACTCGAGCTTGTAGCCGAGCCGCCCTTCCAGAAGCGTGTGGGACGAGGCCTGGCTGTCCGCCGGAGCATTCCCGCTCGCACGGGAAGACTTGTTCTTAGGCGTGGACACAGTGCCTCTCACCAGCCGCTCAGACCTCGAGGACCTGGCGCTTGTTGTAGGTGCCGCACGACGGGCACGCGATGTGCTGCTGCTTGGGCTCGTGGCAGCGCTCGCACGCAACCAGGGTGGGGACCGCAGCCTTCCACTGCGACCGGCGGTGGCGCGTGTTGCTGCGCGACATCTTCCGCTTCGGAACAGCCACGGCTACTTCTCCTGCTTCTCGTCGACGCCCGCTTCCGCGTCAGCGCCGCTCATCTCGTCCTTCTCGCCGTCCTTCATGGTGCCGGCGAGTCCCTGCAATGCCGCCCAACGGATGTCGACGGCGTCATGGTGGTGGTCCGGGTCGTCCGCCAGTCGCGCGCCGCACTCGGCGCACAGCCCGGGGCAGTCTTCCCGGCACACCGGCTGCATCGGCAGTGCGAGCACCACCGCATCACGCAGCACGGGCTCGAGGTCGAACAAGCCGTCCTCGAGGAAGAGCCTGTCCTCGTCGTCCTCGGCGTCGTCGCCCGGTTCCGCGATCACGCGGCCCCGGTCGTCGGCGTCAGGGTACGAGAACATCTCCTGGAACTCCGCTTCGAGCTCCTGCTCGAGCGGCTCCAGACACCTTACGCACTCCCCCTCGGCCGCGGCACGAGCGGTGCCTGTGACGAGCACCCCTTCCATGACCGACTCCAGGCGGAGTTCGAGCTCCACCGGGGCGCCTTCCGGCACTCCGATGACTCCCTTGATACCGAAGTCCTTGGGAGCGTCGACCGTGCGGGTCAGGCGCTGCAGCGCACCAGGCCGCCGACCCAGCTCGTGTGTGTCGAACACGAGGGGGTTGCGGTGGTCGAGGCGGGCGTTCAGGGCCATTCCAACTTTCGGTCTGCTGATGAGCTCAGGGGGGACGCCGCCCTTCGTCATTCCCGGGCAGCGTTGATCGCGGACGTACGCGCGACCGAAGAGCCAGGATACTGGACCTTTCGCTTTCGGCCCAATCCGGGGTTCAGCCCTGCCCGCGGCCCTGCTCGTAGGCCCGCAGCTGCTCGGCGCTGATCATGCTGGTGTCGAAGAGGCTGGTCTCGTCGAGGGCGTAGCCCTGCTGGGCCTGGTGCCCCTGCTGCGGCTGCTGCTGGGCCTGGTGGGGGTCGTAGCCGCCCTGCTGGGGGTCGTAGCCCTGGTACGCGTAGGGATCGGCGTGCTGGTAGCCGTAGGAATCCTGCTGGGCGGCGTAGGCCTGCTGGGGGTAACCGCCATAGGGGTCGGGCTGCTGGACCGGGGCGTCCGGCGCCGGGGCGTAGCCGGCGGTCGGGGCGTACGCCGGCTGCGACTGCGCGTAGTCCTGCTGCTGGGCGGGCTGCCCGGGCGGGGGCTTCTGGTCGGCGAGGGCGGCCAGGTCGGCGAGGTAGTCGGCGTCGCTGGAGTGCTGGACGGTGCTCGCGTCGTCGGCGAGGGCGCCCAGGTCGTCGGTGGCGATCCGGCCGTGCAGCTTCTGCCGGCCGCGGCCGACGGCCTCCAGGGTCTTGGCGAGGACCGCCTCGAAGGCGCCGAGCTTGACGTCGACGTACTCGTCGGCGCTGCGGCGCTGGGTCTGCGGGTCGTGGCTGCGCTCGGGGGCGTCCTCGTCCTCGTAGCCGTGCTCGTCGACGCCGGGGCCGGTGCCCAGCAGCTTCTCGCGGCCGCGGCCGACGGAGCCCAGGGTCTTGGTGAGGACGACCTCGAAGTTGGCGAGCTTGGAGTCGACGTACTCGTCGGCCTCGGCGCGGATCTCCTCGGCCTCCTGGCGGGCCTCGGCGAGGATGCGGTCGGCCTCGGCCTGGGAGCGGCGGGCGACCTCGGTGCCGGAGATCAGCGAGCCGCGCTCGGCGTGCGCGCTCTCGATGATCTGCTGGGCCTCCTGGCGGGCCTGCTCGACCATCTGCTCGCGCCCGCCGATCAGCTCCTGGGCCTGGGCGAGGGAGTCGGGCAGTGCCGCGCGCACCTCTTCCAGCATCGCGAGCAGTTCGGCGCGGTTGACCACGCACGAGGCCGACATGGGCATGGACCGGGCGCCGGAGACCGCGGAGACGATCTCGTCGAGCTTCTTCTGCACGTCCACCGTGTGCTCGCCACTCTCTACAGATGCGTTGGAGACGGACGGGACGACTGTACGGCCACGGGGTCGCCCCGGAACACCGGGTGACGGGCAGTCAGCCTCCGTGCAGGCCTCCGGGGCGGGTTCAGTCCCTCTTCAGGCGCTCGGTGAGGACCTGGAGGACCTCGGCGGGCACCAGGTGGGAGACGTCGCCGCCCCAGGTCGCGACCTCCTTGACCAGGGAGGACGACAGGAAGCTGTAGGTGGGGTTGGTGGGGATGAAGAGGGTCTCCACGCCCGAGAGGCCGTTGTTCATCTGGGCCATCTGCAGCTCGTAGTCGAAGTCGCTGACCGCGCGCAGGCCCTTGACGATGGCCGGGATGTCGCGCTGCTTGCAGAAGTCGACGAGCAGGCCGTGGAAGGCCTCCACGCGGACGTTGCCGTACTCGGCGGTGACCCGGCGGATCAGGTCGATCCGCTCCTCGATCTCGAACAGGCCCTTCTTGGCCTGGTTGATCATCACCGCGACGTAGACCTCGTCGTACAGCCTGGAGGCGCGGGAGATGATGTCGAGGTGTCCGTTGGTGATCGGGTCGAACGACCCGGGACAGACGGCGCGGCGCACTTGTGATCCCTCGCTCTCCGGTCCGGTCATCGTGCGTCTTCGCACGTAGAGGCGGCGCGACCGTACCAAAACGTTCCCTCGCCGTAGCGACGGGCCCGGAGGGGTTCGAAACCCTCGGGCCACCGGAATTCACCGCCTCTGGTGCTGCGCTCCACGGTGACGAGGGCTTCTTCGCCGAGCCAGCCCTCTGTGCGGAGTGTGAGGAGGATCTCCCGAAGATCGTCGTCGGTGACGGCGTACGGGGGGTCGAGAAAGACCAGGTCGTAGGGGTCGCCGGGGGGTGCCGTGCGGATGATCCGTTCCGCTTTGCCCGCTCTGACCTCGGCGCCGGGGAGACCGAGGTTCTTGACGTTCTCGCGGACCGTCCGCACGGCCTTGGCGTCGGCCTCGACGAGGAGGGTGTGGCCGGCGCCTCGGGAGAGGGCCTCCAGGCCCACGGCTCCCGAGCCTGCGTAGAGGTCGAGGACGCGTTCGCCGTCCAGGGGGCCGCCGAGGAGGGACTGCCAGGTGGAGAAGAGGCCTTCGCGCGCGCGGTCGGAGGTGGGGCGGGTGCCGGTGCCGGGAGGAACGGCGAGTCGACGTCCGCCGGCGGTGCCGGCGATCACGCGGGTCATCTGTGGTCCTTGGTCGTGGGCGGCTTCGGGTATCAGTTTGGCTGGTCGCGCAGTTCCCCGCGCCCCTGGGGCGGCATCCCTCACCCTTTTTCCAGGTACTGCTCCCGTTCCTCGTCCAGCAGGGCGTCCAGAGCCGTCCGCAGGGCCGGGAGGTGGGTCAGGTCCGGGTCGGCGCTCACCACCGCCGTCGCCTCCTGCCTCGCCTCCGCGATGATCTCCTCGTCCTCGATGACGGCGAGGACCTTCAGGGAGGTCCGGGCTCCGGACTGGGCCTGGCCCAGGACGTCTCCCTCGCGGCGCTGTTCCAGGTCGATGCGGGAGAGCTCGAAGCCGTCGAGGGTGGAGGCGACGGCGTTGAGGCGCTGGCGGGCCGCGCTCGCCTCGGGCATCTCGGTGACCAGCAGGCACAGGCCGGGGGCCGAGCCGCGGCCCACGCGGCCGCGCAGCTGGTGGAGCTGGGAGACGCCGAAGCGGTCGGCGTCCATGATCACCATGGCGGTGGCGTTCGGGACGTTGACACCGACCTCGATGACCGTCGTGGCGACCAGGACGTCGGTGTCGCCGGCGGCGAAGCGGCGCATGACGGCGTCCTTGTCGTCGGGGTGCATGCGGCCGTGCAGCACCTCGACGCGCAGGCCCTGGAGAGGCCCCTTGACCAGTTGGTCGGCCACGTCGAGCACGGCGAGGGGCGGGCGCTTCTCCGCCTCGTCCTCGGGGGACTTCTTCCTGGCGGACTTCTTCGGGTCGTCCTCCTCGTCGCCGATGCGGGGGCAGACGACGTAGGCCTGGTGGCCGTTCTCCACTTCCTCTCGGACCCTTTCCCACGCGCGGGACAGGAAGTGGGGCTTGTCGGCGGCCGGGACCACGTGGCTGGCGATCGGCGAGCGGCCGGCCGGCAACTGGTCGAGGACGGAGGTCTCCAGGTCGCCGAAGACGGTCATGGCGACCGTGCGCGGGATGGGTGTGGCGGTCATGACCAGCAGATGCGGGGGTTGCTTGCCCTTGCCGCGCAGGGCGTCGCGCTGCTCGACGCCGAAGCGGTGCTGTTCGTCGACCACGACCAGGCCCAGGTCGTGGAACTGCACCTTGTCCTCGATCAGCGCGTGCGTGCCGATGACGATGCCGGCCTCGCCGGTGGTGAGGTCGAGCAGGGCGTGCCGCCGGGCGGCCGCTCCCATGGAACCGGTGAGCAGCACGACCTTGGTGGCCTGCTCGGCCCCGCCCAGCATCCCGCCCTCGGCCAGCTCGCCCATCATCTCGACGATGGACCGGTGGTGCTGCTGGGCGAGGACTTCGGTGGGCGCGAGCATGGCGGCCTGTCCCCCGGCGTCGACCACGGCGAGCATGGCGCGCAGCGCGACCATGGTGTTGTGGGTGACGGTGAAGTTGTCGGTGACATAGGCATGGCTGGGGTGGGCGACGCTGATGCACTGGACAGGCTTCCGCCCCACGTACTCGACCGCCCGGACACCGCGCCGGAACGGGTCGTCCTTCGGCCTCGGACGCAGGCGTTCTGCTTTGCCGGTGAGCCGGAACGGGGTGTACGCGTCCGGCAGCGACACCTGCACGTGGTACGCGGCTGTCCTCGGCTGCACGCGGGCCCGGCCGCCCAAAGAGCGCACGAGCCATGCGACGTCCTGTGCGAGCCGGCGTGAAGGCGAGCAGAGGGAGATGCTCAGGCCGTCGGCCTGGACGCTGCCGTCCGTGTCCAGAAGCCCTTGCAGGACGGCGAGACGGTCCTTGATCGAAGCGTTCTTGAAAGCCGCAGGGACGAACCTGTCGTGGGACGTCCTTCCCCAGAGGCCCACGTCGCGCAGGACCTGGACGACGGGATTCCGCACGCCTCCGGCACGTTCCTGGAGCTGAATCGCGTAGTCACAGTGGGACCCCTCCACCGGTACCAGCGAGCAATCAGGCGCGAGTGCCGCCGCCACCGCCTCACGGATCTCGTCGTCGATGACGGAAAGGCGGAGACGGTGGCGGAATGAACCACCCCCCAGCAGCAGCCCGAGCAGGTAGGGGTCGAGGGGCAGCCCGGCGTCGCCGCCGAGGTCGACCGGCTGTGCAGGCGGGATGTACCACTTCGAGGACCCGTCGGCCTTGAACGTATCGAGACGGATCTCCCGGGTCGTCATGACCTTGGGAGTCCGGCCACCGTGCCGACCACAGCTCGTGCCGACGATCCAGAGATGCTCGTCGTCGCACTCGACGGAACTCCCGTCGGACAGGACCAGGCGCCACACATCGCGCTCGCCCTGCGGGAAGACACCATCGATCAGCCCGATGCCGCCGTCCGGCACGACCACCTCGTCACCCACGCGCAGATCTCCCATGCGACGGAAGCCCATGGGTGTGAGCACCTGCGCGTCGAGGGGTTGGGCCTTGCCCGAACCCACCTCCCCCTGCAACAGCCGGTGCATCGGATGACTCGTGGCCAGGTCGTCGAAGATTTCGCGGGAGACGCGCTGCTGGCCGTCGGTGAGGGTGAAGGGGAGTCGGGCGTCGAAGGCGGTGAGGAGGCCGTCGGGGGCGGGCTTGCGGGGGACGGCGGGGAGTTGGGAGTCCGCGTGGCGGCGGCGGGCCAGGGCGACCTGGAGGACGAAGGCCTCGTCCCACTTGAGGCGGGAGCGGGCGTCCTCGACGTCGGCCTTGGTGTGCGGGCGGTGGATCTTGAGGAGGGCTTCGGGGAGCGGGACCAGACCGCGGCCCTCGCGCAGGGTGTCCGGCAGCGGGTCGACGGCCTCCTGGGCGGTGGGCAGGACCGTCTGGATCGCCTTGCCGATCTTCCAGGACTCGAGCTTGGCGGTGGCGGGGTAGATCGGGATCAGGGCGCCCGCCCACGTCTCGACGGACTCCTCTGGGTCACCGCGCAGCAACTCGTAGGCCGGGTGGGCGAGTTGGAGGCGGCGGTTGAAGACGGAGACCTTGCCGGCGAACATCGCGCGGGTGCCCGGCAGGAGTTCCTTGTGGGGCTTGTGGACGCCCGCGCCGAAGAAGACCAGTTGGAGACGGCCGCTGCCGTCCGTGATCGTGACCTCCAGGCGCTGGCCCTTGCCGCGCGGGGCCTTGGCGGAGGCGAAGGTGTGCAGCCGGGCGTCGGCGACCTGCGCGACCACCGTGACGTGCTCGTCCATGGGGAGGTCGGCGAGGTGGGTGAGCTGGCCGCGCTCCTCGTATCTGCGCGGGTAGTGGTGCAGGAGGTCACCGACGGTGAGCAGGCCGAGGTGCTCGGCCATCACCTTCGCGGTGGCGGGGCCGAGCACCGACTTGAGCGGTTGGCGCAGGGGTTCTTCCAGTGCGGGCACGAGATCCATTGCACACCACGCCACTGACATTGGCCCCAGGTCGCGGCCGGATCGCCGTAAAGATCCCGGAAACCCCTGGTCAGGCCGCTGGTTCGGGCCTTAGGATGACGCGCTCCCGGCCCTCTTCCGCGGTCGCCGCCCCACCGGGACCGCCCGACCCCGCGCCGTCGCGAGTCCCCCACCGGCGCCGTGATGATGGACTCCCAGACCTCACAGCCGTCCCAGGCACCCCATTCGCCCCCGTCACCTCATACGTTCCAGGTCGACCTGCGTGGTCTGGTGGACCTGCTCTCCCATCACCTCTACTCCAGTCCGAAGGTGTATCTGCGGGAGCTACTGCAGAACGCCGTCGACGCCATCACGGCCAGACGCGCGACGGAACCCGACGCTCCGGCCCGGGTCCGGCTGTACGCCGAGGGCGGCGCCCTGCGCGTCGAGGACACCGGCGTGGGACTCACCGAGGCCGACGTGCACGACCTGCTGGCCACCATCGGGCGCAGTTCCAAGCGGGCCGAGGGGCTCCAGGAGGTCCGGTCGGACTTCCTCGGGCAGTTCGGCATCGGGCGGCTGGCCTGTTTCGTCGTGGCCGAGCGGATCCGGGTCGTCAGCCGCAGCGCCCGTACGCCCGGGGCGCCGCCGGTGGAGTGGACGGCGTCCGACGACGGTTCGTACACGGTGCGGACGCTGCCGGACGCCGAGCGGCCCGAACCGGGCACCACCGTGCACCTGGTGGCCCGGGCCGGTTGCGCGGAGTGGCTCGCACCCGGGCGGGTCGCGGCGCTGGCCCGGGACTTCGGGTCGCTGCTGCCCTACGACGTCCGGGTCGGCGACGAGACGGTCACCGACCTCCCGGCGCCCTGGGACCGCCCGTATCCCGGTCCGGCCGCCCGCAGGGTCGCCCTGGCCCGGCACTGCCACGACCTGTTCGGCTTCACCCCGCTGGACACGATCGACCTGTCCGTGCCGCTGGCCGGCGTGCGCGGGGTGGCGTACGTGCTGCCGTCGGCGGTGAGCCCGGCCCGGCGTGCGGGGCACCGGGTGCACCTCAAGGGCATGCTGCTGACCGAGCGGGCCGAACAGCTGCTGCCCGACTGGGCGTTCTTCGTGCGCTGCGTGCTCGACACGGACAGTCTGCGGCCCACGGCGTCGCGCGAGGCGCTGTACGAGGACGAGACGCTGGCCGGTGTGCGCGAGGCGCTGGGCGAGCGGATCCGGGCCTGGCTCACGGGGCTGGCGGCCGGCGATCCGGAGCGGCTGGCCGCGTTCCTGGCGGTGCACCACCTGGGCGTGAAGTCGCTGGCCCGGCACGACCGGGAGATGCTGCGCACGATGCTGCCGTGGCTGCCGTTCGAGACGACCGACGGGCGGCTGTCCCTGGAGGAGTTCGCGCAGCGGCACCCGGTGGTGCACTTCACGCGGACCGTCGAGGAGTACCGGCAGGTCGCGCCGATCGCGTCCGCGCAGGGCATCGGCGTGGTCAACGGCGGTTACACGTACGACAGCGAGCTGGTGGAGGCACTGCCGTCGGTGCGGCCGGGCACGGTGGTCGCCGAGCTGGACGCGGAGACGGTCACCGCGCATCTGGACGCCGTGGAACCGGCCGAGGAGCTGGCCCTGTCCGGCTTCCTGGCGGCGGCCCGCGCCCGGCTCGACCCGCTCGGCTGCGACGTCGTACTGCGGGCCTTCCACCCGCTCTCCGTGCCCGCGCTGCACCTCGACGACCGGGACGTCCGGCACGAGCAGGCCCGGGCGGACGCCGAGGAGCGGGCCGACGACCTGTGGGCGGGCATCCTCGGCTCCCTGCGGGGCGGCGCACCCCGCGCGCGGCTGGTGCTGAACCATCTCAACCCGCTCGTGCGGCGGATCAGCGCGCTGCCCGACCCGGAACTGATCGGCACCGCCGCGGAGTCGCTGTACGGGCAGGCGCTGCTGATGGCGCAGCGGCCGCTGCGGCCGGCCGACTCGGCGCTGCTCAACCGCGCGTTCATCGGCCTCCTGGAGTGGGCCACACACGGCGAGGACGGTCGGGCATGACGGAGATCACGGACTTCGACACGCTGCGCGCGGCGATGACGGAGAACTCCGGGCAGCCGGAGGGGCCGGCCCGCAACGCGCGCGCGGAGCAGCTGCTGGCGGCGGCCGAGAAGCTGAACATCCCGCTGGCCGTGATCGAGGCGCTCGGGCACCAGCTGAAGGTCTACAACTACAGCTCCGAGAAGGGGAAGATGTTCGTCCCCTTCGCGCGTCTGCTGCGCATGTGGGACGAACGGCCCGAGGACTTCGACGAGTACGAGACCCACTCGCTGCACTGGGTCTTCAAGTGGGTCTCGGCCGGCATGCTCGACCAGCCGCACATCCCGCTCGCGTCGATCGAGAAGTGGCTCGGCGAGATGGAGCACCGCTACCGGCTCGCCGGGCACTCCGAACGGGCCGTGCGCAGCGCCGAGCACAGTGTGGCGGCGCACGTCGGGGACGTGGCGCGGGCCGAGCGGGCGTACACGGCGTGGCTGGCCGCCGACCGGGACGCGATGGCCGACTGCCACGCCTGTGAGCTGCACGGGCAGGGCTGGTGGCAGGCGGAGAGGGGGCGGGACGCGGAGGCGCTCCGGCTGTGGGGGCCGGTGCTTGAGGGCGAGTACGCCTGCGCCCACGAGCCGCACACGGCCCTCGCGTCCTCCCTGCTGCCGCTGCTGCGGCTGGGCCGCCTCGACGAGGCCCGGGCCAACCACCTGCGGGGTTTCCGGCTGGTGCGGGCCATGGAGAGCATGCGCGGCGCGTACGCGGACCACGTGGAGTTCTGTGCGCTGACCGGCAACGAGGCGCGGGGCCTGGAGTTGCTCGCGGAGCGCCCGGCGTACTTCACGGACGACGGGCATCCGCGGAGCAGGCTGGACTTCATGAGCGTGGTGGCCCTGCTCATGGACCGGCTGACCGCGCTCGGGCTGGGTGAGCGGCAGGTGCCGGGGCCGGCCGGCCGGGAGTGGACCGCGAGTGAACTCGCCGCGCACGCGCGTGGGGAGGCCCTGGCCTTGGCGGCGCGCTTCGACGCACGCAACGGCACCGGGCACGTGAGTGAGCGGGCACGCGTGCGCATGGCGGGCCGGCCGCTGGTGGAGCGGCTGCCGCTGGGCGTGCGGTCGGTACGGCCGGCTCCCCCGCCCGCTCCTCCGAAGGCTCCGGTCCGCGTCACCGGGCAGCCGGACCTGGCCGCGCTGCTGGCCGAGGCACGGCGGCTGTCGGACACCCTGCGGCCGAACGCCGTGGAGGCGTGGGCGGCCGCCGCAGAGGCCGCGGAGGGCGCCGAGACGGCCCCGCGCGACCGTGCCGAGATGGCGGACCACGAGGCGATGTCCCTGGGCCCCGAGGGCGCCGGGCTCTTCGAGCGGGCGGCGGACCTGTACGCGGAGGCGGGCGACCCGGGCGAGGCCCTCGCGGCACGCGCGCGTGGGGCGTACGTCCGCGCCCTGGCGGGTGACGTGGACGGCGCGGTCGCGGCGGTGGCGGGCCTGTACGACGAGGTCCTCGCGCTGTACGCCGCGGAGGGCACGGGCGTGCGGCAGACGGCGTCCGTCGTGATGAGCCGGGCGCGGATCCTGACGCGGCGGGCGCACGAGACCGACGGCGACACGGCCGCACTCGCCGAGGCCGGGGCCGCCGTCCGTGAGGTCCTGGCGCTCGTGGACGGCCGGACCGGGGAGGACGTAAGGCTGGCCGCGCGGGCCGCCGAGTCGCAGGCGATGCTCGGGGAGCTGGCGGGTCTGGCCGGGGACCTGGAGACGGCCGCGGAGCTGTTCGCGCGGGGCGCTGCGGCGTTCGTCGCGGCGGGGCTGCCCTGGTTCGCGGTGGAGTACGAGGCCCGTCTGGCCTCCCTGGCCCACCACCTCGGTGACGCGGCGGAGACCGAGCGGGCGCTGCGGGCGGCCCTGGAGCACGGCGGAGCGCAGTTGGAGGCGCCCGGACGGGCCCAGCTGCACCTTCAGCTCGCCGAGGTCGTCGGCGGCCGGGGCGACGCCGTGGAGGCCGCCGAGCACGCCCTGGAGGCCGCCCACTGGGCCGACGAGGCGGGTGAGTCGGCGACGCTGGGTGCCTGGGCGAGGCAGCAGCTCGGCGGGTTCCTGCTGCGGCAGGGGCGGTGGGCCGAGGCCGCGGAGGTGCTGGAGTCTGCGCTGCCCGACCTGACCGCCGAGACGCACGGCGACGGGGCGGTCGTGCAGACGCAGTGGTGGCTCGGCGACTGCCTGAGCGAGCTCGGTGAGCACCGCGCGGCGGCGGAACGGCGTCTGCAGGCCGCCGACATCGCCCGGCACTGGCCCGAGCAGCACGACCATGCGACCCTCGCGCACCTGGCCGGGGAGTCCCTCGGGCAGGCCGGTCTGCCCGCCGAGGCGGACCGGGCCTACGCCCGCGCGGGCGACCTGTGGCGCGCGCTCGGCGACACCCACGGTCTGGTCCGCTCCCTGCGCGCCCGCGCCTGGCTGGCGTTGGACACGGCGGGCGGGCCGGACGCGGCACGCGCCCTGATGACGGACGCGCTCCGCGCGTGCGAGACGGCACGGGACGCAGCGCCCGACGAGCAGTCCCGGCAGCGGCTCGTCGCCGAACTCGGCCACACACACGGACAGTTCGGCGACCTGCTGGCCCGCTCCGCCGCCGAGGACGCCGAAGCCGTTCCGGACGGGGACCTGTTCGAGGAGGCGCTGGCCCAAGTGGTCCGGTCGGCCGCGGTGTTCGCCTCCCTCGGGGACGGCGCCCTGCACAGCCGCACCGGCGCGGAACTCGCCGCGGGCCGGCTGGAGGCCGAACTGGACCGCCGCGCCGACGCGGTGGCACGCGCGCGTGCGGTGCTGGCGGTGTACGAGGGGTACGACGACGCGGTGACGGGCGACGGGGACGGCGAGGCCGAAGCGGTGCGGGTCCGCCGGGCGGAGGCGGAGCAGCTGCTCCGCCTGCTGACGGAGCGGCCGGACTGAGGAGGCCAGGGCACGCCGGACGCGGAAGGCACGCTGCTCCACGCCCGGATGCAGAAGACCGGCCCTGCTCCACGCCCGGATGCAGAAGACCGGTGGAAGGCCTGCCCTACTCCACGCCGATGAGGAGCAGGGCCCCCTGCCGTCCGCCCCGGTAGAGAACCGTGTCGACGGCGAGGTAGCCCTCGCGGACCCGGCCCTCCAGGTGCTCGGCGACGGTGTCGGGGACGTCGTCGCCGAGGACCAGGGTGACCATCTCGCCCCCGGCCGAGAGCATGCGGTCCAGGACGGCCTCGGCGGTAACCGTGACGTCCGAGCCGATCACGGCCACGTCCCCGTCGATCAGGCCCAGGACGTCGCCGGCCTGGCAGATGCCGGCCATCGTCCAGGACTGCCGTTCGGCGACGGTGACCTCGGCGTAGCGGGTGGCCCCGGCGGCCGAGGTCATGGACACGACGTCCTCGTCGAAGCGGCGGTCCGGCTCGTGCACGGCCAGCGCCGCGATGCCCTGGACCGCCGAGCGGGTCGGGATCAGGGCCACCCGGACGCCCTCCGCGCGGATCTGCTCGGCGGCCGCCGCCGCGGTGTGCCGCAGGTCGGCGTCGTTGGGCAGCAGCACGACCTCGCGCGCGTGGGCCCGCCGTACGGCCTGGACGAGCTCGCCGCTGGCGGGCGGCTCCCCGGGGCGGGCGAGCACGGTCGTCGCACCGGCCTCCGTGTACAGCCGGGCCAGCCCCTCACCGGGCACGACGGCCACGATCGCCCGCTCGGCACGCTCTCGTGGCGGCCGCTCGGCGCCGGTTGTGTGCACGTCACCGGCGCCGAAGTGCGTGATGCGGATGCGGTGGGGCCGTCCGGCCTCGATGCCGGCCTCGACGGCGGCGCCCGCGTCGTCGACATGGACGTGCACGTTCCACAGCCCGTCGCCACCGACCACGACGAGGGAGTCCCCGAGGGCGTCGAGCCGCTCCCGCAGCCGCTCCACGGCCGTGTCCTCGGCGTCCAGGAGGTAGATCACCTCGAAGGCGGGCCCCTCCACACCGGGCACCGCGGCGGTGCCGTCGACGCGCTCCCCCGGGCCGCCGTCGGCGCACTCGCCGAGGCCGCCGTCGACAGGCGCGGAGCCCACGGGGGAAGCGGCGTCCACGGGGGATCCAGTGACCGTGGAGGAACCAGAGGCCGGGGAGGAAGCAGTGGCCGAACTCGCCACCACCCCTCGCGCCCTCTCCCCCGTGAGCGTCTCCACCAGCGCTCCGAGCACCGCGACCAGCCCCCGCCCACCGGCGTCGACCACCCCGGCACGCTCCAGGACGGGCAGCTGGCCCGGCGTCGCGGCCAGGGCCGTGCGGGCTCCGCCGTAGGCCGCCCGGGCCACGGTCCCGCAGTCCCCCTCCGCGGCGTCCGCGGCATCGGCGGCGGCCGAGGCGACGGTGAGGACGGTGCCCTCGACGGGGTGGGCGACGGCCCGGCGGGCGGAGTCGGCGGCGTGGCGCAGGGCGAGCCGCAGCCCTGAGCCGTCGGCGGGGGCGTCGTCGTCGGCCAGCACCTGGGCCATGCCGCGCAGCAGCTGGGCGAGGATCGTCCCGGAGTTCCCGCGGGCGCCGATGAGCGCGCCGTGCGCCATGGCCCGGGCGGCGTCGGCGAGTGTCGGGCCCTCGGAGCCCGTGGCACCGGATCCGGCGGCGCCCGGGCCCGTCGCGGTCACGGGTCCCGCCGCGTGCCCCGCGAACACCGCCTCGACCGCCGCGACCGCCGACTCCAGGGTCAGATACAGGTTGGTGCCCGTGTCGCCGTCCGCCACCGGGTAGACGTTGATCGCGTCGATCTCCTCACGCGCCCGCCCCAGTGTCTCCAGCGCGAGACCGCACCAGGTGCGCACCGCGAGAGCATCGAAGAATGTCTGCGGCACCTGCGCCACTGCGCCTCCTTGAGCTGCTGGACGTGGCACGCAGCGTAGACCCCGGGGCGGTGTCCAGCGGAAGCGGGAGGGGACCGGGCCCCTGAGCTGCCATGGTAGTTTCGCTCTACGGGTGCAGCCGTTGTATGCTGCTCCGGTTGCCCGATCTGATCGGGCCTTCCCCCTGGCAACGCCACTCAGATTTCGACCGGCTGTCCACAGCCCGAGAATCTTGATCCCGGCCTGCCGGGATCAACCGTAAGTGCATCTGAAGTCTTTGGAGTGACCCGTGGCTGCCAACTGCGACGTCTGCGGCAAGGGGCCGGGCTTCGGCAACAACATCTCGCACTCGCACCGCCGTACGTCCCGCCGCTGGAACCCGAACATCCAGCGTGTGCGTACCGTGGTGGGCGGGACGCCGAAGCGCGTGAACGCTTGCACCTCGTGCATCAAGGCCGGCAAGGTCTCGCGCTGACGCTCAGCTAGCGCGCGGCCACTGCTGGTTCGCTGCAGAGCCGGTCCACCTCTGGTGGACCGGCTCTTTGCCGTGCCCGATCGCGGCCGACCCCGTGCCGTACCTGATCGTCCCCTGTCCCGTACCTGATCGTCGCCGGGCTGTGCCGTGTCCGCCCGCCAGCGCTCGGGGCCGGGCCCTGCCCTCAGCGCTCGGGGGCGGCCCGGAAGCGCCAGCCGTGATCCACCGGGCCGATGCCACCGCCGAGCGCGAACCCGGCGGCGACGGCGCCCGTGACGTACTCCTTGGCCGCCGCCACCGCCTCGGGCACGGACTGTCCCTTGGCGAGCTGGGAGGCGATCGCGGAGGCGAGGGTGCAGCCGGTGCCGTGGGTGTGGCGGTTGTCATGCCGCGGCGCCCGCAGCCAGTGCTCCTCGGAGCCGTCCGTGAGCAGATCGACGGCGTCCCCGGGCAGGTGCCCGCCCTTGATCAGCACCCAGCGCGGCCCGTAGGCGAGGAGGGCCTCAGCGGCCCGCCGCAGCTCCCCCTCCGACTCGACCCGGACGCCCGCGATCTGGGCGACCTCGTCGAGATTCGGGGTGGCGACCGTCGCCACGGGCAGCAGCTTCGTACGGACGGAGTCCAGCGCGGAGGCGGCGAGCAGGGCGTCGCCGTGCTTGGAGACACCCACCGGGTCGACGACCGCCGGGGCGTCCGTCCCGGCGATCAACTCGGCGACCGCCTCCACGAGTTCCGCGGAGGCCAGCATCCCCGTCTTGACCGCCCGGACACCGATGTCGTCGACGACACTGCGGTACTGGGCCCGCACGGCCTCCACGGGCAGCTCCCAAGCCCCCTGCACACCCAAGGAGTTCTGCGCGGTCACCGCGGTCACGACGCTCATGCCGTGCACGCCGAGCGCGAGCATCGTCTTGAGGTCGGCCTGGATGCCCGCGCCGCCGCCGGAGTCGGAGCCCGCCACCGTCAGGACGCCCGGGATCATGACTCCATGTCCCCGAAGTGGTCCCAGCCGCCCTTGCTGGTCCACGGCGCCCCGTCGACCGTCACCTGGGGCAGCGCCGACGGGTTGAGGACCTCACCGATGACCTTCCAGCGGGCGGGCAGTTTCACGTCCGGCGGGAAGGTCGCCACGATCGCGTGGTCCTCTCCCCCGGTCAGCACCCACTGCATGGGGTCGACCCCGACGGCCTGCCCGATGTCGTTCATCTGGGAGGGGATGTCGATCGCCCCGGAGCGGATGTCGATCCGCACCTTGCTGGCCTCGGCGATGTGCCCGAGGTCCGCGATCAGCCCGTCGCTGACGTCGCACATCGCGGTCGCGCCGAGCCCCGCGGCGGCCGGGCCCGCGTGATAGGGCGGCTCCGGGCGCCGGTGGGCCTCCACGAACGCCCGCGGCGAGCGGAACCCCCGGGACAGCACCGCGTACCCGGCCGCCGACCAGCCCAGCCAGCCGGTCACCGCGACGCGGTCGCCGGGCTGGGCGCCCGCCCGCGTCACCGGCTCCTGGTTGCGCAGATCGCCGAGGGCGGTGATCGACACCATGATCGAGTCGCCGCGTACGACGTCCCCGCCGACCACGGCGGCACCCGCCACCTGGCATTCGTCGCGCAGCCCGTCCATCAGCTCGCTCGGCCAGGTCACCGGCAGCTCGGCCGGGACGACCAGGCCGAGCAGCAGCGCGGTCGGCACGGCACCCATGGCGGCGATGTCGGCGAGGTTCTGCGCGGCCGCCTTGCGGCCCACGTCGTACGCCGTCGACCAGTCGCGCCGGAAGTGCCGGCCCTCGACGAGGATGTCCGTGCTCGCCACGACCCTGCGGTCGGGTGCGGCCACCACGGCGGCGTCGTCGCCGGGGCCGACCCGCACCGCCGGGGTGGTGGTCAGACGGGAGGTGAGCTCCCTGATGAGCCCGAACTCACCGAGCTCACCAACAGTGCCCTTCATTGCCCGTTCTCCCCTTCTGTCCCTGTCCGTTCCCGGTCGCGAGGCATCTCGGTCCTCGCTACGGTCGAAGTGACCGTCAAGTTCTGCCGGCCCTGCACCCCGGCGCGCACAACCCGGTCCCCGCGGGTCTCCCCGCGGCGAGCGGCGACGCGATACCGTGGCGTTCCTTTTCCCCACATGATCCTCGTGGCCGCCCTGGAGGTTCCGTGGTACAGGCGTACATCCTGATCCAGACCGAGGTCGGGAAGGCCTCGGTCGTCGCCGAGACGATCAGCAAGATCCCTGGGGTCATCCAGGCCGAGGACGTGACGGGACCCTACGACGTCATCGTGCGGGCCCAGGCCGACACCGTCGACGACCTCGGCCGCATGGTGGTCGCCAAGGTCCAGCAGGTGGACGGCATCACCCGCACCCTGACCTGCCCGGTCGTCCATCTGTAGCCCCCGTCTACCCTGTGCCGGTGAACTCTTTCCGTCACCGGCACCGTTGTGTCTTCCGCGTGTTCCGCCTGCCCGCTGTCGCGCTGTTGATCACTGTTGCGGGCTGCTCCTCAGCAGACGACAGCGCGTCGGCGGCGGTTCCCAGTCCGGACGCGAAGGTCGCGGGACTGTGCCGGAACCTGGACAAGGTACTGCCCGCGACGGTGGACGGTGAGCGCCGTGAGGATCCCGAACCCGCGTCGGCGTTGACGGCGGGCTGGGGCAGCCCGGCGATCATACTGCGCTGCGGTGTGCCGCAGCCGCCGAAGATGGTCGACCCGAAGGTGGCCGAGGGACGGGATCCGGATGCCGTCGCCGGGGGTGTGAACGGGGTCGACTGGCTGATGGAGGAGCAGGACGGCGGGGGGTACCGGTTCACCACCGCCAACCGCGAGGCCTACGTCGAGGTCCGGGCGCCCGAGGGCGCGGACAGCTCGGGTGTGCTGATCGATCTGGCCGCGGCAGTGAAGAAGGCGATCCCCAAGGGGATCGCCTCCTGAGCACCGCGTTTCAGAGCGGGTTCACCGCAGGCCCGTGGACCTGCGCAGCGCGGCCTGCACCAGCCGGTCGATGAGCTCCGGGTAGCTCACCCCGCTCGCCTGCCACATCTGCGGATACATCGAGATGGGCGTGAAGCCGGGCATCGTGTTGATCTCGTTGATCACGAACTCGCCGTCCTCGGTGAGGAAGAAGTCCGCGCGCACCAGACCCTCGCAGGACGCCGCGTCGAAGGCGTCGACCGCCAGGCGCTGAACCTCGGCCGTCTCCTCGGGCGTGAGGGGCGCCGGGACGAGCCCCGGGGTGGAGTCGATGTACTTGGCCTCGAAGTCGTAGTACGCCTGCGCCTCGGGCGGCGGGATCTCCGCGGGCAGGGAGGCCCGGGGGCCGTCCTCGAACTCCAGGACGCCGCACTCGATCTCGCGGCCGCGCAGGGCGGCCTCCACGAGGATCTTCGGGTCGTGGCGCTGGGCCTCGGCGATGGCCTCGTCGAGTCCGGAGAGGTCGTCGACCTTGGTGATGCCGATCGACGAACCGGCCCGCGCGGGCTTCACGAACAGCGGCCAGCCGTGCTCGCCGGCGAAGTCGACGATCTTCTTGCGGGCGGCCGCCCGGTCCTGCTCCCACTCGCGGGGACGCACCACCACGTACGGGCCGACCTTCAGCCCGAACGAGGTGAACACCCGCTTCATGTACTCCTTGTCCTGGCCCACGGCCGAGGCGAGCACGCCCGAACCCACGTACGGGACGCCGGAGAGCTCCAGGAGGCCCTGGAGGGTGCCGTCCTCGCCGTACGGGCCGTGCAGCACCGGGAAGACCACGTCGACCTCACCGAGGGCCTTGGGGACCGATCCCGGCTCGCTGTAGACGACTTCGCGGTTGGCGGGGTCGACCGGGAGGATCACCCCGCCCTCGGCGGACTCGGCCAGGGCGTCGACGCTCGGCGGGCGCCGGTCGACGATCGCCATCCGCTCCGGTTCGTCCGCCGTGAGCGCCCAACGCCCGTCCTGCGTGATGCCGATCGGCAGGACGTCGTACTTCGTCCGGTCGATGGCCTTGAGGACGGCGCCGGCGGTGACCACGGAGATCCCGTGTTCGGAGCTGCGCCCGCCGAACACGACGGCCACACGCGGCTTGCGAGGCGGCTGCTCGGGGCTCTGGGGGAGGTTCTCGGTGCTCATATCGCGTTGAGAGTACCCGTTGGTAGGGCCGCTAGTAAGCGCCGCCGGCCTCGCGTCGCTCAGCGTCGTTCGGGCTTCGCGCTGCGCGACATCAGCTCCTTGAGGGCCACCACGGGGGGCTTGCCCTCGTGCACGATGCCGACCACCGTCTCCGTGATGGGCATGTCGACGCCGTACCGGCGGGCCAGGTCGAGCACCGACTCGCAGGACTTGACGCCCTCGGCGGTCTGCTTGGTGACCGCGATGGTCTCCTGGAGGGTCATGCCCTTGCCGAGGTTGGTGCCGAAGGTGTGGTTGCGCGACAGCGGCGACGAGCAGGTGGCCACCAGGTCACCGAGGCCCGCGAGTCCGGAGAAGGTCAGCGGATCGGCACCGAGGGCCATGCCGAGCCGGGTGGTCTCGGCGAGGCCGCGGGTGATGAGGGAGCCCTTGGCGTTGTCGCCGAGTCCCATGCCGTCCGCGATGCCGACGGCGAGGCCGATGACGTTCTTCACGGCTCCGCCCAGTTCGCAACCCACCACGTCCGTATTGGTGTACGGCCGGAAGTACGGCGTGTGGCAGGCGGCCTGGAGGCGCTGGGCGACGGCCTCGTCGGTGCAGGCCACCACGGCGGCGGCCGGCATCCGTGCGGCGATCTCCCGCGCCAGGTTGGGCCCGGTGACCACGGCGATCCGCTGCGGGCCGACCTTGGCGACGTCGTCGATGACCTCGCTCATCCGCATCGCGGAGCCGAGTTCGACGCCCTTCATCAGCGACACCAGGACCGTGCCGGGGGCCAGCAGCGGGCTCCACTCGGCGAGGTTGCCGCGCAGGGTCTGCGAGGGGACCGACAGCACCGTGAAGTCGGCGTCCGCCGCGGCCTCGGCGGGGTCGGTGGTGGCCCGGACGTTCTCCGGGAGCTCGACCCCCGGGAAGTAGTCGGGATTGGTCCGCGTGGAGTTGATCGCCTCGACGACCTCCGGGCGGCGCGCCCACAGGGTGACCTCGCACCCCGCGTCGGCGAGCACCATGCCGAAGGCCGTGCCCCACGAACCGGCGCTCAGGACCGCCGCCTTGACCGGCTTGCTCACTTGCCCAGCCCCTCTTCCTGCACGGTCTGCCCGGACTTCAGGTGCGTCTGCGTCTGTGCCTGCGTGCGGCGCCGCTGCTCGATCCGCTCCCGGCGCGGGTCGTACGGCGTCTCGGGCGCCTTCTCGCCGCGGATCTGCTCCAGCTGGGCGGTGACGGCGGCCATGATGACCTCCGTGGCCTCCTTCAGCAGCTCCGCGGTCATCTCCCGGTCGTAGAACCGCGCGAGGTCCACGGGCGGCCCGGCGAGTACGCGGTGCGTCTTGCGCGGCAGCAGGTTCGGCTTCTTCGCGTACGGCGGCAGCAACTCGTTGCAGCCCCACTGGGCCACGGGGATCACCGGGCACTTGGTCTGCAGGGCGACGCGCGCGGCCCCGGTCTTGGCGGTCATGGGCCAGCCGTCCGGGTCGCGGGTGAGGGTGCCCTCGGGGTAGAAGGCGACGCATTCACCGCGGTCCACGGCGTCGATCGCGGCCCGGAAGGCGCTCAGCGCGTCCGTGCTCTCGCGGTAGACGGGGATCTGCCCGGTGCCCCGCATCGCGGCCCCTATGAATCCCTTCTTGAAAAGCCCGCTCTTCGCGAGGAATCGCGGGACGCGCCCGGTGTTGTACTGAAAGTGCGCGTAAGCGAAGGGATCAATGTGCGAATTATGGTTCACCGCGGTGATAAATCCACCCTCTGCCGGAATGTGCTCCATTCCACGCCAGTCCCGCTTGAGCAGAACCACCAGCGGCGGTTTGCAGATCACCGCGGCGAAGCGGTACCAGAAGCCGATTCTGCGGCGGGGCACGCGGACACCTTCCTCTAGGGCCTGAAGCCGGGGCCACGGGGGCCGCACAAGTGTCGCCCCAGGCCGCCGGTCTGTCGAGAACACCGTACGCCCCGGCACGCCGCCCGCCCGAGGCCCCGGGTGACAATGACCGCGACAAGAGGAGGACGGAACACCCGTGCAGTGGACCCTGGTCGTACCCCTGAAGCCCCTGGCAGAGGCCAAGAGCAGGCTTGCGGACACCGCGGACGACGGGCTGCGGCCGGACCTGGCGCTGGCCTTCGCGCAGGACACGGTGGCGGCCGCGCTGGCCTGTCCGGGGGTGGGGGATGTGGCAGTCGTCACGGACGACGCCCGGGCGGGCCGTGAGCTGGCCGCACTGGGCGCGGCGATCATCCCGGACGAGCCGGGCGGCGGTCTCAACGCCGCCCTCGCACACGCGACGCGGTCCGTACGGTCCGTGCGCCCGGCCCGGGCGGTGGCCGCGCTGAACGCCGATCTGCCGGCTCTGCGCCCCGCGGAATTGTCCCGGGTACTCGATGCCGCCGCCGAATTCCCGCGGGCTTTTCTCGCGGACGCGGCCGCAATCGGCACGACCTTGCTGGCCGCCGCCCCGGGCCGGGAATTGCGCCCGGCCTTCGGCACGGACTCCCGGGCCCGGCACCGCGCGTCGGGGGCCGTGGAACTGTCCCTCTCCGCCGTCGATTCCGTACGCCAGGACGTGGACACCGGCGACGACCTGCGCAGCGCGCTGGCCCTGGGGGTGGGCCCTCATACGGCCGCGGCCGCCGCGCGGTTGCTCATTCCCGGGCAGTAGGCTGCGGCCATGCAGGCGACCGCGTACACGTACGACCCCGAGAGCCGCAGCGGGCAGGTGCTCCTGGACGACGGCACCCCGGTGCCCTTCGACGCGGCCGCGTTCGACGCGGGGGGACTCAGACTGCTGCGCCCGGGCCAGCGGGTCCGCATCGAGGTGGAGGGCGCGAGGGACGCGCTGCGGATCACACTGGTGACCCTCCAGACCCTCTGACCTCACGCTGAACACGCCGCGGGCCGGACTCCGTGCGGAGTCCGGCCCGGCGCGTGAGTACCCCGGTGCCCTTACTTCTTGCGGGCGGTGGTCTTCTTGGCGGTGGTCGTGCGCGCCGTCGACTTCTTGGCGGGGGCCTTCTTGGCCGTGGCCTTCTTCGCCGGGGCCTTCTTCGCGGTGGTCTTCTTCGCGGCGGTGGTCTTGGACGTCGCCGTGGTCTTCTTGGCGGGCGCCTTCTTCGCGGTGGTCTTCTTCGCGGCCGCGGTCTTCGTCGTGGCCTTCTTCGCCGTCGTCTTCTTGGCGGTGGTCTTCTTGGCGGCGGCCGACTTGGTGGTCGCCTTCTTCGCGGCGGCCTTCTTGACCGTCGCGCCGGCACCGCCGGTCAGGCTGCCCTTCGGCGCCTTCTTCACGGAGACCTCGCCGCCGCGCGGGAGCTTCTTCGAGCCGCTGACCAGGTCCTTGAAGCCCTGACCGGCGCGGAAGCGCGGAACGGAGGTCTTCTTGACCCGAACCCTCTCGCCCGTCTGGGGGTTACGGGCGTACCGGGCCGGACGGTCAACCTTCTCGAACGAACCGAAGCCGGTGACCGAGACCCGCTCACCCGAGACGACCGCGCGGACGATGGCGTCCAGTACATGGTCGACAGCGTCGGCGGCCTGCTGGCGGCCGCCCATCTTGTCGGCAATCGCTTCTACGAGCTGCGCCTTGTTCACGTCTTCCCCTTCGGAGACATCGCCAGAACGAAAGTGTTCAAGCTTTTTCGCACGTTAGGCAGATATATACCGCAAATCAAACACGAAACGGGCTTATCACCCTTGTGCCGCAACGAACTCGACGGTGTCGAAGGGTTCAGCGTTCCTCGTCGGGGAGACGTCCCTCGTCGAGGTCCGCATTGAACCGCTCCAGCCGCCTTGCCGCGTCGGCGAGATCGTGCTTGGCCGCGGCCGTAATGACCAGCAGCTTCCGGGTCAGCGCCATCCGTACGCCCTCCGGGACTTGCAGTGCGCGCACCCTTGTGTGCGCTTCCTTGAGTTGGTCCGCGACTGCCGCATAGAGCTCGAGTTGGCCGTCGTGTTCCATGCACAGATTGTGCCATCTGGGGCGAGTTGTCGCCTGCGCAGGGGACAACTGCCGCCTCAAACGGCCTTCCCGGCACACGTGGAAGTCACGGCTGTACTCCTCGCGTACCCCAGCAACCACCCGCTTAACGTGGGAAGTTGGCAGCGGAACAACGGGTGGGCAGGGCCGTTCGGGTGCAGAGACGGCTGTACCCCCGATCGGGCTGATCGGGGGTACGGAGGGGGTGTTGCCGTGGCCGAAAGTCGCCTTGTTCAGAGGCGGCGGACCGTGCCCGGGGTCAGACCGGGAGGGTGCGCGGCTTGAACGACGGGCGCTTGGCCTCGTAGGCGGCGATGTCGGCTTCGCTCTGGAGGGTGATCGAGATGTCGTCGAGGCCATTCAGCAGCCTCCAGCGGGAGTTCTCATCCAGCTCGAAGGAGGCGGTGATGCCCTCGGCCCGCACCTCGCGGCGCTCCAGGTCGACGGTGATCTCGGCCTGCGGGTCCTTCTCGGTGAGCTCCCACAGCGCGTCGACGGTCTGCTGCTCCAGCACGACCGTGAGCAGGCCGTTCTTGAGTGAGTTGCCGCGGAAGATGTCGGCGAAGCGGGAGGAGATCACGGCCTTGAAGCCGTAGTTCTGCAGGGCCCAGACGGCGTGCTCGCGGGAGGAGCCGGTGCCGAAGTCGGGGCCGGCGACCAGCACGGTCGCCCCCTGCCGCTCGGGCTGGTTGAGGATGAACTGCGGGTCCTTGCGCCAGGCCTCGAACAGCCCGTCCTCGAACCCGTCGCGCGTGACCTTCTTGAGCCAGTGGGCGGGGATGATCTGGTCGGTGTCGACGTTGGAGCGGCGCAGCGGGACGGCCCGGCCGGTGTGGGTGGTGAAGGCTTCCATGACTGTTCAGACTCCAGCGGGCGTGACGGCGTCGGCGGACAGGTCGGCCGGGGAGGCCAGGTGGCCCAGGACGGCGGTGGCGGCGGCGACCTGGGGGGAGACCAGGTGGGTGCGGCCGCCCTTGCCCTGCCGGCCTTCGAAGTTGCGGTTGGAGGTGGACGCCGAGCGCTCACCGGGGGCGAGCTGGTCGGGGTTCATGCCCAGGCACATCGAGCAGCCCGCGTGCCGCCATTCGGCGCCGGCCTCCTTGAACACCACGTCCAGGCCCTCGGAGACGGCCTGCAGACCGACCCGCGCCGAGCCCGGGACGACCAGCATCCGTACCCCGTCGGCGACTTTGCGGCCCTTGACGAGCTCGGCGGCGGCGCGCAGGTCCTCGATGCGGCCGTTGGTGCAGGAGCCTACGAAGACGGTGTCCACCTTGATGGAGCGCAGCGGCTGGCCGGCCTCCAACCCCATGTACTCCAGGGCCTTTTCGGCGGCGAAGCGCTCCGAAGCGTCTTCGTACGAAGCGGGGTCGGGGACGGACGCCGAAAGCGGTGCGCCCTGGCCCGGGTTGGTGCCCCAGGTGACGAACGGCGACAGCTCGGCGGCGTCGATGACGACCTCGGCGTCGAACTCGGCGTCGTCGTCCGTCCTGAGCGTCTTCCAGTACGCGACGGCGGCGTCCCAGTCCTCGCCCTCGGGGGCGTGCGGGCGGCCCTGGAGGTAGGCGAAGGTGGTCTCGTCCGGGGCGATCATGCCCGCGCGGGCGCCGGCCTCGATCGACATGTTGCAGATGGTCATGCGGGCCTCCATCGAGAGCTTCTCGATGGCCTCGCCGCGGTATTCCAGGACGTAGCCCTGGCCGCCGCCCGTGCCGATCTTCGCGATGATCGCCAGGATCAGGTCCTTGGCGGTGACACCCTCGGGCAGTTCGCCGTCGACCGTGATCGCCATGGTCTTGGGGCGCGTCATCGGCAGCGTCTGCGTGGCCAGGACGTGCTCGACCTGCGAGGTGCCGATGCCGAACGCCAGCGCGCCGAAGGCGCCGTGCGTGGAGGTGTGCGAGTCGCCGCAGACGACGGTGGTGCCGGGCTGGGTCAGGCCCAGCTGCGGGCCCACCACGTGCACCACGCCCTGCTCGACGTCGCCCAGCGGGTGCAGACGCACCCCGAAGTCGGCGGCGTTCTTGCGCAGCGTCTCCAGCTGCACCCGCGACACCGGATCCGCGATCGGCTTGTCGATGTCGAGGGTGGGGGTGTTGTGGTCCTCGGTCGCGATGGTGAGGTCCAGGCGCCGCACACTGCGGCCGCTCTTGCGAAGGCCGTCGAAGGCCTGCGGGCTGGTCACCTCGTGCAGCAGGTGCAGATCGATGAAGAGAAGGTCGGGCTCGCCCTCCGCGCGCCGGACGACGTGGTCGTCCCAGACTTTCTCCGCGAGTGTCCTACCCATCGCTGTTCCCTCCGGCCGACGACGATCCGCCGACCCAACTAGAGATCTTGAGGAGGCGATGCCCGGACCCCTGCTTCCGGGCACACACCGCCAGGCCCTTATGTCACGGGCCGTTGTGACTTCGTGATTCCAGGGTGGCGGGTTCCACGGAAAATTGAACTTGCGTTTCACAGAGTGAGACGGGAGTATCGTTGCATGGACAACAGTAGCGGCGTCGGCGTTCTGGACAAGGCGGCCCTCGTCCTGAGCGCTCTGGAGTCCGGTCCGGCCACCCTCGCGGGTCTGGTCGGTGCCACCGGACTGGCACGACCCACGGCCCACCGCCTGGCCGTGGCGCTGGAACACCACCGCATGGTGGCGCGCGACATGCAGGGCCGTTTCATTCTCGGCCCTCGCCTGGCCGAGCTTGCCGCGGCCGCGGGTGAGGACCGTCTCCTCGCCACCGCCGGCCCGGTGCTCACGCATCTTCGTGACATCACGGGCGAGAGCGCGCAGCTCTATCGCCGCCAGGGCGACATGCGCATCTGCGTCGCCGCGGCGGAGCGCCTGTCCGGACTGCGGGACACCGTCCCGGTCGGTTCGACGCTCACGATGAAGGCCGGCTCCTCGGCGCAGATCCTGATGGCCTGGGAGGAGCCGGAGCGGCTGCACCGCGGTCTACAGGGGGCGCGCTTCACGGCGACGGCCCTGTCGGGTGTGCGGCGGCGTGGCTGGGCGCAGTCGATCGGTGAGCGGGAGCCGGGTGTCGCGTCGGTGTCGGCGCCGGTGCGGGGGCCGTCGAACCGGGTGGTTGCCGCGGTGTCCGTGTCCGGGCCGATCGAGCGGCTGACGCGTCACCCCGGGCGGATGCATGCGCAGGCTGTGATCGATGCGGCGGGGCGCCTCTCCGAGGCGTTGCGGCGCACCGGCTGAACCGACTGATCGCCCTTGGGGAGAGCAGGCCTCAACGCCGCGGCAGGCTTTCCCCGAGTACGCGCCGCAGAACGTGCGGTTTCGCTGTCGAGCGCAGGGCGGCCGCGGCTGATCGCGCAGTCCCCGCGCCCCTGAAAGCCAAGAAGGCCCTCCACCGAAGTGGAGGGCCTTCTCTGTTGTACCCCCGACCGGATTCGAACCGGCGCTACCGCCTTGAGAGGGCGGCGTGCTAGGCCGCTACACAACGGGGGCCTGGACACTGCGTTTCCGCAGGTCCGAGCTGGTCTACCTGGACTCGAACCAAGACTAACTGAACCAGAATCAGTCGTGCTGCCAATTACACCATAGACCAATGTGGTTTAGACCAGTCAGTACCCCCGACCGGATTCGAACCGGCGCTACCGCCTTGAGAGGGCGGCGTGCTAGGCCGCTACACAACGGGGGCCCTAGCAGTCCCGAGATGATCGTCGATCTGCCGATCTTCGGAACCAGTACCCCCGACCGGATTCGAACCGGCGCTACTGCCTTGAGAGGGCAGCGTGCTAGGCCGCTACACAACGGGGGCGATGCAGATAAGCTCTGCGAGCTGGCCTACCTGGACTCGAACCAAGACTAACTGAACCAGAATCAGTCGTGCTGCCAATTACACCATAGGCCACTGGAACGCAATCCCCCGAGGGGTTCGTGTTCTAGCTTTGCGCCTGGGGTTCCGGCCTTCCGGCCCGCTCCCGCGGCGCAGGAAGAACATTACCCGAAGGTGGACGGGGCTCCAAAACGAGTATCCGAGCCCAGCAGGGACGGCAGTTCGGCGAGTGAGGCGATGCGGTGCGGCCCGACGGGCGGTTCGATCGTGGCGTACAGACCGCCGCGGTCGATCCACACCGACAGCAGCCCCGCGTCGGCGGCGCCCCGTCCGTCGATCTCCGGATGGTCACCGACGTAGGCGACCTGGTGCGGCGGGAGCCCGAGGAATGCGCAGGCCGCGAGGAACGCACCGGCCTCGGGCTTGGAGACGCCGAGCTCGGCCGCGCACAGGATGGTCTCGAAGCGGTCGTGGACGCCGAGGGCACGCAGCTTGCGGTCCTGGACGTGGAGGCTGGAGTTGGAGAGCACGGCGTGCCGGTGGCTGGCGGCGAGGGCGTCGAGGACGGGCAGGACGTCCGGGAAGAGGGCCCAGACCGCCTCGTAGTGGGTGACGTACCGCTGGAACCAGGCGTCGGCCTCGGTGTCGGTGAGGTCCTGGTCCAGGAACGCCCGGACGCGGTCGCGCCGCTGGTCCTCGAAGGTGACCTCGCCGGCGGAGAAGCGCGCCCACTGCACTTCGGTGGTCCTCCGCCAGTGGTCGATGGCCTGCTCGACGCTGTCGTAGCGGTCGAGCAGGCCCTCGGCCGCGAGGTGGGCGTGCATGCCGAGCCGGTCGGCGGTGGTGTAGTCGAAGAGGGTGTCGTCGACGTCCCAGACCACGGCGTGGATGCTCATGCTCCGACCGTACCCACCGCGTTCCGTTCTCAGCCCGGGTTCATGGTGCCCGAGAGGGTGAGTCGGGGCCTTGGCCGTCGCGGGGGTGAGCGGTGAGTTTCCAGGTGAGCGCGCCGCCCGGGGTGCCGCCGCCGCTGTCCGTGGTGCCGTCCCAGGCGGGGCGTACGGCGGCTCCGGTGGAGGCGCCGGTCAGGGTGCGGACTCTCTTGCCGAAGGCGTCGGTGAGGGTCAGGGTCCAGGTGGAGGGCTTGTTCAGCTGCCAGACCGGAGTCCAGGGGAAGGATGTGCCGATCACGGACGGCGAGTGGACCTGGGCCTCCATCTGCGCGAGGGGCGAGGTGGGGACGCCGCTGGGGACGATCGAGACCTCGCCGTACGTGCCGTTGAGGTAGGCGATGGCGCCGCCGAAGCGGTCGACCGCCCAGCGGCCGTTGCTGCCGCCGGTGTTCCGGTCCGTGGCGGGCAGCTTCACCAGGGCGCGGGTGGTGGCCGTTCCGGTGTGGAAGTCGGTGAGCAGCAGTTCGTGGGTGGTGCGGTTCTCGCGCAGCAGGAAGCCGTCGGCGAGGCGGGCCGGGCCGAGGTCGGCCGGGACCGTGATCTTGCGCTGGGTGGCCCGGTCGTAGACGCCGGCCGAGGTGCCGCAGGACCAGTACAGCCAGGTGTTGACGGCCTGGATGTCGGTGGGGATGCAGGGGGCGCCGGTGGCGATGGATGTGGTCGTGCCGGTCTTGATGTTGCGGCCGGTGACCTGGCCCTGGGCGCTGCCCGGGGCCCACAGGGTCTGCCCCCACACCGCGGCGGCGGTGCGGTCACGGGTGAGGGTCGTCTCGCCCGCGGTCGCGGCGCGCGGGAAGTCGACGACCCGCTGCTTGCCGGAGCCGCCGTTGTAGAGCACGTACCGGCCGGTGCCGCCGCCGGTGCGGCCGCGGGAGTCCCCGTCCGTGGGCGCGCTGAGGACGGTGGTGGTGTCGAGGCCGACGGTGACGACGGACGCCTGGCCCGTCTCGCTGGTCCACAGGTGACTGACGCGGCCGTCGCCGAGGGCCTCCAGCTGAGGGCAGGCGGCGTCACCGGTGAGGCAGGTGGGTGCGCTAAGTCCGGGGCTGCGGCGCCTCTGCGGGCCGTTGGGCCGGCCGGCGGCGTCCAGCTGGAAGCTGCTGTAGCGCAGCGAGGCGCCGGGCGTCGCTCCATACAGGAACAACTCGCCGCCGGCGAGGGCCAGTCCCTCGACGCCGGTGGCCGCGGCGGGGACCCGGGCGACTTCGGCGGTGGTGAGGCCGCCGCTGCCGTCAGGGGTGATCCGGTGGATGTTCCAGTCGAGGCTGGAGGGGCCGGCGGTGGCGAGGGCGCCGCCGTCCAGGGTCGGGCCGATGCCGCCGAACGACGAGGGGAGCACGGTGGTCGAGGCGCCGGTGACCAGGGACCGGGCGGTCAGCGCGGCCTCGGTGCCGCCCAGCACGAAGCCGGGGTTGCCGATCAGGAGCTGGTCGCCGACGACGGCTTCGAGCTGGGTGTCGGTGCTGGTCAGGGCGGTGGGCTCGGTGCCGGGTCCGGCGTCCACCCGGATCGCCTTCCAGTCGGCGACGAGCCAGCGGTCGTTGAAGGCGAGCTGGGGGGTGGCGCTGTCGCCGGTGACGTACGTGCGGAACGTGCCGTCGGAGAGGTCGACCAGGCCCACGGACGTCTTGCCGTCCAGCGCGTAGACGATCGCGAGGCGGGTGACCGAGCCGCCGGTGCGGTAGAGGACGGGGCGGGCGCCCGTGGGGAAGCCGGTGACCGGGGTGTCCACGGTGAGGGTGCCGTCGACGGTGCGCAGCACGTGCAGGGCGCCGGTGCCGTCCATGGTCAGCACGCTCCAGCCGACGGCGGCCCGGTAGGCCTGGCCGGTGGGGATCGTGACGGTGGCGGTGACGCCCGTGGAGCGGTGCTTCTGGGCGACGGTCTGGCCGTCGCGGGTGTTCACGACGTCGGTGCCGGTGGCCAGGTCGTCCGGGCCGGCGTGGGCGGGCGGGGCTGTGTCGGGGTAGTCGACCGTGGTGACCGAACTGGTCCCCGGGCGGTACTGGAAGCCGGACGCGCCGGCCCACGGGTAGTCGACGGTCACGCGCTTCTCGGTGGCCAGCCGCACCGTACCGGCCGGCTCGTCGACCGCGGGCGCCGCCTGCGCGGGTGCGGTCAGCACCGTGCAGGACAGGGCCATCGCCCCGCCGACCGCCGCGTGGACGAGTCTTCGTGAACGGATCATGCTCTCTCCCCCGGGACCAGGGCGCACACGCGCACCGTGCGCACAGAGGGCATCCAACGTCCCTTCCTGGGACGGGAGTTGGCCGGAAGGGTGAACTCCGGGTGACGGCTGGGAGGACACGGCGAGGGCGGCGCCCGAACCGGACGCCGCCCTCGTGGTGTGGGATGTCGCGCGCTACGCGGCCAGCTTCGCCAGCGCCGCGTCGATCCGGGCCAGGGTGGTCTCCTTGCCCAGGACCTCCAGGGACTCGAACAGCGGCAGACCGACCGTGCGGCCGGTGACGGCGACGCGGACGGGGGCCTGGGCCTTGCCGAGCTTCAGGCCGTGCGCCTCGCCGGCGGCCAGGACGGCCTCCTTGAGCGACTCGGCGGAGGTCCAGTCGGCGGCCTCCAGCTTCTCGCGGGCCGTGCGCAGCAGGGCGTCCGAGCCCTCCTTCATCGCCTTGGCCCAGGAGGCCTCGTCCTCGACCGGCTCCGGCAGGAACAGGAAGTCGACGTTGTCGGTGATCTCGGAGAGGACCTTGAGGCGGGTCTGCGCGTGCGGCGCGATGGCCTGCCACTTCGCCTCGTCGAAGGCCTCCGGGTCCCAGGGGGCGAACGGGGGCTGGAGCCAGGGGCGGCAGCGCTCCGTGAAGTCCTTCACATCCAGCAGACGGATGTGGTCGCCGTTGATGGCTTCGCACTTCTTGAGGTCGAAGCGGGCCGGGTTGGGGTTCACGTCGGAGATGTCGAACGCCGCGATCATCTCGTCGATCCCGAAGACGTCCTGGTCGGCCGAGAGGGACCAGCCGAGCAGCGAGAGGTAGTTGAGCAGGCCCTCGGGGAGGAAGCCGCGCTCCCGGTAGAGGTTGAGGGAGGACTGCGGGTCGCGCTTGGAGAGCTTCTTGTTGCCCTCGCCCATCACGTACGGCAGGTGGCCGAAGGACGGGATCTCCTTGGCGATGCCGAGCTCGATCAGCGCCTTGTAGAGGGCGATCTGGCGGGGGGTGGAGGAGAGCAGGTCCTCGCCGCGCAGGACGTGGGTGATCTCCATCAGGGCGTCGTCGACCGGGTTGACCAGCGTGTACAGCGGGGCGCCGTTGGCACGGACGATGCCGTAGTCCGGGACGTTCTCCGGGGTGAAGGTCAGTTCGCCGCGGACGAGGTCGGTGAAGGTGATCGTCTCGTCGGGCATCCGGAAGCGGACGATCGGCTCACGCCCCTGGGCCTGGTACTCCTCGACCTGGGCGGCGGTCAGCTCGCGGCAGTGGCCGTCGTAGCCGGAGGGCTTGCCGGCGGCGCGGGCGGCCTCGCGGCGGGTGTCCAGCTCGTCCTGGGAGCAGTAGCAGCGGTAGGCGTGACCGGCGTCGAGCAGCTTCTGCGCGACGTCCTTGTAGAGGTCCATGCGCTGCGACTGGCGGTACGGCGCGTGCGGGCCGCCGACCTCGGGGCCCTCGTCCCAGTCGAAGCCCAGCCAGCGCATCGCGTCGAGCAGCTGGGTGTAGGACTCCTCGGAGTCGCGGGCGGCGTCGGTGTCCTCGATGCGGAAGACCAGGGTGCCCTGGTGGTGCTTGGCGAACGCCCAGTTGAACAGGGCGGTGCGCACCAGGCCCACGTGGGGGTTACCGGTGGGTGAGGGGCAGAAACGGACGCGTACTGGAGTGCCGGATGCGCTAGCCACGCTTGACAACCTTGTTGGTGAGAGTGCCGATGCCTTCGATGGTGACGGCGACCTCGTCGCCGACGTTCAGGGGGCCGACCCCAGCCGGGGTGCCCGTGAGGATCACGTCGCCGGGGAGCAGCGTCATGGCCTCGGAGATGTTGACGACCAGGTCCTCGATGGAGTGGATCATCTCGCTGGTGCGGCCGAGCTGGCGCTGCTGGCCGTTGACCGTGAGCTGGATGGTGAGGTCGCTCGCGTCCAGGTCCGTCTCCACCCAGGGGCCGAGCGGGCAGGAGCTGTCGAAGCCCTTGGCCCGGGCCCACTGCTTCTCGCGCTTCTGCACGTCGCGGGCGGTGACGTCGTTGGCGCAGGTGTAGCCGAAGATCACGTCCTTGACGCGTTCGCGCGGGACCTCGCGGCACATCCGGCCGATGACCACGGCCAGCTCGGCCTCGTGGTGCACCTCCTCGGAGAACGAGGGGTACTGGATCTCGTCGCCGGGGCCGATCACCGAGGTGGACGGCTTGAAGAAGGCGAAGGGGGCGTCGGGCACCTCGTTGCCCAGCTCGCGCGCGTGCTCCGCGTAGTTGCGGCCGAAGGCCACGACCTTGTTCGGGAGCACCGGCGGCAGCAGCCTGACCTTGCCGACCGGCACCTTCGTGCCGGAGAGCTCGAAGTCCGCGAACGGGATGCCCTTGATGATGTTCAGGACGAGCTCGTCCTGCTTGTCGCCCTCGATGGCGCCGAAGGCGACGTTCCCGTCGATGGAGAACCTGGCGATGCGCACGGGATGCTTGGCCCCTTGACTGAAGCGGCTGGAGTCTGACGGTCCAGGCTAACGCGGGGAGGTGACCTCGCCCCGCGCATTACGCGGCGGCGCCCCGGCACGCACGAAGGGGCGCCCCGTCCTGGGGGCGCCCCTCCGAAATCCGGTGCCCGGCGCCATGAGCATCCGGCGGCCGGCGCGCGTACTAGCGGGTGTCACTCCGCGGCCGCGGCGGCCGCGACGGGGATCTCCATGAGGACGGTGCGCTTGGGGTTTGCGGTCTGGGCCGGCAGGTCGACGGGGTGTTCCGGCTGCTCCGGCGTCTGCAGTTCGTCGGCGTCGTTCAGGTGTGCCAGCGTCGTGCGTCGCGGGTTGGCGATCTTGTGGAACATCGTCGTCGTCTTCACTGTTTACTTGACCCTGTCCTGTGACGGGCGCCGGCAGGGTGGGTGTGAACCCCCGTACGGGCGCGGGTTGTCGATAGTGCCATCGCTGTAAAGCGTCAGGCTAAACATCCAATTCCCCGGCCCGGACGCGCAGAGGGCATGATCAGCATGTGAGTTTCCTCACGAATCAGAGGGCGAATCGGTCAATCCGGACTCGCGTTCCACCCCAACGAAACGGACATTGACCCCCTGAAGCCCTCATTCCGCTCCTGATCATGGCGACTGGGACACCCGGCACGGCTCGACGACTCGCGGGCTTACGCCCGAAATGGGCGAACTCACCTTCTACGGCTGGTAGTCCCGCACTCACATGGCGTCACCTACATCACGGCTCGGCCTACGGGCCTTGTTGGAGATCCTGTGCTGTGCTGGAATCTCACGGACCGCCGCAGGATCGAGCCGGCGCACAGGGGGCGCACAGTCGCGCCGAGTGGCGGCGAGAAGGGGGAGCCAGCGCCGGTCACTCACGACCACCACGGGGGCGAATTTCAGGGCGTCCCCAGAACGCCGACACCGTGCTCCGTCGTTTCAGGCGACGGGGTGCCTGGTCCAGAGGTTGCGACGCTAGTGCAGGGACGTTTCAAGAGGGATGGCAGCGCTTCGGCGGAGCCGGAGCCGCACGGCGGGACTGGCCCCGTGAAAGGCGGCCCCGCGCCCCAGCACGCCCAGAACCAGGGCCAGGCGGGCGACAGCGGTGAGCGCTCAGGGCGCCCCGGTGCATCGGCCCCCTCGGGGCCCGGAAGCCCTTCGCCGGCGCTGAAGCCGCCGACGGGGCCGACCGGCCCCGGGCCGCGAATAGCCCTGCGCAACTGGCGCATCTCCACGCGACTGGTGTCGCTGCTCGCCCTCCCGGTGGTCGCGGCCACCTCGCTGGGCGCGCTGCGTATCGACCAGTCCATGGACGACATCCAGCAGCTCGACAACATGAAGCTGCTGACCGACATGACCAAGCAGGCCACCGAGCTGTCGGCCGCGCTCCAGGAGGAGCGCGACCAGTCGGCCGGCCCGCTGGCGCACGGCGGCAAGGCGAGCGACTTCACGGTCAAGGGACTTCGCGAGAAGACCGACCGGGCGATGAAGAACTTCCTCGACAGTTCCGAGGAGATCGACGGCGCCAGCAAGGACGGCAACCTCAGAGGCGTCCGCGAGTACCTCGTGCAGCTCGCCGGCGAGCTGGGCGACCTGGAGCAGATCCGCAAGGGCGCCTACGCCTCCGAGGGCAACTCCACGCAGACCGTCGAGGCGTACCACCGTCTGATCGGGAACCTGATCGACCTCTCCCAGGACATGGCCGAGGCGACCAGCAACCCGGACATGATCCAGCGCACGCGTGCGCTCGCGGCGTTCTCCGCCGCGAAGGAGTACTCCTCGATCCAGCGCGCGGCCCTCGCGGCGGCACTGCCCGCGAGCAACACCACGACCGGCAAGCTCTCGCCGAACGACCGGCTCTACGCCGAGTCGGCCCTGGAGAGCCAGAAGTCCGAGATCCGCAGCTTCAAGAGCATCTACGGCGAGGACGCCGCGGCCGAGCTGCTGAAGCCCATCGAGGACGGCGGCAACTCCACGATCAAGGCGACCGACACCTACGCCGGCCGCGCCCTGGTCTCCGCGAGCGGTCTCGCCCAGCAGGACAAGCGGTCCTACCGTGACTGGCTGGACGACAGCTCCACCAAGATCCAGCAGATGAAGAACATCGAGCACACGCTGCTCGAGGAGATGGAACAGAAGGCCCGCGAGCTGCGCAGCGCCACCGAGCGCGACGCGATCATCTCCGGTGCCCTGATCCTGATCGTGCTCGGTGTGTCGCTGGTCGGCGCCTTCGTCGTGGCGCGGTCCATGATCCGCTCGCTGCGCCGCCTGGAGGACACCGCGACCAAGGTCGCCTCCGACCGTCTGCCCGAGCTGGTCAAGCAGCTGTCCGAGTCCGACCCGCAGGACGTCGACACCTCGGTCGAGTCGGTCGGTGTGCACTCCCGCGACGAGATCGGCCGAGTGGCCGCGGCCTTCGACGACGTGCACCGCGAGGCGGTCCGCCTCGCCGCCGAGCAGGCGCTGCTGCGGGGCAACGTCAACGCGATGTTCACCAACCTCTCGCGCCGCTCCCAGGGTCTGATCCAGCGCCAGCTGTCGCTCATCTCCGAGCTGGAGTCCCGCGAGGCCGACCCGGACCAGCTGTCCTCGCTGTTCAAGCTCGACCACCTCGCCACCCGCATGCGCCGTAACGGTGAGAACCTCCTCGTCCTCGCGGGTGAGGAGCCCGGCCGCCGCTGGACCCGCCCGGTCCCGCTGGTCGACGTGCTCCGCGCCGCCGCGTCCGAGGTGGAGCAGTACGAGCGCATCGAGCTGGCCTCGGTGCCGACCACCGAAGTGGCCGGCCGTGTGGTCAACGACCTCGTGCACCTGCTCGCCGAGCTGCTCGAGAACGCGACCTCCTTCTCCTCGCCGCAGACCAAGGTCAAGGTCACCGGTCACGCGCTGCCCGACGGCCGTGTGCTCATCGAGATCCACGACACCGGTATCGGTCTGTCGCCGGAGGACCTGGCCGCGATCAACGAGCGGCTCGCCTCTCCCCCGACGGTGGACGTCTCCGTCTCCCGCCGCATGGGTCTGTTCGTGGTCGGCCGGCTGTCCCAGCGGCACGGCATCCGCATCCAGCTGCGCCCGTCCGACTCCGGTGGTACGACCGCGCTGGTCATGCTGCCCGTCGACGTCGCCCAGGGCGGCCGCAAGCCCCAGCCCAAGCAGCCCGGTCAGCCGCCGTCCGGCGGCGGTCCGGCCGCCGCGCAGGCGGCCGCCGGCGCTGCCGCGGCGCGACGCGCGGCCGGTGCCGGCCAGGGGGCCGGTGCCCTCGGGGCCGGTGCGTCCGGCGGTGCCTTCGGCGGCGGTGCGTCCGGCGCCGGCCGGCTCGGTTCCGGTCAGGGGCCGCGGGCCGCACTGCCCGGGCGTGACGCCGACGGCGGCCGCCCGGGAGCGCCCGGTGGGGCGCGCGGACCGCAGGGTCCCGGAACCTCGCCGTTCGAGCAGGGTGGTCCCTCGCAGGGCCGTCCCGCTCCATCCGGCGCCGGGTTCGGCCAGCAGGCGCCGGGTGCCCCGCAGGGTCTGCACGCGGCGGGCACCGGCGGGCCGCAGGGCCAGGACGCCTTCGGCGGAGGCCGCAGCCGCAGCCGCAAGAAGCAGGGCGGTGCCTCCGAGCAGGGCGCGGGCCGCAGGCCGCAGCTGCCGCCGCGTGGCACTCCGCGCGCCGAGCTGCCCGGCGGTGACGCGCAGCAGCGCGTGCCGAGCTGGAGCGACGAGAACGCCCAGCCGCCGGCGCCGCGCGCCTCGCTGGACACCCCGCGCGGGCACGAGGAGCAGGACCTCTCCCGGACGTCGCCGCTGCCGCGCGTGGACGACCGTCAGGGTCCCGGCGCGACGGCGGAGATACCGGCCGTGCCGCGCGACAACGACCGGCAGGGCCTGGGCTCTCCGTCCGACTTCGGCGCTCCCCAGCACGCGGACCCGTTCGGCTCCGGCGCGAACGCGCCGCAGGGCCAGGGCCAGAGCCCGTTCGTCCGCCCGGACGTCTTCGGCTCCTCCGCCGGTCAGCACGACGCGTCGTCCCCGACGGGCCAGTACCCGGCACAGCAGTCCTACGACAACGGGTCGACGGGTCAGTACCCGGCGCCCCGCCAGGACAACGGCTCCACCGGCCAGTACCCGGTGCCCCGCCAGGGCAACGGCAACCAGTACCCGGCCCAGCGTCAGGACAACGGCTCGACGGGTCAGTACCCGGCGCCCCGTCAGGACAACGGCTCCACCGGCCAGTACGCGGCGCCTCGCCAGGACAACGGCTCCGGGCGGCCCGGCCTCCCGGGTCCGGCCGACGTCGGTGCCCCGCGTCCGCCCGCCCCGCAGGCCCGTCCGGTCCGGCAGGAGCCCGAGGCTCTGCCGCCGGCGTCCGGTCCGGGCGACGGTCGTACGCCGCTGTACGACACGCTGGAGACCAACTGGTTCCACGGCCAGCAGGAACAGCAGCAGTCGCAGTCGCAGAACAACGGCTCCGCGCCGGCTGCCCCGCAGCAACCGCAGGGACCCACCGGTCCGCAGCGGTCCGCCGCCCCCGCCGGGTGGCGCACCTCGCCGAACGACGACCTCGTCCGCCAGGCCGAGCGCGTCCGCCAGCCCGCCGCGGGTGGTATCACCACCTCCGGTCTGCCGCGCCGGGTCCCCCGGGCCAACCTCGTCCCGGGCACGGCGCAGCAGCAAACCCACCAGAGCGGTCCGCAGGTCTCGCGTGCGCCCGATGACGTGCGCGGCCGGCTGACCAATCTCCGTCGGGGAATCGCACAGGGTCGTCAGGCCGGGTCCACCCAGACCGGTAGCCACCCACGGCCCACTCACCAGCAGGAGCGTTAGTTGAGTCCGATGAGCCAGGCGGCACAGAATCTCAACTGGTTGATCACCAACTTCGTGGACAACACCCCCGGGGTGTCCCACACCGTCGTCGTGTCCGCCGACGGCCTCCTCCTGGCGCTGTCGGAGGGCTTCCCGCGCGACCGCGCGGACCAGCTCGCGGCCGTCGCCTCGGGCCTGACGTCCCTGACGGCAGGCGCTTCCCGGATCTTCGAGGGCGGTGAGGTGGCGCAGACGGTGGTGGAGATGGAACGCGGATTTCTCTTCCTCATGTCCGTCTCCGACGGCTCGTCGCTGGCCGTCCTCGCCCACCCGGAGTGCGACATCGGCCTCGTCGGCTACGAGATGGCCCTCCTGGTCGACCGCGCGGGCGCGGTCCTCACCCCTGACCTGCGGGCTGAGCTCCAAGGCAGTCTGCTCCACTGATCGGCCCCGGCACCACCCGTCTCACCACATCACCGTCCGGCCGCCACATCCCCCACACAGGCCCCGTCAGACGGCTTGTTGACCGACTTGCTGTCCCGCCCGGAGGACCCATGACCCCGCCCACCGCCTCTCATGATCCGTACGCGGAGCCGTACGAGGACGAGGGCGACCAGCCGCTGGTAAGGCCGTACGCCATGACCGGTGGCCGGACGCGGCCGCGCTACCAGCTGGCCATCGAGGCACTGATCAGTACGACCGCGGACCCCGCCGCGCTCATGGGGCTGCTCCCGGAGCACCAGCGGATCTGCCACCTGTGCCGTGAGGTCAAGTCGGTGGCCGAGGTGTCCGCCCTGCTCAACATGCCGCTGGGCGTGGCCCGGATCCTGGTCGCGGACCTCGCCGAGGCCGGTCTCGTCGCGATCCACCAGCCGGGCGGCGACGACGCCACCGGCGCACCGGACGTGACACTGCTCGAAAGGGTGCTCAGTGGACTTCGCAAGCTCTGACGCGGGGCGGTCCACCACCTCCGCGAAGATCGTGGTGGCCGGTGGTTTCGGCGTCGGCAAGACCACGTTCGTGGGTGCCGTCTCGGAGATCAACCCGCTGCGCACCGAGGCCGTCATGACGTCCGCTTCGGCGGGCATCGACGACCTCACCCACACCGGGGACAAGACCACCACCACGGTGGCCATGGACTTCGGCCGTATCACCCTGGACCAGGACCTGATCCTGTACCTGTTCGGTACGCCCGGCCAGGACCGCTTCTGGTTCATGTGGGACGACCTGGTGCGCGGTGCCATCGGCGCGGTGGTGCTCGTGGACACCCGGCGCCTGGCCGACTGCTTCCCGGCCGTGGACTACTTCGAGAACAGCGGCCTGCCGTTCGTCGTCGCGCTGAACGGCTTCGACGGCCAGCAGCCCTACCAGCCCGAAGAGGTGCGCGAGGCACTGCAGATCGGTCCCGACACCCCGATCATCACGACGGACGCCCGGCACCGGTCCGATGCGAAGAGTGCCCTGATCACGCTGGTCGAGCACGCTTTGATGGCACGGCTGAGGTAGCACCCAATTCTGAGGCGTCATACGGCAGTTGTCGTAGATACACCGGAGCCGACTGTGTCCTTTGACACGGTCGGCCAAGGTGTTCATAACGTTTCGGCAGAGGAATCGGGTGGTATGGCCACGCGTCGCGCACATCCGGTCTCGCTGCGCGCACAATCGCCCCGCCTTTTGGCGGGGCTCGCTCTTTATGACCGTTTTATCTGGGGCTTACATCACCTCGATCACCCGCCTCGGACTGTTTGGAAGAGCGCAGGTCGTCGTGCTGGAATGCCTGAACTGCCCAATAGTCAATGACGTACTCGTCCGTCGCCGGCGACTTGGGCTCTGAACACTGCGGCACAACGTTGGTGCCGACCGCCGAGAGGTTGTTGGTCGAGTGAGGCGAAGCAAGAACAGTCCCGAGCCGTCGGCCCGGGGCAACTTCACCCCGCCGCCGCGCACAGCGGCGCCCGCCCCCGTGCCCGGTTCGGAACCGACGGCCGCGCCCACCGAGAGCGCCGGCCGTCTCTCCCCGCGCAACTGGCGCGTGGCGACCAGGCTGAACGCGATCCTGCTCATACCCGTGGTGGTCGGCCTCGTCATGGGCGGCTTCCAGGTGAAGAGCTCGATCGACACCTGGCAGGAGGCCGAGGACGCGGAGAACACCGCGCGCCTGGTCCGCGCGTCGCTGCTCTACGCCAACGCCCTCTACAACGAACGCGACATCACCGCCGCCCCGCTGCTCCAGGGCAAGGGTCAGGACGACAAGACCGTCGTCGACGCACGCAAGCTGACCGACAAGGCCGCCGACGAGTTCGACGCCGCCGCGCAGGACATGCCGGGCAAGCCGGGCCTGGAGCGCCGGCTGGACCTGTTCCGCAAGGCGGAGCCGAAGCTGGCCACCCTGCGCCAGGTCGCCTACACCTCCAAGCTCAAGGGCGTCCAGACCGAAGAGGGCTACGTCGAGGTCGCCCACCCGCTGACGGAGTTCGCCAACGAGCTCGGCCTCGGCACCGGCAACATCACCAGCTACGGCCGGACCGTCTACGCCATGGAGCTGACCAAGGCGGCCCTGTCGCTGCAGCGCTCGATCGGCATGCACATCCTGGTCAAGCCGGGCCCCGATGACGGCAACCTGGCCAGCCAGCGCATCGCCCTGTCCTCGTACGCCTACCTCGAGCGCATCGCCGTGCAGGAGTACATCGGCGGTGGCACCGAGCAGGACGCGGCCAAGCTCAAGACGGCCGAGGCCAAGATCAAGGCCGACGGTGCCGCGATGGCCCGCGAGGCCAAGGCCAAGAACCCCGACTACGTCCCGCCGCCGGCCAACCCGACGTCGATGATCTCGGCCGTGGCGACGCTGCCGAGCACGGACGCGAGCGCTCGTGCCGCACTCGCCCAGAAGGGCATCACCGCCGAGAACTGGTGGGCGGTCAACACGCTCAAGTTCAACGCGTACGAGAAGATCGAGACGGACATGGCCGACAAGGCCGTGAGCGAAGCGTCCGACATCGCCGACGACGCCCAGCGTGACGCCTACATCACCGGTGCCGCCGTCGTGGTCGCCCTGCTCCTGGCCTTCATCCTGGCCGGCGCGGTCGCCCGCCAGATGAGCCGCTCGATGCGCCAGCTGCGCAACGCCGCCTTCGGCATCGCCGAGCAGCGTCTGCCGATGCTGGTCGACCAGCTCTCCCGCACCGACCCCGGCCGGGTCGACACCCGCGTCGCCCCCATCCCGATCTCCACCACGGACGAGATCGGCGAGGTCGCCCGCGCCTTCGACCAGGTCCACCGCGAGGCCGTGCGGCTCGCCGCCGAGCAGGCCCTGCTGCGGGGCAACATCAACGCGATCTTCACCAACCTGTCGCGCCGCAACCAGTCGCTGATCGAGGGCCAGCTGACCCTGATCACCGACCTGGAGAACAACGAGGCCGACCCGGACCAGCTGGAGAACCTCTTCCGCCTGGACCACCTCGCGACCCGTATGCGCCGCAACGGCGAGAACCTCCTGGTCCTCGCCGGCGAGGAGCCCGGCCGCCGCTGGGACCAGCCGGTGCCGCTGGTCGACGTGCTGCGCGCCGCCTCCTCCGAGGTGGAGCAGTACGAGCGCATCGAGCTCTCCGGCGTCCCGGAGGCCGAGATCCACGGCCGCGCCGTGACCGACCTCGTGCACCTGCTCGCCGAGCTGCTGGAGAACGCCACGACGTTCTCCTCCCCGCAGACCAAGGTCCGCGTCACCGCGACCCGTCTCCCCGACGGCCGTGTGATGATCGAGATCCACGACAAGGGCATCGGCCTGACCGCCGAGGACTTCGCGGACATCAACCACAAGCTGGCCAACCCGCCGACCGTGGACGCCGCGATCTCGCAGCGCATGGGCCTGTTCGTGGTCGGCCGGCTGTCCGACCGGCACGGCATCCGCGTCCAGCTGCGCCCCTCGGGCGAGCAGGCCGGCACCACCTCGCTGGTCATGCTGCCGGACGCCATCACCCACGGTGGTGGCGGTGAGCAGCACGTGGACCGCGACGAGTTCACCGTCTCGCAGATCATCCCGGAGCAGAACTTCGGCGGCGGTGAGAACTTCAACCAGCAGCCCATGCGCACGGCCGCGGAACTCGGCTTCGACGACAGCCGCTACTCCGACGTCCCCGACGACATACGGGAGCTGGACCCCGTCGGCCGCTCCCTGATGCGCGAGGAGCGCCGGGCGGCCCTGGAGTCCCAGTCGCACGAACAGCCCGCGCTGCCCGGCCAGAGCAGTCAGGATTCCGGCCAGGCGACCGGCTACCGCGACGAGTACCACGGGCACAACGGGCAGCAGGGCTACGACGCCGGGCAGGCCTACGACACCGGCCAGAGCGGCTACCCGGAGCAGCAGCAGTCCGCGTACGACCGCCAGGCGCCGTACGAGCAGCAGCAGGGGTCGTACGAGGAGCAGCAGCACACGGCGTACGAGGAGCCGCAGCAGCCTGCTTACGACGAGCAGTACTACGCGCCGAACGGCGGCCTGCCGCAGAACGACACCTTCTCGCCCAACGGCGGCTACCCGGAGCCCTCCTATGCGGAGCCGGCCCAGGAGGAGCCCTCGGAGCAGGGTGCGGGCACGGCGGGTGGTTTCGCCGCGTTCGAGCAGCGCCGTCACCAGGACGACTGGCCGCAGCAGGACGGCTACCGCAACGGCTACCCGAGCCAGTACCCTTCTCAGGCCCCGGAAACGGAATCTGCGCAGGCCGCTGACGCAAGTGAGCAGGACCGCGTAGGCTTCGACCGTCCGGGATCGAGCCCCTCCGCCGCTCACACGATGACCGACGCCGGGCTTCCCCGCCGTGGATCCACCGCGAGCGGTGCGAACGGCACGGGTGGCGCACGGCATGTGAGCCAGGAGCCGCCGGCCTCCGCTTCGGAGAGCAACGGCGACGACTGGCGCTCGGCCAACGACGAGCGGTGGCAGCAGGCCTCGCAGCTCCGGAAGCCCAAGGCGGGCGGGGTCACCTCCTCCGGCCTGCCGAGGCGGGTACCCAAGGCGAACCTGATCGAGGGTGCCGCCGAAAGCACCCCTCAGGGAGGCCCACAGGTCTCCCGCGCCCCGGAGGACGTCCGGGGCAGGCTGAGCAACCTGCGACGGGGCGTCCAGCGCGGACGCAGCGCAGGCAGTGAAACGAACGGCCAGGGCTTCGGTCCTGACAGCACCTACAACCAGGAGCGTTAGTGTGAGCCCGATGAGCCAGGCGGCACAGAACCTGAACTGGTTGATCACCAACTTCGTGGACAACACCCCGGGGGTGTCCCACACGGTGGTGGTCTCCGCCGACGGACTCCTTCTGGCGATGTCCGAAGGCTTCCCCCGCGACCGCGCCGACCAGCTCGCGGCCGTCGCCTCCGGTCTGACGTCTCTGACGGCAGGCGCCTCCCGGATCTTCGAGGGCGGCAGCGTGAATCAGACGGTTGTGGAGATGGAGCGGGGATTCCTGTTCATCATGTCCATCTCCGACGGATCATCGCTCGCGGTTCTCGCACACCCGGAGGCGGACATCGGCCTCATCGGGTACGAGATGGCGCTGTTGGTCGACCGAGCCGGTACGGTCCTGACACCGGACCTTCGTGCAGAGCTCCAGGGGAGCCTGCTCAACTAGTAGACGGACGGTGCGTTTTGGCGTCCCGTGGCCGTAAGGTTTCGGGACGCGGCTCCACAGCGATGGGTGCCAGGCACAGTCGGAGGAGGAGAAAGTGGCAACACCCCCAGGCGGTTCGTCTTCGGGCAACTGGTCGTACGGCCCTGCCCAGGGCCAGGGCGACGGTGGTCAGAACCCGAACCGTTACAACTTCCCCTCCGCACCCAGCCACCGGCAGCCATACGCGCCGCAGGGCCCCGGCCCGTCGCCGTACGACCAGCCGTCGGCCCCGCGCATCCAGCCCGTGCAGCCGCAGCGCCGCACCCCCGAGCCGGCGCCCGCCGGGGCGTCGAACAACCCCCTGGTGCGTCCGTACGCCATGACCGGCGGCCGGACCCGCCCGCGCTACCAGCTCGCCATCGAGGCGCTGGTGCACACCACTGCGCAGCCGCACCAGATGCAGGGCCAGTTGCCCGAGCATCAGCGGATCTGCAACCTCTGCCGGGAGATCAAGTCGGTCGCCGAGATCTCGGCGCTCCTCACGATCCCTCTCGGCGTGGCCAGGATCCTCGTCGCCGACTTGGCGGAGGCGGGACTGGTCGCCATCCATCAGCCCGGCGGCGACGAGAACGCCGGCGGCCAGCCAGACGTGACACTGCTCGAAAGGGTGCTCAGTGGACTTCGCAAGCTCTAGCGGAGGGCCTTCCCGCTCCACCACGTCCGCGAAGATCGTGGTGGCTGGCGGCTTCGGCGTGGGCAAGACCACGTTCGTGGGTGCCGTCTCGGAGATCAACCCGCTGCGCACCGAGGCCGTCATGACGTCCGCTTCGGCGGGCATCGACGACCTCACCCACACCGGGGACAAGACCACCACCACGGTGGCCATGGACTTCGGCCGTATCACCCTGGACCAGGACCTGATCCTGTACCTGTTCGGTACGCCCGGTCAGGACCGCTTCTGGTTCATGTGGGACGACCTGGTGCGCGGCGCCATCGGCGCGATCGTGCTGGTCGACACGAGGAGGCTCGCCGACTGCTTCCCCGCCGTCGACTACTTCGAGAACTCGGGCCTGCCGTTCGTCATCGCGCTGAACGGCTTCGACGGCCAGCAGCCGTACACGCCGGACGAGGTCCGGGAAGCCCTCCAGATCGGTCCTGACACCCCGATCATCACGACGGACGCGCGGCACCGGGCCGATGCGAAGTCGGCGCTGATCACGCTGGTGGAACACGCTCTGATGGCGCGCCTGCGCTGATCCAAGCTGTGGGACAGCCCCCGACGGCCAGTGCGCTGCCGGGGGCTGTTGCGTGCCGTGTGCGGGTCGCGGGGGCTGGTCGCGCAGTTCCACGCGCCCCCAAAAAAAGCAGGCCCCTCTACGAGGGGCCTGCTTTTCGGTTCTGTGCTCAGCGCCAGCTGTGCGGGGCGCGGAAGCCGGGCTCGCGCTCCAGGCGGCGCCAGCCTGCCTTGATGCGGCCTCGGTGGGCCGGGGTCGGGTCCGTGGGGCGGGCGGCGGCGCGGGCCAGGAGGATGGCCGTGATGGCGGCGACCTCCTCGGGCTCGGCGTGGCCCTTCTCGACGCGGATGTCAGGCGATTCCATGGGTGTCAGTCTCCGTGAGGAAGATGTCCGCCGGGTTACTGCGGCGGGTTGCCGTGCTTGCGGGACGGCAGGTCCGCGTGCTTGGTCTGGAGCATCGCGAGGGACTTGATGAGCACCTCGCGGGTCTCGGCGGGGTCGATGACGTCGTCGACCAGGCCGCGCTCGGCCGCGTAGTAGGGGTGCATCAGCTCGGACTTGTACTCCTTGACCATGCGGGCCCGCATGGCCTCGGGGTCCTCGGCGTCGGCGATCTGGCGGCGGAAGATGACGTTGGCCGCACCCTCCGCTCCCATGACGGCGATCTCGTTCGTCGGCCACGCGTAGGTGAGGTCGGCACCGATGGACTGGCTGTCCATGACGATGTACGCACCTCCGTAGGCCTTGCGCAGGATCAACGAGATCCTCGGCACGGTCGCGTTGCAGTAGGCGTAGAGGAGCTTCGCGCCGTGGCGGATGATGCCACCGTGCTCCTGGTCGACGCCCGGGAGGAAGCCGGGGACGTCCAGAAGAGTGATGATCGGGATGTTGAACGCGTCGCACATCTGCACGAAGCGGGCCGCCTTCTCGGAGGCCTCGATGTCCAGCACGCCCGCCAGGGCCTGCGGCTGGTTCGCCACGATGCCGACGACCTGGCCGTCCATCCGGCCGAGCGCGCAGATGATGTTGCGGGCCCAGCGCTCGTGGACCTCCAGGTAGTCGCCGTCGTCGACGATCTCCTCGATGACCTTGGCCATGTCGTAGGGCCGGTTGCCGTCCGCCGGGACCAGGTCCAGGAGGACGTCCGAGCGGCGGTCGGCCGCGTCCGAGGACTCGGTGCGGGGCGGGTTCTCGCGGTTGTTCTGCGGGAGCAGCGAGAGGAGGTAGCGGACCTCGGCGATGCAGGTCTCTTCGTCGTCGTAGGCGAAGTGGCAGACGCCGGACGTCTCGGCGTGGACGTCGGCGCCGCCCAGGCCGTTCTGGGTGATCTCCTCGCCGGTGACCGCCTTGACGACGTCCGGGCCGGTGATGAACATCTGCGACGTCTCGCGGACCATGAAGACGAAGTCGGTGAGGGCGGGGCTGTAGGCCGCGCCGCCGGCGCACGGGCCGAGCATGACCGAGATCTGCGGGATGACGCCCGAGGCCTTGGTGTTGCGCTGGAAGATGCCGCCGTAGCCGGCGAGGGCCGAGACGCCCTCCTGGATGCGGGCGCCGGCGCCGTCGTTCAGCGACACCAGCGGGGCACCGGCCGCGATGGCCATGTCCATGATTTTGTGGATCTTCGTGGCGTGGGCCTCGCCCAGGGCGCCGCCGAAGATGCGGAAGTCGTGCGCGTAGACGAAGACCGTGCGGCCTTCCACCGTGCCCCAGCCGGTGATGACACCGTCGGTGTACGGCTTCTTGGCCTCCAGGCCGAAGCCCGTGGCGCGGTGCCGGCGCAGCTGCTCGACCTCCCGGAAGGACTCCGGGTCGAGGAGGAGTTCGATGCGCTCGCGCGCCGTCAGCTTGCCCTTGGCGTGCTGCGCCGCGGTCGCCTTCTCGCTCGGTCCGGCCACCGCCTGCGCACGGATCTCGTGCAGTTCGGCCACGCGTCCACGCGCGTCGGTCGGCTCACCCGGCGCCTCATCCAAAACGGTCATGTAGCGACCATACGAAGCCGAGCGAGAAATCCGGGCCGTCGACTCCTCACAGTCTCCGGCGTGTTTTCCTGGTACCCCTGAACAGAACCGTGGCGGAGTGCAGCCTTTCCGACTGCTCAGCGGGCGTGTCGCTTGTAAGGGTCGAACAAAACCGTCAGGCGAGAGTCACCTCACAGATATGCGTGGCGCATGCCTCCCCCGGGGTGACGCGCACGCGCAGCCGGCGGCCTGTGGAGAGCACCTCGACGGTGTCGTCCAGGCGGTCGACCCGCCGGACCGGGCGGTCCCAGGTGATCTCCAGGGGCGCGCCCGTGCGGGGCGGTTCGCTCACGCAGAGGGTAGCGGTGCGGCCCCGGACGACGGTCAGCACGCTCGCGGCGTCGGACGCGGTGAGCGGGCCCGCGGTGCCCGCGGTCCAGAAGTTCGCGGCCGTGCAGCCCAGGGACGGCACGGTGACCGCCTGGCGGTGCGGATCGTTGGCGAGCATCGACAGCCAGTGACGGTCGGCGGCGCGCCGGGCGACCGCCGGGCGGGACGCCCCGGGCATGAGGACATAGGCGTACGTGGCGTCCTCGGGGTCGGTGCCGTGGTCGAGCCAGAGGGTCTGCCAGCGGCGGGTGCGCCGCTCCGGCGTGCCGCCGGTGTTGATGTCGGACCAGGCGCCGGTGCGGTCCTCGCGCAGCGCCCTCAGCTCGCCGTCGAGCACCAGCCAGCCGCCGTGGTCCTCCAGGTGGGCCCACCTCGGTCCCTTCACGAAGCGCTGGGTGCCGTTCGCGCCGAGGTTGCGGTTGTCGACGACCGTCTCGACCGGGACGCCGTCGGCACAGGTGATCCCGGCGCCCAGGCAGATCACCGCGTCCGCGACGCAGAACCAGGACTTGCGGGCCTCCAGGGTGGAGCCGAGGCCCTTGAGGTGCTGGCCGAGCGCCGCATGGGTGCCGTCGGTGGTGCCGCCGACCCAGCGCGCGTCCGGGCGGGCGGTGCCCCACTCGCCTCCTTCGCGGTCGGCGAGCCGCTTGGTGGAGACGGTGGTGCCGGGCAGCCGGTACCAGTCGACGGTAGGCCAGAACCAGTCCGTGTACTGGTCGCCGGTGCCCTCGGCCCACCAGCTGACCATGCCCGCGCCGGTGTGCCAGCCGCGGGGGTTCTCGCCGTTGCCGCACTCGTAGTGGGCGATGCGGTCGCTGGCCATGGCGATGTTCACGGTGAGGCCGGGGCCGCGGTGGACGGCGCGGTCCATGGCGGCGAACAGGTGGTGTCCGGTGGGTTCGGGCGCGGCCGGGCCGGGTGCGGCGGCGACGGCGTGCAGCCGGGCCAGGTCGGCGACACCGAACTGGGGGGACGTCAGGAGAGGGCTGACGGTGTCCCGTTCGATCCAGCCCTTGATGCGGGCGTGCCAGCGGTCGCGTTCCGCCGGGCTCGCGCAGGTGGCGAGGAGGGCGACGGCCGCGATGAGCTGGTGGCCGTGGTAGTGGTCGCCGCGCAGGATCCCGCGGTCGTCGGTGGTGAGGTGACCGCGGCTGATGGCCCGCCCGTTGACGCTGTCCATGACCAGTCCGTCGTGGAGGAGCGGCGCGTAGGCCCGCTCGACGCTGTCGAGGACGATCTGCCGGCCGGGGTCGGTGACCTCCCAGTCGGATCCGGCGAGCAGGGCGAAGAGGCGGCCGAGCCCGTCGAGCACGACCTGGCCGTAGGTGCCCGAGTAGGCGACCCAGGTGTGCTGGACGAAGGAGCCGTCGGCGTAGAGGCCGTCGCCCCGGGTGACGTACGGGAAGACCGGGGAGAGCGCGTCCCGGGCCAGGGCGATCTTGGCGGGGTCACGGCCGAGGACGCCGCGCAGGGCGACGGAGCGGCACAGGTCGACGCGGTTGGCGCCGGTGGAGGTGCCGCTGTAGTCGCCGAGGGCCGCGTCGGGGACGAAGTGGTCCACGGCGGCGCAGGCGGCGTCGACGCGGGTCCGGCCCAGTTCCTCGTACAGCGCGGCCGTGATGTCCATCAGCAGGCGGGGGCTGCCGATCTGCCACTCCCACCAGTTGCCGTAGGGGGTGGTGGCGGGGTGGTAGACGGTGGCGGAGAGGTGGTCGAGGCCGCGCAGGATGCCGGCGAGGAGGCCGGGGTCGGCGGTCGAGCCGGTGCCCTGCTGGACGTAGGCCCGGGTCATGGTCCACAGGCGCGCGTAGCCGAGGGTGATGCCGGCCGGGGGGTCGAAGGGGTGGCCGGGCCAGAGGGAGTTCGCCGTGGGGACCATGCTCGCGTGCAGGGCGCGGGCGAGTGCGCCGGTCTCGGCGAGCCGGGCGGCGTAGGGCTCGGCCGCCGGGTCGTAGCCGGTGCCGAGGGAGATGCCGAGCCAACGGCGGCGAAGGGTGTTGTATCGGTCGCCCGGCGGGTCGGCGTTCGGCCCCGCGGGCGCCGCGCCCCCGGTCGCCGCGAGGGCCGCGGCCGCCAGCAGCAGGGCACGGCGGCCGGGCCGGAACGAGGCGGCGGCCCCGGCCGTGCGGTGGGGGCCGAAGCGATGCTGGGGAGTCATGCCCATGCCCTACCACGGGGAGGCGCTCACCTGAACGGTGGATCAGGCCGGAGTGACCGGAACGGCGGAACGGCAGCACGGCAGGGCGGGTGGCCGCACGAATCCGGCCGGAGCGGCGGTACGGATGACCCACGGCAGCACGGGTGGCGCCACGAGTCCGGCTCGGGGCGACGAAGGCCCCGCACGACTCGGCCGAAGCGGCTGAGCAGGCGGCGGTGCTGCCGCGCAGGCGGATCAGCGACCTCGCATGCAGGCCCGGTCGGCCGGCACGGACACGACGGCTCAGCCGAAGCGGTTGAGCAGGCGGCGGTACAGGCCCGGTGCGAGGCCTCGGACCCGGCCGGGGACGGTCAGCCAGGCGGGGACGTAGGCCTCGTCGCGTTCCTCCCGGACGGCCTCCCAGATGGTGCCGGCGACGCAGCCCGGCGAGAGCAGTCCGGTGCGGGTGCCGTCGTAGGGCCTGCCGCGGCGGGTGTGGAAGGCCGTGTCGACGGCTCCGGGGACGACGAGGGTGACGCCCACGCCCGTGCCCCGCAGCTCCTGGCGCAGCGCCTCGGCGAACGCGGCCAGGCCGGCCTTGGCGGCGGAGTACACCGCCTCCTCCCGCAGGCCCACGCAGCCCGCGACCGAGCCGAGCAGCACCACACGGCCCCGCCCGGCCGCGATCATGGAGGGCAGGACCTCCCGCACCAGGTGCAGCGTGGCGTTGAGGTCGAGGCTCAGCACCCGGTCGATGTCGGTGTGCGGCATGGCGGTGAAGGGGCCCGTCCAGCCCATGCCCGCCCCGGCGACCAGGACGTCGATGCGGCCGGTGGTGTGCAGCGCGGACTGGGCCAGCAGGCGCGGCCCGTCCGGGGCGGCGAGGTCGGCGGGCAGCACGACGGCCGAGGTGCCGGAGGCCGTCTGCTCCAGCCGGTTCCGGTCGCGGCCGCTGAGAAGCAGCTGCCAGCCGTCCATCGCGAACCGCCGGGCCGTGGCCGCCCCGATGCCGGAGGAGGCGCCGGTGACCAGGGCCACGCGCCGGTCGAGACGTCGCGGTGGCCCGTACTGGTGCACCCGGGCGGGTACGGGGGCCGTGGAGCGGCGCGGGGCGGGATCCGCCGGTGGGTCGTGGGCCGAGCCGGAGCCGGTGAGTGTCACGAGTCGCTCTCCCCTGCGCTGTGCGTCCGCCGTGGTCTCGTCTGTCTCCATGCGCTCCCTTGACACGGAACCCCCTCTCGCCGGACACCGCCACCGCACCGGGCACCGGCCGTGGCCCGACGCCCCGCGCGCGAGGGGCCGCGTCCCCTGGGCCGACCGGCGCGGGGCCACCGCGCACGACGTCGACGGGTGCACCCGCGCGAGCCGCGGGATTGCGCCATGCGGCGGAACGAGAGGCGTGCTGCTGACGCGGAGCTGAGAACCTTCCCCGAAGATGTTGAACATTGAACGGAATAGGTCTACGGTGGGTCGCGTTGGAGTAGTTAAAGATTCAACATCACGCACAGGAGGCGTACACCATGAGCATCTTCAGCCGCACCGAGACCCGCACCGCCGCCGCGAACACCGCCGTGAACCCCGAGCTGGCCGCCCTGACCGGCGACTACACGATCGACCCGGCGCACTCGACGATCGGCTTCACCGCCCGGCACGCCATGGTCACGAACGTCAAGGGCAGCTTCCAGGACTTCACCGGCGCGCTGCACCTCGACGGCACCGACCCGTCGCGCTCGACGGCCTCCCTCGACGTCGTGATGGACAGCATCGAGACCGGCAACGCCGACCGTGACGGCCACCTCAAGAGCGCGGACTTCTTCAAGACGGAGGAGTTCCCGACCATGACCTTCCGCTCCACCAAGGCGGAGGCGCTCGGCGGCGACGACTACCGGATCACCGGCGACCTGACGATCCTCGGCACCACCCGCACGCTCTCCATCGACCTGGAGTTCAACGGCGCCGCGAAGGACCCCTTCGGCAACGAGCGCGTCGGCTTCGAGGGCAAGGCGGAGATCCTGCGCTCCGAGTGGGGCCTGACCTGGAACGCCGCGCTGGAGACCGGCGGTGTCCTGGTCTCGGACAAGATCAAGCTGAACTTCGACATCTCGGCCATCAGGAACGCGTGAGCCCTGCGGGACCGGCCCGGTGAAGCGTCACCGGGCCGGTCTGGCTTGTTCCGGCCCCTTGTGCAAAGACTGCCGGCGTTCCCATAATCCAGCAGCAGTATTTTGACCAGTCCATGCCAGCACATGGACGTTCTTTTTGCCTCTGCTGCTGTCATGCACTCGTCAATCTGATGCTTCGGTTGCACCTCCCCAGTCAACCCCCCATGGAAGGCATCACGTTGAAGAGACTCCTCACGGCCCTCAAGAGATGCGCGGTCCTCGGTGCCGCCGCACTCGCGATCGCCAGTCTCCAGCCCGTCTCCGCCGCCCAGGCCGCCCCGTCGCCCGTCGTCGGCGGGACCCGGGCCGCGCAGGGCGAGTTCCCGTTCATGGTCCGGCTCTCGATGGGCTGCGGCGGCGCCCTCTACACCCAGCAGATCGTGCTCACTGCCGCGCACTGCGTGGGCAGTTCGGGCAACAACACCGGCATCACCGCCACCGCGGGGGTCGTCGACCTCCAGTCCACCAGCGGCCGGGTCCAGGTCCGCTCCACCAAGGTGCTGCGCGCCCCCGGCTACAACGGCACCGGCAAGGACTGGGCGCTCATCAAGCTCGCGCAGCCCATCAACCTGCCGACGCTGAAGATCGCCACCACGACGCAGTACAACACCGGTGACTTCACCGTCGCTGGCTGGGGCGCGAACCGGGAGGGCGGCTCCCAGCAGCGCTACCTCCTCAAGGCGACCGTGCCGTTCGTCAGCGACGCCGCGTGCAAGGCCTACGGCGGCCTCTACAGCGACCTCGTCGCGAACGAGGAGATCTGCGCCGGCTTCGACGCGGGTGGTGTCGACACCTGCCAGGGCGACTCCGGCGGCCCGATGTTCCGCAAGGACAACGCGGGCAACTTCATCCAGGTGGGCATCGTGAGCTGGGGCGAGGGCTGCGCCCGGCCCGAGGCTCCCGGCGTCTACACGGAGGTCTCCACCTTCGCCTCGGCCATCGCCTCGGCGGCGTCGAGCCTCTGACACAGGGCTTCGGGGCCCGGCGCCGAGGGGCGCCGGGCCCGTTCCGCGAGCGGGCCCCGCCGCACGGACTCACCGCTTCCGGGGCTCCGGCGACTCCAGCTTCCGCACCGCCGCCGCCACCTGCGCGGCCCGGCTCCGCGCCGTCCTGGCCCGCAGCACGGCGAGCATCGCCAGGTACCGGTCCGTCCGCCCGAGGGCGTCGAACGCCGCGGCGGCCCGGGGGCTTTGCTCCAGCGCCGCCGCCAGGTCCTCGGGGACCGCGGCCTCCTTCTGCGACGCGTACGCCGCCTCCCACCGGCCGTCCGCCCGCGCCGCCGCCACCTCCGCGAGCCCGCCGGGCCGCATCCGTCCGGCGGCGGTCAGCTCCTCGACCCGCCGGACGTTGACCACGGACCAGACGCTGCCCGGACGCCGCGGCGTGATCCGCTGGAGGTAGCACGCCTCGTCAAGCCCCTTGCGCCACCCGGTGATCCACCCGTGGCACAGCGCCAGGTCGTTGACGTCGGCGGCACTGACGGAGCGGATGCCCGAACCCTGCCGGAGTGCGGCGCCGGGTGCGCGGTGAGCCAGGAGTCCAGGTCGGCGGTGGTCTCGAAGGTGAGGGGACCCGCGTCGTCGGAGGTGGTCATGGGACCACCGTAAGAAGGAAGCAGGACCGCGGCTGTCCGCTGGGTCGTGTCGGCACAGTCCCGCCTGCCCCGGACACGATCCAGGCGAGCAGGAAGGCCTGGTCGCGGGCCTCGGCGACGGCGTCGGGGAAGACGCCCGGGCCGTGGGCGACCGGGGCGCCCTCGTGCAGGAGCATCGGCGTCCGGGCGGTCGCATCCGCCGTCCCGGGTGTGATCTCCGCGGCGAGGGCCGTGAACAAGTCGAGCATCCACCGCTTGTGGCCGGTGACGATCGGGCGGGCCGGGTGGGCGGCGTCGCCGATCTCCGCGTGGGCGTCGACCAGGCTGCGTCCCCTGGGGGCAGACCGCTCTCGGGCCGACGGGCTGCCTCCTGGCGGTCGTCCTCATCCATCGAGGGGACGGCCGACGGGACACGCCCCGGACCGCCGCCCGGGCCCCGCGGCAGGACAGCCGGTGGACCCGGCCGAAGGCGAGCCCTCGGACTCGCCCGCGTGCCGGTCGCTGAGCGGTGGCTCAGAACCCGCCCCCGAAGTCCCCGCCGCCGCCGAAGTCCCCTCCGCCGAAGCCGCCTCCGAAATCGCCGCCGAAGTCGCCGGCGTTGAAGTCCGCTCCGGAGACGTCGCCGCCCTCGTAGCCGCCGAAGTCGCCGTAGCCGGAGCCGTAGTCGGCCGCGTAGGCGGGGGCGGCCATCATGCTGCCGAGCACGGTGCCGACGAGGAGGCCGGGCAGGAGGCCGCCGCCGAAGTAGCCGCCGGCCCAGGGACCGTACGCCGGCCCGGCGTCCCAGTAGGGGCGGCGGCCGTAGTCGGTGTCGACCTCGCGGATCACCGGGTCGCGGCCCTCGGCCAGACGCCTTTCGTCGGCCGCGCAGACGGGGACCTCGCGGGCGGTGCCGGCCGGGGGCGTCCAGGTGGCGTCGGCGACCGAGGGGCCGTGGCGCGGGTCGAAGAAGCAGGGCGGGCGGCGCTCCGGCAGGGCCCCGCCCTCGCGGCGGGCCGCGAGCCGGGCGAGGGAGAAGCGGCCGTCCTCCACGGCCTGGGTGACGGCCCGGACGTCCTCGGGTTTCGTCGCGGCCGCCATCAGGGACTTGGCCTGCTCGTAGGAGTCCAGGGCCCGCTCGTAGTCGGTGCGCATCGCGTCGTCGGCGCCGGGCTCCCCGGGATGGAAGTCGAGCCGGTCGAGTTCCTCGCCGAACGCTGTGATGTCCTCGTCGACGACCACCCGCAGCTTCTCCAGGGCGGCCCGCTGCTCTTCCTCGTGGCGGCGCCGGTTGCGGCGGACCATGGCGTAGGCGCCCGCGCCGCCGGCCGCCACCAGGGCGCCGACCGTGATCAGGCCGCCGACCGGCACGTCGGTGCCCGAGCCGCCGCTCCAGCTGCTCGGCGCCGACCCGCCCACGTTGCGCAGGGCGTCGTCGACGAAGTCGTTCAGCTGGGCCTTGGCGTCGCCCGCGCCCTGCACGGACGTGACCAGGTTGGACACCGCCTGCCGGCTCATCACGGAGCTGTCGGCGCGGGCGTCGAAGCGGTCGCCGAGACGGATGCCGTACAGGCCGGTGACGCCGGTCTCGGTGCGGAGGTTCCGGAAGAGGTCCTGGGTGGGGTAACCGGCCGGGAGGACCGCCACGAAGACGGGTTTGTCCGCGTCCTTGATCTTGTCGGCGAGCGCCTCGGCGTCCGACGCCGCGAGCTGCCCGGAGGCGGCCGGGTCGACGTAGACGGGGCTCTGGCGCAGCTCCCGGGCGACCTCGGAGAGGTCGGTGGCCGCGTGCGCGCCCGGCGCACCGGCCAGCAGCACCGCCAGCACGGCGGCGAACGGCACGATCAGCAGACGTACGACGGTACGCACCAGTGCGGCCCTCATATGTTCGAAGCTACCCGAAACACCCCAAAAAGGGTTATCCGTCGAGCAAGGGATATGGGGACGCGGCTGTGCCCGGGTCGTGTCCGTCGTGGGGCGGGCGGGACCTCGCGGGCACGGCCTAGGATGCCCCTGGCCATCCAGGAGGGGCGGGAGCGGGACATGTTCGGACGACGCAGGGCTGCGGACATGACGGTGTCCGAACTGACCGAGCTGGACCGGTCGCGTACGCGCGCCGACCTGCTGTGGGAGCTGTTCCGGCACGCCGAGGCGGAGGTGAGGTCGGCGATCGGCTGGTACCTGGCACGGCGCCGGGGGCCGTCGCTGTGGTCGCGTTCGCTGCGGGCGCTCGCCACGCTGCTGGGCATCGTCGGCACGATCACACCGCTGGTGCACGCGGCCTCGCCCACGACCGTGCAGCCCGAGTGGGGGTTCGTGTTCCTGGCCGGCGGGGCGGGCTGCGTGCTCTTCGACCGGATCTTCGGGTTCTCGGCGTCCTGGACCCGCTACATCCGCGCGGAGATGGCACTGCAGCAGATCCTCAAGAAGGCGCAGTCCGACTGGGCGCAGGCGTTCCTGCGGACCACCGACTCCCCCAGCGACAAGGAGCAGGCCGCCCTGCTCGGGGTGATCGAGCGGCTGCGGACCGACGCGCAGCGGATCATCGAGGACGAGGGCACGGCGTGGGTCGGCTATCTGGCCGACGGCGTCGAGGAGCTGACCCGCTCCACCACCTCCGCCACCGGCCAGCGCTCCCACACCGCGGGTCTGTTCCGCCTCGACCGGGGCCCCGGGCGGGACCGGGGCGGCGAGGTTCCGGTGCCGCGGTCCCGGGACACCGCGATGTGACACCCGCCGCGGGGCCTGTCGTGCGCGTCAGGCCGCAGACGCGGCGGCCGAGGCCGCGGCCCGGCCGAACCCTCGGCTACTCCGCCGGATCGACCCCCGCGCGCAGCAGCCCGTACGTGTACGCGTCCTCCAGGGCCTGCCAGCTCGCGGCGATGACGTTGTCGGCGACACCGACGGTCGACCACTCGCCCGTGCCGTCGGACGTGGAGATGAGCACGCGGGTCGTGGAGTTGGTGCCGTGCTTGCCCTCCAGGATGCGGACCTTGTAGTCCACCAGCTCCAGCTTGGCGAGCTGCGGGTAGATCTTCTCCAGGCCCACGCGCAGGGCCCGGTCGAGGGCGTTGACGGGGCCGTTGCCCTCGGCGGTGGCGACGATGCGCTCGCCCTTGGCCCACAACTTGACCGTGGCCTCGTTGGCGTGGGAGCCGTCGGGCCGGTCCTCGACGATGGCGCGCCAGGACTCGACCTCGAAGTAGCGCAGCGGCTCGCCCTGGACCTCGGCGCGCAGCAGGAGTTCGAAGCTCGCGTCGGCGGCCTCGTAGGTGTAGCCCTTGAGTTCGCGCTCCTTCACGCGCTCGACGACCCGCCCGACCAGCTCGCGGTCGCCGCCGAGGTCGATGCCGAGCTCCTTGCCCTTGAGCTCGATGGAGGCCCGGCCCGCCATGTCGGAGACCAGCATCCGCATGGTGTTGCCGACCCGCTCGGGGTCGATGTGCTGGTACAGGTCCGGGTCGACCTTGATCGCGGAGGCGTGCAGTCCGGCCTTGTGGGCGAAGGCGGAGAGGCCGACGTAGGGCTGGTGCGTGGAGGGGGTGAGGTTGACGACCTCGGCGATGGCGTGCGAAATGCGGGTCATCTCGCGCAGGTGCCCCTCGGGCAGGACCTTCTTGCCGTACTTGAGCTCCAGGGCCGCCACGACCGGGAAGAGGTTGGCGTTGCCGACGCGCTCGCCGTAGCCGTTGGCGGTGCACTGCACATGGGTGGCGCCGGCGTCGACGGCGGCCAGGGTGTTGGCGACGGCGCAGCCCGTGTCGTCCTGGGCGTGGATGCCGAGCCGGGCGCCGGTGTCGGCGAGGACGGTGGAGACGACGGCCTGGATCTGGGCCGGGAGCATGCCGCCGTTGGTGTCGCACAGGACGACGACGTCCGCGCCGGCCTGCGACGCGGTGCGGACGACCGCCTTGGCGTACTCGGGGTTGGCGCGGTAGCCGTCGAAGAAGTGCTCGCAGTCGATGAAGACCCGCCGGCCCTGCGCCTTGAGGAAGGACACGGTGTCGCGGACCATCGCCAGGTTCTCGTCCAGGGTGGTGCGCAGCGCGAGTTCGACGTGGCGGTCGTGCGACTTGGCGACCAGGGTGATGACCGGTGCGCCGGACTCCAGCAGCGCTCTGACCTGAGGGTCCTGGTCGGCGGTGGTGCCGGCGCGGCGGGTGGAGCCGAACGCGACGAGCTGGGCGTGCCGGAAGTCGATCTCCTGCCGGGCACGGGCGAAGAACTCGGTGTCCCGGGGGTTGGCGCCCGGCCAGCCGCCCTCGATGAAGCCCACGCCGAAGTCGTCCAGGTGCCGCGCGATGGCCAGCTTGTCCGCGACGGTGAGGTTGATGCCCTCCCGCTGGGCGCCGTCGCGCAGGGTGGTGTCGAAGACGTGGAACGAATCGTCGAGCTCGCTGGTTTCGGTCATGGTCTCAAGGCTCCTGAGGATGGGATCTCGGTCGTACCGGAATGACCGGCTCCACCGCCCTCACATGGTCCCTCGCGCTGTCGCCTCCGGCTGCGGGTGGGCCAGAAATGCGAAAAACCTCTCGCGGGTGCGAGAGGTCTGCGCGCGGGTCGAGGACGACGGTGTCCGCCCGTACCTGGTCGTACGTGCGGTCACTGCGGACCGGCGCGCCTGCTGCCAATAATCATGGCGAACGAGAGCACGGGGGCAGTTTGGCACAACCCCCGCGCTCCGCTCACCGCTGTCTCAGGATGCGGGCGGTCACTTCAGGTGACGGATGTAGACGTGCGCGGTGTCGTACGTGTCGCCGGGTACGAGGTCGGGTGAGGAGCTGCTGAAGGCGACCGTGCGGCCGGTGCGGTCGATCACCGGGGCGGACACGCTGTGGTCGTTCGGGCCGCCCCCGGTGTCCGCGCTGGCGAGGACCGTGCGGCCGGTGCGCAGGTCCCGGACATACGCGCGAAGGGTGTAGTCGGTGTCGCCGGGGTCGACCGACACGAAGGCCAGGTACCGGTTGTCCGCGCTGAGCCGCGGTTGGGCGGTGAAGGCGGCCGGGTCGGCGGCGTCGATCCGGCGCAGGCCGCCCGTCTTCAGATCGCGGACGAAGACGTTGTGCCCCCGGTTGGTGTCGCCCGGGGTCAGCCGCGAGTCGAGCGAGTTGAAGACCGCGTACCGGCCGTCCGGGCTGACCTGCGGGAACTCGGCCTGCCCGTCGGACGTCCGGCCGTCCGGGGCGAGGTCGGCCTGGATCAGCTCGCCGCTCGGGACGTCGCGCACCCAGGCGTCGCTCCAGTCGCCCGGGGCGGGGTGCGGAACGAAGAACTGGTAGCCGACGCGCTTGCCGTCGGCGCTGATGGACGGGTTGGTCGCGGCGGTCTTGCGGGCGCCGGCGGCGGGCACCTGGCTGATGCGGACGGCCTTGCCGCTGGTGCGGTCGACGCGGTAGACGCGGCCCCAGCGGTCGTCCCCCTCCGAGAACTGCGACCGCTCGGCGATGAAGGCGACGTAGCGGCCGTCGGCGCTGAGGACGGGCTGCCGGGCGGTGTCGTATCCGGAGGCGACGGTGTCCTCGACGCGCTGCACGGCGCCGGTCGTGAGGTCCTCGACCCAGATGTGGCTCAGGCCGTCGTCCCGGCCGGTGGCGCTGAAGGCCAGGTGGCGGCCGTTGCCGCTCAGGGCGACGCCGTCGACGGAGCCGTCCACCGAACGGCCGGCCATCCGGGTCGTGCCGGTCCGCAGATCACGGACGAAGGCGTCGGCGGCTCCGTCGGTGTCACCGGCGACGAGGTTGTCGGCGCTGGAGACGAAGGCAAGACGGCGGCCGTCGGCGCTCAGGCTCGGCCCGCCGGAGGGGGCGTTGCCGTCGGTGCCGTCCGGGGCCACGCTCGCCTTCTCGGTCCGCGGCGCGGGCGCCGCCGTCGCGGGCAGCGTGGCGACGGTGCCGAGCGTGACGGCCAGAGCCACGCCGAGCGTGATCGACGTGGCCTTCCTGGTGCTGGTCATGTGCTGTTCCCCCTGTTGTTCCCGGGGTCCCGGGAACCTGTGCCCCCGTTTCCCCGTGGACGCTTCTCCCCCGGCCCCGCGCCGAGGGCTCCCCCGAGCCAACATCACCACGGGCCGGAGGGTCAATCCGTCATATCGAGTACAACCCGGGCGTACGTTCAGGCGTCCGCGAGGAGGCTGTCGGCGAGGAACTCCCGCACGTGGTCCAGGATCTGCGCCCGGTCGGTGCCGCGCAGGCCGATCGCCACGTGGATGGAGAAGCCGTCGAGCAGCGCCCGCAGCCGGGCGGCGAAGCGGTCCGGGTCGACGCGCCGGAACTCCCCGCGCGAGATGCCCTCGGCGAGCAGGGCGACCAGGTCGCGGTGCCAGGCGCCCTCGATGGCGGCCTGCCGGTCGCGGGCCTCCGTGTCGGCGTTCTGCGAGCGGTTCCAGACCTCCAGCCACAGCGTCCAGTGGGGGTCGCGGTGGCCGTCGGGGACGTACAGGTCGACGTAGGCGTCGAGGCGTTCACGGGCGGGCGCGGTCCGGGTGAGCAGGCGCCCCCGCTCGGCGCCGAGCCGGCCCTCGCTCCACTCCAGGGTGCGCAGCAGCAGCTCGTCCTTGGAGCCGAAGTAGTAGAGCAGGTGGCCGCTGCTCATCCCGACCTGGCGGCCGAGCGCCGCCATGGTGAGCTTCTCCAGGCCGCGCTCGGCGATCATCTCCATGGCCGCGACGAGGACGTCCTCACGGGGCGGCGCCTGCCGTCGCCCTCCGGCCATGTGCACTCCTAGATCCTCGGCTGCTGCTGGGTGATGCAGTGGATGCCGCCACCGCCCGCGAAGATCGTACGGGCGTCCACCAGCGTCACGGTCCGCTCGGGGAACAGGCGGCGGAAGATGCCGGCGGCGATCTCGTCGCGCGGGTCGTCGAAGCCGCACAGCACCACGCCGCCGTTGCACAGGTAGTGGTTGATGTAGGAGTAGTCGGCCCAGTGGCCGTCGGCCTCCAGGACGGTCGGGGCGGGAACCTCGACGACCTCCAGGCGGCGGCCGCGCGCGTCCGTCTGTGCCTTCAGCAGGCCGATGGCCTCCCGGGTCACCTCGTGGTCGGGGTGGGCGGGGTCCGGCTGGGAGTGCGCCACGACGACGCCCGGGCGGGCGAAGGCCGCGACGATGTCGACGTGGCCGAGGGTGCCGAAGCCGTGCGGAGGGTAGTCGCCGGTCAGGCCGCGCGGCAGCCAGATCGCCTTGCGGGTGCCGAGCTGTGCGTGGATCTCGGCCTCGGCCTGCTCGCGGGACCAGCCCGGGTTGCGCTCCGGACCGAGCTGGACGGTCTCGGTCAGCAGGACCGTGCCCTCGCCGTCGACGTGGATCGCCCCGCCCTCGTTGACGAGCCTCGAGGCGTACGTCCGCGCCCCGGCGAGATCGGCGACGTGCGCGGCGACCTTCGCGTCGTGCTCCCAGCGGGCCCACTCCTGGGCGCCCCAGCCGTTGAACGTCCAGTCGACGGCGGCCAGTCGGCCCTTCCCGTCGGTCAGGAAGGTGGGGCCGATGTCGCGCATCCAGGCGTCGTCGAGGTCCCGCTCGACCGTGTCGACGCCGTCGCCCAGCAGGGCACGAGCCTCGCCCGACTGCCCCGGCCCGCACACCACCGTCACCGGTTCGAAACGCCGCACGGTCCGGGCGACCGCGGCCCACGCGACCCGGGCGGCGGCCAGTTCCGCGGGGTCGTCGAAGGTCTGGTTCGGGCCCGGCCAGGCCATCCAGGTGCGCTCGTGCGGGGCCCATTCGGCGGGCATGCGGAAGCCGTCGGCGGCTGCGGGCATCGTTGATCCTCAGAGGAAGTAGAGACGGTTGAGGGAGACGGAGTCGGCGGGTTCGGAGCGCAGCGGCTCGCCGTCGAGGGTGACCAGACCGGTGCGCTGGTCGACGTCGACGGCTCCGGTACGGGAGTTGAGGCGCAGGTCGGCCGGGCCGATGCCGCGGGTACCGCGCACGGCGACCCTGCGGCGCCGGGTCGGCATGGTGTCGTGCCCCTGGTCGAGCGCGGCCCGCGCGACGAACGCCACCGAGATGTCGGCCGGTGTCGCCCCATGCGCGCCGAACTGCGGCCCGAGGACGAGGGGTTCGCAGGTGTCGGTCGCCGCGCCCGGGTCGCCGACCACGCCGTACGCCGGGAAGCCGGCCTTCAGCACCAGTTGCGGTTTGGCGCCGAAGTACTCGGGCCGCCACAGCACGATGTCGGCGAGCTTGCCGGTCTCGATGGATCCCACCTCGTGCGAAAGCCCGTGCGCGAGGGCGGGGTTGATGGTGAGCTTGGCCATGTAGCGCAGGACGCGCTCGTTGTCGTGGCCGTCGCCGGGAGCGCCGAACTCGGCCTTCATCTTCCCGGCCATGGCGAACGTACGGCGGACGGTCTCGCCGGCGCGTCCCATGCCCTGCGCGTCCGACGAGGTGATGCCGATCGCCCCCAGGTCGTGCAGGACGTCCTCGGCGCCCATGGTTCCGGCCCGGATGCGGTCCCGGGCCATGGCGGCGTCGCCGGGCAGGTCGGTCTTGAGGTCGTGGACGGAGACGATCATGCCGTAGTGCTCGGCGACGGCGTCCCGGCCGAAGGGCAGGGTCGGGTTGGTGGAGGAGCCGATGACGTTCGGCACGCCCGCCATCTTCAGCACGTTGGGGACGTGCCCGCCGCCGCAGCCCTCGATGTGGAAGGCGTGGATGGTGCGGCCTTCCAGCACGCGCAGGGTGTCCTCCACCGACAGGCACTCGTTCAGCCCGTCGCTGTGCAGGGCGACCTGCACGTCGTGCTCCTCGGCGACGCGCAGGGCGGTGTCGAGCGCGCGGGTGTGGGCGCCCATGTCCTCGTGCACCTTGAAGCCGCTCGCCCCGCCCTCGGCGAGGGCCTCGATCAGGGGCGCCTCGTACGAGGAGGACCCCCGGCCCAGGAAGCCGATGTTGACGGGCCAGGCGTCGAAGGCGTTGAACGCGTGGCGCAGCGCCCAGGGCGAGTTGACGCCGACGCCCCACACCGGGCCGAACTCCTGCCCGATGATCGTGGTCACGCCGGAGGCGAGCGAGGCCTCCATGATGCGCGGCGACAGCAGGTGGACATGGGTGTCGACGGCCCCGGCGGTGGCGATGAGGCCTTCGCCGGAGACGATCGAGGTGCCCGTGCCGACGATGACGTCGACCCCGTCGAGGGTGTCGGGGTTGCCGGCCCGCCCGATCGCGCAGATGCGGCCCTCGCGGATGCCGATGGAGACCTTCCGCACGCCCTGCACGGCGTCGATGACGACGACGTTGCTGATGACGACGTCACAGGTCTCGCGGACGGCGGCGGCCTTGAGGTGCAGTCCGTCGCGGGCGGTCTTGCCGAACCCGGCGAGGAACTCGTCGCCGTACCGCTGGGAGTCGGACTCGACCCGCACGATCAGCCCGGAGTCGCCCAGGCGGATGCGGTCACCGGCGCGGGGCCCGTGGGCGGCGGCGTACTCGTACGGGGTGAGGCGGCGCGCCTCGGCGGGGTGGCCTCCTGGGCGGCTCATCGCTCGACCTCCTGATCAGCTGTTTCCGGTACGCCGAGGTAGCCGCAGGCGGCGGCCCGCTTCAGGGCCTCCTCCTTGGCGCCCGGCGCGTCCAGCGGCCCGTCGACGAGCCCGGCGAAACCGATGGCGATCCGCTCGCCCCCGATCGGCACCAGCCCGACCTCGGCGCTCTCCCCCGGCCCGAAGCGCACGGAGGACCCCGCGGGCACGGCGAGGCGCATGCCGTAGGCCCGGCCGCGGTCGAAGTCGAGCCGCGGGTTGGCCTCGAAGAAGTGGAAGTGGGAGGTCACCGAGACGGGCACGGTCGCGGTGTTGGTGACCGTGAGCCGCTCGGCCGGCTCGGGCTCGGGATGCTCCGGCCCGGGCAGCAGCGCGCCGGGGGCGTCCGGCCCCGAGCCGCCGCCGATGGGGTCGGACACGACCGCGAGCCGGGAGCCGTCGTCGAAGACGGCCTCGACATGCACCTCCGCGACGACGTCGGCGACGCCGGGCAGCACGTCGCCGGGCCCGAGGACGGACCGGGCGGCCTCCACGGCCTCCGCGAGCCGCTTGCCGTCCCGGGCGGCCTCGCACACCGTGTCGGCGATGAGCGCGGTCGCCTCGGGGACGTTGAGCCTGAGCCCCCTGGCCCGGCGGGCGCGGGCGAGTTCGGCAGCGCCGAAGAGCAGCAGCCGGTCGCGTTCGGTCGGGGTCAGCCGCATGTCACTCCCTCCATTTAGAGCATCACTCTAAACATGAAATTCCCTCGACCGAAAGGTTGACGGCGAAGTAATGCACACAGCACATTGAACGTCGTTCTAACCAAGGGAGACCAGCATGCCGATCGAACAGCGCGGAGTCGACACCATCCCGGAGGAGGAACGCACGAGCGGGCCACGCGACCTCGTCTCGATCCTGCTCGGCTCCAACCTCTGCCTGGGCGTGATCGTCTTCGGCTGGCTGCCGCCGTCCTTCGGCCTGGACTGGTGGTCGTCCGTCAGCGCGGTACTGGCGGGCACGGTGGTGGGCGTGCTGTTCACGGCTCCGCTGGCGCTGGTCTCGCTGCGCACCGGCACCAATCTGTCGACCTCCTCCGGCGCCCAGTTCGGGGTGCGCGGGCGGCTGGTCGGCTCGGTGGTCGGACTGCTCCTGGCCCTCGGCTACACCGCGCTGACGGTGTGGATCGGCGGGGACGTGATGGTGAGCGTCCTGGGCCGGCTGGCCGGACTGCCGCAGGACGGGGTGGCGTACGGCGTCGTCTACGGGCTGCTCGCCGCGGCCACCGTCGCCGGTGCGGTGTACGGCTACCGGGTGCTGCTGGCGATGTCCCGGGTGCTGGCGTTCGGCATGACGGCCCTGCTGGCCGTGGGGGTGGTCGCGTACGCGCCCGCCTTCACCACCGCCGCGCTGCCGGAGGCCGGCGGTTATCTCCTGGGCGGCTTCTGGCCCACCTGGCTGCTCGCGGCGGTGGCCGCCGGGCTGTCCGGGCCGGTCGCGTTCATCACGCTGCTCGGCGACTACACCCGCTACATCTCACCGGCCCGGCACTCCTCCCGCCGGGTGCTGCACGCGACCTGGCTGGGGCTGCTGCTGGGCCTGCTGGTGCCGCAGCTGTTCGGCACGTTCACCGCGTACGCGGCCGGGGCGGCCCTCGACTACGCGGGCCCGCTGGTCGAGGCGGCCCCGTCCTGGTACCTGGTCCCGCTGCTGCTCGCGGCCTCGGCGGGCTCGGTCGGCAACGCGGGGCTGATGCTGTACTCGATGGGCCTCGACCTGGACGCGATCCTGCCGCGCGCCTCCCGGGCCCGGGCCACGTACGTGGTCGCGGCCGTCGCCACGGCCTGCGTCTTCGCCGGGCACTATTTCTCGACCGCGCAGGACGCGATGACGTCCTTCGTGCTGCTGCTGACCGCCATCGGCACGCCCTGGGCGGTCATCACCCTCATCGGCTTCGCCCGCTGCGGCGGGGTCTACGACGCGGACGCCCTCCAGGTCTTCAACCGCCGCGCGCGGGGCGGCGTCTACTGGTACCGCTCCGGCTGGAACGTCCCCGCGACCCTGTCCTGGGCGGCCGGGGCGACGGTGGGCGTCCTGGCGGTGTCCCTGCCGTCGTACGAGGGTCCGCTGCTGGCGCTGACCGGCGGGGTGGACTGCAGTTTCCTGCTGTCGGGGGTGGTGGGAGGGGTGGCTTATGCGCTGTCGACCCCGGGGTCTCCCGCAGAGGAGCCCGGGGCCGGTGAGGCGACGCCCGCTTCTCGTCCGATCGATTCGCGCCCGGCTTCTTGACCGACCGGATCCCGGCGGGGCGAAGGTCCGGCTTCCTGTCCGACCGAGTCGGGCGGTGGGTGGGCATAGGCCCGGGGGTCCGGGGGCGGAGCCCCCGGGGGCCGGGAGTGCTCAGCCCAGGCGGTGCATCCAACCGTGCGCGTCCGAGGCCGTACCCCGCTGAATGTCCAGCAGCGCCTGGCGCAGCCGCAGCGTGACCTCGCCCGGCTCTCCCCCGCTCTGCTTCCACTCCGCCGTGGCCCGCTTCACCGTGCCGACGGGAGTGATCACCGCCGCCGTACCGCAGGCGAAGACCTCGGTCAGCGACCCGTTCTCCGAGTCCCGCTGCCACTGGTCGACCGAGACCCGGCCCTCCTCGGCCTCGTACCCGAGGTCTCGGGCGACGGCGAGCAGGGAGTCGCGCGTGACGCCCTCCAGGATCGACCCGGTCAGGGATGGCGTGACGATCTTGTTCCCGTACACGAAGTACAGGTTCATGCCGCCCAGCTCCTCGACCCAGGTGTGCTCCACGGCGTCGAGGTAGCAGACCTGGTCGCAGCCCTTCGTCGCGGCCTCGGCCTGCGCGAGCAGGGACGCCGCGTAGTTGCCGCCCGTCTTCGCGTCGCCCATGCCGCCGGGGACGGCACGGACGCGGTCCTCGGAGACCCAGATGGACACCGGCTTCACGCCGCCGGGGAAGTACGCCCCGGCCGGGGAGGCGATCACCAGGAAGAGGTACTCGTTGGCCGGCTTCACGCCCAGCCCGACCTCCGTGGCGATCATGAACGGGCGCAGGTAGAGGGACTCCTCGCCGCCGTGCGCCGGCACCCACGCCTTGTCCTGCTGCACCAGGACGTCACACGCCTCGATGAACGTCTCGACCGGAAGCTCCGGCATGGCCAGCCGGCGGGCGGAGCGCTGGAACCGCTCGGCGTTCTTCTCCGGCCGGAAGGTGGCGACGGACCCGTCGGGCTGGCGGTAGGCCTTCAGCCCCTCGAAGATCTCCTGCGCGTAGTGCAGCACCGTGGTGGCGGGGTCGAGGGAGATCGGCGCGTACGGCACGAGCTGGCCGTCGTGCCAGCCACGGCCTTCCGTCCACTTGATCGTCACCATGTGGTCGGTGAAGTGGCGGCCGAAACCGGGTTGGGCCAGGATCTGCTCGCGCTCGGCGGCGGAGAGCGGGTGGGCGGAGGGCTTGAGCTCGATCGTGGGCGTCGTCATGGGTTGATGTCCTTCACCGGTTGTAGTGACGGGCCGCGCTCGGTACTGCTCTGGTGGTGACCAGTGCTAGGACGTCCGAGCATTCCTCATTGCGCGGCCTCGCGTTCGATTATCGCCCGGAGGCGGCCGTGGAAGGAACGGGGTGACTGCGGCCCGGTGTGGTCGATGGTGGCACCCGGCGGGGAACATGCGGAAGCCGCCGGGCGCGGATGCGACCCGGCGGCTTGCGGAGAGCAGCGGCGGGTCAGCCGGCTACGCGTACGGCGAGTGCGTCGCCGATCTCGGAAGTGGAGCGGGCGGGCCTGCCGGTGCGCTCGGCGAGATCGGCGGAGACCGCCTCGTCGATGCGGGCGGCCTCGGCCTCGTAGCCGAGGTGGCGCAGCAGCAGGGCGACGGACAGCACGGTGGCGGTCGGGTCGGCCTTGCCCTGGCCGGCGATGTCGGGGGCCGAGCCGTGCACGGGCTCGAACATCGACGGGAACTCGCCGGAGGGGTTGATGTTGCCGCTGGCGGCGACGCCGATGCCGCCGGAGACGGCCGCGGCCAGGTCGGTGATGATGTCGCCGAAGAGGTTGTCGGTGACGATCACGTCGAAGCGCTCGGGCTGCGTGACGAGGTAGATCGTCGCCGCGTCCACGTGCATGTACTCGGTGGTGACCTCGGGGAACTCCTCGGCCACCCGGTTGAAGATGTTCGTCCACAGGTGACCGGCGAAGGTCAGCACGTTGTTCTTGTGGATCAGCGCCAGCTTCTTGCGCGGGCGGGCCTGGGCCCGGGCGAAGGCGTCACGCACCACGCGCTCGACACCGAAGGCCGTGTTCACGGAGACCTCGGTGGCGACCTCGTGCACGGTGCCCTTGCGGATCGTGCCGCCGTTGCCGGTGTAGGGGCCCTCGGTGCCCTCACGGACCACGACGAAGTCGATCTGCGGTTCGCCGGCCAGCGGGGTGGCCACACCCGGCAGCAGCTTCGACGGGCGCAGGTTGACGTGGTGGTCGAAGGCGAAGCGCAGCTTGAGCAGGAAGCCCCGCTCCAGGACGCCGGACGGCACCGACGGGTCGCCGATCGCGCCGAGCAGGATGGCGTCGTGCCGCTTCAGGGCGTCGAGATCGGCGTCGGTGAGGGTCTCACCGGTGGCGTGGTAGCGCCGGGCGCCGAAGTCGTACTCCTCGGTCTCCAGCTTCACATCCTGCGGAAGGACGGCGGAGAGGACCTTCAGGCCTTCGGCCACGACCTCCTGGCCGATGCCGTCACCGGGGATCACTGCGAGATTGAGGCTGCGAGACATGCGGGCACCCTACTCCTCGTCCCATGGGATGACATGCGGCGTCCGGGATGCGGACAGCCGGGATGCACCCGGCCGGGGGAAGGCACGCGTCCGTCGGATGCCGTTCACCCGTATGGGGTGCGGCCGTTGACCTCCGCTGGGAGATTCACTGGACATGGAGATCCCCCACTTCGGCATCCCGCCCGAGCTCGCCGGCCGCATGAGCATGGCGGAGCAGCACGAGTACCTGCGGACGCGGCTGTCGCGGCGGCGCACCCTGGTGACGGCGGGCGCGGTGGCGAGCGGGCTGCTGACCGGCTGTTCCGGCTCCGGTTCCCGTTCTGGGCAGAACGGTGCCACGGCCACCGGCGGCCCATCACCGAGCACGTCGGAGGCGCCCGGCTCCCTGATCACCCCCTTCGGCCGCCATCTGGCCTTCGGCGCCGACCCGAAGACGCAGATGCGGATCTCCTGGCAGGTGCCGCTCGCGGTGCGCAAGCCGTACGTCCGGGTGGGGCTGCGCCCCGACGACCTCGGTCGCAAGGTCGAAGCGGAGCTGCGCGACCTGCGCACCCCGGAGCTGAAGGGCATCCGGGCGGCGGTCGAGCAGTACTACCTGCACGCCGCGCTGGACGGCCTGCGCCCGGACACGACGTACTACTACGGCGTCGGCCACGAGGGCTTCGACCCGGCCTCCCCACGGCACCGGTCGACCGTCACGTCCTTCCGGACGGCACCGGCGCGTCCGCCCGAGCGGTTCGTGTTCACCGCGTTCGGCGACCAGGGTGTCGGAGATGAGGCGGCCCTCAACGACCGTACGCTGCTGGGCCGGAAGCCCGCCTTCCATCTGCACGCCGGCGACATCTGCTACGCCGACCCGACCGGCAAGGGCAAGGAGTCGGACGTCTTCGACGCGACCCAGTGGGACCGGTTCCTGAAGCAGACCGAGCCGGTGGCCCGGTCGGTGCCGTGGATGGTGACGACCGGCAACCACGACATGGAGGCCTGGTACTCGCCGGACGGCTACGGGGGTCAACTCGCCCGGTTCTCCCTGCCGGACAGCGGCTTCGACGCGCGCACGGCACCGGGCGTGTACGCCTTCGCGTACGGCAACGTCGGTGTGGTCGCGCTGGACGCGAACGACGTGTCGTACGAGATCCCCGCCAACTTCGGCTACTCGGAGGGGAGGCAGACGAAGTGGCTGGACTCGAAGCTCGGCGAGTTGCGGGCTTCGAAGGACGTCGACTTCATCGTCGTCTTCTTCCACCACTGCGCGTACTCGACGTCCACGCACGCCTCCGACGGCGGGGTGCGCGCCGAGTGGCTGCCGCTGTTCGCCCGGCACGAGGTGGACCTGGTGATCAACGGGCACAATCACGTCTACGAGCGGACCGACGCCGTCAAGGGCGGCGAGGTGGGCCGGCCGGTGCCGGTCGGCGGCACGACGGACCCGCGGCGGGACGGGATCGTCTACGTCACCGCGGGCGGCGGCGGCAAGGAGCTGTACGGCTTCCCCGACGGCGTGAAGGAGAGCTACGAGGGCAACACCGCCGACCACGAGGCGGTCAGCACGTTCCGGTGGACCAGGTCGCAGGGCACCGAGGAGGAGTCGGCGCAGTGGTCACGGGTGCGTTACCGCGGTTTCTCGTTCCTCTCGGTGGAGGCGGTCGGCGGCGCCAGGCCGGAGCTGAAGGTGTCGGCGCTGGCGTCGAGCGGCGAGCGGATCGACCATTTCGAGGTGCGGCGCGGGGCGTGAGGCCCCGCACCGCACCTCGTCGGGCGGCTCCCGGTCGGTCGCGGCGTGCGGCTCAGTGGCCGCTCGACCCGCCGTTGTCCCTGCGGTCCAGGGCGCGCTGGAGCGCGGCGGCGGCGTTCTTCCGGTCGGACTCGGTCGTACGGGAAACGTGACGGACTCGGCGGCGGACGGTCGTCTCGGCCATGGGAAATCGACTCCTTCGACAGCGCGGAGTGCAACAGGGAGGGTTGCGAGACGCCGGATGGGGCGGGGAGCGCGGTGCCGCAGGGGTTGCCTGCACGGGGCCCGGCTCACGACCGCCCTTCGCTTGGTCGAGCGAGACGTTCGGCTCCTACAAAGCTAAGGGAGGCCGGAGCGTCTGTCTCCACAATTACTCGGACTTCCTACTATCTGAGACGGCGGACTGGGTCACACCGTCCTGACCTGCGGCGCTCTCTTAGAGCACGTCACCGTCGCGCCAGTCGAAGACGAGTTCGTGCGCGGGGTCGAGCGGACCGGCGAGGGCGGGCCGCACGAACGTGCTGGCCTCTTCTTCGGGCAGCCGGACGATGCCGTCGAGCGGGCTGAGGGCGTGCACCCGGCCGTCCCAGAGCCGCCAGCCCCGGGAGGTGTAGAGGCGGGCGCCCTCGTCACTGGCGGAGAGGGCGCCGAGATCGTAGGCCCGGTCGACGACGCGTTCCAGCTCCGCCATCACCCGTCCGCCGAGGCCGGTGCGCCGGGCGTCGGCGCGGACGGCGACGTTCTCGACGTACCCGGCTCGCAGCCACCGGCCGCGGTGCCGCACCCGTCGCATCACGACCGCCCCGTGCGCGACGAGCCCCGAGCCGTCGTGGACGAGGGCGTGCACACCGCCGAGTCCGTGGTCCCAGTCCTCGTCACCGAAGTCACCCTCGAACGCGGCGTCCAGCAGGCCGCGCGCGGCGTCGAGTTCGGCGGGGGTCAGGTCGGCGGTGTGGGCGGTGCGCATGCGGATGGTCATCGGCCCAGTCTTTCCCCGGACACGCCGACGGGCCAGGTCTTTTCGGCCTGGCCCGTCGGTGCGGCGGGGTGTCAGCCCATGTGCGGGTAGGTGTAGTCCGTCGGCGGGACCAGCGTCTCCTTGATGGCGCGGGTCAGGGTCCAGCGCATCAGGTTCTGCGGGGCACCGGCCTTGTCGTTGGTGCCGGAGGCACGGCCGCCGCCGAAGGGCTGCTGGCCGACGACGGCGCCGGTGGACTTGTCGTTGATGTAGAAGTTGCCGGCCGCGTAGCGGAGCTTGTTCGCCGTGTAGGCGGCGGCCGCGCGGTCGTTCGCGACGACCGAGCCGGTCAGGGCGTAGTCGGAGACGGACTCCATCTGGGTCAGCATCTCGTCGTACTTGTCGTCCTCGTAGACGTGCACGGCGAGGATCGGGCCGAAGTACTCGGTGCGGAAGACCTCGTTGTCGGCGTCGGTGCACTCGATGACGGTCGGGCGGACGAAGTACCCCTCGGAGTCGTCGTAGCTGCCGCCCGCGACGATCGTGCAGGAGGCGTCCTCCTTGGCCCGGTCGATGGCGGCCTTGTTCTTGGCGAAGGCACGCTCGTCGATGACGGCGCCGATGAAGTTCGACAGGTCGGTGACGTCGCCCATCTTGATGCCGTCGACCTCGGCCGCGAACTCCTCCTTGAAGCCGGAGTTCCAGATCGAGGCGGGGACGTACGCCCGGGACGTGGCGCTGCACTTCTGGCCCTGGTACTCGAAGGCACCCCGGGTCAGCGCCGTCTTCAGGATCGCCGGGTCGGCCGACGGGTGGGCGACGAGGAAGTCCTTGCCGCCGGTCTCGCCGACCAGGCGCGGGTAGGTGCGGTACTTCTCGATGTTGGCGCCGACCGTCTTCCACAGGTACTGGAAGGTCTTGGTCGAGCCGGTGAAGTGGATGCCGGCGAGGTCGCGGTGCTCCAGGGCGACCTCGGAGACCTCGATGCCGTCACCGGTGACGAGGTTGATGACGCCCTTGGGCAGACCGGCCTCCTCCAGCAGCTGCATGAGCAGCACGGCGGCGTGGGTCTGCGTCGGAGACGGCTTCCACACGACGACGTTGCCCATCAGGGCGGGGGCCGTCGGCAGGTTGCCCGCGATGGCGGTGAAGTTGAAGGGCGTGATCGCGTAGACGAAGCCCTCCAGCGGACGGTGGTCCAGACGGTTCCACACGCCCGGGGCGTTGGCCGGGGGCTGCTCGGCCAGGAGCTTGCGGGCGTAGGAGACGTTGAAGCGCCAGAAGTCGATCAGCTCGCAGGGCGTGTCGATCTCGGCCTGCTGGGCGGTCTTGGACTGGCCGAGCATGGTGGAGGCGGCGAGCGTCTCCCGCCACGGGCCGGACAGCAGCTCGGCGGCGCGCAGGATGATCGCCGCGCGGTCGTCGAAGGCCATCGCACGCCAGGCGGGCGCGGCGGCCAGGGCCGCGTCGATGGCGTCCTGCGCGTCCTGCTGGGTGGCGTTGCGGTACGTGCCGAGCACGGCCTTGTGGTTGTGCGGCTGGACGACCTGGAAGGCCTCGCCGCCGCCCATCCGCTTCTCGCCGCCGATGGTGCAGGGCAGGTCGACCGGGTTGTCGGCCAGCTCCTTCAGCTTGGCCTCCAGCCGGGCCCGCTCGGGCGAGCCGGGGGCGTAGCCGTGCACCGGCTCGTTGACGGGGGTGGGGACCTGGGTCACAGCGTCCATGTTTTCCGTAACTCCTTACTGAGCGGTGTGTCGGTCTCAGCCCTTGAAGGCTGTCAGCCCTTGGTGAGCATCGAGCGGGCGAAGAAGCGCAGGTTGGCCGGCTTCTCCGCGAGACGGCGCATGAAGTAGCCGTACCAGTCGGTGCCGTACGCGGTGTAGACGCGCATCCGGTGGCCCTCGGCGGCCAGCCGCAGGTGCTCGTCGGTGCGGATGCCGTAGAGCATCTGGAACTCGTACTCGTCGGGCTTGCGCCCGGCCTGGTGGGCGAGTTCCTGGCCGATCGCGATCAGGCGCGGGTCGTGGGATCCGATCATCGGGTACCCCTCCCCCTGCATCAACGTCCGCAGAATGCGTACGTATGCCCGGTCGATCTCGTGTTTGTCCTGGTACGCGACGGAGGCGGGCTCCTTGTACGCGCCCTTGACCAGGCGGACCCGGCTGCCGCTCTCCGCGAGGCGGCGGGCGTCGGCCTCGGTGCGGAACAGGTAGGCCTGGATCACGCAGCCGGTCTGCGGGAAGTCCTTCCGCAGTTCCTCGTGGATGGCGAACATCGAGTCGAGGGTGGTGTGGTCCTCGGCGTCGAGCGTGACCGTGGTGCCGATCTCGGCGGCGGCCTCGACGACCGGGCGGACGTTCTCCAGGGCCAGCTCGTGGCCGCCCCGGAATGTGGGGGTGGGCCCGGAGGGCCCTTCGAACGGGGTGGTGGTGGGCGACGGGAGGGCCTGCCCGAACATCGACAGCTTGACCGACATCTCGGCGCGGGTGCCGAGCTCCAGCGGCTTGAGGCGGTCCACGAGCTCCAGGTAGGCGTCCCGGGCGGCGGCGGCCTGCGCGGGGCTGGTGATGTCCTCGCCGACGACGTCCATCGTCAGCTCCAGTCCCTGCCCGGTCAGGTCGAGTACGACGGGGACGATGTCGTCGACGTCCTCGCCGGGGATGAAGCGGTCGACGACCTGCTTGGTCACCGGGGCCGCCGAGATCAGGCGTCGCATCCGGTCGCTGCGTGACGCGGCGAGAATCACGGGACCCAGCACGGGGCACCTCCAGAGCACAAGCAACGTGAAGGCCGGACCCCTCGCGGCGACGCGTCGGGTACGGCACGGAGAACCACCGTGAAACCTAAGGATCCCTCCGATCGTCGGCCATCGACAGCTGTCACGCATCCGTGCCGGAGATCTCAGACAGATGTATGAAGGGGCCCGGGAAGTGCGCGACAATGCCCGGGTGACGTCGGAACACAGGGGCGACTACGAGGAGCTGGTCGACGAGATCTCGGAGCTGCTCGGCGCGCCCGCGACCCTGGAGAACCGGGACTTCGAGCTGATCGCCTTCGGTGCCTACGACAGTGAGGGCGACCTCGATCCCTCGGCCCTGGACCCGGTGCGCACCCGCTCGATCCTCACCCGCCGCTCGACGGCCGCGGTGCGGGCCTGGTTCGAGGGCTTCGGCATCACCCGCGCGACGGAACCGGTCCGTATCCCGCCGACACCGGAGGCCGGGGTCCTGCGGGGCCGGATCTGCCTCCCCGTCCGGCACCGGGGAGTGGTGCACGGCTACGTCTGGCTGCTGGACGACGATCCCGGCCCGAGCGAGCAACAGCTGTCCGCCGCCATGCGGGTCACGGCCCGCATCGGTGCCCTGCTCGCGGACGAGGCACAGCACGGCGCCGACCTCAGCCGGGAGCTCCGGGCCGTCCTGACCGCCGAGCCCGGCTGGCCGGGCGACATGGCCGTCGCCGAGCTCCGCACGGCCCTCGGTCCCCGCGCCGACGGCCTCCACGCCCTGGTGTGTGTCGCGCCCTGGCCCTCGGCCGACCCGGACGACGCCCCGTCGGTCCGCGCGATCCCGGGGGCGACGGCGCTGTGCACCCTGCCGTGGGGGGCGACGGCCCAGTGTCTGGCGGTGCTGATCCGCCTGCGCTCCTCGGACGTGCTGACGCCGGCGACCACGGCGGCGGGGCGGCTGCTGGAGAGGGCGCGTGGGGGAAGCGGCGTGGAGAGCGGTGGGCCGAGCGGCAGCGGCCCGCGCCCGGCAGCGACACCGGCACGGGCACCGGCCGCCGGTATCGCCACCCCGCGCTCCGGGCTCGCCGAAACGGCCACCGCTTGGCGCGAGGCGTCGGCGGCAGCCCGGGCGGCACGGGCCGAGACGCGGTTCGGGCCGGTCGCGCAGTGGGCGTCGATCGGGCCGTTCCGGCTGCTCACGGCCCTGCCACCCGACGTCGCCCACGACCCCGTCGCCCGCGCGCTGCTCACCCCGGCCCACCAGGAACTCGCCCGGACCGCCGAGGTCTTCCTCGACTGCGCCGGCCAGGCCGCCCGGGCCGCCGCCGAACTCGGCATCCACCGCCAGACCCTGTACTACCGTCTGTCCCGCATCGAGAAGCTCACCGGCCTCGACCTGGACGACGGCGAGGACCGCCTGCTGCTGCACATGGCCCTGAAGGCGCACCGCCTGTGAGGACGGGCCCACCAGGTCGTCGGCGCACCGGGTGAGGCGTCACTTCCCCCCGGCGGCCTCGATCACCTGTCGCAGCCCGGCGGTGAGCCGCTCGGCGTCCGGCGCGCTCTCCGGGTCGAAGGTCCACTGCGCCATCAGGCCCATCATCAGGGTCAGGTAGAAGGACCCGAGGGTGTCCACCTGCTCGTCCGTCACGTCGTCCTCGTGCCCGCCGAGGAAGAGCGGCAGGATGCCGCGCGCGCCCTCCCGCTGGGCCCGTGCGAGATGCGCCCGCACCTCCGGCAGCTGATCCCCCATGGCCACGATCTCCATGCTGAGCCGCCACAGGGAACCGGGCTCCCGCATGGTCTGGATGATGTTCGCCCAGACGTCGGTGAAGCGCTCCAGCGAGCCCGGCTCCCCGCGCAGCGCACCGCCGCCCTCGAAGGCGTCGGACATGCCCTCCACCATCTCCACGTACGCCTGGGCCAGCAGCGCGTCCTTGGAGCCGTAGTGGTAGCCGATCGACGCCAGGTTGGTCCCCGACTCCTTGACGATGTCGCGCGCCGTCGTGCGCAGGAAGCCCTTCGCCAGCAGGCAGCGCTTGGCGCCCTCCAGCAGATCCTCACGGTGTCCCATGGCACGCCAGCCTAGCCCGTTATCCAGACGCACGTATTAAACAGACGTACTAGACAAGCGTTTAATACGATCGTACAGTCCTGTCCATGACGACGAACCCCCCGCCCTCTCCCGCCCTCGCCGGCCGCCGTGAATGGACGGCCCTCGGCGTGCTGATGCTCCCGCTGCTGCTGGTCTCGATGGACGTCTCGGTCCTCTACTTCGCGATTCCCGCGATCAGCGCCGATCTGGAACCGAGCGCCACCCAGCAGCTGTGGATCTTCGACATCTACGGCTTCGTGCTGGCCGGCCTGCTGATGACGATGGGCTCGCTCGGCGACCGCATCGGCCGCCGCAGGCTGCTGCTGATCGGCGCCGCCGCATTCGGCACGGCCTCCCTGATCGCCGCCTACGCGAACAGCGCCGAGACCCTCATCGCCGCCCGCGCGGTCCTCGGCATCGGCGGCGCGACGCTGATGCCGTCCACCATGGCCCTGGTCCGCACGATGTTCACGGACCCCGCGCAGCGCACCAAGGCGATCGGTGTCTGGTCGGGCGTGATGACGGCCGGCATCGCGCTCGGCTCGGTCATGAGCGGCATGCTGGTCGAGCACTTCTGGTGGGGCTCGGTCTTCCTGGTCAACCTGCCCGCGATGCTGCTGCTCCTGGTCCTCGGACCCGCCCTGCTGCCCGAGTCGCGCACGCCGGACCCCGGCCGCTTCGACCTGCTGAGCGTCCCGGTGTCGATGGCGGCGGTGCTCCCCGTGATCTACGGGCTGAAGGAACTCGCGGCCGAGGGCTGGAACGTGCGGTACGTGATGTCGGTGACCGTCGGCCTGCTCTTCGCCGCGCTGTTCGTCCACCGCCAGCGCACGACGGCCTCCCCCCTGATCTCCCCGGACCCGTTCCGGGCCCCCGGCTTCAGCCCGGCACTCGTCCTCAACCTCGCCGCCGCCTTCGGCATGATGGGCTCGGCGTTCTTCACGACGCAGTACATCCAGTCGGTCCTGGACAAAGGCCCCCTCGAAGCGGCGCTGTGGAGCCTGCTGCCGTCGGTGCCCATCGCACTCGCCGCGCCCGTCTGCGCACAGCTCGTCCAGCGGGGCGTCGCACGCGCCCACGTGATCGGCGGAGGCTTCGCGGTCGCCGCGTGCGGCTACGTGATGCTGACCCTGGCCAAAACCGGCTCCCTCTGGCTGCTGCTCGCCGCTTGCGCCGTCCTGGCCTGCGGCATCGTCGCGGTGATGTCACAGGTCACGGACCTCGCCCTGAGCGCCGCCCCGGCCGAGAAGGCCGGCGCGGCATCGTCCCTGCTGGAGACGGGCACGGAGTTCGGCGGCGCGCTGAGCATGGCGTTCCTCGGCTCCATCGGCACGGCCGTCTTCCGGCACGACATGCCGGACTCGGCTCCGGCGGCGGCACGCGAGACCCTGGGCGGCGCCCTGGCCGTGGCCGACCGGCTCCCGGGGCGCGCGGGGGACGCCCTGGCGACGGCGGCCCGGGAGGCCTTCACCAGCGGCATGCACGCGGCAGCGGTCACGGGTGCGGTGCTGCTGGCCGGTGCGGCGGCAGCGGCGGTACTGACCCTGCGGCGGGTCCGGGAGACGAAGAACGCCGGACGGGCTGAGCAGCTCAGCCCGTCCGGCGTCTGAGGACGGACCCGTTCAGGACGAACGGGATGCACCCGGGGGGTGAAGCCCCCCGGGCAGGTCAGGCCAGGTTCACCGACCGGGCCGAGGTCGCCCCGATCTCCGCGGCCACCTCGGCCAGCACCGGCGCGGTCACCGTGTCGTCCACGGTCAGGACCGCCAGTGCCTCGCCACCGGCCACCGCACGCGACACCTGCATGCCGGCGATGTTGAGGCCCGCCTCGCCGAGGATGCGGCCCACCGTGCCGACCACGCCGGGACGGTCCTCGTACTTCAGGACCACCATGTGGTCGGCGAGCGCGAGGTCCACGTCGTAGTCACCGACCGCGACGATCTTCTGAAGGTGCTTGGGGCCGGCGAGCGTGCCGGACACCGACACCTCCTCACCGTCGGAGAGCGTGCCGCGCACCGTGACGACGTTGCGGTGCTCGGTCGCCTCGGAGCTGGTGGTGAGGCGCACCTCGACACCGCGCTCCTGCGCGAACAGCGGCGCGTTGACGTAGGAGACCGTCTCGTCGACGACGTCCTCGAAGACACCCTTGAGCGCGGACAGCTCCAGCACCTTCACGTCGTGCTGGGTGATCTCGCCGTACACCTCGACGTCGAGGCGGACCGCGACCTCGCCGGCGAGCGCGGTGAAGATCCGGCCCAGACGCTCGGCGAGCGGCAGACCCGGCTTGACGTCCTCGGCGATGACACCGCCCTGCACGTTCACCGCGTCCGGCACGAGCTCACCGGCGAGGGCGAGACGCACCGAGCGGGCCACGGCGATACCGGCCTTCTCCTGCGCCTCGTCGGTGGAGGCACCGAGGTGCGGGGTGCAGACGACCTGGTCGAACTCGAACAGCGGGGAGTCCGTGCAGGGCTCCTTCGCGTACACGTCGAGACCGGCACCGGCGACCCGGCCCTCCTTGAGGGCGGAGTACAGCGCCTCCTCGTCGACGATCCCGCCCCGCGCGGCGTTGACGATGCGCACGCTCGGCTTGACCTTGCGCAGCGCCTCGTCGCCGATCAGGCCGAGGGTCTCGGGGGTCTTGGGGAGGTGGACGGTGATGAAGTCGGAGACCTCGAGCAGCTCGTCCAGCGACAGGACCTTGACGCCCATCTGCGCGGCGCGGGCGGGCTGCACGTACGGGTCGTAGGCGACGACCTTCATGCCGAAGGCCGACATGCGCTGTGCGACGAGCGCGCCGATGCGGCCGAGGCCGACGACGCCGAGGGTCTTCTCGGCCAGCTCGACGCCGGTGTACTTGCTGCGCTTCCACTCGCCGTTCTTCAGCGCGGCGTTGGCCTGCGGGATGTTGCGGGCGGTGGCGACCAGCAGACCGCAGGCCAGTTCGGCCGCGGTCACGATGTTCGAGGTGGGGGCGTTGACGACCATCACGCCGGCCTTGGTGGCGGCGGAGACGTCCACGTTGTCCAGGCCGACGCCGGCTCGTGCGACGACCTTCAGCTTGTTCGCGGCGGCGATGGCCTCGGCGTCGACCTTGGTGGCCGAGCGGACCAGAATCGCATCGACGTCGGCGATCGCCGGGAGCAGCTCCGCCCGGTCGGCGCCGTTGCAGTGCCGGATCTCGAAGTCCGGGCCCAGTGCGTCGACGGTGGCGGGCGACAGCTCTTCAGCGATGAGTACGACGGGTTTCGAGCTCACGTGAGTCCTCACAAGTCCAGTGCTGCGGACGGCCGTCCCGACGGCCGCAGGCGGTGGAGGGGTGCTTGCCGCGTTGGAGACGCACGACGCTGTGGGCCTGACGCGTATGTATCTGTGCAGCAGTCTAGTGGCGCCCGGGGGGTCGTCCTGTGCCGCTGCGGAAGGATCACCCGGACGAGACGTGCCGATCTGGAGGGGTCCGGGGCGAAGCCCCCGCGGCGGCGTCCCCCTGCCGGGGGGCACCGCCGCGGGGCCGGTGGGTCACGCGTCCTCGTTCACCCACGACATCAGCTTGCGCAGCTCCTTGCCGGTGGTCTCCAGCAGGTGCTCGGAGTCCTGCTTCTTGTACTCGTTGTACTTCTTCAGACCGCCGTGGTACTCGTCCATCCACTGGGTCGCGAAGGTGCCGTCCTGGATCTCGGCGAGGACCTTCTTCATCTCGGCCTTGGTGGCGTCGGTGATGATGCGCGGGCCGGTGACGTAGTCGCCCCACTCGGCGGTCTCGGAGATCGACCAGCGCATCTTCTCCAGGCCGCCCTCGTACATGAGGTCCACGATCAGCTTCAGCTCGTGCAGGCACTCGAAGTAGGCGATCTCCGGCTGGTAGCCCGCCTCGGTCAGCGTCTCGAAGCCGGCCTTGACCAGCGCCGCGGTGCCACCGCAGAGGACGGCCTGCTCACCGAACAGGTCGGTCTCGGTCTCCTCGGTGAAGGTCGTCTTGATGACGCCGGCGCGGGTGCCGCCGATGCCCTTGGCGTAGGACAGCGCCAGCGCGAAGCCGTTGCCCGTGGCGTCCTGCTCGACGGCGGCGATGCAGGGAACGCCGCGGCCCTCCTCGTACTGGCGACGGACCAGGTGGCCCGGGCCCTTCGGGGCGACCATGCAGACGTCCACGCCGGCCGGGGGCTTGATGAAGCCGAAGCGGATGTTCAGGCCGTGGCCGAAGAACAGGGCGTCGCCGTCGTTCAGGTTGGGGGCGATGTGCTCCTCGTAGACCTGCGCCTGGATCGGGTCCGGGACGAGGATCATGATGACGTCGGCCTCGGCGGCGGCCTCCGACGGGCTCACCACGCGCAGGCCCTGCTCCTCGGCCTTGGCCTTGGACTTGGAGCCCTCGTGCAGACCGACGCGGACGTCGACACCCGAGTCACGGAGCGACAGCGCGTGGGCGTGGCCCTGGCTGCCGTACCCGATGACCGCGACCTTGCGGCCCTGGATGATGGACAGGTCGGCGTCGGCGTCGTAGAACAGCTCGGCCACTTTGGGTTCTCTCCTCGGGAGTGCAGGTGTTGCGTCCCACCGTATGACGGGGGGCGGAAGGGAAGTCTGAGGGTCTCGGAATACGGGCGGACGGAGGCGCTCCGACCGCCCGTTCCGGGTGTTACGCCGACCGGTCCAGAGCGCGCAGCGACCGGTCCGTGATGGAACGGGCACCGCGTCCGATCGCGATGGTGCCGGACTGGACGAGTTCCTTGATGCCGTAGGGCTCCAGCATCTTGAGCATCGCGGTCAGCTTCTCGCCGGATCCGGTGGCCTCGATGGTGACGGCCTCCGGGGAGACGTCGACGGTCTTGGCGCGGAACAGCTGCACGATCTCGACGATCTGGGAGCGCGTCTCGTTGTCGGCGCGCACCTTCACCAGAACGAGTTCGCGCTGCACGGCCTGTGACGGCTCCAGCTCGACGATCTTCAGCACGTTGACGAGTTTGTTGAGCTGCTTGGTGACCTGCTCCAGCGGCAGGTCCTCCACGCCGACGACGATGGTGATGCGGGAGATGTCGGGGTGCTCGGTGACGCCGACCGCGAGCGAGTCGATGTTGAAGCCGCGGCGGGAGAACAGGGCGGCGATCCGGGCGAGGATGCCGGGGGTGTTCTCCACCAGGACGGAGAGCGTGTGCTTGGACATGGTCTTTTACGTCTCTCTCGCTCAGTCGTCTTCGTTGTCGCCGAAGTCGGGGCGGACGTCCCGGGCGGCCATGATCTCGTCGTTGGAGGTGCCGGCGGCGACCATCGGCCAGACCATCGCGTCCTCGTGGACGATGAAGTCGACGACGACGGGGCGGTCGTTGATGGAGTTCGCCTCTTCGATGACCTTGTCGAGGTCGTCCGGGGACTCGCAGCGGATGGCGTAGCAGCCCATGGCCTCCGACAGCTTCACGAAGTCGGGGACGCGGGTGCCGCGGGCCTCGGGGTTGACGTCGTCCGGGCCGGAGTGCAGCACGGTGTTGGAGTACCGCTGGTTGTAGAAGAGGGTCTGCCACTGGCGGACCATCCCGAGGGCGCCGTTGTTGATGACGGCGACCTTGATCGGGATGTTGTTCAGGGCGCAGGTGGTGAGTTCCTGGTTGGTCATCTGGAAGCAGCCGTCGCCGTCGATGGCCCAGACGGCCCGCTCGGGCGCTCCGGCCTTGGCGCCCATGGCGGCCGGGACGGCGTAGCCCATGGTTCCGGCGCCGCCGGAGTTCAGCCAGGTGCCCGGCTTGTCGTACTCGATGAAGTGGGCGGACCACATCTGGTGCTGGCCGACGCCCGCCGCGAAGATCGTGCCCTCGGGGGCGAGCTGCCCGATGCGCTCGATGACCTGCTGCGGGGAGAGCGAGCCGTCGGCGGGCTGGTCGTAGCCGAGCGGGTAGGTGTCGCGCCAGCGGTTCAGGTCGTTCCACCAGGAGCTGTAGTCGCCCTGATGGCCCTCGCTGTGCTCCTTCTGGACGGCCTGGATCAGGTCGGCGATGACCTCGCGGGCGTCACCGACGATCGGCACGTCGGCGGCGCGGTTCTTGCCGATCTCGGCCGGGTCGATGTCCGCGTGGACGATCTTGGCGAGCGGGGCGAAGCTGTCCAGCTTGCCGGTGACGCGGTCGTCGAAGCGGGCGCCGAGGGCGACGATCAGGTCGGCCTTCTGCAGCCCGGTGACGGCGGCGACGGAGCCGTGCATGCCGGGCATGCCCAGGTGCTGCGGGTGCTTGTCGGGGAACGAGCCGAGCGCCATCAGGGTGGTGGTGACGGGCGCGCCGGTGAGCTCGGCGAGGACCTTCAGCTCGGCCGTGGCCTTGGCCTTGATGACACCGCCGCCGACGTACAGCACGGGCCGCTTGGCCTGGGTGATCAGCTTGGCGGCCTCGCGGATCTGCTTGGCGTGCGGCTTGGTCACCGGGCGGTAGCCGGGCAGGTCCATGGTGGGCGGCCAGGCGAAGGTGGTCTTCGCCTGGAGGGCGTCCTTGGCGATGTCGACCAGGACCGGGCCGGGACGGCCGGTGGAGGCGATGTGGAACGCCTGGGCGATGATCCGCGGGATGTCCTCGGCCTTGGTGACGAGGAAGTTGTGCTTGGTGATCGGCATGGTGATGCCGACGATGTCCGCCTCCTGGAAGGCGTCCGTGCCGATCGCCTTGGACGCCACCTGGCCCGTGATCGCGACCAGCGGCACGGAGTCCATGTGCGCGTCGGCGATCGGGGTGACCAGGTTGGTGGCGCCGGGGCCGGACGTGGCCATGCAGACGCCGACCTTGCCGGTGGCCTGGGCGTAGCCGGTGGCGGCGTGACCGGCGCCCTGCTCGTGGCGGACCAGGACGTGGCGCACCCTGGTGGAGTCCATCAGCGGGTCGTAGGCCGGGAGGATCGCACCGCCGGGAATGCCGAATACCGTGTCGGCGCCGACCTCCTCGAGAGAGCGGATGAGGGACTGTGCGCCCGTCACCTGCTCGGGGGCGGAGTGTCCTCCGGATCGGGGCCGGGGCTGCGGGTGGTGGGCCCCGGTGGCCTGCTCGGTCATCGGCATTCTCTTCTCAGATGCTGAGGGTTTATGCGAGGTTTGGACGGTCTTCGGCTGCCGCACGGAAGGGGCCCGTGCAACAAAAAACCCCTCGTGCCATAAGGCAAGCGAGGGGAGCGCGCCGGGTGGGGTCGCTGAGCGGTCGAGGCTCAGCGTCAGCCGACGCGCTTTCCAAGTACGAGAATTCGGGTGCGCATGGCACTGACCCTCCCCCCGGCACGCACTCACTGTCAAGTGGGTGGGACGGGAGTCTCATTATGTGAACGAAGGGTCGTCCCGCCTCCGATGACGGCGGACATGCCCGAGCTGTACACCCGCGGGGCGCCGCCCGCGAACGCCGGCTCGGCCGGTCCGTCCGGCACCGGAAAGTGGCCGGCGGCGAGCGCCCGGCGCAGCCGGTACTCGTCGAGCGGCCCGGAGAAGGCCATTCCCTGTCCGTGCGTGCAGCCCATCGCGCGCAGGGCGACGACCTGCTCGGGCAGGTCCACCCCTTCGGCCACGGACTTCAGCCCGAGGTCGCCCGCGATGCGCAGCAGCCCGCTGGTGATCTTGTACAGGCGGGCGGACTCGACGACGCCCTCGACCAGACCGCGGTCGAGCTTCAGCACGTCGACGGGGAGCCGCCGAAGGGCCGTGATCGCCGCGTAGCCGCTGCCGAACCCGTCGAGCGCGATCCGTACGCCGACCCGCCGCAGCGCACCCAGGCGCCGCTCCAGCTCGTCCAGCGAGACCCTCGGGTCGGCGTCCGACAGCTCGATGATCAGCGAGCCGGACGGCAGTCCGTGCCGTGTGAGCAGCGCCTCGATCGAGCCGAGCGGCATCGACCGGTCCAGCAGGCGGCGGGCGCTCATCCGGACGACGACCGGCGCGGACAGCCCGGCCGCGTGCCGCTCGGCGGCCTGCTCGACGGCCTCCTCGATCATCCACCGGCCCAGTTCGGCGGTCTTGTCGCCGTCCTCGGCGACGCGCAGGAACTCCGCCGGGGTGAAGAGCACCCCCTGCGAGGAGCGCCAGCGCGCCTGGGCGGACACCGACGTGATCCGGCCGTCCTCCAGGGAGACCACCGGCTGGTGCAGCAGGGCGAACTCCCCGTCGTGCAGCGCGGCCCGCAGCCGGGTGGCCAGCTCCGCCTTGCGGACGACGTCCTGCTGCATCTGCGGCCGGTACAGCTCGACGCGGCCCTTGCCGCCGGCCTTGGCGCGGTACATGGCCAGGTCGGCGTTGCGCAGCAGTTCGCCGGCGCCGAGGCCGGATTCCGCGAAGGCCACGCCGATGGAGGCGTTGACCCGGACATCGTTGCCGTCGATGAGGTAGGGCTGGGACAGGGTCGTCCTGAGGCGGTCGGCGAGCTCCAGGATGTGCCGCTCCCGGGCGTCCCGGTCGCGGGTGTTGTCCCCGGCGATCAGGGCCGCGAACTCGTCCCCGCCGAGCCGGGACGCGGTGTCGCCGTGCCGTACGGAGTCCTGGAGTCTGCGGGCGGCCTGGACGAGCAGTTCGTCCCCGGCCTGGTGCCCGATCGTGTCGTTGACGGCCTTGAAGCCGTCGAGGTCGATGAACAGCACGGCCGTGTTCCGCAGGGCCACGCCCCGGTCGGAGGCGCGGCGTCCCGAGAGGGCGTGCTGGACGCGCTTGGTGAACAGGGCGCGGTTGGGCAGGTCCGTGAGCGGGTCGTGTTCGGCGTTGTGCTGCAACTGGGCCTGCAGGCGCACCCGTTCGGTCACGTCACGGCTGTTGAAGATGAGGCCGCCGTGGTGGCGGTTGATGGTGGACTCGACGTTGAGCCATTCTCCGTCGCCCGAGCGGAAGCGGCACTCGATGCGCGTGGTGGGTTCCTCGACCGGGTTGGCGGCGAGGAACCTGCGTACCTCGTGCACGACGCAGCCCAGGTCCTGGGGGTGGATGAGGTTGGCCAGTTCCGTACCGACCAGGTCCTCCGCCGGACGGCCGTAGACACCGGCGGCGGCCGGGGAGACGTAGCGCAGGACGCCGCTGGGTGCGGCGATCATGATGACGTCGCTGGAGCCCTGGACCAGGGAGCGGAAGTGGTTCTCCTTCTGCGCCAGTTCCTGGGTGAGGGTGATGTTGTCGAGCAGCATGATGCCCTGGCGCACGACGAGCGCGAGGACCACCGTGCCCCCGGTGAGCAGGACGACGCGGTCGACGCTGCGGCCGTTGAGGACGTTGTAGAGGATCCCCAGGGTGCACACGGCGGCCGCCAGATACGGCGTGAGCGCGGCGAGGGAGCCGGCGATGGGCCGGGTGGCCGGATACCGGCTGTGCTCGGCGTCGGGCGGGGGCGCCGGGTGGTGGGCGCCGGCGCGCTGCCCCGGCACGTGTTCGTGCACCACGCGGGTGTGCCCGGCGGTGCCGTACCGGTCGAGCTCCGCGCGGGCCCCCGCCCACGGGGCGTACGCCAGGAGCAGCGAGCCGGCGAACCAGCCCGCGTCGAGGAGCTGCCCGGAGCGGTAGTCGTGGTGCATGAGCGGTGAGGTGAACAGGGCGTCGCACATCACGGTCAGGGCGAGGGCGCCGATGGCGGTGTTGACCGCGGAGCGGTTCACCGCGGACCGCCTGAAGTGCAGTGCGAGCACCATGCTGACCAGCGCGATGTCGAGCAGCGGATAGGCCAGCGACAGCGCGATGTGCGCCACACCGGGCCCTTCCGACTTCGCGGCCTGGGCGAGGGCGAGGCTCCAGGCCAGCGTCAGCAGCGAGCCGCCGATGAGCCAGGCGTCCAGCCCGAGGCAGACCCAGCCGGCCTTCGTCACGGGCCGCTTGGCGAGCACCAGCAGCCCGACGATCGCGGGCGGGGCGAAGCAGAGGAAGAACAGGTCGGCGTAGCTGGGACTGGGCACGGGCAGCCCCAGGACCACCTCGTACCACCCCCACACCAGGTTGCCCAGGGATGCCATGGTCGAGGAGAGGCCGAACAGCAGCCAGGCGGGTCGAAAGCGGGTGCGGCGGCTGCGGGCGTAGAGGAAGCACGAGACGGCGGCCGTGCCGGCCGCGGCGCTCAGCCCGAAGTCGCCCATGAACAGGGCCACTTCGGACGAGCCCCAGCCGAACGCGGCACCGACGGCGTATCCCGCGCAGGCCAGGGTGAGGACGACTTTGGGGGCCAGGCCGGGCCGCTGCCCGGTGACCGGCGTACGGGGCAGGAGCGCGCCCGGGGAAGGAGGCTGTGCCCGCAGCGCTCCGTCCAGCGTGGGGGTGGGGGGCGCGTTCACCGGGCCCTCCCGGTCCGCGCCGCGCCCGGGTCCCGCGAGCCTGGGTGGACCGGCTGGGCGTGCCGTCGGCCCCTGCCGGTCCTGCGGTGGTGATGGCTGTGATCGGTGTGGTGTTCGCTGTGGTGGGTGTGGTGGCCGACGTGATCGGCGTGCTGACCGCGTCTGCTCGCGGCCGCCCGCCAGGGTCGCCGCCGGCAGCCCCGCCCCGTCGGATCGCTCGTCCATAGGCCGTGCATCGCCTGTCGCCCCCCTCACAGTCTGAAGTGTCCGTCCCCGGCGCCGTTTGGTCCCCGGCGCAGCCCCTGTCGGGACGATACACCAGTCTCGTCACTCAGGGACATAGGTTCTCTACGCTCCGTGACGATCAATAGATATATGAGTACCCACCGCACCCGGAGGATTGCGGACGGTACTCGCACTTGTCTCAGACGGTTGAGGCACCCGTCGTAAGGATCACGTTGCGGAGCGGCTCCCGGTTCACAAAACGGTTCAACTGATCCACCAGGAGCCGCTTGGCGCGCGGAAGGAACGCGGAGGTGGGTCCGCCGACATGGGGGCTGATGAGTACCCCCGGCGCGCGCCACAGGGGGTGTTCGCGCGCCAGCGGCTCCGGGTCGGTGACGTCGAGAGCGGCGGTGATGCGGCCGGTCTCCAGCTCGGCGAGCAGGGCCTTGGTGTCGACGACCGGGCCGCGGGCGACGTTGACGAGGAGCGCGCCGTCCTTCATCCGGGACAGGAAGTCGGCTCCGGCCAGGCCACGGGTGGTTTCGGTGAGCGGGGTGGACAGGATGACGACGTCCGCTTCGGGCAGGAGCGCGGGGAGTTCGGTGAGCGGATGCACCGGACCGCGCGCCGTGGTGCGCTCGGAGCGCGCGACGCGCGCCACCCGCGCCACCTCGAACGGAACGAGCCGGTCCTCGATGGCCTCGCCGATCGAGCCGTACCCCACGATGAGGACGTTCTTGTCGGCGAGCGCGGGCCGGAACCCGCCGAGCCACTCCCCCCGGTCCTGCGCGCGCACGAAGTCGGGGATCCCGCGCAGCGAGGCGAGGATCAGCGCCAGCGTGAGCTCACCGGTGCTGGCCTCGTGCACCCCGCGCGCATTGCACAGCCGGACACCGGAGGGCAGCTGCGCGAGCCCCGGCTCCACGTGGTCGATCCCGGCCGAGAGGGTCTGCACGACGCGGACGTTGTTCATCCGCCCCAGGGGACGTACGCACAGCGGGCTGGGCTTCATATAGGGGACGACGTAGAAGGCGCAGTCGGCCGGGTCCGCGGGGAAGTCCGCCTCGCCGTTCCAGAAGCGGTAGTCCGGCCCCTCGGGGAGTCCCTCGATCTCGTCCGGCGGGATGGGCAGCCACACGTCAGCAGTCATGCTCTGGAGGCTATGTCAGGTGCCTGTGACGGCAGAGGTTAGGTTGGGGTGGCTCGAACAGGGAGGGTCACGACCAGGTGGAGCGCAGGACGATCGGCGCGGCGGCGCTCGCGGTGGGGGCCGTCGGACTCGGGTGCATGCCGATGAGCTGGGCGTACAGCGCGTCGCGGCGGCGCGGCGACGAGTCGCTCAGGGCGGTGCACCGGGCGCTCGACCTGGGCGCGTCCCTGCTGGACACCGCCGACATGTACGGCCCCTTCACCAACGAGCTGCTGGTGGGGCGGGTGTTGAAGGAGCGGCGGTCCGACGCGTTCGTGTCGACGAAGGTCGGGCTGCTCGTGGGCGACCAGCACATCGTCGCCAACGGCCGCCCCGGGTACGTGAAGCGGGCCTGCGACGCCTCGCTGCGGCGGCTGCAGACGGACGTCATCGACCTGTACCAGCTGCACCGGGCCGACCCCGAGGTGCCGGTGGAGGAGACCTGGGGCGCGATGGCGGAGCTCGTGCAGGCCGGGAAAGTACGGGCGTTGGGCCTGTGCGCGGTGGGCGCGCGGGCCGGCCGCCGCGCCGGGGCCCGGCTGCACGACGGAACGATCCGGCAGCTGGAACGGGTGCAGCAGGTCTTCCCGGTGAGCGCGGTGCAGGCCGAGCTGTCGGTGTGGTCCCCGGAGGCGCTGGAGACCCTGCTGCCGTGGTGCCGGACGCGGGGCGTTGGATTCCTCGCCGCGATGCCGCTGGGCAACGGCTTCCTGACCGGCAGGCTGCGCCCCGGCGCCGGCTTCGAGGCGGACGACCCGCGCGCCCGGCACCCCCGCTTCACGGGCGAGATGATGGCCGCGAACCAGCCGGTCGTCGCGGGCCTGCGGCGCGTGGCCCGCCGGCACGGCACGGACGTCACTCCCGGCCAGATCGCCCTCGCGTGGGTGCTGGCCCAGGGCCCGCACGTGGTCCCGGTCCCGGGCACGAAGCAGGAGCGCTGGGTCACGGAGAACACGGCCGCCGCGGACGTGCACCTGACCCTCGACGATCTCCGGGAGATAGCCGCGCTGCCGCCGGCCCGGGGGTCGTGGGACTGAGCCCCGTTTCCGCGGGTGCGTTCCGGGCAAACCCCGTGTTCCGGCTACGGCGTTGCGTGATCGGGAACCTCTGAGCCGCGAGCGGTGTATGACAGGGAGAGGACCTGCCCCGTCGAAGGGACCATGATCGTGCAACGTCGAGCCGTCCCGGCCGTGCTGGCCGCCGCCGCGCTCCTGCTGACGGCCGGTTGCTCCTCCGACGGCGGAGGTCCCTCCGGCAAGGACGACAGCGCCTCCCCGAGCCGTACGGCGCCGGGGTCGTCCGCGCCGCCGCGGCAGGCCGACGAGACACCGCCCGCCAAGGGCTCGGTGAAGGTGGTGCGCACCGTCGCCGAGGGCCTGGACTCCCCCTGGGGTCTCGCTCCGCTGCCGGGCGGCGGGCTGCTCGTCGCCTCCCGGGACGACGGGACGATCGTGCGGGTCGACGAGAAGACCGGCAGGAAGACCGAAGTGGGCGAGGTGCCGGGCGTCTCGGCGGCCGGCGAGGGCGGCCTCCTCGGGCTCGCCGTCTCCCCCGACTACGCCTCGGACCGCATGGTCTACGCGTACTTCACCTCGGCCTCCGACAACCGCATCGTCCGCATGATCTACGACGGGCAGAAGCCGGAGGGCGAGCAGCTCGGCGCTCCCGACACCGTCTTCAAGGGCATCCCCAAGGGCTTCATCCACAACGGCGGACGCATCGCGTTCGGCCCGGACAAGATGCTGTACGTGGGCACCGGTGAGAGCGGCGACACGGGCCTGTCGCAGGACAGGAAGTCCGTGGGCGGCAAGATCCTGCGGCTGACCCCGGAGGGCGAGCCGGCGCCGGGCAACCCGTTCCCGGACTCGCCGGTGTACTCGTACGGGCATCGCAACGTGCAGGGCCTCGCCTGGGACGACAGGCAGCGGCTGTTCGCCTCGGAGTTCGGGCAGGACACCTGGGACGAGCTCAACGCGATCAAGCCGGGCGACAACTACGGCTGGCCGGAGGCGGAGGGCCGGTCCGACGACAAGGCGTTCCACAACCCGGTCGACCAGTGGACCACGGCGGAGGCCTCGCCGAGCGGCATCGCCTACGCGCAGGGGTCGGTGTGGATGGCTGGTCTGCGCGGCAAGCGGCTGTGGCGCGTCCCGCTGGACGGCACGGCGGCCTCGGCCGAGCCGCAGGCGTTCCTGGAGGGCGAGTACGGGCGGCTGCGCACGGTCGTCGCGGCGGGCGCCGACAGGCTCTGGCTCGTCACCAGCAACACGGACGGCCGGGGCGACCCGAAGGCCGGCGACGACCGGATCCTGGAACTGCGGGTGTCGTAGCGGCTCCGGCCGCCTTCCGGTCGCCCGGCTGCCGCGGGTGCCGTGGCGGCTGCGGGTGCCGGGGCGTCCGGCCGTTGCGGGAGAGGTAACGGCTCCGGCTGCCGGGGCCGTCCGGCTGCCGCGGGTGCCGTGGCGGCTCAGGTCGTTGCGGGTGGCGTGGCGGCTCCGGGTGCCGGGGCGTCCGGCCGTTGCGGGAGAGACGGCTCCGGCTGCCGGGGCCGTCCGGCTGCCCCGGGTGCCGTGGCGGCTCAGGTCGTTGCGGGTGGCGTGGCGGCTCCGGGTGCCGGGGGCGTGCGGTCGTTGCGGTGTTGCAGTGGCTTCCGTTGGTTACCGGGGTCGTCCGGGTCCTCGTCGGGTGGCCGGACGACGACCTTTCCGGAGGCGAGATCTATCGGCCCGCGTCCGGGGTCGCCGTCCCCCACGTCCTCACGGGTCAGTTCCAGGCGGTTCTGCTCGTCGTGGGTGTGCTTGCGCCCGGGCGAGAACAGTTCCTCGAACATGTTGAACAAAGGGTGCCTCCCTGGGCCGCGGGGTCACGGCATCCACGACCTCCTTTCCAGCGTATGCCTCAGCCCGCCGGACCGGGCATGAGCATCTCGGCCGGGAACAGCCCCAGCCGGTGCGCCACCGCCGCCGCCTCGCCCCGCCCGGAGACGCCGAGTTTGCCGAGGATGTTGGAGACGTGCACGCTCGCCGTCTTGGGCGAGATGAACAGCTCCTGCGCGATGCGGCGGTTGGTGTGGCCCGCGGCGACCAGGCGCAGGACGTCCCGTTCCCGGGTGGTGAGGCCGAGGGTGTCCGCGGGGTCGGCCGGCGCGGGGGCGGGTCCCGTGACGGGCGTCAGTGGGAGGCGGGCGCGCCGGGCGAGCGCGGTGGCGGCGTCGGTGAGCGGACGGGCACCGAGGTGGCGGGCGACGGAGTGGGTGAGCCGAAGCAGTTCCGTGGCACGGTCGCGCTCGTCCTCGCCGGCGCCCGTCAGCAGGGACTCGGCCAGGCGGTACCGGACACGGGCGAGGTCGTAGGGCCGGCCCAGCGGTTCGAAGGCGGTGACCACGTCCGACCAGGTGTCCGGGGTGCTGCGGCCCTCGGCGCGGTGGAGCTCGGCGCGGACCCACAGCTCGTGGGCGAGCCAGACGGGGGCGTGGGTGGTGAGGCGCTTGACGGCGGTGAGGACACCGTCCAGGACCTGCTCGCGGCCGTCGCGGGCGGCGGGCAGCGCCCGGGCGTCGGCCTCGGCGGTGGCCGCCTGGAGCAGCAGCGGCCAGGCGTAGCGCTGAGTGCCGAGCGGGAAGCCGGATTCCAGGGTGCGGGCCAGTTCGGCGCGGGCGTCGGCCAGGCGGCCCTCGGCGGCGGCGACGGCGATGGTCAGGTAGGAGATCGGCAGGTCGTGCTGCGGCATGGGGTCGTGCGGGCCGTAGGCGGCGCGGCCCTGGGCGAGATACCGGGCCGCCTCGGGCACCTGCCCGCGTGCGAGCGCCAGATACGCCAGGCAGTTGGCGCCGGACCCGTGCGGACCCGCGGTCTGGCCGCGTCGCTGGGCGTTGCCGGCGGCCTCCGCGGCCTCGTCCCAGCGGCCGAGGGAGATGAGCGACTCGGCGAGGTTGCTCCAGATCCAGGCCTCGGCGTCCCGCAGACCCATCGTCCCCGTGAGCCGCAGGCCCTCCCGCAGGATCTCGACGGACTCCTCGGAGCGGCCGACACCTTCGAGGACGGAGGGCAGGTTCACATGGCTGCGGCCCACGACGACCGCAAGGCCACGGGCGACCACCTCGTCCCGGACGTCGTACATGTGGCCGAGCCCGGCGTCGATCTGCCCGGCGTCGACCATGAGCCCGCCGAGGGTGAGCCGGGCGTTGGACTCGATGTCGTCGGCGCCGACCATGCGCGCGTACTCGACGGCGCGCTCGGCGGCCTTCAAGGCGTCCGGGCCCGGTTCGTGCAGCATCGACCAGTGGGCGGCCGTGGCCAGCACCTCCGCGTGCACCTCTGACGGCGGCAGACCGCGGACCAGTTCCTGCGCGGTGGCGATCTCCTGCCAGCCGTCGCCCCGGGCCAGTCCCTGCACCAGCCGGGAGCGCTGGATCCAGAACCAGGCGGCGCGCAGGCGGTCGTCCTCGTCCTCCAGCAGGCGCAGTGCCCGCTTGGTGATCTTCAGGGCGCGTTCGCGTTCCCCGCAGAGCCGTCCCGCCACGGCCGCCTCGGCCAGCAGGTCGAGGTGGCGCAGCGTGGTGGTGGCGGGGTCGCAGCCGCTGGGGGTCCCCCCACGTCGTTCAGACAGTGGGTGAGGGTAGACCTCGGTGTAGTCCACGGGGCGCAGGGTGCCGCGCACGGCCTCGGGAGCGGAGTCCCACAGCTCCATCGCCCGCTCCAGGAGCCGGAGTTGCTCGGAGTAGGCGTGCCGGCGGCGGGCCTCCACGGAGGCTTCGAGGACGGCGGGCAGGGCCTTGGCGGCGTCGTGGGCGTGGTACCAGTAGCTGGCCAGGCGGGTCGCGCGCTGGTCGGCGGGGACGAGGGCCGGGTCGGTCTCCAATGCTTCGGCGTAGCGGCGGTTGAGGCGGGAGCGTTCACCGGGGAGCAGGTCGTCGCTGACGGCCTCGCGGACCAGGGAGTGGCGGAAGCGGTAGCCGTCGCCGCCGGGCGCGGGGGCGAGGATGCCGGCGTTCACGGCGGCCCGCAGCGCCTCGATGAGGTCGTCCTCGGCGAGCCGGGCGACGGCGGCCAGCAGCCGGTACTCGACGGTGGAGCCGCCCTCGGCGACGAACCGGGCGACCTGCTGGGCGGACTCCGGGAGTCCCTCCACGCGGACGAGCAGCAGGTCGCGCAGGGAGTCGGTGAGGCCGGTCCGGCAGCCCTCGTGGGCGGCGACGGCGAGTTCCTCCACGAAGAAGGCGTTGCCGTCGGAGCGTTGGAAGATCGCGTCGACCTGGTCCGGGGCGGGTTCGTGGGCGAGGATCCCGGCCACTTGGCGGCCGACCTCGTCACGGTTGAAGCGGGCGAGTTCGACGCGGCGGATCGTGCGGAGCCGGTCGAGTTCGGCGAGGAGGGGCCTCAGCGGGTGGCGTCGGTGGATGTCGTCGGAGCGGTAGGTGGCGAGGACGACCAGACGGCCGGTGCGCAGGGTGCGGACGAGGTAGGTGAGCAGGTGGCGGGTGGAGGCGTCGGCCCAGTGCAGGTCCTCCAGGGCGAGGACGACGGTGTGCTCGGCGGCGACGCGCTCCAGCAGGCGTGCGGTGAGCTCGAAGAGGCGGGCCATGCCGTCCTCGTCGTGCCGTCCGGCCCGTGATTCGCCGAGTTCGGGCAGCAGCCTGGCCAGTTCCTCCTCCTGTCCGGCGGCCGCGGCGGCCAGTTCGCCGGGCAGTTCGCGGCGCAGGGCGCGCAAGGCGGTGGAGAAGGGGGCGAAGGGCAGCCCGTCGGCGCCGATCTCCACGCAGCCGCCGAGGGCGACGACCGCCCCCCGGCGGCGGGCGGCGGCGGCGAACTCCTCGACGAGGCGGGTCTTGCCGACCCCGGCCTCCCCGCCGACGAGCAGGGCTTGCGGCTCGCCCGCGCGGGCGCGCGCGAGGGCGTCGTGCAGCGTGCCCAGCTCCTCGGCACGGCCGACGAAGACGGGACTGACGGACCTGGTCTCCACGGGCCCGAGCATCGCATGCGGGTCTGACGGAGCGGCACCGGTTTTCCGTCCGACGGCACCGGCAGCGGCGGCCGTCCCCGCAGGGGCGACGGCACGGGCAGCGGCCGCCGTCCCCTCAGGGACGACGGCCGCTTTTCCCCGGACGGCCACGGCGCCGGCCGGCCCCGCCTGGGTGTTCACGCGGTCCGGGCGGACCGGAGCCGGCGGAAGCGGCGGCTATGGCTCTCGTGCTCGGCGGAGTCCTGGTCCGCTTCGTGGCGGGCCGCGCGGCGGGCCCGGGCGGCCTCGCGGACCAGACGCTCGTGGTCGGCCCGGCGGATGAGGTCGGAGGTGCGCAGCTGCTGGAGCTCGTACTCGTACATGGTGTGTCCTTCGAGGAGAGGCCGGTCGCGGGGTGTTCCTCCGCGATGACCTCACTCTCGTCTCCCAGGTGGGGCCGCCACATCGGGAGAGTTCCGCATCTTCGGCCGTGGGAGGGGCCTTAGACGCGGCTGAGGGGCCTCAGGGGTTCCGTAAGGTGCTCACGGAACCGCCTAAGACCCCTCGGGACCTGCGGGCTCTCAGCTCGCGGAGGGCAGTCCGAGCAGGATGCCGGTGTACTTGAGGACGGCCAGGATCAGGCCGATGACGCCGAGCGCGACTCCCGCCCAGGCGACGGACTTGATCCAGGGGGCCTGGATCCTGCCCGGCGTGCCGAACGCGGGCCGGGCCAGCGTCACGACGCCGACGACCAGCGCGATCAGCGCGAACAGGCCGCCCCACAGGGCGGTGGTCCGCCAGGCGTCGCCGTAGACCGCCTGGATCTGCTGGGCCACGCCCGCGTTCTGCGCGGTCTCCAGCTGGCCGACGAGGTTCTGGCGCGCGGAGGCGACGGTGCCGATCCAACTGCCGGTGAGCGAGACGACGCCCAGCGCCGCGGAGACCACGGCCGCGGCGCCCTGGCCCACACCGGTGGGGCTCTCCTCCCTGGCCGGCACGTCTGCCTCGTCGGCAGCGGCCGGGACGTCGGCCCGGGGCGCCTCGTCGGACTCGGTGGTGTCCACCGCCTTCTCGTCGGTCGTGGCCTTGGTGGCCTCGGTCTCGTCCACTGCGTTCGTTGCCATGTCTCGCACCGTAGGGTCGCTGTCTGAGAAGTCTCTTAATGATCGTCGTGAGCCGCACGCGCGCGTGCGGCCCGCCACTCGGGCGCCAGCACCGACCAGACTTCGAGATCGTGCCGTACGCCACCATAGGGGTGGGCCTCGCGGCGCACACCGTCGCGGGTCATCCCGAGCCGCCGGGCCACGTTCAGGCTCGGCTGGTTGCCCGAGGCGGCGACCCACTCCACGCGGTGGATGCCGCGCGCCTCGACCGCCCAGTCGATCAGCACCCGCATCGCGCGGGTGACCAGGCCGCGGCCCGTTCCCGCGGGCTCCAGCCAGCAGCCGACCTCGCAGTTCCCGGTGGCCGCGTCGAAGTTCAGGAACAGCACCCCGCCCACCAGAGTCCCCTCCAGCCACAGGCCGTGCAGGGAACCGGTGTCGGCGGCGCGCATGTCGGCGTAGCGCTGGAGCTTCGCGCGGGCCGAGGGCAGGTCCGTCTCGGTCGTCCCGAACGGGATGTACCGCCCGATGAACTCCCGCCCCCGCTCCAGGTGCGCCAGGAACTCCCCGGCGTGCCAGGGCTCCAGCGGCCTCAGCTCGGCGTCGTCACCCAGGGATATCGCGTACATCCCGCTGCCGCTCCTCCTCCGCCAGGACGTCCGCCACCTCGGCGTCCGTCGCGGCGGCCAGCCTCTCATGGGCGGCGCGGCTCTCGGGCGGCTCGATGCTGATGCGCGGCATGCGCTTGTCCAGCCAGCGGGGCAGCCACCAGTTGGCGCCGCCCAGCAGGTGCATCAGGGCCGGGACGAGGAGCGTGCGCAGGACGAAGGCGTCCAGGGCGACCGCGGCGGCCAGGGCGATGCCGAACATGGCGATCACCCGGTCTCCGCTGAGCACGAAGGCCAGGAAGACGGAGATCATGATGACGGCCGCCGAGTTGATCACCCGGCTGGTCTCGGCGAGGCCGACCCGCACCGCCCGCCGGTTGTCGCCGGTCTCCAGCCACTCCTCGTACATCCGGCTGACCAGGAAGACCTGGTAGTCCATCGAGAGGCCGAAGAGCACCGACACCATGATCACGGGCAGGAAGGGTTCGATGGGTCCCGCGCTGCCGAGGCCGAGCAGTTCGCTGCCCCAGCCCCACTGGAAGATCGCGACCACCACCCCGAAGGCGGAGGCCACGGCGGCGACGTTCATCGCGGCGGCCTTCAGCGGTATGCCGATCGACCGGAAGGCCAGCAGGAGCAGCAGACAGCCCAGGCCGATGACGGCCCCGACGAAGACCGGCAGCTTGGAGACGATGACGTCGGCGAAGTCGTCGTAGCCGGCCGTCATGCCGCCCACCTGCACGTCGAGCGCGGTGCCCGACTCGGCGCGCGGCAGCACCTCCTCGCGCAGCCGGTCGACGAGGTCGCTGGTCCGCTTCGACTGCGGGGAGGACTCGGGGACGACGGTCAGGTACGCGGTGTGGCCCCCGGAGCCGAACGTCACCGGGGTCACCGAGGCGACGCCCTCGGTGGCGCGGAGGGTGCTGTCGAGGTGGTCCAGGGCGAGCTTGTCGTCGGCGCCGTCAATCTCCGTGACGAGGGTGAGCGGGCCGTTCACGCCGGGTCCGAAGCCGTCGGCGAGCAGGTCGTAGGCCTGGCGGGTGGTGGCGGTCTTCGGGCCGTTGCCCTGGTCGGAGGTGCCCAGGTGCAGCGACAGGGTGGGCAGGGCGAGGACGGCCATGACGACCAGGGCGACCGCGCCGAGCACCTTGGGGTGGCGCTCCACGAAGGCGGACCAGCGGGCCGCGAAGCCGGTGGGCACCTCGGGTTCGGGGCCGTGCTCCGCGAGGCGGCGGCGCTCGCGGCGGCTGAGGGCGCGCATGCCGATGAACGACAGCAGGGCGGGCAGCAGCGTCACGGAGGCGGCGACGGTGAGGAGCACGGTGAGGCCGGCCGCTATGGCGACGCCGTTGAGGAAGCTCAGCCGGAGGATCAGCATGCCCAGCAGGGCTATGCAAACGGTGGCACCCGCGAACACGACCGCTCGTCCGGTGGTCGCGACGGCGTTCGTGGCGGCCTCGGTGACGGACAGCCCGCGTTTCAGCCCGCGCCGGTGCCGGGTGACGATGAACAGCGCGTAGTCGATGCCGACGCCGAGTCCGACGAGCATGCCCAGCATGGGGGCGAAGTCGGCGACGGTCATGGCGTGCCCGAGCAGCACGATCCCCGCGTAGGCGGTGCCGACGCCGACCAGGGCGGTGGCGATGGGCAGCAGGGACGCGGCGAGCGAGCCGAAGGCGAGGAACAGCACCACCGCGGCGACGATCACGCCGACGATCTCGGCGACGTGCCCGCCGGAGGACTCGGTGAGCGCGACGGCGCTGCCGCCCAGCTCCACCTGGAGCCCGTCGGTCTCGGCGCTCTTCGCGGTGTCGACGACGGCCTGCGCCTCGCCCTTGGCGATGTCCTCGGCCCGGTCGTCGAAGGTGACCGAGGCGAACGCGGTCCGGCCGTCCTCGCTGATGCGGCCGGTGCCCGGCCCGTCGTAGGGGCTGGTGACCGAGGCCACGCCGGGGAGGTTCTCGATGCGGTCCAGGGTGCGGGTCATCGTCTGCTCGACGTCGGCCGCCCGGACACTGCCGGACGTGGTGTGCCAGACGACGGTGTCGCTGTCACCGCCGAGCCGCGGGAAGCCCTCGTGCAGCAGCTGTGTGGCGCGGCCCGACTCGGTACCGGGGACCTCGTAGTCGTTCGAGTACGTGGTGCCGGCGACGGCGGCGCCCGCGGCGACCCCCGCGAAAGCGAGGAGCCACAGCAGGACGCTGAGCAGACGGCGCTGGACACACCAGCGTGCGAGGGCTGCCACGAAACGTGCTCCCGGAGTTGCCTTGTGTGGATCTTTGGCCGGGAACAGTCGTACATGAACTGAACAGCCAGCAAAGAACGCATGAGCAATGCGCTGCCACTCTTACAAACGAACGAGATCATTTGTCGGTTTCGTGGGCTTATTCACAGCGGCCGGTCTCAGTCGAACTGATCCCCCAGCGCCATCACCATCACGCCCGCGATCAGCAGCCACAGCGCGCGCCGGGTGCGGCCGCGGGAGCCCAGCACGGCGGCGGCCGCGCACACGGCGGCCCCGCTCGCGTAGGCGGCCGGGACGAGCGCCGGCGCGGGGCGGGTGAGGCGGAGCACGGCCGCGGCGAGTCCCGCCAGGGTCAGCGCGGCACCGGTGGCGGCCGCCGTCCAGCGGGCCCGGCGCGCGGCTCCCTCGTCCTCCGCCGCGTCACCGGCCGCGTCCTGCGCGTCGGCCGCCTCCGAGTCCGCTGTCTCGGGCTCGGTGTCGGAATCAGGACGTCCACTCATGGCCGTGACGGTAGCGCGCCCGGCGGAGAAACCCGGGTGCGGGTCCGGGAGGCCGGCTGTTAGCGTCCGATGGTCCGAGGTATGCCCGCGGCATCGCGCCGCCCGGCCGAAGCAGGTGCATTGTTTGACGGTCCGACCGAGCTCCTCCGCATCCCCATTCCTCCTCAAGGACTCAAGGAGCCCGTCCACCGATGTCGGACCTCACTTCCCGCACTTCGAACGACCCCCTCACTGACCGTGTGAGCCACCCCGGCTACCCCCGCAGCAACGGTTACGACGCCCGCTGGACCGTCGACAACCAGATGGGCCCGCACGCGCTGTGGCTGCTGGAGTGGCTGGCCCCCGCCCTGGGGCTCGACACCCTGAGCCCCGGCTCCCGCGTGCTCGACCTGGGCTGCGGGCGCGCCATGACGTCGGTCTTCCTCGCCAGGGAGTACGACGCCCAGGTCACCGCCGCCGACCTGTGGATCAAGCCCGACGAGAACGCCGGGCGCATCGCCGAGGCGGGCGTCGCCGACCGGGTGCTGCCCGTGCTGGCCGAGGCGCACGACCTGCCGTTCGGCGAGAACAGCTTCGACGCGATCGTCTCGATCGACGCCTACCAGTACTTCGGCACCGACGACCTGTACCTGCCCGGGCTGACGCGGCTGCTGAAGCCCGGCGGGCGGATCGGCGTCGTCGTACCGGCGCTGCGCGAGGAGATCGACGGCGTCGAGCCGCCGGAGCACCTCGAGCCGTACTGGGAGCCCGGCTTCTGGTGCTTCCACACCGCGGCCTGGTGGCGGCGCCACTGGACCCGCAGCGGGGCCGTGCAGGTCGAGGCCGCTGACTGGCTTCAGGACGGCTGGCGCGACTGGCTGCGCTGGTGCGAGGTCGTGGCCGACGAGAGCACGGACGAGTGGCATGTCCGGATGGCCGGGCAGTGCGCCGAGATGCTGCGGCTCGACCGGGGCGAGACGCTGGGCTTCGTCCGGGTCGTCGGCCGCCGCCTCTGAGTCCATGCCGCCACTGAGTTCGTGCCGCCACTGAGTCCGTGCCGCCTCTGAGGCATGACGCCTCTCAGCGAATGACGAGGGGGGACGCACCGGGTCCGGTGCGTCCCCCCTCGTCTCCGCGGGAGGTCAGCCTTCGCTGACGCCCAGCTTCTGGAGGATCAGCTCCTTGACGCGAGCCGCGTCGGCCTGGCCGCGTGTGGCCTTCATGACCGCACCCACCAGCGCTCCGGCCGCGGCCACCTTGCCACCGCGGATCTTGTCCGCGACGCCCGGGTTGCCGGCGATGGCCTCGTCGACGGCCGCCGTCAGCGCGCCCTCGTCGGAGACGACCTTCAGACCGCGCTTGTCGACGACCTCGTCCGGGGTGCCCTCGCCCGCGAGGACGCCCTCGATGACCTGGCGGGCCAGCTTGTCGTTCAGGTCGCCCTTCGCGACGAGCTCGGTGACCCGGGCCACCTGCTCCGGCGTGATCGCCAGCTCGTCGAGCGCCTTGCCCGACTCGTTGGCGCTGCGGGCCAGCTCGCCCATCCACCACTTGCGGGCGGACGCGGCGTCGGCCCCGGCCTCGATCGTGGCGACGATCGGCTCCAGCGCACCGGCGTTGAGGATCGCCTGCATGTCGGTGGCCGAGATGCCCCAGTCCTCGCGGAGCCGGTTGCGGCGGACCAGCGGCAGCTCGGGCAGCGCGGCCCGGATCTCCTCGACCCACTCACGCGAGGGGGCCACCGGGACGAGGTCGGGCTCCGGGAAGTACCGGTAGTCCTCGGCCTCCTCCTTCACACGGCCCGAGGTCGTCGACCCCGTGTCCTCGTGGAAGTGCCGCGTCTCCTGGATGATCGTGCCGCCGGAGGAGAGAACGGCCGCGTGCCGCTGGATCTCGAAACGGGCCGCGCGCTCCACGGACCGCAGCGAGTTGACGTTCTTGGTCTCGGAACGGGTGCCGAACTTCTCGGTGCCGTTCGGGCGCAGCGACAGGTTCACGTCGCAGCGCATCTGGCCCATCTCCATGCGGGCCTCGGAGACGCCGAGCGCCTTGATGACCTCACGCAGCTCCCGGACATAGGCCCGGGCGACCTCGGGGGCGCGCTCGCCGGCGCCCTCGATCGGCTTGGTGACGATCTCGATGAGCGGGATGCCGGCGCGGTTGTAGTCCAGCAGCGAGTGGGACGCGCCGTGGATACGGCCGGTGGCGCCGCCGACGTGCGTCGACTTGCCGGTGTCCTCCTCCATGTGGGCGCGCTCGATCTCCACGCGGAAGGTCTCGCCGTCCTCCAGCTGCACGTCGAGGTAGCCGTTGAAGGCGATCGGCTCGTCGTACTGGGAGGTCTGGAAGTTCTTCGGCATGTCCGGATAGAAGTAGTTCTTCCGGGCGAAGCGGCACCATTCGGCGATCTCGCAGTTCAGCGCGAGGCCGATCTTGATGGCGGACTCGACGCCGGTCGCGTTGACGACCGGGAGCGCGCCCGGCATGCCGAGGCAGACCGGGCAGGTCTGCGTGTTGGCGTCCTGGCCGAGAGCGGTCGAACAGCCGCAGAACATCTTGGTCTTGGTGCCGAGTTCGACATGGACCTCGAGGCCCATGACGGGGTCGTACGACGCGAGTGCTTCCTCGTACGACACCAGGTCGGTCGTGGTGGTCACGGTGAGTACTTCCCTCTCAGCCCAGCAGGACGTCGTCGTCGCCCAGCCGCTTCAGCTCGCGGTAGAGAATGGCCAGGTTGGTGACGACGGCGGCTCCGGTCACGACGGCGTCGAGCAGCCGCAGCGTGTCGTTGTCTCCGCGGGCCTTCTTGATCTGCTTGTAGACACCGACGGCGCCGAACGCCGACGTGGCCATCGACACGTACAGACCGGACTTGGACTTCTTGAAGCCCTTGGCCTTGGACAGTGCGCTCACAGCGACGGAGCCTCCTCGATCAGCGGGTGGCCCCACTTTTCCACGAAGGCGGCCTCGACGGCGGCTCCCACCTTGTACAGGCGGTCGTCCTTCATGACGGGGGCGATGATCTGCAGACCGACCGGGAGGTTGTCCTCCGGGGCGAGACCGCACGGCAGCGACATGGCCGCGTTGCCCGCCAGGTTGGTCGGGATGGTGCACAGGTCGGCGAGGTACATCGCCATCGGGTCGTCGGCGCGCTCGCCGATCGCGAAGGCGGTGGTCGGGGTCGTCGGGGAGACGATCACGTCGACCTGCTCGAACGCCTTGTCGAAGTCCTGCTTGATGAGCGTGCGGACCTTCTGGGCGCTGCCGTAGTAGGCGTCGTAGTAGCCGCTCGACAGGGCGTACGTGCCGAGCATGATGCGGCGCTTGACCTCGGGGCCGAAACCGGCCTCGCGGGTCAGGGAGGTGACCTCCTCGGCGGAGTGCGTACCGTCGTCGCCGACGCGCAGGCCGTAGCGAAGGCCGTCGAAGCGGGCGAGGTTGGAGGAGCACTCGGAGGGCGCGATCAGGTAGTACGCCGACAGCGCCAGGTCGAAGGACGGGCAGTCCAGCTCGACGATCTCGGCGCCGAGCTCCTTCAACAGCGCGACGGACTCGTCGAAGCGCTGGATGACGCCGGCCTGGTAGCCCTCGCCGCGGAACTGCTTGACGACGCCGACGCGCATGCCCTCGACGCTGCCGTTGCGGGCGGCCTCGACGACCGCCGGGACGGGCTCATCGATGGAGGTGGAGTCCATCGGGTCGTGCCCGGCGATCACCTCGTGCAGCAGGGCCGCGTCCAGGACCGTACGGGCACAGGGGCCGCCCTGGTCGAGGGAGGAGGAGAAGGCGACCATGCCGTAGCGGGAGACGGCGCCGTACGTCGGCTTCACGCCGACCGTGCCGGTGACGGCGGCCGGCTGGCGGATGGAGCCGCCGGTGTCGGTGCCGATGGCGAGCGGGGCCTGGAAGGAGGCGAGCGCGGCGGACGAACCGCCACCGGAGCCGCCGGGGATCTTCGTCAGGTCCCAGGGGTTGCCGGTCGGGCCGTAGGCGCTGTTCTCGGTGGAGGACCCCATGGCGAACTCGTCCATGTTGGTCTTGCCGAGGATGACGACGTCGGCCGCCTTCAGGCGCTGGGTGACCGTCGCGTCGTACGGCGGGATCCAGCCCTCGAGCATCTTCGAACCGACCGTCGTGGGGACGCCCTCGGTGGTGAAGATGTCCTTCAGCGCCAGGGGCACGCCGGCCAGCGGGCCGAGCTTCTCGCCACGCTCGCGCTTGGCGTCCACGGCGCGGGCCTGGGCGAGGGCGCCCTCGCGGTCGACGTGCAGGAAGGCGTGCACCTTCTCGTCGACGGCCTCGATGCGGGCCAGGTGGGCCTCGGTGACCTGCACGGCCGTGAGCTCGCCGGAGGCGATCTTCGCGGCTGTCTCGGCGGCCGTGAGCTTGATGATGTCCGTCATGGCTGTTAGTCCTCCCCCAGGATCTGCGGCACCTTGAAACGCTGCTGCTCCTGGGCCGGGGCGCCGGAGAGCGCCTGCTCGGGGGTGAGCGACGGACGGACCTCGTCCGCGCGCATGACGTTCGTCAGCGGGAGCGGGTGCGAGGTCGGCGGTACGTCTTGGTCGGCGACCTCGCTGACGCGGGCGACCGCGCCGATGATGTCGTCCAGCTGTCCCGCGAAGTGGTCGAGCTCTTCGGGCTTCAGCTCCAGACGCGCCAGCCGGGCGAGGTGGGCGACCTCCTCGCGCGTGATGCCAGGCATGCAGCGATCCTCTGGGGTGAGTGAATGTGGTGTGGCCCAATCCTATGGGGCGCGGGGCCGTGCCCGTGAAACGGTTTCGCCCGTCCGTCAGTGACGGCGGCTTTCCCAGGCCTCGTTCCTCAGGAAGTGGTGGTCGTACAGCTCCTGCACCTCGAGGAGACGCTCGGGCGTGGCCTCACCGAGGGCGACGCGCCGCAGGTGGCGGAAGCACTCGAAGCGCTCGACGCCGGGTGTGAGGACGATGAGCAGGTCGGCGTCGGCCCCGGGGACCGCCGCGAAGGTGTGCGGCCTGCCGGGCGGGACGAAGGCACCGCCGGTCGCGCTGCTGTCGGCCAGCAGGTGCACGGAGACAGGGGTGCGGCCGACGGCTTCTGCGTCGGCGGCGCGGACGATCACGGACTCGTCGAACCGCGGAACGACCACCGACATCTCAGGACCTCCGGATCATGTGGGGGCGCGCTCAGACCGCGAAGAGCAGGCCGGCGCTGATCAGGACGATGACCGCGGTGGCGAAGTGGACACCGAAGGCCACCGCCTTCGCACCGCCGTGGCGCAGCACGATCACGGTGTCGCCGAGCGGTATGAGTGCCACGGCGAGCATGAACCAGGCCTCGGCCCCGGCTCCCGCGAAGGCGAGCACGACGAGACCGACCAGCCCGAGGGTGCCGTCCCGCAGGCCCTTGATCGTCAGATAGGCACCGGCGTCGCCGCCGGGGTCGGCCGGGACGCCGTAGCCGGCTGCCGCGGGGCCGGGCTGGAAGAGGAACCGGTAGCCGAGGAACAGGCAGAACAGGTTGAGCACGACGGCCAGGGTGTACGCGGTGACGGTCATGATCTTCTCCGCTCGTCGATTTCTAGCAGCGCTAGGGACAAGAGCGAAGCTAGCAGAGCGACGACAGGAACGCTAGCGGTGCTAGAATTTCTCGCATGACGATCCAGAAGCGCCGTGAGCGTGAACGAGCGGAACGTGAGCGGCTGATCGTGACGGCCGCGCGAGAGCTGGCGGAGGCGGAGGGCTGGGACGCGGTGACCACGCGCCGGCTCGCCGACGAGATCGAATACAGCCAGCCCGTGCTCTACAGCCACTTCAAGGGCAAGGGCGCGATCATGGCGGCGGTGGCGGTGCAGGGCTGCGAGGAGCTGGCCGGCGAGCTGCGGGCGGCGCGCACGGCGGCCGGGAGCGCCCGTGAGGCGCTGGCCGCGGTGGGCCGCGCCTACACCGCCTTCGCCCGGCGGCGGCCCGCGCTCTACGACGTGATCTTCACGCTCGACGTGGACCTGCCCTTCGCCACCCCCGAGGCGCCCGCGGCCCTCCAGGATGCCTTCGGCGAGCTGCTGCAGGCCGTCCAGCCGATCGCGGCCGAGGGCGAGGACATGGGAGCGCTCACGGAGACGTACTGGGCCGGGCTGCACGGACTGGTGACCCTGATGCGCAGCGGCCGGCTGCCCGAGGAGGCGCACGAGCGACGGCTGGGGCTGTTCATCGGCCACTTCGTGCCGCAGGGCACGGACTGAGCGCTCGCCCCGGGGAGCGCGCCCCGGAGGAGCGCGACAGCGGGGGCCTACTCGTCGGCCGTCGCCGCGGGCAGCGCGGCGCGCGGGCGCTGCCATCCCCGGGGGCCCCGGGCCCGCAGCCACGCCGTGGTCTCGTCCGGGGGCATCGCCGCGGCGACCAGCCAGCCCTGGACGGCGTCGCAGCCCAGGTCGCGCAGGCGCTCCCAGGTCTCGTCGTCCTCGACGCCCTCGGCGACGACGAGCAGACCGAGGGAGTGGGCGAGGTCGACGGTGCAGCGCACGATCTCCGCGTCCTCGGCGTCGACCGCGAGCCGGGCCACGAACGAACGGTCGATCTTCAGCTCGCTCACCGGCAGCCGGCGCAGGTGCACGAGCGAGGAGTAGCCCGTGCCGAAGTCGTCGAGGGACATCTTCACGCCGTGCGCGGTCAGCTGGTTGAGGGTGTCGGCGGCGCGTTGCGGGTCCTCCAGGAGCACGTGCTCCGTGATCTCCAGTTGGAGCGCTCCCGCCGGGACGCCGTGCCGGGCCAGCCGGGCGGCGACGGAGCCGGCGAAACCGGGGGTGTGCACATCGCGCGGGGAGACGTTCACCGCGACCGGCACGAACAGGCCCTGCTCCCGCCAGCGCGCGACCTGGCCGAGCGCCGTCTCCAGTACGTACTCGGTGAGATGGGGCATCAGCCCCGAGGACTCCGCGATCGCTATGAACTCGTCCGGCGGCACCTTGCCCCGCTCGGGGTGCACCCAACGGACCAGCGCCTCCAGGCCCGCGACCTGCCCGTCGAAACGGACCTTGGGCTGGTAGTGCAGCTGCACCTCGCGCGCGTCGAGGGCGCGGCGCAGATCGCCCAGCAGACCGAGCCGGTCGGGGGTGTTGGAGTCGCGCTTGGACTCGTAGACCTCGACGCCGGTGCGGTCCCGCTTGGCCTGGTACATCGCCACGTCCGCGCGCCGCAGCAGCCCTTCGGCGTCCAGGGCGTGGTCGGGAAAGACGGCGACCCCGGCGCTGGCCTCCAGCACGAGGGTGAGGCCGTCGAGGTCGAGGGGTGAGCTGAGAGCGGCCACGAGGTCGCGGGCGACCCGGGTCGCGGAGGTCGTGGAGTCGGCGACCGGGAGTAAGACGGCGAACTCGTCCCCGCCGAGCCGGGCGGCCTCCGCCCCGCGCGGCAGCGCCACCCGCAGCCGGTCGGCGATCTGCAGCAGCAGCCGGTCACCGGCGAGATGACCCAGCGTGTCGTTGACCGAACGGAACCGGTCGAGGTCGATCAGCATCAGGGCGGCGCGGGCGTCGATCCGCTCCGCGTCGTCCAGCGCGGTCCAGATGCGCTCCAGCAGCCACTGACGGTTGGGCAGCCCGGTCAACGGGTCACGCAGTTGCTCCTCCGCCCGGGCTCGGGCGATCCACAGGGTGGAGTCCAGGGCGATCAGCGGGATGGAGAACAGCGGCAGCAGGATCGGCTTGGCCACGGCGACCACGCAGACCAGCGGCGCGATGCCCAGCAGCGCGACGGCCACCAGACCCTGTCTGACCAGGGCGGTGCGGGCGACGGTGGGCAGCCCGGGGCGCGGGGCGTGCAGGTACCAGAGCAGGACGCGGGTGACCATCAGGTAGGCGACGGCGACCAGGGCGACCTGGGGCGCCGTGGCGAGTGTCCAGGCGGCGGGCTCCGCCGGGGACTCGACGGACGGCACGCTGCCGAACACGCCCAGCACGAGCGCGCCCGCGCCGATGCCGAGGAGGTCGACCGCACCGTGCAGCACGCCCTGGCGCCAGCGGTTGCGGCGGGCTATGCCGACCAGGACCACGACCGTGAGGCTGACCATGCCGGCCGGAACCCAGCCGTAGAGCAGCAGCACGGCGAGAGTGAGGGCGGCGCCCGAGCCGGTGCCGCCCCACCAGCGGGAGCGGCCGAGCATGACGAGGTGGCCGACGATGATGCCGGTGAGCACCGCCAGCGACCAGCCGGTCGTGCCGGCCGGGAAGAGCGCATGCCCGCCGGTGAAGGCCCGGTAGAACCCGGCGCCCAGGACGAGCCCGGCCGCCGCGACGACCGCAGCGGGCAGCGCGGGCCAGGACTGGTGCCGATCGCCGTCCGTGTCCGCATCCGCGCCGGCCGGTCGGGGAGTGTGGTCGATGACCGGCTGTGCCCCGGGGCCCTCCGCGCGCCCTCCGGCGCCGCGCCCGTCCGGGGTGTACTGTCCGACGGCGCGCGCCTCCGCACCCGGACGCCCCGCCGGCCGTACGGCCTCACGGACCGCACGCCAGGCGGCCGCCATGCGGCGCAGGTGCAGCCGTGAGCCCGGCACGGCGCTCTCGGTCGGTTCCATTCCCGTCCCTCTCACAGCCGGCGGTGCCCACGCCCCGCGGCCCGGTGCCCGACAACCCTTAGGCGGCCCGCGCCCGAAAACCCTTCCCCGCGCTCCGTGCGAGCACGAAGATGCCCCGACCGCAGCTGGGCACGGCAGGCGCACATCTCAACAGTAGGCCGCGGAAGGCTTCCACGGGCAGCGGTCGCCGACGGTTGCCCGAATGCGCCCCGGCCACCCGTATGCATCTGATATGCGCCGAACGGGTGGCCTTCAACCGCTACTCCTCGGCCGAAAGGGCGACTTCGGCCGCGGCTTCCGGTCCCTGCTCCAGCAGGACGCCGAAACCTTCCTCGTTCAGGACCGGAACCTTCAGCTGCATCGCCTTGTCGTACTTCGAGCCGGGGCTGTCACCGACCACCACGAACGACGTCTTCTTCGACACCGAGCCGGTCACCTTGGCCCCGCGGCTCTGCAGCGCCTCCTTGGCGCCGTCCCGCGTGAAGTGTTCGAGGGTGCCGGTGACGACGACGGTGAGGCCCTCCAGGGGGCGCGGCCCCTCGTCCTCCCCGGTGCTCTCGGCCTCCATGCGGACGCCGGCGGCCTTCCACTTGCGGATGATGTCGCGGTGCCAGTCCTCGGCGAACCACTGCTTGAGGGAGGCGGCGATGGTCGGTCCGACGCCCTCGGTGCCCGCCAGTTCCTCTTCCGTGGCCTGGTCGATCCGCTCGATCGAGCGGAACTCGCGGGCCAGTGCCTCGGCGGCGACGGGCCCGACATGACGGATCGACAGGCTGGTGAGGATGCGGGCCAGGGGGCGTTCCTTGGCCGCCGCGATGTTCTCCAGCATGGCGACGGCGTTCTTGCGGGGCTCGCCCTGCTGGTTGGCGAAGATCGTGGCGACCTTCTCCTCGCCGGTCTTCGGGTCGCGCTTGGGCAGGCCGCTGTCGGGGTCCAGGACGTACGCCTTGATGGGCAGCAGCTGCTCGATGGTGAGGTCGAAGAGGTCGCCCTCGTCTACCAGCGGCGGGGTCTTCGGCTCCAGCGGGGCGGTGAGAGCGGCGGCGGCGACGTAGCCGAAGTGCTCGATGTCCAGGGCCTTGCGGCCGGCGAGGTAGAACAGGCGCTCGCGCAACTGGGCCGGGCAGGTGCGGGCGTTGGGGCAGCGCAGGTCGACGTCGCCCTCCTTCATGGGCCGCAGGGCCGTGCCGCACTCGGGGCATTCGCTCGGCATGACGAACTCGCGCTCGCTGCCGTCGCGCAGGTCGGCGACCGGGCCGAGGATCTCCGGAATGACGTCACCGGCCTTGCGCAGCACCACGGTGTCCCCGATGAGGACGCCCTTGGCCTTGACCACGTCCTGGTTGTGGAGGGTGGCGAACTCGACCTCGGAGCCGGCGACCGTGACCGGCTCGACCTGGGCGTACGGGGTGACGCGGCCGGTGCGGCCCACACCCACACGGATGTTGACGAGCTTGGTGTTGACCTCCTCCGGCGCGTACTTGTACGCGATGGCCCAGCGCGGGGCGCGTGAGGTGGAGCCGAGGCGGCCCTGGAGGGGGATCTCGTCGAGCTTGACGACGACGCCGTCGATCTCGTGCTCCACGGAATGGCGGTTCTCCCCGTAGTGGGCGATGAACTCGCGGATGCCTTCCAGGCCGTCGACCACCCTGTTGTGCCGGGAGGTCGGCAGGCCCCAGGTCTTGAGCAGGTCGTAGGCCTGGGACAGGCGGGTCAGGCCGGTGAAGCCCTCCAGGGCGCCGATGCCGTGGACCACCATGTGCAGGGGGCGGGTGGCGGTGACGCGCGGGTCCTTCTGGCGCAGGGAACCGGCCGCCGCGTTGCGCGGGTTGGCGAAGGGCTTGTCGCCGGCCTCCACCAGGCGGGCGTTGAGCTCCTGGAACTTCTCCATCGGGAAGTAGACCTCGCCGCGGATCTCCACGAGGTCGGGCACGTCGTCGCCCTTGAGGCGGTCGGGGATCTCGGCGATCGTCCGCACGTTCGGTGTGATGTCCTCGCCGGTGCGGCCGTCGCCGCGGGTGGCCGCCCGGGTGAGGCGGCCGCGCTCGTAGGTGAGGTTCACGGCGAGGCCGTCGACCTTCAGCTCGCACAGGAAGTGGTACTCCTGCTCGCCCAGTTCCCGGGCGATGCGCTCGGTCCAGGCGGCCATCTCCTCGTCGTTGAACGTGTTGTCGAGGGAGAGCATGCGCTCGCGGTGCTGGACGGCCGTGAACTCCGTCGCGTAGGACCCGGAGACCTTCTGGGTCGGCGAGTCCGGCGTGCGCAGCTCGGGGTACTCCTCCTCCAGCGCCTCCAGGGAACGCAGCAGCTGGTCGAACTCCGCGTCGCTGACGACGGGAGCGTCCTTCACGTAGTAACGGAAGCGGTGCTCCTCGATCTGCTCCGCGAGGCGCGCGTGCTTCTCCCGTGCCTCGGCGGGCACCGTCGTCGTCTCCGCCTGCTTGTCGCCGGCCACCGTGTCGTCCTCCCGTTACTCTGGGTTGTCCGCGAGGGATCTCGCCGCCCGGGCGCACTGCGCGAGAGCCCTGCGCGCGTACCCCGGGGAGACCCCCGCGAGTCCGCACGCCGGGGTGACCGTGACCGCCTCCGCGAGAAGCCCCGGAGACAGCCCCAGCCTGCGCCACAGCGTCCTGACACCCATGACGCTACCGGCAGGGTCTGACAATGGGCCCTCCGCGGACGGCACGACGCCGGTGAAGAGCCGGGTGCCGGCCTCCACGGCCTCCCCGATCGCCTCGTCGTCACGCTCGGTGAGCAGGGAGAAGTCGAACGAGACGGCGGCCGCCCCGGCCCGGCGCAGCAGGGCGAACGGCACGTCGGGAGCGCAGGAGTGGACCACGACCGGGCCCGCCTCGTGCACGCCGACGAGGTCGCGCAGCGTCTGCTCGACGATCTGCCGGTCGACGGCCCGGTGGGTGCGGTAGCCGCTGGCGGTCTTGACCTGGCCGCGCAGGACGGCGGTCAGGGACGGCTCGTCGAGCTGGAGGACGAGCTGCGCGCCGGGGATCCGCCGCCGCACCTCGGCGAGGTGCAGTCGCAGCCCCTCGGCGAGGGAGGCAGCGAGGTCGCGGCAGGCTCCGGGATCGGAGAGGGCGGCCTCACCGTTGCGCAGCTCCAGGTGGGCCGCGAGGGTCCAGGGACCGACGGCCTGGACCTTCAGCGGGCCCTCGTACTCCTGGGTGAACTCCTCCAGCGCGTCGAGGTCCTCGCCGAGCCAGGAGCGCGCCCGTTTGGTGTCCCGGCCCGGCCGGTCCCCGAGCCGCCAGCCGCTGGGCTCCACGCGCGCGTACAGCTCGACCAGCAGGCCGGCGGTCCGGCCGATCATGTCCGCGCCGGGCCCCCGGGCGGGCAGTTCGGGCATGAAGGGGAAGTCCTCGAAGGTGCCGGTGACGGTCTTGGCGGCCTCTCGGGCGTCACCGCCCGGCATGGACCCCACGCCGGTGGCCGCGCCGAACCTGAACTGGCTGTTTTCGCTCACCGGAGAAGCCTACGCAGGGGGCTTGCCGGGGTCAGCTCCCCGGGCGCACCGTCAGGTCGTTGACCTCCGCGTCGCGCGGCAGGTCCAGGGCCATGACGACCGTCGTGGCGACCGACTCCGGGTCGATCCACCGCGTGGCGTCGTAGTCCTTGCCCTCCTGCTGGTGGACCTTGGCCTGCATGGGGCTGGCCGTGCGGCCCGGGTAGACCGAGGTGACGCGGACGCCGTTGCCGTGCTCCTCGTGACGCAGGGAGTCGGCGAGAGCCTTCAGGCCGTGCTTGGAGGCGGCGTAGGCGGACCAGTCGGCGTGGGCGTTGAGGCCGGCGCCGGAGTTGACGAAGAGCACGTGTCCGCGGGCGGCGCGCAGTTGCGGCAGGAAGTGGCGGGTCAGCTCGGCGGGGGCGATCAGGTTGACGTTGAGCTGGTGGCGCCAGGTCTTCGGGGTGAGTTCGCCGACCGGGCCGAGGTCGACGACGCCGGCGATGTGCAGCAGCGAGTCCACGCGGTCGGGCAGCGACTGGTGGGAGAAGGCCCAGGACAGCCTGTCGGGGTCCGCGAGGTCGCCGACGAGGGTCCGCGACCCGGGGAACTCGGCCGCCAGTTCCCTGGCGCGGCCGGCGTCGCGCGCGTGCAGCACGAGTTCGTCCCCGCGCGCGTGGAGGCGGCGGGCCACGGCCGCGCCGATGCCGGAGCCGGCTCCGGTGATCACATGAGTAGCCATGCCCGCCATGCTCGCATCAGGGCCGGGCCACGCGAGCCCCGGCACTCCCGCCCGCCCGGGGCGACGCGCGCCCGCCACGGCCGGCCCCTCGGGCCTGTGCGACGCCCTGGCTCTCCTCTCCCGCAAGCACCGGCACGGGCCTACTCGATGCCCTGGCTCTCCTCCAGGTACGCCAGTGCCCCCACCGGCTCCTCGGCGAAGAAGACCAGGTCGGTGAGCGGCCGGGGCAGGAATCCCTCGCTGTCCATGCGGCGGAACTGCTCCTTCAGGCCGTCGTAGAAGCCCGCGGTGTTGAGCAGCACCACCGGCTTGTCGGTGTGCCCGTGCTTCTTCAGCTCCAGGATCTCGGTCGCCTCGTCGAGCGTGCCGGTGCCGCCGACCATGACGACCACGGCGTCGGCCTTCTCCAGGAGCAGCTTCTTGCGCTCGGCGAGGTCCTTGGCGACGATCATCTCGTCGACGCCCGGGCGGGCCTTGGCCGCGAGGAACTGCACGGAGACGCCGGCCAGCCGGCCGCCCGCCTCCTGCACCCCGTCGGCGACCACCTTCATGAGGCCGACGTCGGAGCCGCCCCAGACGAGCGTGTGGCCGCCCTTGCCCAGCAGTTCGGCGAACTCCCGCGCGGGGCGGGTGTAGCGCTCGTCGAGGTCGGCGGCGGACAGGAAGACGCAGATGTTCATGAGCCCACCGTACGGGCCCGGTCCACCGTCGCAGTGACCCGCATCTTCGACTGCCGGTGCGGCAGGCGCTCCCAGTCGTCCATGAAGCGGGCGTCCAGGCCGTGCCGCGCGGCGAGGTCGGTGAGGGTCCGCGTCCGGTAGTAGAAGTCCTCGTGCAGGACCTGGTGCTCCTCCCCCTCGGTCCGGTCGAAGGTGAAGTCGAAGAAGCCGCCCGGCGCGAGGATCCGGCCGACGTGGGCGAAGCACTCCTCGATGACGTGCAGCGGCGAGTGCGAGAAGACGCTGTGCGCGTGCACGACGTCGAAGTGCGCGTCCGGCAGGAAGGCGAAGGTGAGGTCGTCGGCGAGCGCCAGGTAGGGCAGTTTGGGCTGGAGCTTCTCGGCCACGAGGGTGTCCTGCGCGGCGAGCAGGATGTGCGGCGAGATGTCGATGCCGTAGTAGTGCCCGGTGTCGAGGTGGTCGATGAACAGCCGTCCGGCGCGCAGGTTGCCGCAGCCGATCTCCAGCATGCGGTGGTGCGGCAGCAGACCGTGGCCCACCAGGTAGTCGAACTGCATGCGGCCGATGCGTTCCCACTGTTCGCGCGAGGGGTTGTGGCCGACCGCCGCCTCGGTGCTGCGGGCCGCGTCCGAGGCCATCACGGCCCGGTAGTAGGCGATGTGGTCGGGGTGGCGCAGCCGCAGCCAGGCGTCCCGCAGCGTGCGCCGGGCGTGCGCGGGCACCCGGTCCGGGTGCCGCAGGGCGTACCGGACCTGGTGGAGCAGTCGGGAGCGGTTTCCGGCCGGTTCCGTGGCGCGCATGGGAGCCTCCTGGCGCGAGGGAAGAACTCCGCTTCAGCCTGCGCTGTAGCGGAGGAGTCGGCTACCCGAGGAGGGGCGATCGTGACGACAGGGCATCGCATCACCATCGAGCGGAGCGGCAGGCGCGTGCGCGTGGTGCACGGCGGTCAGGTGCTGGCGGACAGCGACCGGTCGCTGGTCCTGCGTGAGACGGGCTGTCCCGAGCGCTACTACATCCCGCCCGAGGACGTGCGCACGGACCTGCTGACGCCGTCCGGCACACAGACGTACTGCCCGTTCAAGGGCACCGCCTCCTACTGGTCGCGGCCGGACGCGGCGGACCTCGTCTGGGCGTATCCGGATCCCAAGCCGGACGTCGCCGAGATCAGGGACCACCTGTGCTTCTACGAGGTGGAAGTGTTCTGATCGGCGGACGCGCCGCCCGCCTCATCGATGAACACCGCGCCGTGCGGCAGTCTGCATGAGCATGGACAAGAAGACCCTTTCGCGTGACGGCACCCGCATCGCCTACGAGAGCACCGGACGCGGCCCCGCGGTCGTCCTGGTGAGCGGCGCGATGTCGACGGGCGGCACGCTGGCGCCGCTGGCCGTGTCGCTCTCGGAGCGTTTCCAGGCCGTGGTGTACGACCGCCGGGGCCGCGGCGCCAGCGGTGACACCGCGCCGTACGCCGTGGAGCGTGAGGTCGAGGACCTGGCCGCGGTGATCGAGGCGGTGGGCGGCGAGGCGCTCCTGTACGGCACCTCCTCCGGCGGGGCCCTGGCGCTCGAGGCGGCGGCGAGCGGGCTGCCGGTGCGGCGGGTGGCCGTCTACGAGACGCCGTTCGCGATGTCGGAGGAGGGCGCCAAGGAGCGTGCGCAGTACACCGGGCGGCTGGCGGAGGCGCTCGGTGAGGGGCGGCGCGGGGACGCCGTCGAGCTGTTCCTGCGGCTGACGGGCCTGGCCGAGGGAGTGATCCAGGGCGCCCGCCAGTCCCCCATGTGGGCGGGCATGGAGGCGATGGCCCCGAGCCTCGCCTACGACGACGCCGTCATGCGCGACGGCCGCGTCCCCCGCTCCCGGCTGGGCTCGGTCGGCGTTCCCGTCCTGGCGGTGGCGGGCGACGCGAGCCCCGAGTGGCTGCGCGAGGCGGCCCGGGCGATCGCGGAATCGGTCCCCCAGGGCGCGTACCGCACACTCCAGGGGCAGACGCACATGGTCGAGCCGGATGTGCTGGCGCCCGTGCTCATGGAGTTCTTCGGGCGGGGGTGAGTCGCGGGGCGCGGGACCACGCGCGCGTGGAGCCCGCCCCCCGGATCCCCAGCAGGATCAGGCCACGCCCGCCGTCACCCGGACCGTCGACGCGATCGTCGCCGAGCCCACCACGCGCGTGCCGTCGTACAGGACGATCGCCTGGCCGGGGGCGACGCCGCGGACGGGCTCGGTGAAGGTGACCTCCAGGGAGCCGTCGACGACCTCGGCGCTCACCTCGGTCTCCCCGCCGTGGGCGCGCAGCTGGGCCGTGTAGGTGCCGGGGCCGACGGGGGCCGCGCCGCACCAGCGGGGCTTGACGGCTGTGAGGGCGCTGACGTCCAGGGCGGCCGCCGGGCCGACGGTCACCGTGTTGTCCACGGGCGAGATGTCGAGGACGTAGCGCGGCTTGCCGTCGGGGGCGGGGGTGCCGATGCGCAGTCCCTTGCGCTGGCCGATCGTGAAACCGTACGCCCCCTCGTGCGTGCCGATCTTGGTGCCGGACTCGTCGACGATGTCGCCCTCGGAGCGGCCGAGCCGGTTCGCGAGGAAGCCCTGGGTGTCGCCGTCGGCGATGAAGCAGATGTCGTGCGAGTCGGGCTTCTTGGCCACGGCCAGGCCCCTGCGCTCGGCCTCCGCGCGGATCTCGTCCTTGGTGGTGACGGTGTCGCCGAGCGGGAACATCGCGTGGGCGAGCTGCCGGTCGTCGAGCACGCCGAGGACGTACGACTGGTCCTTGGCCATGTCGGAGGCGCGGTGCAGCTCGCGGGTGCCGTCCTCGCGGACGATCACCTGGGCGTAGTGGCCCGTGCAGACGGCGTCGAAGCCGAGCGCGAGCGCCTTGTCGAGGAGCGCGGCGAACTTGATCTTCTCGTTGCAGCGCAGGCAGGGGTTGGGGGTGCGGCCGGCCTCGTACTCGGCGACGAAGTCCTCGACGACGTCCTCGCGGAAGCGGTCCGCGAGGTCCCACACGTAGAACGGGATGCCGATGACATCCGCGGCGCGGCGGGCGTCACGCGAGTCCTCGATGGTGCAGCAGCCCCGCGCGCCGGTCCGGAAGGATTGGGGGTTGGCGGAGAGCGCGAGGTGGACGCCGGTCACGTCGTGGCCCGCTTCGGCCGCACGGGCGGCGGCGACGGCGGAGTCGACTCCGCCGGACATGGCGGCCAGGACGCGGAGGGGGCGGGGGCGCTGCGGGGTCTCAGTCATAACCCTTCCAGGGTACGGGGCGCGGGAACCGGGGCCGCCGGGTATCCGTTGTCGATCACATGGGACAGGGGAAGGCTTCGAAGGACGGTGACCGCAAGGTCGGCCGCCGCGCGCTGCTGATCGGCGGCACGGCGGCCGCGGCGGGCACCGCCCTGCTCGCCCGGGACGAGCTGGCGCGTCTGTGGTGGCGCACTCCGGGCGTGGAGAAGCCGCGCAAGGAGGGCGAGGTCGACTACGCGGGCGCGCGCTGGGTGGCGGCCTCGGAGGCGAACTGGCGCCGTGCGGACCGCCCCGACGACTACGGCATCGACATGGTCGTGGTCCATGTCACCCAGGGAAGCTTCGACAGCGCGGTGAAGGCCTTCCAGGACCCGGGCCACCGGGCGGCGGCGCACTACATCGTCGGGCAGGACGGGCACGTGGCCCAGATGATCCGCGAGCTGGACGTTGCGTACCACGCGGGCAACCGCGACTACAACGAACGCAGCGTCGGCATCGAGCACGAGGGCTTCGTGGACCGCCCGCAGGACTTCACGGACGAGATGTACGAGGCCTCGGCGCGTCTCACGGCCCGGATCTGCGCCCGCTACGACATACCCGTGGACCGCGAGCACATCGTCGGTCACGTGGAGGTCCCGGGCACCGACCACACGGACCCGGGGCGGCACTGGGACTGGGACAAGTACCTGCGCCTGATACGCCGGGCGCGTACGGGCCCGGCCTGAGCTCCGGGGTACGCCGGCGAGGGGTCCTTACGTCAGTCCCGCCGCCCGCGCCCGTTCCACCGCCGGGCCGATGGCCTTGGCCAGGGCCTCGACGTCGGCCTCGGTGGAGGTGTGGCCGAGGGAGAAGCGCAGGGTGCCGCGCGCCAGGTCGGGGTCGGTGCCGGTGGCGAGGAGGACGTGGCTCGGCTGGGCGACGCCGGCGGTGCAGGCGGAGCCGGTCGAGCACTCGATGCCCTGGGCGTCGAGCAGGAGCAGCAGGGAGTCGCCCTCGCAGCCGGGGAAGGTGAAGTGCGCGTTGGCCGGGAGGCGTCCGGCCGGGTCCGGGTCACCGCCGAGGATCGCGTCCGGCACGGCCGAGCGGACGGCGGTGACGAGGGCGTCGCGCAGGGCGCCGATCTCCGCGGCGAACCACGCGCGTTGCTCGGCGGCCAGCCGTCCGGCGACAGCGAAGGAGGCGATGGCGGGCACGTCGAGGGTGCCGGAGCGCACGTGCCGCTCCTGGCCGCCGCCGTGTAGTACGGGGACGGGGGTGTGCTCACGGCCCAGGATCAGCGCGCCGATGCCGTAGGGGCCGCCGATCTTGTGGCCCGAGACCGTCATCGCGGCGAGGCCGGAGGCGCCGAAGTCGACGGGGATCTGGCCGAAGGCCTGGACGGCGTCCGCGTGCAGCGGGACTCCGAACTCGGCTGCCGCGTCGGCGAGTTCACGGACGGGGAGGATGGTCCCGATCTCGTTGTTCGCCCACATGACGGTGGCGAGGGCCACGTCGTCGGGGTTGCGGGCGATCGCCTCGCGCAGCGCGTCCGGATGGACCCGGCCGTGAGGGTCGACCGGCAGGTACTCGACGGTGGCGCCCTCGTGTTCGCCGAGCCAGTGCACGGCGTCGAGGACCGCGTGGTGCTCGACGGGGCTGGCAAGGACTCGGGTGCGGGCCGGGTCGGCGTCGCGGCGTGACCAGTACAGGCCCTTGACGGCGAGGTTGTCGGCCTCCGTGCCGCCCGAGGTGAAGACGACCTCGCTGGGGCGGGCGCCGAGGGCCTCGGCGAGGGTCTCGCGGGCCTCCTCGACGGTGCGGCGGGCCTGCCTGCCGGATGCGTGGAGGGAGGACGCGTTGCCGGTGGCACCCAGCTGGGCGGTGAACGCCTCAACCGCCTCCGGGAGCATCGGGGTGGTCGCGGCGTGGTCGAGGTAAGCCATGGTGAGCCCGATTCTACGGCTCTCTTTCGACCGGCCTCAGAGCTGGGCAGGCCGAACGTGGACCGCTCTCCGGCGCGGCGACGGCCCGTCGTCCTAGGGCCCGGCCGCGGCGTACCGGCGGACGGCTGTCCGACGGCGGCTCAGAAGCTCCAGGAGATCGTGCTGTCGAACTGCATGAAGGCCGCGAGGACGACCAGGTCGGCGACACCCAGGCCCAGGCCCAGCAGTGCGCGGCCGCGGCGTTCGGTACCGCGCCACAGGGCGACGCTCGCCAGCACGATGGCGATCGGGCCGAGGAAGAGGTTGAGCACGAGCAGGCCGAGGAGGCCGAGGATGAAGGACGCGACGGCCATGCCGTCGGTGTCACGGATACCGGTGCGGCGCGAGGCCGGAGCGGTGAGCTGCATGGTGATCGACTCCTGAGGTCGGATCGGGACAGGGGTGGTCGGGGTCAGTGGGCCTGGGTGTGGCGACGGCGGCCGCGCTCGCGGAGCGCGAAGATGCCGAGCCAGACGGCGATGACGGCACCGACAGCGACGGAGAAAGTGAGCGGTGCGTGGGCCACGGTGCCCAGGACGACGCCCAGCAGCAGAAGTGCGGCGACGATGAACAGCACGGGAACAACCCCCAGGGTTTCGGTGAACGATTGTGGTTACAGTTGTTCACTGACTTCCCAGTCTAACGCCTCCCATGACTTCCCAATTCCAGAGAACAGTTGTTAACTGCATGGTATGAGTCACACCCTCGGCATCCGTCAGGCCCAGAAGCAGAAGACCCGGCAGGCACTCCTCGACGCCGCCCTCGGGCTACTGGAGGAGCAGAGCCTGAGCAGCCTGGGACTGCGCGAGGTCACCCGCGCCGTCGGTGTCGCCCCGACCGCCTTCTACCGCCACTTCCGCTCCACGGCGGACCTGGGCGTGGCCCTGGTCGAGGAGGCGCTGGGCAGCCTGCACCCGATGATCCGGACGACGGTGTCCACGACGGGCGACCACGAGGAACGCATCGCGCGCACCATCGAGTTGATCGCCCGTCACGTCGACGGGTACCCCGCCCATGTCCGTTTCATCGCCCGTGAACGACATGGCGGAGTTCAGCCGGTTCGGGAGGCGATACGGGAGCAACTGGCCCGGTTCGCCCAGGAGGTCAAGGACGAGCTGGCCAAGGACCCGGTGTCCGCGGGCTGGAGCGGGGACGACCTGCTGATGCTCGCCCATCTCTACGTCGACCAGATGCTGAGCACGGCGTCGCTGTTCCTGGAGGCCCTGGAGGGGCCGGAGGAGGAGCGCCCGGCCCGCACCGGGCACGTCACAGAGCTGGCGACCCGCCAGATGCGGCTGATCGGGCTCGGGCGCCGTCATTGGCTGGATTGACCCCCCGGCAACACACAGGGGCGGCGCGCCCGTTCCCGGGACACGCCGCCCTCACCATGCCCCGGGGTGGGCCCGGGCCGGCTTGCCTGCGCCGCCTGTGCGCAATCCAGTGCCGCCCAGATCCCCCTCGGGGCCGCCCCGCGAACCGCTTGTCAGCGGGCGGGGTTCAGGCCAGTCGGACCCGCGCCAGCTGCCTGGACTGTGCGACCAGCCGGTCCGCGCTGTCCCACACTTCGGCGTCCTCCTCCAGGAAGCCGCCGGCGAGATTGCGTGTGGCGATCGACACCCGCAGCGGGCCCGGCGCCGGGCGGCAGCGGACGTGCACGGTCAGCTCGACGGTCGGCACCCAGCCCTTCACACCGAGCTCGAACGCGGTGGGCGGCAGGGCGTCGACCGCGAGCAGCAGGGAGAGCGGGTCGGGATCGCGCCCGTCCTTGAGCCCGAACCAGGCTCGCATCTCGCCCTTGCCGGAGGGCTGCCCGAGGGCCCAGCCGAGGGTGGACGGGTCGAGCTTGAGCATCAGGCGCTCGGTGATCGCCGAGCTGCCGTCGACGGGGGTGGGCCCGTCCTCCGGGCCGAAGCAGTGCTCCATCGGCGGGATCGCGGGCGGCCGGGCCGAGGTGCGGACGTCGTCGGGCAGGGCGTCCAGGTCGCCGTAGGAGGCGAGGACGCGGATGCGTTCCACCTCGCGGCCCTCGTCGTCGTACTGGAAGAGGGAGGCCTGGCCGGTCGACAGGGTGCGGCCGGTGCGGACGACGTCCGTGCGGACGACCGCCGGGCCGGGCTGGGACGCGGTCAGGTAGTGCGCCGAGATCGTGAAGGGGTCGGCGTGCGGCAGGGCGTCCGCGAGGGCTCGGCCGAGGACGGCCAGCAGATAGCCGCCGTTGACGGCGCTGATGATCGTCCAGCCGACGGAGAGGTCGATGTCGTAGACGCCGGGCGCGCGGCGGGTGAGCGCGGTGTCGCGGTCGAACTCGCTGTCGCCGATCGAGGCCCGGGCGGCCGGGGCGGTGGCTGCTTCTGGCATGACTGAACAGTACAAGAACTAACTACTAAGCGGTAGCTTTGCGCCTCCGGCCTCGGCCGCCGCGGGGTGCAGGTCGCCCGAGTCGCCGCGGATCCCGTTGTACCTCTCGGGCCGGCCGCACGACGGCTACGAGGACGCCGTGGCCCTGGAGCAGACCGCCGAGGCGCCGACGACCGTGCACGTCGTCTCCGTCCCGAAGAGCGCGGGCGGCCACACCATGGCGCTGCGGCGGCCGCAGGTGGTCCCGGCGTTCCGGTGGCTGACCCAGGAGACGGGCGTCGGGCCCCTCACGGCAGGACGGGCTGCTCCTCCTCGCTCACCGTCGACCGCCGGTGCCAGGCCCGCGGAGCTCGCCAGTGGTACCGCATCGCGAGCAGCCGCAGTACGAAGGCGGTGATCACCGCGAGGGAGCTGGTGAGCGGGTTCAGGGCGTCGTAGCGGATGCACAGGGCGGCCAGGGCGGAGCCGACGATCGCCGGGACCGCGTACAGGTCGCGGTCCCAGCGCAGCAGCGAGGGCACCTCGTTGGCGAGCACGTCCCGCAGCACACCGCCGCCCACGGCGGTGGTCAGGCCGAGCCCGGCCGAGGCGGTCAGGCCGAGCCCGTACTCGTAGGCCTTGGTCGTGCCGGCGACGCAGAACAGGCCGAGGCCGGCCGCGTCGAAGACGTTCACCGCGACCTGGATGCGCTCCACCTGCGGGTGCAGGAAGAAGACGAGCAGGGTGGCGAGCAGCGGGGTGAGGAAGTACCCCAGGTCCGTGAACGCGGCCGGCGGCACGGCCCCGATGACCAGGTCGCGGAACAGCCCCCCGCCCAGCGCGGTGACCTCGGCGAGCACGGCCATGCCGAACACGTCGAAGTTCTTGCGCACGGCCAGCAGGGCGCCGGAGATCGCGAAGACGAAGATGCCGATCAGGTCGAGCGTGTGCTGGACGGACGGGCTGAAGAGTTGCAGGAGCACCCGCACATTTTCACCCACGGGTGAGCCCCCGCCCCGATGTACGAGGGCGGGGGCTCGGGATGACTCACTTCCCGGCGGTCGCGGCGTCGCCGCCCGTGGACTTCTCCACGCCGTTCTCGGCGGCCACCTCGTGCGCCGAGGACAGCAGCTTGGTGTCCTGCGGCTGCTGGTCCTCGAAGTTCTCCGGGTGGTGGCAGGCAACCTGCTGCCCGGCCCGCAGCTCCTTGAGCGGCGGCTCGGTCGTCTTGCAGATCTCCGTCGCCTTCCAGCAGCGGGTGTGGAAACGGCAACCGCTCGGCGGGGCGATCGGCGAGGGCACGTCGCCCTTGAGCAGGATGCGCTCGCTCTTGACGCCCCGGCGCTTGGGGTCCGGGATCGGCACGGCCGACAGCAGGGCCTTGGAGTACGGGTGCATCGGCGACGTGTACAGCTGGTCGCGCTCGGCCAGCTCCACGATCTTGCCGAGGTACATGACCGCGATCCGGTCCGAGACGTGCCGGACGACCGACAGGTCGTGCGCGATGATCACATACGTCAGGCCCAGCTCCTGCTGGAGGTCGTCCAGCAGGTTCACCACCTGCGCCTGGATCGACACGTCCAGCGCGGAGACCGGCTCGTCCGCCACGACCAGCTTGGGGTTGAGCGCGAGCGCGCGGGCGATGCCGATGCGCTGGCGCTGACCGCCGGAGAACTCGTGCGGGTAGCGGTTGTAGTGCTCGGGGTTGAGGCCGACCACCGACAGCAGCCGCTGGACCTCCTTCTTCACCCCGCCCTCGGGCTCGACGCCCTGGAGCCGGAAGGGGGCGCTGACGATCGTGCCGATCGTGTGGCGGGGGTTCAGCGAGGAGTACGGGTCCTGGAAGATCATCTGCACGTCGCGGCGCATGGGGCGCAGCTCGCCGGTCTTCAGGTGCGTGATGTCCTTGCCCTCGAACTGGACCGAACCGCCGGTCGGTTCGAGCAGCCGGGTGATCAGCCGGCCCATGGTGGACTTGCCGCAGCCCGACTCACCGACGACGCCGAGCGTCTCGCCCTTGCGCACCTCGAAGTCGATGCCGTCGACGGCACGCACCGCGCCGGTCTGCCGCTGGAGCAGGCCCTTGCGGATCGGGAAGTGCTTCTGAAGGCCGGTCACCTTCAGCAGGACCTCGCCGTCGGCGGTGGTGCCCTGGGTGAGGGTGCTCCCGCTGGTGTCCGGTGTGCTCACCGTTTTGTCGTCGCTCACAGCTTCGGCGCAATCTCTTCGGTCCAGATACGCTCCCGCTGCTCCTGCGTCATGTGGCAGGCGGCCCAGTGCGAGCCGCCGACCTCGGTCAGCTCGGGGCGGACCGTGCGGGTGACGTTGTCCTTCGGGATGTCCGCGTACGGGCAGCGCGGGTGGAAGGCGCAGCCGGACGGGAGGTTGATGAGGGAGGGCGGCGCGCCCTTGATCGGGATGAGCCGGTCGGTCTCCTCGCGGTCCAGACGCGGCATCGAGCCGAGCAGGCCCCAGGTGTAGGGATGCCGGGGCTCGGAGAACACGTCCTCGGCGGGGCCGCGCTCCACGCACCGGCCGCCGTACATGACCAGCAGATCGTCGGCCATCTCGGCAACCACACCCAGGTCGTGGGTGATCATGATGACCGCGGAGCCGAACTCCTTCTGCAGGTCCCGGATCAGGTCGAGGATCTGCGCCTGCACGGTGACGTCCAGGGCGGTGGTCGGCTCGTCCGCGATGAGCAGCTCGGGGTTGTTCACCAGCGACATGGCGATCATGGCGCGCTGGCGCATACCGCCGGAGAACTCGTGCGGGTAGCCGTCGACACGCTTGCCGGGCTCGGGGATGCCGACCCGGTCGAGCATCTCGATCGCCCGCTGCCTGGCGACCTTCTTGCTGACGTCGTGGTGGACCCGGTACGCCTCGACGATCTGGTGCCCCACCGAGTAGTAGGGGTGCATCGCCGACAGCGGATCCTGGAAGATCATGGCCATCTTCCGGCCCCGCAGCCGCCGTACGTCGTCGGGGTCGGCCGCGATGAGCTCCTGGCCGTCCAGCCAGACCTCGCCGGAGACCTTGGCGCGCGCCGAGCGGTGCAGGCCCATCACGCCGAGCGAGGTGACCGACTTGCCGGAGCCGGACTCGCCCACGATGCCCAGGGTCTTGCCCTTGCGCACGTCGAAGCTGACGCCGTCGACGGACTTGACCAGGCCGTCGTCGGTGTCGAAGTGGATGCGCAGATCACGGACGGACAGGAACACGTCGTCCGGTACGGACGGGGCGGTGGTGTCCGGTTCGCCGAGCGCGGCTTTGTCGAGCTTGCTCACGAGTACCTCACCCGGGGGTCGATGGCGGCGTACACCAGGTCGACGATCAGATTGCAGAAGACGATGAAGAACGCGGCGACCAGGGTCACGCCCATCACGATGGGCAGGTCGTTGTCCTTGATGGCCTGGACCGAGTAGGCGCCGATGCCCTGGAGGGAGAACACGGTCTCGGTGAGCACCGCGGTGCCGACCAGGGTGCCGAAGTCCATGCCGAAGATGGTGACGATCGGGGTGAGCGCGGAGCGCAGGCCGTGCTTGGCCACGACCGTGGTCTCCTTCAGACCCTTGGCCCTGGCCGTTCTGATGTAGTCCTCGCTCATCGTCTCCAGCATGCCCGCCCGGGTGAGCCGGGCGTAGAGGGCGGAGAAGAGGAACGCGAGGCTGATCCAGGGCAGCATCAGGTGCCAGGCCCATTCGGCCGGGTTGTCCGTGAACGGGACGTAGTCGATGCTCTCCCAGATGGGGATCTCGTAGACGAACAGCGCCAGCAGGATCTGGCCGGTGAAGAAGATCGGGAGCGAGACGCCGGCGAGCGCGATGAACATGGCGAAACGGTCGATCGGCTTGCCCTTGCGCAGGGCCGAGATGACACCGGTCGTGACACCGGTGATCAGCCAGATCACCGCCGCACCGACGGCCAGCGAGAAGGAGACCGGGATCCGCTGCTGCAACTGCGGCCACACCTCGATGTGGCTCTTGAAGGAGTACCCGAAGCAGGGTGCGCTGCAGTGCGTCGCGTCGGGGCCGAACTTGTAGTCGGCGCCCACCACGAGGCCCTTGATGAACTCCCAGTACTGGACGTAGACCGGCTGGTCCAGACCCAGGTTCTGCTTGATCGCGGCGACGGATGCGGGGTTCGCGTCCTTGCCGACGTACTGGGTGGCCAACTGGTCGGCCGTCTGCCCCCCGAGGCGGGGGACCAGGAAGAAGATGGCGAAGGTGACTGCGCTGACCACCAGCAGCAACAGCACTGCGCCCATGACGCGTCGGAGGATGTACGCAGCCACAGCTGTACGGCCCCGGGTGGCCGCGGCGGGATCGTCCGCCGCGGCCACCCGGTGCCTTCACCTGCCTTTCGAAAGGATCCGGCCTGCTGAATTACTTCGAGGAGCTCATCAGCAGGTAGTCGTACATGCCGAGGTAGGCCTGCGTGACGGTGACGTTCTGCGCGGACGTCGGCCGGAGCAGCAGGTTCTTGCGGTAGACCAGCGGGACGACCGAGGCGTTGTCGAGCACCATCTTGTCGATCTCACCCCAGGCCTTGGTGCGGGCCGCGTCGTCGGTGTTGGCGATCGCGTCCGTCAGGGCCTTGTTGATCTTCGGGTCGTCCAGCTCCATCAGGTTGTTGCCGCCGGAGGGCTTGATGGCGGCACCGTTGACGATCTGGTCGAGGAAGCCGTAGCCGGTCGGCCAGTCGGCGCCCCACGCCATCGAGAGCATGCCGAGCTTGTTGTCGTGGACGTAGCTCGGGACACCGGCGAAGTTCGAGAAGTACTTGCCGGAGGGGAACTGCTTGATCTCGATGTTGATGCCGATCTTCTTCAGCGACGCCTGGATGGCGGTCGCCGCGGCAACCTCGGCGGGGCGGTCGGAGCGCGCCGTCAGGATCGTGTTGAAGCCGTTCGGCTTGCCGCACGCCTTCAGGGCTTCCTTGGCCTTGGCCACGTCACCCTTGTGACCGTCGGTCGCGTAGGTGTCGAACTTGGTGTAGCCGTTCACCGACGGCGGCAGCAGCGTGGTCGCCACGTCGCCCTTCGGGGAACCGCCCATGGCGTCGAGCACCGACTGCTTGTCGAGGCCCCACTGCACGGCCTTGCGGCAGTCGGCGTTGTCGAACGGCTTCACGTTCACGTTGAGCGCGATGTACTGCGTGGCGCCCGCGTAGGAGCTGTCGGTCTGGTTGGCGTACTTGCCGCGCAGCACCTTCGGCTGGGTCTGCGGCTGCACACCGGTGCCGGCCGCGTCAGCCGTGATCTTGTCGGACAGCAGGTTGTTGTCGACCGTGACCGGGTTGACCTTGAACTTGATCGTGATCTTGTCCGGCAGGGCCTTGCGGATCGGGTCCGTCTTGGCGTCCCACTGCTTGTTGCGCACGAGGGTGGCGCCGCGGCCCTCCTCGTAGGACTGGAACTGGTACGGGCCGGTGGACTGGATCGCCTGGACGTACTTGGCACCGGTGTCCTTCGCCTGCGGCACGGGGGCCGTCTGCGAGAAGGTCGCCAGGTAGTCGAAGTCGGCGAACGGCTGCTTCAGCTTGAAGACGATCGTCCGGTCGTCCGGCGTCTCGATGGACTTGATGCCCTCGGCGGACTTGTCCTTGTAGGGGCCCTTGTACTTGTCGCCGCCCTCCAGGTACGACTTGAAGTACGTCGGGCCGTTGGACAGCGCCTCGGGCGCGAAGTTGGAGCGCTCGATGGCGTACTTCACGTCCTTGGACGTCACCGGGGTGCCGTCCTGGAACTTCACACCGGCACGCAGCTTGTACGTCCAGGTCTTGGCGTCCGGGCTGGACTTGCCGAGCCCCTCCGCGAGGTCCGGCACGACCTCCAGGCCGGCCTTGCCCGCCGCCGGCTTGAACGTGGTGAGCGTCCGGCCGTAGAGGCGGGAGAAGTTCTGGACCCAGCCGTAGTACGTGTTGCCCGGGTCGAGGGAGTCCGGGACGTCCGAGTGCTCGTACGTGACCGTTCCTCCCTTCTTGTCGGACGCGTTGACGATCGAGTTCAGCGCGGCGTCCTTCTTGCCGTTGCCTCCCCCGTCGTTGTCGTCGCCTCCGCCGCACGCGGCGGCACCCAGCGACAGTGCCAGGACCGACGCAACGCCGGCGGTCACCCTTCTCGTCTTCACCTGAGGAAGCCCCCTCATTCGATGGATCACTTGCTGCGAGGGTCGAGGGCGTCACGCAGCCCGTCACCCAGCAGGTTGAAGGCCAGGACGGTGATGAAGATCGCCAGTCCGGGCACGAACATGTACTGCGGATCAGCCGTGTAGAGATCCACAGCGTTGCTGAGCATGCCGCCCCAGGAAGCCTGCGGCGGAGCGATACCGACGCCGAGGAAGCTCAGCGCGGCCTCGAACAGGATGTTCGTCGGAATGATCAGCGTCGCGTAGACGAGGATCGGTGCGACGAGGTTCGGGAGGAGCTCCCGGAACAGGACGTACGGGCCGCGTGCCCCGAGGCTCGTGGACGCCTCGATGAACTCCCGCTTGCGCAGGGTCATCGTCTGGGCGCGCACGATGCGGCCGATGTACGGCCAGCTGAAGAAGCCGATCACGAAGATCAGCACGCAGATGCGCAGCGACAGGCCTTCGAGGCCGAAGAACCCGTCCTGCACGGAGGCGGAGATCGAGATGGCGAACAGCAGGAGCGGGAAGGCCAGGAAGGTGTCCATCAGCCTGCTGATCACACTGTCGATCCAGCCGCCGTAGTACCCGGCGACGACACCGAGCACGGTGCCGAGGCACACGGACAGCAGCGTGGCGCCGCCCGCGACCAGGAGGGAGACCCAGGAGCCGTCGATGATGCGGGCGAGCATGTCACGGCCGTACTGGGGGTCCACGCCCAGCGGGTGGTCCCAGCTCATGCCTCCCCAGCCGCCCTTGGGGGCGAGCAGCGCGGGGTCGATGAGGTCCTGGTTGAACTTGTTGGGATCGAGGTTGAAGATCCACTGGATCGGCTTGGAGAACACCGCCATCAGCGTGAGCAGGATGACGACGACGCCTCCCGCCATCGCCACCTTGTCCCGCTTGAAGCGCATCCAGGCGATCTGGGTGAGCGAGCGCCCTTCGATCTGGCTCTTCTTGACCCCGGAGAGCACGGCCTCGGGCTGTGCTCCGGCTTCCGCCCCGGTGGTCTCGATCGGTGCGGTCACGGTGCGATTGACCCCTCTCGGGCCGGCGGTCGCCGAGCCCCTGGTGCCGCTGTAGCGGTTTTGTTTGTCTCGTACACGAGACCGACCCGGCCCGTGTCTTGCGGGGAGTCTTCAACGCTTTGGCGATCTGTTGCCAGACTTGGCGGTGAAAGGATGCGTAAACGTGATGCTGTCTGCGGGGTTCCGTTATCCGGACAACGGGTAACAGGGGTCGGACACCCCAGGACAAGGGCATTTTAGGACAAGCTCTAACTTTTCACCCGCATCTACGCGCGCAGAGCTGAGCAATCGTCGCGTTACGGGGAGGGTGCGGAGGAGGCCGCCGGGGGCGACTTCCAGCCGGTCAGTACCGGCCCTGGGCCGGAGGGTAGCCGTAGCCGGAGGCGGGCGCCTGGACCGGGGCGGTGGCATGGGCCTCGCGGTCGTAGAACGGGCGGGCCTTCGCGCGCAGCCACATGACGACCGGGTCGTGCTCGTCGGACATGGCGACGGTCGACACGGGCAGCCCGTCCGGTACGGCTCCGAGAGACTGCTGCATCATCGCGCGCACCGAATCCACGGCCTGCGGCGAGGTGTCGTACACGTCCAGTCCGATGGCGAGATACGGCGCTCCCAGCGCGGGCTGCACCCAGGCGCGGCGCAGCGAGCGGACGGCCGGGGTGCGGTGGGCGTTCTGCGCGAGCAGGGCGTAGAACTGCGGGATCTCGATGGCCGGTTCGGACAGGCGCAGGGGTCCGGCGGGCTGACGGTCCAGGCCCGTGGCGATCCGGCGCAGGTCGAGCCAGGGGATGCCGACCCCGCCGCCCGGGGCGTGCGGGTTGAGCCAGAGGCCGTAGTGGTCGGGGTAGAGGGCACGGGCGACGTCGAGTCCGTCGATCACCTCGTACGAGCGGTTCCAGCCGCTGGCGGAGAGCTCCTGGGCGGAGGTCACGCAGGGCGCGTAGCCGTGGCCGTCGACGTCCATGTTCCCGTACTGGGCGTCGGGCGAGCCGGCCTGACCCTGCCACAGGAGCATCCAGATCTGGCCGGTGTGCGGGGTCGCGAGCGCGCGCAGGAGTGCCTCGTAGGCGTCGTAGCGCCCGGGCGTGACCTGGCGCAGCATGTGCTCGACCTGTCCGGCCGCAGCCGTGCCGCTCGCGCTCACCTTTACCGCCCCTTCGTACAACGCCTCGACGGTGCCCTAGCTTAAGCCCGCAGGGGAGCCGGGGGATTATGCCGTCGGGCGGGGGCGGGTCGTGTGTGGTTGACCACGCCCACGCGGCGGAGCCGCTGATGTCACAGCCCCGCGCCCCGGGGGCGACTGCCTACCGCTGGTAGAAGGGCCGGACCCTCTCCCGCATCCAGTTGCCCACCGGGTCCTCCGTCACGTCGAGGAGCACCAGGTTCACCGGCCAGGGGGCCGGGGCCGTGGTGACGGCACGGGTGAGGGCGTCCAGGGGGAGGACGCGCAGGTCGCCCTCCCACTGGGAGAGTTCGACGCCGACGAACATCACCGGGTCGGCGGTCTCGATCGCGGCGAGGCAGCGGCGGGCGGTGACGACGACGCCGGTCGCCTCGAACTCGGCCGAGGCGGCGGCCAGGAAGTCCAGCGGGTCGTCCTGCCAGTCGGGCTCGAAGAGGCGGACCCGGCCGCCGCTCGCGGGGCCGTCCAGCGGGGTGCGGCCGGCCCGGCACAGCTCGGCCACGGCGGGCGGCGGGAGCGGGATGCCGACCACACCGCCCGGGTTGACGGCTATCCCCGCGTGCGGGGGCAGGCCGCGGGCGAACTCCACCGCGGGCGCGATGGTGTACGACATGTGCGAGCCGGCGACCTGGCGGAACTGCTCCTCGGAGCTGAACACCGGTACGAACGCCTGGCCGTCGATCTCGATGCCGGGCAGGTCGAGGGGACCGCTGTGCGGGCCGCCGCCGTTGGGCAGCGGGATCCAGACGAAGCTCCGGCCCAGCACCTCGACGATCCGCCCGCCGGCCGCCGGTCCGGCGCCGAGGCAGGCCGAGAGCACCTCCTCCAGCTCGTTGCCGGGCCAGCCACCGTGCGGGTGGGTCTGCGTGTGCGCCGGGAAGTCCGCGGAGAAGTCCGCCGGGATGTCCATCTGCCTACCGCCTGCCTGGAACCACTGCTGTGGCTCAAAAGGCTAACGGCTGACGGACTGCGGGCGGCATGGGTGATGCCGGCTCGTGGACGCGGGCGCGGTTCCACCCGTGAAGCCGATGCTGTGGAGACTGTCCGCGGCGTCCCGGTCGGCCAGGACGGCCGAACCGCAGCCCGCCGGGAGATCACCGCGCTCCACCGCCCGCAGCAGGCGGGTGCTCGCCGCGCGGTGGCGCAGGAACGCGTAGCGCGAGACACCGCGGCCGCGGTCGCGCTGACCGGCCAGGGCCTGTTCGGGCGTGACGTCGAGGAGGAGCAGGTGCAGGGTGCCGCCGCGGCGGCGGGCCTCGCGGGCGAGCCAGCGGCGGACCCAGGCCTGGGTGCCGCAGTCGTGCACCACGACGCCCTCGCCCGTGCGCAGGGCGCGGCGCAGTCCGGCGTAGTGGGCGAGGCGGACGAGCGGCCGGTAGAGCGCGTACGGCAGGGCGCGCGGCATGCGGCGGGCCCAGCGGTCACGGGTGTCCTGGGAGTCGATGCGCCGGCCCGGCACGGTGCGCCGCATCAGGGTGGACTTGCCGCTGCCGGGCAGGCCCGTGACCACGACGAGGTCGCGGGGGCCGAACAGCAGCGCGCGCGGCCCGCGGCCGGCGCGGTCGCGCAGATCGCGGACGACCGGTGCCGGTGCCGGCACCGGAGCGCCGGCCGCCCGGGCCGGAGCGGCCGGCTGCTCGGGCAGCGCGATGCCCGTCGTCGCGTACGCGGTGGTCCTGTTCACCGTGATCGTCCTCCCCTGGGGCCAGGTACGGAGTCCCATCCCCGCCGAGTGTAAAGAGAAGGTAATGCCGCTGGCCTCTCCATTTCGTGCTCGTCCTGCAACAGGGCTGCTACAGGACGCCGTGCCCGGCGCGTGGGACTCGTGCACTCCCTGGGAAAGGTCCCCCTGCCGCGCCGGAAGGATGCGTGCAATGATGTGCGCGCCAACTGCATACCGGCCGTTTGAATCCGCGCGGGAGAGTTCCCAGCACCGCAAGAGCTGGGGCGCCGAAGGAGCAAGTCCCTCCCTTGAATCTCTCAGGCCCCGTTACCGCGCGGGCGAGGCACATCTGAAAAGCGGGCCACCTCCTCCGCACGCGAGGCGTGGCCCCACCCAAGGTGCAAGCCGTGTCCCGAGTGGTCATGGCGAACCTCTCAGGTTCCGATGACAGATGGGGAGGAACGACCTCGCCCGTCATTGCCCTGGGAGACGACCGACTGTGAGCAGTACAGGAGAACTCCGTCACACCGCGCTCGATGCCCTGCATCGCTCGCTCGGCGCGACGATGACCGACTTCGCCGGCTGGGACATGCCCCTGCGCTACGGCTCCGAGCGCGACGAGCACACCGCCGTGCGCACCAAGGCCGGACTCTTCGACCTCTCCCATATGGGCGAGATCACCGTCACCGGCCCGCAGGCCGCCGCCCTGCTGGACTTCGCCCTGGTGGGCAACATCGGCGGGGTGAAGCCGGGCCGCGCCCGCTACACCATGATCTGCCGGGCCGACGGCGGCATCCTCGACGACCTGATCGTCTACCGGCTGGGCGAGACCGAGTACATGGTGGTCGCCAACGCCTCCAACGCCCAGGTGGTGCTGGACGCGCTGACCGAGCGCGCCGCCGGTTTCGACGCCGAGGTGCGCGACGACCGGGACGCCTACGCGCTGATCGCCGTGCAGGGCCCGGAGTCGCCCGGGATCCTGAAGTCCCTCACCGACGCCGACCTCGACGGCCTGAAGTACTACGCCGGGCTGCCCGGCACGGTCGCGGGCGTCCCGGCCCTGATCGCCCGCACCGGCTACACCGGCGAGGACGGCTTCGAGCTGTTCGTGAAGCCCGAGCACGCCGTCGAGCTGTGGCAGGCGCTGACCAAGGCCGGCGAGGGCGTCGGCCTCGTCCCGTGCGGGCTGTCCTGCCGCGACACGCTGCGCCTGGAGGCGGGCATGCCGCTGTACGGGCACGAGCTGACCACTTCCCTCACCCCCTTCGACGCCGGGCTCGGCCGCGTGGTGAAGTTCGAGAAGGAAGGCGACTTCGTGGGGCGCGAGGCCCTGCGCGAGGCCGCCGCCCGCGCCGAGCAGAACCCGCCGCGCGTCCTGGTCGGACTCGTCGCCGAGGGCCGCCGCGTCCCGCGCGCCGGGTACACGGTCGTCGCCGGCGGCGAGGTGATCGGCGAGGTCACCTCCGGCGCCCCCTCCCCCACCCTCGGCAAGCCGATCGCGATGGCGTACGTCGACGCCGCGCACGCCGCGCCCGGCACGGCCGGCGTGGGCGTGGACATCCGGGGCAGTCACGAGCCGTACGAGGTCGTGGCGCTGCCGTTCTACAAGCGCCAGAAGTAGACACTGGCCGAAGGGCCGCGGCAGCGACCCCGTGCCCGTCGTCCCAGCTCACCAGCAGTCCCCCCTTCCACAGCACTCCCGCGCGTACAGGAGAATCCAGGCCATGAGCAACCCCAACGAGCTGCGCTACAGCAAGGAGCACGAGTGGCTGTCGGCCGCCGAGGACGGCGTGTCGACGGTCGGCATCACGGAGCACGCGGCCAACGCGCTCGGCGATGTCGTGTTCGTCCAGCTTCCCGAGGTCGGTGACTCCGTGTCCGCCGGCGAGACCTGCGGCGAGCTGGAGTCGACCAAGTCGGTGTCCGACCTGTACTCCCCGGTCTCCGGTGAGGTCACCGAGGTCAACGAGGACGTCGTGAACGACCCGTCGCTGGTGAACTCGGCCCCCTTCGAGGGCGGCTGGCTGTTCAAGGTGCGGGTGACGGACGAGCCGGGCGACCTGCTCTCCGCCGACGAGTACACCGCGTTCTCCGCGGGCTGAGGGAGTCGTATGTCCGCCCTGAACACACCCCTGCACGAGCTCGACCCGGCCGTCGCCGCGGCGGTCGACGCCGAGCTGCACCGCCAGCAGTCCACGCTCGAGATGATCGCCTCGGAGAACTTCGCCCCGGTCGCGGTCATGGAGGCGCAGGGCTCGGTCCTCACCAACAAGTACGCCGAGGGCTACCCGGGCCGCCGCTACTACGGCGGCTGCGAGCACGTCGACGTGGTCGAGCAGATCGCGATCGACCGCATCAAGGAGCTGTTCGGCGCCGAGCACGCCAACGTGCAGCCGCACTCCGGTGCCCAGGCCAACGCGGCCGCGATGTTCGCGCTGCTCAAGCCGGGCGACACCATCATGGGTCTGAACCTCGCGCACGGCGGGCACCTGACCCACGGCATGAAGATCAACTTTTCCGGCAAGCTCTACGACGTCGTCGCCTACCACGTGGGCGAGGACGGCCGGGTGGACATGGCCGAGGTCGAGCGGCTGGCCAAGGAGTCCAAGCCGAAGCTGATCGTCGCCGGCTGGTCGGCCTACCCGCGCCGGCTGGACTTCGCCGCGTTCCGCCGGATCGCGGACGAGGTCGGCGCGTACCTGATGGTCGACATGGCCCACTTCGCCGGGCTCGTGGCGGCGGGGCTGCACCCCAACCCGGTGCCGCACGCGCACGTGGTCACCACCACGACCCACAAGACCCTCGGCGGCCCGCGCGGCGGTGTGATCCTCTCCACGGCCGAACTGGCCAAGAAGATCAACTCCGCTGTCTTCCCCGGTCAGCAGGGCGGCCCGCTGGAGCATGTGATCGCCGCCAAGGCGGTCGCCTTCAAGGTCGCCGCCTCGGAGGACTTCAAGGAGCGCCAGCGCCGTACGCTGGAGGGTGCCCGCATCCTGGCCGAGCGTCTGGTCAAGGACGACGTCCGGGCCGTGGGCGTGGACGTCCTGTCCGGCGGCACGGACGTGCACCTGGTCCTGGTCGACCTGCGCGACTCCGAGCTGGACGGGCAGCAGGCCGAGGACCGGCTCCACGAGATCGGCATCACCGTCAACCGCAACGCGATCCCGAACGACCCGCGGCCGCCGATGGTGACGTCCGGTCTGCGGATCGGCACGCCGGCCCTGGCGACCCGCGGGTTCCAGGCCGAGGACTTCGCGGAGGTCGCGGACGTCATCGCCGAGGCGCTGAAGCCGTCCTTCGACGCGGAGGCCCTCAAGGCCCGGGTGAAGGCCCTTGCCGACAGGCACCCGCTGTACCCGGGTCTGAACAAGTAAAGAAGAAACCTTTCGGGTGCCGCCGCCCGTCACGAGCGGGCGCGGCACCCACCCCCCTCTGCACCACCCCCGTAGTCAGGAGTTCCCCCGTGGCCATCTCGGTCTTCGACCTGTTCTCGATCGGCATCGGCCCGTCCAGCTCCCACACCGTCGGCCCGATGCGGGCGGCCGGCCTCTTCGTCCGGCGGCTGCGCAACGAGGAGCTCCTGAGGTCCGTCGCCTCGGTCCGTGCGGAGCTGTACGGCTCGCTCGGCGCGACCGGGCACGGCCACGGCACGCCCAAGGCGGTGCTGCTCGGCCTGGAGGGCGACTCGCCGCGGACGGTCGACGTGTCGAGCGCGGACGAACGGGTGGAGGCGATCAAGTCCGGCGGCCGGCTGAACCTGCTCGGCGAGCACGAGATCGCGTTCTCCTTCGACGACGACATGGTCCTGCACCGCCGCAAGGCCCTGCCGTACCACGCGAACGGCATGACGTTGTGGGCGTACGACGCCTCGGGCGCGGAGCTGCTGACGAAGACGTACTACTCGGTGGGCGGCGGGTTCGTCGTCGACGAGGACGCGGTCGGCGCGGACCGCATCAAGCTCGACGACACCGTGCTGAAGTACCCCTTCCGCACCGGTGACGAGCTGCTGCGCCTGACCGAGGAGACGGGTCTGTCCATCTCCGCGCTGATGCTGGAGAACGAGCGGGCCTGGCGCACCGAGGAGGAGATCCGCGCTGGCCTGCTGGAGATCTGGCAGGTGATGCGGGACTGCGTGGCGCGCGGACTGTCCCAGGAGGGCATCCTGCCGGGCGGCCTCAAGGTGCGCCGCCGGGCCGCCAACACCGCGCGCAAGCTGCGCTCCGAGGGCGACCCGCTGGCCTTGGCCATGGAGTGGATCACCCTGTACGCGATGGCGGTCAACGAGGAGAACGCCGCCGGCGGCCGGGTCGTCACCGCCCCCACGAACGGCGCCGCCGGCATCATCCCGGCGGTCCTGCACTACTACGTCAACTTCGTGCCCGGCGCCGACGAGGAGGGCGTGGTCCGCTTCCTGCTCGCCGCGGGCGCGATCGGCATGCTCTTCAAGGAGAACGCGTCCATCTCCGGCGCCGAGGTCGGCTGCCAGGGCGAGGTCGGCTCCGCCTGCTCCATGGCCGCGGGCGCCCTGGCCGAGGTCCTCGGCGGCTCGCCCGAGCAGGTCGAGAACGCCGCGGAGATCGGCATGGAGCACAACCTCGGCCTGACCTGCGACCCGGTCGGCGGGCTGGTGCAGATCCCCTGCATCGAGCGCAACGGCATGGCCGCGGTCAAGGCCGTCACGGCCGCCCGCATGGCGATGCGCGGCGACGGGTCCCACAAGGTGTCCCTGGACAAGGTCATCAAGACGATGAAGGACACCGGCGCGGACATGTCGGTGAAGTACAAGGAGACGGCCCGGGGCGGGCTGGCGGTGAACATCATCGAGTGCTGAACCGTCCCGCCTGGGCTACTCACATGGGGATCCGGAGAAACCGAAAGGCGAGATGCCTGACATCGTCGCAGTGACCGTGAGACCCGGCATCTCGTACCGCGTCAGTTCGATCCTCTCCCTCGACTCCGGTGAGGCCGCCTCCGTCACCGGCGCGCCCGCTTCCCCGGTCACCTCCTCCGCCTCCTGAATCCGCCCTTCGTGCACGAGCGCCGGGTGCGAGCCGCCTCGCGCCCGGCGTAAGGCCGCCGCAGCGGGGGCATCACCACACCCCGGACCCGGGGGACCTCCAACCCCCGCACGCGACCGAAGTCGGCCTTTCCGTATCGGCCGGCGCCGGCACGTGCCAAGGTGGTCCGACTCCCCCTCCCCCACGTGCACTCCAGGGAGACCCCCATGCTGCGCGGAATCGACGTGAGCGCCTACCAGAGCTCCTCCTACGACACCGACGGCCTCTCCTTCGTCTTCGTCAAGGCGACCGAAGGCCGCTCCTACGTCAATCCCAAGCTGGCCGCCCAGGCCAAGCGGGCCAGAGACGCCGGACTGGTCGTCGGCTTCTACCACTTCCTGTGGCCCGGCAACCTCACCGCCCAGGCCGAGTACTTCGTCGCCAAGGCCCCGGACCGGCCGGGCGACATCCTCGCCGTCGACTGGGAGACGACCGGCGAGGGAACACACGCGAGCAACTCCGAGAAGGACCGGTTCATCCGGAAGCTGAAGGACCTCCGGCCGGAGAACCGCGTGGTCCTCTACTGCAACCGGCACTTCTGGCTGAACGTCGACACGTCGTCCTATGCGGGCGACGGTCTGTGGATCGCCGACTACGTCTCCGCGGGCAAGCCCCGCATCAAGGCCAAGTGGCGCTTCCACCAGTACACCGAGGACCCGCACGACAAGAACGTGGCCGCCTTCGAGAGCAAGGCGGCGCTGCGCACGTGGGCCGACGAGGCCTGACCTGTCCGCGGCTCCGGCATGCGCTCCGGGGACGCCTCCGCCAGGGCCTTCCTGACTGGTGTACAGGGGAGTCCCGTGATCCGGGTCGACCGGCGGGGGGGTGTTCCGGCTCCGGGTGCGGCGAGGGGCCCGGTCCGCAGCGTGGACCGGGCCCCTTCGCTCGGCAGGGCGAGCCGGGCGCCTACTTGTTCAGGTAGGCCCAGAACTCGTCGAAGCTCAGCCGCTTGTCGCCGTCGAGGTCACGGGTCTTGATGACGACCTCGGCGACCGACTCGGTGACGTTCCAGTCACCCGACCCGGCCAGGGCGGTCTTGAACTCGGCAGCGGTGATGAATCCGTCCCCGTCCGTATCGATCCGCTCGAACTGCTTGCGTGCTTCCTCGATGTCCGCCACCGGTCCGCCCCTCATCTCGTGCTGTACGTCCTGCTGGCGCAGGTCTGACGCAGGTCAGATTAACCGGCCGTGTGCGCCTCCAGCGCGGCGACCACCCAGGCGAACTCCTCCTGGTACGTCGCCTCGGGCCCGGTGCCCTTCACCAGGGCGAGCAACTCGCGGTACCGGGCGACCCGGTCGGTGGCGTGCGACCGCAACCGGCTCAGCACCACGGCCGGGTCGGCGTCCCCCAGCAGCTCGCCCAGCACCTCGGCCGCCTCCGGCGATCCGGGGGCGATCCCGCGCTCGCGGGCCCGGGCTCCCCACTGCACCAGCCGCCGGGAGAACCACAGGGACGCCCCGGCGGGGGTGCCGTGACCGTGGTCGGCCGCGTTGAACTCGGCCACCGTGCGCATCTGGGCCCGGAAGTCCGGATCAGCGAGCATCTCGGCCAGCTCCAGCCAGGCGTCGACCTGCTCGGGGGTGGGTTCCTCGGGCAGGTCGGCGGCGGTGCTGCGCATGCGTTCACGGATGACCGGGTCCGCGGTGTCAAGCCCGTGGAACACCTCGTCCACGAAGTCCTCCACGATGCGCCGCCGCTCGGCCGCCGACAGCCGTGCCAGACGGTTCAGCAGCGTCATCTCCTGCATGCCGGAACCCCGCTTCGCCACGGTCGACAGCACCGCACGGGTCACCTTGAGCGACCGGATCTGCGCGTCCAGCGCGACCACGTGCGCGTCCGCGATCCGGGCGACGGTCGTCTCGCCGGCCAGCACCCCGCCCGGCGGCCGTCACCGGTCCCGTCTCACCGGAAGACGCCGGTGTGGCCGAGCGAGTAGCGGCCGGGCTGCGGGTAGACCGCGAGGCCGTGCGGGCCGCTGCCGACGGGGATGCGGGCGAGCTGGATACCGGTGCGGGTGTCGACGGCGTACACCTCGGCGTCGTAGCGGCCGGACAGCCACAGCACCTTGCCGTCGGCGGAGACGCCACCCATGTCGGGGCTGCCGCCGTCGGGCAGCTGCCACTTCTTCGTCAGCCTGTCCTGGGTGAAGTCGAAGACGGAGATCGTGCCCTCGCCGCGGTTGGTCACGTACATCTCGCGCGAGTCGCGGCTGACGTACAGGCCGTGGCAGCCCTTGCCGGTGGGCATCAGGGTGGGCTTGCCGAACCGGTCGCCGTCCAGGACCCACATGCCGTGGGCCATCATGTCGGCGACGTAGAACTTCTTGCCGTCGGGCGAGACCTTCACGTCCTGCGGCATGGCGCCCTGGAACGGCAGCCGCTGCTGCCCGACGACCTCCATCTTCTCCGTGTCGACCTTGAGCAGCTCGCCGCTGAACTCGCAGGAGACGATGAAGTAGCGGCCGTCGAGGGAGAAGTCGGCGTGGTTGACGCCGTAGCAGGAGACCGGGACGGTCTTCCGGACCTCCATGGTGTGCGGGTCGCGGAAGACCAGTTGGCGGTCGAGGGAGGCCATGACGACGGCGTATCTGCCGTTGGGTGTGAAGTAGAGGTTGTAGGGGTCGTGGACCTCGACCTCCTTGCCCGCCTTGCCGGTCCTCGGGTCGATCGGGGTGAGGGTGTGGCCGCGGTTGTTGTTGACCCACAGCGTCTTCAGGTCCCAGGACGGGACGACGTGCTGCGGCTGCCGGCCCACCCGGATCGTCTCGGTGACCTCGTAGGTCTTCGGGTCGATGACGGTGACCGTGTCGGACTCGGTGTTGGGGACGTAGACCCGGGACGGGAAGTCCTCGACCACGGGGGACAGCCTGTTCGGGCGGTCGGCGGCGTACACGTCCTCGGGGTCCAGGACGGGCGGCATGCCGGGCAGTCCCTCCACGGGCTTCTTCTCGGACGGGGCGGGCACGGCGGCCTCGGTGCCGCGCGCCTCGGAGGTCCGCTCCCCGCTCGCGGTACCGCAGGCGGCGAGGACGGCGAGGGCGGCACCCGCGACCAGGATGCTCTTGACGAGATGGGGGCGCATTGCACCATTTAATGGGCGCCTGACGGGGAAACCAGTGATTCGTCCGTCCGGCGACCGGGTGAGGCATCGGGCGCGTTCAGCGGTCGGCGACCCGCATCTCGAACCAGGTCGTCTTGCCCCGGGGCAGCAGATCGACCCCCCAGCGGTCGGCGAGTTTGTCGACGAGGAACAGGCCCCGGCCGCTGACGTCCATCTCCTGGACGGGCATCAGGCAGGGCAGGCCGCGGGAGGGATCGCGGACCTCGACGCGGATCCAGCCGCGGCGCCGGTGCAGACGCAGCCCGAAGACCCGGGCGCCGGTGTGGCGTACGGCGTTACCGACCAGTTCGGAGACGAGCAGGACCGCGTCCTCGGTGGTCTTGGGCGTGAGGCCCCAGTGGCGCAGGACCACGACCTGGGTGAGGCGTCTCGCGGTGGCGGCGGACTCGGGGCGGGACGGCAGTGGAACCTCTGCCTCCGCCGGGTTGCCGTACAACTCCAGCGCCTTGAGCGCGTGTTCGTCCTCGACGGTCGGCGACCAGCGCGCCGCGGCCGCATGTGCGTGTCCCCGCGGCTGTTCCATACCCTCCAGCCCCGCCATGCCCCCATCATGGCCGCCCGGAGCACCCGAAGGGGCCGTTCCCGGGGAATACACCCCGGGGAACGAGGGGCGGGCCGGCGATCATCCGTCATATGCCAGAGGCACCTCGGCGTCGCCGACACCTGCCCTGAACTGCTGGAACGTCTTATTCCGGCACAATCGCCGGACTCTCCCGTTCCGGCACGCTTAAGGTTGCCTTAAGGCTGTCATAAACCGCCCCATCGAGGGACCGCGGGTCAGACACCGCGTCAACGGCAAGCCCCTGGAGGAACGTTCAGAGGAACTTCGCCTTGCCCGGCCCCTCCTCCACGAAGCTGCGCATCCCGCGCTCGCGGTCCTCGGTGGCGAACAGACCCGCGAACCAGTTCCGTTCGATCGCGAGGCCCGTGTCGATGTCCGTCTCCAGGCCGGTGTCGATCGACTCCTTCGCGGCACGCAGCGCGAGCGCCGGACCCTGCGCCAGCTTCGCCGCCCAGGCGTGCGCCTGGGTGTACACCTCGTCGGCGGGGACGACCCGGTCGACCAGGCCGATCTCACGGGCCTCCCCGGCCTTCACCATCCGGCCCGTGAAGATGAGGTCCTTGGCCTTGGAGGGGCCGACCAGGCGGGCCAGGCGCTGGGTGCCGCCGGCGCCGGGGATCAGGCCGAGCAGGATCTCCGGCTGGCCGAGCTTGGCGTTCTCGCCGGCGATGCGGAAGTCCGCGCACAGGGCGAGTTCGCAGCCGCCGCCCAGCGCGTAGCCCGTCACGGCCGCGACGACCGGCTTGGGGATCCGGGCCACCGCCGTGAACGAGTCCTGGAGGGCACGGGCGCGCAGGACCATCGCGGTGTGGTCCATCGCCTGCATCTCCTTGATGTCCGCGCCGGCCGCGAACACCTTCTCGCCGCCGTAGATCACCACGGCCCGCACGTCCTCGCGGCGCGTGGCCTCCTCGGCGAGTTCCTTCAGCCGGTCCTGCGTGGCGATGTCCAGCGCGTTCATGGGCGGGCGGTCGAGACGGATCGTGCCGACGCCTTCAGCGACTTCGAGAGAGACGGTCATGGGCAGCAGGTTAACCGGGACTAACAGAAGGGGCCCCGGTGTAGTCGGTCACACCGGGGCCCCACGTCCTGCGACGCCTACTTCTTCCACTGCTCCCAGGACATGTTCCAGCCGTTGAGCCCGTTGTCCGGGTCGACGATCCGGTCCTTCGAGTTCTTGACGACCACCACGTCGCCGACCATCGAGTGGTTGAAGAACCACGCGGCCGCCACCTTCTTGTCCCAGCCGCCGCGCACGTCGCGCAGACCAATGCAGCCGTGGCTGGCGTTGTAGTTGCCGAAGGCGCCACTCGCCCAGTAGTTGCCGTGCAGGAAGGTGCCGGAGGTGGTGAGGCGGACGGCGTGCGGGACGTCCTTGATGTCGTACTCGCCGCCGTAGCCGACCGTCTCGCCGTTCATCCGGGTGACCGTGAGCATCTCGCTGATGACCATCTGGCCGTTCCAGGTCTCCATGCCGGGCTGGCCGGTGGTGACCGGGATGGTCTTGATGGTCTTGCCGTCCTGCATGACCTTCATCGTGAGCTTCTTGGCGTCGACCACCGAGACCTGGTTGCGGCCGATGGTGAACTTCACCGTCTTGTCCTGCTCGCCGTAGACGCCGGAGCGGCCCTCGACGCCGTCGAGGTTCAGGTCGACGGTCACCTTGGTGCCGGGCTTCCAGTACTTCTCGGGGCGGAAGTCGAGGCGGTCGTTGCCGAACCAGTGGCCCTCGACGTCGACGGCCGGCTCCGTCTTGATGCGGATGGCCTTCTCGACGTCCTGCGGGCTGGTGATGCCCCGGGAGAAGCGGATGGAGAACGGCATCCCGACGCCGACCTTCGAACCGTCCTCGGGGGTGAAGGTGCCGGTGAAGGTGTTCTCAGGGGTCAGTGTGGTGAAGCCCGCGTCCTCCGCGGCGGTGCGGCCTTCGGAGTCCTTGGCGACCGCGTGGACCGTGTACCTGGTGGCACCGGCCAGATGGGTGGACGGCGTCCAGCTGGCGCCGTCCCCGGATATCTCGCCGTCGACCTTCCTGCCCTCGGCGTCCTTGACCTCGACCTCGGTCAGCTTGCCCTTCGACGCGGTGACCTTCAGCGCACCGCTGGTGTCGACGGACTTGGCCCCGTCCTTGGGCGTGATGCCGACGACCGCCTCGGACTGCTTGCTCTGCGCGGCGCCCGAGTCGTTGCCCTTGGCGTCGCCCTCACCGGAACCGGAGCCGGTCCCCCCGCCACCGCACGCCGTCGCGGCGAGCAGCAGCACGCCGATCGCGGACGCGAGCATTGCGTTCCTGCGCCCAACCGACGCCCCCGATATCGGTCGCCCGTTCACGTGGTTCTCCCCTCCCAGGGCCTGGTCAGGCCCGCACCCCGCGCGTCCCCCGCGCGTCGGCGAATAGTAACCACAGGGTGCACGGCACGGGCGGCCCGCGATTGTCACTGTTCGGTCCCAACAGATCGCCGGCTCAACCCGCCTCCTTGTCGGGCTACTTCACCGCACTGCCCGCCTTCCATGCATTCCAGCCCATATTCCATCCTCCGAGTCCGTTGTCGGGAGAGACCTTTTTGTCATTGCTGTTGACGACCTCGACGACGTCCCCGACGAGGCTGCGGTCGAAGAACCAGCCGGCCGGGGTGTCCGACCCGCCGCCCTTCACATCGCGCAGCCCGATGCAGCCGTGACTGACGTTGCTGCGGCCGAACACGGTGCGGTGCGCCCAGTAGTTGCCGTGCAGGAAGGTGCCGGAGTCGGTCAGCCGCATGGCGTGCGGAACATCCGGGATGTCGTACTCGCCCTTGCCGTCGCGCTTCTTGAAGCCGACCGTGGCGCCGTCCATGCGGGTGACGTCGAGCATCTCGGTCACCACCATCTTGCCGTTGTACGTGGTGTTCTTGGGCGCGCCCGCCGTGACGGGCACGGTGGCGAGGGGCTCGCCGTCGCGCCGGACCTCCATGGAGTGCGCGGCGGCGTCGACCACGGAGACCTGGCTGCGGCCGACGGTGAAGGAGAACGTCTTGTGCTGCAGACCGTAGACGCCGGGTGCGCCCTCGACGTCACGCAGCCGCAGGGCGACGGTGACCTGGGTGCCGGGCTTCCAGTAGTCCCGGGGGCGGAAGTCGAGACGGGTCGCGCCGAACCAGTGCGGGCGGATCTCGACGGGCGGGCGGGCAGTGACCCGGACCGCGCGTTCGACGGCGGCGCGGTCGGTGATCTCGCGGTTGAACTCCAAGGAGACGATCATGCCGATGCCGACCGTGGCACGGTTCTCCGGGGCGACGTAGCCGATGAAGCGTTCCTCGGGGACGTGGGTGGTGAAGGTGGTGTGCCGGGCCGAGCGGTGTCCGTCGCCGTCCACCGCCACCGCGTCGACGGTGTATTTGGCGGCCAGCGCGAGCCGCTGTTCGTCCGGTTCCCAGGTCAGGCCGTCGGCGGAGAGGTGCCCGGGCACCGGGGTCTCCTGTGCGTCCTGCGACCTGACGACCTTCACCTTCTCCAGCCGGCCGTCGGGCACGCGCACCCGCAGCGTCCTCCCGGGGCGCACACCCCTGCTGCCGTCGTCGGGCGAGACCTTGATGACGTCATCGGGCGCCGGGGGCGCGCCGAACACCCCGGCGAGTCCGCCCGCGTCGTCCGAGGTACAGCCCGTGGCCCCGGCGAGGAGCCCTGCCCATGTCACTACGGCGGCCAGCGCGGCCCTCGCGCGCCGCGCGCGCCCTTGTACGTGCCTCACGCGGTGCCCAACGACCGGCCTCGTCCCGGGGAAACGACCATGCCCGCCCCCGGGGAAACGTGAGTGCGACGCATGCTCTGGGCAGAACAGTGGGGAGGACGACGCGCAGGGAGCCGCGACCCGGGCCGCAGCACAGGGCCGCGCCTCTCTGTCCCCCGTCGTCCCACGAGCCGGTGGGAGGCTGACAGGTGTCCAGCGCAGCCGAGCAGGAGGCGGTGGCCGGTCATCGGGCCACCGGGAACGGGCGCCAGACGGCCGCCGTGAACGGCGCGCGGAAGGCCGCGCCGCCGCCCACCGTGCCCGCGTGGCCGGGCGCGCCGACGCCGCTGGGTGCCCGGTTCCGGGTCGGCCCGGACGGGGTGGCCGGCACCAACTTCGCGTTGTGGGCGGGCGGGGCCGAGGGCGTCGAGCTGTGCCTGTTCGACGAGTCGGGCAAGGAGTCGCGGGTGCGGCTCGCCGAGCTGACCCACGAGATCTGGCACGGCTTCGTCCCGGACGTGCTGCCCGGGCAGCGCTACGGCTACCGGGTGCACGGCCGCTGGGACCCGTGGACGGGCGCCCGCTGGAACCCGGCGAAGCTGCTGCTCGACCCGTACGCCCGCGCGGTCGACGGCGACTTCGGCCTGCCGCCGGAGGTGTACGGGCACGTCCGTGACTGGCCGCAGCAGCACGTCGCCGACACCGTGCGCGACGACCGGGACTCGGCGCCGTACGTGCCGAAGGGCGTCGTCGTCCACGATGACGACGACTGGTCCGACGACCGCCGGCCGAAGACGCCGTGGGCCGACTCGGTGATCTACGAACTGCACGTCAAGGGCTTCACGCAGCTCCACCCCGGCATCCCCGAGGAGCTGCGGGGCACCTACGCCGGTCTCGCGCACCCGGCGGCGATCGAGCACCTGGTGAGGCTGGGCGTGACGGCGGTGGAGCTGCTGCCGGTGCACCAGTTCGCCCACGAGGACCACCTGCTGCGCAGGAGCCTCAGGAACTACTGGGGCTACAACTCCATCGGGTACTTCGCACCGCACGCCGCCTACGCGGCCTCCGGGACGAGAGGACAGCAGGTCGGCGAGTTCAAGCGGATGGTGCGCGCCCTGCACGCGGCCGGGATCGAGGTCATCCTCGACGTGGTCTACAACCACACCGCGGAGGCGGGCGAACTGGGCCCGACGCTGTCCCTGAAGGGCATCGACAACCGCGGCTACTACCGCCTCCAGGACGACGCCCGCCGCTACGCCGACTACACCGGCTGCGGCAACACCCTGCACGTGGTCCAGCCGCACGTGCTGCGCCTGATCACGGACTCGCTGCGCTACTGGGTGACGGAGATGGGCGTGGACGGCTTCCGCTTCGACCTGGCGGCGGCGCTGGCCCGCTCGATGCACGACGTCGACATGCTCTCCCCGTTCCTGGCGGTCATCGCCCAGGACCCGGTGCTGCGCCGGGTGAAGCTGATCGCCGAGCCGTGGGACGTGGGGTCGGGCGGCTATCAGGTGGGGGCGTTCCCGCCGCTGTGGACGGAGTGGAACGACCGGTACCGCGACGCCGTACGGGATTTCTGGCGGCACGCGCTGCCGGACGTCCGGGAGATGGGCTACCGGCTGTCGGGCTCCAGCGACCTGTACGCCTGGGGCGGGCGCAGGCCGTACGCGTCCGTCAACTTCATCACCGCGCACGACGGTTTCACCCTGCGGGACCTGGTGTCCTACGAGTGCAAGCACAACGAGGCCAACGGCGAGGGCAACCGGGACGGCACGGACGACAACCGGGCCTGGAACTGCGGCGCCGAGGGCGAGACGGGCGACGAGGGCGTACGGGCGCTCAGGCGGCGCCAGCTGCGGAACCTGCTGACCACGCTGCTGCTGTCGACGGGCGTGCCGATGCTGGTCGCGGGCGACGAACTGGGCCGCACCCAGCGCGGCAACAACAACGCGTACTGCCAGGACAACGAGATCGGCTGGCTGGACTGGGAGCTGCTGGAGGACCCCGGCTGGCAGGCCCTCTTCGCGCTGACCTCCCGGCTGATCGCGCTGCGCCACCGGCACCCGGTGCTCAGGCGCCGGGCGTTCTTCTCGGGCCGGGCGCAGACCGCGGACGGGCTGCGCGACCTGGCGTGGTTCACCTCCCGGGGCACGGAGATGACCGAGCAGGACTGGTACGCGCCCGCCGCCACACTGGGCATGTACCTGTCCGGCCGGGACATCCCGGGCCGCGACGAACGCGGGGAGCAGATCCTCGACGACAGCTTCCTGGCCGTGCTGCACGCGGGCGAGGTGCCGGTGGACTTCGTGCTGCCGGGACCGCCCTGGGCCGAGCGCTACGAGGTGGTCGTGGACACGAGCCTGGAGGAGCAGGGGGAGGCGCCGGCCGTGGAGCACCGGGCGGGAGCGGAGATCACGATGCCGGCGCGGGCGGTACTGCTGCTGCGAGTGACGGGCTGAGGCATCGTTTCACCGAAGGGGCGGAGCGCGGCGCCGGACCGGCGCGAGCAGGCCGGTCCCGCGCCGGACCGGCCGGAGTTGCCGGCGGAGCCGAGGACCGCCTGGGAGAAGGCCGACCGGACCCCGCTGCCCTGTCCGGGCCGGCCGGGCATCCCCCTCCGGTGGGTGCGACGGGTCCGGGCCGGCCCGTCGAACACGCAGGTCGTAGGACCAAGGACCGAGTCGGGTCCGGCGGAAACTCGGTGGGCAGTGTCAGTGGCGATCCGTAGGCTCGCTGCTGATGGCCACGACACCCGCCCCCGTCCAGGACCGTTCCGCCGTGCGTTCGCTGCTGCGCCTGTGGCCGTACGTGCGGCCCGTGCGGGCGCGGCTGTTCAGCGCCGCGTTCGTGGCGATACTCGCCTCCTGCGTGGGCCTGGTGATCCCGCTCGTCCTGAAGTGGATGGTCGACGGGCCCATCGCCCGGCGGGACCCGGCCGGCGTGTGGCTCGGCGCGCTGTACCTGCTGCTGCTCGGCTTCGCCGAGGCCCTGCTGTTCGGGCTGCGGCGGTGGCTGGTGGCCCGTCCGCTCACCCACGTCGAGGCGTCCATGCGGGCGGGGCTGTACCGGCACCTGCAGCGGCTGCCCGTGGCCTTTCACGACCGGTGGGCCTCGGGGCAGTTGCTGTCCCGGGCCACCACCGACTTGATGCTGCTGCGCCAGTTCCTCGCCTTCCCCCTGACGTTCCTGCTGGTCAACGGCGTGACGATCGTCGTCGGCGTGGTCGTCATGCTGCTCCAGGACTGGACGCTCGGGCTGGTCGTCCTCGGGCCGGCCGTGCCCGTCGTGGTCACCTGCGTGGTCTTCGAGAAGCGGTACGCGCGGGTGGCCCGGCGGGCCCAGGACCAGGTGGGCGACCTGACGACGGTCGTCGAGGAGAGCGTGCTCGGCATCCGCATCATCAAGGGCTTCGGCCGCCACCGCAGTCAGGCCCGGGCGTTCCGGGACCTGTCGAGGACGCTGCGCGGCACGGAGCTGCGCAAGGCGCGGCTGCTGGCGACGATCTGGGGCGTCATCGTGACGCTGCCGGAGGTCGCGATCGGGGCGGCGCTGGTGGTGGGGGTCGTCCAGGTGGCCGACGGCGCCCTGTCGGCCGGGACGCTGGTGGCGTTCTTGTCGACGGCGCTGGCGCTGCGGTGGCCGGTCGAGTCGATCGGGTTCCTGCTGGCGATGAGCCAGGAGGCGGCGACGGCGACGCAGCGGTTCTTCGAGGTGATGGACGAGGAGACCGAGCACACCGCCTCCGGACACGCCACCTCCGGTGCGCGGACCGGCGCGAAGGACCCGCGGGACACGGGGCTCCGCTTCCACCACGTCCGGTTCCGCTACCCGGACGCCGAGCCAGGCTCCCCGCCCGTGCTGCAAGACGTCGACCTGCACATCCGCTCCGGCGAGTCCATGGCCCTGGTCGGTGCCACCGGCAGCGGCAAGACCACTCTCACCGCACTCGTCCCCCGCCTCCACGAGGTGACCTCGGGCCGCATCACCCTCGACGGCGTCGACATCACGGAGCTGTCCAGGAAGGCCCTGCGCGCCAAGGTCGCCATGGCCTTCGAGGAGCCGACCCTGTTCTCGGCCACGGTCGGCGACAACGTTCTCATGGGGGCCGGCGACACCGCCGGGACAGCCGACCTGGAGCGTGCCCTCGCCGTCGCCCAGGCCGACTTCGCGCACGCCCTGCCCCAGGGCACCGACACCCAGGTGGGGGAGCAGGGTCTCAGCCTCTCCGGTGGGCAGCGCCAGCGTCTCGCGCTGGCCCGGGCCGTCGTCGGGCAGCCGGAGTTCCTCGTCCTGGACGACCCGCTGTCGGCGCTGGACGTGCACACGGAGGCCGCCGTGGAGGCCGCACTGCGGCAGGTCCTCGCGGACACCACCGCCCTGATCGTGGCGCACCGCCCGTCCACCGTGCTGCTCGCCGACCGGGTCGCCCTGCTGTCCGGCGGCCGGATCGCCGCGGTCGGCACCCACCACGAACTGCTGCGCACCAACGCCGAGTACGCGCATCTGATGTCAGGGGAAGAGGAGGGCGCACGATGACGACGGCCACCGGCGCACCGGCCGGCAGCAAACCCGGCGACCGGCCCGACGACCGGGCCCCCTCCCTGGGCGACCCCTTCGACCGGGACGTCCTGCCCACCCCGCCGGGCGCCACCGGGACCCTGCTGCGCTCCCTGCTCGCGCCCATGAGGGCCCGGGTCGCGGGCACGACGCTTCTGCTGCTGCTCCAGCAGGCGGTCGTGCAGGCGGGTCCGCTGCTCGTGGCGTACGCCATCGACCGCGGTGTGCCGGCGTTCCGGGCACAGGACCACGGGCCGCTGATCGCGGTGGGCGTCGCGTATCTGGCGTGCGCGCTGGCCGCCGGCGGGCTGCAGTTCGCCTTCGTCTCCGCCGCGGCCCGGGTCAGCCAGGACGTGCTGCTGGACCTGCGCGGCCGGATCTTCCGCCACGCGCAGGCGCTGAGCGTCGACTTCCACGAGCGCTACACCTCGGGCCGGCTCATCTCCCGCTCCACGACCGACGTGGAGTCCCTGCGCGAACTGCTGGACGAGGGTCTCCAGGAACTCGTGACGGTGATCCTGTCCTTCGTCTACATCTCGGCGATGCTGCTCTGGCTCGACCCGGGTCTGGGGAGCGTGGCGGTGGCCTCCCTGGTGCCGCTCGCCGCGCTCGTGCGGTGGTACCGGCGGCGGGCCGGGCGGGTGTACCGGGCGCGGTCGACCGCCATCGCGGCCGTGATCGTGAAGTTCGTCGAGACGATGAACGGCATCCGGCCGGTGCGTGCGTTCCGTCGCGAGTCGGCCAACGACGCGGACTTCGGCGAGCTCAACCGGCGCCACGAGCGGGTCAACGGCGACGCGCTGCTGGAGATGGCCCGCTACGTCACCGGCTCGCGGCTGGTCGCCAACACGGCGGTCGCGGCCATCGTCCTGTGGGGCGGCTACCGGGTGGCGGACGGCACGCTGGCCCTCGGTGTGCTGGCGGCGGCCGTGCTGTACCTGCGGCGGCTGTACGACCCGATCGACCGGCTCGGGATGTTCCTGAACTCCTATCAGTCGGCGGCGGCCTCGCTGGAGAAGATCGCCGGCCTGCTCGCCCAGACCCCGTCGGTCCCCGAGCCGGCCGCCCCGCGCCGGCTTCCGCCGCTGGAGGGCGAACATCCGGGCCGGGAAGTGGTCTTCGACTCCGTCCGCTTCGGCTACCGCACCGGCGGGGAGGTGCTGCCCGCGTTCGACCTCACCCTGCCGGCGGGGCAGACGGTCGCGGTCGTGGGCTCCACGGGCGCCGGGAAGTCGACGCTGGCCAAGCTGCTGGCCCGGTTCTACGACCCGTCCGGCGGCCGGGTGCTGCTGGACGGCGTCGATCTGCGCGACCTCGCCGTGCCCGAACTGCGGCGCGGGGTGGTCATGGTGACGCAGGAGACGTTCCTGTTCTCGGGCACGGTCGCCGACAACATCGCGATCGGCCGGCCCGACGCCACCCGCGAGGAGATGGAGCAGGCGGCCAAGGAGATCGGCGCGCACGACTTCATCAGCGCCCTGCCCGACGGCTACGACACCGACGTGCGCAAGCGGGGCGGCCGGATCTCCGCCGGGCAGCGGCAACTGGTCGCTTTCGCCCGGGCGTTGCTGGCCGACCCGGCGGTGCTCATCCTCGACGAGGCGACCAGCTCGCTGGACGTCCCCGGGGAGCGTGCGGTGCAGCGGGCCATGACGACGGTGCTGAAGGGCCGTACCGCCGTGGTCATCGCGCACCGGCTGTCGACCGTGGAGATCGCGGACCGGGTCCTGGTGATGGAAGGCGGCCGGATCGTGGAGGACGGCGAACCGGCCGAACTTATCGCGGCGACCGGCCGGTTCGCAGATCTGCACCGGGCCTGGCGGGACAGCCTGGCGTAGGGCGCGGGGCGGCGGCGCCCGGGTTCCGCATTCGCCGGGCCGGGGGTCGTCGCCGTACCGACGGCTCGCGGGCCCGGCGCCGCTGCGCCCGGGGGTCGAGAAGCGTCTGCCCGGCGAAGCGTCCGCATACCGAACATGAACTTCCGGACAACGAACTGTTTCCGGCCATACTTTTGACGCGGTCCTGACAGAAAGCGCCCTCCCCTGCCACGCTTCCCACGACTGCTCCACAGGAACCCCACAGCAACACCTCCACCTCCCCAGGCCGGGCGACCCCCGGTCCCGCAGAAGGAGTCAGTGTTGAGAAGCAGTTCCTCGCGAAGAGGCACCTCCCACAGACGCACTCCCCACACCACCGCGGCCGTCGCCCTCGCCGGCGTCGCCGCGCTGATCGCCGCCGCCGTCCAGAGCGGCACCGCCGTCGCGGCCCCCGAGCAGGCACCGTCGGCCGCGGGCAAGGCGATCCCCGGCGCGCAGTCGGTCAAGCTCAGCCCCGCCCAGCGGGCCGCGCTGATCCGCGAGGCCGAGGCCCGCACGGCGCAGACGGCCCGGGACCTGGGCCTGGGCGCCAAGGAGAAGCTGATCGTCCGTGACGTCGTGAAGGACGCCGACGGCACGGTCCACACCCGCTACGAGCGCACCTACGACGGCCTGCCCGTCCTCGGCGGCGACCTGGTCGTCAAGACCGCCGCGTCCGGTGCGACCAAGGCGGTCGTCAAGGCCACCCGCGCCGCCATCAAGCCGGCCACCACCACCGCCGCCGTCTCCGCCGCCAAGGCGCAGAAGCAGGCGCTGGCCGTAGCCAAGGCGGACGACACCAAGAGCGCCGACATCGACAAGGCGCCGCGCAAGGTGGTCTGGGCGGCCGGCGGCAAGCCCACCCTCGCCTACGAGACCGTCGTGGGCGGCCTCCAGAAGGACGGCACCCCGAACGAGCTGCACGTCGTCACCGACGCCGCCACCGGTGCCAAGCTCTACGAGTACCAGGGCATCGAGAACGGCACCGGCAACACGATGTACAGCGGCACGGTGACGCTCGGCACCACGCAGTCCGGGTCGACGTACAACCTCACCGACGGCGCGCGCGGCGGCCACAAGACCTACAACCTCAACCGCGGCACCTCCGGCACCGGCACCCTCTTCTCCGGTCCCGACGACGTGTGGGGCAACGGCAGCGCCTCCAACGCGGAGACCGCGGGCGCGGACGCGCATTACGGCGCCGCCCTGACGTGGGACTACTACAAGAACGTGCATGGGCGTTCGGGCATCAAGGGCGACGGCGTCGGCGCCTACTCCCGCGTCCACTACGGCAACAACTACGTCAACGCCTTCTGGTCCGACAGCTGCTTCTGCATGACCTACGGCGACGGGTCGGGCAACACCCACCCGCTGACGTCCATCGACGTGGCCGGTCACGAGATGACCCACGGCGTCACGTCCAACACCGCGGGCCTCGTCTACAGCGGGGAGTCCGGCGGTCTGAACGAGGCCACCTCCGACATCTTCGGATCGACGGTCGAGTTCTACGCGAACAACTCCTCCGACGTCGGTGACTACCTCATCGGCGAGGAGATCGACATCAACGGCGACGGCAGCCCGCTGCGCTACATGGACAAGCCGAGCAAGGACGGCTCGTCCAAGGACAGCTGGTACTCGGGCATCGGCTCGATCGACGTGCACTACTCGTCGGGCCCCGCCAACCACTTCTTCTACCTGCTCTCCGAGGGCAGCGGCACCAAGACCATCAACGGTGTCACGTACAACTCGTCCACCTCGGACGGCCTCCCGGTCACCGGCATCGGCCGGGACAAGGCGGAGAAGATCTGGTTCCGCGCGCTCACCACGAAGTTCACCTCGAACACCAACTACGCGGGCGCCCGCACCGGCACCCTCGCGGCCACGGGTGAGCTGTACGGCACGGACAGCGCCGAGTACAAGGCGGTCCAGGACGCGTGGGCGGGCGTCAACGTCGGCACCCGCTCCGGCGGCGGGGGCGGCGGTGGCACGTCCTTCGAGAACACCGCCGACGTGGCGATCCCGGACCGGGGGGCGGCGGTCAACTCGCCGGTCACCGTCTCCGGCCGGACGGGCAACGCGCCGTCCAACCTCCAGGTCGCGGTGGACATCGTCCACACCTATATCGGTGACCTCAAGGTGGACCTGGTCGCCCCCGACGGCACGGTGTACACGCTGAAGGGCTACGGCACCGGCGGAAGCGCGGACAACATCAACACCACCTACACGGTGAACGCCTCCTCCGAGGTGGCCAACGGCGTCTGGAACCTCCGGGTCCAGGACAACGCGGCCATCGACACCGGCTACATCAACAGCTGGAAGCTGACCTTCCCGTAGACCGGTAGCTCCACAGGCCTTCAGGCCCTCGAGTCAGGGCGCCGCCCCGGTGGGTTCGAATCCCCCGGGGCGGCGTCCGTTTCACGTGTCCTCGCGTACATCTGGCCGTCGAGTTCCGGCCAACATCACGCCTCACTCCTGACATGTACGCGTCCCCAGTGCCACTCTTCCCCCACCCGCACAGCACCACAGCACTTCCCCCACGTCGAGGAGCTTGTGTGTCCACCTCTCTCTACGCGCGTCACAAGCGCGCCACCCTGGCCATCGCCACCGCCGTCGCCGCCGGCGCCCTGCTCACCACCGGCCTGACCGCCGGCAGCAGCGCCGCCGCCGACTCCGCGAGCAAGCCGGCCCTCGCCGCGGCCCCCGTCCTGCTCTCCGCTCCCGCCCGCACCGCGCTCATCCAGGAGCAGCAGGCCGACGCCGCCAGGACCGCCGACGCGATAGGCCTCGGCGCCCAGGAGAAGCTGGTCGTCAGGGACGTCGTGAAGGACGCCGACGGCTCGGTCCACACCCGCTACGAGCGCACCTACGCGGGCCTGCCGGTCCTCGGCGGCGACCTCGTGGTGCACCAGTCGAAGTCGGGCGCGACCTCGGGCGTCACCAGAGCCACCAAGGCGGCCGTCAAGGTCGCCTCGCTCAAGCCCGAGGTCACCGCCGCCAAGGCCGAGCAGCAGGCCGTGACCCTCGCCAAGGCAGCCGGCTCGGCCAAGACCGAGGCGAAGTCCGCTCCCCGCAAGGTGATCTGGGCCGCGAGCGGCAAGCCGGTCCTCGCCTACGAGACCGTCGTCGGCGGCCTCCAGGAGGACGGCACCCCGAACGAGCTGCACGTCATCACCGACGCCGCCACCGGCAAGAAGCTCTACGAGTACCAGGGCATCGAGACCGGCACCGGCAACACCACCTACAGCGGCCAGGTCACCCTCAGCACGACCAAGTCCGGGTCGACGTACAACCTCACGGACGGCACCCGCGGCGGCCACAAGACCTACAACCTCAACCGCGGCACCTCCGGCACCGGCACCCTCTTCTCCGGCGCCGACGACGTCTGGGGCACCGGCGACCCGTCCAACGCCGAGACCGCCGCCGCCGACGCGCACTACGGCGCCCAGATCACCTGGGACTTCTACAAGAGCACCTTCGGCCGCAACGGCATCCGCAACGACGGCAAGGCCGCCTACTCGCGGGTCCACTACGGCAACAGCTACGTCAACGCCTTCTGGTCCGACAGCTGCTTCTGCATGACCTACGGCGACGGCTCGGGCAACACCCACCCGCTGACCTCGCTGGACGTGGCCGCTCACGAGATGAGCCACGGGCTGACGTCGGCCACGGCGGGCCTGAACTACAGCGGCGAGTCCGGTGGTCTGAACGAGGCCACCAGCGACATCTTCGGCGCGGGCGCCGAGTTCTTCGCGGGCAACTCCTCCGACGTCGGTGACTACCTCATCGGCGAGGAGATCGACATCAACGGCGACGGCACCCCGCTGCGCTACATGGACAAGCCCAGCAAGGACGGCTCGTCCAAGGACAGCTGGTCCGCCGGCCTCGGCGGCGTGGACGTCCACTACTCCTCCGGTCCCGCCAACCACTTCTTCTACCTGCTGTCCGAGGGCAGCGGCTCGAAGACGATCAACGGCGTGACCTACAACTCGCCCACGTCCAACGGCTCCACGGTCACCGGCATCGGCCGCACCAAGGCGCTGCAGATCTGGTACAAGGCGCTGACGACGTACATGACGTCGACGACCAAGTACGCGCAGGCCCGCACGGCGACCCTGAACGCGGCCTCCGCGCTGTACGGCGCGTCCAGCACCGAGTACAAGGCGGTCGCCGCCGCCTGGTCGGCCGTGAACGTCGGCTGACCGAAGCACGACCACGGGCGGTACCCGGACCCCGAGCGGATCCGGGTACCGCCCTAGTCTTGGGGACCGTGTCTTCTACGGAATCGCAGGACTTCACCTACGCCGATGTCGGCGCCACCCGTGATCAGGGTTTCTGCCCGCCGGGCTTTCGTCCCATGAACGTACGCACCCGCATCGGCGAGGGCGAGGAGGTCTTCCGCCGGGCCGCGGAGGCCGTCCTCACCTGGGAGATGCACCGCGCGATGGGCGTCGGCCTCGACGCGAGCGCAGACCGGGCCGCCCCCGGCGTCGACGTCACCGTCACCCTCGCCGGCATGATCAAGGCCCCCTGCCGCGTGGTCTGGACGGTCGAGGAACCCCGCCGGGCGGGCTGGGCCTACGGCACGCTGCCCGGCCACCCGGAGGCCGGCGAGGAGTCCTTCGTGGTCGACCGCACGGGAGACGGCACGGTCTGGCTGACGGTGAACGCGTTCAGCCGCCCGGCCAAGTGGTACGCCAAGGCGGGCGGCCCGGCGACCAGGGGCTTCCAGCACGCGTACGCACGCAGGTGCGGCAGTGTCCTGCGGAACCTGGCGACGCGAGGCGGCGAGCCGGCCTAGCGGCGCGGGGCTGTATCGATCTGCGGCTCCGCCGCGTGGGCGCGACGAGCCCCCACGCGCCCGCGGACGGCAAGCTCACCGCATCAACAACCCCGCAGCCTCCACCAGCTCCTCGGAAGGCCCCGCAACCAGGCCCAACTCCGCGCTGGAAGCCAACAGCCGATGCGCGGGAAGGATCCGCACCGTGTACCCAAAAGGCCCGGTGCGATCCAGCGACAAGGGCCCCTCGTACACCCAGCGCCCGTCCTGGTCGGGAGACCCCACCGGCTTCAGGGGCACGACCGTCGCGTCCCCGATCCGGTCCTCCTCGTCGACCCGCCCGGAGACGGCCTGCACCTCCACGTCGTCCGGCCCGAGCGCACCGAGCCCGACCCGTACCCGCAGCCCCAGCGTCGTCCCCAGCTCGGCCAGCGCCTCTGACGCCGACGTCTCCACATGGTCGACGGTGACCTCCGGCCACGCCGCCCGCACCTTCCCCTTCCACGCGGCGAGGTCGCGTGCCGCGTCCGGGCCCGTGGACCGGTGGGAGAGAGCGGCGGGCGCGTAGAGGCGCTCCACGTACTCGCGGACCATCCGCCCCGCCAGCACCTTCGGCCCGAGCAGGCTCAGCGTGTGCCGGACCATCTCGATCCACCGGTCCGGCAGCCCGCTGCGCCCGCGCTCGTAGAAGCGGGGCGTCACCCGCTGCTCCAGCAGGTCGTACAGCGCCGCCGCCTCCAGGTCGTCACGGTGGTCCGGGTCGGTTCCGACGCCGTCCGCCGTGGGGATGGCCCAGCCGAAGTCGGGCTGGAACCACTCGTCCCACCAGCCGTCCAGGACGGACAGATTGAGACAGCCGTTCAGCGCGGCCTTCATGCCGGAGGTGCCGCAGGCCTCCAGCGGCCTCAGCGGGTTGTTCAGCCAGATGTCGCAGCCGGGGTACAGCTTCTGTGCCATGGCCATGCCGTAGTCCGGCAGGAACACGATCCGGTGGCGCACCCGCGGGTCGTCCGTGAACCGCACCAGCTCCTGCACCAGCCGCTTGCCGCCGTCGTCGGCGGGGTGCGCCTTGCCCGCGACGACGATCTGGACCGGTCGCTCGGAGTGCAGCAGCAGATCCATCAGCCGGTCCCGGTCTCGCAGCATCAGCGTCAGCCGCTTGTACGACGGGACGCGCCGGGCGAAGCCGATGGTCAGCACGTCCGGGTCGAGCACGTTGTCGATCCAGCCCAGTTCGGCCGTGCCGGCGCCGCGCTGCCGCCAGGACGCGCGCAGCCGCTCGCGGACCTCCTCGACGAGCTGCTCGCGCAGCACCCGCCGCAGGTCCCAGATGTCCTGGTCGGGAATGTCGGCCACGGAGTCCCAGCGCTCCGAGCCGCCGACCGTCATCGCGTCCTCGGCGCGCCGGTCGCCGATCTGCCGGGCGCCGAGCCGGAACACCTCGGGGGCGACCCAGGTGGGTGCGTGCACCCCGTTGGTGACGGAGGTGATCGGCACCTCGTCGGCGTCGAAGCCGGGCCACAGGCCGGAGAACATCTCGCGGCTGACGTTGCCGTGCAGCAGTGACACGCCGTTGGCGCGCTGGGCCAGGCGCAGGCCCATCACGGCCATGTTGAACAGGTTGGGCTCGCCGCCCGGGTAGCTCTCCATGCCGAGCCGCAGGACGCGGTCGACGTCGATGCGGGGCAGCTCGGCGTCGGGGCCGAAGTGCCGGGCGACCAGCTCGCGGTCGAAGCGGTCGATGCCGGCCGGGACGGGCGTGTGGGTGGTGAAGACGGTTCCGGCCCGGACCGACTCCAGCGCGGCGTCGAAGTCCAGTCCCTCGGCGCAGAGTTCGGCGATGCGCTCCAGGCCGAGGAAGCCGGCGTGCCCCTCGTTGGTGTGGAAGACCTCAGGCTCGGGGTGGCCGGTCAGCCGGCAGTACGTCCGTACCGCCCGGACCCCTCCTATGCCGAGGAGCATCTCCTGCAGCAGCCGGTGCTCGCTGCCGCCGCCGTAGAGCCGGTCGGTCACGCCGCGCTCGCCGAGGTCGTTCTCCTCGACGTCGGAGTCCAGCATCAGCAGCGGGACCCGGCCGACCTGCGCCAGCCAGATCCGGGCGCGCAACTGCCTCCCGCCGGGCAGGGCGAGAGCGACCTGGGCGGGGGTGCCGTCGGGCTCCTCGAGCTGGGCGACGGGCAGCTCGTTCGGGTCGAGGACGGGATAGTGCTCCTGCTGCCAGCCGTCGCGGGACAGCGTCTGGCGGAAGTAGCCGTGCCGGTAGAGCAGGCCGACGCCGATCAGCGGGACGCCGAGGTCGCTGGCCGCCTTGAGGTGGTCGCCGGCCAGGATGCCGAGGCCGCCGGAGTACTGGGGCAGGGCGGCCGTGATGCCGAACTCGGGTGAGAAGTAGGCGATCGCGGACGGCAGTTCCTCGGGCTGGGCCTGGTACCAGCGGTCGCCGGTGGTGTAGTCGCGCAGATCGTCCGCGACCGCGGCGAGGCGGCTCAGGAACGAGTCGTCCCCGGCGAGCTCCGCCAGCCGTGCGGGCGGCACGCTGCCGAGCAGCCGGACGGGGTCGCCGCCCGAGGCGGCCCATCGCTCGGGGTCCACGGACCGGAACAGGTCCCGGGTCTCCGCGTGCCATGACCAGCGCAGGTTGCGGGCCAGGTCGCTGAGCGGCCGGAGGGGGTCGGGGAGAACGGGTCGGACGGTGAATCGACGGATCGCCTTCACGGGTTCCACCTCGGCGCGTTCGCTGGATTTCGCAGGGCTTCGACGACGTCTCCTACGACAGTACCGGCGTCGGCGCCCGCGCCGCTGAGGCTCCGCCACCGGACCCCCGATCGGCTTGAACCGCACCATCCGCGGATATGGCCGAATCCGCACCCATAGGCGTCCTTGTGGTGCTTCACACGCCACGAGAGGCTGCCTGTGGCGTACCGGCCCGCGCCCGCCGCACGCGGCGCCGCGCGGCAGCCGTACGCCGAGTCGAGGAGGGGAACTCGGACCATGGCTCGGACGCGCGAGCGGCGTCTGCGCCGGACGGGGGGCCTGGCGGCGGCGGTCTGCGCCGCCGCGTTTTCGGCCATCACCCTGCCCGCGCACGCCGTACCGGAGGGGCGGATACTCGGCGCCGGATCACCCGGCTCCGTGCACGGCAGTTACCTGGTGACACTGAAGGAGGGCACACAGGCCCGGTCGGCGGCCGGAAAGGGCCTCGCCGACAAGTACGGGGTGACGATCAGCCACACCTACGGCACGGTCCTGAACGGCTACGCGGTCCGGGCGGACGGGAGACAGGCCGGGCGGATGGCCGCCGACCCGCGGGTCGCCTCGGTCGTCCAGGACACCCGCGTACGGCTCGAGGGCACGCAGAAGAACCCTCCGTCCTGGGGGCTGGACCGCCTCGACCAGCCGAGGCCGCCGCTGGACCGGAGCTACACCTGGCCCCGGTCGGCCGGGGCGGGGGTGACGGTGTACGTGATCGACACCGGCGTCCGCACCACCCACCGGGACTTCGCGGGCCGGGCGGGCCACGGCTGGGACTTCGTGGGGGACGACCGGGTCGCCTCGGACGCCAACGGCCACGGCACGCATGTCGCCGGCACGGTCGCCGGGACGGTCCACGGCGTCGCCAAGAAGGCCCGGATCATCTCCGTGCGCGTCCTCGACGCCGCGGGCGCGGGCACCACGGCCCGGGTGATCGCCGGGATCGACTGGGTGACCCGGCACGCGAGGAAGCCCGCGGTCGCCAACCTCAGCCTGGGCGGACCGCGCAACGAGCGGCTGGACGCCGCCGTCCGCGCCTCGATCGCCTCCGGGGTCACCTACACGGTCGCCGCGGGCAACGACGGCAGGCCGGCCGGCCTGTACTCGCCGGGGAGCGTCGAGCAGGCCGTCACGGTGGGGGCGAGCGACCAGGAGGATGCAAAACCGGCCTTCTCCAATGACGGTCCGGCCCTCGATCTGTTCGCCCCGGGCGTCGGAATCACCTCCGCTTCCGCGGCGAGCGACACCGCGCGGGCAACGTATTCGGGTACCTCGATGGCGTCTCCGCATGCCGCCGGCGTCGCCGCGCTCTACTTGGCCGATCATCCGAAAGCGACTCCGGCGCAGGTCGGGAGGGCTTTGACGGTGTCAGCGGCGACCGGGAAGGTCTCCGGCCGCGGCATCGGTTCGCCGGACAAATTACTGCGGGTGCCGCGCGAGTAGGGCGAAGCGGCAGCCACGCCGGGGGCCGGCCTCGTCCGTCGCGGACGAGGCCGGTCTTGTGTGTCGACATACGCGTGAGTAGTTAACAAAGTGCCGGATTGCTCACCCGAATAGGGTGGGAAGGCTCCTGCGGGTACCCCTCTCAGGAGCACCATGCAGGACCCACCTCCCCACAGACATCCGCCTACCCTCGTTGACGCGGACAGGAGCGGTCATGCCCGCCAAGCACCATTCGCCAGCACCCCCCAGCCGCCGCACCACCGGGGCGCGCGCACCCGGAGGCGAAGCACGCCCCGCACGCCCGGCCGAGGCGGGCCCACCGGCCTCGCCACCACCTCGCGGGAGCGACGCGACCGCCGTCGGACGCATACCGGTCCTCGACGTCCGCCCGGTGGTGCTGCAGGGCCGCCGGCCGGCCAAGGCCGTCACCGGTGAGACCTTCCAGATCTCGGCGACCGTGTTCCGGGAGGGGCACGACGCGGTCGCCGCCAACGTCGTCCTGAAGGACCCCGAGGGCCGCCCCGGCCCGTGGACCCCGATGCGCGAGCTGGCCCCCGGGACGGACCGGTGGGGTGCCACGGTCACCGCCGGGGAGCCGGGCCTGTGGACGTTCACCGTCGAGGCTTGGGGGGACCCGGTCAGCACCTGGCGCCATCACGCCGAGATCAAGATCCCGGCGGGCATGGACACGGACGTCGTCCTGGAGGAGGGCGCGCGTCTGTACGAGCGGGCGGCCGCCGGTCTGCCCGAGGAGGGAGGGTTGCGCGACGTGATCCGCACCGCCGTCGACGCCCTGCGGGACGAGGGCCGTCCCGCGGCTTCCCGGCTGGCGGGGGCGCTGACGCCGGAGGTGGACGCGGTGCTGGCCCGGTATCCGCTGCGGGAGCTGGTCACCGGCAGTGATCCGCTGCCGCTGCTGGTGGAGCGGGAGCGGGCCCTGTACGGCTCCTGGTACGAGTTCTTCCCGCGCTCGGAGGGCACCCGCGAGCACCCCCACGGCACCTTCCGCACCGCCGCGCGCAGGTTGCCGGCGATCGCCGCGATGGGTTTCGACGTGGTGTACCTGCCGCCGATCCACCCCATCGGCACCACCTTCCGCAAGGGCAAGAACAACACCCTCTCCCCCGGCCCCGACGACGTGGGTGTGCCGTGGGCGATCGGTTCGCCGGAGGGCGGCCACGACGCGGTGCACCCGGATCTGGGGACGCTGGAGGACTTCGTCCGGTTCGTCGCCCGGGCCCGGGAGCTGGGCATGGAGGTGGCGCTGGACTTCGCGTTGCAGTGCTCCCCGGACCACCCGTGGGTGCAGAAGCACCCGGAGTGGTTCCACCACCGCCCGGACGGGACGATCGCCTATGCGGAGAACCCGCCGAAGAAGTACCAGGACATCTATCCGATCGCCTTCGACGCGGACATGGACGGTCTGGTGGCGGAGACGGTGCGGGTGCTGCGGCACTGGATGGACGCCGGGGTGCGGATCTTCCGGGTGGACAATCCGCACACCAAGCCGGTGGTCTTCTGGGAGCGGGTGATCGGGGAGGTCAACCGCACCGACCCGGATGTGATCTTCCTGGCGGAGGCGTTCACGCGGCCGGCGATGATGCACACCCTGGCCCAGATCGGTTTCCAGCAGTCCTACACGTACTTCACGTGGCGCAACACCAAGCAGGAGCTGACCGAGTACCTGACCGAGCTGTCGGGTGAGGCCGCCTCCTACATGCGGCCCAACTTCTTCGCCAACACCCCCGACATCCTGCACGCCTACCTCCAGCACGGCGGCCGGCCCGCCTTCGAGGTGCGGGCCGTGCTCGCCGCGACGCTGTCGCCGACCTGGGGCATCTACTCCGGCTACGAACTGTGCGAGAACACCCCGCTGAAGGAGGGCAGCGAGGAGTACCTGGACTCGGAGAAGTACCAGCTCAGGCACCGCGACTGGGACAACGCCGAACGCGAGGGCCGCACCATCGTCCCGCTGCTGACCCGGCTCAACACCATCCGGCGGGAGAACCCGGCCCTCCAGCAGCTGCGCGACATCCACTTCCACCACGCCGACCAGGAGGCGGTGATCGCCTACTCGAAGCGGAAGGGTTCGAACACGGTTCTGGTGGTCGCCAACCTCGACCCCCACCACACCCAGGAGGCCACGGTCTCGTTGGACATGCCGCAACTCGGCCTGGACTGGCACGCGTCGGTGCCGGTGCGCGACGAGCTCACCGGTGAGACCTACCACTGGGGCAGGACCAACTATGTGCGCCTCGAACCGGGACACCGGCCCGCGCACGTCTTCACGGTCCTGCGACCGTCCACCCCGGAGATCGGAGGGTCACCCACAACATGATCGTCAACGAACCCGTTCCGGACACCTTCGAGGACACCCCCGCCAGGGACCGTGACCCGGAGTGGTTCAAGCGTGCCGTCTTCTATGAAGTGCTCGTCCGCTCGTTCCAGGACAGCAACGGCGACGGCGTCGGTGACCTCAAGGGCCTGACCGCGAAGCTCGACTACCTCCAGTGGCTGGGCGTCGACTGCCTGTGGCTGCCGCCGTTCTTCAAGTCGCCGCTGCGCGACGGCGGCTACGACGTCTCCGACTACACGGCCGTGCTGCCGGAGTTCGGTGACCTGGCCGACTTCGTGGAGTTCGTCGACGCAGCCCACCAGCGGGGCATGCGCGTGATCATCGACTTCGTCATGAACCACACCAGCGACCAGCACCCGTGGTTCCAGGAGTCGCGCAAGGACCCCGACGGGCCCTACGGCGACTACTACGTGTGGGCCGACGACGACAAACAGTTCCAGGACGCGCGGATCATCTTCGTCGACACCGAGGCCTCCAACTGGACCTACGACCCGGTCCGCAAGCAGTACTACTGGCACCGGTTCTTCTCCCACCAGCCGGACCTCAACTACGAGAACCCGGCCGTGCAGGAGGAGATGATCTCCGCGCTGAAGTTCTGGCTGGACCTGGGCATCGACGGGTTCCGGCTGGACGCGGTGCCGTACCTGTACCAGCAGGAGGGCACGAACTGCGAGAACCTCCCGGAGACACACGACTTCCTCAAGCGGGTGCGCAAGGAGATCGACGCGCAGTACCCGGACACCGTGCTGCTGGCGGAGGCCAACCAGTGGCCCGAGGACGTCGTCGACTACTTCGGCGACTACGCCGCCGGCGGCGACGAGTGCCACATGGCCTTCCACTTCCCGGTCATGCCGCGCATCTTCATGGCCGTGCGGCGCGAGTCCCGCTATCCCGTCTCCGAGATCCTGGCCAAGACTCCGGCCATTCCGTCGAACTGCCAGTGGGGCATCTTCCTGCGCAACCACGACGAGCTCACGCTCGAGATGGTCACCGACGAAGAGCGCGACTACATGTGGGCCGAGTACGCCAAGGACCCCCGCATGCGCGCCAACATCGGCATCCGCCGCCGGCTCGCCCCGCTGCTGGACAACGACCGCAACCAGATCGAGCTGTTCACGGCCCTGCTGCTGGCCCTGCCGGGGTCGCCGATCCTGTACTACGGCGACGAGATCGGCATGGGCGACAACATCTGGCTCGGCGACCGGGACGCGGTGCGCACGCCGATGCAGTGGACGCCCGACCGCAACGCGGGGTTCTCCTCGTGCGACCCGGGACGGCTGTTCCTGCCGGCGATCATGGACCCGGTCTACGGCTACCAGGTCACCAGCGTCGAGGCGTCGATGTCGTCGCCGTCGTCGCTGCTGCACTGGACCCGCCGCATGATCGAGATCCGCAAGCAGAACCCGGCCTTCGGACTCGGCTCGTACACCGAGCTGCCGTCGACGAACCCGGCGGTGCTGGCGTTCCTGCGGGAGTACGAGGACGACCTGGTGCTGTGCGTGAACAACTTCTCGCGGTTCGCACAGCCCACCGAGCTCGACCTGCGTGAGTTCGCGGGACGGCACCCGGTGGAGCTGTTCGGCGGGGTGCGCTTCCCCGCCATCGGCGAGCTGCCGTACCTGCTGACCCTCGGGGGCCACGGCTTCTACTGGTTCCGGCTCCGCAAGGAGACCGTGTGAGGCCTGAAAAGGCCTGTTGAGGCCCGATCCGCGGGACGGGCCGCAAACCCCGGCGGCGGGGCGTTTCCTCCGCCCCGCCCGGGGCACGCATCAGTAACACCCCGCCCACCCCCGTGAGCCGGAGGGGCGCCGTCCGGGGCCGGTCACAGGCACCGGGAGGCGCACCACATATGGGTGAAAGGACGCGACGCCATGTCGGAAGCCGTCACACGCACCGTCACCGCCCCGCCCGGCCTTCTCGCCTCCCTGGATCCGCTGCTGCGGGAATGGCTGCCACGGCAGCGCTGGTTCGCGGGCAAGGGACGGGCGGTCACCGGGTTCACGCTGGTCGAGGCCACCGAGCTGCTTCCGGCCACGTCCAAGCTGGGGCTGTACCACCTGCTCGTCCGCGCCCACCAGCCCGTCGCGCCGACCCACGGGGCGCCCGGTCACCCCGGTGACTGCTACCAGCTGTTGATAGGCGTGCGCGAGGCGCTGCCGCCTCGGCTGGCGCCCGCGCTGATCGGACACGTGCCGACGGGACCGCTGGCCGGCCGGACGGTCTACGACGCCCTGCACGACACCAGGCCCGCCGAGCTGCTCCTGGAGGCGCTGCGCACACAGGCCCGGGTCGGCAGGCTCCGCTTCGAGCGGGACCCCGGCCAGGACATCCGTACCGGACTGGTACCGCGCGTGGTGACCGCGGAGCAGTCCAACTCGTCGCTCGTCTACGGAGATACGTTCATCCTCAAGTTGCTTCGCCGGATCGTGCCGGGGGTGAACCCCGATCTGGAGCTGCCGCTCGCGCTGGCCCGCGAGGGCTGCCCCCGGGTGCCCGCGCCGACGGCCTGGCTGGTTGCCGACATCGCCCCCATGGCGGACCCGGTCGTCCCGGCGGGCCCGGTGGACCTCGCCGGCCAGCCGTACGTCCTGGGGGTGCTCCAGCCGTTCCTGCAAGGCGCCTCCGACGGCTGGGAGCTGGCGCTGCGCGAGCTGGCCAAGGGCGAGGACTTCGGCGCCGAGGCGCGGGCCCTGGGGCGGGCCACCGCCGAGGTGCACACCGCACTGGCCCGGGCGTTGCCGACCGTCACGCTCGGTCACACACAGCTCCAGCTGATGGTGGACGGCATGATCGAGCGGCTGGACGCGGCCGTCCAGGCGGTGGCCGCGCTGCGGCCGTACGCGCGCGGCCTGCGGTCGGCGTTCACCGCGCTGGGCGACCTGGCCGCCGAGGGCCGCACCTGGACCGCGCAGCGGGTGCACGGCGACCTGCATCTCGGTCAGTGCCTGCGCTCGCCGTCCGGCGAGTGGTGGCTGATCGACTTCGAGGGTGAACCGGCCCGGCCGCTGGCCGAACGCCGCATGCCGCAGCCGGCGGTGCGCGACGTCGCCGGCATGTTGCGGTCCTTCGACTACGCGGCACGCTCGGTCGACCCGCCCCAGCCGGACTGGGCCGAGACCTGCCGGTCCGCGTACTGCTCCGGCTACGCGGAGGCCTCCGGCCGCGACCCGCGCACCGACCCGGTGCTGCTGCGGGCCTACGAGACGGACAAGGCGATCTACGAGGTGGTGTACGAGGCCCGGCACCGCCCCGACTGGCTGCCGGTGCCCCTGGCCGCCATAGAACGCCTCGCCTCGACCGGCCACCTGACCTGACCGACCACCCCTCGTCCTGGAGGCTCCGCCCGTGACCCCCCGCCCTGAGTCCAGCGGTTCGCGTCCCAAGGGTGCCGCCGGGGAGAAGATCCCCGAGCAGCCCACGGCCGCCCAGCAGAAGAGCGCCGCGAAGAAGACGGCGGTGCCGAAACAGGCAGCGGCGAAGAAGGCGGCCCCCGCGAGGACGACCGCCAAGAAGGCGGCCGCCGGCAAGACCACCGTCGCCAAGACCGTGGCCAAGAAGGCGGCGACGAAGAAGGCTCCCGCCAGGAAGACGTCGGTGGAACAGCCCGACGCCGCTGCCGCTGCCGCCGCCGAGACGACGACGGTCGCGAAGAAGACCGCCGCGAAGAAGGCGGCGGTGAAGAAGACGGCTGCGAAGAAGACCGCGGCCGGGACGGCGGTCAGGAAGACCGTCGCCGAGAAGGCCACGACGGCCGGGGCGACGGGGGCCGGGCCCGCCGCGAAGAAGGCCGCAGCCGCCAAGTCCCCCGCCAAGAAGGCCGCGGCGAAAAAGGCGACCGCGAAAAAGGCCGTGGCGAAGAAGGCGCCCGCCGCCAAGGCTCTCGCGAAGAAGGCCACCGCGTCGGAGGCGCCTGCGCAGAAGGCCACCGCGTCCGAGGGCCCCGTGCAGAGGGCCCTCCCGAAGAAGAGCGCGGTCGAGAAGGCCCCCGCGGAGACGACGCCTACCGGGACGGCCGCTTCCGCGCAGGCCGTTCCGCCGGAGATGGAGGTCGCCGTCGCGCCCGGCGTCGGGTCGGCGGACCGGGAGCGACTGCTCGGCGGCACCCACCACGACCCGCACTCCGTGCTCGGCGCGCACCCCGTGCCCGGCGGCGTCGCCTTCCGGGCGTTCCGTCCGTACGCCCTGTCGGTGACCGTCGTCGCCGGGGAGATGCGAGCGGAGCTGCACGACGACGGTGAGGGCTTCTTCTCGGGGCTGCTGCCGCTGACGGAGGTCCCTGAGTACCGGCTTCTCGTGGAGTACGAGGGCACGGTCCTGGAGACCGAGGACGCTTACCGCTTCCTGCCCACGCTGGGCGACCTCGACCTGCATCTGATCGGCGAGGGCCGGCACGAGGAGCTGTGGACGGCGCTGGGCGCGCACCCGATGACCCACCAGGGCGTGACCGGCACCCGGTTCGCGGTGTGGGCACCGAACGCGCGCGGGGTGCGCGTGGCCGGCACCTTCAACTTCTGGGACGGCACCGGGCACGTCATGCGCTCGCTCGGCTCGTCCGGGGTGTGGGAGCTGTTCCTGCCGGACATCGGCGAGGGCGAGCTGTACAAGTTCGAGATCACCCGCCCCGACGGTTCGAAGACGCTGCGCGCCGACCCGCTGGCCCGCCGCACGGAGGTGCCGCCCGCGACCTCGTCGGTCATCACCTCCTCGCAGTACGAGTGGGGTGACGCGGATTGGCTGGCCCGGCGTGCCGAGGTCCCGGCGCACGAGGCGCCGTTCTCCGTCTACGAGGTGCATCTGCCCTCCTGGCGACCGGGTCTGACGTACCGCCAGCTCGCCGAGCAGCTGCCGGTGTACGTGAAGAACCTGGGCTTCACGCACGTCGAGCTGATGCCGGTCGCGGAGCATCCGTTCGGGGGCTCCTGGGGCTACCAGGTGACCGGCTTCTACGCGCCGACGGCCCGGCTGGGCACGCCGGACGACTTCCGGTACCTGGTCGACAAGTTGCACCAGGCGGGCATCGGCGTCCTCATGGACTGGGTGCCGGCGCACTTCCCGCGGGACTCGTGGGCGCTGGCCGAGTTCGACGGGCGTCCGCTGTACGAGCACGAGGACCCGCTGCGGGCCGCGCACCCCGACTGGGGCACGCTGGAGTTCGACTTCGGGCGCAACGAGGTGCGCAACTTCCTCGTGGCGAACGCCGTGTACTGGTGCGAGGAGTTCCACATCGACGGGCTGCGCGTGGACGCCGTCGCCTCGATGCTCTACCTGGACTACTCGCGCGAGCCGGGGCAGTGGACACCCAACGAGCACGGTGGCCGGGAGAACCTGGACGCGGTGGCGTTCCTGCAGGAGATGAACGCGACGGTGTACCGCAGGGTCCCGGGCGTGGTCACGATCGCCGAGGAGTCCACCGCCTGGGACGGCGTCACCCGCGCCACCCACCACAAGGGCCCGAGCGGCTTCGGCGGGCTGGGGTTCGGGCTGAAGTGGAACATGGGCTGGATGCACGACTCGTTGCAGTACATGAGCCACGAGCCGGTGCACCGCAAGTACCACCACGGGGAGATGACCTTCTCCATGGTGTACGCCTACAGCGAGAACTACGTGCTGCCGATCTCGCACGACGAGGTGGTGCACGGCAAGCGTTCGCTGGTGTCGAAGATGCCGGGCGACTGGTGGCAGCAGCGGGCCGGGGTCCGGTCCTACCTGGGCTACATGTGGGCCCATCCGGGCAAGCAGCTGCTGTTCATGGGGCAGGAGTTCGCGCAGGGCGCCGAGTGGTCAGAGGCGCACGGCCCCGACTGGTGGCTGCTGGACCCGGGGTACGGGGCCGAGCCCGACCACCGCGGGGTGCGCGACCTGGTCCGCGACCTGAACACCGTCTACCGGGCGACCCCGGCGCTGTGGCGCCTGGACACGGACCCGGCCGGTTTCGAGTGGATCGTCGGGGACGCCGCCGACGACAACGTCTTCGCGTTCCTGCGGCTGGACCCGGAGGGCGTCCCGGTGCTGGCGGTGTCCAACTTCGCACCGGTCACCCGCCAGGACTACCGCCTGGGCGTCCCGGAGGACGTTCCCGCCTGGCACGAGGCCGTCAACACCGACGCTGCCCGCTACGGCGGCAGTGACGTCACCAACCCCGACCCGGTCAAGCCCGAGCCGCTGGCCTGGCACGGCCGCCCGGCCAGCATCCGGCTGACCCTGCCGCCCCTGGCGACGGTCTGGCTGCGGCCGGCGTAAGGGGCAGGCCCCGAGGCAGGGCGTGGACGGGAGCGGCTCACACCGCCGCTCCCGTCAGCGTGTGGGCGAGGTGGTCGGCGAGGGGGAACAGCCAGTCACCGCGTGCGTTGCCGAGCAGGTGGTCGCCGTGCGGGACGGGAAGGTAGGTGCCGTGCGGTGCCAGTCGGGCCAGCGGCTCGCCGTTCGTCACGCCGGGGATGACGTCCTGCCCGCCGTCCACGACCAGCAGCGGGGCCGTGATGCGCGGTGCCAGGCCGGTGAGATCGACCCGGCGGGCGAAGGCACGGGCTGCGTCGGCTCCTTGGGCCCGGCGTGTCATGACGTCCCGCACCGGCGGAGGCAGTCTGTCCCAGTCGAGGCGGAAGGGGCCGCTGACGGTGGCGGCGGCCGCCACGCGGGGCTCCAGGGCCGCGGTCCGTGCCACGTGGTAGCCGCCCAGGCTGAGGCCCACCAGCCCGACGTGCGGGACGCCGAGGGCGTCGACGACCCGGCCGACGACCTGCTCGTAGTGCGGGGTGAGGGTGGTCGTGGCCGCGAGGGCGCCCTGCCCGGGTCCGTCCATCGCGAACACCGCGAGTCCCCGGGCGAGCAGCGCCGCCGTCAGGTCGAGGAACTCCTCCTTGGCCGAGTCCAGGCCGGGGACCACGATCACCGTGCCGGGGGCGTCCGAGGGTCCGCGCAGCCAGCCGGTGAACCCCGTGCCGCTGACGCGCCGCGCACCGGGCTCCAGCACGGTCAGCGCCCGGCTCAGGGCCTCGTCCGCGGCTGCGGCGGCACGGCCGGCCTCCGCGTAGGGGGCGAGCGTGGCGAGGTGGAACCACCGGGCCGCCATCAGCAGGTGCTCTCCCGCCGAGACGGACGATCCGGCCCGCTCCGCGCGCTCGACGAAGGCCTGTCCGGTGTGCGAGAAGGCCGGTCCCCAGTCGGCGACACGGGTGAGGGCGGCGGTGACGCGCCGGTACTCATGGGGGTCGACGCCCGCGCCGGTGGCGCGTGTCCACTGGGCGGCGGCGAAGTCGGGGGCGCTCATCGGGTTCCTCCCGTCAGCAGGACGGCCTTGCCGCGTATCCGGCGCTCGCGCAGGTCGACCAACGTGCCGGAGGTGTCCGCCCAGTCGGCGGTCCGGCCGATCTCCGGGTGCAGTCGCCCCTGTTCGACCAGACGCACCAGCGTCGAGAGATCGGGGCCGTAGGGGGCGCCCGCGTAGTGGAAGTGCCGGAGGGTCACCCGCTCGGGGCCGCCGAGGAGTGCGAAGAAGTCGAGGGTCGCCGGGGTACGGCTCGCCTGGCCGAACCAGACGACCAGGCCGCCCGGGCGGGTCCTGGCGACGGCCGCCGGCAGGTCTGGTCCACCCGTGGACTCCAGCACGACGTCGAACGGCCCGTGTGCCGCCGCCACCTCGTGCACCACCTGCGCGCCCAGCTCCTGGAGGCGGGCGCCGCGCTCCGGTGTGGCCGTCACCGCGGTCAGCTCAGCCCCGGCGGCGACGGCCAGCTCGGTGACGTAGTGGCCGACGCCGCCCGAGGCACCGGTGAGCAGTACCCGTGTGCCGGCCAGGGATCCGGCCGTGCGCAGCAGGCGTAGGGCGGTGATGCCGGCGAGGGGCAGGGCCGCTGCCCGGACGCTGTCGACGCCGTCCGGGAGCGGGGCGAGGGAGTGGGTGGGCACGGCGGCGTACTCGGCCCAGCCGCCCTGTGCGGGGTGTCCGGCCACGCGGGTGCCGAGGGCGGGGCCCGAGCCGTCGGCCGCGGCCTGCACGACCAGTCCCGCGATGTCCTTGCCGGGCAGCAGCCCCGGCTCGGGATGTTCGAGGAGGAACGTCTCGCCCCGGTTCGGCGCGAACGCCTCGACCTTCACGAGTGCTTCGTCGGGCGCGGGGACGGGCGGGGGTGCCTCGGTGAAGGCGACCGGCCGGGCCGCCTCCCCCGTGGGAATAAGTCTTCGCATGCCGGACATGCAACCTCCGCGGCCACTGTGCGCTCCAACAACGAACCGGCAGGACCGACAACGTACGGTTGTCGCCCGAGCTCCAGGTCGGACACGACCTAGTGCCGCGGCAGGCAACGTTTGCCCGTGAAGGAGCGGCGTCCGGTGCGCGCTCTGGGGTGCGGCGAGAGGGCGTGCGGGCGTCGCGACGAGGCGGACGTTGCCTGCCGCGGCACTAGGGTGGGGAGCCATGGATCTCGACATGGCGCGGGTACGGGCCTTCGTGTGCGCCGCCGAGGAACTGCACTTCGGGCGGGCGGCCGGCACGCTCGGTCTCACCCAGCAGGCCCTGTCCAAGCGGATCGTGCGGCTCGAGTCGCTGCTCGGCACCGCGCTGTTCCGGCGCGGCGGCAAGGCGGTGGAACTCACGGAGGCGGGACGGCGTTTCCTCGCGCCGGCCCGGCAGGCCCTGGCCGCGGCCGAGGCGGCCGTCGCGGCGGCCGTGGGGACGGGCCGGCCCCTGCGGGTCGATGTCTGGGGGCATCTCTACGCGCCGATGCGGACCCTGGCCGAGGTCGCCGGGCGGGCAGGGGAGCTGGTGCTGGGCCACGGGCGTGATCTGCCGTCGGTGACGGCGGCCCTGCTGCGTGGTGACATCGACGCGGCCTTCGGCCGGGTGCACCCTCCGCTGCCCGCGGGACTGGCGCACCGTCTGGTGCGGCTGGAGCCGGTGGACGCCGTGCTCGGCGCGGACCATCCGCTCGCAGCCGAACCCGCCGTGAGGCCCGGGCAGTTGAGCGGCGGTGTGCTGTGGGCGCCCGGGACGCTGGACCGGCTCGACTTCCTCCACCGGTTCGCCCGGCGCTTCGGCATCCCCACCACGGCAACCGCCCTCAACCTGGGCCTCGCCCACTTCCTCGCCGAGGTGGTGGCGGACCCGCGGCGTTTCTCGCTGCTGCCCGCCGACGTGCCCCTGCCGGACGTGCCGGGGCTGCGCTCCGTCCCGCTGGTCGACCCCACGCCCTTGTACGCCTGGTCGCTGGTGTGGCGCGCCGGCGGCGGGCACCCCGGCGTTGACGTCCTCACCACGGCCCTCGCCGAGCAGGCGGGCCGGAGCCGGTGGCTGGAGTACGACCCGACTCGTGACTGGCTGCCCGAGCCGCCCGTGAACGCGTCCGCGCAGCGGGCAGGTTGAGCTGCCCTGTGACAAGGGCGTGACCGGAGGGGTGGACGGCTTCGGCGAAGTCACCCGGGACGGGCCGTCCCCTCACCGCCCCTCGTACCTGCCGCTGCGCTTCGGCTCCGTCTACTCCGGCGACCCCGACCACGGCTGGCCGTGGCCCTGTTGTTCATCGGCGCGGGCTGCGCCACCGAACCGCGCGCCCGCAAGACGGCCGTGACGTCATGACGCTGCTCGCCGTCCTGCGGCAGGCGGGCCCCGTGCCCGGGTGGGCACGGGGCCGTTCCGCTAGGCGAAGGCGTCCGCCAGGGGCTTGGGCAGTGCGCCGGTGTGGAGCACGCCCAGCCGCTGGGTGGCCCGGGTCAGGGCCACGTACAGGTCGCTCGTGCCGTACCGGCCGGGCTCGACCACGAGGACGGAGTCGAACTCCAGGCCCTTGGCCTGGCGCGGGTCGAGCAGAACGACCGACCGGGTGAGGTCGGGCTCGGTGCCGGCCGTGACACCGTCCAGCCGGGCCGCGAGGGAGCGGTGGAGGTCGCGGGGCGCGATGACCGCGAGCCTGCCCTCGTCCGGGGTGAGCTCCCCGACCGCCTTGGCGACGTCGCCGGGAAGGTCGTCGGTGGCGCGTGCCCAGGGGCGTACGCCCGTGGAGCGGACCGAGCTGGGCGGCTCGAACCGCGGGTGCTCGGCACGGACCACGGCCGCGGCGACGTCCATGATCTCGGCCGGGGTGCGGTAGTTGACGCCCAGGCGGGTGTGCTCCCAGCGGTCCTCGACGTACGGCTCGAGGATGCCGGACCAGGACCCGACCCCGGCCGCCTCCGCGGTCTGAGCCGGGTCGCCGACCAGGGTCATCGAACGGGTCGGGCTGCGCCGCATCAGCAGCCGCCACGCCATCGGCGACAGCTCCTGCGCCTCGTCGACGATGATGTGCCCGAACGCCCAGGTGCGGTCGGCGGCGGCGCGCTCGGCGGCGCTGCGGTGGTCGTCCTCCTCGTGCCGCTCGGCGAACCGCTCGGCGTCGATGATGTCGTGCGCGGACAGTACCTCGGAGCCCTCGGGGTCGTCCTCCTCCTTGTCCTCGAACTCATAGGTCCGGGACGCGTAGGAGACGTCGAGCACGCCCTGGGCGTAGGCGATCTGCCGCTGCCGCTCGCGTTCGGCGCGGTCGCGGGCGAGCCGGTCGTCGTCGCCGAGGAGTTCGGCGGCCTCGTCGAGCAGCGGCACGTCCGCCACCGTCCAGCGCCTGGTCACCGGCCGGCGTACGGCGTCGGCGTCCTCGGCGGGCAGGAACTCCTCCGGCGCGGCGAGGAAGTCCGCGACGAGCCGCTGCGGGGTCAGCAGCGGCCACAGCTGGTCGACGGCCGCCCAGACCTCGGGGTTCTCGGCGAGGTCGTCGCGGATCTGGGTGATGTCGCTGGGGTCGAGCAGGCTGGACCCGTCGAAGGGGTCGGTGCCGATCCGTTCGGCGTACAGGTCGGTGAGGGCGTTGAGGATGTGGCCCTCGAAGTGCTCGCGGGCGGCGTTGTGCGGCAGTCCGGCGGCACGGGTGCGCTCGCGGGCGACGTTGACCAGGCCGTCGTCGAGCATGAGGACCTCGCGGTCGTGCTCGATGGCGATCACCGGGTCGGGCAGCGCCTGCCGGCTGCGCACGGCCTCGGCGAGGACGTCGGCCATGTCGGCGCGACCCTTCACCGCGGCCGCCTCGGGCGTGTCGGTCGCGGTCGCCTTCACCCCGGGGAACAGCTCGCCCACGGTCGCGAGCAGCACCCCCGTCTCGCCGAGGGAGGGCAGCACCTCGCCGATGTAGCCGAGGAACGCCGGGTTGGGCCCGACGATCAGCACCGCCCGCTTGGCGAGCAGCTCCCGGTGCTCGTAGAGCAGGTAGGCGGCGCGGTGCAGGGCGACGGCCGTCTTGCCGGTGCCCGGACCACCCTCCACCACCATGACGCCGCGGTGCGGGGCGCGGATGATGCGGTCCTGGTCGGCCTGGATCGTCTGCACGATGTCGCCCATGCGCCCGGTGCGCGCCGAGTTGAGGGCGGCGAGCAGTACGGCGTCGCCCGTCGGGTCCTCGTGGCCGGTGCGGGTCTCGTCGCCGAGGTCGAGGATCTCGTCGTGCAGGTGGGTGACCGTACGGCCGTCGGTGGCGATGTGCCGGCGGCGCCTCAGACCCATCGGGGTGTGGCCGGTGGCCAGGTAGAAGGGGCGGGCGACGTCGGCGCGCCAGTCGATGAGGACCGGGGTGCGTTCGGCGTCGTCCGTGCGCAGGCCGATGCGGCCGATGTGGTGGGTGACGCCCGAGGTGAGGTCGATCCGGCCGAAGCACAGGGAGCCGTCCACCGCGTTCAGCGCGGCGAGCAGCCCGGAGCGCTCGGCGACGAGGATGTCCCGCTCGAGTCTGGCCTGCATGGGGGTGTTGCCCTGCGCGAGCGCGTCCGTGACGGAGGTCTCGGCGTAGCCGCGCAGCGCGTCCACGCGCGCGTACAACCCGTCGATGAATTCCTGTTCCTGGCGCAATTCATCGTCCGGAAATTCGGTGTTTGACAATTCCGCTCCCGCCCGGATATACTGTGCTCACTGAACTTCACTGTGGCTTCATTCGACTTGAAGTCACGAACAGACAAATATACGCAAGGAAATCCCCGGAGCGCAATTGCTCCGGGGATTTCCTGTTGTCCGGGCGGATCGCTCAGATCACATCGGCCAGCTCCTCCAGCAGCTTCCGCTTGGCCCGTGCACCGACCATCGCCTTCACGGGCTCACCGCCCCGGAACACCATGAAGGTCGGCATGGAGAGCACCTTGTAGGCGTTGGTCGTCTCCGGGTTGGCGTCGACGTCCAGCTGCACGACCTTCAGCCGGTCGCCCTCCTCGGTGGCGAGGGCCTTGAGCACCGGGCCCATCTGCCGGCAGGGCGGGCACCAGTCGGCGGTGAACTCCACCAGCACCGGCAGCTCGGCCCCGATCACCTCCGCCTCGAAGTTCGCGTCCGTCACATCCGTCACGCCGGTCACCATGGGTCCCCTCCCAGCTCGCACACGGGTTCCGGACCGCCCGGAACCTCCGCCTCGGCGGCCAGCTCGGCCCGGGCCAGCTCGGCGCGCTCCAACTGCCGCGCGACGGTGTCCCGTACGCCGTTCAGCTGGCCGATCAGCGCGTCGAGTTCGTCCAGCTTGCGCCGGTAGACCGCGAGCGACGCCGGGCACGAGTCGCCTTCGGGGTGCCCGGCGCGCAGGCACTCCACGAAGGGCCGTGTCTCCTCCAGGTCGAACCCGAAGTCCTGGAGCGTCCTGATCTGCCGCAGCAGGCGCAGGTCGCTCTCGTCATAGGTCCGGTATCCGTTGCCGGTGCGCCGCGCGGGCAGCAGGCCCCGCGATTCGTAGTAGCGCAGCGTCCGCGTCGTGGTCCCGGCCCGTGCGGCCAGCTCGCCGATTCGCATGCGGTCGAACGTAATCCTTGACCCCGGCGTCAAGGCAACAGCGGTTTCCGCTCCACCGGGGAGGTCAGCACGATCGACGTGGTGGTGCGGCCCAGCGCCGAGACGGCCTCCAGGACCTCCTCCAGGTGGACGGTGTCGCACACCGCGACCTTGAGGATCCAGCAGTCCTCCCCGACCACGTGGTGCACCTCGGTGATCTCGGGGCGCTCGATCAGCTCCAGGGTCCTGGGGTGCTTCAGGTTGTAGCCGCCGTGCGGGTTGACGCGGATGAAGGCCTGGATTCCGTAGCCGAGCCGGGCCGGCACGACATGGGCGCCGTAGCCGCTGATCACGCCCGCCGCCTCCAGTCGCCGTACCCGTTCGGTGACGGCCGCCGGGCTGAGCCTGACCCGGCGGCCCAGCTCACTGAGCTTGATCCGGCCGTCGGTCTGGAGCAGCTGGAGGATCTGCCGGTCCAGTGCGTCGAAGGCCACCGACGTTTCGTCGGCGGCGCTGCGCGGATGCCGTGGTTCTTTCGGCGCGGCGGCCTGAACTCCCATGGTTCCCCCTTCAGGGCGTGACGGTACGCCGGGAGAATTATGGCCATGGAAAAAGCCCTGGACGTCCTGGTCATCGGCGGCAACCGGTACGTCGGAAAGCGCCTGATCGCCATGCTGCTCGCCGAAGGCCACCGCGTCACCGTGCTGAACCGCGGCTCCTCGCCGCCGCCCGCCGGGGTGGCGCACCTGCGCGCCGACCGGGACGACGAGCGGTCGCTGACCGGCGCGCTCGGCTCGCGCGTCTTCGACGTCGTCGTCGACCAGGTCTGCTACACCCCGCGCCAGGCCGCGCTCGCCCGCCGGGTCTTCACCGGCCGCACCCGGCGCTATGTGATGACGTCGACGGTCGAGGTGTACGAGTACGAGGACTCCCCCGCACTCGTGCGCGAGGAGGCCGTCGACCCGTCCGCCGTCACCGTCGACCTGGAACTGCCCTGGGGCGACCCCGCGTTCGCGGAGGCCCACTACGGGGAGGGCAAGCGGCAGGCCGAGGCGGTCCTCGCGGCCGGCGGCGCGGCGCTGCCGTACACGGCGGTGCGGGTGGCCCATGTGCTGGGCGGGGACGACGACTTCACCGGCCGGCTGGCCCACTACGCCGAGCGGATGCGCTCCGGCGAGCCGATCGCCGTGCCGGCGGTGAACCGGCCGGCCACCTACGCGTACGTCGAGGAGGTCGCCCGCTTCCTGGCCTGGGCGGCGGGCGAGGACTTCACCGGGCCGGTGAACGCCGCCTCGTCCGGGGTGCTGAGCACCGAGGAGCTGTGCGCGGCGGTGGCCGCCCATGTCCCCGGGGGCCGGGCTGAGTTCCGGTCCGTGGAGGTCGGCGAGGTCTCGCCGTTCTCGTTCCGCCGCTCCTACGGCATGGACAACTCCCGGGCCGCCCGGCTCGGTTTCCGCTTCGGCGAGGCCCGGCAGTGGCTGCCGCGTGCCGTCGCCGAGACGCTCGGGAAGGGCGACTGACATGCGGTACAGGACTCTCGGCGGGCTGCGGGTGAGCGCCGTGGGGCTCGGTGCGATGCCGCTGTCCATCGAGGGCAGACCGGACGAGGAGCGTGCCCTGGCGACCGTGCACGCCGCGCTCGACGCCGGTGTGACCCTCCTGGACACGGCCGACTCGTACCACCTGCCGGGGGCGGAGCCCGGCCACAACGAGCGTCTGGTGGCCCGGGCACTGGCTTCCTACGGCGGTGACACCTCCGGCGTCCTGGTGGCGACGAAGGGCGGACGGGGCCGGCCGGCGGGCGGCCACTGGACGGTGGACGGCTCCCCCGGCCACCTCAAGGCCGCCGCCGAGGCGTCGCGCGAGCGGCTGGGCGTCGAGGCGATCGGCCTGTACCAGCTGCACAAGCCCGACCCCGCGGTGCCCTTCGAGGAGTCCGTCGGGGCGCTGCGCGAGCTGCTCGACGCGGGCACGATCCGGCTGGCCGGTGTGTCCAACGCGGACGCGGACCAGATCCGCCGGGCCCGGGAGATCCTCGGCGACCGGCTGGTGTCGGTCCAGAACCGGTACTCCCCCGCCGTCCGGGACAGCGAGCCGGAGCTGCGGCTCTGTGCGGAGCTGGGTCTGGCGTTCCTGCCGTGGAGTCCGCTGGGCGGGCTGGCCCGCAGCTCACTGGACGGGCCCTCACGCACGGAGGGCGAGCGGCGCTTCGCCGCGTTCCACGCGGTGGCGGCGGAGCGCGGTGTCAGTCCCCAACAGATCGGTCTGGCCTGGCTGCTGGGCCGTTCCCCGGCGGTCGTCCCGATCCCGGGGGCGAGCCGTCCGCAGACCATCAGGGACTCGGCGGCCGCGGCGGACCTGCTCCTCACCTCGGAGGAACGCACCCGGCTGGACGAGGCGGCCGTGCCGGTCCGGCCGGTGCACGACAGTGAGGCCGACCAGTCCGGCCCGGCCCCCGCCCGGAAGTGACACCGACCGGGCCTGTCCCGGGCCGCGCACGAGAGTGACGCCGGCCGGCTTCACCCACCCCCGCGCACGAGAATGACGCCGGCCGGTTTCCCCCACCCCCCGCGCGAAAGTGACGCCGACCGCAACCGGGCGGTGGCGCCACTCCCGCGCACTCCGCGAACCCTCGCGAACCCGAGAGTTCCCGCGAGCTCCCGCGAGCTCCCGCGAGCTCCCGCGAGCCGTCCTAGCGGGTCCCCGCGGACTCCAGCTCCCGGCTCTCCTCGACGGGCTCCTCCTCCGCCGCCTTCGGCCTGCCGGGCAGCAGCAGCGCCACCACCAGCGTGCCGACGCCCAGGATCACGGCCCCGATCAGACTGGTGTGCGCGACCGCGTCGGAGAACGCGGACCCGACCGCGTCGGCCATCTGCCGTGCGCCGCCGCCGAGTTGCTCGGCCTGCGTCCGCAGCCGCTCCGCCTGCTGGGGGTCGCCGGTGTGCGCGGCCTGCTCGGCCAGCTGCCGTGCCTTGTCGCCGATGCCCTGGGCGACGGCGTACCCGGCGCCGACGGAGTCCTGGGCCGTGGACAGGGAGGAGGCGGGAAGCTTGCTCCCGGTCGTCGCGTCCGAGAGGTGGCCGGAGTACGAGGTCGCCAGCAGCGAGCCCAGGATGGCGATGCCGAGCGAGCCGCCGAGCTCCAGCGAAGTGTCGTTCACCGCGCCGCCGACGCCGAGCTTCGACTCCGGGAAGGCCCCCATGATGGCGTCGGTGCAGGGCGACAGGGCGAGCCCGATCGAGAGGCCGAGCACGACGAGGGGCGCGACGAAGTCGCCGTACGACGAGGTGGCGTCGACCCGGGCGAGCAGCGCCAGGGCCGTCGTGCCGCCGACCATGCCGGCCGTGACGGTCCACTTCATGCCGACCCGGGGCGTGAGGAGACCGGTGAGGGCGGCGCCCACGAACACGGCACCCGCCAGCGGCAGCATGCGCAGGCCCGTGTCCAGGGCGTCGTAGCCGAGGACGAACTGCAGATGCTGGGTCAGGTAGTAGAAGGCGCCGAAGACCGCCAGGAAGAACAGGGCGACGGCGAGGTTGGAGCCGGCGAAGCCGCGGTCGGCGAAGCGGCGGACGTCGAGCAGCGGGCGCGGGTGGCGCAGCTCCCACAGGACGAAGGCGACGAGCCCGGCTCCGGCGACGACCGCGGCGGTGACGGCCTTGACGCCCCAGCCGAAGTGCGGGCCCTCGATGATCATGTAGACCAGTGCGGCGATCCACACCACCGACAGCAGTCCGCCGCCGTAGTCGATGCGCCCGCGGTCCGCGGCCTTGGACGGCGGGACGAGGACGAAGGCGCCGAGGAGGGCCAGGACCGCGACGGGGACGTTGATGAGGAACGTCGAGGACCAGCCGTGATCCTCCAGCAGCGCTCCGGCGACCAGCGGTCCGGCCGCGATGGCGAGTCCGGCCGTGGCGGTCCACAGGGTGATGGCCTTGGCCCGCTCGGCGCGCGGGAAGGTCGCGGCGAGCAGGGACAGCGTGGCGGGCATGATCATCGCGGCGCCGGCGCCCATCACGGCCCGGGCGGCGATGACGGTCGTGGCGCTGTCGGCGAGGTAGCCGAAGACGGAGCCGGCCGCGAAGACGACCAGTCCGAGGACGAGCGCGCCCCGGCGGCTGTACTTGTCGCCTATCGCGCCGAGCAGCAGCATCAGCGCGGCGTAGGGGACGGTGTAGCCGTCGATGACCCACTGCAGGTCGGCGCTGGTCAGACCCAGGTCCTCGGTCATGGCGGGCGCGGCGACGGTGAGGGCGGTGTTGGCCATCACGATGATCAGCAGGCTGAGGCAGAGCACCAGCAGCGCCCACCAGCGGCGTGCGTAGGGGCGGTCCATCCTCTCGGCCGGTTGGTTCATGACGAGTCGCATGGCAGGGGTCGCCTTCCCGACTGGGGTTGCACATGGGTGTGCATTTACACAACGCTGCGCAATCTACTTCGTTGCACAGTGCTGTGCAACTCGATCGGGGAAGGGGCACAATGACGTCCATGACCACGGGAACCAGCCGCGCCGACGCCAACCGCCGCCGCATCCTCGACGTCGCCCTCGCCGAGCTGCTGCGCGACCCGGACGCGTCGATGGACCAGATCGCACGGGCCGCGGGAGTCGTCCGGCGGACGGTGTACGGGCACTTCCCGAGCCGCGAGGCGCTGATCAGCACGCTCGTCGACGAGGCCGTCGAGGCGCTGTCGGCCGCGCACGCGGCGGGCCGCGAGGACGTGCGGGAACCGGCGGAGGCGGTGGCGTGCTCGGTGCTGGCGGTGTGGGAGATCGCCGACCGCTACCGGCTGCTGGTGGCGCTCGCCCAGCGCACGGTCACCATGCAGGGCATCCGCGAGCGGCTCGCGCCGGTCAGGAAGGAGAGCATCGGGTTGTTGCAACGTGGGCTGGACGACGGGGTCTTCAGCTCGCCGCTGCCGGCCCCGGCGCTGGCGTACGTGCACGAACAGATGCTGTTCGCCGTGATGGAGGCGGTGAACGACGGCCTGCTGACAGCACAGGAGGCGGGCCGCTGCGCCGCGGTCACCGTACTGACCGCGGCGGGCGTGCCCGCCTCGAAGGCCACCGCACTGGTGGCGAAGCTGAACGCTTGATCCGTCTGTGCGCCGGGGGACCGGGCGGCTGAGCGACGGGGGGACGCCCAGCCGCCCGGAATCTGTGGGGGCGGAGCGGCCGTCAGGCCTTCGCCAGTTCCTTCTCGCCTCCCTGCTCGGGCACCTCGGTCTCGGTGCGGTCCTCCGCGGGGCCGCCGTGGTGGTCGTCCAGCAGCGTCTTCTCGTCGAAGGGCAGCCGGCCGGCGAGGACCTGGTTCACGCGGTCCTTGTCGATCTCCTTCGTCCAGGTGCCGATCAGCACGGTGGCCACGGCGTTGCCGGCGAAGTTGGTCAGGGCGCGGGCCTCGCTCATGAAGCGGTCGATGCCGACGATGAGGCCGATGCCGTCCACCAGGGCCGGCTTGTGCGACTGCAGACCACCGGCCAGGGTCGCGAGACCGGCGCCGGTGACACCGGCGGCGCCCTTGGAGGCGACCAGCAGGAAGAGCAGCAGCGGGATCTGCTCGCCGAGCGACATCGGCGTGCCCATGGCGTCGGCGATGAACAGCGAGGCCATGGTCATGTAGATCATGGTGCCGTCGAGGTTGAAGGAGTAGCCGGTCGGGACGGTGATGCCGACCACCGGCTTGCTGACGCCCAGGTGCTCCATCTTCGCGATGAGCCGCGGCAGCGCGGACTCGGACGAGGACGTGGACAGGATCAGCAGGAACTCCCGGCCCAGGTACTTGAACAGCGTGAAGACGTTCAGGCCTGCGACCACGCGCAGCAGGGCGCCGAGCACGATGAAGACGAACAGGAAGCAGGTCACGTAGAAGCCGAGCATCAGCACGGCGAGGCTCTTGAGCGCCTCCAGGCCGGCCGAGCCGGTGACGGCGGCGATGGCGCCGAAGGCACCGATCGGGGCGGCCCACATGACCATCGCGAGGATGCGGAAGACGAGCCGCTGGATGTGCTCGATGCCGCGCAGGATCGGCTGGCCGGCCGAGCCCATGCCCTGCAGCGCGAAGCCCGCGAGCAGCGCGATCAGCAGCGTCTGCAGCACCGACTCGCTGGTGAAGGCGGAGACGATGGTCGTCGGGATGATGCCGAGCAGGAACTCCGTGGTGTCCTTGGCCTCGGAGTCGATCTGCGCGTGACCGGCGTCCTTGATCGCATCGGTCACCGCGAGGCCGGTGCCCGGCTCCAGGATGTTGCCGACGACCAGACCGATGCCCAGCGCGACCAGCGACATGACCATGAAGTAGCCCAGGGCGATACCGCCCACGGCGCCGACCTTCGCGGCCTTGCGCACCGAGCCGATGCCCAGCACGATCGTGCAGAAGATGATCGGCGAGATCATCATCTTGATCAGGGCCACGAACCCGGTGCCGATCGGCTTCAGCCCGACAGCGAAGTCCGGCGCGGCCAGGCCCACCGCGATACCGGCGGCGACCGCGATGATCACCGCGATGTAGAGGTAGTGCGTGCGGTCCCGCTTGGGTTTGCGTGCGGCAGGTGCCGTATCGGCTGCGCTGGTCACGGCGGCCCTCCTTGACGACGTCGTCGGCATCACCGGCGTGCGGCTCACGTCCGGAAAAGACTCCGGGAGGCCCGGGAAATTCGGAGCGGGGCTCCCGGAGATGCGTGATGGGGAATGCCGTGACTATGTCCTGCTCTGTGAGCGCGGTCACCCTTCCGTTCATTTAGTTCACAATCAGCCACGGTGCAGACTGACGGCATGCGCCTCACCGTCCCCGGCCCCCGCAGTCTGGCGGGCCAGCTGTTCGCCATGCAGGCCGTGCTGATAGCGGTCGTCGTGGCCGGATACGCGCTGTTCTCCTACGTCAGCGACCGCAGCCAGGCCGAGGAGGCGGCGACGCGCCAGGCCAGGGCGGTGGCCCGCTCGGTAGCCGATTCCCCGTCGGTGCTGGCCGCGACCCGCGCCCCCGACCCGACCGCCGAGCTCCAGCCGTACGCGCTGAAGGTGATGCGGGACACCGAGGTCGACTTCATCACGATCATGGATCCGCGGGGCATCCGCTGGACGCACCCCGACCCGAAGCAGATCGGCCAGACCTTCCGGGGGCACACCGAGCGGGCCCTGAAGGGCGAGACCTTCACCGAGACCTATACGGGCACGCTCGGCCCGTCGGTCCGCGCGGTCACCCCGATCCGGGACGGCAGCAGGGTGGTCGGCCTGGTCAGCGCCGGGATCCGGGTCGAGCAGATCACCCAGCGGGTCCAGGACCAGCTGACGGCCCTGCTCGGTGTGGCGGCCGGCGCGCTGGTGCTGGGCGCGGTCGGCACGTACGTCATCAACGCCCGGCTGCGCCGCCACACCCACGGCATGAACGCGACCGAGCTCAGCCGGATGCACGACTACCATCAGGCCGCCCTGCATGCCGTGCGCGAGGGCCTGCTGATGCTGGACGGGCAGTACCGTGTGGCGCTGATCAACGACGGAGGTCGGGAGTTGCTCGGCGTGGCCGGGGACGTGGTGGGCAGGTCGGTGGCCGAACTGGGGCTGCCGGCCCCGCTGACGGGTGCCCTGCTCGCCTCGGAACCGCGCGTGGACGAGGTCCATCTGACGGCGTCCCGGGTCCTGGTGATCAACACCTCACCGGTGTCGGGCGGCGAGCGGCGCGGTACCGTCGTCACCCTGCGCGATGTCACCGAACTCCAGTCGCTGATGGGCGAGTTGGATTCCGAGCGCGGCTTCACACAGGCGCTGCGCTCACAGGCGCACGAGGCGGCCAACCGGCTGCACACCGTCGTGTCACTGATCGAGCTGGGGCGGGCGGAGGAAGCGGTGGAGTTCGCGACGGCCGAGCTGGAGCTGGCGCAGGCACTGACCGACCAGGTCGTGGCGGCGGTGAGCGAGCCGGTGCTGGCGGCGCTGCTGCTGGGCAAGACGGCCCAGGCGAACGAGCGGGGCGTGGAGCTGATGGTGTCGGAGGACAGCAGCCTGGACGACGGTCTGCTGCCCGAGACCCTGCCGGCGCGGGACCTGGTGACCATCCTCGGCAACCTCATCGACAACGCCGTGGACGCGGCGCAGGGCAGTGTCCGGGCCCGGGTGACGGTGGCGGCCTACACCCGCGACCGCGGTGACGTCCCGGAACTGGTGCTGCGGGTCTCGGACACCGGCCCGGGCGTCGATCCCGAGCACGCCGAGGCGGTCTTCCAGCGGGGCTTCTCGACGAAGCCCGCGGGACCGGGCGGCCGGGGGCTCGGGCTGGCGCTCGTCCGGCAGGCGGCCCAGCGGCACGGAGGCTCCCTGACGGTCGCGGAGGCCGACGGGGGCGGGGCGGAGTTCGAGGTACGGCTGCCGCTGCGGGAGCCGGGGACGGCGGCCGGGGGCGTGCCCTCCGGGGCCTCGGTGGCCAGAGGCGCTGGAGGCGACGCATGACGAGCAGCGAGAAGGCCATCCGGGTCCTGGTCGTGGAGGACGACCCGGTCGCAGCCGACGCGCACGTCCTGTACGTCGGCCGGGTGCCGGGGTTCGCGGCCGTGGGCAAGGCGCACTCGGGCGCGGAGGCCCGCCGGGTCCTGGAGCGCACCCCGGTGGACCTCCTGCTGCTCGATCTGCACCTGCCCGACGTGCACGGACTGCACCTGGCCCGGTCCCTGAGGGCGGCCGGCCACCACGCGGACGTGATAGCGGTGACGTCGGCGCGCGACCTGGCCGTCGTCCGTGAGGGCGTCTCGCTCGGTGTCGTGCAGTACGTCCTGAAGCCGTTCACCTTCGCGACCCTGCGCGACCGCCTGGTGCGCTACGCCGAGTTCCACGCGGCGGTCGGCGAGGCGAGCGGCCAGGACGAGGTGGACCGGGCGCTCGCGGCCCTGCGGGCGCCGGGCCCGGCCGCGCTGCCCAAGGGGCTGAGCGCGCCGACGCTGGAGCGGGTGACGGTGGCCCTGCGCGACAGCGCCGAGGGCCTGACGGCCGCCGGCGTCGCGGAGACGGTGGGCATCTCCCGCATCACGGCCCGCCGTTACCTGGAGCACCTGGTCGACGCGGGCCGCGCCGAACGCCGCCCGCAGTACGGCACGGTGGGCCGGCCGGAGCTGCAGTACCGCTGGGTGTCGGGGCAGTGAGGCTGTGACGGCCCGCCGGCCGGGACGCCGTGATCCACAGCCCTGAGAAGACGGCTCAGCCGGCCGGCTCCTCCGGCAGGACGCCCGCCCGGAACGGCTCGACGCCCTCAAGCCTCCGCACCCGCGTCGGCTCGATCAGCAGCATGACCCGGCGCTCCCCCGGCAGCAGCCACGGGTACCGGTCCTCGCCGAGGTACTTGCGCGCCAGCCGGTCCATCGCCCGCTCCGCGTCCTCGCCCTCCACGAACCGGACGACCCTGCCCCGGATCTCCGCGCGGTCGTACGGGTTCTCGGGGTCGTGGTGGGACAGCGAAACGTACGGATTGCGCCGCAGATTCTCCTCCTTCACCCGCCCGACCGAGGTGTTGACCATGACGTACTCCCCTTCGATGTCCGCCCACATGGGCGACACCTGGGGCGCCCCGTCCGCCCCCACCGTCGCGAGGTGCCAGAAGTTCGGTGCGCGAAGACGCTCGCGAATATGCCCGTTGAGCTTGCCGTTCACGTGAGTCACTGCCTTTCCGGGCCCGTGATCACCGGACCCGGCGCCATCCTCGCCCGGCCGGCGCCCCGCCCGACAGACGATCTTCGGCCCCGGTCGAACCCGTCGGTAGCCGTAGCTTCCTACAATCCGTGATCCTGGCCGAACTGACCGTAGTCAGTGTGTTCCGGCCGTCCTAGCTTGTGAGCCGTGCGCCGACCTTCAGCCCGACCGAACCAGCCGTCTCCCCCTCACCCCGCGCAGACCGCCCCCACGCCCCCGCCGTTCAACGCCCCCGCCGCCCGCCGGCTGCGCGCGGCCCTCGGCATGGCACCCGAACACGTCGCCCACGGCATGCGCATCTCGTACGGGCATCCCCACATCACCCCGGACGACGTGAGGGCCTGGGAACGCGGGGCCGCCGCCCCGAGCGGCTCCGAACTCACCGCGCTCGCGGGCGTGCTGTGGTGCTCGCCCGCCGAACTGATCGGCAGACCGCGCACCCTGCGCGAACACCGCATCGCCCGCTGCCTCGCCCCGGAGGACGTGGCCCGGGCCGTGGGGCACGACGTGCACGCGTATCTGCGCATGGAGGAGACCGACACCTGGCGCGGCACGGAACGCCAGGCCGGCGCCCTCGCCGAGCTGCTCGGGCTCACGCTGCCCGACTTCGTGTCCGTCACCGGCCGTGACGCCAAGCTGGGCGGCCTGCTGCGCAGCGCGGCCACGACCCGCTGGCAGGCCTACGTCCGTCCGGTGGCCAAGCTCGTCCCCCTGGACCGCCGGTTCCTCGAGGCAGCCCTGCAGGGTCTGCACGAGGACTACCAGGGCCACATGGCCGCCACCCTCAGCTGGGGCGGCGGCAGGGGCGACGCGGGCGGCGCCGGCCAGGAGTTCCTGGACCGGATCGTGGAGCACTTCTGGGCGAAGCTCCAGGACGACACCGGCCCGGAGGCCGGTTAGAAGACCGACTCGGCCTCGTCCATGCGGTCCTTCGGCACGGTCTTCAGCTCGGTCACGGCCTCGGCGAGCGGGACCATCACGATGTCCGTCCCGCGCAGGGCGGTCATCCTGCCGAACTGCTCCTGGTGCGCCGCCTCCACCGCGTGCCAGCCGAAGCGCGTGGCGAGCACCCGGTCGTAGGCGGTCGGCACACCACCGCGCTGGACGTGGCCGAGGATGACCGGCTTGGCCTCCTTGCCGAGCCGCCGCTCCAGCTCGTGGGCGAGGGCGGTGCCGATGCCCTGGAAGCGCTCGTGGCCGAACTTGTCTATGGCGCCCTTGTTGTAGTCCATGGAGCCCTCGGCGGGGTGGGCGCCCTCGGCGACGCAGACCACCGCGAACTTCTTGCCGCGCGAGAAGCGCTCCTCGACCATCTTCACGAGGTCGGCCGGATCGAACGGCCGCTCCGGCAGACAGATGCCGTGCGCACCGGCCGCCATGCCGGACTCCAGGGCGATCCACCCCGCGTGCCGGCCCATGACCTCCACGACCATCACGCGCTGGTGGGACTCGGCGGTGGTCTTCAGCCGGTCCATCGCCTCGGTGGCGACCCCCACCGCTGTGTCGAAACCGAAGGTGCGGTCCGTGGAGGAGATGTCGTTGTCGATCGTCTTCGGGACACCCACGACGGGCAGGCCCGCGTCGCTCAGCATGCGCGCGGCCGTCAGCGTGCCCTCGCCGCCGATCGGGATCAGCGCGTCGATGCCGAACTGGTGGATCATGTCGGAGGCGTTCTCGCAGGCCTCGCGGAGGCGGTCCCGCTCCAGCCGGGACGACCCGAGGATCGTGCCGCCGCGGGCCAGGATGCCGCTGACGGACTCCAGGTCGAGACTGCGGTAGCGGCCGTCCAGCAGGCCGGCGTACCCGTCCTCGAAGCCGATGACCTCGTCGCCGTAGTGGTCGACCGCCCGGTGCACGACCGACCGGATCACGGCGTTCAGGCCGGGGCAGTCGCCGCCTGCGGTGAGAACTCCGATACGCATCGTGCTGTGTCTCCTGCTCGCTGTTGACACCGGTGAGCCACTGCCGATTGTTTCACGCTCCACGACCGGCTGTGGCACCCCGGCCTGACGGGCGCCTTATCTAGCGGCAGAGGTATTGTCAAGAGGGTTCTGCTCACCTCGGTGGGCGATTTTTGTGCCCCGGGCTGGATAGCAGTGGGGCGAGAGGCCTACCCCCATCAGACCCTCATCCGACCCTCATCCGAGACGAACGGAGAGCGCGCGTGACCCGCAGCGTGTACGTGACCGGCATCGACCGCGGCGACGGACGCCAGGTCGTCGAACTGGGGGTCATGGAGCTCCTCACCCGGCAGGTCGACCGGGTCGGTGTGTTCCGCCCCCTGGTCCACGACGGGCCCGACCGCCTCTTCGAGCTGCTGCGCGCCCGCTACCGGCTCACCCAGGACCCGTCGACCGTCTACGGCATGGACTACCACGAGGCGTCCGCCCTCCAGGCCGAGGCCGGCACGGACGAGCTGGTGTCCACCCTCGTCGACCGCTTCCACCGGGTCGCCCGGGACTACGACGTCGTGCTCGTCCTCGGCACCGACTACGCCGGCACCCAGCTGCCCGACGAGCTGTCGCTCAACGCCCGGCTGGCGAACGAGTTCGGCGCGTCCGTGATCCCCGTCGTCGGCGGCCGCAAGCAGACCGTCGAGTCCGTGCTCGCCGAGACGCGCAACGCCTACCGCGCCTACGACACTCTGGGCTGCGACGTGCTGGCCATGGTCGCCAACCGGGTGGCCCGCGAGGACCGCGACGAGATCGCCGGACAGCTCGACTCCCGGCTGCCGGTGCCCTGTTACGTCCTGCCCGACGAGCCCGCGCTGTCCGCGCCGACCGTCTCGCAGATCGGCCAAGCCCTCGGCGCCAAGGTGGTGCTGGGCGACGACTCGGGGCTCGCGCGGGACGTGCTCGGCTTCGTCTTCGGCGGTGCGATGCTGCCGAACTTCCTGGGCGCCCTGACCCCCGGCTGCCTGGTCGTCACCCCGGGCGACCGGGCCGACCTGGTCGTCGGGGCACTCGCCGCGCACAGCGCCGGCACCCCGCCGATAGCGGGCGTGCTGCTCACCCTGGACGAGGTGCCCGGCGACCGCATCCTCACCCTCGCCGACCGCCTCGCCCCCGGCACGCCCGTGCTGTCGGTGGCCGGCACCAGCTTTCCCACCGCCGAGCAGCTGTTCTCCCTGGAGGGCAAGCTGAACGCGGCCACTCCGCGCAAGGCGGAGCGGGCCCTCGGCCTGTTCGAGCGGTACGCCGACACCGCCGACCTCGCCCGCCGGGTCTCCGCGCCGAGCAGCGACCGCGTCACGCCGATGATGTTCGAGCACAAGCTGCTGGAGCAGGCCCGTTCCGACCTGCGCCGGGTGGTGCTGCCCGAGGGCACCGAGGAGCGGGTGCTGCACGCCGCCGAGGTGCTGCTGCGCCGCGGCGTGTGCGAACTGACGCTGCTCGGGCCGGTCGACCAGATCCGCAAGAAGGCCGCCGACCTCGGCATCGACCTCGGCGAGTCCCAGCTGATCGACCCGGCGACCTCCGAGCTGCGGGACACCTTCGCCGAGCAGTACGCGGCCCTGCGCGCCCATCGGGGCGTCACCGTGGAGCTGGCCTACGACGTCGTCTCCGACGTGAACTACTTCGGCACGCTGATGGTGCAGGAGGGCCTCGCCGACGGCATGGTGTCGGGCTCGGTGCACTCCACGGCCGCGACCATCCGCCCGGCCTTCGAGATCATCAAGACCAAGCCGGACGCGGACATCGTCTCGTCGGTGTTCTTCATGTGCCTGGCCGACAAGGTCCTCGTCTACGGCGACTGCGCGGTCAACCCGGACCCCAACGCCGAGCAGCTGGCCGACATCGCCATCCAGTCGGCGACCACGGCCGAGCAGTTCGGCGTGGAGCCGCGCATCGCGATGCTGTCGTACTCCACCGGCACCTCCGGCTCCGGCGCCGACGTCGACAAGGTCCGCGAGGCCACCGAGCTGGTCCGCTCCCGCCGCCCCGACCTGAAGATCGAGGGCCCGATCCAGTACGACGCCGCCGTGGAGCCGTCGGTCGCGGCGACCAAACTGCCCGGTTCCGAGGTCGCCGGGCAGGCGAGCGTGCTGATCTTCCCCGACCTGAACACCGGCAACAACACCTACAAGGCCGTGCAGCGCTCGGCCGGCGCGATCGCGGTCGGCCCGGTGCTGCAGGGTCTGCGCAAGCCGGTCAACGACCTGTCCCGGGGCGCCCTCGTCCAGGACATCGTCAACACGGTCGCCATCACGGCGATCCAGGCCCAGTCCCCCGCCCCGTCCCCGAGCGAGAAGGCAACCGCCCAGTGAGCCCCACCCGCGTCCTCGTCCTCAACTCCGGTTCCTCCTCCCTGAAGTACCAGCTGCTCGACATGCGCGACAGCAGCCGGCTGGCGGTGGGCCTGGTGGAGCGCATCGGCGAGCAGACCTCCCGCCTGAAGCACACCCCGGCCGGCGGCGAGAGCCGGGAGCGCGGCGGGGCGATCGCCGATCACGACGGCGCCCTGAAGGCCGTGGCCGAGGAGCTCGCCAGGGACGGCCTCGGGCTGGACTCGCCGGAGCTGGCCGCGATCGGGCACCGGGTGGTGCACGGCGGGAAGTTCTTCACCGAGCCGACCGTGATCGACGACGCCGTGCTGGCCGAGATCGAGCGGCTCATCCCCGTGGCGCCGCTGCACAACCCGGCCAACCTCACCGGCATCCGCACGGCGCAGGCGCTGCGGCCGGACCTGCCGCAGGTCGCCGTCTTCGACACCGCGTTCCACACGACGATGCCGGAGTCGGCCGCCCGCTACGCGATCGACGTCAAGACCGCCGACGAGCACCGCATCCGCCGCTACGGCTTCCACGGCACCTCCCACGCCTACGTCTCCCGGGCCACCGCCGAGCTGCTGGGCAAGGACCCGGCCGAGACCAACGTGATCGTGCTGCACCTGGGCAACGGGGCCTCGGCGTCGGCCGTGCGGGGCGGTCGCTGCGTGGACACCTCCATGGGGCTGACGCCTTTGGAGGGGCTCGTGATGGGTACGCGCTCCGGAGACATGGACCCGGCCGTCATCTTCCATTTGATGCGTGTTGGTGGAATGTCCGCCGACGAGATCGACACTCTTCTCAACAAGAAGAGCGGTCTGATCGGTCTGTGCGGCGACAACGACATGCGGGAGATCCGCCGGCGCGTCGACGAGGGCGACGAGCAGGCGGAGCTGGCGTTCGACATCTACATTCACCGCCTGAAGAAGTACATCGGCGCCTATTACGCCGTGCTCGGACGGGTGGACGCGGTCGCCTTCACGGCCGGTGTGGGCGAGAACGCGGCTCCTGTGCGGGCGGCCGCCCTGACGGGGCTGGAGGAGCTGGGCCTTGCGGTGGACGGTGAGCGCAACGCCGTACGCGGCGACGAGGCGCGGCTGATCTCGCCCGAGGGCGCGCGGGTCGCGGTGGCGGTGGTGCCTACTGACGAGGAATTGGAGATCGCGACACAGACCTACGCGCTGGTAATTGGTTCGGGGAATCACACCTGAGCGGCATGCCGCCCTTTTGTATTTTCCGCCAGACGGAATATTCCGTTGCGAAACAAACCGATAGGATCGCCCCATGCGCCGTTCGAAAATCGTCTGTACTCTCGGCCCCGCGGTCGACTCCCACGATCAGCTTGTCGCGTTGATCGAAGCCGGCATGAACGTGGCCCGCTTCAACTTCAGCCACGGCAGCCACGCCGAGCACCAGGGCCGGTACGACCGGGTCCGTGCCGCCGCCAAGGAGACCGGCCGGGCCATCGGTGTCCTCGCCGACCTCCAGGGCCCGAAGATCCGTCTGGAGACCTTCGCCGAGGGGCCGGTGGAGCTGGTCCGCGGGGACGAGTTCACCATCACCACCGAGGACGTCCCGGGCGACAAGACGATCTGCGGAACGACCTACAAGGGCCTGCCGGGCGACGTCTCCCACGGCGACCAGATCCTCATCAACGACGGCAACGTCGAACTGAAGGTCACCGAGGTCCACGGACACCGGGTGAAGACGATCGTCATCGAGGGCGGCGTCATCTCCGACCACAAGGGCATCAACCTGCCCGGCGCGGCCGTCAACGTGCCCGCGCTGTCCGAGAAGGACATCGAGGACCTCCGCTTCGCCCTTCGGATGGGCTGCGACCTGGTCGCGCTGTCCTTCGTCCGGGACGCGAAGGACGTCCACGACGTGCACCGCGTCATGGACGAGGAGGGCCGCCGCGTCCCCGTCATCGCCAAGGTGGAGAAGCCGCAGGCGGTGCAGAACATGGAGGACGTCGTGATGGCGTTCGACGGTGTGATGGTCGCCCGCGGTGACCTGGCCGTCGAGTACCCGCTCGAGAAGGTCCCGATGGTGCAGAAGCGCCTGATCGAGCTGTGCCGGCGCAATGCCAAGCCGGTGATCGTGGCGACCCAGATGATGGAGTCGATGATCACCAACTCCCGTCCGACCCGTGCCGAGGCCTCCGACGTGGCCAACGCGATCCTGGACGGCGCCGACGCGGTCATGCTGTCCGCCGAGTCGAGCGTGGGCGCGTACCCGATCGAGACGGTCAAGACGATGTCGAAGATCGTCACCGCGGCCGAGCAGGAGCTGCTCTCCAAGGGCCTGCAGCCGCTCGTCCCGGGCAAGAAGCCGCGCACCCAGGGCGGTTCGGTGGCCCGGGCCGCGTGCGAGATCGCCGACTTCCTCGGCGGCCGGGGCCTGGTGGCCTTCACCCAGTCCGGCGACACCGCCCGCCGGCTGTCCCGCTACCGCGCGCAGCAGCCGATCATCGCCTTCACCACCGACGAGGGCACCCGCAACCAGATGGCGCTCAGCTGGGGCGTCGAGCCGTACGTGGTGCCGTTCGTGAACAGCACCGACGAGATGGTCGACCTCGTCGAGCAGGAGCTGGTGAAGCTGAACCGCTTCAACGACGGCGACATCGTGGTCATCACCGCCGGTTCGCCCCCCGGCGTGCCCGGCACCACCAACATGGTGCGTGTCCACCACCTGGGCGAGGCCAAGGGCTGAAACCGGCGGGGGCCGTGAAGGCCCCTGCACGGCACCGAGGGGCGCCCCCTGGGATCCAGGGGGCGCCCCTCGGTGTGTGCGGCTCCCGAACAGGCTCTGAGGGGCGCTCAGTCGGTGACGAAGTTGTGCAGCCCCGGCACGTGGAGGGTCCCGCCGAACTGGCCGGCCTGCTGGACCTTCACGTTGGTGAAGTAGATCAGCGGGATGTTCAGCGGCGGCGGGTGCTCCGGGTCGAACGTGATCGGTATCAGCCCGAGCAGGTTGCCCGAGATGCTCTCGGTGTACATCAGGGTGTCGCCGTCGCGGATCGTGGACGTCGAGCCCTTGGCCGCCTGCACGTGGTAGGTCTTGCCGGACTGCTTGTCCTTGACGGTCTGGTGCAGGTCGCCGATGTCGGTGCCGCCGGATATGACGTACTTCAGCACCTTCTTGACGGTGCCGTCGGCGGTGCGCACCTTGACGACGCCCTTGTAGTCGGCACCCTTCAGCGTCAGCGAGCTGGCGTTGAGGAACCACGGGTCGTCGGGCAGCGGCACCTTGTTGTCGACGCCGCCCTCGGCGTCGGTGGCGGCCGGGCAGTCGTCGGCGTCCGTGGTGGCGCTCGGGGAGGGGCTGGGCGAGGCGGTGGCCTCCTTCGCCTTCTCCGCCGCGTCCTCGGCCGCCTTCTCGACGGCCTTGGTGGTGTCCTGCACCGTCTTGCCGGTGTCCTTCACCGTGTCGGACGCCTTGTCGGTGGTGTCCTTGACGGTGTCCTCTACCGTGCCGGTGGCCTTCTCGGCCGTGTCCTGCGTGCCGGAGGCGTCCTCGGCCGGCTTCTCGGTGCTCTCCGACGCCGAGGCGGACGGGCTCGGTGCGGGGCTCGCCCCGTCCGTGCCGTCGTCCTTCCCTCCGTCGAAGATGCCGCCGATCGCGTCGCCGATGCCCTCCAGGATGCCGCCGCTCTCGGAGGGCGAGGGCGACGGAGTGGCCGCCGCGTCGTCACCGCCCGTGGCGGGAGCGCTGGTGGACGGGGTCGGCTTCGGCTCGGCCTCGTCGTCGGAACCTGAATCCGACGAAGAGGAACCGCCGTTGCCCGCGTCCGCGCCACCCGAGGGGGACGGCTTCGGGGCGGTGCCGCCCTGGTCGTCCTTCTCGCCCGCCGCGCCGTCGCTCGCCGAGGGGGACGGCGTGGGCGAGGCGGAGTCGTCCTTGGAGTCCTCCGAGTCCTTGCCGGCCTTGTCGGCGTCCTCGAGGGCCGCCACACAGTCCTTGTACTCGTCGGCCGTCAGGCTCTTGGAGGTCGGCGCCGCCGGGCTGTTGCTGTCGGCTATGGCGAGCGTCGACGTGAAGCCCATGCCCATGAGCACCGCCGTCGGCATCGCCGCCATGGCTATCGCCTTGCCGGCCGGCCTGTTGAACCTGGTGAACAGCGGCTTCTTGGGTGCCGCGTGGCGCGGCCCGGTTCTCACACGGGACGTCTCCACGTCTGCCCCGTGGGTCACCTCGTCAGCCGGCACTGTGCCTCCCGTTCGCCCCGTTGGCCGGGTTCGTTCCTGACAGATCGTTCGGCTCGTCCACCCCGTCCGCGGGTCGCAGCACCGCGGTGTCGTGGTCCGTGGCCTCGGGAGCCCCGTCGACGCCCGTGCCGGCCATGGCGGCCTGCTGTCCCGCGGGCGGCGCGCCCGGCGCCCACGCCACGGCCATCGCCCCGCCCACGAGGGCGAGCAGGAAGCCGATGAGGAAGCCGCCGAGGTTGGACACGGGGATGGACACCAGCGCCAGCAGGATCGCCGCGACTCCCGCGAAGACGCGGACGTGCTTCTGGAACCAGAGGCTGACGCCCAGGACGACGAGCAGCACGCCGATGATCAGGGACCCGGCACCCGCGGTGGTCGCCATCGCCAGCGTCAGGTGACCGATCTGGAGGTTCGCGTACGGGAAGTAGGCGATGGGCAGTCCACTCAGGAGGACCAGCAGCCCGGCCCAGAACGGCCGCTCACCCCGCCAGGCGCGGAACTGCTGCCTCCGGACGGTGAACTGGCCGGTGGCGGCAGGAGTCTCGGCGCTCATGGAAAAACAGCTCCCTGGTACAGCGTTGCTGTGGTGGTGATGTGGGCCGCGTGTGAAGACGCGGCCGGAAGGTGGACGGGCGGGGGCGCCACCGGCTCCCCCGCCCGTCATCGAGTGCTTAGTAGCACTCCTTGACACCCGTCGACAGCGACATCTTCAGGCCGCTGAGCTTGAAGGTTCCGGCGGTGGTCGCCCACGCCGTCTGCTTCACGTCGGTCAGGGTCGCCCTGTCCGCCTGCTGGGCGAAGCCGTACGGGTTGGTCGTCTCGCCCTTCCGCATGGCCGGACCCTTGCTGGCGTCCTTGGCGGCCACACCGATGTCGATGTTCTCGAACGTCGCGTCCGCGCTGAGGTCGGCGACGTCGATGTAGAGGTTCTGGGCCTCCACCGGCTTCGCACCCTGACCCGCACGCAGGATGAGGCTGACGTTCCCGAGCACCGGAATGTTCGGGGTGACGACCGACTGGCACAGGTTCTTGATCGTCGCCGACTTGAACGACGAGACCGCGACCGGGTGCACCGACTTCTTGCCGTCGAGCGTGTACCCCTCGTCGAGGGCGCCGTACTGCGAGAAGCCCTCACCGACGAGCTGGTCGGTCGTGACCTTGAACGACTGGCCGGAGACGCTGAACGACGCGGCGAGAGCGCCCTGCGCGAGGGCGACACCTATCGCAGCCGTGGCGGCGACGCTGGGCACCATGACCACAGCGAACCGCTTCCATCTGGTCCCGCCACGCACCTGGGACTCCATATTTCCTCCTTCTCGGACGTACATCTCCTGTCCTGGCTCGCCCCGATTGGCGGCTCAGCCGGGCAGGGATGGGAGAAGTGCTACGTCCTCGGGAAGGAGAGCGCCTGCACTCGGCGGCGCAACTGCGCCCGAATCACCGGCGATCACCCCCGAGCGACAACCACTGGTCGCGCCTGACACGCATCACGCACAACCCTGCTGGACAGGCTTCGCCGGAAGGGCGAAGACCCCCCTGTCCAAGAGCCGGCGCCACTGCCGCCGGCTCTGCTCGGTGGGGACCCAGGTTGTCCCGCGACCCAACCGGCTGCCGGGGTACGGGAATGGACCGAGCGTGGCCGATCGTGGTGCATTCTCGCCGCCCGCACAAGGGGGTTCGTTACTCGCTAGTAACGGCCGGATAACCGATCAACGACCCGTCGGTCTCGGTCGGCGACTCAGGGTGGCGCCCGGCGGCGGTACAAAGCTGTTGATCGATGGACAGAATCCGACAGATCAACGCCGGTGACTTACTCGTAGTAACAGCGGCCGCGATTACCAAGTTTTGGTAAAGCGCGGCCGCAGTGACCGACTGTCGGCAAACTTTTCACGCGGGCACCACACGCCCGCGTGTTTAACGACTGGTCAGAACAGGGCGCGTGCCAGGGCCCTGCGGGCCGCGATCACGCGGGGGTCGTCGGGGCCGACGACCTCGAACAGCTCCAGCAGCCGCACGCGTACGGTGTCCCGGTCGTCACCCACCGTGCGCTGCACGGTCTCGATGAGCCGGCCGAAGGCGTCCTCGACGTGGCCGCCCACGAGGTCCAGGTCGGCCGCGGCGATCTGCGCCTGCACGTCGGCCGGCTTGTCGGCCGCGTCCCGGCGCACCTGCTGCGGGTCGACGCCCTGCACCCGCTGGAGCAACTCGGCCTGCGCGAGGCCCAGCTTGGCCTCCTCGTTGGCCGGGTCCTCGTTCAGCACGTTCTTGTACGCCTGGACGGCACCGGACAGATCGCCCGAGTCAAGCGCCTGCACGGCGGCCTCCAGGAGACCGTCGTGGGGACCGGCCGGCCGCTCCGGAGCCGCCTGGGCACCGCCCGGCTCGGCCTCGGGGTCGACGGTGAGGCCGGTCAGGCCGAAGCGCTGCTCGCCGACCTGCACCAACTGGTCGAGGGTCTGCCGAATCTGGGCCTCGCCCGCCGCCCCCTGGAAGAGCGGCAGCGCCTGCCCCGCGACGACCGCGAACACCGCGGGGATTCCCTGGATGCCGAACTGCTGCATCAGCATCTGGTTGGCGTCGACGTCGATCTTGGCGAGCAGGAAGCGGCCGTTGTACTCGACGGCCAGCCGCTCCAGGACCGGGCTGAGCTGCTTACAGGGCTCACACCACTCGGCCCAGAAGTCGATGACGACGGGCACCTCGGCGGAACGCTGCAGGACGTCCCTCTCGAACCCCGCCTCATCGACGTCGATGACGAGATCGGCCGGGGAGATCGCCCCCGTCCCGCCCTCCCGGGCTGCTTGCGCGCGCGCCTGCTCCGCCTTCGCCTTGGCCTCCTGGGCCGCCTTCACCGCGGCGAGGTCGACGACTCCGCTCATGGACATGTTCCGTGGCTGCATGCGTCTATCCTCCCCCGTTCGGTGCGCGCGTGTGAAAAACGGTGTGAAAGCAGGGCCGGTCGGTGCCCTTGGCGCCGGGTCCCCACCCCACGCCGGTGTGCCAAGGCCCGTGTACGTCCCTCACGGGCTTTCGCTACGAGTCGTAGCGTAATGCCATGCGGGGGCTCCGGGACACCGCCCCCCGGTGATCTCCCTCACGGGGCCGCGCGGGAACCGCCGGTTTATGGTCGGGGACATGCACAGTCGCAGCCCAGCCGTCCGTTCCGGGCGCCCGCGCAGCGCCGAGGCGGACACGGCGATCCTGGCCGCGACCCGTGAGGCGCTGGTGGAGCTGGGCTGGTCCAAGCTCACCCTGGGAGACGTGGCGACCCGTGCCGGGGTCGCGAAGACGACGCTCTACCGCCGCTGGGCGGGCAAGAACGAACTGGTCGTCGACGCCGTGGCCGAGCTGTTCGACGCGCTGGAGCTCCCCGACTGCGGCTCGCTGGCCGCCGACATCGAGGGCGTGGTGCTGCAGTTCGCCGCGATCCTGGCCCTGCCGGAGGCGCGGAGCGGCCTGATGGCGGTCGTGGCGGAGGCCACCCGTGACGAGGCCCTGCGCGAACGCATCCGCGCGTCCGTGGTCGACCGCCAGAAGCGGCTGGTCCTGGAGGGCCGCGCCCGGGCCCAGGCACGGGGCGAACTCCCGGCGGAGGAGGACCCGGAGTCTGCCGCCCGCACGGTGGACCTGATCTTCGACATGGTGGCGGGCGCGGTGGTGCACCGCACCCTGGTGAGCGCGGAACCCGCCGACGAGGAGTGGGTCCGCAGCTTCACCAGGGTGCTGTTGCAGGGGCTGGGGTCGTAGGCCGTCAGAAGCCGGCCGGCTCCGTGTACACGCCCCACTCGTCGCGGAGCACGCCGCAGATCTCTCCGAGCGTCGCCTCCGCGCGGACGGCCTCCAGCATCGGCCCGATCATGTTGGCGCCGCTGCGGGCGGCGGCCAGCATCGCGTCGAGCGCCGTGCGCACCGCGGCGTCGTCACGGGCCGCCTTGCGCCCGCCGAGCACCCGCACCTGCTCGCGCTCGACCTCGTGGCTGACCCGCAGGATCTCCAGGTCCCCGGTGACCGACCCGTCGTGACAGTTCACGCCGACGACCCGCTTGTCGCCCTTCTCCAGCGCCTGCTGGTAGCGGAACGCCGACTCGGCGATCTCGCCGGTGAACCAGCCGTCCTCGATGCCGCGCAGGATCCCGGAGGTGATCGGGCCGATGGGGTGCTGCCCGTCGGGGTGCGCCCGCAGCCCGCGCTCCTTGATCTGCTCGAAGATCTTCTCCGCGTCGGCCTCGATGCGGTCGGTCAGCTGCTCGACGTACCAGGAACCGCCCAGCGGGTCGGCCACGTTGGCGACGCCGGTCTCCTCCATCAGCACCTGCTGCGTGCGCAGCGCGATCTCGGCGGCCTGCTCGCTGGGCAGGGCGAGGGTCTCGTCGAGCGCGTTGGTGTGCAGCGAGTTCGTCCCGCCGAGCACGGCCGCGAGCGCCTCCACGGCCGTCCGTACGACGTTGTTGTACGGCTGCTGCGCGGTGAGGGAGACCCCCGCGGTCTGTGTGTGGAACCTCAGCCACTGGGCCTTCTCGGACTTCGCCCCGTAGACGTCGCGCATCCAGCGGGCCCAGATCCGGCGGGCCGCGCGGAACTTGGCGATCTCCTCGAAGAAGTCGACGTGCGCGTCGAAGAAGAAGGACAGGCCGGGGGCGAAGACGTCCACGTCCAGCCCGCGCGACAGACCCAGCTCGACGTAACCGAAGCCGTCCGCCAGCGTGTACGCCAGCTCCTGCGCGGCCGTCGCCCCGGCCTCGCGGATGTGGTAGCCGGAGACGGACAGCGGCTTGTACGCGGGGATGCCGGCCGCGCAGTGCTCCATGAGGTCGCCGATGAGCCGCAGGTGCGGCTCGGGCTGGAAGAGCCACTCCTTTTGTGCGATGTACTCCTTGAAGATGTCCGTCTGGAGCGTGCCGTTGAGGACGGACGGGTCGACGCCCTGCCGTTCGGCGGCGACCAGGTACATGCAGAAGACGGGGACGGCCGGGCCGCTGATGGTCATCGACGTCGTGACGTCACCGAGCGGGATGTCCTTGAACAGGACCTCCATGTCGGCCGCCGAGTCGATGGCGACCCCGCAGTGCCCGACCTCGCCCAGCGAGCGCGGGTCGTCGGAGTCGCGGCCCATGAGGGTCGGCATGTCGAAGGCGACCGAGAGCCCGCCTCCGCCATTGCGGAGGATCATCTTGTAGCGCTCGTTGGTCTGCTCGGCGTTGCCGAACCCGGCGAACTGCCGGATGGTCCACGTCCGCCCTCGGTAGCCGGTCGCGTACAGGCCCCGGGTGAAGGGGTACTCCCCCGGCCAGCCGATCCGGTCGAACCCCTCGTAGGTGTCACCGGGCCGGGGCCCGTACACCGGCTCCACGGGGTCGCCGGAGAGCGTGGTGAAGTCGGCCTCGCGCTTGCGTGCGGCGTCGTACCGGGCCTGCCAGCGGCGGCGGCCCTCCTCGATGGCGTCAGCGTCCATACCCTCGAATTTACTTGGACGTCCTAGTAAATGTCGATGGCTGACGGGAGTGACCTGGCGAACGGGTGAAGGCGACCGCCGCGCATCGGGGGGCGCGATGGCCGCCGGGTGCCTGCCTAGGCCTTGACGGGCGCGGGCGCGTCCTCGGCGAGCTTGCCCTCCAGCTCGTGGCTGATCCTGCGCTCCACGAAGAACGCGGCCGTGGGGATCGTGCCGGCGAGCAGCACCCACAGCTGCTTCTTGACCGGCCACTTCGCCTTGGAGCCGAGGTCGAAGGCGAAAATCAGGTACACGACGTACAACCAGCCGTGCGCGATGCTGACCACCTGGGTGAAGTCAGCCGCGCCGCCCAGATCGAGGACGTACTTGCCGATCATGCCGAGGGTCAGCGCGACGAGCAGCACACCGGTGACGTAGGCCATGACCCGGTAGCGGGTCAGCACGCTCTTCTTCATGCCGTCGAGCGTAACGACCCGTTCCGGGAGATCTTGCCCCGGGTCACTCCTCGTCGAAGTCGCCCGCCGAGATGCGCAGCGGCCGCAGCATCGCGAAGATCTCCGCGCACTCCTCCGCGTCGTAGACGCCGAGTCCGAAGTCCATCGCCATCAGGTCACGGGTGGCCGACTCGACGACCTCGCGGCCCTTGTCGGTGATGCTGGCGAGGGTGCCGCGGCCGTCGTTCGGGTTGGGCCGCTTGGCGACCAGACCCGACTTCACCAGCCGGTCCACGGTGTTCGTCACCGATGTGGGGTGCACCATGAGCCGCTCACCGATCTTGGACATCGGCAGCTCGCCGGACTTGGAGAAGGTGAGCAGCACCAGCGCCTCGTAGCGCGCGAACGTCAGCCCGTACGGCCTGACCACCGCGTCGACCTCGGCGAGGAGGATCTGCTGGGCGCGCATGATCGAGGTGATCGCGGCCATGGACGGCACGTTTCCCCAGCGCTGCTTCCAGCGTTCGTCGGCGCGCGCGATCGGATCGAAGGAGAGACTGAGCGGCTTCGGCACGAACCCGACCTTACCGGCCGGTCACATGCCGGTCAGCCCCGTCTCGCCCTTCGGGCGCACGGGCCGGGACGGGCGGAGTCGCCGCGGGGCCGGGTGATGGCCGGGACGTAGGGGTGCGGGTGGGAGTGGGAGCGGGGGCGGTCGACTTCACCCTGACGGGGACCGTGAGCGTGCTTCCGGAAGCGGTCTGCGTGAGGTGAAGGACGTAGCCGCCCGCTGTGGCGTCCGCCGGGACGACCGGCGGTCACCGTCGACGACGAGAACCCCGGCCCGCAGGGGCCGGGGTTCTCGTGACAGGTCAGTGGGTCCGCTGTTCGGCGAGGTGCCGTTCCACCGTCTCCACCTTCGACGTGAGACCGTCCGTCACACCGGGGCGGATGTCCGCCTTGAGGACGAGGGAGACGCGGGGCGCGCGTCGCTCGACCGCGGCGACCGCGCGCCGGACCACGTCCATGACCTCGTCCCACTCCCCTTCGACGGACGTGAACATCGCGTCGGTGCGGTTCGGCAGCCCGGACTCGCGCACCACCCGCACGGCGTCGGCGACGTACTCCCCCACGTCCTCGCCGACCCCGAGCGGCGTCACGGAAAAGGCGACGATCACGCGCCCACCACGCCTTCCTTGCGCGCGCGGGAGGCGATGACCGCGTCCTCGGTCTCACGGCGCAGCCGGCGCTCGGCGAAGAAGCCGCCGGCGGGCAGCACCGAGAGGACGAAGTACAGCGCGGCGGTCTTCAGCGACCACTTGGCACGGTTCCAGGCGTCCGCCCAGAAGATGACGTACAGGACGAAGAGCGCACCGTGCACCGCGCCCATCACCGGCACGGCGTTGAAGTCCGTGGTCCGCTTCAGCACCGAGCAGACCAGCAGGAGGAGGAAGGAGATCGCCTCGGGGGCCGAGACCAGGCGGAGGCGGCGGATGGCGGTGGCGGTCTTGAGGTCCACGGGTCACCTTCGGTGGGAGAGAAACAGTTTGTGAACACGCGCACAAGCGTCCGCCCATTGTGGCAAACCGTCGCGCGCCCTCCGGCCGGGGGTCCGCCCGGGTACGCCCGCGCAGCCTAGGGGTGCTCTCGGGGTCGTTCTCCACCCGCGGGCCCTGTCCGTGAGGCCCGGCCTGCGGATACCTTCCAGTCGTGGCGATGTTCCGACTTCAGAGCAGCAAGGTGCTCGCCGTCGACATGACCGGAGACGCCGTCAAGGCGAAGAACGGCTCCATGGTCGCGTACGACGGCGAGATGGCCTTCAAGAAGCTCAGCGGCGGCGGCGAGGGGATCCGGGGGATGGTGACCCGGCGGCTGACCGGTGAGCAGATGACGTTGATGGAGGTGAAGGGCCGGGGGACCTGCTGGTTCGCCGACCGGGCCTCCGAGATCAACCTGGTCAGCGTCCAGGGCGACAAGCTCTACGTAGAGTCGAGCAACCTGCTCGCGACCGACGGCGGGCTGCGCACGGGTACGGAGTTCACCGGCCTGCGCGGCGCCTCGCAGGGCAACGGGCTGTTCACGACGACCGTCGAGGGCCACGGCCAGGCGGCGATCATGTCGGACGGCCCCGCGGTGGTGCTGCGGGTGAGCGCGCAGTACCCGCTGACCGTCGACCCGGGGGCGTACGTGGCGCACCAGGGGAACCTGCGGCAGTCCTTCCAGTCCGGTGTGACGTTCCGCACGCTGCTCGGGGAGGGCGGCGGCGAGGCGTTCCAGATGCGGTTCGAGGGTGACGGGCTGGTGTACGTGCAGCCGAGCGAGCGGAACACGATCGCGGGGGACGTGTGACATGGCCTTCCGGGAGATCAACGGAAAGATGGTCGAGGCGACGGTCGCGCCGGGCCAGCGGCTGTTCAGTCAGCGCGGCGCGATGCTCGCGTACAAGGGCGAGGTGTCCTTCACGCCCAACATGGCGGGCGGCCAGGGCGGGATCATGTCGATGATCGGCCGCCGGGTGGCCAACGAGGACACCCCCCTGATGTCCGTCGAGGGCAGCGGCACGGTGCTGTTCGGGCACGGCGGGCACCACGTCCAGGTGATCCGCCTGACCGGCGACACGCTCTACGTCGAGGCGGACCGCCTGCTGGCCTTCGAGGGCACGCTCCAGCAGGGCACGATGTTCCTGGGCTCGCAGGGCGGCGTCATGGGCATGGTGCGCGGGCAGGTCAGCGGCCAGGGACTGTTCACGACGACGCTGCAGGGGCACGGGGCCGTCGCGGTCATGGCCCACGGCGGTGTCATCGAGATCCCGATCAGCCCGCAGCGCCCGGTCCACGTGGACCCGCAGGCCTACGTCGCCCACCACGGAGACGTCCGTAACAAGCTGTCGACGGCGCTGGGCTGGCGGGACATGGTGGGCCGCGGCTCGGGCGAGGCGTTCCAGCTGGAGCTCAGCGGCAGCGGTGCGGTGTACGTCCAGGCGTCGGAGGAGAAGCTGTGAGCACGTACGGAACGCCGGGCGCCGGCCCCGCCGTCTTCGACCCGGCGACGCTGCCGCCGGACGACAACGTCAATCCCTACACCTTCTGCGTGGAGCTCAAGGGGAGCCAGTGGTTCCTGCAGAAGGGGAAGATGATCGCCTACTACGGCTCGATCGACTTCAACGGCGTCGGACACGGCCGGCTGGACCGTCTCGTGCGCACCTCGTTCCATTCGCCACTGCACGCGAGCGACTGGGTGGTGGCCGAGGGCTCGGGCAAGATGCTCCTCGCCGACCGGGCCTTCGACGTCAATTCGTACGACCTCGAGGACGGCAACCTGACCATTCGCTCGGGCAACCTCCTCGCTTTTCAGCCAACTCTGGCACTGAAGCAATCAATCGTGCCGGGTTTTCTGACCCTCATCGGAACCGGAAAGTTCGTGGCCGCGTCCAACGGACCGGTGGTGTTCATGGAACCCCCGATCCGGGTCGACCCCCAGGCCCTGGTCGGCTGGGCCGACTGCCCCTCCCCGTGCCATCACTACGACCACGGGTACATGACCGGTGTCATGGGCGGTCTACGTGCACTGACGGGCCTGGGAGGCGCCTCCGGCGAGGAGCACCAGTTCGAGTTCGTCGGCGCCGGGACGGTGCTGCTGCAGTCGTCCGAGACACTGATGGCCGAGCAGGCCACGGGGGGCGTTCCGCATCAGGCCGGCGTGCCCGGCGGCGGGGCGCACATCCCCCAGACGGGGCAGTCCGGGGTACCGCGCCTTCCCGGACAGCTGGGCGACCTCCAGCGTCGCTTCGGGCTGTGAGCGGTAGTCTGCGGAGTGTGACATCGAACGTCTGCGCACGGTTGTCCGCCAGGCGTGCGCCATCACACACCACCCCTCACTAGTTCGCCTTTCAACATTTTAGGTAGACTTCATTCATGGAGACCGAGACGGCCACCCGCTGGCTGACCGATGCGGAGCAGTGCGCTTGGCGCACCCACCTGGAGGTCAACAGGCTGTTGACGTACCAGCTCGAGAAGGACCTGCAGCCGTTCGGCCTGACAATGAACGACTACGAGATCCTGGTGAATCTCTCCGAGTCCGACGACCAGAGAATGCGGATGAGCGACCTCGCCTCCGCCACGCTCCAGTCCAAGAGCCGCCTCTCGCACCAGATCACGCGCATGGAGAACGCGAACCTGGTCCGGCGGGAGAACTGCGAGTCGGACCGCCGGGGGCTCTACGCGGTCCTCACCGAGCACGGCATGGCGACGATGCAGAAGGTCGCGCCCCACCATGTGGCGTCCGTGCGCAGGCACTTCATCGACCTGCTGTCCCCCGAGGCCCTGGCCGAGCTCGACAAGGGCCTCAAGCCCATCGCGGAGCACCTGCGCGGCCAGCGCGGGCGCCCATAACCGCAGTTCCCGCTAGGCGAGCGGCAGGCGGAGTTCGAACAGGGCTCCGCCTGCGGGCCCCCGCCCGGCCGTGAGCGTGCCGCCGTGCCGGACGGCGACGTCCCGGGCGATGGCGAGCCCCAGCCCGGCACCGCCGTCGTCGCGGCTGCGCGCGGCGTCCAGCCGGACGAACCGTTCGAAGATCCGCTCCCGGTCGTCCTCGGGCACCCCGTCACCGTCGTCGGCCACCCCGACCACGGCCCGGTCGCCCTCGCGCCGCACGGTCACGGTGACCGCGGACCGGGCGTGCCGCTGGGCGTTGTCCAGCAGATTGGCGAGCACCCGCCCCAGCTGCCCCCGCGAACCGGCCACCTCCGCCGGCTCCGCGTCCACGGTGACACCCGTCCGCCCCTCGGCCTCCTCGCGGGCGATTCCGGCGAGGTCGATCTTCGCGTCACTGGGCCGCTCCCCCGCGTCCAGCCGGGCGAGCAGCAGCAGATCGGCCGCCAGCCGCTGCAACCGGACGGTGTCCTCCACGGCCCCGTCGAGGTCCAGCAGCTCGGGATGGGCCGCGGCCACCTCCAGCTGCGTCCGCAACGAGGCGATCGGGCTGCGCAGCTCGTGGGAGGCGTCCGCGACGAACCGCCGCTGCCGCTCCACGGACGTCTCCAGCGCCGCGAGCGTCTCGTTGGTGGTGCTGGCGAGCCGGGCGATCTCGTCGTGGGTGTCCGGCTCCGGAACGCGCCGGGCGAGGTCCTCGGAGTGGGTGATCGCGGCCATCTCGCGCCGGATGCCCTCGACGGGCCGCAGGGCCCTGCGGGTGACCAGCCAGGTGACGGCCGCGACGACGGCGAGCAGCAGAGGGAACCCGATCAGCATCACCGTCAGCGCGGTCCGCACGGCCCCGTGCTCGGCGGCCAGCGGGGAACCGGCGTAGACCGTGAGGTGCCCCCGGTCGTGGGTCTCCACCTCGACGGCGGCGAAGCGGTAGTCCTCCGCCTCGCCGTCGATCGTCGCGGACCCGTTGCTGAACACGGTCTCCCCGGAGATCTCACCGGGTTCCAGTGCCTCGCCCGCGTCATCCGAGTCGTCGTCATCACCGGTGGGGCTCGCCGCCGGCTGCGGCTTCACCTGCCCGCTGTCGGTCCCGCTGATCCGCTCCAGATCCTCACTGACCGCGACCAGCCGCTTGTCGTCGTCGACGACCTGCACCGGCCCGTCGTCGCCGTCCAGCCCCGAGAGCTTGTCGTACGGCGTGCCGGCGGCGAGCTCGGCGGCGACCGCCCGCGCGGAGCGTTCCGCCTGCGTACCGGCCTCGCCGATCAGGTTGGACCGCAGGGACAGCAGCACGGCGGCGCCCGCGGCGACGAGCGCCACCGCGACCACGAGTGTCGCCCCCAGCGTGGCCCGCGCCCGGACGGACCCGAACAGCCGCCTCACGGTGACGTCTCCAGCCGGTACCCGGCCCCGCGCACGGTCCGGATCAGCTCCGCCCGCAGCTTGCGCCGCAGGGTGCTGACGTACACCTCGACGATGTTGGGATCGCCCTCGTACGCGAAGTCCCAGACGTGCTCCAGGATCTCCGGCTTCGACACCACCTCACCGGCCCGCAGCACGAGCTGCTCCAGCACGGAGAACTCCTTGGCGGTGAGGGTGATCTCGTCCTCGCCGAGGAACACCCGGCGCGCAGCGGTGTCCACCTTCAGATCTCCGTGCACCTGCACGGGCGACGCCCCGGCCCCCTGCCCGCGCCGCCGCAGCAGCGCCTTGACCCGGGCGACGAGCACGACGTACGAGAACGGCTTGGTCAGGTAGTCGTCCGCACCGGTGTCGAGGCCCTCGGCCTCGTCGTACTCGCCGTCCTTGGCGGTCAGCATCAGGATCGGCACCTCGTGTCCGGCGGCCCGCAGGGCGGCGCAGACCCGGTAGCCGTTGAGGCCGGGCAGCATGATGTCGAGGATGACCAGGTCGTATGTGCCCTCCGAGGCCCGGTACAGCCCCTCGCGGCCGTCGTGGACGACGTCCACTGCGTACCCCTCGGCGGTCAGGCCCCCGGCGAGCGACAGGGCCAGCCGCTTCTCGTCCTCCACGATCAACAGGCGCATGCGTCAAGAGTGGCAAAGCCAACCTGAAGATCCCTTCAGGGACCTTCAGGTTCCTCTCAGCCTCGGTCGGCCAGAGTCGAAGGCGTCGAAAACGAACCGACTCGGGAGGAAACCGCATGAAGCGCAACATCGTGATCGCCGCCGTGACCGCCGCCGCCCTGATCGGAGGCGGTACGGCCACCGCTCTGGCGACCACGGCGGACGACGGTGACTCGGCGCGCCAGACGGCGAACACCCGCCTCTCGAACGACGCGCAGGACGACCGCGGCGACCGCGAGGACCGGGACGACCGCGGCGACCACGGCGACCGCGGCGACCGCGGCGACGACGCCGAGCGCGCCGCCTCCACCGACGTCACGGCGTCCGAGGCGATCGCCTCCGCGCTGAAGCACACGTCGGGCACGGTGGTCTCCGCCGAGCTGGACGACGAGGACGACAGCGACAAGGTGGTCTGGAAGGTCGACGTCCTGTCCGGCGACGACACCTGGCACAGCGTGAGCGTCGACCCGTCCGACGGCAGGGTTCTCGGCTCGCAGACCGACGACGAGGACGACACGGCGCAGGTGCGGGTGGCGCTGAAGGGCTCGTCGGTGACGGCCGAGCAGGCGGTGAAGGCTGCCGCCGGCAAGGGCGTGGTGACGTCCGTGGACCTCGACGACGACGGCAAGAACACGTCCTGGGAGACCGAGACCCGCACGTCCGGCGGCACCGAGCGGGACTGGAAGGTCGACCTGAACACCGGAAAGATCACGGCGGACCGCTCCGACGACACGGACGACCGGGACTGACCAGCAGCTGTCGGATTTTCCCGCCCCGGCGTCGAGGCCGACGCCGGGGCCTCAGCCCTCCGTCAACCCCGCCACCAGCTCGTCAGCCGCCCGGTAGGGATCCAGTTCGCCCGCGATGATCCGCTCCGCCAGCGCCCCCAGCCGGCGGTCGCCGTGCAGGTCGCCGATCCGTTCCCGCAGGGCCGTCACCGCGATCGTCTCGACCTCGCGCGAGGCCCGGGCCGCCCGGCGCTCCGTGAGGACGCCCCGCTCCTCCATCCAGGCCCGGTGCTTCTCCAGCGCCTCGACGACCTCGTCGACGCCCTCGCCCCGCGCGGCGACCGTCTTCACGATCGGCGGCCGCCAGTCGCCAGGCCCCCGGGACTCCCCCAGCCCCAGCATGTGGTTCAGCTCGCGGGCCGTCGCGTCCGCCCCGTCCCGGTCCGCCTTGTTCACGACGTACACGTCACCGATCTCCAGGATTCCGGCCTTGGCCGCCTGGATCCCGTCGCCCATCCCCGGCGCGAGCAGGACGACGGACGTGTCCGCCTGCGAGGCGATCTCCACCTCCGACTGCCCGACCCCCACCGTCTCGACCAGGATCACGTCACAGCCGGCGGCGTCCAGCACCCGGATGGCCTGCGGGGCCGCCCACGCCAGCCCGCCCAGATGCCCGCGCGTCGCCATCGACCGGATGTACACGCCCGGGTCGGACGCGTGCTCCGACATCCGCACCCGGTCCCCGAGCAGCGCACCACCCGAGAACGGGGACGACGGGTCGACGGCGAGCACGCCGACCCGCTTGCCCTGCTTGCGGTACGCGGTGACCAGCGCCGAGGTCGACGTGGACTTGCCGACCCCGGGCGACCCGGTCAGTCCCACGACGTACGCCCCGCCCGTCAGGGGCGCGAGCGCCGCCATGACCTCCCGCAGCTGCGGGGACGCCCCCTCCACCAGGGAGATCAGCCGGGCCACGGCCCGCGGCCGGCCTTCCCTGGCCTGGGCCACCAGGGTGGAGACGTCCTGCATCACAGCTCCGTTCAGATAAGGGACGTACCGGAAATCAGGCCTTGGGCACGCGCACGATCAGCGCGTCACCCTGCCCGCCGCCACCGCACAGCGCGGCCGCGCCCACGCCACCGCCACGCCGCTTCAGCTCCAGCGCGAGATGCAGCACGAGCCGCGCACCGGACATCCCGATCGGGTGACCCAGGGCAATGGCGCCACCGTTGACATTCACCTTTTCGGTGGACACCCCGAGGTCCTTCATGGACTGCACGGCCACGGCCGCGAACGCCTCGTTGATCTCGATGAGGTCGAGGTCCGAGACCTCCAGGCCCTCCTTCTTCAGGGCGTGCAGGATCGCGTTGGACGGCTGCGACTGGAGCGAGTTGTCCGGCCCGGCCACGTTCCCGTGCGCCCCGATCTCGGCGATCCACTCCAGGCCGAGCTCCTGGGCCTTGGCCTTGCTCATCACGACGACGGCGGCGGCACCGTCGGAGATCTGCGAGGCGGAACCGGCCGTGATCGTGCCGTCCTTGGCGAACGCCGGACGCAGCTTTCCGAGCGACTCGGCGGTCGTGTCACCGCGGATGCCCTCGTCCTTGCTGAACAGCACCGGGTCGCCCTTGCGCTGCGGGATCTCCACGGGCGTGATCTCGGCGTCGAACACGCCGTTCTTCTGCGCCGCGGCGGCCCGCTGGTGCGACAGCGCGGCGATCTCGTCCTGCACCGGCCGGGCGATGCCGAGGCGGGTGTTGTGCTTCTCCGTCGACTCGCCCATGGCGACACCGTCGAAGGCGTCGGTCAGACCGTCGTGGGCCATGGCGTCGAGCATCTCGATGGCGCCGTACTTGTAGCCCTCGCGGGACTTCGGCAGCAGGTGCGGGGCGTTGGTCATGGACTCCTGGCCGCCGGCGACGATCACGTCGAATTCACCCGCGCGGATGAGCTGGTCGGCGAGCGCGATGGCGTCGAGGCCCGACAGACACACCTTGTTGATGGTCAGCGCCGGCACGTTCATCGGGATGCCGGCCTTGACGGCGGCCTGGCGGGCCGGGATCTGCCCGGCACCGGCCTGGAGCACCTGCCCCATGATCACGTACTGCACCTGGTCGCCGCCGATCCCCGCACGGTCGAGGGCGGCCTTGATCGCGAAGCCGCCGAGGTCGGCTCCGGAGAAGGACTTCAGCGATCCGAGCAACCGACCCATGGGCGTACGCGCGCCCGCGACGATCACCGAGCTGTTCGCTTCGGAAGTTCCAGAAGACATGAGCTGCGATCCCCTTACCGGCTGCACAGCCGAGGAGTGAACGAGGGTTTACTTCGAATGTACTGAGTGGCACTCCGTGCCGTCATCGGGCTGTCGGTGTGATCGCGCGCACGTTGCGTAACCACCTCGGGGGCGCTGCACTGAATCCATGCTGACGCGAATCGACCACATCGGAATCGCCTGTTTCGACCTCGACAAGACCGTCGAGTTCTACCGTGCCACCTATGGCTTCGAGGTGTTCCACTCCGAGGTCAACGAGGAGCAGGGCGTGCGGGAGGCCATGCTCAAGATCAACGAGACGTCCGACGGCGGCGCCTCCTACCTGCAGCTCCTGGAGCCGACCCGCGAGGACTCCACCGTCGCGAAGTGGCTCGCCAAGAACGGCGAGGGCGTCCACCACATCGCTTTCGGTACGGCAGATGTCGACGGGGACGCCGAGGAGATCAAGGGCAAGGGCGTACGCGTGCTGTACGAAGAGCCGCGAGTCGGTTCCATGGGGTCACGGATCACCTTCCTGCACCCCAAGGACTGCCATGGCGTACTGACAGAACTGGTCACTTCGGCGCCTGTTGAGTCACCTGAGCACTGACCCTCGTACATAAGGGCCGGTAGGGTTGGGGGCGGTCGCCGCTCAGTCCAGGGTGACCGCGGTCCCGCCGTGCGACGGCAGGACCACCGGGGTCCGGGTTTCGGGGGACGAGCGTCGGGGCAGCAGCCTCTGCTCCGCCGATGATCTGACACCATTCCCCGGGGGCCCCGTTCGGCGGATGGACGGAGCTCGTTCGGTAAGAGTTTCGACCAGGGGACGGATGGGACCGCGCAGTGCGGGGCTACGAGAGCCAGGAGCGAGAGCCGGCGGCTGACGTCGACCACCTCTCTCGGTTCGAAGCCGAGATGAAGCGGCTGAAGACCGAGCGGGAAAAGGCGATCCAGCACGCCGAGGACCTCGGCTACCAGGTCGAGGTGCTGCGCGCCAAGCTGCACGAGGCGCGGCGGACCATCATGACCCGGCCCTCCTTCGAGGGGGGCGACATCGGCTGGCAGGCCGAGCAGTTGCTGCGCAATGCGCAGATGCAGGCCGACCAGATCCGCGCGGACGCCGACCGGGAGCTGAGCGAGGCCCGGGCCCAGACCCAGCGGATCCTCCAGGAGCACGCCGAGCAGGCGGCCCGGCTCCAGGCGGAGCTGCACCAGGAGGCGGTGACCCGCCGCCAGCAGCTGGACCAGGAGCTGTCCGAGCGCCGCCAGACGGTCGAGTCGCACGTCAACGAGAACGTGGCGTGGGCCGAACAGCTGCGGGCCCGCACCGAGCAGCAGGCCCGCCGGCTGCTGGAGGAGTCCCGCGCCGAGGCCGAGCAGGCCCTGGCCACGGCCCGCGCGGAGGCCGAGCGGCTCGCCACCGAGGCCCGGCAGCGGCTGACGAGCGCGGCCGAGGAGGCCCGGGCCGAGGCCGAGCAGATCCTGCGCCGCGCCCGCACGGACGCCGAGCGCCTGCTCAACGCCGCCTCCACGCAGGCCCAGGAGGCCACCGACCACGCCGAGCAGCTGCGCACGTCCAGCGCCACGGAGTCGGAGTCCGCGCGCCGCGAGGCCCAGGAGCTGAGCAAGGCCGCCGAGCAGCGGATGGCCGAGGCCGAGGAGGCGCTGCGCAAGGCGCAGGCCGAGTCGGAGAAGCTGGTCACGGAGGCCAAGGAGGCCGCCGCCAAGGCCCTGGCGAGCGCGGAGTCGGCGAACGAGACGCGGACGCGCACCGCCAAGGAGCAGGTCGCCCGGCTGGTCGAGGAGGCCACGAAGGAGGCCGAGAACACCAAGTCCGAGGCCGAGCAGATCGTCGCCGACGCCAGGGCCGAGGCCGAGAAGATCGTCGCGGAGGCCTCCGAGAAGGCCCGCACGCTCACCGCCGAGGAGACCGCGACCCAGCTGTCCAAGGCCGCCCGTACGGCCGAGGAGGTCCTCACCAAGGCGTCGGAGGACGCCAAGAAGACCACCAGGGCCGCGGCCGAGGAGGCCGAGCGGATCCGCTCCGAGGCCGAGGCCGAGGCGGACCGGCTGCGGGCCGAGGCGCACGACATCGCCGAGCAGCTCAAGGGCGCGGCGAAGGACGACACCAAGGAGTACCGCGCCAAGACGGTCGAGCTGCAGGAGGAGGCCCGCCGGCTGCGCGGCGAGGCCGAGCAGCTGCGGGCGGACGCGGTCGACGAGGGCGAGAAGATCCGCGCCGAGGCCCGCAAGGAGGCCGTGGCGCAGATCGAGGAGGCGGCGAAGTCCGCCGAGGAACTGCTCGCCCGGGCCAAGGCGGACGCGGACGAGCTGCGTACCACGGCCCAGGCGGACAGCGAGAAGGTCCGCACCGAGGCCATCGAGCGGGCGACGACCCTGCGCCGGCAGGCCGAGGAGACCCTCCAGCGCACCCGGCAGGAGGCCGAGCGGCACCGCGAGGAGGTCGTCGAGCAGGCCGAGGCGCTCAAGGAGGAGGCCGAGCGCGCGGCCCGCGAGCTGCACGAGGAGACCGAGCGGGCCATGGACGCCCGTCGCGCCGAGGCCGCCGAGGAGCTGACGCGGCTCCAGACGGAGGCCGAGGAGCGGCTGACGGCCGCCGAGCAGGCGCTGTCGGACGCCCGTGAGGAGGCCGCGCGGATCCGCCGCGAGGCCGCCGAGGAGAACGAGCGGCTGCGTGCCGAGGCCGCCGAGCGGATCCGTACGCTCCAGCAGCAGGCCGAGGCGGAGGCCGAGCGGCTGCGTGACGAGGCCGCGGCGGACGCGTCCGCGGCGCGTGCCGAGGGCGAGGCCGTCGCCGTACGGCTGCGCTCGGAGGCGGCGAGCGAGGCCGAGCGGCTGAAGTCGGAGGCGCACGAGAGCGCCGACCGGGTGCGCGCGGAGGCGCAGGCCGCCGCCGAGCGGCTCGCCACGGAGGCGTCCGAGACGCTGGCCGCCGCCCAGGAGGAGGCCAACCGGCGCCGCCGCGAGGCCGAGGAACTTCTCGGCAGCGCCCGTCAGGAGGCCGACCAGGAGCGGGAGCGGGCCCGCGAGCAGAGCGAGGAGCTGCTGGCCTCGGCGCGCAAGCGTGTGGAGGACGCGCAGACCGAGGCCGTCCGGCTGGTCGAGGAGGCCGACCGCCGTGCCACGGAGATGGTGTCCGCGGCCGAGCAGCACGCCCAGCAGGTCCGTGACTCCGTCGCCGGGCTGCACGAGCAGGCCCAGGAGGAGATCACCGGGCTGCGCTCCGCCGCCGAGCACGCGGCGGACCGTACGCGGCGGGAGGCCCAGGAGGAGGCGGACCGGGTCCGCTCCGACGCCTACGCCGAGCGGGAGCGGGCGAGCGAGGACGCGGGCCGGCTGCGGCGCGAGGCGCACGAGGAGACCGAGGCCGCCAAGGCGCTCGCCGAGCGGACGATGTCCGAGGCGATCGCGGAGGCGGAGCGGATCCGCGCGGACGTCGCCGAGCACGCCCAGCGGGTGCGCACGGAGGCGTCGGACGCGATCGCCGAGGCGGAGCAGAGCGCTTCGCGCACCCGGGCGGACGCCCGCGAGGACGCCAACCGCATCCGGTCGGACGCGGCGACGCAGGCGGACACGCTCATCTCCGAGGCCCGAAGCGAGGCGGAGCGGCTCACCACCGAGACGGTCCAGGAGACCGACCGGCTGCGGATGGAGACGGTCACCGAGGCCGAGCGGGTTCGCACGGAGGCCCTGTCCGAGGCCGAGCGGGTCCGGTCCGAGGCGGCCACGGAGGCCGAGCGGGTGCGGGCCGAGGCCGCCGAGACGGTCGGCTCGGCGCAGCAGCACGCCGAGCGGATCCGCCGTGAGGCCGAGCGCGTCAAGACCGACGCGGAGGCGGAGGCGGAGCGGCTCGTCGGCACCGCGCGCGAGGAGGCCGACCGCACCCTGGACGAGGCACGCAAGGACGCCAACAAGCGGCGCTCCGAGGCGGCCGAGCAGGTCGACAAGCTCATCGCGGAGACCACGGCCGAGGCGGACAAGCTGCTGACCGAGGCGCAGCAGCAGGCGCACAAGACCACCGCGGAGGCGGAGTCGCGGGCCGACACCATGGTGGGCGCGGCCCGCAAGGAGGCCGACCGGCTGGTCTCCGAGGCGACGGTCGAGGGCAACTCCCTGGTGGAGAAGGCCCGTACGGACGCCGACGAGCTGCTGGTCGGCGCGCGCCGGGACGCCACGCAGATAAGGGAGCGTGCCGAGGAGCTGCGCGACCGCATCACCTCCGAGATCGAGGAGCTGCACGAGCGGGCCCGCCGTGAGTCGGCCGAGACGATGAAGTCGGCGGGCGACCGCTGCGACGCGCTCGTCAAGGCGGCCGAGGAGCAGCTGGCGAAGGCGCAGGCCAAGGCGAAGGAGATCGTCTCGGAGGCCAACTCCGAGGCGGGCAAGGTCCGTATCGCCGCGGTGAAGAAGGCGGAGGGGCTGCTCAAGGAGGCCGAGCAGAAGAAGACCACGCTGGTCCGGGAGGCCGAGGAGCTCAAGGCCGAGGCGATCCGCGAGGCCAAGCGCACGGTCGAGGAGGGCAAGCGCGAGCTGGAGGTCCTGGTCCGCCGCCGCGAGGACATCAACGCCGAGATCTCCCGTGTCCAGGACGTCCTGGAGGCGTTGGAATCCTTCGAGGCACCCGTCGGCTCCAAGGACAACGGAGTCAAGGCGGGCGCGACGGTCGGCGCACCCCGATCGGGTGGCAAGTCCTCGGACGGCTAGCGCCTCCGGCCGGGCCGGGAAGCCCGATTCCGGGGGCCTCCGGGGGCTTTGACCAAGTTTTGGCAAGTGATCCGCCGCTTAGCCACTCAAAAGGGGTCTCATTTTCCAGATCAAACGCGCATCCGCTCGATGACACACCGTTTCGGCCCCTAGGATTCCACCTATCACCTCACCGGTCTCATTCGACAGGAACCCCATGAGCGACACTTCCCCCTACGGCTTCGAGCTTGTGCGGCGTGGGTACGACCGCGCTCAGGTGGACGAACGTATCTCCAAGCTCGTCTCCGACCGTGACAGCGCTCTCTCCCGCATCACCGCTCTGGAAAAGCGCATCGAAGAGCTCCACCTCGAGACGCAGAACGCCCAGGCCCAGGTCACCGACGCCGAGCCGTCGTACGCGGGCCTCGGCGCACGCGTGGAGAAGATCCTCCGCCTCGCCGAGGAAGAGGCGAAGGACCTGCGCGAGGAGGCCCGGCGCGCGGCCGAGCAGCACCGCGAGCTGGCCGAGTCGGCCGCCCAGCAGGTGCGCAACGACGCCGAGTCGTACGCCGCCGAGCGCAAGGCGAAGGCCGAGGACGAGGGCCTGCGGATCGTCGAGAAGGCCAAGAGTGACGCGTCCCAGCTGCGGGCCGAGGCACAGAAGGACGCGCAGTCCAAGCGTGAGGAGGCGGACGCCCTCTTCGAGGAGACCCGCGCCAAGGCCGCGCAGGCCGCCGCCGATTTCGAGACGAATCTGGCCAAGCGCCGGGAGCAGTCGGAGCGCGACCTGGCGTCCCGTCAGGCCAAGGCCGAAAAGCGCCTCGCCGAGATCGAGCACCGCGCCGAGCAGCTGCGCCTGGAGGCCGAGAAGCTGCGCACGGACGCCGAGCGCCGCGCCCGCCAGACGGTGGAGACGGCCCAGCGCCAGGCCGAGGACATCGTGGCCGACGCCAACGCCAAGGCCGACCGCATCCGTTCGGAATCCGAGCGGGAGCTCGCGGCCCTCACCAACCGCCGCGACAGCATCAACGCCCAGCTGACGAACGTCCGCGAGATGCTCGCGACGCTCACGGGCGCCGCGGTGGCCGCCGCCGGTACGCCGGCCGAGGACGAGCCGATCTCCCGTGGGGTCCCGGCTCAGCAGTCCCGGTAACACACGGGCATACGGAGGCTGAATCTCCGCAAAGCCCTCTGCCGCTCGGGTGGCAGGGGGCTTTGTCCCGTTCTAGCGTGGCGGGCATGATTGAGCTGGAGGGGCTGACCAAGCGGTACGGCGAGAAGGTGGCGGTCAACAACCTGTCGTTCACCGTGAGACCGGGCATCGTCACCGGCTTCCTGGGGCCGAACGGGGCGGGCAAGTCGACGACCATGCGGATGATCCTGGGTCTCGACCACCCGACCGCGGGTGACGTCCGTATCGACGGCAAGCGCTACGAACAGCTCAAGGACCCGCTGACGTACATCGGGGCCCTGCTGGAGGCCAAGGCCTGGCACGGCGGGCGTACCGCTTACAACCATCTGCTGTGCCTCGCGCAGAGCAACGGCATTCCGCGCAGCCGGGTGCGGGACGTGCTGGAGACGGTCGGTCTCACCGCGGTCGCCAAGAAGAAGACCAAGGGCTTCTCGATGGGCATGGGGCAGCGGCTCGGCATCGCGGCCGCGCTGCTCGGCGACCCGCGGATCCTGATGTTCGACGAGCCGGTCAACGGCCTCGACCCCGAGGGCATCCACTGGATCCGCACCCTGATGAAGTCGCTCGCGGCGCAGGGCCGGACGGTGTTCGTCTCCTCCCACCTGATGAGCGAGATGGCCCTGACGGCCGAGCACCTGGTCGTCATCGGGCAGGGCCGGCTCCTCGCGGACACCTCCATGGCCGACTTCATCGCGCGCAACTCACGGTCGTACGTCCGGGTCCGCAGTCCGCAGCGGGAGCGGCTGCTCGACGTGCTGCACCAGGCCGGGATCGTGGCGGTGGAGAGCGGCGGCGGGGTGCTGGAGGTGGACGGCGGCAAGGCGGAGCGGATCGGTGAGCTGGCGGCGCAGCACCGGCTCACGCTGCACGAGCTGAGTCCGCAACAGGCGTCGCTGGAGGAGGCGTTCATGCAGCTGACGGCGGAGTCGGTGGAGTACCACGCACACAGCGGGACGCATGCGACGAGCCCCGAACCACCGCGGCAGCAGTGGGGCGACGGCTGGAAGAGGAGCTGAGGGCATGGCGGTGACGCAGGTCGTCCGGTCGGAGTGGACCAAGATCCGGTCGGTGGCATCCACGGTGTGGACACTCTCGCTGGTGGTGGTCGTGACGGTCGCCCTCGGCATGCTGATCTCGGCGCTGTCGAAGAACGAGTTCGACTCGATGAACGCGCAGGCCCGGGCCGAGTTCGATCCGACGTTCATCAGTTTCGCCGGGATGAGTCTCGGTCAGCTCGCGATGATCGTGTTCGGGGTGCTGGTCGTGTCGAACGAGTACAGCACCGGCATGATCCGCACCTCGCTGGCCGCGGTGCCGCAGCGGGGGGCCTTCCTGTTCAGCAAGATCGCCGTGGCCAGTGGGCTCGCCCTGCTGGTCGGGCTCGTCACCAGCTTCGCCGCCTTCTTCCTCGGGCAGGCGATGCTGGGCTCGCACCGGGCGGAGATCGGCGACCCGGGGGTGCTGCGGGCCGTGCTCGGCGGGGGCCTCTACATGGCGCTGATCGCGATGTTCTCCATGGGCGTCGCCGCGATGCTGCGCTCGCCGATGCTGTCGCTGGGCATCCTGATGCCGTTCTTCTTCCTGATCTCGAACATCCTGGGCAACGTCGACGCGACGAAGAAGGTCGGCCGGTTCCTTCCCGACCAGGCCGGCAGCAAGATCATGCAGGTGGTCACACCGATCGACGACGACACCCCGTACGGACCATGGGGCGGCCTCGGGATCATGGGGCTGTGGGTGCTCGCGGCGCTCGTCGGCGGCTATGTGCTGCTGAAGAAGCGGGACGCCTAGGAGGGCCTGGCCGGGCTGAGCTTTTACCTGCTCTTGGGTGGAACCGTCAGCTCCTCGATATCCTCCTAACCCTTACGGGGGCGTGTGCCCCGCTGTCCTGAACCTTGCGATGGGTGCGGAGCATGATCGAAGCAGTCGGCCTGACGAAGCGCTACGGCGACAAGACCGCTGTGTACAACCTTTCCTTCCAGGTGCGGCCCGGGGCCGTCACCGGCTTCCTCGGGCCCAACGGCTCGGGCAAGTCGACGACGATGCGCATGATCGTCGGCTTGGACAACCCGACGGCCGGGCAGGTGACGATCGGCGGCTATCCGTACCGCAGGCTGCCCAACGCCGCCCGTCAGGTCGGCGCCCTGCTGGACGCCAAGGCGGTGCACGGCGGCCGCTCCGCCCGCAACCACCTGCTGTCCCTGGCCCAGCTCTCGGGCATCCCGGCCCGGCGGGTGGACGAGGTGCTCGGGGTCGTCGGTCTGCAGGACGTGGCCAAGAAGCGGTCCAAGGGCTTCTCCCTCGGCATGGGGCAGCGGCTCGGCATCGCCGCGGCGCTGCTCGGCGACCCGCAGGTGCTGCTGTTCGACGAGCCGGTCAACGGCCTCGACCCCGAGGGCATCCTCTGGGTGCGCAACCTGATGAAGGCGCTGGCGGCGGAGGGCCGCACCGTCTTCGTCTCCTCCCACCTGATGAGCGAGATGGCCCTGACGGCCGACCACCTCATCGTCATCGGGCGCGGTCAGCTGCTCGCCGACATGAGCGTCACCGCCTTCATCTCGGCGAACTCCGCGGACTTCGCCCGGGTGCGCACGCCCGACACCGAGCCGCAACAGCGCGAGAAGCTGTCGGCCGCGCTCACCGAGTCCGGCGGGCACGTGCTGCCCGAGCAGGACGGCGCGCTGCGCGTGACGGGGCTGGCCCTGCCGCGCATCAGCGACATCGCGCACGACCACGGCGTACGGCTGTGGGAACTGTCGCCGCACCAGGCCTCCCTGGAGGAGGCGTACATGCGGATGACGCAGGGCGCCGTCGACTACCGCTCGACCATCGACCAGAAGGAAGGGCTCCAGCAGCCGCTGCCGCCCGGCGCGCAGCCGCCTATGCCGGTGCCCGGGCAGGGCCAGCCGGGCTGGTACGCCCCGCCGCCGCCCCAGCAGGGCGGGCAGCCGTTCGCGCCCCAGGGCGCGCCGGGTCAGGCGCCGGCAGGCCCCTACGGCTCGGCCCATGGCGCCTCCGGCCCGGGCACGGCCAACCCCTACGCCCAGCCCGCGCCGCAGACGCCCCCGGCGCCCCAGGACGCTCCGCAGGCCGCCCCGGGCCAGACGCCCGCAGCCGCCCCGCCCGCACCTCAGAGCGCTCCGCAGTCCACACCCCAGCCGACTGCCCCGCCCGCGCCCCAGAGCGCTCCGCAGTCCACGCCGCAGCCGGCCGCCGCGCCCGCGCCGCCCGGCGCCGCGCCGTCCGCGCCCGACGCCGCCCCCACTCCCGACCTGACCAAGCCCGAGGACGCCCGATGAGCAGCCCCCAGTCCCAGATGCCGCAGGCCGCGCCCGCCTGGCAGGCGGCGCCCGGCACCTCGTTCCCCTCCGGCTACACCTCGCCGATCCCGGTCGTGCGCACGCACCTCGGGCACGCCGTCGCGTCCGAGTGGACGAAGATCCGGTCGGTACGCTCCACCCTGTGGACCCTCGGGGTGTTCGTCCTGCTCGTCATCGGGATCGGCACGCTGACCGGCGTGGTGGTGGCCGAGTCCGACCCGGCCCTGGACGGCGAGAGCCCCCTCGGCCTGGGCTTCTTCGGGCTGCTGCTGGGCAGCATGTGCATCATCACGCTGGGCGTGCTGACCACGGCCTCGGAGTACGGCACCGGCATGATCCGCACCACGATGGTCGCGTGCCCGAGCCGTGGCCGGGTGCTGACGGCGAAGGCCGTGGTGTTCTTCCTGACGGCGTTCGTCGTGACGCTGGTGTCCGCGTCGCTCGTCGCCTTCCTGCACGTGGCGATGCTGGAGGGCGACGGCGCCAAGTCCCCCTCCGGCGGCGAGTGGCTCAAGGGCACGGTCGGCATCTCGCTCTACATCGCGCTGCTGGGTCTGCTCTCGCTCCTGGTCGGCTCGATGATCCGGCACTCGGCGGGCGCCATCACCATCATGATCGGTGCCGTCCTGGCCCCGCTGGTGATCGCCCTGTTCATGTTCTCGGAGTCCCTCCAGGACGTGCGCGACGCCCTGTTCGAGTACTCGATCCCCAACCAGCTCAGCGTCTTCTACGCCAACTCCCTCAGCTCCTCCGGCCCGTCCGGCTGGGACCCGCTGTGGATCATCCTCGGCGTCACAGCCGTCGCGTTCGCCGGCGCCTTCCTGCTGCAGGAGAAGCGGGACGTCTGAGCCCGGTCAGAACCTCGGCGCGTTACGGGACCGCTGCACCCCCGGGGTGCGGCGGTCCCGCGCGTTCCAGCAGGCCTTGTGCCAGTGCCGCCGGTCGTCGACGCCCGCGTGCTCCGACCAGGCCACCACGTGCGGCACCCCGTCGGGGATCAGCTGGTCGCAGCCCGGGCAGCGGTAGGACTTGCCCTGCGCGCTCGCGCCGGCCACGTGCCGCACGCTCCAGTTCTCGCCCTGCCAGTTCTCCGAGGACTGCCAGCCGCCGTAGCGGCCGGGCCGGTCGTCCTCGGCGCTCCGGCCGAACGAAGCGGCGCCCTTGGGTCGGTTGCGACGCGGGGACACGGGACACCTCTCGGGGCTATACAGGGAGCACGGGCCGCGTCCAGCCTACGCGGCGCGCACAGGGGTACGCGTACGGCGCGGACCGCCCTCGGTGTCTCGCCGTCCGGCGTGCCCGACCCCTTGGTCCTCAGCTCCCGGCCGTCGGCGGAACGACCCATTCTGCAGACAATCCGCAAAATACTCTGCCCGGCCGTGTCCTCGGCACGTGTCAGACGGTTATGCGCTGTGGGGGAGCTCCGTGTCGGAGCCAAGGAAGCAGGAAAGCAATGCGCGTTGGAAGTTTCGTGTTGGCGGCCCAGTTCCCCGGCCAGGGGGAGGGAGAGGCGCTGCACCGCGCGGTCCGCTCGGCCGAGGTGGCCGAGGAGGCCGGGCTCGATACGGTCTGGCTGGCCGAGCACCACTTCGTGCCGTACGGCACATGTCCGTCCGCCATCACCCTGGCCGCCCTACTGCTGGGCCGCACCCGGCGCATCCGGGTCGGTACGGCGGTCAGTGTGCTGCCCACGGTCCACCCGGTGGCCCTCGGCGAACAGGCGGCGCTGCTGCACCACACGAGCGACGGCCGTTTCACGCTCGGTGTCGGGCGCGGCGGCCCCTGGGTCGACCTGGAGGTGTTCGGCGCGGGTCTGGAGGCGTACGAGCAGGGGTTCCCGGAGTCCCTGGAGCTTCTGGTGCGCTGGCTGCGCGAGCCGTCCGTGGCGGCCGACGGGGAGCGCTTCTGCTTCCGTGAAGTCCCGGTCGTGCCACGGCCGTCGGAGGCCCTGACGGAGGGCCCGGGACCCGAGGTCGTCGTCGCCTGCACCTCACCGGCCAGCGTGCGGCTGGCGGCCGAGCGGGGTCTGCCGATGCTGCTCGGGATGCACGTGGGGGACGAGGAGAAGGCCGAGATGGTCGCGCTGTGGCGGCAGCACGCGCGGGCCGGCGGCCGGTCCCCGGAGGAGATCCTGGGCGCGTCCCATGTGTCGGCCGGCGTCTGCCAGATCGCGGACCGGCGGGTCGACGCGGCGGAGACGTTGATGAAGGCGATGCCCGGCTGGCTGAAGCAGGGCCTGGAGGCGCACGTCACGGTCGACGGGCGCTCGCGCCGGATGCGCGACCCGCTGGCCTACACCGAACTGCTCTGCGGGCTGCACCCGGTGGGCACCCCGCGGCTGTGCGCGGACCGGCTGGCGGCGACCAGTGAGCGGACCGGCATCTCGCGCTTCGCGCTGCTCGTCGAGGGGTCCGGGGATCTGGCGGCGACCGAGGAGAACGTGCGGCGGCTGGGAGCCGAGGTGCTCCCCCAACTCGTCTGAGAGGGCTGTGACTTCCTGGGGGCTTGCCGCTCCGGTACAGAACTGCACCTCCCGCGTACGGAGCGGCAAGCAAGTGGCGCCGCGTCAGCAGTCCCTGAACTCGGGTGACTGGTTCAGCACCTGACTGCGGATCGAGGTGAAGCGGTCCAGCTTCTCGTCGACCGAGGAGTCGAGCGGGAACACGGCCACCCGGTGGCAGTTCTGGAAGGCCAGCCGCACACCGAAGTGCCGTTGCAGCGCGCCGCGTATCGCGTCACTCGCAAGTGCACGCAGCAGCTGACCGCGTGCCTGCTCGTCCGGCGGGGGCGTCTGGTTGTCGGCGAACGCACCGCCGTCCACCTTCAGCTGGGCCACCAGTGAGCTGATCATCTCCCATGCGTAAGGCAGGGAGGTCCGGACGCAGTCGACGAATTCCGCTTCGTCGACCTCGCCTCGCTCGGCCTGTTCGAGTAGGGCCGGTGAGACGTCGAGCGACATGAGTTCTCCTCTCGCACCCCCGCCCGGCGGGCAGGGGTTGCCGGACAGATGAAGGAGTCCGCGACACCGGACACGCTGCGTACACGCACCGCGACCTCCCGTTCATACGGTAAGCAACGTAAGGTGACGACACCAGGAAAATGCGCAGATGAGACACTCCCAGTGAGCACACCGTGCACACAATCGGCCATTACCGAACACGTGTTTTCCAGGGCGAATCGCGTCGGCAGGCACCCGTCGAGTAGCGTTGCCGACCATGCGTCTCGTCATTGCCCGCTGCTCCGTGGACTACGCCGGGCGGCTCACCGCCCACCTCCCCTCGGCCCCGCGCCTGATCCTCGTGAAGGCGGACGGCAGCGTCTCGATCCACGCCGACGACCGGGCCTACAAGCCCCTGAACTGGATGTCGCCGCCGTGCACCCTGAAGGAGGGCACCGGTGAGGAGGAGGGCGTCTGGACCGTCGTCAACAAGGCGGGCGAGAAGCTCATCATCACGATGGAGGAAGTCCTCCACGACTCCTCGCACGAACTGGGCGTCGACCCCGGCCTGATCAAGGACGGCGTGGAAGCGCACCTCCAGGAGCTGCTGGCCGACCGCATCGAGACACTCGGCGAGGGCTACACCCTGATCCGCCGCGAGTACCCGACGGCCATCGGACCGGTCGACATCCTGTGCCGGGACGCCGACGGGAAGACCGTCGCGGTGGAGATCAAGCGGCGCGGTGAGATCGACGGCGTGGAACAGCTCACGCGCTACCTGGAGCTGCTGAACCGGGATCCCCATCTGGCCCCGGTGCGCGGTGTCTTCGCGGCGCAGGAGATCAAGCCGCAGGCGCGCGTCCTCGCGACCGACCGCGGCATCGGCTGCCAGGTGCTCGACTACGACGCCCTGCGCGGCATCGAGGACGACAAGCTGCGGCTGTTCTGACAGCCCGTACGACCACGAAAGGGCCGGGTCCGTGGAACGGACCCGGCCCTGCCGTGTGTACGGGCCTCAGATCACCGTCTCCGGGCCGCTGGGCGTGCCGGTGGTGCTCTGCGGCGCGCTGGCCGAATTGCTCGTCGGAGCGCTGGGCGCCGGGCCGCTGGCCGAGTCGGAGGTGGACGGGCTGGTCGTCGGCGGCTGCGAGGTGGGCGGCTCGGACGTGGGCGGCTGCGAGGTGGGCGGCTGGGAGGTCGGCGGCCTGGACGTCGGAGGCTTCGACGTGGTGGGCGGCTTGGACGTCGTCGGCGGCTTGGACGTGGACGGCGGCTTCGAGGACGACGGCGGCTTCGACGGCGACGCGGAGTCGCTCGGGTCCGCCGAACCGCTCGGCGCGCCCGTCGGCGTCGGGTCGTCCGACGTGCCGAGGGTGCCGTCGGGGCCCGGGTCCGTCGGCCGGGCGGCCACCTCGCCGGTGTCGCCGGCGCCGTCGTTCCCCGGCCGGTCGGCGCCGATGCTGTCGTCGCTGACGCCCTGGCTCGCGGACGGGTTGACGCCGACCTGGCCGGAGGGCGGGTTCTTGTCGTTGTCGGAGGTGGCGCCGAGCGTCACCACCGTGCCCAGGACGGCGACGAGCAGCGCACCGGCTCCGGCGGCCACCAGGTTGCGCCGGGCCAGCCCCTTGAGGCCGCCCCGGGCCGTCCGGGAGGGCCCGGGCGTGGTGCGGTGGGTGACCAGGTCCGGGGAGTGCTGCTGCTGGAGCGTCGGGAAGGGCGCGGGAACACCACCGGGCGGGGACGCCGACTCCTCGTCACGGGTGTCGGGCACCTCCTCCCCCGCGGTCGGCCCGAGCCCGAGGGGTGTGCCCGAGCGGTCGGCGACCAGGGCGAGGGCACGGCGGCCGGCGACGGTGCCGCGCTTGTCGGCGAGGGCGCCGCGCAAGCCGATGGAGGCCTCCAGTTCGGCGCGGGCCCGGTCGAGCCGGCCCCGGCACAGGGCGAGGACGCCGAGCTCATGGTGGAAGTAGGCCTCTTCGGCGACGTCCCCGGCGAGCCGGGCGGCCTCGGCGCCCGAGCGCAGGGCGCGCTCCCAGGCACTCCAGTGCAGTCCGGCGGCGAAGGCGGGGGCGGCGGTGCGGGCCAGGTGCACGCCCGCGCTCTCCTCGCCCTCGGCGGGCGGGCGGGTGACCGGTCCGAGGACGGCCAGGGCGGCGAGGATCGCGTCGGCCTCCGCGCAGACGCGCTCGGGGGTGACCGAGGGGTGCCCGGCCCACCAGGAGTAGTGCTGGGCGGCGCTGCGGGCCCGGGCCTCGGCCTCGTCGCCGTACCCGGCCGCCTCCAGCTGGGCCGGTACGCCGGCCGCGAGGCGGTAGCGGGAGCCGACCGGGGAGACCAGGCCGCAGGCGGCCAGTTCGCCGAGCGCGGCGTCCGCGTGGGTGTCGCCGACCAGGGCGGGCAGATGCGCCTGGTGCGGGACCTCGCCGCCGAGGGCGAGCGCGAACCGCAGGGTGGCGCGGGCGGAGGCGCTCAGCCGGGAGGCGAGCAGCGGCGCGGGCGCGGCGGCCTCGCCGAGCGCGGGCAGCGGCACGTCGTCGCCGAGTTCGTAGGTCTCGGCGGTGTCGGCCGGGGGCGCGTCCTCGAAGACGCCGAACTCGTCGACGGCGCTGGTGCCGGCGCGCAGCCGGTCGCGCTGCCGGAGCAGGGCGCCGGCCTGGACGAAGCGCAGCGGCATGCCTTCGGACTCGAACCAGAGGTCTCCGGCCCAGGTGGACTCCTCCTCGGTGAGGGTCCGGCCGACGGCGTGTTCCAGCAGGTCGAGCCCGTCGGCGCGCTCCAGTCCGCCGAGGAGGACCTCCTCGACGCCGGCGTCGGCGGAGGGGGCCGGCACGTCGGGCGTGGCGCCGAGCAGGAAGGCGCACTCGGGGGTGGCCGCCAGCAGCTCGTCGAGCGCGGCGCCGCCGAACTCCAGGTCGTCCAGGACGACGACGGCGCCGATCTCGCCGATGTGCGTGAGCAGTTCGTCCCGGTCCGGGCGGTGGAGGGGGGCGCCGTACACCGCGTGGAACAGGTCGTACAGCAGGTCGTCGGCGGTGCGTCCGAAGCCGTTGAGGCGGACCACGCCGTCGGGGGCGAGGTCGGAGCAGTCCTCGGCGACGAGGTCGAGCAGACGGGTGCGGCCCGAGCCGGGCGCGCCGGTGAGGCGGGTGGAGCGGCCGCGGGCGAGCAGGCGCACCAGGCGCTCGCGCTCGTCCTGGCGGGCCAGCAGCGGCAGGGCGGGCTGCGGGGGGCCGGGCGGGACGGGCGGGCGGGCCGTGCGTTCGGCCTCGGCGCGTTCGGCCGCGGTGCGTTTCACGGGCGGGGCGGGGCGTTCCGCGGGCGGGCAGGCCTCTATCTCGCTGCCGTCGACGGGGTTGACCGTCAGCAGGAAGTCGCCGGAGACGAGCCGCACCGTGCGGGCGAGCGCCGGGGCGTGCTGCGCGAAGTCGGGTGTGAGGGATTCCCTGGGAGGGCGCTGGCGCGGCGCGGGGCCGTCACCTTCGTGGCCGTACTCCTCGGGTCCCTGGTTGTCAGGATCCATAGGTCAAGCCCCCCAAAAGCGTGTGTGTGCGTGGAAAAGCCCCTCCCGGCCTTGCTGCACACCGCGCTGTCGCTTCTGGTCCGGTCCCGCTCGAAGGGTTCAAGTCAGCGGGCAGCCGAACCCTAAACCTTCGCACAGTATCTACGACAGTCCGGGGTACCGCGCCGTCCATAACGTCACGGTCTCGTGAGGATTGTGCGCGTCGCACGATTCGACGACGTGCGTCCGGGTCTCCCCGGGCGCCCGGCTCACACCCGTACGCGCCGTCACACGCGGGGAAGGGTCTCCACCCCGATGCCCCCCTCGATCGCCAGGATCCGGTGCAGACGGGTGGCCACCAGCAGGCGCTGCATCTGCGGCGGCACCCCGCGCAGTACCAGGCGTCGGCCGCAGCGGCCGGCCCGCCGGTGGGCCCCCATGATCACGCCCAGTCCGGTGGCGTCCCAGGAGTCCAGTTCGGACAGGTCCAGCACGAGGTCCCCGACTCCGTCGTCGACGGCCGAGTGCAGGACCGTACGGGCGTCCGCCGCGCTTTGGACGTCGAGGCGCCCCCCGACGACCAGCTCGGCGTGGTCGCCCCTGATGTGCATATGCGCTCCCCGTGCGTGCGAATGGTGCTCCGCGTTCTGGATGTGGGTGATGCAACCTCTGACTGCGTGGAGGAGTCAGAGGTTGCTTCTTGTAAGCGAACCGATACCGAATTCACTCTGCGGGGTGATGGACCCCGGGCATGTGCGGTTTCAGTGCTTGTAGAAGCCCTGCCCGCTCTTGCGTCCGATGTCACCGGCGTCAACCATCCGGCGCATCGACTCGGGAGCCGCGAACTTCTCGTCCTGGGACTCGGTGTAGATGTTGTTCGTGGCGTGCAGCAGGATGTCGACGCCGGTCAGGTCCGCCGTCGCCAGCGGGCCCATCGCGTGGCCGAAGCCCAGCTTGCAGGCCAGGTCGATGTCCTCGGCGCTCGCCACACCCGACTCCTGCAGCTTCGCGGCCTCGACGACCAGGGCGCAGATGAGGCGGGTCGTCACGAAGCCCGCGACGTCGCGGTTGACGACGATGCAGGTCTTGCCGACCGACTCGGCGAACTCCCGGGCCGTGGCGAGGGTTTCGTCGCTGGTCTTGTAACCGCGGACCAGTTCGCACAGCTGCATCATCGGCACCGGCGAGAAGAAGTGCGTGCCGACCACCCGCTCGGGGCGCTCCGTGGCCGCCGCGATCTTGGTGATCGGGATGGCGGAGGTGTTGGAGGCGAGGATCGCCTCGTCCTTCACGATCTTGTCGAGCGCGCGGAAGATCTCGTGCTTGATCTCCAGCTTCTCGAACACGGCCTCGACGACGACGTCCGCGTCGGCCACGGCGTCCAGGTCGGTGGTCGCGGTGATGCGGGCCAGGGCGGCGTCGGCGTCGTGCGCCTCCAGCTTGCCCTTGGCGACGAACTTGTCGTACGACGCCTTGATGCCGTCGGTGCCGCGCTTGAGCGCCTCGTCGGTGACGTCACGCAGGACGACCTCCCAGCCCGCCTGTGCGGAGACCTGGGCGATGCCGGATCCCATGAGGCCGGCTCCGATGACGGCGAGCTTCCCTGCCACTGTGCGACTCCCCTGACGCGCTGCTTATGTCTGCTTCTCCGGCGGACACTAGCGCTCGTGAGGAGCTGTGTGACCAGTAAGTAATGCGCGTCACGTCTCACATGACGGACATCACACCGGCAGGGGTCACGGGGCGCCCCGGACGGCGTAGTTGAGCACCTTCTCACTCAACAGCTCCTCGACATCGTCGAGAACGACGAGCATCTCCCGTGACACTTCGCCCGGGTTGCGCCCCTTGACCATCTCGCGGCCGATCGCGACGAAAAGGGTGCCGTGCACCCAGCAGATCTGACCGGCGATCAGCCCGGGCAGCGGGTCGCCGGCGGTGGCACCGGTCTCCTCGCGCAGGGTCGTCTCCAGGTTGCCCTGGAGCTCCTGCTGGATGCTCCAGAGCCGGGAGCGCAGCGGTGGCGCCTCCTCGATGCAGCGCATGAAACGGTCGTAGCCCTCGATGAGGCCCATACGGGGAGAGACGGCCTCGATCTCGGCGCGCAGCTCGCGCAGCACCGCGCGGGTGGCCGACTCCCCCGCGTCCCGGCCGCGCACCCAGCGCGAGAGCCGGTCGACGACGCCCTGGGAGCGGTCGAAGAAGAGGTCCTCCTTGGCCGGGAAGTAGTTGTAGACGGTGTTCACGGAGACGTCGGCCGCCTCCGCCACGTCCGCGATCGTCACCGCCATGAACCCGCGCTCCAGGAACAGTCCGGTGGCGATGTCCGAGATGCGCTGCCTGGTCTCGCGCTTCTTCCGTTCCCTGAGCCCCTCAGCCATGTCCGAATCCTAGCTTCCCTGTAGGCTCTTAAAACTTGGAGTCATTGCAAGATTTAAGAGACTCTGTTTTTCTGGGGTCATGACCCTCATCAGTACGGCCGGGCTGGCCCGTACCTTCCTGACCAAGAACGGCCCCGTGGAGGCCGTGCGCTCCATCGACCTGACCGTCCGCGAGGGCGAGATCCTCGGCTTCCTCGGCCCGAACGGCGCCGGCAAGACGACGACCCTGCGGATGCTGACGACCCTGCTGGCACCGACCGGCGGCGCCGCCACCGTCGCGGGATGCGACCTGGCCACCGACGCGGCCGGCGTGCGGCGTGCCTGCGGTTACGTGGCGCAGTCCGGCGGGGTCGACCCGCAGATCAGCGTGCGCGAGGAGCTGGTCACCCAGGGGCGGCTGTACCGGCTGACCAGGGCGCAGGCCGCCGAGCGCGCCGGGGAGCTGGCCCGCGACCTGGACCTCACCGGGCTCCTCGACCGCACGTGCGGTGCGCTCTCCGGCGGACAGCGGCGGCGGCTGGACATCGCGATGGCGCTCACCCACCGCCCGAAGGTGCTGTTCCTGGACGAGCCGACGACCGGGCTCGACCCCGGCAGCCGCGCCGACCTGTGGGATCTGGTGCGCCGGCTGCGCGACGAGCACGGCACGACGGTGTTCCTGACCACGCACTACCTCGACGAGGCCGACGCCCTCTCCGACCGGCTGGTCGTCGTCGACCACGGCGTGGTCGTCGCCGAGGGCACCCCGAGCGCACTGAAGCTGCGCCACGGCGGCTCGCTCGACGCCTCACTGCAGGACACGTTCCTGGCCATCACCGGCCGCGGCGCCGCCCCGGCGGAGCAGCCCCCCGTCGCCGTATGAGAATCCGAGGCACATCGATGCTGTTGCACGACACCGCGCTCGTCTACGGGCGCTACCTCCGCCAGTCCCTGCGCTCCCGCTTCGCGCTGCTCTTCGGCGTGCTCATGCCGCTGCTCTACCTGCTGTTCTTCGGCCCCCTGCTCACGGATCTGCCGCTCGGCACGGCGGGCAGCTCCTGGCAGGTGCTCGTGCCCGGGCTGTTGCTGCAACTCGGTCTGTTCGGGGCGTCGTTCGCAGGCTTCTCGATCACCATCGAGAAGGGCCACGGCGTCGTCGAGCGCATGCGCGTCACCCCCGTGAGCCGACTGGCCCTGCTGCTCGGCCGGGTGCTGCGCGATGCCACGGTGTTCGTCTTCCAGGCCGTACTGCTGGTGCTGGCGGCGGTGCTGATGGGCCTGCGGGCACCGCTGGCCGGGATCCTGATCGGCTTCGCCTTCGTCGCCCTGCTCACCGCCTCGCTGGCCGCCCTGTCGTACGCGCTGGCGATGAGGATGGACACCCCGCAGAGCTTCGGACCGGCGGTCAACGCGCTGACCATGCCGTCCATGCTGCTGTCCGGTCTGATGCTGCCGATGACGCTGGGCCCGGCCTGGCTGGACGTCCTCTCGCACCTCATGCCGTTCCGCTACCTGGTGGACGCGGTACGGGACGCCTACGTCGGCCACTACGCCACACCCCACGTGCTGTACGGCGCGCTGGTGGCCGTCGGTCTCACGGCGCTGTCCGTGACAGTGGGCACACGCGTGTTCCGAACGGCCTGAGCGTAACTACGCTGGCCACATGGTCAATCTGACGCGCATCTACACCAGGACCGGCGACCAGGGCACCACCGCCCTCGGCGACATGAGCCGGACCGCCAAGACCGATCTGCGGATCGCCGCGTACGCCGACGCCAACGAGGCGAACGCGGTGATCGGCACGGCGATCGCGCTGGGCGGTCTGGACGCGGAGATCGTCACGGTCCTCACCCGCGTCCAGAACGACCTGTTCGACGTGGGCGCGGACCTGTCGACGCCGGTGGTGGAGAACCCGGAGTTCCCGCCCCTGCGGGTCGAGCAGTTCTACATCGACAAGCTGGAGGCGGACTGCGACCGCTTCAACGAGCGGCTGGAGAAGCTCCGCTCCTTCATCCTGCCCGGCGGCACCCCCGGCGCGGCCCTGCTCCACCAGGCCTGCACGGTCGTACGCCGGGCCGAGCGCTCGACGTGGGCCGCCCTGGAGGTCCACGCCGAGGTGATGAACCCCCTGACGGCGACCTACCTCAACCGCCTCTCCGACCTCCTGTTCATCCTCGCGAGGACGGCGAACAAGGAGGTCGGAGACGTGCTGTGGGTGCCGGGCGGGGAACGGTAGTCAGTTCCTGCCGCGCGCCGCCTGCCACAGACCCGCGGCGACGAGCGCACCGCCCACGCACATCATCACCACCCCGACCTTCGTGAGGGTCACCAGGGGCACCTCCACGTCACCGGTGAACAGCCAGAGCCCCAGGCCCGCCGCGAAGGTGACGGTGCCCTCCAGGAGATTCCCGCGCGCCCGGCTCATCGGTGCACCCTCTCCTTCTCCAGCCGCCCCTCGGGTTCCCCCGCGGGAGCCTTCCGCGGCCAGACCGCATAGCTCAGCGCGATCAGGCCGTGGATCCCGGCCGCACGCCAGGCCACGTAGCGCCAGCTCTCCAGGGAGGTGACGCGGCTCGGGTCGTCGACGTACCAGATGGCCAGCTGGAGCAGCACGGTCGCGACGACGGCGGCCGTCAGCGTGCCCAGCCAGACCGTGCCCTCGTGGCGCGCCCGGGCCATGCCGTAGCGCGGGGGCTTCGGCGGGGGCGGGGCGCCGCCCAGCCGGTGGGCGGCCTGGCCGTCGAGCCACTTCACCGTGCGGTGGCCGTGTCCGACGGTGTAGCCGATGTACAGCGCGGCCAGCCCGTGCGTCCAGTTCGGGTCGGCGCCGTTCTTCAGGTCCAGCGCGGTGGCGACCAGCAGGACGACCTCCAGCAGCGGCTCGCACAGCAGCAGCGCCAGGCCGGTGCGCGGCATCTTCAGCAGGTACCGGGTGGCCAGTCCGGCGGCCAGCAGCACCCAGAAGCCGATCTCACAGGCGGCGATCAAGGCGACGATCACGGTTCGCTCCTCTCGGTCACCCTTCCAGGCTCCCGTCCGGCGCGGCCAGGTTCGTCGTCGCGACTGACGAAAGCGCTGTACATCGAAAGATGCAGTCGGGGACCCTCCGCGGGGATCACGCCCGGCGCGCGGCGGCCGTGTTGGATGGTGACATGCCCGTACGACTCCCCCGCCCACGCCGCTTCGACGTGTACATCGCCCTGGGCAGTCTGCTGGGCGGGTTGCTGCTGTGGGCGCTCGGGCTGGCCACCCGCCCCGCCACCGAGGTGTACGTGCTGCTGCCGGGCCGCTGGCCGGTGCTGCTGCCGCTGTGCGTCATGGCCGGCTGCGAGCTGCTGCGGCGCACCGCCCCGCTCATCGCCCTGCTGACGGGCACCGCCGCGATCGTCCTGGACCTCCTCACCCAGGGCAACCTCGTCACGATCCTGATGTACACGGACCTGATGTACGCGGCCGTCCTGTACGGCCCGCCCGCCTCGGCGCACCGCATCCCGCGGATCACCGGGCTGCTGACCGTGGCCGGCGCCGTCGTGCCGTTCGCGGTCTGGCGTGAGCCCGAGGCGCTGCTGATCGGCGTGGCCACCGGTCTGGTCGCCTTCGGGCCCGCGTCCACCGGACTGATCGTGCGCAACCATCGCCAGGCCGCCGACGCGGCCCGGTTGCGCGCCGAACAGACCGCGCTGCTCGCCGAGATGGACCGCGTCCAGGCCGTCACGGCCGAACGCGCCCGGATGGCCCGGGAACTGCACGACATGGTCGCCAACCATCTGTCCGCGATCGCCATCCACTCCACCGCCGCCCTGTCCCTCGACGATCCGAAGACCTCTCAGGACGCGCTCGTGGTCATCCGCGAGAACAGCGTGGAGGGGCTCGCCGAGATGCGGCGGCTGATCGGCATCCTGCGCGACAGCAGCGGCGACGTGGAACCGTCCGCCGCTCCCACGCTCGACGGCCTCGCCGCGCTGGTGGACGGCGCCCGCACCAACGGCCTCGACGTCACCCTCGACACCGAACGGAGCGAGGTCCCCGCCCCCGTGGAACTCGCCGCCTACCGCATCGTGCAGGAGTCGCTGACCAACGCCCTCAAGCACGCCGCCCCGGGCCGGGTCACCGTGTCCCTCGCTCGGCGGGACGGCTCACTCGTCGTCAGCGTGACCAGCCCGTACGGGGACCGGGACGCCCCGCGCGCCCCCGGCTCCGGCTCGGGTCTGGTCGGCATGAGGGAACGTGTGGCCCTGCTGGACGGCACGTTCGAAGCCGCACCCGAGGACGCGCCGCAGGGCAAGATCTGGGCCGTGCGCGCCACCCTTCCCGTCGACGACACCCTCGAAGGAGACACCGCATGATCCGCGTTCTGGTCGCCGAGGACCAGTCCGCCGTCCGCGCCGGGCTGGTCCTCATCCTGCGCAGTGCGCCCGACATCGAGGTGGTCGGCGAGGCCGCGGACGGCGAGCAGGCGGTGGCGCTGGCTCGCGAGCTGCGACCGGACCTGGTGCTGATGGACGTTCAGATGCCGCGCATGGACGGGGTGTCGGCGACCCGGCAGGTCGTGGCGGAGCGGCTCGCGGACGTGCTCGTGCTGACCACGTTCGACCTCGACGCGTACGTGTTCGGGGCGCTGCGGGCGGGCGCGTCCGGATTCCTGCTGAAGAACACCGAGGCCAAGCAGCTCCTGGAGGCCGTGCGGACGGTCGCGCGCGGGGAGGGTCTGATCGCCCCGGCGGTGACGCGGCGGCTGATCGAGGAGTTCGCCGCGAAGCCCGCCCGGGAGCCCGCGGCCGATCCGGCGGTGCTCGACCAGCTGACCCGGCGGGAGCGCGAGGTGCTGGCCTGTCTCGGCGAGGGCCTGTCCAACGCGGGCATCGCGGAGCGGCTCGACATGGCCGAGGCGACCGTGAAGACCCACGTCAGCAGGCTGCTCGGGAAGCTGGGGCTGCGGAGCCGGGTGCAAGCGGCCGTGCTCGCGCAGGAGTTGGGTGTCTGAGGGAGTCCGGTGCGCGGTGGTCCAGACCTATTGACCGGTGGTCCAGACCTTTCTATTCTCACCGCACCATGTGTGGCGTGAGGCTCAGTCACGCCCCCCACAACTCCATCGAGGAGGCGCAGCATGCGCTTCAGACACAGAGCCGCGGCAGGGTTCGCGACCCTGTTGCTCCCCTTCGCCGGTCTCGTCGGCCTGGCGAGCCCGGCCCAGGCAGCCACGTCCGCCACCGCCACCTACGCCAAGACCCAGGACTGGGGCTCCGGCTTCGAGGGCAAGTGGACGGTGAAGAACACCGGCACCACCGCCATCAGCTCCTGGACCGTCGAGTGGGACTTCCCCTCCGGCACCTCGGTCACCTCCTCCTGGGACGCCGACGTCACCTCCTCCGGCACCCACTGGACCGCCAAGAACAAGTCCTGGAACGGCAGCCTCGCCCCCGGCGCCTCCGTCTCCTTCGGCTTCAACGGCTCCGGCACCGGCTCCCCCGCGAACTGCAAGCTCAACGGCGGCAGCTGCGACGGCGGCACCACCGAACCGGGTGACAGCGCGCCGAGCGCCCCCGGCACCCCCACCGCCTCCGGCATCACCGACACCTCGGTGAAGCTGTCCTGGTCCGCCGCGACCGACGACAAGGGCGTCAAGAACTACGACGTCCTGCGCGACGGCACGAAGGTCGCCACCGTGACGACGACCTCGTACACGGACACCGGCCTGACCAAGGGCACGGACTACTCCTACTCGGTCCAGGCCCGGGACACCGCCGACCAGACCGGCCCGGTCAGCGGCGCCGTACGGGTCCGCACCACCGGCGGCACCACCGAGCCGCCCACCGGCGACAAGGTCAAGCTCGGCTACTTCACCGAGTGGGGCGTCTACGGCCGCAACTACCACGTCAAGAACCTCGTGACGTCGGGCACCGCGTCGAAGATCACCCACATCAACTACGCGTTCGGCAACGTCAAGAACGGCCAGTGCACCGTCGACGACACCTACGCCGCCTACGACAAGGCCTACACCGCCGACCAGTCCGTCAGCGGCACCGCCGACACCTGGGACCAGCCGCTGCGCGGCAACTTCAATCAGCTGCGCCAGCTGAAGGCCAAGTACCCGCACATCAAGGTGCTGTACTCCTTCGGCGGCTGGACCTACTCCGGCGGCTTCGGCCAGGCCGCGGCCAACGCCGCCGCCTTCGCCAAGTCCTGCAAGGCCGTCGTCGAGGACCCGCGCTGGGCCGACGTCTTCGACGGCATCGACATCGACTGGGAGTACCCGAACGCCTGCGGCCTGAGCTGCGACACGTCCGGTCCGGCGGCGTTCAAGAACCTGATGTCCGCGCTGCGCACCGAGTTCGGCCCGAACTACCTGGTCACCGCGGCCATCACCGCCGACGGCTCCTCCGGCGGCAAGCTCGACGCGGCCGACTACGGCGGCGCCGCCCAGCACCTCGACTGGTACAACGTGATGACCTACGACTATTTCGGCGCCTTCGACAAGGACGGCCCGACCGCCCCGCACTCCCCGCTCACCTCGTACCCGGGCATCCCGCAGGCCGGCTTCAACTCGGCCGACGCGATCGCCAAGCTCAAGGCGAAGGGCGTCCCCGCCAAGAAGCTGCTGCTCGGCATCGGCTTCTACGGCCGCGGCTGGACAGGCGTCACCCAGTCCGCCCCGGGCGGCTCTGCGACGGGCGCGGCCCCGGGCACGTACGAGGCGGGCATCGAGGACTACAAGGTCCTGAAGAACTCCTGTCCGGTGACCGGCACCATCGCCGGCACGGCGTACGCGCACTGCGGCAGCAACTGGTGGTCCTACGACACCCCGTCGACGATCGCCGGGAAGATGAGCTGGACCAAGAACCAGGGCCTGGGCGGCGCGTTCTTCTGGGAGTTCAGCGGCGACACCGCCAACGGAGAGCTGGCGACCGCCATCGACAGCGGCCTGAAGTAGGCCGGATCACAGAGAAGTTCGAAGGGTCGTAGACCCTGGGCGACATTGACGCTCCCCCAGACTTCGTCCGGGGGGACCCCCACCCAGCGGGTGGACGTGGCTACGCCACGTTCACCCGCTGTCCGGGCGGGGCTGCCTCAAGCCACGCGAGGAAACCGGTCAGCGCGTCTTCGCTCATCGCGAGTTCGAGACGCGTGCCCCGGTGCAGACAGGCCAGGATCACATGGTCGGAGAGCAGCGCCAGCTCCTCCTCGCCCTCCGGGACCCGGCGGCCGGCCACCTCGATCGCGGACCGCTCCAGGGTGCGGCGCGGACGCGGCGAGTACGAGAAGACGCGGTACCACTCGACACGGTCACCGTTGTACCGGGCCACCCCGTACGCCCAGCCCTTGCCGCTGGTGTCGCCCTCGGCCGGGGCGTCCCAGCGCAGGCTGGCGTCGAAGGTGCCGCCGGAACGCTGGATCAGCCGGCGGCGCAGACCGAAGACGAACAGGCCCACCACCACGAGGGCCACCACGATTCCGCACACAGTCAGAGCGAGGACCATCGACACCGACCTCCTCGTCTCCTAGGTAACGGAACGTAAAAATCACCCACATCCGCCTCAGCCGCGGCTGGGTCCGGATGTCTCCGGTACCCAGCCGCGGCTGAGTGACGTCATCACACGGCGGACGGGGTCAGCGCGCCGCCGTCGCAGCCCGCAGACGGACGTCCGCGCGGCGCTGGGCCTCCGTGTCGTCCTCCGCCTTCGCGCGCTCGAGCTCCTGCTCCGCGCGCTGGACATCGATCTCGTCCGACAGCTCGGCGACTTCCGCGAGCAGCGAGAGCTTGTCGTCCGCGAACGAGATGAAACCGCCGTGGACCGCGGCGACGACCGTCCCGCCGTCGCTCGTGCGGATGGTCACCGGGCCCGACTCCAGCACACCGAGCAGCGGCTGGTGACCGGGCATGACGCCGATGTCGCCGGACGTGGTGCGCGCGACGACCAGGGTGGCCTGGCCGGACCAGACCTCACGGTCGGCCGCGACCAGCGCGACGTGCAGCTCAGCAGCCAAGGGTGGCTCCTCGGGTCACCACCCGGCGGGAGTGCCGGGTGTTGGTTACAAGTCTAATGGGCGTGAATGAGGGGGCGGGACGAACCCCGCCCCCTCATGACTCGAGCGCAGCCCGGGTCAGGAGACGCCCAGCTCCTTCGCGTTCTTCTTCAGGTCCTCGAGACCACCGCACATGAAGAACGCCTGCTCCGGGAAGTGGTCGTACTCGCCGTCGCAGATCGCGTTGAACGCGGCGATCGACTCGTCCAGCGGCACGTCCGAACCGTCCACGCCGGTGAACTGCTTGGCGGCGTGGGTGTTCTGGGACAGGAAGCGCTCCACGCGACGGGCACGGTGGACGACGAGCTTGTCCTCCTCGCCGAGCTCGTCGATACCGAGGATCGCGATGATGTCCTGCAGGTCCTTGTACTTCTGCAGGATGTTCTTCACGCGCATCGCGGCGTTGTAGTGCTCCGCCGAGATGTACCGCGGGTCGAGGATGCGGGACGTGGAGTCCAGCGGGTCCACGGCCGGGTAGATGCCCTTCTCGGAGATCGGACGGGACAGAACCGTCGTCGCGTCGAGGTGGGCGAAGGTGGTGGCCGGGGCCGGGTCGGTCAGGTCGTCCGCGGGGACGTAGATCGCCTGCATCGAGGTGATCGAGTGACCACGGGTCGAGGTGATGCGCTCCTGGAGGGTGCCCATCTCGTCGGCCAGGTTCGGCTGGTAGCCCACCGCGGAGGGCATACGGCCGAGCAGGGTCGACACCTCGGAACCGGCCTGGGTGAAGCGGAAGATGTTGTCGATGAAGAACAGCACGTCCTGCTTCTGGACGTCACGGAAGTACTCCGCCATCGTCAGGCCGGCCAGGGCCACGCGCAGACGGGTGCCCGGGGGCTCGTCCATCTGGCCGAAGACCAGCGCGGTCTTGTCCAGAACGCCGGACTCTTCCATCTCCGCGATGAGGTCGTTGCCCTCACGGGTGCGCTCGCCGACGCCCGCGAAGACGGAGACGCCCTCGTGGAGGTTGGCGACACGCATGATCATTTCCTGGATCAGCACGGTCTTGCCGACACCGGCACCACCGAACAGACCGATCTTGCCGCCCTTGACGTACGGGGTGAGCAGGTCGACGACCTTCAGGCCCGTCTCGAACATCTCGGTCTTCGACTCGAGCTGGTCGAACGCGGGGGCCTTGCGGTGGATGGACCAGCGCTCGCCCTCATGGGTCTCGTCGCTGTTCAGCACCTCACCGAGGGTGTTGAACACCTTGCCCTTGGTGAAGTCGCCGACGGGGACGGTGATGCCCGCGCCCGTGTCGGTCACCGGGGCCTGGCGGACCAGACCGTCGGTGGGCTGCATGGAGATGGCGCGGACCAGGCCGTCACCCAGGTGCTGGGCGACCTCCAGGGTCAGCGTCTTCTTCTCGCCCGCGAGCGCCGGGTCGGCGACCTCGACGTGAAGGGCGTTGTAGATCTCCGGCATCGCGTCGACGGGGAACTCCACGTCGACGACCGGGCCGATGACCCGCGCGACGCGGCCCGTCGCCGTGGCCGTCTCAACAGTGGTGGTCATTTGTCAGTCACTCCCCGCGGTCGCGTCGGCCAGGGCACTGGCGCCACCGACGATCTCGCTGATTTCCTGGGTGATTTCGGCCTGGCGGGCCTGGTTGGCAAGCCGGGTGAGCGTCTCGATGAGCTCTCCGGCGTTGTCGGTGGCCGACTTCATCGCGCGCCGCGTGGCGGCGTGCTTGGAGGCGGCCGACTGGAGCAGCGCGTTGTAGATGCGGCTCTCGACGTAGCGCGGCAGCAGGGCGTCGAGGACGTCCTCCGCCGAGGGCTCGAAGTCGAACAGCGGGAGGATCTCGCCCTTGGGCTTGGCCTCCGCCGCCACCTCGTCGAGGCTGAGCGGCAGCAGCCGGGCCTCGATCGCCGTCTGCGTCATCATCGAAACGAACTCGGTGTAGACGATGTGGAGCTCGTCCACGCCGCCCTCCGCCGTCTCCGTCTCGATCGCCTCGATCAGCGGGGCCGCGACCTTCTTGGCGTCCGCGTACGACGGCTCATCGGTGAAGCCCGTGAACGTCTCCGCGATCTTGCGCTCGCGGAAGTTGTAGTGGGCGACACCACGGCGGCCGACGATGTAGTTGACGACCTCCTTGCCCTCGGCCTCGAGTGCGGCCGTGAGCTTCTCCGCGGCCTTGATGGCGTTGGAGTTGAAGGCGCCGGCCAGACCTCGGTCGCTCGTCAGGAGCAGGACCGCGGCACGAGTCGGGTTCTCCGGCTCCGTCGTCAGCGGATGCTTGGTGTTGGATCCGCCGGCGACCGCCGTGACCGCGCGCGTGAGCTCGGTCGCATACGGGGTGGAGGCCGCCACCTTGCGCTGCGCCTTGACGACGCGCGAGGCGGCGATCATCTCCATCGCCTTGGTGATCTTCTTGGTCGCGGTGACGGATCGGATGCGACGCTTGTAGACCCGGAGCTGGGCTCCCATGAGTCAGGTCCCTTCCGTCGTCACTTGCCGGCAGCCGGGGAGTCCTCGCCGAGCAGCTTGCCGTCGGAGGTCTCGAACTGCTTCTTGAACTCCGCGATGGCGTCGGCGACGGCCTGAAGGGTGTCGTCGGACATCTTGCCGCCCTCGCGGATGGAGGTCATCAGACCCTGCTCCTTGCGGTGCAGGTAGTCCAGCAGCTCCTTCTCGAAGCGGCGGATGTCGGCGACGGGGACGTCGTCCATCTTGCCGGTGGTGCCGGCCCAGACGGAGACGACCTGGTCCTCGGTGGCCATCGGCTGGTACTGCGGCTGCTTCAGCAGCTCGACCATGCGCTGACCGCGCTCCAGCTGCGCCTTGGACGCGGCGTCCAGGTCGGAACCGAAGGCGGCGAACGCCTCCAGCTCACGGAACTGGGCGAGGTCCACGCGCAGACGGCCGGAGACCTGCTTCATCGCCTTGTGCTGGGCGGAACCACCGACTCGGGAGACGGAGATACCGACGTTCAGCGCGGGGCGCTGACCGGCGTTGAACAGGTCCGACTCCAGGAAGCACTGGCCGTCGGTGATGGAGATGACGTTGGTCGGGATGAACGCCGAGACGTCGTTGGCCTTCGTCTCGACGATCGGCAGACCGGTCATCGAGCCGGCACCCATCTCGTCGGAGAGCTTCGCGCAGCGCTCCAGCAGACGGGAGTGCAGGTAGAAGACGTCACCCGGGTAGGCCTCACGGCCCGGCGGGCGGCGCAGCAGCAGCGACACGGCGCGGTAGGCGTCGGCCTGCTTCGACAGGTCGTCGAAGATGATCAGGACGTGCTTGCCCTGGTACATCCAGTGCTGGCCGATGGCCGAACCGGTGTACGGCGCCAGGTACTTGAAGCCGGCCGGGTCGGACGCCGGGGCGGCGACGATGGTCGTGTACTCCAGCGCGCCGGCCTCCTCCAGAGCGCCGCGCACGCCGGCGATGGTGGAGCCCTTCTGGCCGATGGCGACGTAGATGCAGCGGACCTGCTTGTTCGGGTCGCCCGTGCGCCAGTTGTCGCGCTGGTTGATGATGGTGTCGACGGCCAGGGCGGTCTTGCCGGTCTGGCGGTCACCGATGATCAGCTGACGCTGGCCACGGCCGATCGGGGTCATCGCGTCGACGGCCTTGTAGCCCGTCTCCATCGGCTCGTGCACCGACTTGCGGACCATGACACCCGGAGCCTGCAGCTCCAGAGCGCGGCGGTCCTCGGTCTCGATCTCGCCGAGGCCGTCGATCGGGTTGCCGAGGGGGTCCACCACGCGGCCGAGGTAGCCCTCGCCCACCGCGACGGAGAGAACCTCACCGGTACGGGAGACCGGCTGACCCTCCTCGATGCCGCTGAACTCGCCGAGGACGACGCAGCCGATCTCGCGCTCCTCGAGGTTGAGGGCGAGACCGAGGCTGCCGTCCTCGAACTTCAGCAGCTCGTTGGCCATGACCGAGGGCAGGCCCTCGACCTTCGCGATACCGTCGCCGGCGAAGGTGACCGTACCGACCTCCTCGCGCGAGGCCGCGTCCGGCTTGTACGCCTGGACGAAGTTCTCCAGCGCGTCCCGGATCTCCTCCGGCCGGATCGTGAGCTCCGCCATCTGGGTTCCCTGCTCTCCTTGTTGGGCCCGAAGTTTCACTTTGGGGGTCTGGGGGCGACCCCCAGGATTCTTCTGCACGGCCCAACCAGGGCCGTCGTAAGTACGTTGTGCCTATTGAGTTGCTGCTCAGCCGGCGAGCCGGCGGCTGGCGTCCTCGATGCGGTCCGCGAGGGAGCCGTTGATGACCTCGTCGCCGACCTGCACCCGGATACCACCGAGGACCTCGGGGTCCACGTCCAGGTTGAGGTGCATGGTGCGGCCGTAGAGCTTCGCGAGGGCGGCGCCCAGGCGCTGCTTCTGCGGGTCGCTCAGCGGCACCGCCGAGGTGACGATGGCCACCATGCGGTCCCGGCGCTCGGCGGCGAGCTTGGACAAGGACTCGAGTCCCGCCTCCAGGCTACGTCCCCGCGGCGCGGTCACAAGGCGCGTGACCAGACGCTCGGTGGTCGGCTGGGCCCGGCCGCCGAGGAGGCTGCGCAGCAGCTCGCCCTTGGCCGAGGTGGTGGCCTTGCGGTCGGTCAGCGCGGCGCGCAGCTCGGTGCTGCCGGAGACGATCCGGCTGAACCGGAACAGCTCGTCCTCGACGTCGTCGAGCTTGCCGGCCTGCTGGGCGGCCGTGAGGTCGGCGATGTTGGCCAGCTCCTCCAGCGCGTCCACCAGGTCGCGCGACTGCGACCAGCGGGAGCGCACCATGCCGGCGACCAGGTCGGCGGCGGGGCCGCTGACCTGGGTGCCGAGCAGACGCCGGGCCAGCTCGGCCTTGGCCTCTGCGGCCTGCGCCGGGTCGGTGAGGACCCGACGCAGCGACACCTCGCGGTCGAGCAGCGCGGTGACGGCGGCCAGCTCGTCGGCGAGCGAGCTCGCGTTCACGGACGTGGAGTCCGTCAGCGCGTCGAGACGCTCTCGTGCGGCTGCCAGGGCCTCGCGGCTCGCTCCGTTCATCGTCCGGCCTCGGCCTTCTCCTCGAGCTCGTCGAGGAACCGGTCGATCACGCGGCTCTGGCGGGCGTGGTCCTCGAGGGACTCCCCGACGAGCTTGCCGGCCAGGTCGGTGGCGAGCTTGCCGACGTCCTGGCGCAGCGCGGACGCGGCGACCTTGCGGTCGGCCTCGATCTGGGCGTGACCGGCGGCGACGATCTCCTCGCGCTGCCGCTGGCCCTCGGCCCGCATCTCGGCGATGAGCGCGGCACCCTGCTCCTGCGCCTCCTGGCGCAGGCGCGCGGCCTCGTGCCGGGCCTCGGCGAGCTGTGCCTTGTACTGCTCAAGGACGCTCTGGGCCTCGACCTTCATGGTCTCGGCCTCTTCGATACCGCCTTCGATCGCCGCGCGGCGCTCCTCCAGAACCTTGTTGATGTTCGGAAGCAGCTTCTTCCAGAAGAAGAAGAACACGATGGCGAAGGCGATGGTGCCGACGAGCAGCTCGGGGCCCGGAGGAATGAGCGGGTTCTGCTCTTCCTCGGCCGCCAGCTGCACCAGGTTGGCGATCACATCAGTGCCTTTCGTCGAAACGTGTCGGTAGGGAAGTCTTACTTCGTACCGAACACGAACGGCATGACGATGCCGATGAGGGCCAGCGCCTCACAGAAGGCGAAGCCGAGGATCTGGTTGGCGCGGATCAGGCCGGCAGCCTCGGGCTGACGGGCGAGAGCCTGGGTGCCGTTACCGAAGATGATGCCGACGCCGATGCCGGGGCCGATAGCCGAGAGGCCGTAACCGACGGAACCGATGGAACCGGAGACAGCGGCGAGGGTCTCAGTGGCAGCCATGCTGAATCTTCCTTCTCTTAACGGACCGGTGGGGGTTGGCCACCGGACGACGGGGGGTGGTGGGGCTCAGTGGTGCTCGGCGAGAGCGCCCTGGATGTACGTGCAGGCGAGGAGTACGAAGACGTACGCCTGGACGGCCTGCACGAAAAGCTCGAAGCCGATCATGGCGATGGTCATCACGAAGGAGACGCCGGCCGCCGGGATCATCCAGCTGTTCAGCAGGTACCAGGAGGCGACGGTGAACATGACCAGCATCAGGTGACCGGCGAACATGTTCGCGAACAGTCGCACGGCGTGCGTGAACGGCCGGACGAGCAGGTTCGAGAAGAACTCGATGACCATGACCAGCGGCAGCACCGGGCCGAGCGACTTGTCGTAGCCGGTGACGTTCTTGAAGAACCCGACGAAGCCGTGCCGCTTGAAGGTCAGGGAGACCCAGGTCACGTAGACGATCACGGCGAGGACCGCCGGGAACGCGATGATCGACGAGACCGGGAACTGCGCGAGCGGGATCACGGACCAGATGTTCATGATCCAGATGAAGAAGAACAACGAGACCATGAACGGGACGTACTTCTCGCCCTCCCGCTTGCCGAGGGTCTCGTAGACGATGCCGCGGCGGACGAAGTCGTAGCCGGCCTCACCGACCATCTGCAGCTTGCCCGGCACCACCTTGGCCTTGCCGAAGGCCGCGTAGAAGAAGCCGATGACAAGGACGGTGGTGATGATGGCGAGCAGCATCACCTTGTTGAACTCGTACCCCCCGACCGTGGCGATCGGCTTGAAGAGGAACGAGTGCAGGCCCGGAGCCGGAAAACCACACCCGTTGTCGGACATGATCCGACAGCTCCAGTCAAAGGCGAGCTGGGTCTGGTCAGCACTCACCGCGGGCTCCTTCGGCGTGACGCATGTGTACGGCAACCTCGTTGTGTCGGCGCGGCGCGCAGCCGCGGATCGGCACCGGACTGGTGTTACGGATGTGAGAGCGGCTGGGGGGCATCGAGCCTCGCGTTCGAGCAGGCGTCAGCTCAGATGCCCGCGCCCGCGATGCCGCAGTTGGCACCGGACGATAGCAGGAGTTCCTACTGCCCTTTATCGCGCCCCTACTCGTCACGACGACGGTCCGGTCTCCTCGGGCTTCTCGCTCTTCGCGGAGTCCGGGTCGATGTAGAAGATCTTGGCCTTCATATGCGCACGAGCCTGCGCAGCCATCCACACGACGGTCGCGATGACGAGCCCGAGGGCGAACGTCTTCGGGTTGAAGAGAGAAGTTTCCTTGAAGACAGCAGCGAAGATCAGAAGCAGCAGCAGCTGAGCGCCATAAAGCATCAGGCCCATGGCCTGGAACAGCTGCGGGAGCGTTTTTGCCGTCCACTGAAGAACGAACAGGCCGATTCCCATGAAGAGGATGGCCAGTACGACGCCGACGGCCGCTCCGATAGCCCCCTTACCTCCGGCCACCACACCACTGACGGCGACCACAACAGCACCGGCAGCCGCTGTGGGCACAGCGCACTGCAAGAGGTTCCGGGCGTCATTGGACGGCATGGCGGCAACTCCGCTTTCGCAGGGGGCAGGGGTGTCGTCATGGACGAGCGTAGTCCCGGGCTGAGTGGAGACCTCACACCAATGGACCGTCGCACTACGGTCCTTCGGCTCTATCCGGGGGGTTCTCGTGAACCGTATCACAAACTATTTGATGCAGTCTTTACCTGACGGTGTGCGGACAGTCACACATGAGGGTGAACCTGCGCGTCTGAGCGAGAACCGCGCCGGAATGTCTGGTATTGGGGCGCTTCGCACCACCATCACCATCCCACGGTTTGGCAATGCTCTAGTCAGATTCTTACCTTGTCCCGGCCTTGCGCCGGTCGGCCAGCCGCGAACGGGGGCCGATGGCGGTCGCCCCGTTGACGCCGGCGACCCCGGACACCACCGGGGTGCGGTTCTCCGCCCCGGCCAGGGCGTGCTGGTCGGCCGTGGACGCCGGCGTGGAGGCCTCCGGTGACAGCGCCGCCACCGAGCCACGGCGACGGTAGCGCGGCGGCACGAAGCGCTCCATCCAGCGCGGAGCGCGGGGCGTGAAGCGCGGCAGCAGGAGCAGGATCAGACCGATCGCGCTCAGGAACACCACACCGAGCACGATCCACATGGACGCCGAGTTGACCGAGTAGGCGAGGGCGCCGAAGGCGATCAGCGCCGACCAGAAGTACATGATCAGCACCGCGCGGCTGTGCGAGTGGCCGATCTCCAGCAGCCGGTGGTGCAGGTGGCCGCGGTCGGCGGCGAACGGGGACTGGCCCCGCCAGGTGCGGCGCACGATCGCCAGGATCAGGTCCGCGGCCGGCACCGCGATGATGGTCAGCGGCAGCAGCAGCGGGATGTAGACGGGAACCGTCTGGTGCACGGCCTCCTTCTCGGAGCCCACGTACAGGTTGAGCGCGTCCGGGTCGACCTGCCCGGTGACGGAGATCGCACCGGCGGCCAGGACCAGGCCGATCAGCATGGAGCCCGAGTCGCCCATGAAGATCCGGGCCGGGTGCATGTTGTGCGGCAGGAAGCCCAGGCACATGCCCATCAGGATCGCCGAGAAGAGGCTGGCCGGGGCGGCGGCCTCGATGCCGTACGAGTACCAGATGCGGTAGGCGTACAGGAAGAACGCCATGGCCGCGATGCAGACCATGCCGGCGGCCAGGCCGTCCAGGCCGTCGACGAAGTTGACCGCGTTGATGGTGATGACCACCAGCGCGACCGTGAGCAGGGTGCCCTGCCACTGGGTGAGCGCGACCGAGCCCACACCCGGGATCGGCAGCCACAGGATCGTCAGCCCCTGCACGACCATCACACCCGCGGCGATCATCTGGCCGCCCAGCTTGATCAGGGCGTCGATCTCGAACTTGTCGTCCAGCACACCGATCAGCCAGATCAGGGCCGCCCCGGACAGCAGCGCCCTGGGTTCGTTGGACGTCTCGAAGACCTGGTTGAGGTTGGTCAGGTGGTCGGCGACCAGCAGGCCCGCGCACAGGCCGAAGAACATCGCGATACCGCCGAGGCGCGGAGTGGGCTCCCGGTGCACGTCACGTGCCCGGATCTCCGGCATCGCTCCGGCCACGATCGCGAACTTCCGTACCGGCCCTGTCAGCAGATACGTCACCGCGGCCGTGATGCAGAGCGTCAGGAGGTATTCACGCACGGGCTTCCCCACAGGTCTCGCTGGCCATCTCAGCCCCACACCCTAGCGATGCGCGCATATGAGTGGGGACTTCCGGGTAGCGACGATGGTTGCACGAGTGTCGGTGCACCCTGGTGCGCCTACCCGCACTCAAGCGGGATACGGCGGAAATCCACCGGCCAGCTCCCGCACTTCTTCACGGGCTCTTGAGGGATCCGTCACGCCCCGGAGCACCCCGGCGAACAGTCCGGCGATCCGGATCATCTCGGCCTCGCCCATGCCCTGGGTGGTGATCGCGGCCGTACCGAGCCGGAGCCCCCGGGCGTCGCCGTGCGGCAGCGCGCAGCAGTCCAGGACCAGGCCGGCCGCCGCGAGCCGGCCCCGGGCGGCGCGTCCCTCGACGCCGAGCGGCGCCGGGTCGGCGGTGATCAGGTGGGTGTCCGTGCCGCCGGTGGTGACGACGAGGCCCTCCGCCGCCAGCCGGGCCGCCAGGACCCGCGCATTCGCCACCACCTGATGGGCGTACGCGGCGAACGCCGGGGTTGCCGCCTCCCCGAACGCGACCGCCTTGGCGGCGATGGTGTGCATCTGCGCACCGCCCTGTGTGAAAGGGAACACCGCCCGGTCGACCCGCTCGGCCAGCTCCGCGCGGCACAGGATCACACCGCCGCGCGGGCCGCGCAGCACCTTGTGGGTGGTCCCGCACACGATGTCCGCGTACGGCACCGGATTGGGAGCCGCTCCCCCGGCCACGAGTCCGAGGGGGTGCGCGGCGTCGGCGATGAGGTACGCGCCCACCTCGTCGGCGACCTCGCGGAAGAAGGCGTAGTCGAGGTGGCGCGGGTAGGCGATCGAGCCGCACACGATCGCCTTGGGCCGACGCGTGTGGGCCAGGGTGCGGACCTGCTCGTGGTCGACGAACCCGGACTCGGCCTCGACGCCGTAGCCGACGAAGTCGAACCAGCGGCCCGAGAAGTTGGCGGGCGAACCGTGCGTGAGGTGCCCGCCGTAGGGCAGGCCGAGGGCGAGGACGGTGTCACCGGGGCGGAGCAGGGCGGCATAGGCGGCGAGCACGGCCGAAGAGCCCGAGTGCGCCTGGACGTTGGCGTGATCGGCGCCGAACAGCGCCTTGGCCCGCTCGACGGCCAGGCGTTCGGCGACGTCGACGATCTCGCAGCCGCCGTGGTGCCGCGCCCCCGGGTAGCCCTCGGCGTACTTGTTCGCCAGCGGTGAGCCGAGGGCGGCCAGCACGGCCGGGGAGCTGAAGTTCTCGGCGGCGATCAGCTGGAGCGTCGTCGCCTGCCGCTCCCGTTCTCCGAGCAGGATGTCGGCGAGCTCGGGGTCCTGACGGCGCAGGACGTCGGCCTCGATGGCAGGGGTGACCGTCATGGTGGGCTCCGGGCGTCGACGGTGACGTACGACCAATGTAGGCCCGGGGCCTGCGGAGCGCTCGGCTGTTACGTCTTTGCGGGGACGCCGGTGAGGGCCGTGACGACCGGATCGAGCGCTTGGTGTATCTCGTCGCCGATGGACCGGAAGAACGTCAGGGGCGCCCCGTACGGGTCGTAGACCTCGTCCGCCTCGGCGTTCGGCGCCAGCAGCCACCCGCGTAGAGCCGCCGCGGCGCGGACCAGGGCACGCGCGCGGATGACCACGCCCTCCTCCAGGGGCGGCAGGGTCGCCGGGTCGATGGCCTTGACCAGGCGGGTGAACTCCTTGAGCGTGAACGTGCGCAGGCCCGCCGAGTGCCCCATGGAGATGACCTGCGCCCGGTGGTCCCGGGTGGCGGTCAGCACCAGGTCGGCGCGGATCACGTGCTCGTCGAGGAGCTCGCGCCCGGTGAAGCCGGAGGCGTCCGCGCCGAAGTCGGCCAGGACGGTCTCCGCGTGGGACTCCATGGGCGCGCCCTCGTGGCCCCAGGTGCCGGCGCTCTCCACGATCAACCCGCCGCCCAGGACGCCGAGCCGCTCCCGCACCGCATGGCGGGTCAGCCGCTCGGTGATGGGCGAGCGGCACACGTTGCCGGTGCTGACGTGGAGGATGCGGAAGCTGTCACGCGGAAGCCCCACGAACGTCGTCGTGATCTCCGCCGCGCTTTCCCCGTTGCCTATGCCACGCCCCGATCCAGGGGCCGTCAATTCGCCACCTCGAGGTCGGGTACGACCTTTCGCAGCTCGTCCGCCGAGATGGCGCCCGCGCGCAGCAGCAGCGGCACCTCACGGGTCACGTCGACGATCGACGAGGGCACGATGCCCGGGGTCGGGCCGCCGTCGAGGTAGACGGAGACGGAGTCGCCGAGCATCTCCTGTGCGGCGTCGCAGTCCTCCGGCGCCGGGTGGCCGGTCAGGTTGGCGGAGGAGACGGCCATGGGGCCGACCTCGGTCAGCAGTTCGATGGCGACGGGGTGCAGCGGCATGCGCACGGCGACGGTGCCACGGGTGTCCCCGAGGTCCCACTGCAGGGACGGCTGGTGCCGCGCGACGAGCGTCAGGGCGCCCGGCCAGAAGGCGTCGACCAGCTCCCAGGCCAGCTCGGAGAAGTCCGTGACGAGGCCGTGCAGCGTGTTCGGGGAGCCGATGAGGACGGGGGTGGGCATGTTGCGGCCCCGGCCCTTCGCCTCCAGCAGGTCGGCGACCGCCTCCGAGGAGAACGCGTCGGCGCCGATGCCGTACACCGTGTCCGTCGGCAGCACCACGAGCTCGCCTCGGCGGACGGCGGACGCTGCCTCGCGCAGACCGGTCACACGGTCGGTCGCGTCGTTGGTGTCGTATCGCCGTGCCATCTTTAGCTGGCCTCCTCGTACACGTGCTGCTGGGATGAAGTCTGCGAAGACTGCTGTGTGCCCGGGGTGCTCGGGGTGTTCGGGGTGCTCACGGCAGTGCCTTGCGGGCCGTGGCGAAGCGCGGGCGGTTGTTCAGGTCCGGGTGGTCGGCCGCGTCGGTCCAGCCGCGGTCCTCGGCGAAGATCCACGGCACCTGGCCGCCCTGGGTGTCGGCGTGCTCCACGACCACGACGCCGCCGGGGCGCAGCAGCCGGTGCGCGGTGCGCTCCAGGCCGCGGATGAGGTCGAGGCCGTCCTCACCGGAGAAGAGAGCCATGTCGGGGTCGTAGTCCCGCGCCTCGGGGGCGACGTACTCCCACTCGGTGAGCGGGATGTACGGCGGGTTGGTGATGACCAGGTCGACCTGTCCGTCCAGGTCCGGGAAGGCGGTGAGCGCGTTGCCCTGCCGCAGGTCGACTCTGGACCCCTCGACGTTCTTGCGGGTCCACTTGAGGGCGTCCTCGGACAGCTCCACGGCGTGCACGCGCGAGCGCGGCACCTCCTGGGCGAGGGCGAGCGCGATGGCGCCGGAGCCGGTGCACAGGTCGACGATGCACGGCTCGACGACGTCCATGGCCCGTACGGCGTCTATGGCCCAGCCGACCACGGATTCCGTCTCGGGCCGCGGCACGAACACCCCGGGGCCGACCTGGAGTTCCAGGTAGCGGAAGTATGCGCGCCCGGTGATGTGCTGGAGCGGTTCGCGGGCCTCGCGGCGGGCGATGACCTCCCAGTAGCGGGCGTCGAAGTCGGAGTCCTTGACGGAGTGCAGCTCGCCGCGCTTGACGCCGTGCACGAACGCGGCGAGTTCCTCCGCGTCGGTACGCGGCGAGGGCACGCCGGCGTCGGCGAGCCGCTGGGTGGCCTGGGCCACCTCCGCGAGCAGCAGGTTCACGCAAGTCCTCCGTAGTACTCGTACGTGATCACTCGTACGTGCTCGTGCCTGCCTTACGCAGCCGCCAGCTTCGCCGCGGAATCCGCGTCGACACAGGCCTGGATCACCGCGTCGAGGTCGCCGTCCAGGACCTGGTCCAGGTTGTACGCCTTGAAGCCGACCCGGTGGTCCGAGAGGCGGTTCTCCGGGAAGTTGTAGGTGCGGATCTTCTCGGAGCGGTCGACCGTGCGGACCTGGCTGCGGCGGGCGTCGGCGGCTTCCCGCTCCGCCTCCTCCTGCGCCGCTGCGAGCAGCCTGGAGCGCAGGATACGCAGTGCCTGCTCCTTGTTCTGCAGCTGGCTCTTCTCGTTCTGGCAGGAGGCGACGACTCCGGTCGGGATGTGCGTGATGCGCACGGCGGAGTCGGTGGTGTTGACGGACTGTCCACCGGGCCCGGAGGACCGGTAGACGTCGATGCGGAGGTCGTTCGGGTTGATCTCCACGTCGACCTCCTCGGCCTCGGGCGTGACGAGCACACCGGCCGCCGAGGTGTGGATGCGGCCCTGGGACTCCGTGGCGGGCACGCGCTGCACGCGGTGCACGCCGCCCTCGTACTTCAGGCGCGCCCAGACGCCCTGACCGGGTTCGGTGGCACCCTGGCCGCCCTTGGTCTTCACGGCGACCTGGACGTCCTTGTAGCCGCCGAGTTCGGACTCGGTGGCGTCGATGATCTCGGTCTTCCAGCCGACGCGCTCGGCGTAGCGCAGGTACATGCGCAGCAGATCGCCGGCGAACAGGGCCGACTCGTCGCCGCCCGCGCCCGCCTTGATCTCGAGGATGACGTCCTTGTCGTCGCTGGGGTCGCGCGGGACGAGCAGCAGGCGCAGCTTCTCCGTGAGCTCCTCGCGCTGCCGTTCCAGGTCCTTGACCTCGGCCGCGAAGTCGGGGTCGTCGGCGGCCAGTTCACGCGCGGTCTCGATGTCGTCGCCCGTCTGCGTCCAGGAGCGGTACGTGGCGACGATGGGGGTGAGCTCGGCGTAGCGCTTGTTCAGCTTGCGCGCGTTCGCCTGGTCGGCGTGGACCGACGGATCGGCGAGCTTCTTCTCCAGGTCGGCGTGCTCGGTGACGAGTTCCTCGACGGCCTCGAACATCTTGGGGCTCCTGTGTACGGCGGGGGTGAAGGGCGGGCGACCAAAAACGCCGGTCCCGGAGCGCCCGGTGAGGGGGCGCGTCCGTGGACCGGCGAATTGAGGCTCGCTACTTCTTGGAGCCGGCGGCCTTGCCGAAGCGGGCCTCGAAGCGGGCCACACGGCCACCGGTGTCGAGGATCTTCTGCTTGCCCGTGTAGAACGGGTGGCACTCGGAGCAGACATCGGCGCGGATGGTGCCGGACTCGATGGTGCTGCGGGTGGTGAACGACGCGCCACAGGTGCAGCTGACCTGCGTCTCGACGTACGCGGGGTGGATGTCGCGCTTCAAGGTGTCTCCTAGTTTCGGGAGGGCGCCGGGTCGCCGCCGCGGGATGCGGGAGCGTGAACCGGGGCCGACGTACCAGTCTGCCAGGACTGGGGCCTACTCCCAAAACCGGGGGTTGCCGTCGTTTGTTCCCTGCGGGCCGCCCGCGGCTGATCGCGCCCACGCGGCGGAGCCGCACGCCGACACGGTCCCGCGGCCCTTACGGGGCGCTCACGACACCCTTGGCCTCACCTGTCGCCGCTCCCGACGTCGCCGACTTCGGGATCGGCTTGTCCTGCTCCAGGGCCTTCCAGATCTCGTCGGCCTTCTTCTTCCGGAGGAGGACGCGGTTGGGGTCGGCCGGGTCGTAGGCGACCGGCATCGTGACCATGTGCATCTGGGACGGGCTGATGCCCTTGAGGCCGTTGGCGAAGGAGGCGAGCCTGTTGACCGAGCCGAGGTCGGAGTCCGCCGTCACCGTCTTGGTCGCGGTTTCCGCGAGGTCGAGCAGCTTCTTCGGGTTCGAGAAGACGCCGACGTCCTTGATCTGGCCGACCAGGGCCTTGATGAAGGCCTGCTGGAGCTGGATGCGGCCCAGGTCGGAGCCGTCGCCGACGCCGTGCCGGGTGCGGACCAGACCGAGGGCCTGCCTGCCGTCGAGCGTGTGGGTGCCGGCCTTGAGCTTCAGATGGCTCTCGGGGTCGTCGATGCTCTTGGTCGTGGTGATCTCGACGCCGCCGAGGTCGTCGATGAGCTTCTGGAAGCCGGCGAAGTCGACCTCCAGGTAGTGGTCCATGCGCAGGTCGGTGATCGACTCGACGGTCTTCACGGCGCAGGCGGCCCCGCCGGTGGAGTAGGCGGAGTTGAACATCACGCTCTGGGCGGCGGGGTGGTCGTTGCCCTGGGTGTCCGTGCACGCGGGGCGGTCGATCAGGGTGTCGCGCGGGATGGAGACGACACTGGCCTTCTTGTGGCCCTTGTAGAGGTGCACGATCATCGCCGTGTCGGAGCGGGCGCTGCCGTCGTCGGTGCCGCCGCCGAGCTTCTTGTTGCCCCCGGCGCGGGTGTCGGAGCCGAGGACCAGGATGTTCTCCGAGCCGTTGTCGGCCTTCTTGGGCCGGTCCGTGCCGAGGGCCTGGTCGATATCGACGCTCTTGAGGTTGCCGTTGAGCTTGAAGTACAGGTAGCCGGCTCCGGCGCCGCCCAGCACGACGATGCCCGCGGTGGTCCAGGCCGTGATCATCAGGCCCCTGCGGCGTCTCGGAGGCTTGCGCCGCCGGCCCTTGACGCCGTGACGCGCTCCGTCGGTGCCGTTGCTATCCGGTATGCCCGGATCCGGCGTGCTCTCGGCAGACATGTACTCCTCAGCTCTTCTACGGTCGCTTACCCCCTGCGGTCAGTGCCAGGCGTGGCCGAAACGAACCTTCCTCGCACCATCGTCGCCCCACCTGGTCAGACGGGGAAACTCGGGAAAGGGTTGCACAACGGACTGTGCCCACCGTGTACGACGGTGGGCACAGTGCGTGTTCGGCGCGGCGGGGCGAACCCCACTCACCTGCAATGTCAGCCGAAGATGTCGTACTGCTTGAAATCGGTGCCGACGGACTTGCGTGTGGTAAAGATCTCGCTGGTCCCCTTGCCGGTGCCGGCGTACAGGTAGAGCGTGCCGCCGGGGGTGCGGGCGAGGAAGTCGGCCTTGCCGTCGCCGGTGACGTCACCGGGGGCGTCGAAGGCGTTGTAGCCATCCCACGTGCGCACCTTGACCCGGGCCGAGAAGGCGCCCGAGCCGGCCTTGCCGGTGCCCTTGTACAGGTAGAGGGCGCTGCCGGACTTGGCGCGGGCGATCAGGTCGGTCTTGCCGTCCCCGTTGAAGTCGCCCTTGCTGCGCACGGAGTTGTACTGGTTCCAGCCGGAGCCGACCTGCACGCGCGTCGCGAAGGTGCCGTTGCCCTTGCCCGGGTAGATCCACATCACGCCCGCCGAGTCGACGGAGAGCATGTCGGGCAGGTAGTCGCCGGTGACGTCCCCGGGGGTGATGATCCGGGTGCGGGTCTTCCAGTTGTCGGCGATCTGCTTGGTGCTCCAGCTGCCGCTGGAGATGACGTAGTGCGTCCAGAAGACGTCGCCGTCGCTGCTGCGCCGGTAGACCAGATCCTGGTAGCCGTCGCGGTCGAGGTCCGTCTGCAGGACGACGTTGACGCCGTCCCAGTTGCCCCAGGACTGGCGGGCGGCGAACGACGTGCCGTTGGAGTCCTTGGAGTAGCCGGTCTTGGTGGAGGCGTTGCGCACCCACAGGTCGGCCTTGTGGTCACCGCTGATGTTGGTGTCGTCGAGGCGCGGGTAGGCTGCGCCCACGTACGTGCTGACCTTGCTGAAGACGCTGTAGGCACCCTTGGCGACGCAGTCGGTCACACCCCAGGACACGACACCGACGATCCGGTTGTTGACGACCAGGGGGCCGCCGGAGTCGCCGTTGCAGGCGGAGACGGTGCCGGTGTCGCTGCCGGTGGCGGGCTTGCCCGCGCAGACCATGTGGCCCTTGACGAAGTCGGCGCCGTACGCGCCGGAGCACGTCGTGTCGGACTGCATGGGCAGCGTGGCCGTCTTCAGCGTCTCGGAGATGTCGTCGCTGGTGGAGCTGGTGCGGCCCCAGCCGTAGACCTTGGCGCTGGTGCCGGCCTTGTACGACGTGGTGTCGCCCGACGTCGTCATGCGGATCGGGGTGGCCTTGACCGGGACGGGCAGGGTGAGCACCGCGATGTCGTTGTCGATGGTCGTCGCGTTGTACGACGGGTGGTTCCACTGGCGCCAGACGCCGGTGACGGTGCCGCCGTGCAGGTCGGTGCCGTCGGCGGAGGGCAGCTGGGAGGTGCCGGTGATGACGGCGCCGTTGGCGTTCCAGTTGTAGCCCTTGACGCAGTGCGCGGCGGTGAGGATCTTCGTCGGCGCGACGACGGCGCCGCCGCAGAAGAAGCCGATGTCGTCAGTGGTGCCGGAGGTGCCCCGGTCGTCGTAGTAGTGGAGCTGCGCCATCCACGGGGCCGTGCTGATGGTGGTCTCGTTGCCACCGATGATCTTGGGGTCGATGCCACCGGCGACGGTGCCCGCGCTGAGCGAGTTCTTGCTCGTCTTGCCGGCCACGTCGTCACCGGCCATGGCACCCGCGACGCGCTTCTCCAGCTCGGCGAGCGACGGCGAGCTGACCGACGGCTTGACCGTCGGCTGCGGCAGCGAAGTGGCCGCACCGGCGGACGTCGTCAGCAGTGCGCCGGCCACGGCGGCGGCGATACCGGCCGCGGCGACGGGCAGTGCGATGCGTATCCGGCGTCTGTGCCGACCGCCCCCGGGCATGGGTGTACCCACGTATGTCCCCCCTCGGGATCACAAGTTCGAAGAGAGCGTGATCCTACCCGCACACGAACAGCACAGAGGGCCGCCCCCGTTCGGGGAGCGGCCCTCTTGCGCAGTCCTTACCTGAGGCGGCTTACCTCAGCCGGCTCACCTCAGTCGCCGTTGCCCGGCGTCGGGGTGGTCTTCTGGATCTGCATCAGGAACTCGACGTTGGACTTCGTCTGCTTCATCTTGTCGAGGAGCAGCTCGATGGCCTGCTGCTGGTCGAGCGCGTGCAGCACCCGGCGCAGCTTCCAGACGACCGCGAGCTCCTCGTTGCCGAGCAGGATCTCTTCCTTGCGGGTACCGGACGCGTCGACGTCCACCGCCGGGAAGATGCGCTTGTCGGCGAGCTTCCGGTCGAGCTTGAGCTCCATGTTGCCGGTGCCCTTGAACTCCTCGAAGATCACCTCGTCCATGCGGGATCCGGTGTCGACCAGGGCCGTGGCGAGGATGGTCAGCGAGCCGCCATCCTCGATGTTGCGGGCCGCACCGAAGAAGCGCTTCGGCGGGTACAGCGCCGTCGAGTCGACACCACCGGACAGGATGCGGCCGGAGGCCGGGGCGGCGAGGTTGTACGCACGGCCCAGGCGGGTGATCGAGTCGAGCAGCACGACCACGTCGTGACCCAGCTCCACCAGGCGCTTGGCGCGCTCGATGGCGAGCTCGGCGACCGTGGTGTGGTCCTCGGCGGGGCGATCGAAGGTCGAGGAGATGACCTCGCCCTTCACCGACCGCTGCATGTCGGTGACCTCTTCCGGACGCTCGTCGACGAGGACGACCATCAGGTGGCACTCGGGGTTGTTGTGGGTGATCGCGTTGGCGATCGCCTGCATGATCATGGTCTTGCCGGTCTTCGGCGGGGCCACGATCAGACCGCGCTGGCCCTTACCGATCGGCGACACGAGGTCGATGATGCGGGTGGTGAGCACGCCCGGGTCCGTCTCCAGGCGGAGGCGGTCCTGCGGGTACAGCGGGGTGAGCTTGTTGAACTCCGGGCGGCCGCGGCCGTGTTCGGGCGCCATGCCGTTGACGGAGTCCAGGCGCACCAGCGCGTTGAACTTCTCGCGCCGCTCGCCGTCCTTGGGCTGGCGGACCGCGCCGGTGATGTGGTCGCCCTTGCGCAGGCCGTTCTTGCGGACCTGGGCGAGGGAGACGTACACGTCGTTCGGACCCGGCAGGTAGCCGGAGGTCCGGATGAACGCGTAGTTGTCGAGGATGTCGAGGATGCCCGCGACGGGGATCAGGACGTCGTCCTCGTTGATCTGCGGCTCGGTGGCCATGTCGTCGCGGCCGCGACGGCCACGACGGTCGCGGTAGCGGCCGCGACGGCCACGGCGGCCGCCCTCGAAGTCGTCGTCGTCCTGCTGGCCGCGGTCCTGGCGGCCGCCGCCCTGCTGGTTCTGCTGCTGGCCGCGCTGGCCGCCGCCCTGCTGGTCGTCGCCCTTGCCGCCGCGGCGGTCACGGTCCCGGCCGCCCCGGTCACGGCGGTCGCGACGACGGCCCTCGCCGCCGTCACCGCCGTCGGACTTGGCGTCGTTGTTCTGGGACTGCTGCTGCGACTGCGCCGGCGTCTCGGCCTTGGTGTCGTTCTTCGCCTCGGCGACGACGGTCTCCGTGGCGGAAGCGGGGGCTCCGGCCTCGGCGGTGGCCCGGCGGCGACGGCGCTCGGGGGCGTCCTCGCCCGCGCTCGCGCGGGACCCGTCGCGGGAGGGGCCGCCGGCCGGCTGGCCGGGGATCTCGATCTGCTGCTGCGCCACGGCCTTCTCGGCCTGGTCCGCGGGGGCCGGGGAGGCCTCCTGCGCGTCCGCCTTCTTGTCCGCCTTCTCGGCGTTGTCGCCCGTACGGGTCCGCGAGGTGGCGCGGCGCTTGGGCTTGGTCTCGGCGGGGGCGTCGGCCTTCGCGGCCGGAGCGGCGCCGCCGGACGCCTGTGCCTCCTTGATGACCTCGATCAGCTGGCTCTTGCGCATACGCGCGGTGCCCCTGATGCCGAGGCCGGATGCGACCTGCTGCAGCTCGGCCAGCACCATGCCCTCGAGGCCGGTACCGCGGCGCCGCCGGGAGCCGGCACCGGTGGCAGGCGCGGAGGCGTCCGTGGCGGGCGCGGCAGCGGTCTCCTCGACACGTGCGCCCATCAGATCGGTGGTGTCGCTCACGAAGGGTCCTTCCCTGGAGCGGACGTCGGCCTGTCTGGCTCGGCGACCGGTTGTGCTGTCCGACTTCGGTCCGTGTGGTGGAACCGTGCCGGGGCGGTGGTCCGCCTAAGCGGCGGAGGAATCTGGTGATGGCGCTTCCTTGAGCCGTGGCACCCAGTGTCAGTGTCACGCGGCGTGGTCGCACCGGTTCCGGAGCGTGCCCTGCGCCCCGCTCAGTGTCCTCGTACGGCGTACGGTCCGACGTACGGAACACAGTGCGGCTTGGGGGGCTCCCGGAAGAATGTCTGTCCCGGACGGGGACACGAGGCACCTCGCCATGGTGGGGTCGGGTGCAGACTTGAGGTTAACACTACCGGATCCAACAAACATTCCCCCTCTCGAAATCCGGTAATCGAGCGCTTTCAGATGTCACCGGAGGTCGCGAGCGGCAGCACGCTCGCGCCCTGCTGGTCCAGGCGCAGCCGGTTCGCGGCCCAGTCCGCGCCCGCCAGGGCCTCGAGTTTGTCGGCGGTCTCCGCGTCGGCCAGCGCCATGACCGTCGGCCCGGCCCCGGAGATGACCGCGGGGATGCCGTCGCCGCGCAGCCGCTCCACCAGTGCCGCGCTCTCGGGCATGGCGGGGGCGCGGTACTCCTGGTGCAGGCGGTCCTCGGTGGCCGGCAGCAGCAGTTCGGGGCGGCGGGTCAGGGCCTCGACGAGCAGGGCGGCGCGGCCGGCGTTGGCGGCGGCGTCGACGTGCGGGACGGTGCGCGGGAGCAGGCCGCGCGCCGTTTCGGTGAGGACCGGCTTTCCGGGGACGAAAACCACCGGAACGATGGAATCCGAGGGGTCCATCCTGATCGCGCGGGCCGCGCCGCCCTCCATCCAGGACAGCGTGAAGCCGCCCAGCAGGCACGCGGCGACGTTGTCTGGGTGGCCCTCGATCTCGGTGGCGAGCTCCAGCAGCGCGGTGTCGTCGAGCTTGGCGTCGGCCCCTATGGTCACGGCGCGGGCGGCGACGATCCCGGCGCAGATGGCGGCCGAGGACGAACCGAGGCCCCGTCCGTGCGGAATGCGGTTGGCGCAGACGATCTCCAGACCGCGCGGCTGTCCGCCGAGCAGGTCGAAGGCGGTGCGTAGGGAGCGGACGAGCAGGTGCTTCTCGTCGCGTGGGAGCGTTTCGCTTCCCTCACCCGCGATGTCGATGTGCAGCCCGGAGTCGGCCACCCGGACGACGACGTCGTCGTACAAGCCCAGCGCGAGGCCGAGGGCGTCGAAGCCCGGGCCGAGGTTGGCGCTGGTGGCGGGGACGCGCACCCGGACGGCGGCGGCGCGGAACGCTGGACCGGCCATCGCTCGATGACTCTCCTTGAGCTGCGGTGATGATCGAATGACGTGGGGTGGACATTCGATGGCGTACGAGAACCCTGGGGGCCGCCGCCGACCGGGACGGCCGGCCGCTGCCCGGCCGCGGAGACGGCGCGGCGCCCCGCTCATGCGGAGGCATATGCGGCGGGCGGGTTCGGTACAGCCTATCGAAGGAAGGTTCTGTGACGACATAGGGCGCACAGGAGGCGCACGATGCGTGTCGTAAGCCCCCTGTGCACCCCCCGTAGGGAACTTCCCCCGGCAAGCGCGGTCTTACGCCCGGCCATGCCGGGCGTAAGACCGGCGCTCGGTGCATCGGCGCACGTCAGGCCGGTTCGAGCGCCGTCAGGCGAGACCCAGGCGCTCTGCCGCGGCCGCCGAGTCGACGGGTACGGTGACCGGCTGCGGGGCGCCGGCGACGGCCCAGTCGGGGTCCTTCAGCCCGTTGCCGGTGACGGTGCACACGATCCGCTGCCCCGGGTCGACCTTGCCCTGCTCGGCGGCCTTCAGCAGACCGGCGACGGACGCGGCGGACGCCGGCTCGACGAAGACGCCCTCCTGCGAGGCCAACAGGCGGTAGGCGCGCAGGATCTCACGGTCCGTCACCTCGTCGATGGCGCCGCCCGACTCGTCCCGTGCGGCGAGCGCGAACTGCCAGGAGGCCGGGTTGCCGATGCGGATGGCCGTGGCGATGGTCGAGGGGTCCTTGACGACCTCGCCGCGCACGATCGGGGCACTGCCGGAGGCCTGGAAGCCCCACATCCGCGGCTTCCGGGTCGCCACGCCGTCCGCGGCGTACTCGGTGTAGCCCTTCCAATAGGCCGTGATGTTGCCCGCGTTGCCGACGGGCAGGACGTGGATGTCGGGCGCGTCGCCGAGCATGTCCACGATCTCGAAGGCGGCCGTCTTCTGACCCTCGATACGTACCGGGTTGACCGAATTGACCAGCGAGACGGGGTAGTTGTCGCTCAGGCCGCGGGCGAGCGTCAGGCAGTCGTCGAAGTTGCCGTCGACCTGGAGGATCTTCGCGCCGTGCACGAGGGCCTGGCCCATCTTGCCGAGGGCGATCTTGCCCTGCGGCACGAGCACGGCACAGACCATGCCGGCCCGCACGGCGTACGCGGCGGCGGAGGCCGACGTGTTGCCGGTGGAGGCGCAGATGACCGCCTTCGCCCCCTCCTCCTTGGCCCGGGTGATGGCCATGGTCATGCCGCGGTCCTTGAAGGAACCGGTGGGGTTCGCGCCCTCCACCTTGAGGTGGACCTCGCAGCCCGTGCGCTCGGAGAGCACCTGCGCGGGGACGAGGGGCGTGCCGCCCTCACGGAGCGTCACGACCGGCGTGCTGTCGGATACCGGCAGCCTGTCCCGGTACTCCTCGATGATTCCGCGCCACTGGTGGGTCATTGCTGGTTACTCTCCTTCAACCCGCATGATGCTGGCGACACCACGCACGGTGTCGAGCTTGCGCAACGCCTCGACGGTCCCGGTGAGGGCCGCGTCGGACGCACGGTGCGTGACGACGACGAGGGAGGCCTCGCCGTCCTTCCCCGACTGGCGAACCGTATCGATCGAGACTCCGTGCTCGGCGAAGACGGTCGCGACCTGGGCGAGAACACCCGGTTTGTCAGCTACGTCGAGGCTGATGTGGTACCGCGTGACGACGTCGCCCATCGGGGACACCGGCAGCGCGGCGTAGGCGGACTCGCCCGGTCCGGTCGCGCCACCGATCCGGTTGCGGCAGACGGCGACGAGGTCGCCGAGGACGGCCGAGGCGGTCGGGGAACCGCCCGCTCCGGGGCCGTAGAACATGAGCTGGCCGGCGGCGTCGGACTCGACGAAGACGGCGTTGTAGGCGCCTCGGACGGAGGCCAGCGGGTGGCTCAGCGGGATCATCGCGGGGTGCACGCGCGCGGTGACGGACGCGCCGTCCTCGGCCCGCTCGCAGATGGCCAGCAGCTTGATGGTGCAGCCCATCTCCTTCGCGGAGGCGAAGTCGGCCGCGGTCACCTCGGTCATGCCCTCGCGGTAGACGTCGTCGAGGCGCACGCGTGTGTGGAAGGCGATACCGGCGAGGATCGCGGCCTTGGCGGCGGCGTCGAAGCCCTCGACGTCGGCGGTCGGGTCGGCCTCGGCGTACCCCAGGGCGGTGGCCTCGTCGAGGGCCTCCTGGTAGCCGGCGCCGGTCGAGTCCATCTTGTCGAGGATGAAGTTGGTGGTGCCGTTGACGATGCCCATCACCCGGTTGATCTTGTCGCCGGCGAGGGACTCGCGCAGCGGCCGGACCAGCGGGATGGCACCGGCGACGGCGGCCTCGTAGTAGAGGTCCTTGCCGTGCTGCTCGGCGGCCGCGTGCAGGGCCGCGCCGTCCTGGGCGAGCAGTGCCTTGTTCGCGGAGACGACGGAGGCGCCGTGCTCGAAGGCGGTGGTGATGAGGGACCGGGCGGGCTCGATGCCGCCGATGACCTCGACCACGACGTCGATGTCGCCGCGTTTGACCAGGGCGGTGGCGTCGGTGGTGATCAGCTCGGGGGCGATGCCCTCACGCACCCGGTCGGGCCGCCGTACGGCCACGCCCGCGAGTTCCACCGGGGCCCCGATGCGGGCCGTGAGGTCGTCGGCGTGCGTCGTCATGATGCGCGCCACCTCTGAGCCGACCACTCCACAGCCCAGCAGCGCCACCTTCAGCGGACGCGTACGCATCATCCGACCTCGTTTCCTCTTTACCGTCTACGGTGGAACCAGTCTCACTCACCGGACGGGAGTTTCTGCCCCCGGTCCGGATCGTGAGATGTCTATTTCATTTTCATCGGGGCGGACGACAGGAGATCTTCCGCCGCCCGCTATTTTCGGCCTCTGCCTCTCAGCCCACGTCCAGACGCAGCAGGTCCTCCTCGGTCTCACGGCGGACGATCACCCGGGCCTCGCCGCCCTCGACGGCGACGACCGGCGGGCGCAGCACGTGGTTGTAGTTGCTGGCCATGGAACGGCAGTACGCGCCGGTGGCCGGTACGGCGACGAGGTCACCCGGTGCCAGGTCGGACGGCAGGAACGCGTCCTTGACCACGATGTCCCCGCTCTCGCAGTGCTTGCCGACGACCCGGGCGAGCATCGGCTCCGCGTCGGAGGTGCGGGAGACCAGCGCGACGCTGTACTCGGCGTCGTACAGCGCGGTGCGGATGTTGTCCGACATGCCGCCGTCGACGGAGACGTAGGTCCGCAGCCCGTCGAGGGGCTTGGTGGTGCCGACCTCGTAGAGCGTGAACGCGGTCGGCCCGACGATGGCCCGCCCCGGCTCGACGGAGATACGGGGCGTGCTCAGCTTGGCGGCCTCGCACTCGCGGGTGACGATCTCGGTCAGCGCCTTGGCGATCTCGTGCGGCTCGCGCGGGTCGTCGTCGCTGGTGTACGCGATTCCGAGCCCGCCGCCCAGGTCGATCTCGGGCAGCTCGACACCGTGCTCGTCGCGGATGTCCTTCAGCAGCCCGACCACCCGGTGGGCGGCCACCTCGAACCCGGACATGTCGAAGATCTGCGACCCGATGTGGCTGTGGATGCCGACCAGCTCCAGACCGTCGAGCTGCAGCGCACGCCGTACGGCCTCGGCGGCCTGCCCGCCGGCCAGCGGGATGCCGAACTTCTGGTCCTCGTGGGCCGTGGCGATGAACTCGTGGGTGTGGGCCTCGACGCCGACGGTGATGCGGATGAGCACCTTCTGCCGCGTCCCCAGGCTCTGCGCGATGTGGGCGACGCGCACGATCTCCTGGAAGGAGTCGAGCACGATGTGCCCCACACCGGCCTCGACGGCCCGGGTGATCTCGTCGACGGACTTGTTGTTGCCGTGGAAGGCGATGCGGTCGGCGGGCATGCCGGCGGAGAGGGCGGTGGCCAGCTCGCCGCCGGAGCAGACGTCGACGTTCAGCCCCTCCTCGTGGAGCCAGCGCACGACGGCACGGGACAGGAACGCCTTGCCCGCGTAGAAGACGTCCGCGTCGGTCCCGAAGGCGGTGCGCCAGGCACGCGCGCGGGCCCGGAAATCGGCCTCGTCCAGGACGTAGGCGGGGGTGCCGAACTCCTCGGCGAGCCGCGTGACGGGAATGCCGCCGACGGTCACGACCCCGTCGTCGTCACGCGTCACGGTCTGGGCCCACACCTTGGGGTCCAGCGCGTTGAGGTCGGCGGGCGGGGCGGAGTAGTGGCCCTCGGGAAGGACATCGGCGTGACGGGGCCCGGCGGGGTGTGCGGATCGGCTCATGGTCTGTTCGTGTCTCTCAGAGGTGGTCGGGTGCGTCGATGCCGAGCAGGGACAGGCCGCCGGCCAGCACCGTCCCGGCGGCTTCGGCGAGCGCGAGCCGGGCACGGTGGGCGGCCGAGGGTTTCTCCGCACCGCGGGGCAGCACGGCGGGCAGCAGGGGCATCGCGGCATCGGCGACGGTGACGAGGTGCCGGGCCAGGCGGTCGGGGGTGTGCTGCGTGGCGGTGGCGGCGAGGACGCGGGGATGGTCGCCGAGTACGGCGAGCAGCGCTTCCGCTTCGCTCACGGGGCCGGGCTCGGGGTGGAAGCCGAGGTCGGCGGCGTTGCGCAGGAGGGCTCGGGTGCGGGCGTGGGCGTACCGGACGCGGAAGAGGGGGTTGGTCTCCCGCTGGACGAGGTGGTCGCCGGGGATCCGGGGCCGGTCATGGGCGGCGGGGTGCAGCAGCGCCCAGCGGGCCGCGTCCCGGCCGAGGGGCAGGGGGTCGGCGGGGGCGGGGACGGGCTGGACGGTGACGGACCGGTCGGGGATGACACGCGGCCCCGGGCTGGTGATGTCCGCCCCGAGGACGGACTTCCACTCCGGGGCGGTCCGGCCGGTGCACGAGACGTGGACGATGTCGCCCTGGCTGCGCGCCAGACGGGCGACGACGTCCGTGACCACGACGGCACGCATCTCCGCCCGGCAGCAGATCTCGAGGGTGCTCCCGCTGAAGCCGTTCACCGTATGCCCGTAGCGCAGCCCGCGCCGCAGGATGTCGTCGACCAGGTCGCCGGAGGCGGTGCTGTGCAGGCTGACGTTGAGGAAGCCGGGCCCGGTGACGACGACGTCGGCGAACCGCTGCTCGTCGAGGAGGCGCGCCCGCAGGGTCTCGGCGACGTCACGCGGCGGCCGCCCTGCCGCGCGGGCCAGCTGGAGGGCGATGCTGGTGGCGTAGTCACCACACCCCCCGGGCCCCGGCGGAGCGACCACGACCCGCTCCGGCACGGCCACACTGAGCTCACCGTCGTCGACGGCACGGCGCACGGCGTGCAGCACGGTGCGGGAGAGCTCGGCGGGGGTCACGGCACAAGCGTATGGGAGGGAGGGGGTGGGTATGCGAGCCGGTTTCCCTACGGTCCGGGATGTGGACGGCGGGAGGGGTTGGCCGGGGGTTGACGCTGACTGGTGATTGTGGCTTGGGGCGGTGGGTGTTGGTCTGTGTTCGGTGTTGCTCTGGGTTCGGTGTTGCTCTGTGTTCAGGTGGGGTCGGGTTGGTCAGGATGGTCAAGGGGCTCAGAGCGGTGAGGACGGTCACGGCGGCGAGGACGGCCAGGTCGGTCAGGTCGGTCAGGTCGGTCAGGCGGTGAGGACGCTCAGGCCGCTCAGGCACTCACGGCGCTGAGGGCGCTCAGGGCGCTCAGGGCGCTCAGGACCTCAAGGTCCTCATGGCGCTCACGGCGCTCGGGACTTGCGAAGCGGCGCGCCGAAGCCACCGCCTACGGCACGGCGGGGAGATCCACTTCTCTCCCCTGTTCCCTCACCGGGTCCTTCGCTGGGGCACCACCGCCGTCGGTGTCGGAACCATCGCCGCCCTGCCGGCCCCCACCCCGGCCTCGCTCCATCAACTGCCGCACCAGGCGGACCAGTTCGGCGGGCTCGAAGGGTTTGGCGAGAAAGGCGTCGACGCCGACTTCGAGTCCGGCCTCGATCTCGTGGTGGCCGCAGGCGCTGACGATGGCGAGGGGGGTGTCCCGGGTCCGCGGGTCGGCCCGGAGGCGAGCGGCGGTCCGGATCCCGTCGAGCCGGGGCATGACGACGTCGAGGGTGACGACATCGGGCTGTACATGGTGAACGACGTCGAGACACTCGGCACCGTCGGCCGCGGTCACGACCTCCAGCCCCTCAAGCTCGAGGTTGACCCTGATCAACTGCCGGATGACCTTGTTGTCGTCCACAACAAGCACCCGACCCGACGCGCCTGGCACAACTCGAGAGTAGGTCGGCCCCGGCCGTCGCGTCCGGGTTTTCCCCACTTCCACCCCGCACGAGCGACGCACATCCCCGCCCCCGACAGCGGAAACCCGTTCATGACCACCCTGTGGGAGCTGGTAGTGTTCTACCCGTCGCCGCGAGCAACGCGACCGACACGCCCCCGTAGCTCAGGGGATAGAGCAACGGCCTCCGGAGCCGTGTGCGCAGGTTCGAATCCTGCCGGGGGCACTCGCCAGTCAGCCAGCAAGAATCATGCTCTGACCAGTGCGGATGCCGACATGAGAGAGCGGTAGTCAGTCTCACTGACTACCGCTCTTTCTCGTTGTCTCTCAGTGTTCACGCACCATCTGCGATACGCGCGGCATCCCCCTCCCCTCGCGCTCACGCATACGACACCCCCTGAAGACACCAGGGGCGCGCGGAGAACCTTCACGGCACATTGAAGCCCCAAGCCGGTCGTGACAGCGGCATCGGCGACCTCGCCCGCGATGTCGCCGATGATCGGGTCGGCGCAGCGGCCGCCCAGGTCGACTCACCTCAATCATTATCGTCACAGTGACGTAAACCTGCTATGGTCGAACCGGTGAGATGCCCCGAACACGAGAAGGGCCACCCCGACTGGCGTGCACCTTGCGGCAGCGCCAGCGCCACCCGAGGAGAAAGCCGATGACTCCTGCCGGCATGAGCGATGTAGCGGAATTCACTGCGCACTCACTTGAGGAGTACCAGCACATCTGCGAGTCGCTGAAGAACCGAGAGGACGGAAAAAATGTGTTCTTTCGGGGGCAGGTTCATGGCTACGAGCCTCAGTCTTCGGAGGAGCGACCACCAGAGGACGACGAAGACCGGATTCGCCGAGATCTCCTCCGGCACATGTGGGAGACGACGGCGCTTGCCACACTCGTCAGCTCCGACCATGGATCGGTGAGCCGGGGTGCGGTCATGGGTGTACTACAGCACTACGGGTTCCGGAGTTGGTTCATCGACATTACCGACGACGAAATGGTTGGACTTTGGTTCGCTCGCCACAAATACATGGCCTTTACAGGGTGCGCAGCGCGTCCGCTAGCTGAGGTCGGCGGTGCAAATTCTGAGCATGAGCACGTCCATATTGACATGTCTGAGCTGCTGATGTTGGACATGGTTCGCCACGAACCGGTGAAGGCCAACCACGATGGCCTCGTCGGACCAGGGTTCGTGTTCGTGTTTGCCGTGGACAGCGACTCACCGCACTTGTTGGACCTAAGGTCCGACGTGCCGACATCGGCACTGCGAGTGCATAGACAGAGCGGGTCGGGGTTGCTTCCAGAAAACGGGAGCTACGAGCCCTTCCTTCTGGCGCGCATCGTGGTAACTTTCCCGGCTCCGGCCGAGCTATACAGCGGGTCTACCCTGCTTAGTACCGCCGAGCTGTTCCCCGGCCCCGACGAGGACGAGTTCTACAGACTACTGCTGCGGACGCCACGGTTCCCCGACGACGAGTCGATGCCAACGACGCTAGGCCAATCACCCGATGAAACCGTGCCGACTACGACGCATCGACGCTTCACTGACCCTCTTGGTATCCCGCTTTATGAATCGGCGGGGGTGGTGGAACACATCCCGCTGCTGTGGGATCGCGCCGTAAAGAACTGCACGACGGAATGCTTGACGTGTATCGGCATCACGGAGGCGACCGTCGACATGCCATTTACGGAACCCGGCGGTGCGCGAGGCAGCCGATTCAGACCCGAGGAAATTCTCGACGAGAAGCGGAGCGAATCGCTTGGCGAAGCCGATGCCGGACAGGCCGACGTGGCCGGAGCAGATGCCGGTGGAGCGCCCACACCGAGCGAGGAACCCCCCGGCTTCGGCTCCGTGCCCGCAGACCCCGCTGACTCCCAGGGTGAGCGAAATCTGACGACTCCCTTCGCGAACTGGCCCGCTGAGTCTCGTCTGTTCCTGCGCACCATGGTGATGGGGAACCTGCCTGAGTTCGTGAGCAGCGAGAATCCCTTCCCGCTGTTGCGAGGCTTCGTCGTCCAAGGACACGCCGAACACATCGAGGTTTGGCCAGTATCTGAGTGGCCTGACGGGTCTCTCTGCTCGTGGCCAGCCCTCGCGGAGCCAGGGCTGCGATACACGTGGCCGCTCGAACCACAAGCGCTAGCAGCCAAATTGAGTGACGTGACCGGTGATGAGCTAGACGCTGTCCGAATCGGCATGCTTATGGGTGGTTACTTCAACGCGATCGAGCGTGGCGAAGCTACGCTGTTTCGGACTGGTGCCCATCAGTTCGGCTTCTACTGGGTGCATCCGGATGGGGTGACGCCAATCGGCACCCTGTGGACGCCGACTACTACGTAGTGCTCTGGGCAATCTGTCGATGGTCTGGGGAACGCAATCGAGCTCGCGATCTCTGTCAGCGAGATGTCGGCCTCGCAGCTGATCTCTTTCGCTTCGATCAGGGAATTAGAGGGCGGTCCGGGCCTTCCGGACCGCCCTCGCAGCGCAGAGACATTGACCGCTACGCCGAGTCCCCGTCCTCTTCCAGCGCCTTTGTAATCTTCGCGTTGGCCGCTTCCTCGTGGCCGTCGATGCAGCCGTGGTAGCGACGGTGGATCACCTCTGGGGAGTTGCCGACTCGTCTCGCGACCTCTGCTATGGGAACCCCCGCGTTCAGCCACCGTGTGATGCAGGCGTGCCGCAGATCGTAAGGGCGCCCGGCCAAGGGCGAGTCGACGCGCTCGGGTGGAAGTGCGTAATTGCGCGCCTCCTCCCACACCCGCCAATAGGTAGACGAGCCGACCACTCCCCCACGCTCGTTCCCGAACACTCGCCCTTCCTTGGCGGTGCCGAACACGTCGAGGTGCGCTTGCAGGATGGCAACCAGAACGGGCGGGATGGGGACTGGCCGGTCGCTCTTGGCCTCCCGCGCCTTCAGTCCGCGGCGGTCATGACGCTCGCCGGAATCGGTCCACTGCTTCCCGGAGACGGGACGCGTCTCCCGGAGCGTCAGCGTGCCCCATCCTGAATCCGGCAGATGGCAGTCGGACTGCCTCAGTCCGACCGCCTCGGCTGGACGCAGGCCTGCGTAGTAGAGGACCGCATAGAAAGCCACCAGACGCCTCCCACGGCACCGATCCCACGACCCAACGTAGGACACTGCCGCGAGCAACTGACGTGCCTGTAGGGCGTTCACGAGGACTCGCCGGTCCACCACGTCATTGGAGCCGACGTGCTTCCGGCGGGCGCGCTGAAGCGGATTCTCCGAGAGGCCCCCAGCGACTACCGCGTGTTCAAGGGCGGTGTTTAGGGCACGGCGGCGACGCCTGTAGGTGTCGCCCGCTGCCGGGGTGCCATCCAGCTTGTACCCGAGGCGGTAGAGCACGTCTTCGAACACCGCAGCGTCTGCCACATCACCAACCGGGCGGTCCATCGTCGTGAGCCAGTCATGCGCGGCTTTAAGGTCGGCCGGCGGGTCCTCCCCCGCATTCGCGGGCACGATCCCCCACCGGAAGGCCAACCGCAATTGCTCATCCGACGGAGCGGCCTTCCCGCGCTTGACCATGGCGAGCGTCACGGCTGCAAGACCGTCCGCCATGCCCTCTCGGGTCTTGGCTGCACTCGTACGCCACCGCCCGGCGACGTATGTGCGGCAGAACTCGAACCACCGCAACGGCGGTTCTATCTCTGCGGCTTTCGCCGCTTCCGCTGCCGCGCGGACCTCGGACTCAGGCTGACCGCTTGCGATCTCGAAAGCCTCGCCCCGGCGCATAGCCTGCCGCAATTCCGAGCTTCGGTTTTCGGCGAGTGCCGACGTGGCGAACGTCGCACTACTCACTTTCCCGCCCACGACCCAGCGCAGTTGGTACGGTCGCGCTTTCCGATTGACCTTCGTGACTTTCCAAAGCCGGATATCGAGGGAATAACCTGGTTTGGCCTCCCCGTGCGGCCGGAGCACAGGAGCGTTGTCATCCGTGCTCACGCAGCGTCCTCCCGCTCTGCAAGCCAACGTTCGTACTCCGACCGTCGGATCCGTACGTCGCCGTTGGGGAGCTTGATGGCGCGGGGCGCTTTGCCAAGTTGGCGCCATCGGTAGAAGGTCGACGGGGCGACCTTCAGATCAGTGATGACCTCTTTGACGGTCATCTTTTCGTCCCGCGTGGGGGCGCTCATTCCGCCTTCCCTTCGGCTTCATCCGCACCGGACAGACCGGACAGCTCCAATTGCGACTGTCCGGGTTGTTCATGCTGGTCAGAGGGGGTAACCGGACAGCCGGACAGTGCGGACACCTCTTGGGCGCCCTGCGTCCGGGTTTCGGTGTCCGGGTAGTACCGGCCGCCGGGGTCCTTGGTGAGCTGTCCGGCGTCGGCCATGCGGTTGCAGGTGCGCCGGATCGTGTCGAGGTCGACCTGTGGCAGCTCCCCTGCCATGTCCTTCGGCTTGGCGCCGGGGTGGGCGCGGACGTAGCGCAGAATCGTGGCGCGGGTGTCGCTGACGGTGTGGTCGGAGACCGGCCCGTCCATCAAGTGCCAGGCGCCGGAGGCGGGTTGGAAGCTGAGGGCGTACTCGGCTTCATCCACGTCGCGGCCGGTGACGTGCAGGATGCCGTCCGCCTGGCCGCGCGCCCGCTTGAGTACGAGCGTGGCGTCTGCGGCTCCGGCAATGCCGTTGGTGCCGGAGACCTCCGTGAGGAAGTCCTCGGAACCTGCTTTGCGGACGTGGTGGACGAGGACAACGGCCACCCCGTAGTGGTCGGCGAGCCGTTTGGCGTAGCCGACGGCGACATAGTCCGCGTCATACGCCGATACGCCGGCCGGGGCCTGTCCGCGCATCTTGGCGAATACGTCGATGACAACCATGCGCGCGTCGGGGTTGCGGTCCAACCATTGGGCGATGGCCTCGGTCCCCCCTTGGGGGAAGGGCGGGCATTCGGTGACCAGGGTCAGCCCGGCGGGGGCTGGCTGGCCTCCGAGGAGTTTGCCCATGCGGGTCTGGAGACGGCGCGGGGTGTCTTCCAGGGCGAGGTAGAGCACCGGTCCTCCGTCGACGGGCACGGAGTCGAACGCCTTGCCTCCGGCCGCGACAGATAGGCCGAGTCCGAGGGAGAGCCAGGATTTGCCGACCTTGGGCGGTCCGGCGAGCACGCTGACGCCTTCGGCGAGGATGCCGGGCACGGCCCATTTCGGCTCGGGGAAGTGCGCGGCCATGAGCTGATCGGCCGTCCATGCGGTCCGTGGGCGCTCTCGCTTCGGCGGTGCCGCGGGGGCCGGTTCGGGGTCGCTGGGGACGGAGTACAGGTGCAGGGGCGGGATGGGGTTGGCGCTCATGCCGCGACCGTCCGGGGGCGCCGTGCTCCGGCCCGCAGACCGGAAGCGATGGTGCGTCGTGCCTCACGCTCGCCCTGGCCGACTTGGAGCGCAGCCGTGAGGAGCCAGCCGGTGACGTCGGCTTCGCTCAGCTCGCCCCCGGCGACGAGCTGTCCGAGGGCGACCGAGGCGACGTACAGCGCGTTGTTGTGCTCGTGTGGGCCGGAGCCGGTGACCCGCTCAACTTCTCCGTTGACGGCGGATCGGAGAAAGGCGGTTCGTCGTCCATAGCCGGTGAGTGCGACCGTGATGGGTGTTTGCGGGGGCAGCGGCGCCGGGCGCAGGAGTTCGGTGAGCCAGTCCGGCAGAGGCGCCACGGGGGCGTCCTTGACGACCTCGTACGGGCGTCCGGCGAAGGTGCTGCCCGCGCCGACCACGAGTCCGCCCCACGCGCGGGTGTCGACCTTCCAGCCGAGGCCGCGGGCACTGTCTCCAGCCGTGTTGCGCAGGGGCTCGCCCTCGGGGGCGGCGAAGTACAAGTGGGTGCCGCCGCTCCATGTGCGCACGGTGTAGGTGTCGGCGGGGAAGGGCTGGCCGTGGCGCTCGCAGAGCACGGCGAGTACGTCGGATCCGTCGCTGACGCCGTGCGCGGCCCAATCGGCCGGCGGGGTGTCGCCGGGGTGCTTGGGTTTGTCCAGGTCGATGACGACCAGCCCGGAAGGTCCGGTGGCGATGCCGAGGTTGAAGGCGGCGACGGCCCACGCGCAGGCGATGCGCTTCGGATTGGTGGTGGCGCGGGTCTCCCAGTCGGAGACGGCCGGGCGCTTGTCGCCGGGAATGAGGGGGAAGACGCGCCAATCACGCGACGCTGCGTCAAGCGCGGCGGTGAACTGGGCAGACCCGTCCGGGTACGGCATCCTTGGGTTCTCCTGTTCTGTCTTCGGATGGGCAGGGAGAACCGCGGCGGCGGGCGACCTTGCTGGGGAGTCCCGCCGCCGCGGCGTTGCTACTGGTTCTTGGCCCAAGCGTCGTACTGCTGCCGGACGTAGGCGCGCGGGTCGTAACTGCCGTGCATCTCGTCTAGGTCCATCAGCCGGTGGGCGGCGCGCGTGGCGAGGTCTGCCGCATCGCTGGTGACGCTGTCGGTTTCGTCGCTGAGCGCGATGCGGTCCAACAGCGCGGCCTTGCGGAGCCAGAACTCACGGTTCAGCCGGTCGTAGAACGGCCTGTCGGCCGCGGTCCGGGCGGTCCATCCGATCTCGCTGATGATGCTAGGGGCGAGCGTGTACGCCTCTTCTGGCGTGGGCCACGGCTCCGGCCCGGGGCGGTGGTCGGCAGTGACGTACAGCCGGGCGCGCTTGCCATCTCGGGTGGGGTACTGGCGTGCCCGGCTGGTGTCGAACGCGGCGGCCAGGGTGAGGCTGACTCGGTCGGTGTCGTCCGGGTCGCAGATGATGCGGATCTCGAACATGGGTCAGTGCTCCTTGCTGGTGTTGAGGGCGGGGAGTTCGGGCAGACCTGCGGCTTCCACGGCCTTGAAGTCGAAGCCGGGCAGAGCGGCGCGGGTAATGAGCGCCTGCGCGAGCTGTTCGGCGTAGGCGGCGCCGGTGCGGGCTACCTCGATCTGGGCTCCGGCGCGCAGGGCCTCGACACGCTCGATGTGGGCGTGTTCCTCGCGTCGCACGCCGGTCTGCCGCTCGTAGGCGACGCGGTCGCAGCGGTCGGTGCGCCAGTACCGGGCGGCGAGCCCGTAGGCGATGGCGGTGGCGAGCACCCACAGCAGTAGCGGCAGCGAGATACCGTCGGCGTATCCGGCGACCCCGGCGAGGGCGAGCCCGCCGGAGGCGGCGAACGCGGTTCCGGCGATCACGGAATCTCCCGCCCGGCCGATGCTCGCGCACACGCCGGCCGCGGCGGCGGCGAGGGACAGCGCGGTCATGAGCACGGCGTTGCCGACGGAGTGTTCAGCACCGTTGGCGTTCCAGATGCGGGCCAGGATCAGCACGGTGGACGTGGCGACGGCGGGCGCCGCCTTGGGCGCGATGATGGCGAGCCAGTGCCGGGCGACGATCTGTTCGTTCATGGCCGGACTCCTCACAGTTGCGGGAGGGCGTTGATGACGGCGGCGGCGAGCTGGTTGATGGGTCCGGCGGCGCCGGTGGAGGCGAGGAAGAAGCCGAACCCGGCGGCGATGAACGCGGCGCCGTAGCCGAGGGACTTGGAGCGCAGCAGGAAGAACAGGACGAGTCCGAACAGGGCCACGAGCGAGACGGTGACGGCCATGGGCGGTTCCTCCTTCAAGTGGTGTGGGCGGGGGGGTCAGTGGGTGCCTTCGCGGTAGATCCGCTGGGCGCGGTTGAAGAGCCAACGCCCGACGCGTATGCGCTTGCCGGTGGCCTTGCAGCGGCGGCAGCACTTGCCGCGCTTGGGCCGTCCCTTGCGGTCGGTGGCCATGGCGAAGCCGAAGCCGTTGCACCTGCGGCAGGTACCGAACGGGCTGCCCACACACAGAGCGCTGTAACCGAGCGTGACGATGAACAGGCAGGCGATAGCAAGGGCGATGAGGGGCATGAGGGGGCCTTTCTCGGGGTTTCCGGGGTTTTCGCAGGTGGGGTGCTATGCATTAGATCGCAGATCAGGTGCTATGTGGGGTACTAGCGGGGGTGCTACCAGTAGCAGGGCGAGGTGCTACCGGTAGCACCGTCCGGGGCTAGGCGGCGCCCCGCTTTTCGTCACGCTCCGCAATCGCCTTCGTGAGGTCGGCGCGGGTGATGCCGCGGCGGGTGGTGCGGGTTCCCTCGTCGGTGGTCCCGGCCACGTCGCGGGTCTTGATGCCGTGCGGCTTGAGCGCGCTGGTGACGTTCTCGCCCTTCCAGCCGCCGTAGACCTCCGGCCGCAGCTCGGCCAGCCGGGCGGCGATGCGCTCGTTCCACACCCGCTCTTCCGACGGCGGCACGATGGCTGCCACGTCGGCAAGCAGGTCGTACGACGGCCCGGCCGGAGTCTCGCTCTGCTCTCCCAGGGCGATGCCGGACAGGGTGCCCTCGGCCTTGCGCAGCGCGTACGCGCGCTGGGCGATGGCGTGGGTGGCGTTGTCGTCCAGGTAGGCGGTGCGCACCACGACCGGCAGCGCGGTCGCTCCGGCGAGGTAGCCGTTACCGGCGTCGATCTCCGGACGGAACGACGTGGCCCGCACACCGTTCTTGTAGGCGGAGGTGCCCAGGATCATGTCGTTCTCGACCTGGCCCGCGACCTTGAGAGCGAAGCGGATCGACACGTTGCCGCTGATCCCGGTCGGGAGCGAATCCTTGTCCGGGCGCTGCGTGGCCAGGATCAGGATCACGCCCAGGGCGCGACCGAGCTTGATGATGAACTCGGCGTCCTCACCTGCCTGTTTGCCGTACTTGGGGTGGGCGAACAGGTTCTGGCACTCATCGAATACCCCGACCAGGGGCCACAGCTTCAGCGACCGCTTGTCGGCGATCTGCCGAGTGATGCGCTTGTCCGGGCACAGGTCCCGCGGCAGCTTCTTGATCGCCGCCGCACGGCGCATGACCTCCGCACGCAGCAGCTTCAGCGAGTCGGCCGCGTACTTGATCGAGTCGTCGTCGATGCCGGAGACGAACCGATGCGAGACGCATTCGAGGGAGTCCAGGTCACCGGTGCCCTTGTTCTCGTGCAGCCACAGTTCCACCGACGGATCCAAGGCGGCGCCGCAGGCCAGTACGCGCACGGAGGCGGTCTTGCCCTGGCCGGGCAGCGAGCCGATCAGGATGTTGTGCTGGATCATTGGCACCGACTGAGCCCGGCCGCGCGGGTCGATGCCGAACGGGTTGCGCTTGAAGATGTCGTGCCGACGGGCGTTCGCGAGCTGCCACTTGACCATGCCAGTCTTGGACAGATCCCTGTCCCCCACCCACAGGATGAGGCGCCCCTCGTGCTCGCTGGGGTCGGCGTCGGGCCACACGCAGCCCAGGGGGCGGCGCAGGCCGGAGGCGAGTCGGGCGCGCCGGTCGGCCACGTCGGCGACCGTGACACCCAACGGCAGGTCGATGTCCGCGCGCCAGCCGGGCCCCTCGCGGGTGATCGGGGCGACGAACTTGATGCCGTCCTGGCCCTTCGCCACGGCACTGGCGATCTGCCCGATGCCGATGGATGCCATGGCCTTGACCACGATGTCGCTGGTCAGCTTCTGCACCTCGGTCTTGATGACCGCGCGAGTGGCCAGCGGAGCATCCGCCGGCGCGCCCAGCCAGCCGAGCGTCAGCACGGTGACCGTGGCGGCGATGACCTGCGTCATCGGCTCGGCGCCGTAGACCAGGAACAGGCCCATACCCATGGCGAACAGGGCCCCGAGGATGGTCAGGAGCATCCGCAGCCGTACCCGGCGGTCACGCTGGCGGGACAGCTTCAGATACAGCTCGGAGTTCTCCCGGCGTGCCTCCGCCTGCCGCAGCGGCTCGCCCTCGGCATCGACAGCCCAACGCCCCACGCGGGTCAGAGTGTTGGCCAGGCCACGCGGGGAGCGCCAGACGAGCTTGGGCACGTACAGGAACGGCACGCGGACCGCGTGGAAGGTGATGGTGTGCCAGACGTGCCCGGTCAGCCACCGCATCGCGTCGGCGAACTCCGGGCCCGACTTCACCCACGCGGGGAGGACGTCCAGCCGCTTGGAGTCGCGGATGCGGTCGATCAGACCGGGGCCCGACTGAGTCGGCGCCGCACGGTCGACCAGGGTGGGGGCGGAGCCGTCCGACTTCACAGCGCTCGGGTCGGCCGACCGATCGGGCCCGGAGTCGGGCGACGCGTCGGGCGCGCGGTCGGCCGACTCAGTACGGGCCGATCGGGCCTTGTCGAGGTCGACCACGTCGCCCGCCGGGTCGCCCGTCATCTCGGCTTCCAGCCGGTTGAAGAGTTCGTTGTCGTCGTCGGGGTGCTTCACTGAGGGTTCCTTCTCTCTGGGAGGGATGCGGGGCCCGGCCGCTGCTTTGGTCGGTTGGAGACCGGGCCCCGTGTTGGTCATGCGGCGCGCTGTTCCTCGGGGTAGGCGCAGAGGAGGCACATCCCGAGCGAGGTCGGGAGGCAGTAGCCGTATGTGATCTGGCACTTGGGGCAGGTGCGCCGGGCGAGCATCGCCAGGGCGAGCGCACCCCACTTGCGGGAGGTCATCGGCCTAACCGGCTTCGCACGGTCGACGCGGTAGAGGTAGGCGACCTGTACCCCGGCCTTGCGGCCCCGGTGGCGGCGCATCACCTGAGCCGCGACCGGTTGTCCGCCGGGCCGCAGCCCGGCCGTGCGCAGCTGACGGCGGGTGGCGTAGCCGTCCGGGGCGAAGTGCCACGGGAAGGTGGGGATGCCGAACCGGGTGCCGGACGGGTCGAAGCACTTGGTATAAGCGGACATCAGGCAGCCACCCCCACGACCGGTGCGTCGGTCCGGGCCCCGGTGCGTCTGGCTCTCCGTCCGGTGACCGTGGCGAACAGTCGCCCGAGACCCGCCCGGCGAGTCCCGGCGCGCGCCTGCTTTGCCGCGTACATCGCCTCATCGGCCCGCCGCAGCAACCCGGACAGGTCGTCGCCGGGGAAGTCAGAGGCACGCACCCAGCCAAGGGAGACAGTGGTGTGTACGGCCGGGTCCTGGCCGCCGTCCGGGCGGGCGAGCACGCTGTGCAGGACGGCGAGCATGTCGGCGGCGGTGCCGTGGTCGTCGATGAGGACGGCGGCGAATTCATCGCCCCCGAGCCGCCCGGCCACTCCGGAGCGGCCGACGTGGTGGCCGAGCCGTTCCGCGGTCGCCTTCAGCAGGGCGTCTCCGGCCGCGTGGCCGAAGGTGTCGTTGATCTGCTTGAAGCGGTCGACATCGGCCAGTACCACGACCGCCCGCGGGTCCCGCAGCAGCGCCGTGGCGCGGCGGGTGAACGCCTCGCGCGTCCGTAAGCCGGTCAGCGGGTCGCGGCGGGCGACGTTCAGGCGCCGGCGCAGCCACAGCGTGTGGGCTGTCCAGCCGGAGGCGACCGGAGCGGCCGCGGCGAGCATGGTCAACAGAGTGTTCATGCAGCCGCCCCCTCAGTTCCCTCGTCGTCGCCGTCGATGGAGTGCAGGCGGCGTCCCTCGGCCCGTTCGGTCAGCAACAGGTCACGCAACACGCGGGAGTTGGCCGCAGAGCAGTGCAGCGTGGTCCGGATGGCTTCCGCGTTGATCGCGTCATCGGCCCAGTCGGACGTAGCTTCACGCGCCTCGATGAACAGTTCCGCAGGGGTTCGCGGGGTCTTGCCGCTCTTGGCCTTGCCCTTGGTGCTGGCCGGGCGCTTGCGTGGCGCCTTGGGCGCCTCCGGCTTGGACTCCTCCGCCTGCGGCGGAACGGGCGGGACATCCTCGCTCGCCGGGGCCAGCTCGCCCAGCTTCAGGAGCACGCGTTCCGGGCGCGGGGTCTTCGCCCGCCACCGCCGACCGTGCCGGTCCCGCAGCCGGGCGCGGGCCAACTGCCGCTCACGCTCCCGCTTCAGCGCCTCCGAGTACGACGTGATCTCCCACAGCGTCATCCGCCGCCACAGGGCGAACGTCGACAGCGGGGCGAGCATCCAGCGGGAGAACCGCACCTTCTCCATCCGCCGGCCGGTCGCGGCACCGATCCGTACGGCGTAGACGTGGGCGCCGATCTCGGAGAACACCACCCACAGCAGCGGCATCGTGCCGTGCGCCACCTTGGCCCACAGCGTGTGCCCGGCGGCGACGTTCAGCCCGCAGGTGATGAGCGTGAGGACCCAGGGAACGAATCGCACCCACGCGAGCGCCATATCCATCCGGATCAAAAGCAGGTTGGCGACGGTGAACACCGGAATGGCTACGTCGATGCCGACGGGCAGCATCCACGGCTCGCCGAAACCCCAGTTGGCCGCTGCGGCCGACACGGCGTCGAATGAGGCGATCAGCCCCAGGGCACCTACACCCGCCGCGGCGAGCGCACCCAGTCCGGCAAGGCCCATCTCCGGCTTCGTCAGCGGCGGAACCGCCGGACGCCCCGTCTCGGTTGCGGTTGTCATGCCGCCGCTCCCTTCCGGGACGACCGGCGTCGGGTCCCCGGGCGCGCCAGCGGGACGACGTTGAAGAGCTCCGGGGCGTGTGCCTCGATCACCTCGGCGGCGATTCGCGCCACGTCGTCCGGAAGGCTGCGGTACTCGGGGTCGGCCAGGATGTCGCGCGCCGCGTCCAGACGGGCCGCGCGCTCTACTTCGGTCTCGCCCTCCACGCCGAGCCACAGCTCAACCGGTGTGCCAAGGGCCAGTTCCACGAAGTCCTCAGCTGAGACGGCCTGTTGATGGCCGACGTACGTGCGCATGGATGTTCTCCTAAGTCGATGGGCAGGGAGGACCGCGGCGGAGGGCGACCTTGCTGGGGAGTCCCAGCGCCATGGTCGTCATTCAGATTGACCTAGGTCAATCTGGCTGTCAAGAGAGTCTGAGCGAAGAGCAGAGATTGACCTAGGTCCGGCTACTCTCGAACCCATGGAGCAGAGCCCAGAAGCGCCCAAGCACACGCCCACGGCCAAGGAGATCGCTGCGGAGTTCCGCGAGAAGATCACGGGCCCCGACCGCGAGTACGCCCCGGGAGATCAGCTCCCCGCGGCTCGCAAGCTCGCCAAAGACCTTGGCGTGCAGCTCATGACCGTGCAGAGCGCGTTCGGCCAGCTCCGCGACGAAGGGTTGGTCCTCACCCAGCAGGGCCGCGGGACGTTCGTCCGTGACCCCTCGATGCCGCTCGGCACCGAGCCGGGCAGTAGCCCCGCGTTCACCGCTCTGGCCACAGAGCTCAGCTCGATTCATGACGCTCTTCGTCTGCTCGGTGAGCGATTGGACCGCCTTGAACGGCTTGTCGGCGATGGGACTCCACCCTCGCCGTGAGTTCGTCCGCACGCTGTAGCAGTCGTTCAACCGTGGCGTGCGCCTTGCTCAAACTCGCTTCGATCAAGGCAAGTTCCGTGGGAGTCAGACCTCCCAACTCGCCGCTTCGCTCATTGATCCCTGACATGGCAATGAGCATGCGGCCGGAAATGGAAGAGGACCCGGACAGACTGTCCGGGTCCTCTTTCCTTGCAGGTCACGCAGGTTGACGACTCGTCATCGCGTGGCTTCCTCCACGGCGTCCAGCACTGCGGCCCACGGAAGTTCACGCCCCGCCGGCGCTTCCCTCGGCTCGTACAGCGGCCAGACGTCGGGGCCATAGACGACGCGCACTCCCCCGGCCCGAAGAGCGTCGATGTGGCCTTGCCACGCTGGATGGCGAGCATGCGCAGCGTTCACCCGCGGGAAGACGACGACCGGCAGACCGAGGGTGCCAATAGCCTCGCCAACCTGCGTCAGTGCCTGGTTGTCCATCAGGCCAGTCGCAAGCTTGGCGACCATGTTGGCGGACGCGGGAGCGACCACGTAGCAATCGACCGGCGGATGCGGCCGGGACTCACCGGGCAGGCGCGGTTCGTCGCGTACGGGTAGGCCGGTGAGCTTCTCCAGCCGCTCAACCTCCCCGCTCATCCGCAGCCACTGACCTGCGGTCGGCGTCAGCGTGACGGCCACCTGCCATCCGCGGTCCATCGCGGGTTCGACGAGACCGGTACGCAGTGCCTCTACGCCCCCGGCCGCCGACCCGACGACCCCGAGCACCCCGCGCTTGCCTGGACTCACTGCACCGCCCTGCACCGTTGCGCCATCACGAACACCTCGGACGAACGCCAGCCGCCCGTCACGGGAGACTGCTTGATCAGGTCCCGCAGCGTCTCGCGCACCCTCGGATTGTTGCGTACGAGCTGCGGCGACGTGCGCTCGGCCGTCCGCAGCTCCGCGAACGCCTCGTCTCCCTGGCCGGCGAGGGATAGAGCTCGCGCGTAGTCGATGCGGTGGGAGACGCTGCGCTCCTGCGGCATGTGGTCGACGTTGATCCGGCCGTGTTCCACCACGTACGAGACGTTGTCGAGGTCCAGCTCAACGGACAGGCGATGGAGCAGGACGTTCGTCGGCCCGAATCCGGTCTGCCAGTAGTTTTCATCTGAGCCGAAGTCGTCCGCGAGTTCTTCGGCACGGCCCAACAGCCCTGTGGCGGTGGGCCGATCCTGATGCCGCGCTGCCGCGACTGCGGCACGCAGGTGGATCATCCCGAGCAAGCTGAGCGCGGCCGGGTCACTCTCCGTCACCTGGGACGACAGCCACCTCGCCGCCGTGTTACCCAGTTCGAGAGCGTCGTCGTAGCGCCCGCTGGCAAGCAGGGCATGCGTGCCTGACCGGGCCGCGGATGCCAACACGAGCGGGTCGTCCGACTCGTCAGCGGCTCGCATCGCGCGCTCTGCAGCGAGCCACGAGATGTCAGACTCACCGATCTTCGCGAGCGTCGTAGCGGCGAGGTGGTGTGTACGGGCCGACACTGCCCAGCAATCGCTACGGTCGTCGCCGCGGCGCGCCGCGCGATCCTCCAACTCCTGTGCGGTCTGAAGCAGCGCGGGCAGAGCGGCGATGACGCTGCCGAGCCGTCCGCCCTGGTAGTCGTTCCATGCCTGTTCCACACGTACGGCCACCGGGGCGGGTGTCGGCAGCTGAGTCTCTGCCTCGGGGCCGAAGAGCAGACGCGAGAGGCGACGCGGGGTCATAAGGGCGTCGCGTACGGCGGGGACGTCGTCCTGTTGGCGCTCGTCTTCCATGAGGACGGTTTGTCCGAGCAGGTCTCCAAGGGGCACGCGCAGGACGCGCGCCAGCTCCGTGAGCATGTCGATGCGCGGCGGGTTCCGGCGCCCGGTCTCGATCTTCGCGAGCCAGTCGGTGCTACGACCGACCAGGCCGGCCAGCACCTCTTGCGTGTAGCCACGGCGCTTCCGGTAGAACGCGATGCGCTCGCCGATGCTGAGGTGATCTCCAAGACCACGCATGGGGTGTTGCCTCCCGCTGCTGAGTAGGGGGACTTTCAAGGTACCGACGTGGCGGGGAAGGCGTAAGTGATCTCAGCCCTGACCGCTTATGACCAGCGTGCGGCACTGAACAGGCGAGGACCCGGACGGATTGTCCGGGTCTGATGGAACCATGCCGGGAGGTGTCCACACTGTCCGGCTGTCCGGTTATGGCTCCCACCTGCACAAACACCCCGGACAGCCACAACAGATGGTGTCCGGGGTGTCCGCGCTGGAGTCGAATTCAGATGTCGCGGACGAGTCGAGGCCTGGGGGAAGGAGCGGTTCACGACATCAACGTGCGCACACGCCTCCCCCTCACCCCGGACAGCTCAAAGTGCAGGTGTCCGGGCTGTGCGGTCACATACGGCCGTGCAGCTAGTTATGGCAGCACTCGAAGATGATCATCAATTGGCACTGTTGACGGGGGAAGTGTCGTGATCAGGAGCTCGTCAGCAGCACGCTTCCCAACCTTGCCAGCCGCCGAATATCGCGTACTTACCAGCCTCTTAGTGATACGCCAACGCCGCACCCCTAGATTCACTCGGTCAGATTCCAAGGGATTCATACGGTCACGCGCGTATAGCCATGTACTATCAGTAAGTGATGGGTGGTTATCATAGCTCAGCAGCCATCTGAACTGAGCCTTAGTCCTAAGGTAATGAGCGAGACTGAGATGCAGAAATTCTGTGCCCTTTCCTGAGTCCACTCCTCCGGAACTACCGTAGCCACCTCGCGGGTCAAAGGAAGTTCTGTACAGCATTGATGACTTATCAATATACGGCGGATCTAGATAGGCGATCACTCGTGACGGAAGTAGTTGCGGATACCGCTCCGGAACATCATCTAGCGTACGCCTCCAGTCCTTCCGCCAAACATCGACAAGTCGCCCGACATCGTACAGATGACCAACGTACCGAACGCGCTCGGCAAGGGCTTCTGGATTCCATCGACACCCGATGGGGTATTTACTTTCTTGTGCTCGACCGCCAATAGGTCCAGCTTTTCCGTGCAAAATCCCCGAGAAAGTAGTTCGATTTAGGAAAAGGCATTGCATAGCAGCCGCAAGGCGACGGTCGCGCGGCGCCATATCGGCCGACGGCCTCCAATTCCTCCAGTAGTCCCATCGCTCGACAGCAGCAGGGCCCCCGCGCCTTACAAAGCGATTCCACTCATCGTACATACGGTCCACCAGCCGCTCTGTGTCCTCGGCTGCAACCTGCCAAAAAGCGGTAACGAGCGGATCGGCGTCGGCGAGTAGGATGCGATCAACGGTACCGTCGCCGATCATCCGCAGTGAGGCAGAGGCTCCCCCGGCAAAGGGCTCCACGAGCAAATTAATCTCAGGGACCTCGCGTGACTGCTTCGCTGAAGTGATCACTCGCGCGATCACAGGAGCAAGTGCAGACTTGGCGCCTGGGTAACGAAGGGGAGACTGGTAGCGCCCGCGTGCAAGACCGTGATCCACTGAGGCCAAGTTCGCGGTAATCGCCTTTTCATGGCCGTTGATCGCGTCACCTGTACCCAAGAGCGCAGCAGTTCGCGCCAGCTCATCGGTTGTAGTGGCCGCGATCGGCTCTGTCAGGGTGGACATGCTCGTATTCTGCCTGATAGCGCCGCCACTTGGTACATGCTGCTACCTCTTGAAGTAGGTCGGTGGCTGCACCGCCTGCAAGTCAAGCTTAAGCCCCGGAATGTTCTGCTGAGCCATCATGGTCAGAACCGAACGACCAACTCCGAGCGGGAGCGCTGCCGCGGAGTGCGCCAACGCCACAGGAATGACCGCATGTTGGTACATACGGGTTCGCAACGAGTCCAGCACCTCGCAAATCAGACGAAGCGTCGGGTACGCGTCCCAGCCCTCGGCAGCGCTGCTGCCATCGTAAGGACTGACTCCGGGTGCCGCAGGCACCGTGATCACCAGTGGGTCGCCGGCCTGGGTGCGATAGATGAATCTCCGTCCGTAGAACTCATCCACCCCGTAGTGGTTACTCTCCGACCGGCCCGAGATCCGATTGATGTAGTCGTTAGTCAGGCGCATCACGTGGCCAACAGGAATCCAGTCAGCGATCTGCTCTGCGTGTTCTACGAATGCTCCGCTCTTCTCAATCCCGACCATCAGCGGAGCAACTAGGTTCTGACCCTTGCACCAACTAGCGAGATCTCCAAGGTGTTCGACAAAACGTCGCTTGAGCGGTGCCAACGGACCGTGCAATGCGAGAGGCCCATCCGTGACAAAAAGCGTATGCCGGAGGACCTCAGGAGCCGAATCCGCGAAAAAGTTCAGATAGCACAAGGTCATCAGCCGCTCAGCCACGCTCATCACACGGCCCATGGGTGTGAAGTTGGAGCCTTCTACGTTGTACTCTTCGTGCGTGCGAAGCGCGTCAGAAAGGTACAGCGTGCCGCCGCAGGATGGACAACTACCACCACTCGCTGCCACGGTAAGCTGTGCTCCATTCGGGGCGGATTCACCGCAGTTGGGACACACTCGGAGAGGAATACGTTCCGCACGAGCTTTTCGGGTTCCGTGCAGCGCGAGAAGGCCGTCAGCCAGAGTCATGGTGGTACTGGAGTCGAACCGAGAGCTCATGAGGAAAGCATCGAGCTCACTTCGCCACGTATCGACCCCACTCATTCCGGGTCGCACGAGTTGCGACCCGGGCAGCGCAACGTCGAACGCGTACTCTGTCTGCGCCTTTCGAACAGCGCGGGGGTCGATGTAGCGCTCAACAGCCAGGGCTCGGAAAGCGTCGAGCTGCACCATTGAGCCAGCTACCCTCAGGTAGCCAACCTTGACGGTCGGATGGTCGCGTGTAGCCTCAACCTCAGTATCTGATCCGTCAACTGTGATGGAAAAGTCGACATCTTCCGGGTCACCCACGCGAGGTAGGCCTTCCAGGGGAAGAGACAAACTTTCGATCTCGTCCTTGCTGTTGGGCCTGGAACTCGTTATCTCCCACCGTTGCAAAGCGGCCTTCACCGCTTCGTTTCGGACGGTGTCCACATGGCCGAGGCGAGAGGCCTTCTCTCCGGGGTACGGCATGAGTCACCGGTCGCTTTCTGCCGGTGAAATATTGGCCAGGCCAGCCGCCTTGCGAGCCTCGTTGACCATTGCATGGTCAAACTTGGCAATCTGTGCAGGGACGATGTACTTCCCCGAGTACGTCTTCATACGGACGAAGCCCACGTCTTCTGCACGAATGATGCTCGGAGCCCAGACCCTGAAGTCGTAATAGTGGGAAAGCTCGCGAGTTTCGTGATCTGAGTTCAAGTGCGCCACTAGCCAGTTAGATGTGTTGGACAAGATGCGCTTGTCAACAGACGTAACTTCTTGCGTGGCGTAGATCAACCCCATCTTATATTTTGCAGCTTCCTTGGAAAGCCGCACCCAAGGGTCTTCAGCCACTTCCCGTCCTCCACGCTCAAACAGGTTGTGAGCTTCCTCTACTACGATCTGCATTTCCAGCGGGTCCGCATCCTCTCGGAACCGCTCACCCGCCTTGTTGAGCAAGTGTGTAACAATCCGCTCCGACATGACCTTGGCGACAAGCTCATTGCCGCTTGACAGGTCAACAATCGATAGACGACCCGCGACCATGTCCTGCCAGAGAAGTTCCGCTACGTCTCCTGCCGACTCGGCGCCGTGAAATGGCCGAATCGTCCTGATAGCTGACGTTACACCCGTGTATTCATAGACCCCAAAGATATCCGGGAAACGCGAATTCTCGTCGTGCCACTTCGGAAACTCGGCGGATCGCTTACCCACCCAGTTAGCAAGAGCTAGTGCAGCGGTAGGCGAGTTGACGGCGTACTTACCCCTCCCGGCCGGCACAATGGCATTCGGGTTTTCCTTGAGGAAAGCATCAGCCTTTTCCTGGGGCAGAGCAACGTTGAGCGCCGAGAAGCGAGGGGTTGTGAAGCCACATTTGGCGAGCAACCCGTAGAAGGCTACGAGCGCCCAGCCCCAACGGTTATGGGCGCTAAAGTCCTGACGGTCGGGTTCAGTCAGGTCTGCGGAGCGAAAGCTCTTGGCGTAGTTAGTGTTTACCTGCGCGGTCGCGTCGCTTACGAGGCTCCATGCGGCCTCCAGCACGTCGCGGTCATAGAAGTTTAGTCGAAGTGTCTTCTCGCGGGAATCGCTCGGATCCGGAACAACCTTGTAGATTCTCACGGTCCGATCATCGTCGCCCAGCAAGCGGAGCCCCGTACCGTCCTGCCGATTGACGTTTGCATACTCACCCTGAGGGTCGAAGATGAGCTGACCTATTGAACGCTGATGCTCAGAGGCGTATCGATGAACGGCTGTCACAAGCGTCTTGATGGTATTGGACTTACCTGTCCTGGTCATACCAAACACTGCGGTCTTGCGCCCAACGAAGTCCGAAACGTCAATGCGAACGTCTGCCTGGTCAGTGCCAGCAATCAGCGCCTTACGCCGCGTGGCAGCGAACCGGACCTTGCCAATGGCGAGGGAATCGCGTTCGTCGGCGGCCGCTGGGTACGAAGCTAGCCACGACAGGACGTCAGTCGACGGCAGGAATACCTGATATCGAGCAGAGACAACAACATTGTCGATATCGGCGCCATACTCGACTCGCGCATCTCGTGCATCTGTCTCGGTATAGAAGGTTCCCAAAACCTCACAGTCGAAGGCAGACTGCTGGAGCTCGTTCCGCGTCAGGACGTCCGTGACGTCATCAAAGTCAACTCCCGAGGCACCAGCGTCGCGTACGACGGCAAGCCGGGTTTGAATGAGCTCAGACTCGTTGGGAAGCGGCGCAGTGCCACGAACACGGAGCAAGATGATCTCTTGATCTTCAAGGATGAACCCAGCCTCCGTGCTGTCCCCGGCCACTGCAAGCAGAAAGCCACCCCGAGGGACGCCGCCAGCCTCATGCTTCTTGAAATCGTCAGTAAGGACCACAGCTGAGTCGTAGTCCAGCCGGAAGATTCCGCCGACCGGCTTACAGCCTTGATTGATCAAAGCCGTCAGAGGCTTCCTGAGCTGCGTCGAGTGCTGAACCTTCGCCGCGATCCCTGTCACGCAGTCCCTCCCTCATCCCCCCGCGCACGAGCGCGACGCTACGTCCGATGTCCCCAGTAAGCGCGGCAGATCGTACTGCTGCCTACTGACAGTCAGTTTCGGCGTCAGCGACTATGTGTGTGGCAAGTTCAGCCCAAGTGACCGAAATTGATCGATTGGCTCATACATAAGACCGCGTCGCCCCTTCCAAACCGGCTGATTGCATCCCTTGCCTTCATAAACATCAGATATAGCCCAAAGTGCACCTTTCCGGACTGTGCGGTTAAATCGGCTGTAACACTCAGGGGCGTCGCTCCACCCGCATAGGACAATCTGTTCGTCGAATGGCGTGAGCCTCTCGGAGGGACGCCGCGGTATCTCGAAGCGCTGCTATGCGCTGCACCGTCTCCGCTCATCGGTGCGCTCGGGGCACCAGCGGTAATAGCTGTCGTCGAGGTTGCGGCTGTGCGTTGTCCGGCCGTGCTTGGGTCGCCATCCACGCCAGTAGCGGGTGTTGCAGCGATTGCACAGCGGCGCGCGTACAAAGCCGTGCGTGTGGCAGTGGTCCCACACCGCTGCCCTCACGGTCATGCAGCTCGCGCACATGAACTGTGCAGCGGTCGGCCAGTTCCGTCGGCCGGCGGGATCGACCCGGTAGTGCTCACCGGCCAGCTCGCCGTGATACACCACCGCGTCCGCGTCGCTGCCTCTCGCGCCGTAGACGACCGCGGTGCGGGTGACCTCGCCTTGCTCGGCCACCACTGCATCGCCGACACGCTCGAACCAGCCTGCGGCATCCTGTCCGTGGTGCTGCCCCAGACATGAGCACTGGCATTCAGCGCCTGTTGCTTCCAGACATGCCCTGGTGCATTGCGACAGCCTCGACATATCTCGGTAGAGCACGATGAACCCGTACCGGTCGACCGCCGCCGTCACCAGCCGCACGAGGCTGCTGCGCGGCAGGTTCCATCGGTCGCCGTTGAACTCCGGGGAGCGGATGCCCACTGTCTCGTGCAGCCAACGGCGGTTGCCCTTCCGGGGCGGGATCTTGGCGATGACTTGCCCGTTCAAGGGGAGCCACACCATCGCCACCGCTCCGATCCCGGGTTCCGTGACTACACGTCCATCGACGATACGTACCGGTAAGTCGGCCATCATGATCCAAAGGTGACATGCCCATTGGCAGTTAGGAACCCCGCCTCCAAGCATGGGACCGAGGCCGGCGGTTCCGCTCGGATGCAGGCACCACCTCGCAGGACAGCGCCCCCAAGTGTTGCAGCCCGTCGGCGAAGTGTTACAGCCCGTCGGCGGAGCCGACCTCTCAATGGGCGCAGGAGCCGGAGGCGACTTCCGACTTCGCACTATCTGCGATACGGGAGGGCACGTCACGCCTCCCGGGATCAAGGAACCTGCTGTTCAGAGCCCATTCGCAAGCCGAACTCTGATTGTGCTCCGGAGCCGTGTGCGCAGGTTCGAATCCTGCCGGGGGCACCTTGGGTTAAGGTGCCTGAAGACCCCGCCATCAGCGCTTTTGCTGGGGCGGGGTCTTCGCATATGTGCCGGCGTGTGCTGCTCGGAGCGGCTGTGTCTCGGGGGCTGTTGACGCCGTGGGCTGACCGTGGGGCAGGAATTCGCAGGTCTGGCCCGGGAAATGGCGGGACCCCCGGACTGTGGTCCCGGGGCCCCGCGGTGCAAGTGTCGGAGGGTTCAGGTTCTCTTCCCGCCCCGCGAGTGTCGTGGCGTTGGTTTTCATCTGGCCGCCAGAAGTGCCACTGCGGGACGGTGATCCGGAGCGTTCCGTCTCGTGCGCGCTCATGACCGGGCGGTGCCGGCCACACTGCTCGGTCATGAGGTGACGCCTCAGCTGTTGACGAAGTCGCGTACCTGGCCGTAGACGGTCGGGTCCGAGCCGATGGCGATGTGGCCGAGGCAGGCGGTCTGGGTGTTCGTCGCACCGCTCAGGGCGACACTGCTGTCCGGGTTGATGACGGTGTCGCAGGGCGACCACCAGGTGCCGTAACGCGGGGTGCCCGGCGTTTCGTCCCCGGAGTTCAGCGAGGTGACGAAGGCGGACCCTATGCGCATCTCGATGCAGGAGGTGTAGCCGCATCCGTTGGCCCAGTCAGTGCCGTGGTTGGGACCGGCCAGCGAGACCCAGGCGTCGATCTTTCCGCTGCCTCCCAGGTTCTTGGCGTAGTACCGGCTGGACAGCCCGCCCATGGAGTGGGTGACGACGTCGACCTTGGCTGCGCCGGTGGCCGCGAGCAGACGATCCACCTCAGCGGCCAACTGCTGGGCGGTGGTGGCGTTGGACTGTCGCCAGTCGTAGCTCCACTGGTCCAGGTGGGACGACGGCCAGCCGTCGGCCCTGAAGGCGTCGGCCATGGTGTTCCAGTAGGAGCCGGACGAGCTGTACCCGTGGACGAACAGGACGGGGTGGCTGGACGGGCCGAAACTCGATGTACCGGCGGCGTGGACCGGAGCAGCGGAGGTGAACGCCAGCAGAGTGCTCACGACGGCGGAAAGCACGTACTTATTCAACGCGTACCTCTGGTGATCGGCGGCTCTGTGGGGGGAGGCCGCGAGGAGGTTACTTCCCAGTAGGTCAGCGGAGTCAATAGCCGCGCAGAAATCAGTACAGGGTCGTTCACCTGTACTTTCGCTCCATGTCGTAGCGTTTTCCGAGCCTGGCCGTCGTCGACCGGCCCCTGTGTCTGCGGCCGTGCATGACGCAGCCTGCCGGTGCTGCGCGCAGGCCCCACGCAGCCCGCACAGCGGTGCTCAGCCAGCCGTGGACTGTCCGTGGACCCGCCTGGTTTGCTGTCGCGGTTGCTTCGAGAGCAGGTCGTGAACAGGCCAAAGCCGACGGCGCCCAGGGCTGCGTGGATCCAGCCCCAGGCCGTCGGGTCGAACGGGGAGACGTGATGTGCGCGTCGTGGTGAAGACGTCGTCGTCGGTCATCCCCGCTACGCCGCGCCCGATGGCGATGATGCCGGTGATTCGTCAGCATGAGGGCCGAGAACGCCGTCAGCCGGTGGCCCTTCGTTGAGTGGTGCCGGGCCCACCCGTGCGCAGCGGTCATGCCCCGCTAGCGCATTCTCACGTCGTCCGGCGAGGGGTGGCCGCCGGCCAGGACCAGTTCCTTCGCCCTGCGGAACTCCTCGTCCGTGATGTCGCCGCGGGCGCGGATCTCCGACAGCTTGGCGAGCTCGTCCACGCTGCCGGAGCGGTTCTCGCCGCCCTTGGCTGTCTCCCGGACGTAGCTCTCGAACGCCTCCTGCTGGGCGCGCGCCTGGGCGGCCTCGCGGCGGCCCATGTTCTTGCCGCGGGCGATCACGTAGACGAAGACCCCGAGGAACGGCAGGACGCAGCAGAACACCAGCCAGCCGGTCTTCGCCCAGCCGCTCATCGAGTCGTCCCGGATGATGTCGACGACGATCCGGAACAGCAGGATGAACCACATGATCCACAGGAAGATCCAGAACACCGTCCAGAAGGCGCTCAACAGTGGAAAATCGTAGGCGAGATACGTCTGCGCGCTCATGGTCGTCCTCCGTTCCGGGCGCGGTCGGCGCGGGGGACCCGGCCGGTGGCGCATGCCGTGTCTCAGCGTGCCCACGGCAAGACGGGGAGGGCTTCACCCGTGAAGGGTGAGGTGCAGGAACGGCGAATTGCCACTTTCGCCCCATCCGCACCGGTGTTCTACGGTGGAGAGGAACGACGCTGCTCATCCCCTCACCACCATCGAGGTGACGGTTATGACCGAGACCACTCAGCGCAGGAACACAGCGGGCAGGCAGGACGGGGCGCCGTCGCAGGGCGGCAGGGGCGCTCCCGGCACCCGCGGGAACACCGCCATCGCGGACACGGTCGTCGCGAAGATCGCGGGTATGGCGGCCCGTGAGATTCCCGAGGTGCACAGCCTCGGCGGAAGCATGACCAGGGCCTTCGGGGCTGTGCGTCAGCGGGTGCCGGGCGGGGGCAGCGGTGTCACCCAGGGCGTGAAGGTCGAGGTGGGCGAGCGTCAGGCCGCCGTCGATCTCGACGTGGTCATCGAGTACGGCGCCGCCATCGTCGACACCGCCGCGGACGTACGGACCAACGTCGTCAACGCTGTGGAGCGGATGACCGGGCTGGAGGTCGTGGAGGTCAACATCGCCGTCGACGACGTCCATCTGCCGGACGAGGAGGACGAGTCCGAGGAGCAGGAGGGCCGGAGGGTCTCCTGACCGACCCGAGGGCCCGAGCGGCCCGGGCGGCCCGAGCGGTCTGACTGCTGGCACAGGGGCCTTCCGCACGAAGCCCTTGCCCCCTCGCCTGCCCGTCTGAGGGGTCTTCCTCGGGAGACCCCTCCTCCTTCGCCGGACCCCCCTGACGGGCCTTCCTCGAGACACCCTCGGTTTCGCCCCTCAGTACACCTCCGGGACCGCCCCCGCACCGCACGGCAGGTGCACGCGGTCACCGTGGCCGCAGTGGACGACGCGGTCGCCGAGGCCGATGCGGTCGGCCTCGGCGAGGAACGCGGACAGGGGCGAGCGCATCACCGTGTAGTCCTCGTAGTGCACGGGCAGGACGAGGCGGGGGTCGAGGCGGCGGGCCAGTTCGGCGCCCTGGGTGCCGTCCATCGTGACCACGAAGCCTCCGGGGAGGCGGGTGCCGCCCAGGTGCAGGACGGCGAGGTCGGCTGCCGGGAAGCGGTCGGCGATCTCGTTCAGGCCGTCGTACACGAGCGTGTCGCCCGAGATGTAGAGGCGCATGCGGGGTGGCCCTCCGGCGGGGCCGAACTCCAGCATGCTTCCCATCACCGGTGGCAGCAGCCCGCGCAGCACCGCCTGGCCGGCGTGCCTGCCGGGCAGGGCGGTGACCGTGACCTGGACGCCGTCCCGTTGGAGGGTGATCCCCTTCCAGGTGCGCAGTCCCGCCGTCCGGTGGAAACGGTGCACTGTCCTGAGGCGGCGGGCGGCGTGCGGAGTGGTCAGGATCGGCACGGTGTGGTCCAGGTGCCGGCGGGCCCGGCGGTCCCAGTGGTCGCCGTGCAGGTGTGACAGCACGACGGCGTCGAGGCGGGGCAGTTCGTGCACGTCCAGGGCCGGTTCGGTCAGGCGGCGGCTCAGCAGGCCGTAGCCGAGGTGGGCGTACTGACCCCGGTGGAGGAAGTTCGGGTCGGTCAGCAGGGTCAGCGGGCCGTACGACAGCAGCACCGTCGCGTTTCCGATGAAGTGGACGTCGAGTGCGTCGCCGGTGCCACGACCCGGCCCGTTGCCGGCGTGGTTATCACTGTGGTCATCCGTGGGCTGCGGCATGCTTCCTCCGGTCTCCCCGGCTCCTCCGGTCTCCCCCGGCTCCCCCGGTTCCGCGCCTCCGCCGGTTCCGCGGTCTTTCCGGCCTCCCGTCCCCCGCGTCTCCTTGCTCTTCCCCGACGGGCGGCCCCCGGCGGAAGCCGGCCAGTACCGGGCGCGCGGGCTGTCAGGCCGAGCGCTTGCTGTCAGGCCGAGCGCTTGCGGGACGTCGACTTCTTCGCCGCCGTCTTCTTCGTGGTGCTCTTGGACGCCGCCTTCTTCGTCGTCCCCTGGCCCTGTGCGGACTTGGCCGTCGACTTCTTGGCCGCCGTGGTCTTCTTGGCCGCCGTCTTCTTCGCGGTGGACGTCGACTTCTTGCCGCCGGTCTGCTTGGGGGCCGCCCGGGCCGTCTTGCGCTGCGGGAGCGGCTTCACCTCGGCGTGCTCCGCCTCCTCGCCCCGGGACTCGCGGGCGGCGCGGACACTGCTCTCCAGGGCCGCCATCAGGTCCAGGACCTTGCCGCCCGTGGCCGGTTCCGGGGCCTGCGGCGGGGCCTCGCCGGCGGCCTTCGCGGCGATGACCTCCTCCACGGCCTCGCGGTACTCGTCGTGCAGGTCCTCCAGGTCGACCTCGCCCAGGGTGTCCATCAGCGCGTCCGCCAGGTCCAGCTCCTGGTCGCGGACGGTGACGTTCGCGTCGGGGGCCAGGCCCTCGGGGGCGCGGACCTCGTCCGGCCACAGCAGGCCGTGCATGGCGATGGCCTCGCCGACGACCCTGAGCATGCCCAGCCGCTCCCTGCCGCGCAGGGCGAACTTGGCGATCGCCACCTTGTTGCTGCGCTTCAGCGCCTCGCGCAGCAGGGTGTACGGCTTCGCCGCGGGGGCTCCGCTCGCCTGGAGGTAGTACGCGGCGTCCATCTGGAGCGGGTCGATCCGGTCGGCCGGGACGAAGGCGACGATCTCGATGGTCTTGGCCGTCGGGATGGGCAGGCTCGACAGGTCCTCCTCGGTGATCGGGATGATCGAGCCGTCCGCGTCCTCGTAGCCCTTGCCGATCTCCCCCTGGGTGACCTCGCGGTCCTCCAGTTCGCAGAATTTGCGGTAGCGGATGCGGCCGCCGTCCTCGGTGTGGATCTGGCGGAAGGAGATCGAGTGGCTCTCGGTGGCGTTCACCAGTTTGATCGGAATGCTGACCAGGCCGAACGAGATGGCGCCGTTCCAAATGGATCTCACGTGCAGCACCCTTCCGGTCACTCTGGGGAGTGTTCGTCATGGTTTGCGTGGGATTCTTATCGTATGGCGCCTATCACAGTGGTGGAGGGGCGACGGGTCGCTCTCAGCAATCTGGAGAAGGTGCTGTATCCCGCCACGGGCTTCACCAAGGGCGAGGTGCTGCACTACTACGCGACCGTCGCCGAGGTCCTGCTGCCCCATCTGCGGGACCGGGCGGTGTCCTTCCTGCGCTACCCGGACGGGCCGGACGGGCAGGTGTTCTTCACGAAGAACGTGCCGCCGGGTACGCCCGAGTGGGTCACCACCGCCGAGGTGCCCCGGGTCGAGGGGCCGTCACGCATGGTCCTGGTGCAGGATCTGCCGAGCCTGATGTGGTCGGCGAACCTCGTGACCGAGTTCCACACCCACCAGTGGCTCGTCGGCACACCGGACGAGGCGGACCGGATCGTGTTCGACCTCGATCCGGGGGCGCCGGCGAGCATCGTCCAGTGCTGCGATGTCGCCCTCTGGCTGCGGGAACGGCTCGCGTGCGACGGCCTCGAGGCCTACGCCAAGACCTCCGGCTCGAAGGGGCTGCACCTGCTCGCCGCCGTGCGCGGGGCCTCCTCCGAGCGCGTGTCCGAGTACGCCAAGGCACTCGCCGTCGAGGCGGAGAAGGCCATGCCCCGGCTCGCACTGCACCGGATGACCAGGAGCCTGCGCCCGGGGAAGGTCTTCGTCGACTGGAGCCAGAACGCCGCCCGCAAGACCACGGCGACCCCTTACACCCTCCGGGCCCGCCCCGAACCGACCGTCTCGGCGCCGGTCACCTGGGGGGAGATCGAGGAGTGCCGCGCCCCCGGGCAGCTGGACTTCCACGCGGTCGACATCGCCCCGAGGGTCCAGGACTACGGCGACCTCCTGGCCCCGCTGCTGGACCCGGACGAGGCCGGGACCCTGCCGTAGCGGGGCGACCGGCGGCTCACACCGCGGAGTGCGCCGACCAACTGCTCGCGCCGCGGAGTGCACCCCTACCAGCCGCTCACGCCACGCAGCACGGAGTGCGCCTCGGCCAACTGCTCACGACGCGGAGTACGGCCCTGCTCCCTCACACCCGCACCCACGTATTCCGGTCACGCGCCATCGCATGCAAGGCCTCCACGTCCGCCGGCTTCAGCACGCCGCCCCGTCGCGCCAGACCCTCCACCTCCGCCGCCGTCAGGACGTCGACCTCACGGGGTGCGGTCGGGATCGTCAGGGCGCCCGGGTCCACCAGGGCGAGCACGGGGCGGACCTCCGCCGTGAGGGCATGGGTGGCGCGCTCGGCGTCGGTGCGCAGGCGGCGCAGCAGGGGGTACGGGTCGCGGCGGCCCAGGGCGATCATGGGGTCGGCGACCCGGACGCGCTGCTTGCGCGCGTGCAGGGCGTGGACGGCGTAGAGGCCGCCGGGGCCGATCAGCAGGTGGTGGATGCGGTCGCCGCCGGGGAGCGGCACGGAGTGCAGGGTGTGCCAGCCCGCACCGTCGAGGCGGTCCAGGGCGTCACCGACCGTCTGCTCGGCCGCCAGGGCCCTGCGGCGCGGGTCGGGACGGAGCCGGTGGGTGGGGCCGGGGTCGCGGTCGAGGGCGACGACGAGGGCCTCGCCGGGGCGGTTGGGGGCCAGGTCGTCGTCGGGGTGGAGGGCGAGGCGGGCCAGCTCCGCGGGGGTAGGCACCGGGGGCGCCCCCACCGTCACGGGGCCGGTGATGAAGGGCCCGAGCGCCCTGAGGACGTCGTCCTCGCGGTCCCGGCCGAGCAGGTTCACCCGGGCGGCCTCACGGTCGTACCAGGCGATGTTCCGGCCGTCCGGGAGGCAGACGTAGAGCCGCTCCCGGCCGTGCCGCCAGGTCGGTATGACGCGCAGTCCGTTCATGCACCATCACCCCAGTCCATGGGAACAGGCGGGGTGCTGCGGGGGCAAGAACCTGGTTACCTTGGAGAGGAGTTGGGCAGGCGGCCCGCGGACCCTCGGGCGGTCATGGTGGGGAGGCGCCGTTGCGTACCCGCAGTAAACCGGACGTCCCCGCCCCGGAGAGTCCGTGGAGCGAGGTCGTTCCCGGGCTCTGGATGGGCGGTCACGAGTACACAGGGGCCTTGGGGCACCTGGAGTTCGCCGTCGTACGGGACGAGTTCGATCTCGTTCAGACGCTGCTGCGGCTGCCGGGGCACGGGCCCGATCCGGGCGTCCGGCACCATGTGTGGCCCATTCCCGACGGGCCGCTGGACGGGACGCAGCTGGCCGGGGTGATCCGGCTGGCGGAGGCCGCGTGTGAGGCGCTGGAGGAGGGCCGCCGGGTCCTCGTCCGCTGCTTCCACGGGTACAACCGCTCCGGTCTCGTGGTCGCGCACGCGTTGATGCGCCAAGGCAGCTCCGCGGAGGCGGCGATCCGGCTGATCCGGGCCCGTCGCTCGCCGTGGGCGCTGCACAACGACCTGTTCGTCGAGTATCTGCGGGCCGGGCTGGCCACGGCCCGGCTGCTGGAGGAGCTCACGGAGTAGCAGAACGCCGTACGGCTGCACGCACACGGCCCCCCTCTCGCGCAAATGGGACTTCCCCGCGAATAAGGTGTACGCGGCCGACCGTCTCATGTATGGCGCGGCCGGGCCGTCTCGTGCATGGCGTCACGTGCATGGCGCGGCCGGCCGTCACGTCCGGCGGGTGTCCGTCCGTACGCCGGCCGTGCGCCAGCCGTAGGCCCGCTCCATGTCCGCCGTGTGATCACCCGTGAACCCGGACCGCCAGGAGTGCAGTGCCCCTCAGCCGTCCCGGACAGGCCGCCCGCCGCCTGGCCGTCGTCGCCCCCCTGCTGGCCGCTGCCGTGGGCTGCGGGGACGCCGGCGGTCTGGAGGGCGCGGGGCCGACCCCAACGGCACAGGGGCCGGCCCGGCTCTGGCCGGAGCTGACGCCCGCCTCCAGCCCGGCGTTCGAGATCGGGGAGGTGAACACCGAAGTGGTCAAGGGGGTGAGGGTGCCCGGCGACGACATCCGCCGTGTCGACCCGGTCCGGATCGTCCGGGCCGAGATCGCCGGGAACCCGGACGACTTCGACGGCCCGAAGGCGCCCTACCGGGACACCAGGCGCGAGATGGCCGACTGCGGGCGGGGCCCGGGGCATGGGAAGTGCCCGGTGCTCAGGCCGTACTACCGGGACCTGACCGGCGACGGGCAGGACGACCTGACGCTGGGCTTCCCGCTGCTGCCCGGGAAGACGACCGCGGTGCGCGTCTACACCGTCGAGAAGCACCGGCTGGTGCAGGTGATGGCATGGGAGGACGCGCTGAGCGGTGTCGAGCTGGCCGGGCGTTCCCTGGTGATCCGATCGCCGTCGGAGGTCGCGGGCTACGAGTACCGCCTGCAGTGGACCTGGGACCGGGACCAGAAGGCCATGCTGCTCACCCACGACGAGATGCTGCGCACCGGTCCGCGCCCGCACTCCCGGCACCCCTCGTCCTCCGCCGGCGGTTCCCGGTCCGCCTCGCCCAACGCCTCCCCCACTTCCTCCACCAGCGTCTCCTCCACCCCCTCCCCCACCGTCTCCCCCTCGGCGAGCGGCGGATGAGGCCCGTACTCCCCCAGTGGTCCGGGACGCTCGCCGCGAAGGCCGCCGCCTTCATCACCGTGATGTGCTGCGCGCTCGCGGCGCTGCTCGGCGTCCTGGTGCACGTGCAGGTGACGAACCAGACCGTCGGCCAGGCCCGTGACCAGGCATTGCAGCGCCTGGCACAGGCGACCCGGCGCTACGAGGCCGGGGACACCCTGTGGCGGGGCGCCGGTGTGGATCCGCCCGAGCTGCCCGGGCAGCTGCGGGAGCTGGCGGTGGACGGGGACCGCGGCACGATGGTCGCCGACAGGCAGGGGCGCCCCGCGATGTGGGCGGCGGGGCCCGTCGACGGCGGGCGGGCGCTGGCCGTCGCCGTCGACTACTCGCAGCAGGCCCGCACGATCGAGGGCCTGGACCGGGCGATCGTGTGGTCGTCGGGCCTGGCCATCGGGGCGACGCTGCTGGTCGGGGCGTTCGCGGTGACGCGGGTGACGCGGCGGCTGCACACCACGGCCCGGGTGGCCCGGCGGATCAGCGCGGGCGACCTGGACGCCCGGGTGAACGATCCCCGCACGGGCCCCCGCACGAAGGCCAGTCCGCAGGACGAGGTGGCCGCGGTCGCCGCCGCGCTGGACTCCATGGCGGCGTCGCTGCAGGGGAAGCTGCTGGCCGAGCAGCGGTTCACGGCGGATGTCGCGCACGAGCTGCGTACGCCGCTGACCGGGCTGCACGCGGCGGCGGAACTGCTGCCGCCGGGACGTCCGACGGAGCTGGTGCGCGACCGGGTCGCGGCGCTGCGCACACTCACCGAGGACCTGCTGGAGATCTCCCGGCTGGACACCGGCCGGGAGCGGCTGGAGCTGGACACCGAGCGGTTGGGGCCGCTGGCCGAGCGGGCGGTGCGGGCGGTCGGGAGCGGCACAGAGGTGAGGGTCGTACGGGACGTGTCCGTGGAGACGGACCGGCGGCGGCTGGAGCGGGTGCTGGGCAATCTCGTGGTGAACGCGCACAAGCACGGGCGTGCGCCGGTGGTACTGACCGTGGACGGTCCGGTGGTGACGGTTCGCGATCACGGGGACGGGTTTCCGGAGTACCTGGTCGCGCACGGCCCGCAGCGGTTCCGCACGGAGGGCGGTACGCGGGGGCACGGGCTGGGGCTGACCATCGCGCGTGGCCAGGCGGAGGTGCTGGGTGCGCGGCTGGAGTTCGCGAACGCGCCGGAGGGCGGCGCGGTGGCCACGCTGAGACTGGCGGCGGAATGAGGGTCCGGAGGGCGTCCTCCTCTGGCCCAGCGTGAGGGGCGGTGCCCGCAACCCGCTCCTAATGTGGCGATTAGTCAGCTTCAGCACCTTCGCCACCACATGGAGGTATTCCCCATGCCCCTGCGTTTCCGCCTCTGCATAGCAGCCGCCGCCGGGCTCCTCGCCGCCGCGGCCGCCATCACACCTGCCGCCGCCGCGCACGACGACTGGGACCCGAACGGCGGCGACGGCAACAGCAGCAGCTGGCCCGGCAACGGCAACGGCAACGACGGCCAGGGCAACTGGAACGGCAACGGCGACAACGGCCAGGACAACTGGAACGGCAACGGCAACGACGGCCAGGGCAACTGGAACGGCAACGGCGACAACGGCCAGGGCAACTGGAACGGCAACAACCAGCACGACCCGAACGGCGGAAACGGCGGAAACGGCGGGAACGGCGGGCAGGTGCAGGGCCTCTACAGGGGCGTCGTCACGGCGAGCACGCTGGCGCTGCGCAGCGCCCCGAACCGCGGTTCGCAGATCATCCGGTACGCCCACCAGGGCGACGTCGTCAGCATCTTCTGCAAGACGGGCGGCGAGACCGTGGAGGGCAACCCGCTCTGGTACCTGCTGACGGACGGCACCTGGGCCTGGGGCGCGGCCCGGTACATCGACAACATCGGCCCCGCGCCACGCTGGTGCTGACACTCGGTCACTCAAAGACACACAAGTCGCACCGTCTGGGTAGGTTCCGGACATGAGCAAGGCCGGAATCACCGTGGCGACGGCGGACCCGCCCACGCCCGCCGTCCGCCGCCTCCCCCGGCGCCGGGGCATCGAACTCGCCCTCATCGTGCTGGCCGTCCTGCTGTCGGTGTACGGCTACTGCGCCGTCGGCCTCGCCCTGCACGGGACACTGCCGCCCGGTGCCGCCGGCTACGGTGCCGGCCTCGGCGTGCTGGCACTGCTGGCCCACCTGGCGGTACGCCTGCGCGCCCCGTACGCCGATCCGCTGCTCCTGCCGATCGGGGTGCTGCTCAACGGGCTGGGCCTGGTGCTGATCTACCGGCTCGACCTGGAGACCCCGGGCGACCGGGCGGCCCCGACCCAGTTGGTGTGGTCGACGCTGGGTGTGGCCCTGTTCATCCTGGTCGTGCTGCTGCTGCGCGACCACCGGGTGCTTCAGCGCTACACGTACGTCTGCGTGGTCGCCGCCCTGGCCCTGCTCACGCTGCCGATCCTGTTCCCGGCGGTGAACGGCGCCCGCATCTGGATCCGGATCGCCGGATTCTCCATCCAGCCGGGCGAGTTCGCGAAGGTGCTGCTGGCGGTGTTCTTCGCCGCGTACCTGGCGGCGAACCGCCACGCGCTGGCCTACACCGGCCGCCGCGTCTGGAAGCTCCAGCTGCCCACCGGCCGCGTCCTCGGTCCGATCGTCGCGGTCTGGCTGGTCAGCGTGGGCGTGCTGATCCTGGAACGCGACCTCGGCACGTCGCTGCTGTTCTTCGGCCTGTTCGTGGTGCTCCTCTACGTCGCCACCGGCCGCACCGGCTGGATCGCGGTCGGTCTGCTGCTGGCCGCGCTGGGCGCGGTCGCGGTGGGCCGGCTGGAACCGCACGTGCACAGCAGGATCGAGACCTGGCTGCACCCCTTCGCCTCCATCGAGGCGGGCGAGGGCGCGAACCAGCTCGCCCAGTCGCTGTTCGCCTTCGCGGAGGGCGGCATGCTCGGCACGGGCCTCGGACTCGGCCACTCCTTCCTCATCGGCTTCGCCGTGAAGTCGGACTTCATCCTGGCCACCGCGGGCGAGGAACTCGGCCTGGCCGGCCTCAGCGCCGTCTTCCTCCTCTACGGACTGCTGGTGGAGCGCGGCTTCCGGGCCGGGCTCGCGCAGCGCGAGCCCTTCGGCCGGCTGCTCGCGGTCGGTCTCGCCTCACTGGTGGCGCTCCAGGTGTTCGTGATCGCGGGCGGAGTGACCGGGCTGATCCCGCTGACCGGTATGGCGATGCCGTTCCTGGCGCAGGGCGGCTCGTCGGTCGTCACCAACTGGGCGATCGTGGCGCTGCTGGTCCGGGTGAGCGACTCGGCCCGGCGCGGTTACGACGGGCAGGACGCGCAGTGACCCGGCACATCCGGCACGCCGGGTACTTCTGCGTCCTGCTGCTGGTGGCGCTGCTGGTGAACGCCGCCCGGGTCCAGGTCGTCCAGGCCCCGTCGTACGACCGCAACCCGGCCAACCGGCGGCCCGACATCGCCCGCTACGAGCAGCCGCGCGGGGACATCTGGGTGGGCGGGCGCCCGGTCACCGGCTCCCGGGACACCCGCGAGCACCTCCGCTACGAACGGACCTACACGAACGGACCGTTGTACGCCCCGGTCACCGGCTTCGCCTCCCAGCTGTACGGGACGACGCTCCTGGAGAGCACCGAGGACGGTGTGCTGTCCGGCGCGGACCCGATGCTCGCGCCGTTCCCGCTGTGGAACGACTTCACCCGGGCGCGCAACGCGGGCGGGGACGTCGTGACGACGCTGCTCCCGGCGGCGCAGCAGGCAGCGTTCCGGGGCCTGGCGGGCCGCAAGGGCGCGGTGGCCGCGGTGGAGCCGTCGACCGGCCGGATCCTGGCCCTGGTGTCCGCCCCGTCGTACGACCCCCAGCCGCTGTCCGGCAACGGCTCCGCGGCGGCCCGGGCCTGGGCGCGGCTCACCGCGGACAAGGACAAGCCGATGCTCAACCGGGCGGTGCGGCAGACGTATCCGCCGGGCTCGACGTTCAAGGTCGTCACCACGGCCGCCGCGCTGGACGCCGGTGTGGTCACGGACCTCGAGGCGCCGACCGACTCCCCCGACCCCTACCGCCTGCCCGGCACGCGGACGCGCCTGACCAACTCATCGAAGGGCTGCGCGGACGCCTCCGTGCGTGAGGCCTTCACGTTCTCCTGCAACACGGTGTTCGCCAAGCTCGGCGTGGAGGTGGGCGTGGCGGGCATGACGGCCACGGCACACGCCTTCGGCTTCAACAACGGGGGGCTGAGGATCCCGTTCCCGGTGGCCCGGTCCACGTTCGACACCACCCTCGACCAGGCCCAGCTGGCCCTGTCCTCGATCGGTCAGTACAACACCAGGGCCACGCCGCTGCAGATGGCGATGGTCGCTGCGGCCGTGGCCAACGGCGGCCAGGTGCGGGACCCCTACCTGGTGGAGCGCACGACCCGGGCGGGTGGCAGCACCCTTGCGACGGCCGGTTCGCGCGGCATCCGCCAGGCGATGTACCCGTCCACCGCCGTCCGGCTGCGGGCGATGATGCGGGACGCGGTCGAGAACGGCACCGGGCGCGGTGCCGCCATCCCCGGCGCCAAGGTGGGCGGCAAGACCGGCACCGCTCAGCACGGTCTGGGCAACTCGGGCATCCCGTACGCCTGGTTCGTCTCCTGGGCGCAGGGTGCGCGCGATCCGGCACCACGGGTGGCGCTGGCGGTCGTGGTGGAGGACGCGGAGGCGGACCGCGGGGACATCAGCGGGGGCGGCGACGCGGCGCCGATCGCCCGGGCGGTGATGGAGGCGGTACTGAAGTCACCCTGACCCGCGGCCCAGTTGCTGAGACGGGGCTACCGGGCCGCCGGGCGCCCGACCTACCGTTCGGTCCATGACTGAACCCGCCGCGTACGAACTCGCCCAGGTCAACCTCGGCCGCCTCAAGGCCCCGCTGGACTCCCCGCAGTTGAAGGACTTCGTCGACAACCTCGACCCGGTGAACGCGGACGCGGACGGCGCCGACGGATTCGTCTGGCGCCTGCAGGGCGAGGCGGGCGACGACGCCACGGATGTGCCCGTCTTCGGCGACTCCTGGCTGATCATCAACATGTCCGTGTGGCGCGACACGAACGCCCTGACCGCTTACATGTACCAGGGCCGGCACCGGGAGATGCTCGCCCGGCGCCGGGAATGGTTCGAACGCGTTCAGGAGGCCATGGTCGCCCTCTGGTGGGTCCCGGCGGGGCACCGCCCCACGGTCGCCGAGGCGGAGTCCCGCGTGCTGCACCTGCGCACGCACGGCCCGACGCCGTACGCCTTCACCCTGCGGACGTCGTTCCCGCCCCAGGGGGCGACGCCGCTGCTCGGCGAGGTGCCGGAGGGCCTGGGCTGCGCGCTCTGACGGCCGCTCAGCCGCCGGCCGCTCGGCCCGCGTCGATCGCGCCCCGCACCTCGGCCACCCGCTCCTTCTCCTCCGCCGCGAACCGCTCGGCGTCCAGCTTCTCGGCGATCTCCTCGTCCTCGGACATCAGCAGGTCGAGGTTGGCGTCGCCCATCTCCAGGACGCCCAGGTCGACATAGGCCTGCTGGAGGCGTTTGCCCCACAGGCCGATGTCCTTGACGCAGGGGACGATGCGGCTGAACAACAGCTTGCGGAACAGGGTGAGGAACTCGGACTGCTCGCTGTACTCCTCCGCCTCCGCCTTGGGGATGCCGAAGTTTTCCAGCACCTCGACGCCTCGCAGCCGGTCGCGCATGAGGTGGCAGCCTTCGATGACGAACTCCTCGCGCTCCCTCAGCTCCGCGTCCGTGAGCTGCCGGTAGTAGTCGCGCAGGGCCATCCGCCCGAAGGCCACGTGCCGGGCCTCGTCCTGCATGACGTACGCGAGGATCTGCTGGGGCAGCGGCTTGTCCGTGGTGTCCCTGATCATGCCGAACGCGGCGAGCGCGAGGCCCTCGATCAGCACCTGCATGCCCAGGTAGGGCATGTCCCAGCGGGCGTCGCGCAGTGTGTCGTCCAGCAGGGACCGGAGGTTGTCGTTGATCGGGTAGAGCAGCCCGATCTTCTCGTGCAGGAAGCGGCCGTAGATCTCGGCGTGCCGGGCCTCGTCCATGGTCTGGGTCGCCGAGTAGAACTTCGCGTCCAGATCGGGGACGGACTCGACGATCCGCGCGGCGCAGATCATCGCGCCCTGCTCCCCGTGCAGGAACTGACTGAACTGCCAGGAGGCGTAGTGCTGCCGCAGCTGGCCCCGGTCCCGCTCGTTCAGCTTGGCCCAATGCCTGGTCCCGTACAGGGACATCGCCTCGTCCGGGGTGCCGAGCGGATCGTAGGGATCCACCTCCAGCTCCCAGTCGATGCGCTTGTGGCCGTCCCACTGCTTGTCCTTGCCCTTCTGATAGAGGGCCAGGAGGCGGTCGCGGCCGTCGTCGTACTCCCAGTTGAAACGGGCCGCACCGCTCGCCGGCACCTGCCGTACGGGCTCTTCCGGTTCCATGGCGTACAGGTCGAAGCTCGGCATGTCCGCAGGCTCACACGAGGTAGACACCGGGTCAACAAGTAGCGCGCAGGGGATTGACCAGCTTGCTGACAAGCAGTCTCATAAGTACATCAGTGACGTGTGCACAACGAGGTGGGCAACCATGACGACCCTGACGGAAGCCGACGCGCTCGACGGCCTGCGCGACGCCCTCGGCCTGCTGAAGGACCGGGAGCAGGTGGCCCAGCGGCTCCTCGACTCCTCCGCCAAGCATTCCTTCGACCCGGACAAGGAGCTGGACTGGGACGCGCCCTTCGAGGAGGGCAAGTGGTTCTGGCCGCCGGAGCTGGTCTCGCTCTACGACACCCCGCTGTGGAAGCGCATGGGCGAGGAACAGCGCATCCTGCTCTCCCAGCACGAGGCGGCGGCCCTGGCCTCCCTGGGCATCTGGTTCGAGATCATCCTGATGCAGCTGCTCGTCCGGCACATCTACGACAAGGCGGCCACGAGCGCGCACGTCCGCTACGCACTCACCGAGATCGAGGACGAGTGCCGCCACTCCAAGATGTTCGCCCACCTGATCTCCCACGGCGACACGCCCTGGTACCCGGTCAGCCGCACGCACCAGCAGCTGGGCCGCCTGTTCAAGACCATCTCCACCACCCCCGGTTCCTTCACGGCCACCCTCCTCGGGGAGGAGGTCCTCGACTGGATGCAGCGGCTGACGTTCCCCGACGAGCGCGTCCAGACCCTGGTCCGGGGCGTCACCCGCATCCACGTGGTGGAGGAGGCCCGCCACGTCCGCTACGCCCGCGAGGAGCTCCGCCGCCAGATGGTGACGGCCCCCAAGTGGTCCCAGGAGTTCACCCGCATCACCTCCGGCGAGTTCGCCCGCGTCTTCTCGGTGGCCTTCGTGAACCCCGACGTCTACACGAACGTGGGCCTCGACAAGCGGGAGGCACTCGCCCAGGTCCGCGCGAGCGGCCACCGCCGCGAGGTCATGCAGAACGGCTCCAAGCGCCTGACCGACTTCCTCGACGACATCGGAGTACTGCGCGGAGTGGGCCGACGCCTGTGGAAGTCGTCGGGCCTGCTCGCATAAGCCACACCGCACCCGCGCACGGCGAGAAGGGGACGTGTCGGGGGGTGTCCGCCCGCAGCGGTTGGCGCGTCGACGAACTGTCGGTCGGCGTGCAAGCCCATCGCGCCGTTCCGAGGACGCCCCCGACGCGGCCCCGACCCCCGCCCGGCGTCAGGCGAAGACGCACACCCCCACCCGGCAAGCAGGCGCAGGCCCCCGTACTCACATCGGCACCAGGCGCAGGACGGCGTCACCCGGCTGACGAGCTACGCACCCCTCGGCCGCCCCGATTACCCTGCGAGGCATGACACCAGCCGCCCCCACCCCCGCCTACCGGCGACTCAGCGTCGAGGAACGTCGCAGTCAGCTGCTCGAATCGGCGCTGAACCTCTTCGCCCACCGCGCCCCCGAGGAGGTGTCCCTCGACGACGTGGCGGAGGCGGCCGGTGTCTCGCGGCCGCTGGTGTACCGGTACTTCCCGGGCGGCAAGCAACAGCTCTACGAGGCCGCCCTGCGCTCCGCCGCCGACGAGCTCCAGCACTGCTTCGACGAACCCCGGGAAGGCCCGCTCCTCCCCCGCCTGTCCCGCGCCCTCGACCGCTACCTCACCTTCGTCGACCAGCACGACACCGGCTTCAGCGCCCTCCTCCAGGGCGGCAGCGTCGTCGAGACCTCCCGCACCACCGCCATCGTCGACGGCGTACGCCGGGTCGCCGCCGAGCACATCGTCCGTCACCTGATGGTCGCCGACCCCGGCCCGCGCCTGCGCATGACCATCCGCATGTGGATCACCGCCGTGGAGGCGTCGTCGCTCATCTGGCTCGACGAGGACAAGCAGCCCCCCGCCGAGGAGCTGCGCGACTGGCTCGTCGAGCAGTTGGTGGCCATGCTGACGGTGACCGCCCGCCGCGACCCGCAGACCGACGCGCTGGTCCGGGCCCTCGCCGAGGATGCCCGAGACTGATCCCGTGAAGAGCGAAGACACCCCCTTCGAGGGCGGCCCCATGGACGGCAGGGTCCTGCCCGTCCTCCTCGGCATCACCGGCCACCCGCCCAAGACGTACCGCATCCCCGTGCCCGACCCCGACGGCGGACCGGACACCGTCCTGGTCTACCGCCGCGTCCCCCGGGGCCCGGGCAAGGTCGGCCTGTCCAACCGCTGGAAGTACGAGTACGCCCCGGAGGGCGTCCCGCCCCGCCGGCTCCACTGGCCCTGGTCGAAGCCAGCCGCCACGCCGCCCGGCAAGCCGGACGACGCCGACGGGTGACCCGGTTGCGCCGAACCGCGCACACCCGCCGCGCGCACCGCACGCACACGCCTGATCCTCACGGTGTCCGGCGGCACCACGCCGCCCCCGCAACGGAGGTGATGGCATGTCAGCAAAGCTGCTGCGTCTGGTCTGCATCGCGGCGACGGCGGCCGGAACCGTCCTGGCACCCGTCCCGGCCACGGCCGCGCCCGAGCCGGACAAGGAACAGCGCGATGTCGCCGCTCTCCTGACAGATCTTCAGGAGTTGTACCGGAAGGCCGAGGAGGCCACCGAGGCCTACAACGGCACCGAGGAGAAGCTCAAGGAGCAGCGCGCCGAGACCGACCGCGTGGACCGCGCCCTCGCCCGCGCCCGGCTCTCCCTGCACGACAGCCGGGGCGCGGCCGGCCGGCTGGCCCGGCAGCAGTACCAGAGCAGCACCGACATCTCCCCGTACGTCCGTCTGCTGCTGGCCCGCGACCCGCAGCACGCGATCGAGCAGGGCCATGTGATCGGCCGGCTGGCGCGGGAGCGGGCCGACACCATCGGCAGGCTGACCGGCAACGAGCGCAAGGCCCACGAACTGGCGCGCAAGGCCCGCACGGCCCTGGACCGGCAGCTCGCTCTCACCGAGCGGCGCAAGAAGGAACGGGACAAGGTCCGTGCGCGCCTGCACGACGTCGAGGAGCTGCTCGCGTCCCTCAGCCGCGACCAGCTCGCCGACCTGGCGGAGTTGGAGCGGAAGGGCATCGCGAAGGCGCAGAAGGAGTTCATGGCGTCAGGGGCGCTGGGCGACGAGCCCGGCGAAGCCGAGGAGGCCGAAGCCGAAGCGGAAGCCGACGGCAAGGACACCACGGGCGGCAAGAACGGCAAGCACGGCGAACACAGCAGGCGCGGCAAGCACAGCAAGCACGCCATGGACAACGCCGGCGAAAGCCCCGCAGGTGAAAGCACCGGCATCCCCGCCCGCCCCCCGTCCGCCGAAGGCAGCCGTGCCGTGCGCTACGCCCTGCGCCAGCTCGGCAAGCCGTACGAGTGGGGCGCGGAGGGCCCGCGGACGTACGACAGCTCGGGGCTGACCTCACGGGCGTGGGCCGAGGCCGGGGCGCCCGTCCCCCGGACCAGCCAGGAGCAGTGGAGGCGGCTGGAGCGGATCCCACTGGCCGAGCTGCGCCCCGGCGACCTGGTCGTGTACTTCGAGAAGGCCACGCACATCGCGCTGTACCTCGGCGACGGCCTGGTCGTCCAGGCACCCCGGCCGGGCGCGAGGGTGAAGGTGTCACCGATCGCGGCCAATCCGGTCCTGGGCGCCGTACGCCCTGACCCGTCCGGGAAGCCCCTGCGGCACTACGAGCCGCCGGAGCTTCCCGAGGGCGCCAGGGACGGGTCGGACGAGGGATACGACGGTTACGCCGCGCCCGCGCCGGACACCTCGGCGAGGTAGGCCTGCGTCTTCTCCGGCTCGTAGAAGAAGTTCTCGAAGTCGGCCGGGTTGTCGAAGCCGTTGGCGAAGCGGTCGGCGACCGGCTGGAGCTCACCGGCGGCGCCGATGAGGTTCAGGATGTGCTCCGGCGGCGGCGCGAGCATGGCGTTGGTCCACTTGGTGACGTGCTGGGCGGTGTTCCAGTAGCGGTCGAAGGTGGCCCGCATCCACTCCTCGTCGAACGGCTTGTCGCCGTGCTCGGTGATCGAGGCGAGGTACGCGGCGGCGCACTTGGAGGCCGAGTTGGAGCCCTGGCCGGTGATCGGGTCGTTCGCCACGACCACGTCGGCCACGCCCAGCACCAGACCGCCGCTGGGCAGACGCCCGATGGGGTTGCGGACGGTCGGGGCGTAGCGGCCGGCCAGCGTGCCGCCGGCGTCGGTCAGTTCGACCTTGGTGGCCCGCGCGTACTCCCAGGGGACGTACCGCTCCATGAGTTCCAGGGTCAGGGAGAGGTGCTCCGCCGGGTCCTTCACGCCGTGGAAGGCGTCGAGCGGGCCGCCGGGTATGCCCTCCCAGAACAGGATGTCGGCGCGGCCGGAGGTGGTCAGGGTCGGCATGACGAACAGCTCGCCGACGCCCGGGACGAGGTTGCAGCGGACCGCTTCGGTGCCCGGGTGCTCGGGGCGCGGGCCCAGGCCGTGCACGTACGCGACGGCCAGCGCGCGCTGCGGCTCGCTGTACGGGGAGCGCTCGGCGTCACGGCCGAACATCTGGACCAGCTCGCCCTTGCCGGCGGCGACGAGCACCAGGTCGTAGGTGCGGGAGAAGTAGTCCAGGTCACCGACGGCCGCGCCGTGGATGACGAGCTGCCCGCCGCGCTGGGCGAACGTCTCCATCCAGCCGGCCATCTTCACGCGCTGGTCGACGGACTGCGCGTGGCCGTCGAGCCTGCCCAGCCAGTCGATGGCGCGGGCGGCGGGGCCTTCGGCCCAGGATCCGGGGGCGGCGACCGAGACGCCGAGTCCTTCGATCTTCGGGGCCTGGGACTCCCAGAAGTTCAGCTGGAGATCACGCTCGTGCTGCAGGGCCGTGTGGAACATGCACTGCGTCGACATGACCCGGCCGGTACGGATCTCGTCCGCCGTCCGGTTGGACATCAGGGTGACCTCGTACCCCTGTGACTGGAGGCCGAGGGCGATCTGGAGCCCGGACTGACCGGCTCCGACGACGAGTATCTTCCGCATGCGGGCTGTCCTCTACTCGGGGGTTTCGTCGAGCGCGTGGCCCACGAGGGCCAGGAGGGTCTCGATCACGGAGATCCGGCGACGCGCGTCCATGATCATGACAGGTATGTGTTGCGGGATGGTCAAGGCCTCCCGCACGTCCTCCGGCTCGAACAGCTCGCTGCCGTCGAAGTGGTTGACCGCGACCACGTACGGCAGCCCGGAGCTCTCGAAGTAGTCCAGGACCGGGAAGCAGTCCTTCAGACGGCGCGTGTCGGCCAGCACGACGGCGCCGATCGCACCGCGCACGATGTCGTCCCACATGAACCAGAACCGCTGCTGGCCCGGCGTGCCGAACAGGTAGAGCACCAGGTCGTCGTCGAGCGTGATGCGCCCGAAGTCCATGGCCACGGTGGTGGTGGACTTGCCCGGCGTGGCGGTGAGGTCGTCGGTCGCCTCGCTCGCCTCGGTCATCAGCGCCTCGGTCTGCAGGGGCGTGATCTCCGAGACGGCGGTGACCAGCGTGGTCTTGCCCACGCCGAAGCCGCCCGCCACCACGATCTTCGTGGCTATGGGAGCGCGGGTGCGGTCCGTCTCCCAGGCGTGCATGCTCTCGCCGGGCTCGACGAACGGGGATGAACCAGTGACGCCGTGAGCGGCGTCAGAGACGACGGAGTCCACTCAGCACCCTTTCCAGCAGAGCCCGGTCCGGGCGGCCCGTGCCATGGCCGGTGCCCGTTCCGTACACACGGATCTTTCCCTGGTCCGCGAGGTCGCTCAGGAGCACGCGGACCACGCCGAGCGGCATCTTCAGCAGCGCGGCGATCTCGGCCACCGTACGCATCCGGCGGCACAGTTCGACGATGGCCCGCAGCTCCGGCATGACGCGGGTGGACAGGTGGCCGTTCGTCAGCTCCTTGCGCTCCTCCGGGGCCTCCAGTGCGGCCGTGCTCGCCACGAACGTCTCCACGAGGAGGACGTGGCCGAAGCGGGTGCGGCCGCCGGTGAGCGAGTAGGGGCGGACCCGGGCGGGTTTGCGGTCACCGCCACGGACCGGGAGGTGGTGCTTGGGCGTACTGCTCATCGGGCACTCCCCGTCGTCTGGGAATCCTCCAGGGATTTCCGGAGCTCGCTGCGGAGCTCCGGCGTCAGGACGTGACCGGCACGGCCGACGAACAGGGCCATGTGGTACGCCACCACGCTCATGTCGCAGTCCGCGGAGCCGTGGACGCCGAGCAGCGAGCCGTCGCTGATCGACATCACGAACAGGCTGCCCTCGTCCATCGCGACCATCGTGTGCCGGACCCCGCCGAAGTCCATCAGGCGGGCGGCGCCGATGGTGAGGCTGCCGATGCCGGAGACGATGGTGGCCAGGTCGGCGGCGGAGCCGCGCGGGCCGGTGCGCGTGGTCCCGCGGTCCTGCAGGGCGTCCCGCGCCTCCTTGTTGCGGTGGTCGTCGGAGGAGAGCAGGAGCAGTCCGTCGGACGAGACGACCGCAACCGAGACGATGCCGGGGACCTCCTCGACGAGGTTGGTCAGCAGCCAGTGCAGGTTGCGGGCCTCACTGCTCAGTCCGATCAGTCCGAAGGTACTGGGAGCGGTCAACTGCTTGCCTCCTCGACTGTGCCCCCCGTGGATTCTTCGGATCCAGCTGGTCGTGCTGCGCCGCTGGCCGGCCGCTGGTGCGAGGCCGTCCTCTCGGCGATCTCCGCCTCCACGTCGCGGTACCCCGCCTGGGCGCCCTGGCGGAAGCCGCCGAGGCGGCGACGCAGGGCTTCGGCGTCGACGGAGCCGCTGCGCTGGCGCGGGGCGGTGGTCTGTGCGGTGATCTTCGGCGTGCGCTTGGGGAGGCCCTTGTCGGTGACGCGGTCCTCCTCCTCGTCGGCAGCGCGCTCGTGCTCCGGGCTCTCGTCCGGGTCCACGGCACCACCCGTGCCATGGGCTTCCTCGTGGGCGCGCTGCCCGAACGGGCCGGTCCCGCCCTCGCGGGAGGCGGCTTCGGACGCGGGCTGTCCCGACGGGCCGGTCCCGCCGCCGGTGACCGATGGTCCATGCCCCACCGGGTCCGGCTCCCCCGCCTGCGCGGGGATCAGCAGCTCCATCGTGGTTTCCGCGGGGGATTCCACGGGTGCGGCGGTCTCGTCCGGGCCGGCGTGCGCCGCCGGTTCGGGATGCGTCGCCGGGCCGGCGGGTGGCGTCGTGCCGGCGGGCGCCACCGAATCGGCGGGTGTCGTCGCGGCCGCCACCGCATCGGTGGATGTCGCCGAGGGTGCCGCCTCCGGCACCTCCCGCGCCCGCGCCGGTTCCGTCGCCTCGGCCGGTTCCGGCTCCCCTGCCGGTTCCGGGTGCTGGGCGGCGGTGGTGATCTCGGCGGCCTCGCCGCGCGCGACCGCCTTCTCCGCCAGGGCCACCAACGGATCGTCGCCGGAGGTACGGCCGGGCAGGACGTTGGAGTTGGCCTCGGCGTCGGCGCCCGGGAAGGAGAAGGAGTGGGTCGTGCCGGTGAGGGGGCCGGAGGCCGGTACGGCCACGGCGGGAGCGGCGGCCAGCAGCGTGCGGGGCAGGACGACGACCGCCGCGACACCGCCCTGCTTCTGCTCGCGCAACTGGACGCGCACACCGTGGCGGTGGGCGAGCCGGGCCACGACGTACAGGCCGAGGCCGAGACCGTCCTCGCCCTCCTGGTCGTAGGGCGCCTCGGGGTCGAAGTCGGTGAGGCGGGAGTTGAGGCGCTCCAGCCGCTCCTCGGTCATGCCGATGCCCTCGTCCTGGACGGAGAGCATGACCTCGCCGTTCTCCAGCAGCCAGCCGGAGATCTCGACGGGCAGGTCGGGCGGGGAGAACGAGGTGGCGTTCTCCATGAGTTCGGCGAGCAGGTGGGAGAGGTCGTCCGCGGCGAACCCGGCGATGTGCGCGTGTGGCGGCAGCGCGGCGATCCGGACCCGCTCGTAGCGCTCGATCTCGCTGACGGCGGCCCGGACGACGTCCACCAGCGGCACGGGACCGGCGGCGTGCTGGACGTGCTCGGTACCGGCGAGGACCAGCAGGTTCTCGCTGTGCCGGCGCATGACCGTCGCGAAGTGGTCGAGCTTGAAGAGCGTGGCGAGCCGGTCCGGGTCCTGCTCGCGCTCCTCCAGGTTCTCGATGACGGCCAGTTGCCGCTCCACGAGACCGAGCGTGCGCAGGGCGAGATTGACGAACGTGCCGCCGATGGCCGTGCGCAGCCGCTCCAGCTGGGCCGCGGACTCGGCGAGTTCGCCGCGCAGTTCCTCACGCGCGTCGGCCATCTTCTGGCGCTGCCCGACGAGGTGCTTGCGGTCGGACTCCAGCGTGGTGATCCGCTCGGTGAGGGCGACCGCGTGCGCATGCAGGGCGTTGACGGAGCGGACGGCCTGGGCGAACTCGTCGTTGCGGCCGGTGAACTTCACCGGCTCCTCGGCCGCCGGGTCGTCGGCCTCGGCGAGGCGCTTGGACCCCAGGCGCAGCACCGCGAGCGGGCGGGTGAGGCTGCGGGCCATGCCCGTGGCGACACCGACGGCGAGCAGCATGAGGGCGCCGAGGACGGCGATGCGGATCTCCAGCGCGGTGACGTCGTCGTCGCGCAGCGCTTCCAGGTCCTTGGTGCGGCGGTCGTAGAGGGCCGACTCCACGCCGCGCATCAGGTCGACGCGGGCGGACAGGGCCGTGTCCAGCTTCTTGGTACCGGTCGCGAGATCGCTGCGGGAGAGCGTCGGCTGGTCGGTGAGGGTGGCCAGGTACTTGTCGGCGGAGTTGACCTCGGTGCCGGTGACCGTGGAGTCGAAGGAGGCCCGGGCAGGCTTGGGCGCCGTGTCGCGGAAGTCGGCCAAGGCCGCGTCGGAGCGCAGCCGGGCCTGCTGGGCGGCGGCGCTGAGGGCGTCGCGCTGCCGGGTGTCGGCGTCCGAGGAGGTGGAGGTCTGGGTCGGCAGGCCGGTGACGGGGTCGAGGACCGTCCCGGTGCTGCGCGGCACGCTCAGCGCGGCGAGCAGCAGCCCGCGGGCCGCGGCGGCCTGCTGGACGGCGGAGTCCAGCTCGGCCAGCGCGTATCCGCCTTCGCCAGCGCGCGGCGGGGTCTGCTGCGCCAGTTGCTCGGCGAGCCGGTGGAGTTCGGTGATGGCGGCGGAGTACGCCTGGTGCGCTTCGAGGGCGCTGCTCTTGCCGGTGAGCGCCGCCCTGCGCACGACCGCTATGCCGTCGAGGTCCGAGCGGAGCGAGGCGGGCGTGTCGGTGTCGGAGCGCAGCTCCTCGACCTGCCGGTCCACCCGGGCGCCGCGCTGCTCGGAGGGCGCCTTGTCCTTGGGGCGTCCGGCCGCGATGTAGGAGGTGACCTCGTCCCGCTCGTCGGCGAGGGAGTGCGCGAGGGCGAGGGCGTCCTGCGTCTGCTCCGCGAGCGTCACCAGTTTCTGGCTGTCGTGGAGTTGCCCGGAGGCCGCCAGCACGGACGGGGTGCTGGCACCGGCGATGGCGGCGGCCACCACGGCAACGGCCACGATCAGCCGGTTGCGTACATGGGTGGGACGGCCCTTGCCGGTGGGGGGCGTCGGCTCAGCGCCCTGAACGGGGGCCGTCTGCTTGCCTGTGCGACGAGGCCGCGTCTTCTGCACCGGTGCTCGCATTCCTGACTCGTGAACCGTTGGGCCCGGATGACGCTCCGTCAACTGGCGCGCACTCCCGGTACATTTCCCGACCCTCCCAGCGCCGGTGGGCAGCGCACGCGCATCACCTGACCCGCCACCCGAAGGAGTGAACCCCGGACGGGAGTTGAGGGGCAAGTTCCGCAGGCCTTTGCAGAGGCCTTGCGTGGCACGCCGGTTGGACGACGGCGACGGCCGGTGGCAGTATTCGCCACCGCACCTTCCCGGAACAAATCATTCCATCCCAAACCCGGCGCCTGACCTGCGTGGCTGCGCCGGTCCGGCAACCGTTACCGGTCTTCTGTGGACGTTGTGAAAGGCTCGTGCAGACTGGCCGGATGCGCACTGAACTCGTGTCCGAACCGGGAGACGCCGACCGCCCCAACGAGGACTTCGCCGCTGTCGGACTACCGGCCTCGGGACAAGGCGGTTCGGTCGTCGTCCTGGACGGGGTCACACCGCCGAGAACGGGGACGGGCTGTCTGCATTCCGTCCCCTGGTTCACCGCACGCCTCGGCGGAGCACTGACCGAACTGACCGTTTCACTCCCGGATGTTCCCCTGGTCGACGCCTTGTCCCGCGCCATCGCGCGTACCTCCGAGGCACACGCCACAACCTGTGACCTTTCTCACCCTCGCACCCCCCAGGCCACGGTCGTCGTGGCCCGCTGGAATCCGGCCACGGTGGAGTACCTGGTCCTGTCCGATTCGGCCCTGCTGCTGGAGTCGCCGGACGGCGTGGTGACACCCGTCCTCGACGACCGGCTGGCCCTGCTCCCCCGCTCGGCGCTGGCCACGGACGCCCTGGTGGACTCCACGCTCCGCAACCTGGAGGGCGGCTTCTTCACGGCGGCCGCCGACCCCTCGGTGGCGGCCCGGGCGGTGACCGGAACCGTGCCCCGTGGCGAGGTCCGTGCACTGGCGGCGCTCACGGACGGCGCGACACGGTGGGTCGAGCGGTTCGAGGAGGGCGACTGGACGGACTGTCTCCGCCTCGTCCGCAAGGAAGGCCCGCAGGCCCTGGTGGACCGCGTCCGGACCCTGGAGCGGTCGGACGCCGCCGAGACGTTCCCGGGCCGGAGCAAGAGGCACGACGACGCGACGGCCGTGTACGTCGAGTTCTAGATCTCCGGGACGTTCGCCCGGCCTACTTCTCCATGCCGCGGTTGAGCTGGTGCAGCAGCCGGGCCAGTTCCGTGACCTCGCGGGAGTCCCAGTCGGCCAGGCGGCCGGCGTAGCGGGCACGGCGCGCCTCGCGGACCCGGCGGACGCGGTCGTGGCCCTCCTGGGTGAGGGCGACGAGCCAGGCGCGTCCGTCGGCGGGGTCGGGCTCACGCGCCACCAGCCCGAGTTCCTCCAGGGCGCGCAGCTGGCGGGACATGGTCGCCTTGCCGACCCCGATGTAGGCGGCGAGTTCGGTGGCCCGCTGCTTTCCGCACTCGTCGAGCCGCACGAGCAGGCCGTACGCGGACGACTCCAGGTCGGGGTGGACCTCGCGGGCCATCTCACCCTGGCTGGCCCGGGCGCGACGCAGCAGCACGGTCAGCTCGCGTTCGAGGGCCAGGAAGGCGGGCTGGTCCACACCGGTTCCGGCCACACCGGGACCGGGCACACCGGGTCCGGGCACACCGGGTCCGGGCACACCGGGTCCGGGCACACCGGCGTCGCGGTGTCCGTCGTCGTTGCCGCCCTCGTGCACGTCTGCCCCTGCCTCGGTCGTCGTCCGGCCCTGAGAGTTCCGGTACCTGGATTTTCCGCCACCTGCCGCCATCACCGCAGTTCGGCAAGTATTCCGCAGGTCAGGGCGCGCGTGTCCACAGGGCCGCGACACGGTGAAGGCCCGGGCCTCCCTCACGAGAACCCGGGCCTTCCTCATCCGGCCACGTCCGTCACGCCGCGACCGGAACCTCCGGCGCCGCCCCGTTGGTCGCGGGCGCGAGCGCCAGCTCCAGGACCTGGCGGACGTCGGTGACGGTGTGGACGTCGAGCTTGTCCAGCACCTCCGCCGGGACGTCGTCCAGGTCGGGCTCGTTGCGCTTGGGGATGATCACCGTGGTGACCCCCGCCCGGTGCGCGGCGAGCAGCTTCTGCTTCACACCGCCGATGGGCAGGACCCGCCCGGTCAGCGAGACCTCGCCGGTCATCGCCACGTCCGTGCGGACCAGCCGGCCGGACAGCAGGGACGCGAGGGCCGTCGTCATCGTGATGCCGGCGCTCGGGCCGTCCTTGGGGACCGCGCCCGCGGGGAAATGGATGTGCACGCCCCGGTCCTTCAGGTCGGCCACCGGCAGTTCCAGCTCGGCGCCGTGGGAGCGCAGGAAGCTCAGCGCGATCTGCGCGGACTCCTTCATCACGTCGCCCAGCTGACCGGTCAGGGTCAGCCCGGCCGCGCCCGTCTCCGGATCGGCCAGGGACGCCTCGACGTAGAGCACGTCACCGCCCGCCCCGGTCACCGCGAGCCCGGTCGCCACGCCCGGCACGGACGTCCGCCGCTCGGCGGGGTCCTGGGCGGACTCGGGCACGTGGTGGGGCCGGCCGATCAGCTCGCGCAGGTCCTCGTCCCGGACGGTGAAGGGCAGTTCCCGTTCGCCCAGTTCGTGCTGGGCGGCGACCTTGCGCAGCAGCCGTGCGACGGACCGCTCCAGGGTGCGCACGCCCGCCTCGCGCGTGTACTCGCCGGCGAGCTTGCGCAGCGCGCCCTCGTCGATGGTCACCTCGTCCTTGTCCAGCCCGGCCCGCTCCAGCTGGCGCGGGAGCAGGTGGTCACGGGCGATGACGACCTTCTCGTCCTCGGTGTAGCCGTCCAGGCGGACGATCTCCATCCGGTCGGCAAGGGCCTCCGGGATCGCCTCCAGGACGTTGGCCGTCGCGAGGAAGACGACGTCGGACAGGTCCAGCTCGACCTCCAGGTAGTGGTCCCGGAAGGTGTGGTTCTGCGCCGGGTCGAGCACTTCGAGGAGGGCTGCGGCCGGGTCGCCCCGGAAGTCCGAGCCCACCTTGTCGATCTCGTCGAGGAGCACGACCGGGTTCATCGACCCGGCTTCCTTGATGGCCCGGACGATCCGGCCCGGCAGCGCGCCGACGTACGTACGCCGGTGGCCGCGGATCTCGGCCTCGTCGCGGACACCGCCGAGGGCGACGCGGACGAACGTGCGGCCCATGGCGTGGGCGACGGACTCCCCGAGCGAGGTCTTGCCGACGCCGGGCGGCCCGACGAGCGCGAGCACGGCACCGCCGCGCCGCCCGCCGACCACGCCGAGGCCCCGGTCGTCACGGCGCTTGCGCACCGCCAGGTACTCGGTGATGCGTTCCTTGACGTCCTCCAGGCCCGCGTGCTCGGCGTCCAGGACGGCTTGGGCACCCCGGATGTCGTAGGCGTCCTCGGTGCGCTCGCTCCACGGCATCTCCAGGACCGTGTCGAGCCAGGTGCGGATCCAGGAGCCCTCGGGCGACTGGTCGGAGGACCGCTCCAGCTTGTCGACCTCCTTGAGCGCGGCCTCGCGGACCTTCTCGGGCAGGTCGGCGGCCTCCACCCGGGCGCGGTAGTCGTCGGACTCCTCGCCCTCCTGCTCGCCGTGGAGTTCGCGCAGCTCCTTGCGGACCGCTTCCAGCTGACGCCGCAGCAGGAACTCGCGCTGCTGCTTGTCGACGCCCTCCTGGACGTCCTTGGCGATCGACTCGGCCACGTCCTGCTCGGCGAGGTGGTCGCGCAGCTGCTGGGTGGCGAGCTTCAGGCGGGCCACCGGGTCGGTGGTCTCCAGCAGTTCGATCTTCTGCTCGGTGGTCAGGAACGGCGAGTAGCCGGAGTTGTCGGCGAGCGCCGAGACGTCGTCGATGGCCTGGACCCGGTCGACGACCTGCCAGGCGCCGCGCTTGCGCAGCCAGGCGGTGGCGAGGGCCTTGTACTCCTTGACCAGTTCGGCGAGATGACCGGGCAGGGGCTCCGGCACGGTCTCGTCGACGCCGGTGCCCTCGACCCAGAGAGCCGCGCCGGGACCGGTGGTCCCCGCGCCGATGCGCACCCGCCCGCGGCCGCGGATCAGCGCGCCCGGGTCGCCGTCGGCCAGCCGGCCGACCTGTTCCACGGTACCGAGCACACCGGTGTTCGCGTAGGTCCCGTCGATGCGTGGCACCAGGAGTACCCGGGGCTTTCCGGGTGTTGACCGGGCAGCGGCCTGGGCGGCCTCCACCGCGGCACGGACCTCGGAATCGCTCAGGTCCAGCGGGACCACCATCCCGGGCAGCACGACTTCTCCGTCGAGCGGCAGCACGGGCAGGGTGAGCGGTGAGGACGTCGAAGCCATGATCTCCCCTTCGGCAGTCAAGTTGAGCTATGCCGACTCAATGCATGGGCCTGTCCGTATGTTCCCCACGGGCTGTTCGCTGTCAGCGATCACTGATGACGCCGGGGCCGGGAGGGCGCGTAAGGTCCCTTGCGTAAGGGACGATCATGTATTGCACTCATTACAGGGGGATGCGTGGACAGCACCGTGCAGGCATGGGTGGACGGATGGGTCGTGTCGCGCGGGGCCGCCCCGCCCCTGCCCGAGCCGTGGGGCCGGACGATCGATGTGGGGATGTCCGGGCACGTCACACGGCATGTGTTCGGCGCGACGGGCGACGACCTCGACGAGGCGACCGTCCGCAAGGTGGCCGAGACGGTCACCGGGCACGGGGTGTGGCTGAAGGCCTTCCGGGACCCGTCGGTGGTCTCCGGCTGGCTCGACGACAGCTGGTGGATCGATCCCGAGCCGGGTTACCTGATGACCGTCCCGCTGGTGGCGGACGGCGCTCCCGAGGCGCCCGACGGCTACCGGCTGCGCCAGTGGTCGCGCGGCGGAGTGACCCGGCTGATGGTGGCCGCGCCGGACGGGTCCCTGGCGGCACGCGGCCAGATCGCCCCGACGGGTGTGACCGCCGTCGCCGACCGGATCGAGACGGCGCCCGAACACCGCCGCAAGGGTCTGGGCAGCCTCGTCATGAGGACATTGCAGAACGCCGCCGCCCGGCAGGGCGCGCGGACCGGCGTCCTGGCCGGGACACCCGCGGGGCGCGGGCTCTACGAGGCGCTCGGCTGGACCGTGGTGGCCCCGCTGACCAGCGCCCGGCACGACCCGCCGGCCTCCGCCCGGGCCTGAAGAACCTCACGCCTCACGCACGGGCCGAGCCGAGCCGAGGCCCCGCATACTCCCCTCCGCCCGGGCCGAGGAGCCTCACGGCTCAGGCGCCGGCCGAGCCGAGGCGTGCCGCGTACCACCGCCGGACCACCGGCCAGGTCGCGATGCCGATGGCCAGGGCGATGAGGTGCCCCCAGTTCGTCATCGGGTCGGTGAAGGCGAGCAGGTCCTGGAGCAGCATCCAGCCGAACCCGGCCAGCAGCGGCAGACGCAGCCACGGGGGCAGCAGCCCGGACAGGGCGCCGATGCCGGCGGCGACGCCGAAGCTGACCCCGTAGTCGAGGCGGTGCAGCGAGCTGTCGGGCAGGTGCCCGGCCAGGACCGCGAGGCCCACCGGGACCTCGGTCGCGAGGGTGGCGAGGACGTGCCCGAGCAGGAAGACACCGGCGGTGCGCAGACCCCCGATCCGCCGTTCCAGCGCGGTCAGCACCAGCACGAAGGCGATGGCGAACGGTGACGTCACCCCGCCCGCGACCCACAGCGCGCTGCCGAGCAGCACCAGCTCCGGCGTGCGGAGCAGGTGTGTCACATCCGTGCTGGAGCCCTGGAGCAGGGCGTGCACGAGGGCCGGGTCCGCGTGCGCGGAGATCAGCGAGGTGAGACAGAGCAGGAATGCGTATCCGAAGGTGAACGGCGTACCCGTCGGGGTCGGCAGCAGCCGCCACGGACGGATGCGCCGTGGCACGGGCTCCGCCGCCGGGGCGGACGGCCGTGCCTCCGCCACGGGTCTGTCCCTTGGGCCCCGCTGCCGCGGCACCCCGTCCAGCGACCCCGGGACCAAGGGGTCGGGCGCGCCCGACGGCGTCGGTGCGGCCGTCTCGCGGGGCGGCGCGGTGCGTTCCACAGCGGGCACTCCTTCCGTCGGGTCCCAGCCTTCGCCCCGGTCGCCGCGCTGTCTGTGACCCTCGCCACGCGAGAGCCGATGCACCGCAACCCGAAAGCCCTGACTCGCGTCCGCCGGCAGGCCCGGCGAATTGCGAGGCGCCACACGCCCCTCCCCTGTCAGGATGCCCCCATGCCTACCTCGTACGACATTCCCGATGTCCTGGACCGTCGCGAGGGCCCCCACGGTGAGGTGGTGCTGCGGCGGCACGGTGACCGGCTGGAGATCATCTCCAACGGCTGTTTCCTGATGGACACGTCCGACGGCCGCTCGGAGCGGCGGCTGGTCGACGCGGCCCTGGAGGCCCTGGCCGGCCGGGACCGCCCCGAGGTCCTGATAGGCGGGCTCGGCGTCGGCTTCTCTCTCGCGCACGCCGCGGCGGACCCGCGCTGGGGGCGGATCACGGTGGTGGAACGCGAGCACGCGATCGTCGAATGGCACCGCGACGGCCCGCTCTCCGCCCTCTCCGCCCGGGCCCTGGCCGATCCCCGCACGCACATCGTGGAAGCCGATCTCGTCGCACACGTCAATGAGACATCCGACACGTACGACGCCCTGTGCCTCGACATCGACAACGGACCCGGCTGGACCGTCACGGAGGGCAACGGAAATCTCTACCGGGAAGCCGGACTGGCAAGCTGCGCAAGGGTGTTGAGACCCGGCGGGGTTCTGGCGGTCTGGTCCGCCCAGCCGTCACCGGAATTCGAAGAAACCTTGCGGAATGCCGGGTTCCAACAGGTGCGTACCGAAGAGATCCCCGTTGCCCGGGGCGTTCCGGACGTCGTACACCTCGCCATCCGCCCTGGATAGCAAAGGCGTACTGACTCCCCGTACGCTGCTCCCCTGACGCCGATCATTCAAGCGTCAATCGCAACCATGCGCAGGCATAGCCAGTCAGAAGGAATCACCCCACTGATTCCGGAAAGCACACCCCAGGGGCGGGCGATGGAGCAGACACAGACCTCCCACAACGGTTCGGCGACGGCTACTCCGGGCGCACAGCGCCGGGTCCTGGTGGTCGAGGACGACGCGACGATCGTGGACGCCATCGCGACCCGCCTGCGCGCCGAGGGATTCCTCGTGCAAACGGCGGGTGACGGTCCGGCCGCGGTCGACACCGCCGAGGCGTGGCAGCCCGACCTGCTGATCCTCGACATCATGCTGCCCGGCTTCGACGGCCTGGAGGTCTGCCGCCGCGTGCAGGCCGCCCGCCCGGTGCCGGTCATGATGCTCACCGCGCGCGACGACGAGACCGACATGCTGGTCGGGCTCGGCGTCGGCGCGGACGACTACATGACCAAGCCGTTCTCGATGCGGGAGCTGGCGGCGCGCGTGCACGTGCTGCTGCGCCGGGTGGAGCGCGCCGCCATCGCGGCGGCCACCCCCCGCTCCGGCATCCTGCGCCTCGGCGAGCTGGAGATCGACCACGCGCAGCGCCGGGTTCGGGTGCGCAGCGAGGACGTTCACCTCACGCCCACCGAGTTCGACCTGCTGGTGTGCCTGGCGAACACTCCGCGGGCGGTGCTCTCCCGTGAGCAGCTGCTCGCCGAGGTCTGGGACTGGGCGGACGCCTCCGGCACCCGCACGGTCGACAGCCACATCAAGGCGCTGCGCCGGAAGATCGGCGCCGAGCGGATCCGCACGGTGCACGGCGTGGGGTACGCCCTGGAGACCCCGACGCCATGAGCGGCGGGCCGGCCGCACGGAGAAACCCCGGGGAGCCGGATCCCTGGGGCGGGGTGAGCCCGTTCTCGATCAAGACCAAGCTGGGCGCGCTGGTCGTCATCTCGGTGCTGATCACCACAGGTCTGTCGGTGATCGCGGTGCACACCAAGACGGAGCTGCGCTTCATCACGGTCTTCTCGATGATCGCCACGCTTCTCATTACGCAGTTCGTGGCCCATTCACTCACGGCACCGCTGGACGAGATGACCGCGGTGGCCCGTTCCATCTCGCAGGGCGACTACACCCGCCGCACGCGGGAGAACCGCCGTGACGAGCTGGGCGCCCTGGCCGTGACGATCAACGCCATGGCCGACGAGCTGGAGGCCCAGGACAGCCAGCGCAAGGAACTCGTGGCGAACGTCTCGCACGAGCTGCGCACGCCCATCGCGGGTCTGCGCGCGGTGCTGGAGAACATCGTCGACGGCGTCACGCAGGCCGACCCGGAGACCATGCGCACGGCCCTGAAGCAGACCGAGCGCCTCGGGCGGCTGGTGGAGACGCTGCTGGACCTGTCCCGTTTGGACAACGGCGTCGTACCGCTGAAACAGCGGCGGTTCGAGGTGTGGCCGTATCTGTCCGGCGTGCTGAAGGAGGCCAACATGGTCGCCTCCGTGCGCGCGGGCATCGCCACCGGCTCGGGCAGTCACACCCGTACGGACGTCCATCTGCACCTCGACGTCCACCCGCCGGAGCTGACGGCGCACGCCGACCCGGAGCGCATCCACCAGGTCGTCGCCAACCTGATCGACAACGCGGTCAAGCACAGCCCGCCGCACGGCCGGGTGACGGTCAAGGCGCGGCGGGGCGCCCTGCCGGAGTCGCTGGAGCTGGAGGTCCTGGACGAGGGCCCCGGCATTCCGAAGTCCGAGTGGCACCGCGTCTTCGAGCGGTTCAACCGCGGCAGCGCCAAGCGGCCGCAGGGACCGGGCAGCGACGGCGGCACGGGCCTCGGCCTGGCCATCGCCCGCTGGGCGGTGGACCTGCACGGGGGCCGGATCGGAGTGGCCGAATCCGAGCGAGGTTGCCGGATTCTTGTCACTCTTCCGGGACTTACATCTGTGCCAAGTTGACGTAAAGTTCGAAGCGGAGCCACAAGATCCACGGGCGTCCGCACTGACGGACACGTGTGATCAGGCACGGGCCCGCGCCACCGGCGCCCCGGGCCCTGCCCCGCTCTTGCCTCACGAAGCGGAACCACGCTTGTTTCCCGCCATTTCAAGCCCCGAAACACGGTTCCAGATGTGACTTGCACGACGTTGCGCGGGCCCGGCCTGACCTTCCCCGTCCAGGGGGCGTAGCCTTGATTCCCGCTGTCCATCATCTTGTGAAGCGGAAGAGGGCGGTTGCCGCCGTGTCGCCACAGTCCCCCAGTAACTCGAGCATCTCGACCGACACCGACCAAGCGGGGAAGAACCCTGCCGCGTCGTTCGGTGCCAACGAGTGGCTCGTCGACGAGATCTATCAGCAGTACCTCCAGGACCCGAATTCGGTAGACCGAGCCTGGTGGGACTTCTTCGCCGACTACAAGCCAGGGGCGGCCGCCGCCTCGGCTCCGGCGGGTACCGCGGCCGCGGGGGCCGCGGGGACCACCACCACCGCTCAGCCGGCCGCTCCGGCCACTCCCGCGCAGGCCCCGGCCCCGGCCGCCGAGAAGCCCGCCGCAGCGCCGGCCCCCGCCCCGGCTCCGGCCCCGGCGAAGCCCGCCGCTCAGGCCCCGGCGCAGAAGGCCGCCCCGGCCCCGAAGCCCGCCGCCAAGCCGGCCGCCGCCGCGAAGAAGGCCGAGCCCGCCGCCGAAGCCCCCTCGGGCCCCGAGCAGGTCGTGCTGCGCGGCCCGGCCGCCGCGGTCGCGAAGAACATGAACGCCTCCCTGGAGGTGCCCACGGCCACGTCCGTGCGCGCCGTGCCGGTGAAGCTTCTGTTCGACAACCGCATCGTCATCAACAACCACCTGAAGCGGGCCCGGGGCGGGAAGATCTCCTTCACGCACCTGATCGGCTACGCGATGGTGCAGGCCATCAAGGCCATGCCGTCGATGAACTACTCCTACGCGGAGAAGGACGGCAAGCCGACCCTGGTCAAGCCGGAGCACATCAACTTCGGCCTCGCCATCGACCTGGTGAAGCCCAACGGCGACCGCCAGCTCGTGGTCGCGGGCATCAAGAAGGCCGAGACCCTGAACTTCTTCGAGTTCTGGCAGGCCTACGAGGACATCGTCCGCCGCGCCCGCGACGGCAAGCTCGGCATGGACGACTTCACCGGCGTGACGGTCTCTCTGACCAACCCCGGCGGCCTCGGCACCGTGCACTCCGTGCCGCGCCTGATGCCCGGCCAGTCCGTGATCATGGGCGTCGGCTCCATGGACTACCCCGCGGAGTTCCAGGGCACCTCCCAGGACACCCTGAACAAGCTCGGCATCTCGAAGGTCATGACGCTCACGTCGACCTACGACCACCGGGTGATCCAGGGCGCCGCCTCCGGCGAGTTCCTGCGGATCGTCGCGAACCTCCTCCTCGGTGAGAACGGCTTCTACGACGACGTCTTCGAGGCGCTGCGCATCCCCTACGAGCCGGTCCGCTGGCTCAAGGACATCGACGCCAGCCACGACGACGACGTCACGAAGGCCGCCCGCGTCTTCGAGCTGATCCACTCCTACCGGGTCCGCGGCCACGTCATGGCCGACACCGACCCGCTGGAGTACCAGCAGCGCAAGCACCCCGACCTGGACATCACCGAGCACGGGCTCACCCTGTGGGACCTGGAGCGTGAGTTCGCCGTCGGCGGCTTCTCGGGCAAGTCGATGATGAAGCTGCGCGACATCCTCGGTGTCCTGCGCGACTCGTACTGCCGCACGACCGGCATCGAGTTCATGCACATCCAGGACCCCAAGCAGCGCAAGTGGATCCAGGACCGCGTGGAGCGGCCGCACTCCAAGCCGGAGCGCGAGGAGCAGCTGCGCATCCTGCGCCGTCTGAACGCCGCCGAGGCCTTCGAGACGTTCCTGCAGACCAAGTACGTCGGCCAGAAGCGTTTCAGCCTGGAGGGCGGCGAGTCCGTCATCCCGCTGCTGGACGCCGTGCTGGACTCGGCCGCCGAGTCCCGCCTGGACGAGGTCGTCATCGGCATGGCCCACCGCGGCCGGCTGAACGTCCTCGCCAACATCGTCGGCAAGTCGTACGCGCAGATCTTCCGCGAGTTCGAGGGCAACCTCGACCCGAAGTCGATGCACGGCTCCGGTGACGTGAAGTACCACCTGGGCGCCGAGGGCACCTTCACCGGTCTCGACGGCGAGCAGATCAAGGTCTCCCTGGTGGCGAACCCCTCGCACCTGGAGGCGGTGGACCCGGTCCTGGAGGGCGTCTCGCGCGCCAAGCAGGACATCATCAACAAGGGCGGCACGGACTTCACGGTCCTGCCGGTGGCGATCCACGGCGACGCGGCCTTCGCGGGCCAGGGCGTGGTGGCCGAGACCCTGAACATGTCGCAGCTGCGCGGCTACCGCACCGGCGGCACGGTCCACATCGTCATCAACAACCAGGTCGGCTTCACCGCAGCCCCCGAGTCCTCGCGTTCCTCCATGTACGCGACGGACGTGGCCCGCATGATCGAGGCCCCGATCTTCCACGTGAACGGCGACGACCCCGAGGCGGTCGTCCGCGTCGCCCGTCTGGCCTTCGAGTTCCGCCAGGCGTTCAACAAGGACGTGGTGATCGACCTCATCTGCTACCGCCGCCGCGGTCACAACGAGTCGGACAACCCGGCCTTCACCCAGCCGCTGATGTACGACCTGATCGACAAGAAGCGCTCGGTGCGCAAGCTCTACACCGAGTCCCTGATCGGTCGCGGCGACATCACCCTGGAAGAGGCCGAGCAGGCGCTGCAGGACTACCAGGGCCAGCTGGAGAAGGTGTTCACGGAGGTCCGTGAGGCCACGTCCCAGCCGGCGACGGTCGAGCCCACGGATCCGCAGGCCGAGTTCCCGGTCGCCGTGAACACCGCGGTGACTACGGAGGTCGTCAAGCGGATCGCCGAGTCCCAGGTCAACATCCCCGACCACATCACGGTCCACCCGCGTCTGCTGCCGCAGCTGCAGCGCCGGGCGGCGATGGTCGAGGACGGCACCATCGACTGGGGCATGGGCGAGACCCTCGCGATCGGCTCCCTCCTGCTGGAGGGCGTCCCGGTCCGCCTGGCGGGCCAGGACTCGCAGCGCGGTACGTTCGGCCAGCGCCACGCGGTCATCATCGACCGCAGCACGGGCGAGGAGTACACGCCGCTGCAGTACCTCTCCGAGGACCAGGCGCGGCTCAACGTCTACAACTCCCTGCTGTCCGAGTACGCGGCGATGGGCTTCGAGTACGGCTACTCGCTGGCCCGCCCCGAGGCGCTCGTGATGTGGGAGGCGCAGTTCGGCGACTTCGTCAACGGCGCGCAGACGGTCGTGGACGAGTTCATCTCGTCGGCCGAGCAGAAGTGGGCCCAGACCTCCGGTGTCGTCCTGCTGCTGCCGCACGGCTACGAGGGCCAGGGCCCGGACCACTCCTCGGCCCGCCCGGAGCGCTTCCTCCAGATGTGCGCGCAGAACAACATGACGGTCGCCATGCCGACGTCGCCGTCGAACTACTTCCACCTCCTGCGGTGGCAGGTGCACAACCCGCACCACAAGCCGCTGGTGGTCTTCACGCCGAAGTCGATGCTGCGGCTGAAGGCGGCGGCGGCGAAGGCGGAGGAGTTCACGACCGGGCAGTTCCAGCCGGTCATCGGCGACTCCTCGGTCGACCCGGCCGCGGTCAAGAAGGTCGTCTTCTGCGCCGGCAAGGTCTACTACGACCTGGAGGCCGAGCGTCAGAAGCGCGGCGTGACGGACACGGCGATCATCCGCATCGAGCGCCTGTACCCGCTGCCGGGTGCCGAGCTCCAGGCGGAGATCAAGAAGTACCCGAACGCCGAGAAGTACCTGTGGGCCCAGGAGGAGCCGGCGAACCAGGGTGCCTGGCCGTTCATCGCGCTCAACCTGATCGACCACCTGGACCTGGCGGTCGGCGCGGACGTCCCGCACGGCGAGCGGCTGCGGCGCATCTCGCGCCCGCACGGCTCGTCCCCGGCGGTGGGTTCGGCGAAGCGTCACCAGGCCGAGCAGGAGCAGCTGGTGCGTGAGGTGTTCGAGGCGTAATCGCCCTCGCGCGTCGTTCGCGGCCGGGCCGCATCCCCGCATCGGGGGTGCGGCCCGGCCGTTTTCGCGCACCTATCCTTGAGGCATGTACTTCACGGACCGTGGCATCGAGGAACTGGAGAAGCGGCGCGGCGAGGAGGAAGTCACCTTCGAGTGGCTCGCCGAGCAGCTGCGGACGTTCGTCGATCTCAATCCCGACTTCGAGGTGCCGGTGGAGCGGCTGGCGACGTGGCTGGCGCGGCTGGACGACGAGGACGACGAGTAGACACCGGCTCCGGTCCCGGACGGCTTGAAACGGTGTGTGAAGGCGTGAGCCGGGCCGGGGTTTTCCGTGCGTGGGTGCGTGGAGGTGTGAGGCAGGCCGGGGTTGTCAGTCGCGCGGGTGCGTGAAGGCGTGAACCGGGTCGGGGACGTCAGTCGCGTGGGTGTGTGAGGGCGTAGGTCAGTCCCAGCGCGCCGTGCGTGAGAAGCAGGGCTCCGGCCGTCACCCAGCCCCAGCCGCCGCTGCGCCTGCGCAGGCCCCAGGAGAGCAGCGGCGCGCCCGCCGCCACCGTGCCGGGGCCAGGGCGCGCGCTCCCGGCCCGCCGGTCCAGGGCATCCAGGGGCCGAGGCGGGCGGTGGTCGACGGTGTCGTGTGCGGCGACCGCGTCACGGGGGCCGGGCCAGTCGACGGCCACGCTGTCCGGCCTGCGGGCGGCGGCCTCCAGGAGACGGTCGGCCGGTTCCCCGGGGAGGAGTCCGGCGGGCAGGGCGACGCCCGCGCGCGAGGACCGCGAGCAGCCTGCGCAGGCGGGCGCCGGCGTCCGCCCCGGGGTGGGCATTGGTCAGCCGGTCGAGGGCCTGGACGTCCAGGACGGGGTCGAGCCCCATGCGTGCGGCGAAGGTGCGCAGAACCACGGTCCCCCCCACCGCCCCGCCGTTCACGACCCACTCGAAGCCGACCGGCCGGCGGAAGCCGGACGCGAGGGATGAACCCCATGCGCCGCCCGCACGAGTCAGCCGCATCGGTGTGCGCAGCAGGTGGGCGACGGGCGCGACGGACGCGGGAGCCGCCCGGCACAGCAGGAGCGTTCCGGCCGCGGGACCGGTGCGGGCATCTTCCGTCGACCTGGCCACCCGCTAGGCCGAATTCTCACAGTCTGGGCCCTTTGTCCGCCCTACCGTCCCCGAAACGAGTGCCTTGACTTTCCTCAACCGCGATATATCGTGAATACGAGAGGACGCGATATGGCGCGTCCGGTCGGGGAGGTCTTCGCCATGTCCGAGTGGTCCGTCTCAGAACCGAGGAAGCTCACCTTCGACGAGCCGGTGAGCGACCTGCGCGTGCGCCTCGTCAACGGCACGGTCAACGTGGTGGGCACCGACGAAGCATCCGCCCGCCTGGAGATCTCCGAGATCGAGGGCCCACCCCTCCTGGTCACCCACCACGACGGCGTCCTCACGGTGGCCTACGAAGACCTGCCCTGGAAGGGTTTCCTCAAGTGGCTGGACCGCAAGGGCTGGCGCCGGAGCGCGGTCGTCTCCCTGGCCGTCCCCGCCGGCACCGGCGTCGAGGTGGGCGTCGTGGGAGCCGCCGCCGTGGTCTCCGGGATCCGCGGCGCGTCGGTGGTCAAGGGCGTCACCGGCAACACGACTCTGGTGGGCCTCTCCGGCCCGGTGCGCGCCGACACGGTCTCCGGCAGCCTGGAGGCCCAGGACGTGACCGGCGACCTGCGGTTCAACTCGGTCTCTGGGGACCTGACGGTGATCGAGGGCTCCGGCCCCTCCGTGCGGGCGGAGTCGGTCAGCGGCTCGATGATCGTCGACCTCGACCCGAACGGCCCGACGGACGTCCGGCTGACCAGCGTCTCGGGCGAGATCGCCATCCGGCTGCCGTACCCGGCGGACGCGGACGTCGAGGCGAACACGGCCAGCGGATCCCTCTCCAACGCCTTCGACGGCCTGCGGGTGCACGGCCAGTGGGGAGCCCACAAGATCACGGGCCGTCTGGGCGCGGGCACCGGCAAGCTGCGGGCCACCACCGTCTCCGGCTCGATCGCCCTGCTGCGTCGCCCGGCTGGCGACGACGATCACGACGACGCGCCATGGGACGCCCGGCCCGGCAACGGCAACGGCAACGGCAACGCGGCGAAAGCCCCGGCGAGCGGCCGCCCGGACGGTTCGGGAGACAATTCCGTCTCCGGCCCGGGCGATGACGCCACCACCACCCCGGCCGACGGCACAACCGACAAGAAGGTGCTCTGACATGCCCCCCGTCTTCGCCCACGGCCGCCTCCGCCTCTACCTGCTGAAGCTGCTGGACGAGGCTCCCCGCCACGGCTACGAGGTGATCCGCCTCCTCGAGGAGCGCTTCCAGGGGCTGTACGCGCCGTCGGCGGGCACGGTCTACCCGCGCCTGGCCAAGCTGGAGGCCGAGGGGCTGGTCACGCACACCACCGAGGGCGGCCGCAAGGTCTACTCGATCACCGACGCGGGCCGCGCCGAACTGGCCGACCGCAGCGGCGAGCTGGCCGACCTGGAGCTGGAGATCCGCGACTCGGTCGCGGAACTGGCCGCGGAGATCCAGGCCGACGTGCGCGGAGCCGCCGGCGACCTGCGCCGCGAGATGCGCGCGGCGGCGACGGAGGCCCGCCGGGGCAACGGCACCGGGACCGGGACCGACGGTACGACGGGCGCCCCCTTCGGCGACTTCACGCAGCACGGCGACAAGGAGGCCTGGCGCATCGCCAAGGAGGAGATGCGCCGCGCCCGGCAGGAGTGGAAGGAACAGGCCCGGCGCGCCAAGGACGAGAGCCGCCGCGCCCGAGAGGACGCCCAGCGCGCCCGCCGCCAGGCGAAGGAGGCCCAGGAGCAGGCCCGCGCCCAGGCACAGGAGCAGGTCCAGCGCATCACCCGCCGTGTCCAGGAGCAGGTGCAGGACCACTTCGCCCGCGGCGACTGGCCGACGGGTCTGCGCGAGGGCCTGAGTGAACTGGTCAAGGAGGTCGGCGAGTTCGGGAAGGAGTACGGCAAGGACTTCGCCTTCGACTGGACCGGCACGAGCGCCGGCACCGGCAAGCCGACCGCGGAGCCGACCCCCTCACAGCCCGCGGAGGACTTCCCGGCCGCCTATGAACCCGCCTGGGCCCACGAGGACGCCGCGGACTCCACCGGCGACCCGGCCCGCGACCTGGACCGCCTGCTCGACCGCTTCCGGGACGACATCCGTGACGCGGCCCGCGACCACGGCGTCACGCCCGAGCAGCTGCGTGACGCCCGCCGCCACCTGTCGACCGCCGCGGCCCACATAGGAGCCCTCCTGCGCACCCGGAAGAAGTAGGCGCCCAGGCCGGGGCCCTTCAGCCGGCCTTGGCCTCGCCGCCGCTCCCGTACAGCACCCGCACCACGGACGCGTACGTCACCCCGTGTGCGGCGAGGACCTCGGCGGGCACTCCGGGGCGGGTGGTCAGGGCCAGCAGGATGTGCTCGTCCCCGATGTGCCGGTCCCGCTGGGCGAGGGCGACCCGCAAGGAGCGCTCCAGCACATCCCTGGCCCCCCGCCCGAAGGAGGAACGTCCCGACCACCACCGCTTGTCCTTCGAACCGCCCGCCAAGGCGCCGACCCCGTGCGTCTGCTCCACCCGGGCGACGATCTCCTCCACGTCGATCCCGAGCCCGGCGAGCGCGTCGGTCTCGGCCTGCGTCAGCCCGGCCCGCCGCCGTGCCTCGCGCAGCGCCTCCCGCACGGACTCCCGCCGCTCGCCGAGCCCGAGGGCGACGAGCGCGAAGGACCCACGACTGCCTTCCCGGTCGAGCAGCGCCAGCAGCAGATGCTCCGGCTCCACAGACCGCCCCTCCCCACCGCGCCCCTCCACATACGCGTAGGCGCCCTTGACCACGTCCCTGGCGTCTTTCGTGAACCGCTCGAACATCAATGCCTCCCGTACTTCTTGTGCACGGCCTGCCTGCTCACACCGAGTTCGGTGGCGATCTCCTGCCACGACCAGCCCTGGTTGCGCGCATTGCGCACCTGTACGGCTTCCAACTGCTCCAGGAGCCGACGCAGCGCGGCGACGGCCCGTAGGCCGACCCGTGGATCACGGTCACCCGCGCGCTCGGCCAGATCCGTTGCTTCGGTCATGCAGTCAACCTACGTTGACACCCGCCCCGCGTCAACCACAGTTGACATCCGAAACGCGAAAACGGCCGGCCCTGTCCGGACCGGCCGTCGACGCACCGTCGAGAGAACTCAGGGATTCGTCAGCACGACCTTCCCGAACTGCTCACCAGCGGCCAGCCGCTCGAAGCCCTCACGCGCCCGGTCCATCGGCAGGACCTCGTCGATGACCGGTCGCACACCGGTGGCGGCACAGAAGGACAGCAGGTCCTCCAGCTCGTCCTTGGTGCCCATCGTGGAACCGACGACCTTGAGCTCGAGGAAGAAGATCCGGGTCAGCTCGGCGTGGGAGGGCCGGTCGCCGCTGGTGGCCCCGGAGATGACCAGGGTGCCGCCGGGCTTCAGCGACTTCACGGAATGGGACCAGGTGGCGGCCCCGACGGTCTCGATGACGGCGTCGACCCGCTGCGGCAGCCGCGCCCCGGACTCCAGCGCCTCGACGGCCCCGAGCTCCAGGGCCCGCTTCCGCCTGGCCTCGTCGCGGCTGGTGGCGAAGACCCGGAGCCCCGCGGCCTTCCCCAGCACGATCGCCGCCGTGGCGACACCACCACCGGCACCCTGCACCAGCACGGAGTCCCCGGGCCGTACCCCCGCGTTGGTGAACAGCATCCGGTACGCGGTCAGCCACGCCGTCGGCAGACAGGCGGCCTCCGCGAAGGAGAGCTCCTTGGGCTTGGGCAGGATGTTCCAGGTCGGCACGGAGACCTGCTCGGCGAAGGTGCCCTGATAACGCTCGGTGAGGATGGAACGGGGTTCCTTCGGGCCGACCCCGTGCCCGCTCTGTCCGATCACGGAGTGCAGGACGACCTCGTTGCCGTCCTCGTCGACACCGGCGGCGTCGCAGCCGAGGATCATCGGCAGCTTGTCCTCTGCGAGGCCCACGCCGCGCAGGGACCAGAGGTCGTGGTGGTTGAGGGAGGCGGCCTTGACCGTGACGGTGCTCCAGCCGGGACGGGCCTCGGGAGCCGGACGCTCCCCCAATTCCAGTCCGGACAGCGGCCGGTCGCGGTCGATTCGGGCGGCATAGACAGCGAACATGGCCTTGACGATAGGTTCCGCAAGCACCCGAAGGAACCATCCACCCCTGTGAGACACACCCTCTTGCCAGGTGAAGGCGTTGTTGCTGGGGCCCGCGACCCCGGACGTCGACCACGACGCTCCCGCACCCGCATACGGCGATACGGGGACGTGTCGGGGGGGTGTCCACCCGCAGCGGTTGGCGCGTCGACGAACAGCCAGTCAGCGTGACACGTCCATCGCGCCGTTCCGACGATGGACACCCCCCGACGCGGCCCCGACCCACCCCACCCCACCCCACGCAAGGCGGAAGGCGCGAGTCACGAGCACCGCACCACCCGAACAGCCCCACGCCCAGGTAAAGAAATGGCCCCACCCGATCCCGGGCAGGGCCACCTCACACCACTGTCGGCGTCGGCGTCAGCGCCGGGCCACACCCTCGGCCCGAGCAGCCGCGGCCACCGCGGCCGTGACCGCCGGAGCGACCCGCTCGTCGAACGGCGACGGGATGACGTAGTCGGCGGCGAGATCGTCCCCGACCACGGCGGCCAGCGCCTCCGCGGCGGCCAGCTTCATCCCCTCCGTGATCCGCGAGGCCCGCACCTGCAGCGCCCCGGCGAAGATCCCCGGGAAGGCCAGCACGTTGTTGATCTGGTTCGGGAAGTCGGACCGCCCGGTCGCGACGACCGCCGCGTACTTGTGCGCGACCTCGGGGTGCACCTCGGGGTTCGGGTTCGCCATGGCGAAGACGAACGCGCCCTTGGCCATCGTCGCCACCGCGGACTCCGGAACCGTCCCACCGGACACGCCGATGAACACGTCGGCACCGTCCAGCGCCGCCTCCAGCGACCCGGTGATCCCGGCCTTGTTCGTGAACCCGGCCAGCTCCTGCTTCACCGCCGTGAGGTCGTCCCGGTCCGCCGACACGACACCCTTGCGGTCGGCCACCGCGACATCCCCGATCCCGGCCTCGACCAGCATCTTGGCGATGGCGACACCCGCCGCGCCGGCGCCGGAGATGACGGCCCGCAGCTCTCCCAGCGCCCGCCCGCTCAGCCGCGCGGCGTTCCGCAGGGCGGCCAGCGTCACGACCGCCGTACCGTGCTGGTCGTCGTGGAAGACCGGGATGTCCAGCCGCTCCTGGAGCTTGCGCTCGACCTCGAAGCACCGGGGTGCCGAGATGTCCTCCAGGTTGACGCCGCCGAACGACGGCGCGAGCCGCACCACGGTCTCGACGATCTCGTCGACGTCCGTGCAGTTCAGGGCGATCGGAACCGCGTCCACACCGCCGAACTGCTTGAACAGAATCGCCTTGCCCTCCATCACCGGGAGGGAGGCCTCGGGCCCGATGTCACCGAGCCCCAGCACGGCCGTACCGTCCGTCACGACGGCCACGACCGACGACTTCCACGTGTAGTCGTGCACGAGCTCCGGCTGCTCCGCGATCGCGCTGCACACCTTCGCGACGCCGGGCGTGTACGCCAGGGACAGGTCGTCCTTGTCGCGGACCGGCACGGTGGCCTGCACAGCCATCTTGCCGCCGCGGTGCAGCGCGAACGCCGGGTCGAAGGAGTCGAGGGGCTCCGCACTGCCCTCGTGCTCCGTATCGCCGGTCTTGCTCTCGCTGCGAGGATTGACGATCTCCGCTGCCACTTCGTTTTACCCCTTAAATCTTCATTGTTTTGAGGGTGGCCACTCCTGGTGAGGGGTGGGCGGGCACCGCGTAAGGCCCCTGTCGTGCTTGTACGTGTATACGTACGGGCGCGTACGCGACGGGCGCGCCGCACACGCGCCCTGAGCCCCGGATGAGGGGTGTAAAGACCCTTCTTACCGGACGGACGGTGTCGACGACGAGTCCATAACGCGAAGGTCACATGACAGGGCCCTGACGCTTCGCCCGAAATCGGGACAAGATCTAGACAAAGCAGCCACACCTACTCAACCATCCGTGAAGCCCTCGGCCCCCGTATTGAAATCTCGGGATTTACCGAAGATCTTCCGCCCGGAGCGGTTCATTCCTGCAGAAGGTCCGGCCGTGATGTACCGGAGTGGTGCGGTTCGGGGGTCGCCCGTTATCCGATTTTGACATGACTGGCCCCCAGAATCGCGCAGTCCGAATGGCAAGATGCCGTAATCACACGAGGTCGCGACACTCGAAGAGGTGTGCTCTCGTCGACCCACGGCACTGCCGAACCTTTCGGCGTGCCACGGCCGCGCCGAACCCATCGGCGGCGGCCCGCCCCATCGGCAACTCCACCCATCCGCCGGAGGAACCCACCATGACCGCAAGCTCCACCCGTCGTACCACCGCAGCGCACTCCCGGCTAGCAGCGGTCGGTGCGATCGCGGTCGCAGGCGCGCTGATGCTCACCGGATGCGGTGACCAGACCAAGGACACCGGCTCGAGCGACACCTCGGCCTCCGCCCCGCTCGCCGACAAGCTGCCGCAGGCCATCCGCGACAAGGGCGTCATCAAGGTCGGCTCCGACATCGCCTACGCCCCGGTCGAGTTCAAGGACAGCTCCGGCAAGGTCGTCGGCATCGACCCGGACCTCGCCGCCGCCATGGGCAAGGAGCTCGGGGTCGACTTCCAGTTCGAGAACGGCACCTTCGACACGCTGATCACGGGTCTGCGCTCCAAGCGGTACGACATCGCCATGTCCGCGATGACCGACACCAAGGACCGCCAGGAGGGCATCGACTCCGACACCGGCAAGAAGGTCGGTGAGGGCGTCGACTTCGTGGACTACTTCACGGCCGGTGTCTCGATCTACACCAAGAAGGGCGACGACCAGGGCATCAAGACCTGGTCCGACCTGTGCGGCAAGAAGGTCGTGCTGCAGCGCGGCACGGTCTCCGAGGACCTCGCCAAGGCCGAGTCGAAGAAGTGCCCGTCCGGCAAGAAGATCGCCATCGAGGCCTTCGACAACGACCAGCAGGCCCAGACCCGCCTGCGCGCGGGCGGCGCCGACGCCGGCTCGTCCGACTTCCCGGTCGCCGCGTACGCGGTGAAGACCTCCGGCGGCGGCAAGGACTTCCAGCTGGTCGGCGAGCAGGTCGAGGCCGCCCCGTACGGCATCGCGGTCGCCAAGAACCAGACGGAGCTGCGTGACGCCCTCAAGGCCGCGCTGGACGCCGTCATCAAGAGCGGCGAGTACGAGAAGATCATGAAGAAGTGGGGCGTCACGGACGGTTCCATCGACGCGGCCACCATCAACGGCGGCAAGTGACCGCAGCGCAGCGGCACTGAAAGGCAACACCCGTGACTGTTGACATCGACAAGACGCCGGCCGACACGCCCCCGGCCGGACCGGAGGCCATCAAGGCCATCCCGGTCCGGCACTACGGGCGGTATGTCTCCGCCGTCGTCGCCATCGCCCTGCTGGGCGGGGTCGTCTACGCGTTCTCCCAGGGCAAGATCAACTGGGGCGCGATCCCCGACTACTTCTTCGACGACCGCATCCTGGACGGCGTCGGCAAGACCCTCCTGCTGACGATCCTGTCCATGGCGATCGGCGTCATCGGTGGCGTTCTGCTCGCCGTGATGCGCCTGTCGAAGAACCCGGTGACCTCGTCGATCGCGTGGTTCTACATCTGGTTCTTCCGCGGCACCCCGGTCCTGGTCCAGCTGATCGTCTGGTTCAACCTCGGCCTGGTCTTCGAGTACATCAACCTCGGGCCGTTCTACAAGGACGAGTGGTCGGACTTCATGACCCCGTTCCTGACGGCGCTGCTGGGCCTCGGCCTGAACGAGGCCGCGTACATGGCGGAGATCTGCCGTGCCGGTCTGCTCTCGGTCGACGAGGGCCAGACCGAGGCGTCGCACGCCCTGGGCATGAGCCACGCGAAGACGCTGCGCCGGATCGTCATCCCGCAGGCGATGCGCGTGATCGTGCCGCCGACGGGCAACGAGGTCATCAACATGCTGAAGACGACCTCGCTGGTCTCGGTCGTCCAGTACCCCGAGCTGCTGCGCGCGGCTCAGGACATCGGCCAGACGTCCGGTGCCCCCGCCGAGATGCTGTTCCTGGCGGCGGCCTGGTACCTGCTGCTGACCTCGATCTTCAGCGTCGGCCAGTACTACCTGGAGCGGTACTACGCGCGCGGTTCGAGCCGGTCCCTGCCGGCCACGCCGTTCCAGAAGATCAGGGCGAACGTGCTCTCCCTGTCCAGCCGCTCCAAGCCGAAGGGAGGCACCGCATGACCGTCATGGTCAAGGCCGAGGGCGTTCACAAGTCCTTCGGTCCCGTAGAAGTCCTCACGGGCATCGACCTGGAGGTGAAGACCGGCGAGGTGTTCTGCCTCATCGGCCCCTCCGGTTCCGGCAAGTCGACCTTCCTGAGGTGCATCAACCACCTGGAGAAGATCAACGCGGGCCGTCTGTACGTCGACGGCGAGCTGGTCGGCTACCGGCAGAAGGGCGACAAGCTCTACGAGCTGAAGGACAGCGAGGTCGCGGTCAAGCGCCGGGACATCGGCATGGTCTTCCAGCGTTTCAACCTGTTCCCGCACATGACGGCCGTCGAGAACGTCATCGAGGCGCCGGTCCAGGTCAAGGGCGTGGGCAAGGGCAAGGCCCGTGAGCGTGCCCTGGAGCTGCTGGACCGGGTGGGCCTGGCCGACAAGGCAGGCAACTACCCCTCCCAGCTCTCCGGCGGTCAGCAGCAGCGCGTCGCCATCGCCCGGGCCCTGGCCATGGATCCGAAGCTGATGCTGTTCGACGAGCCGACCTCGGCGCTCGACCCGGAGCTGGTCGGTGACGTCCTGGACGTCATGCGCGACCTGGCCGAGTCCGGCATGACGATGATCGTCGTCACCCACGAGATGGGCTTCGCCCGCGAGGTGGGCGACAGCCTGGTCTTCATGGACGGCGGTGTGGTGGTCGAATCCGGTCACCCGCGCGAGGTGCTGACGAACCCGCAGCACGAGCGGACGAAGTCGTTCCTGTCCAAGGTGCTCTGACGGTACGCACGGCGAGGGGGCGGTACGGGATCTCCGTACCGCCCCCTTCGTCTGTGCTACTTGACGGCCAGCAGCAGGGTGTCCGAGGGCGAGCACCACACCGGCCTGGCCTCACCGAACCCCTTCTCGCGCAGCACGCGCGCGTGCCAGGCCGCCGACGGCGTGTCGCCGTCGGCGTGTTCGCCATAGATCTCGTAGCGCCGCGCTGTGGGCCGGCGAGGACGGGGTCCTTCGCCGCGAGCCGCCACCACTCGGCCCAGTCGGGGGTGCCGTCCCGCTTGGCCTGATCCATGCGGGCGTGCCGTTGTGCGCGCTCCGCCGCGTTGATCCGGGGCGTCGTCTCGTCGATCATGTGGTCCGCGTTCATGAAGACACCGTCGGCACGGACGAGTCCCGCGACCCGGCCTTAGAGGTCCGCGAGGGGTTCCTTGTGCAGCCAGTGCAGGGCCGTCGCGGTCAGAACGGCGTCGTAGGAGTCGTACGGCAGTCTCGACGGCCAGTGCGGGTCCTTGAGGTCGGCGGTGACCAGACCGACCCGCTCGTCACCGGCGAAGGTGCCCTCGGCGATGGCGAGGAGCGCCGGGTCGAGGTCGACGCCGGTGCTGGTGGCGTCCGGGAACCGGGCGAGCAGCCGGGCGGTGATGCTGCCCGTGCCGCAGGCGAGGTCGAGGACGCGGGGGGCGGTGCCCACGAGGGCCTCCACCATGTCGAGCATGATCCGGAACCGCTCCTCGCGGTCGGGCATGTACCCCTCCTGCTGGCGGTCCCAGCTCGCCTGCCAGGCCTGCCAGTCGGTGGTGGCCGTGGTGGTGTCCGCGTCCGTCATCGATCCCCTCCCTCGTAATACCCTGGAAGCACCATCAGCTGTTACAAGTGCGCGCTCACGACCATAAAGCCCCTCCGTAAGGACTACAAGTGGAACTGGCCTATTACTCGGACTACGCCGTGCGCCTCGTCAACACCGAGGAGCCGGCCCGGGGCAAGGACGCCCTGACGTCGGTCGAGGCCGTCCGCGACCTGTTCGGGCCCAGCCAGTCGGCGGCTCGCCGTGCCACCGACGCGGACGTGACCCGCTTCCGCTCGGTCCGGGCCCGGCTGCGCGCGGTCTTCGAGGCGGCCGACACCGGTGACGAGAGGCTCGCCGTCGACCTGCTGAACTCGCTGCTGCTGGAGTTCCCGGTGAGCCCCCAGATCTCCGGGCACGACCACCGCGACGACGACGGCCGCCCCCTGTGGCACATGCACCTGGCGGACCACCCGTCGAATGCGACGGCGGGCTACGCGGCGATCGCGGCGATGGGCCTGGCGTTCCACCTGACCGAGTACGGCGTGGACCGCCTCGGCCTGTGCGAGGCCGCGCCCTGCCGCAACGCCTACCTCGACACCTCGACGAACCGCTCGCGGCGCTACTGCTCCGACCGCTGCGCCACCCGCGCCAACGTGGCGGCCTACCGCGCCCGCAAGCGCCTGGAGGCCACTCGGCCCGACGTGCCCGAGAGGACGGGCCTGGCCGCCGACAGTGCCCAGCCCAGCAGCGCCCAGGGCGACCGCCGGCCGGAGCTGCGCGGCCGGTAGCGGAACCTGACCCGCCCCAGCACCAGGTCGTCGGGCACGACGCCGTAGTCGGTGCTGTCGCCGCCGGCGTACGCGTTGTCCCCGAGCACCCACCAGCCGCTCTCGCGCCGCTGGGCGATCCGCTTGACGACCAGCAGGTCCTGCTGGAAGGGGTGCCGCAGCACGACGACGTCCCCGGGCCTGACCCGGGCCCCGTAGTGCACCAGGAGCAGGTCCCCGTGGTGCAGCGTGGGCACCATGGACGGCCCGGTGACCTCGGCCACTCCGAAGGGCGGGGCCGGCCTCCCCCGCTCGGACTCCTGCGACAGCTCCGGCATCACCCGGCACCTCCCCGGTTCTTCCTCCACCAGTCTCAGTCTCACCCCGGACTTTTGTCCTAAGCCCATGGGGGCACCCGCGAAAAGCCGTCCCTCACGGAGTAATGTCCCCTGTGAGAAGACGATCACGAGGAAGGAATGCTCCATGCTTTCCCGCCTGTTTGCCCCCAAGGTCAAGGTCAGTGCGCACTGCGACCTGCCCTGCGGTGTGTACGACCCTGCCCAGGCCCGCATCGAGGCGGAGTCGGTCAAGGCTGTCCAGGAGAAGATGGCCGGCAACGACGACCCGCACTTCCAGGCGCGTGCCACCGTCATCAAGGAGCAGCGTGCCGAGCTCGCCAAGCACCACGTGTCGGTGCTCTGGAGCGACTACTTCAAGCCCCCGCACTTCGAGAAGTACCCGGAGCTGCACCAGCTGGTCAACGACACCCTGAAGGCCCTCTCGGCCGCCAAGGGCTCGACCGACCCGGCCACCGGCCAGAAGGCGCTGGACTACATCGCCCAGATCGACAAGATCTTCTGGGAGACCAAGAAGGCCTGATCGTGGATCATGCCGTTTGACCTGCAATGTCTTGGTTGTCAGGTCTACCGGTCCGCACCCGGTCCGCTGAGGCCGCCGAGCACGGCGTCCATGGCGGTCCGGGTGCGGTCTTCTTCCCCCGGCCACAGGTGGGCGAAGGCCGACAGGGCTTCACCCGGCCCGCGACGGCGCCGACCGGGCGAGAAGGGGGCCGCGGGTCCGGTACCCGTCGCCGTGCACGGGACCCTTCATCCTCCGCCGGTCGGAGGCGCGTTGTGGCCCGGGGCGTTCACGACGACTCCTTCCCCGGCCCGCCGGTGCCCGCATCACGACACGGTGGGCCAGAAACTGCTGCCGCCTCCCGCGGCCAGCTCAAGATGCTGCACTCTTGTGTCTCTTCTGTTCGCGGGTGATCAGCTCCCGTCCCGGCCACCGATCGTGGCACCGACGTAGCCACCCACCGAGTAGCTCCGGTCGACGGCCGTGGCCGTCTTCCCGACGACGTTCGCGGTACGCAGGTGGCGGGGGCGCGTGCCTCTACGATCGCGCCCATGAGGATCAGCTGGACCTACGCCTTCATCGATCGCCCGCGTGAGACCTTCGGCGCCGCCTGCGACTTCTGGACAACGGTCACGGACACCCGCCTGTCCGAACTGCGCGGAGAGCACGACGAGTTCGTCACGTTGCTCCCCGAAGGCGCCGACGCGTGCGTGAAGGTGCAGGCGGTCGGCCCGGGTTCCGGAGGCGCGCACCTCGACTTCTGCGTGGACGACGTACCGGAGTTCGCCGCCGCGGCGGTGCGGCTCGGCGCGAGCGTGGTGAGCGACCTGGGGTCGCTCGTCGTGCTGCGCTCGCCCGGCGGCCAGTTGTTCTGCGCGGACCCCTGGCGCGGCCAGTCGGTGCGGCCGGGCGTGGTGCGGGGCAGCCGTCTCGACCAGGTGTGCGTGGACGTCCCGCCCTCGGCCTACGACGCCGAGGTCGCCTTCTGGAGCGCGCTGCTCGACGGCTGGGAGTCGCGCCCGGGCGCCCTGCCGGAGTTCCACGTGGTCGAGCCGCCGCCCGACCTCCCGGTCCGGCTGCTCCTGCAACGCCTTGGGGAGGAGGGCACGGCCTCGGCCCACCTCGACCTCGCCTGCGCCGACGTCGCGGCGACCCGGGCCCACCACGAACGGCTCGGGGCCGGCTTCGTGGCCGGCTTCTCCGGCTGGACGGTGCTGCGCGACCCGTCGGGCGGCACGTACTGCCTGACGAGCCGGGATCCGGTGACGGGCCGGTCGCGCGGTCAGGGCATGTCGGCGTAGGCGCAGGCGACCGCCCCGGTCGTCGGGCAGGACGGCAGGGCCGGTGGCTCGTCGGGGTCCGCATCGGGATCCGCATCGGGATCCGCATCCTGCCAGACGTACGGTCCCCGCGGCTGCGCGGAGTCCTGCATCCACAGCGTCAGAGCGCCCGCGACCGCCACGAGCAGCGCCCACCCGATCACCACCCGGCGCCACACTGTGCGGCGCCGCTCCCCCGGTACACCCATGCCTCATACGCTAGTCGCGCAACCGGGCCGCCCGGGACCGGAGATAGCGCTGCTCGGGCAGGCTGAGGGTCTGGGCCGCCGCCGACTCGTAGGCGGCCCGGGCGGCTTCGGGCCGACCCGCGCGCTCCAAGAGGTGGCCTCGTACGGCGTCCAGACGGTGGCCCTTCAACTCATCTGCCAGGGAGTCCACTTCGGCCAGGCCTGCGTGCGGGCCGTGGACCATGGCCACGGCGACCGCGCGGTTGAGACGCTCGACCGGGCCGGGCACCAGGCCGACCAGGACGTCGTACAGGCCCAGGATCTCCGCCCAGTCCGTCGCCTCGGGCGAGGGTGCCTCGTCGTGCACGGCGGCGATGGCGGCGCGCAGTTGGAACGGCCCCGGACGCCCCCGGGAGAGGGCCTGGGTGACGAGTGCGACGCCCTCTTCGATGGACGCGCGGTCCCAGCGGTCGCGGTCCTGCTCGTCGAGGGGGATCAGCTCGCCGGTCGGGCCGCTGCGCGCGTCGCGCCGGGCGTCGGTGAGCAGCATCAGCGCGAGCAGACCGGCCACCTCGCAGTCGCCGGGCAGCAGCCGGTGGACCGTGCGGGTCAACCGCACGGCCTCACCCGCGAGGTCACGCCGTTGCAGGGCGGCGCCCGAGGTGGCCGTGTAACCCTCGTTGAAGATCAGGTAGAGGGTCTGCAGGACGGACGGCAGCCGCTGTTCCCAGCGGTCCGGGCGGCCGAAGCGCACGCCCCGCACCTTCTGCTTGGCCCGGCTGACCCGCTGCGCCATCGTCGCCTCGGGGACCAGATACGCCCGGGCGATCTCCGCGGTGGTCAGACCGCCCACGGCCCGCAAGGTCAGCGCGATCTGCGCGGGCGGCGAGAGGTCCGGGTGGCAGCACAGGAACAGCAGCGACAGCGTGTCGTCCTCGCGAGGCGCCCGCTCCCCGGGCGGCGGTGCCGTGAAGGCGTCCCGGGGCGTGAGCGCGGCGGCCCGCTCCTCGCGCCGCCGCCGGGCCTCGTCGCTGCGCAGGGCGTCGGTGAGCCGCCGCGAGGCGACCTTGATCAGCCAGCCGCGCGGATTGCCGGGCACGCCTGCTTCGGGCCACTGCCCGGCCGCCGCGAGCAGTGCCTCCTGCACGGCGTCCTCGGCGGCGTCGAAGTGCCCGTACCGTCTGACCAGCGCGCCGAGGACCTGCGGCGCGTCGTCGCGCAGCAGGTCCTCGATCTCGGGTGTGTCCCGCACGGGCGTGTCCGTCGGTGCCGGCCGTCCGTCAGAGGTCCCCGGAGCCGTCCATGATCGGGCGGATCACGACCGGGTGGCGGGGGGCGCCGGCCGGCTGGGGGCAGCGGGAGACCCGGTCGGCGATCTCCGTGACCCGCTCCAGGCTCTCGCACTCCAGGACCCAGTAGCCGGCCAACAGCTCCTTGGTCTCGCCGTACGGCCCGTCGGTGATCACGGCCTTGCCGTCGTCGCCGAGGGCGACGTGGCGGGTCTGTGCCGGCTCGGCCAGGCCCTGCGCGTCGACGAGCTCACCGCTCTCGGAGAGGTCGTCGTTGATGGCGCCCATGTAGGCGAACATGGTCTTGATGTCCTCCTCGCTCCAGACCGGGGAGTCCGCCGACGCCTTGCCCCGCATGGCCTCGTAGTCCGCCTGCGTGCCCTGCACCATGACCAGGTACTTCATCAGTCCGCTCCTTCGCTCGCACCGCCCTGCCGGGCGGCTCTTCACAGGGGACGTCGGAGCCGGGTGGCGTATCTCGACACGGGTTCAGGAATTCTTCGCGGCGCTTTCCCCGGGGCTCTGGCCGGGCCCGTATCGGGGCCCGTCGGACGGGCCGGAGCCGGCTTCGGGCGGGGCCGTTCTCGCGGGCGGGGCAAGCTCTCCGGTGGCCGGGTGGGTCTCCCCGGCACGCGTGCCCTCGACGGTGTGGCCGCTGTTCACGGCGTCCGCGTCGTAGGCCCCGCACTCCGGGTTGCCGCACGGGCCCGCCACCCATCGGGGGACCCAGGTGCCCAGCGTCTTGTGACGCCGGACCACCGTCTCCACTGGCTGTCCGCAGCTGGGACAGACGTGTTCTTCGCTGCCCATGTCCTCAGGGTAGGCCGGTCGGGGGTTCAGCGCTTCCTGCTGTACGTGCGCACCAGGGCGCCGTTGCCGAACGTGCGCACCGACCCCAGGGTGAACTCCGAGATCGCGAACCCGGAGCCGAACATCGGCATGCCCGCGCCGTAGACGAGCGGGTAGGTCTTGATGACCAGCTCGTCGATCTCGTCGACCAGTTCCCCGGCGACCTGGGAGCCGCCGCACAGGTAGATGCCGAACGCGCCGTCCTCCGCCTTCAGTTCGCGTACCTTCCCGACCAGGTCGTCCGCGATGATCTCGACGTTCGGGTCGGGCGACTTCTCCAGGCTCCTGGAGGCGACGTACTCCCGCAGATGGGCGTAGGGGCTGGTGATGCCCTCCTTCAGGGCGAGGTCGTAACTGCCCCGTCCCTGAATGATGGTGTCGAACCGCTTGTTCGGCAGATCGTCGAAGCCGAGGGCACGGCGCCCCTGGGTGGGCACGGCGTCCGGGTATTCCGTCCTCAGGAAGTCGAGGAACTCCTCGTCGAGGAGCTGCATCATCGCTGTCGCGTCTCCGCTCGGGTCACCGATGAAGCCGTCGAGGGAACAGGCGATGTAGTACGTGAGCTTTCGCAAGCCGGTCTCCTTCCGTAGACAGTCGCTGCAACAACTCCAGTTGTAGTACTCCCGTTGTAGTGGTAGCAAGGGGATGACGATGAATCACCGAATGGGAGAAAGGATTCCGCATGCTGGCATGCCGTGGGCGTCGCCGCTCCCGTGGCAGGCGGACGGCGCGCTCTCCGGTGGGTCTAGGCAGGCCGGCCGTGTGACCTGGGCTCGCGCCACATGGGCCACATCGCGGGGCCGTCCGGAAGGTCGAGAGCCGGGCCGGCGGGCGCGAAGCCCAGGCGCTCGTACAGCACGCGGCTGCGGGCGCTGCTGGCTTCCAGATAGGCGGGCAGCCCCTCACGGTCGCAGCGGTCGAGGACGGCCTCGATGAGCGCGGTCCCCAGACCCTCGCCCTGACGGCCGGGCGCCACACCGATCATCCACAGATACTCGTGGGCCCGCCCGGTGGGATGGATGGCTGCCGTCAGCCGGCCGATCGCCTCGATGCGCTCGTTGTCGGGGTCGACGGCCTCCCGCACCTGGGCCGGTCCTTCGTCGCCGGAGACGTCGCCGTGGCCCTCGGCACCCTGGCCTTCGTGCCCGTCACCTGCGGGCATGGAGAGCCACAAGGCGCAGGCCGAGCCGTCCTCGGTGACGTCTATGCGGCCGGCCGCGAGCACGATGTCGGTGAAGGCGGCCATGAGCCCGGGGTGCTTGGCTCGGCGCTCCTCCGCACCGGGGAAGACCCAGCCGCTCACGGGATCGTCCTGGAACGCCTCGTCCAGGAGCCGGACGATCAGCTCCCTGTCCCCTGCACCCGCCGTCCGGATGGCCACACCCATGCCCCGCCCCTTCGCTCGTCCCGACGGGCGTCGATCGTAGGGGGACCGGCTCCGGCAGGACGCCGCGAGCAGGATCTTGGCGGGATTCAGTCGAACGTCTGCCCAATCCCGACCGGTGCGGAGCGGTACGCGCGCCGGTGCGGAGCGGTGCACGCGCCGAGCGGGAGCCCGGGCACGCGCCGCGCGCGAGCCTGTGCAGGGGTGGATCCGGAAGCCGGTGCAGGGATGGATCCGGGAGTTCGTACGGGGGTTGATCCGGCCGTCATGGCGAGAAGGGGCGGGCCCCGCACACCGTGGGGCAGTGCGGGACCCGCCGACCGGAGGCCGGTGGCCGCGCGGGGTCAGGAGCCGCACGGCTCCGGCGCTCCGGAGTCCTGTCCTTCGGCGACCCGAAGGAGCCTCGCCGGTCTGGTCAGTCGTAGCGGAGGAGGGGACCTCCAGCCGGTGCGGGCCACCGGCTGCCGCTGGTCGCCGACCCCCGCGGTCGCCGACCTCCGTGGGCCCTCACCCGGTCCGCCGTGTCACGCACTCGGCGAGCGCCAGCAGGCCGCCCGCCGCCTCCGGGTCCGGCACCGCTCGGGCCAGTTGCTGCATCGCCCGGGCCATCCGGTCGGCCGCCTGGCCCTGGGCCCAGTCACGGCCGCCCGCCCGCTCCACCGCCAGGGCGATGCGCTCCAGGTCCTCCGTCTCGGCCGGTCGTGCGTACAGTTCGGCGAGTTCGGCCGCAGCCGGGTGACCGGAGGCGAAGGCCGCGGCCACGGGCAGGGACTTCTTGCGGGCGGCCGCGTCGGCACCGCCGGGCTTGCCGGTGCGGCACGGATCGCCCCATATGCCGGCGACGTCGTCGATGAGCTGGAAGGCGAGCCCGGCCTCCCGGCCGAATGCGTCCAGCGCCGCCACTTCCGTCTCCGAGGCACCCGCGTACAGTCCGCCGATCGCGCAGGCACTTCCGATCAGGGCACCCGTCTTGGCCTCCGCCATGGCGAGCACCTCGTCGAGCGTGACCTCCGTGGGGGCGCACCGCTCCAGGGCCGTGTCCGCGTGCTGCCCCGCGCACAGTTCGACGACGCAGTCCGCGAGCCGGACGGCGGCGGCCGGCGCGGCCGGGTGCGGATCCTGCGCGAGCAGCCGCAGGGCCAGCGCCTGCAGGGCGTCTCCGGCGAGGATGGCGTCGGCGTCACCGAACACCGTCCACGCGGTGGGGCGATGACGACGGGTGGTCTCCCGGTCCGTCACCTCGTCATGCAGCAGTGTGAAGTGGTGGACCAGCTCCACCGCCGCAGCTGCCCGAGCCGCCCCCGCCCGCGCCTCGGACCCGCCGCGTGCCGCCGCGGCGGCGAGGACCAGCGCGGGCCGGATCGCCTTGCCGGAGCCCCCCTCCGCCGCCGCGCCGGATCCCCCCTCCACCACCGTGCCGTCGGCCTGTTCCCAGCCGATGTGGTACTGCGCGATCCGGCGCATCGGCCCGGGCAGCGAGCCGAGCGCGGCCCGCAGCACCGGATCGACCTCCGCCCGGGCCCGCTCCAGCAGCATGCGCGCCTCGTGCTCCTCGGCCGGCGCCGGCCGGCCGTCCCGCTGCGGCCCGGCGGCCCCTCGCCCCTCCGGTGTCCCGGCCGTCCGCCGGTGCTCGGCGTGGCGCGGCCCGCCCGGGGCGGGCAGCGCCGTCTCCGTCCTGGACTCCGTGAGGGACTCACCCATGGGACCGCCTCGGAGAAGGAGCGGAGGGTGGCGCTTCCGCTGTCGCTGGGCGCGTACCCCGAGCATGTACCCGCCCCGACGGGCGGGGACACGGCGGGCATGCCGCAGGCGTCACCGCCAGCGGCCGATCTCGACGTTCTCCAGGACGCCGAGCGCGTCCGGTACCAGGACCGCGGCCGAGTAGTAGGCCGTGACCAGGTACTTGATGATGGCCTGTTCGTTGATGCCCATGAAGCGCACCGACAGGCTCGGCTCGATCTCGTCCGGGATGCCGGAGGCGCGCAACCCGATGACACCCTGGTCGGCCTCCCCGGTCCGCAGGGCGATGATGGACGTCGTCCGGGCGTCCGAGACCGGGATCTTGTTGCACGGGAAGATCGGCACACCGCGCCAGGTCGGGATGCGGTTGCCGGCCATGTCGATGGTCTCGGGCACCAGTCCCCGCTTGTTGAGCTCGCGGCCGAACGCGGCGATGGCACGCGGGTGGGCGAGGAGCAGCTTGGTGCCGCGGCGCCTGCTGAGCAGCTCGTCCATGTCGTCCGGGCCGGGCACGCCGTCGTGCGGCTGGATCCGCTGGTCGTACTCGCAGTTGTGCAGGAGTCCGAAGTCGCGGTTGTTGATGAGCTCGTGCTCCTGGCGCTCCTTGAGCGCCTCGACCGTCAGCCGGATCTGCTGCTCGGTCTGGTTCATGGGCTGGTTGTAGAGGTCGGCCACGCGGGTGTGGATGCGCAGCACGGTCTGGGCGACACTCAGTTCGTACTCACGGGGCCGGGCCTCGTAGTCGACGAAGGTGTGCGGGATGTCCGGCTCGCCGGAGTGGCCGGAGGAGAGGTCGATCTCCTTCTCGCCGTGCTTGTTGGAGCGCTGGGAGGGGATCGAGCGGCGCTGCCGGAGGTGTTCGCGCAGGGTGTCCGAGCGCTCCGCGATCTGCTGGAACTCCTGGCGGGACAGCACGAGCACGGTGCACGCGGTGAGGGCGCGGGCCGTGAACTCCCAGATGGCGTCCTCGTCGAACAGCGCCTCGTCGCCGAAGTAGGCGCCGTCGGCGAGGACTCCGAGGGACTCGTCGTCCCCGTAGGGGCCTGTGCCGACCTTTTCCACCCTGCCGTGCGCCAGCAGGTACACCTCGTCGGACGGGCTGCCGAAGGAGGCGATCACCTCGCCCGCCGGGATCTCCCTCTGCTCGCAGCGGCGGGAGATCTCGAAGAGCACCTCCTCGTCCTCGTACGACCGCAACGCCGGCAGCTCGCCCAGCTCGGCGGGGATGACCTCGACGCGGTCGCCGGTCTTCACGAACGTCACCCGGCCGTCGCCCACGGCGAACGTCAGCCGTCGGTTCACCCGGTACGTGCCGCCCTGGATGTCGACCCATGGCAGCATCCGCAGCAGCCAGCGCGAGCTGATCTCCTGCATCTGCGGCACGGACTTGGTCGTGGTGGCCAGGTTCCGCGCGGCCGCCGTGCCGAGACTCTGCTGCGGCTTGGTCTGCTCCGTGCGGACCTCTTCGCCTACCGACATAGAGAACTGCCCTCCCGGTCGTGACCGACGCCCATATGCCCCGGGCATCGATGTGCACGGCAAGCCTTCCGCACGCGACCTCGTGGTGCTATTACCCGAAAGAGGGGGAATGGATCTTCGCAGTACTGGGCAAAGGGGGCCCGTCCCGGGGCGTTCGGAAGCGCCCGTGCCGGGGACGCGGACCGGGGGCCGGGGCGCCGCGGGGTCAGCCCGGGGCGCGGCGCCGGCGTCAGCCCGGGGCACCCTCCTCTCCCACGTCCGGGTGACAATGGCCCGGTGACCGGCCCCGACACCCCAGGACTCGCCGCGCTGCGGCCCCGGCTGCCGTCACCGGTGCAGGAGGTCGTGGACGAGCGGTTCGAGCGCAGGGGCGTGCGGCTGCTGCTGAAGCGGGACGATCTGATCCACCCCGAGCTGATCGGCAACAAATGGCGCAAGCTCGCGCCGAACCTGGCAGCGGCCGCCGGCCGTCCCGTCGTCACCTTCGGCGGCGCCTGGTCCAACCACCTGCGTGCCACGGCCGCGGCCGGCCGGCTGCTCGGCATCCCCACGGTCGGTGTGGTACGCGGCGACGAGCTGGCCGGGCGTCCCCTCAACCTCTCACTGAGCCGCTGCGCGGCGGACGGCATGCGGCTGCACTTCGTGGACCGGGCGACCTACCGCCGCAAGGCCTCGCCGCGGGACCTGGCCGGCATCCTGCGCGCGGCGGACGCCGAGGACGCGTACGTCGTCCCCGAGGGCGGCAGCAACGCCGAGGCCGTACGCGGCTGCCGGGCACTCGGCGCCGAACTGCGCGGCCGGGCCGAGGTCGTCGCCGTGGCCTGCGGCACCGGCGGCACGCTCGCGGGGCTGGCCGCCGGTCTCGGCACCGGCACGCGCGCCCTGGGCGTGCCGGTGCTCAAGGGCGGCTTCCTGAGCGCCGAGACGGAGGCCTTGCAGCGTGCGGCGTTCGGCGGCCGGCGCGGCACCTGGAGCCTTGACGAGCGTTTCCATGGCGGTGGCTACGCGCGCGTGCCCACCGAGCTCGACGCCTTCGCGGCGGACTTCGAGCAGCGGCACGGCCTGGCGGTGGAGCGTCTGTACGTCGCCAAGCTGCTGTTCGGGCTCGTCACGCTGGCCGGCGAGGGGGCCTTCCCGCGCGGGACGACGGTCGCTGCCGTGGTCACCGGCCGCCCTTTCCCCTGAGGAGCCCCCGCGAGTCCCTCGGCGCCGCTGTTCCCACCCCGGGGCGCCGCTCAGCCGTCACGCCGCCTCCCGGAACGCCGCCGCCTCCTCCAGGTCCAGCCTGCGCAGCAGGGTCCGCAGCATCTCGTCGTCGATGTAACGGCCGTCCCGGAGTCTGACGAACACCTCGCGCTCGGCGCTGATCATCTCCCTCGACAGTCGCCGGTAGGTGTCGTCCACGGACTCCCCGGTGATCGGGTTGGCCTGGCCGAGCCGCTCCCAGACGGCGTTGCGACGGCGCTCCAGCACGGTGCGCAGCCGGTCGGCGAGCGGGGCGGGCAGGGCGTTGCGCTCGTCGGTGAGGAGCTCGTCCAGGCGCCGCTCGGCGGCCCGCGAGGCTTGCGCCTGGGCGTTGGCCTCGGCGAGCGTCTCGGTCTGCGCGTCCCGCCCGGGGAACTTCAGCACCCGGATGAGCGGCGGCAGGGTCAGGCCTTGTACGACCAGGGTCCCGATGACCGTCGTGAAGGTCAGGAAGAGGATGAGGTTGCGCTGCGGGAAGGGCTCCTCGCCGTCGTGCATGGTGAGCGGGATGGAGAAGGCGATGGCCAGCGAGACCACACCCCGCATCCCGGCCCACGCGATGACGAAGGGCCCCTTCCACGTGGGGTTCTCCTCCCGTTCCCGCACCCGGGCCGACAGCATCCGTGGCAGGAAGGTGGCGGGGTACACCCAGACGAACCGGGAAGCGACGACGACCAGGAACACGGCGAGCGCGTACCAGGCGGCGTCGATACCCTCGTACTCCCCGAGCCCCCGCAGCACCACGGGCAGCTGCAGGCCGATCAGCGCGAACACCGCCGACTCCAGGACGAAGGCGACCATCTTCCAGACCGCCTCCTCCTGCAGACGGGTCGCGAAATCGACCTCCCACGCGCGGTGCCCCAGGTAGAGCGCGACGACCACGACCGCGAGGACACCGGAGGCGTGCAGTTGCTCGGCGACGGCGTACGCGACGAAGGGGATCAGCAGGGACAGCGTGTTCTGCAGCAGCGCCTCCTTCACGTGCGTGCGCAGCCAGTGGATCGGCGCCATCAGCACCAGGCCCACCAGGACGCCGCCGACGGCCGCGAGCAGGAACTCGCCGATGCCTTCGGCCCAGGTCACGCCCTCGCCGACGGCGGCGGCCAGGGCCACCCGGTAGGCGGTGATGGCGGTGGCGTCGTTGAGCAGGGACTCGCCCTGGAGGATCGTGGTGATCCGCGACGGCAGCCCCACCCGGCGGGCGACCGCCGTAGCCGCGACCGCGTCCGGGGGCGCCACCACCGCGCCGAAGACCAGGGCCGCGGTCAGCGGCATCCCCGGCACGATCACGTACAGGGCCCAGCCGACGACGAAGGTCGCGAAGAGCACGTACCCGACGGACAGCATCGCGACCGGCCGCAACTGCGCCCGCAGGTCGAGATAGGAGCTGTCGGTCGCGGCCGTGTGCAGCAGCGGCGGCAGGATCAGCGGCAGGACGACGTGCGGGTCGAGCGTGTACTCGGGCACCCCCGGGACGTAGCTGACCGCCAGTGCCACGGCCACCAGCAGCAGCGGCGCCGGCACCGGGGTGCGCCGTGCGGCCGCCGCGATCGCGGCACTGCCCGCCACGAGCAGCAGCAGTGGCATCACGTCCATCGTTCTCGCCCACCCTCATTTTTCGACGCGGCCTTCCGCCCGACCGTCGTAACCTGGCAATCATGAAACAGTGCACGCATGCCGAAGCGCTGCCGCACCCCGAACCCGGCCCGCTCAGCGAGACGTGTCCGGAGTGTCTGGCGGAGGGCATGGATCCGGTGCAGCTGCGGCTGTGTCTCAGCTGCGGTCACGTCGGCTGCTGCGACTCCTCGCCGGGACGGCACGCGTCGGAGCATCACAAGGAGTCCGGTCATCCCGTGATGCGGACACACGAGCCCGGGGAGACCTGGCGTTGGTGCTTCGTCGACCATGTCCTGGTGTGACGCGACAGGACCCCGGCGGCGGACGGTTCGACCGTCTGACGTCTGGGTACGTCAACCCGGCGCGCGCTCTTCCCTTTTGGGCCCGCCCAACCCCTAGACACGGAGCGTATCCACAGGTTTACTGTGAGTGACGACAAGGGGTTGGGGTCCCGGGGACAGGACCGCCGAGAGCGCGGTAGCGTCACCGCTGAACCACGTATCGCGTTATCCCGGGGGACGACCCTCGGCCCTGAAACGCTTGTACCACCATGGAGGTGAGGGTGTCCCAGATCGCAGGCGAGCCCGCGACCCAGGACTTCGTGGAAGTCCGGCTGCCGGCCGCGGGGGCCTACCTGTCGGTGCTGCGTACGGCCACGGCCGGTCTCGCGGCCCGTTTGGACTTCACCCTCGACGAGATCGAGGACCTGCGCATCGCAGTGGACGAGGCCTGCGCGATCCTGCTTCAGCAGGCCGTGCCCGGCTCGGTGCTCAGTTGTGTCTTCCGCCTCGTCGACGACTCACTCGAGGTCACCGTCTCGGCGCCGACCACGGACGGTCATGCCCCCTCGCGGGACACCTTCGCCTGGACCGTCCTGTCCGCTCTCGCGGGCAAGGTCTCTTCCGCCGTGGACAAGGACAAAACCGTTTCGATCAGCCTCTACAAACAGCGCGGCGCGGGACCCGGGCCGGCGTGAGGAGCGAGGACGGGCCGGTGCGGGACGAAGAGCGCGGCACACGAGAGCTGCCGGCCGAGGGCACGGGCGTGAGCGGCCCGAAGGGTGCCCGGCGCATGGCGGACGGCATCGACGGCATCCCCGAGCAGGCACGCCCGCATCCCGAGGACGACTCCGCGGGGGTCGTCCTCCCGGGCGGCGGGCGGCCCGACCGGGACGGCGCCGTGCGGAGCGCGCCTCCGGGCGGGGGGATCGGAGCATCCCCGGCCCAGGGGGGTCCCCCCACTCGCGAGAAGTCGAGAGTGGCGGAGGAGGCGAGGGCGCGGGGAAGGGCGACGGGCGGGACGATGAGCGAGCACGAGCGAGACTCCGAGGATCAGGCGCCGCGTGCACCCCACGCGCAGAGTGCGCAGCACGGCTCTCCGGACCGCAGCGGGGCGCGCGAGATGTTCCTCAAGCTGCGCACGCTGAGCAGTGGCAGCCCCGAGTACGCGGAGCTGCGCAACCAGCTGGTCCGGATGCATCTGCCGCTCGTGGAGCATCTCGCGCGCCGCTTCCGCAACCGGGGCGAGCCGCTGGACGACCTCACCCAGGTCGCCACGATCGGGCTGATCAAGTCGGTCGACCGTTTCGACCCCGATCGCGGTGTGGAGTTCTCGACGTACGCGACCCCGACGGTGGTCGGCGAGATCAAGCGGCACTTCCGCGACAAGGGCTGGGCGGTGCGCGTCCCGCGCCGGCTGCAGGAGCTGCGCCTGGCGCTGACCACGGCCACGGCCGAGCTCTCACAGCTGCACGGCCGCTCCCCCACGGTCCACGAGCTCGCCGAGAAGCTGGCGATCTCGGAGGAGGAGGTCCTGGAGGGCCTGGAGTCCGCCAACGCGTACTCCACGCTGTCCCTGGACGTTCCCGACACAGACGACGAGTCCCCGGCGGTCGCGGACACCCTCGGCGCCGAGGACGAGGCGCTGGAGGGCGTGGAGTACCGGGAATCCCTCAAGCCCCTGCTGGAGGATCTCCCGCCGCGTGAGAAGCGGATCCTGCTGCTGCGGTTCTTCGGCAACATGACCCAGTCACAGATCGCCCAGGAGGTCGGCATCTCCCAGATGCACGTCTCCCGGCTGCTGGCGCGCACGCTGGCGCAGCTGAGGGAGAAGCTCCTCGTCGAGGAGTGACGGCTACTTCTGGAGGTCGCCCGAGTTGCCGGGCCCGCGGATCCCGAGGGCCCGGGTCGTCTCCGGGTTCACCAGCAGCACGAGCGACGCGACGGCCACCACCGCCAGGGCGATCCCGCCCGGGATGGCCATGCTGTCGGCCTGCAGCAGGTTGTAGGCCACCGGCAGCGCCATGAGCTGGGTGATCACGGCCGGGCCGCGGCTCCAGCTGCGCAGGGCGAGCAGCCCGCGCGCCGCGAACAGCGGCAGCAGCGCCAGCACGACCAGCGTGATGCCTCCGGTCACCGCCTGCTGACGGTCGTCGGGATGCCCCGTGAGGCCGAGGACGAGGATCCAGACCCCGCCGACGACCAGCGCGAGGCCCTCCAGCGCGGCCAGCAGCGCGGCGTACGTCAGACGCCGGGGGCGCGGGCCGGTGGTTTCCTCGGTGGTGGGGGTCTGCTCACTGCTCACCCCTGAAGGGTAGCCCTGGTCGTACGCGCCCCTCGTGCCCAGGTTCACCACCGCTCTCTTACCTGATCCCCACCTCGGTATGGGCCCGGTACCCCCCAGTAGGTACGCTGCCAGTCATGCGTGCACTCCTCGTGGTCAATCCGGCGGCAACCACCACAAGTGCGCGCACACGCGACGTACTGATCCACGCGCTCGCCAGCGAGATGAAGCTCGAAGCGGTCACGACCGAGTACCGCGGTCACGCGCGCGACCTCGGCCGGCACGCGGCGGACAGCGACGACATCGACCTGGTGGTGGCCCTCGGCGGCGACGGTACGGTCAACGAAGTGGTCAACGGCCTCCTGCACGCCGGCCCCGCCCCCGGGCATCTTCCGGGCCTCGCGGTGGTCCCGGGCGGCTCCACCAACGTCTTCGCCCGCGCCCTGGGGCTGCCCAACGACGCCGTGGAGGCCACCGGCGCGCTGCTCGACGCCCTGCGCGACGGCAGCGAGCGGACCGTCGGCCTGGGCCTGACCTCGGGCACGCCGGGTACCGAGGACGAGTCGGTGCCGTCCCGCTGGTTCACCTTCAACGCGGGGCTCGGCTTCGACGCCGGTGTCGTAGGGCGTGTGGAGCAGCATCGCGAGCGCGGCCGGAAATCCACGCACGCTCTCTACGTGCGCCAGGTGATGCGTCAGCTCCTGGGTGAGCCGAACCGCCGTAACGGGACGATCACCCTGGAGCGGGCCGGGGAGGATCCGGTCACCGATCTGGTGCTGTCCATAGTCTCGAACACCTCGCCCTGGACGTTTCTGGGGAATCGCCCGATCTACGCGGCGCCTAAAGCCTCGTTCGATACCGGCCTCGACCTCTTCGGTCTCAGCCGCCTCTCCACTGCGGCGGTTGCCCGGTATGGCACCCAGTTGCTCACTTCGTCCCCCGAGCGTGGACCCCAGGGGAAGCACGCCACCTCTCTGCACGACTTGACAGAGTTCACCTTGCATTCGAAGGTCCCGCTCCCCCTCCAGATGGACGGTGACCACCTGGGGCTGCGGACCAGCGTGACGTTCACAGGCGTACGCCGTGCACTGCGTGTGATTGTGTGAGCAGAACTGGCTAAAGTCCTTTCACTCGAACGTTTAGGCCAGGATCCACCCCATGGAAGTACGGCTGTGACCTAGTCGACACCGAAGAATCAAAAAAAACTTTCCAGAAGGGGTTGTATCCGCCGCTGAGGTTTGCGAGTCTCTACGTGGCGATCGGGACGGCCCGCAAGACCGGCCTCCACTGATCACCGGAACCCCTCTCCAACACACAGGACCTTCGTCAGGTGACCCTGACGGTCGGCCCTTCACTTGTTGAGGGATTCGTGAAAGCGTTCACATTCACAAGCACCTGCACGTAATACCAAGGAGAGGTAGCAGCCATGGACTGGCGTCACAACGCCGTTTGCCGCGAGGAAGACCCCGAGCTCTTCTTCCCCATCGGCAACACCGGTCCTGCGCTGCTGCAGATCGAGGAAGCCAAGGCCGTCTGCCGTCGCTGCCCGGTGATCGAGCAGTGTCTGCAGTGGGCGCTCGAGTCCGGCCAGGACTCCGGCGTCTGGGGTGGTCTCAGCGAGGACGAGCGCCGCGCCATGAAGCGCCGCGCCGCTCGCAACCGGGCTCGTCAGGCCTCCGCCTGACACCCACCCCTGCTGACAGCCTGAGCTTGGCGGCGCGTGCAGCGAGTACGCATCTCCCGCCCCCGAGCCGCAGCGCGCAGTTCCCCCGATGCGCTTAGACAAGCAGCAACGAGCTTTAGCCCCGGGCCACTTGGTGGCCCGGGGCTCATCGCTTTTTCCGGGCCCTTCCCGAGGCTTTCGGTTTGCGCTGCGGTTTCCGCTACTTCTGGGAGCGCACCGGGATGTCGAGGATCACTCGGGTGCCGCGCTCGGGGGCCGGGACCATGTCGAACGTCCCGCCCAGCTCGCCCTCCACCAGCGTCCGCACGATCTGGAGCCCGAGATTGCCGGCGGTGTGCGGGTCGAAGCCGTGGGGCAGGCCCACCCCGTCGTCCTGGACCGTGACCAGCAGTCGGGCCTCCTTGGTCGTGCCGCCGCGCACCGCCGACACCTCGACCGTGCCGATGTCGCCCTCGCGGAACCCGTGCTCCAGCGCGTTCTGCAGGACCTCGGTCAGCACCATCGACAGGGGTGTGGCGACCTCGGCGTCGAGAATGCCGAAACGGCCGGTGCGCCGGCCCGCCACCTTGCCCGGGGAGATCTCCGCGACCATCGCCAGGACGCGGTCGGCGATGTCGTCGAACTCCACACGCTCGTCCAGGTTCTGGGAGAGCGTCTCGTGCACGATCGCAATCGATCCGACACGTCGCACCGCTTCTTCGAGAGCCTCGCGCCCGCGGTCGGACTCGATGCGCCGGGCCTGGAGGCGCAGCAGCGCGGCCACCGTCTGGAGGTTGTTCTTGACCCGGTGGTGGATCTCCCGGATGGTGGCGTCCTTGGTGATCAACTCGCGCTCACGCCGACGCAGTTCGGTGACGTCCCGGAGCAGGACGAGGGAACCGATGCGGGTGCCCTTCGGCTTCAGCGGGATCGCGCGGAACTGGATGACCCCGTCACTGGCCTCGATCTCGAACTCGCGCGGCGCCCAGCCGCTGGCGACCTTGGCGAGCGCCTCGTCCACCGGGCCCCGGGTGGGGGCGAGTTCGGCGGTGGTGCGGCCCAGGTGCTGGCCGACGAGGTCGGAGGCGAGGCCGAGCCGGTGGTAGGCGGACAGGGCGTTGGGAGAGGCGTACTGGACGATGGCGTCGGCGTCGAGCCGGATCAGGCCGTCGCCCACGCGGGGTGAGGCGTCCATGTCGAGCTGCTGGTTCGCGAACGGGAAGGACCCTGCCGCGATCATCTGCGCCAGGTCGGAGGCACTCTGCAGATAGGTGAGTTCGAGGCGGCTCGGGGTGCGCACGGTGAGGAGGTTGGTGTTGCGTGCGATGACGCCGAGGACGCGCCCCTCCCGCCGTACGGGGATCGACTCGACCCGGACGGGCACCTCCTCGCGCCACTCGGGGTCGCCCTCGCGCACGATGCGCCCCTCGTCGAGGGCGGCGTCCAGCATCGGACGGCGGCCGCGCGGGACGAGGTGGCCCACCATGTCGTCCTGATACGAGGTCGGGCCGGTGTTGGGCCGCATCTGGGCGACCGAGACGTACCGGGTGCCGTCGCTGGTGGGGACCCACAGGACCAGGTCGGCGAAGGAGAGGTCGGAGAGCAGCTGCCACTCCGAGACCAGCAGGTGCAGCCACTCGAGATCGGTGTCGTCGAGGGCGGTGTGCTGGCGTACGAGTTCGTTCATGGAGGGCACGTGTGCGAGCGTACCCGGGGGTTCGTACGGCCCTGAAACACCCGCGGGCCGCGGCGCCTGAGAGGGACCCTCAACCCTCCCGGCACCGCAGCCCGGAGCAACATCGGCCGTGGGGTGTGCGGTCCCGGTCGGCCGAAGGATTGAGGAGCCGGGGCAGTCAGGGCAGAGAGCCTCGGATCCTCGGTCCGTCTTCCTGTGCGGGGAAGACGGAGGCTTGGTGCGCGTTGCACACGCGCTCTGGTTACGCATTGTGGACTAGACCACTTGTGGTGTCCATGCGTGGGAGGCTGTTCGTTGTTGTCATTTCCGCGACGCATCGGACGCACCGGCGTCCAGCAGGCAGCCTAACCCGTGTGGGTTCCTGTGCGGGGCCAGATGGCCAGGGCAATTTCCGCGACCGCCTCCAGCTCCTCCCTGCTCGCCCCGTCCCGTGCCTGTTGTGACATGCCCTGGATCATCGCGCCGGTGTGACGGGCCAGGGCGGCGGCGTCGGTGGCGGACGGCAGCACGCCGGCGGCGACATCGGCCCTGATGCGGCTTTCGAAGGCGGCGATGTTGGCGTTGCGACGGTCTCGCAGCGACTGCTCCACCTCTGGGTTCGAGCAGTTCGCGGCGGCGTGGACGACGAGGCAGCCGTGCGGGTGGCCGGGTTCGGTGTAGGCGGTGGCGGCCTCGCGCAGGGTGCGCTCGACGGCGGCCCGTGCGGTGGGCTCCTCTTCGAGGGCGCGCTCGGCGAAGGACCCGTAGCGCGTGCCGTACACGCGGACGACCTCGTCGAAGAGGGACCGCTTGTCGCCGAAGGCGGCGTAGAGGCTCGGGGCGCCGATGTCCATGACGCGGGTGAGGTCGGAGACGGACGTCGCCTCGTAACCGTGCTCCCAGAAGGCCAGGAGTGCCTTCTCCAGCGCGGTTTCGCGGTCGAAGGAGCGGGGGCGGCCGCGGGGCTTGGCTTTCGCCGTGCCGGTCCCGCCGGTTTTCGCGCTGCCGGCTCCGGCGGTCTTCGCGTTGCCCGCCCCGGCGGTCTTCGCACTCGCGGTGCCGGGCCCCTGAGAACTCTGCGCGCTCGCGGCGTGCGACCCCTGAGGAGCCTCCACGCTCGCGGCGTCGGCCTCCTGCCGAGCCTTCGCGGTTCCGTCGTCGTTCACCATGGGGTGCATTTTATAGCGGGCACTAGAGAAATGGGGGCGGGCTGTTGTACGGTCATTTCTGTAGCGACAGCTAGATAAATGAGAAGGGGGCGCCGCCATGGGCGTGCTCACGGGCAGGACGGCACTCGTCACGGGGGCGAGCAGGGGCATCGGGCGAGGCATCGCCGAGCGGCTGGGGCGCGACGGAGCTCGGGTCGCCGTGCACTACGGCCGGAACGAGACGGCGGCGAAGGAGACGGTCGCGGCGATCGAGAGGGCCGGGGGTTCGGCGTTCGCGGTGGGGGTCGAGCTGGGGACACCCGGGGACGCCGAGGCGCTGTGGGAGGAGTTCGACCGGCACGCGGACGGGCTGGACATCCTGGTGAACAACGCGGCGATCGGTAACACGCGGCCGCTCGGGCAACTGGAGGAGCGGGAGTTCGACGAGGTCTTCGCGGTGAACGTGAAGGCGCCGTTCTTCATCCTCAAGCACGGCATGACTCGGCTGCGGGACGGCGGCCGCGTCGTCAACATCTCGTCGGGGCTGGCCCGGACGGCGGCGATGCCGGACAACGTGGCGTACGCGATGACCAAGGGCGCGCTGGACGTCTTCTCACGTGATCTGTCCAAGGTGCTGGGTCCTCGCGGCATCACGGTGAACTCGGTGGCCCCGGGCATCATCGAGACGGACAACACGGCAGCACTGCTGCACGGCGGCCCCGACGGCTGGGCGAAGGCCGCGGCGCTGTCGGCGCTGGGCGGAGTGGGTCAACCCGCCGAGGTCGCGGACGTGGTGGCGTTCCTGGTGTCGGACGGCGGGCGGTGGATAACGGGCAGTTGGGTGGACGTGACGGGGGGTTCGCTCACCTGACGGCGAGGACGCGGGGCGGGCGCGAGCCCCCGGTCCCGCGCTGGGAGGCGGGCCTGTGCGAGCCCCACCGCCCCCGCTAGGAGGCGAGGCCTACACGCCCCCGGCCACCAACCCCCTCCCCCGCCCTCAGCGGGTCTCCGTCACCTTCGCCAGAGCCCGGGGCGCGTCCGGGTCCTGGCCGCGGGCGATGGTGACCTCGTAGGCCAGGAGCTGGAGAGGGATGATCTCCAGCACGGGCTGGACCTCCTCCGCCACACCCTCGGTGGGCAGGACGAAGCCGGCCGACGCCTGCTCGACCTGGTGCCCGGGTCCGATGACGACGAGGTCGGCACCGCGGCCGCGCAGCCGGTCCAGGACGGGCTGGAGGGCTTCGCCGCCCTTGCCGTCGGTCACCACCGCGATGACCGGGGAGACGTTGTCGACCATGGCCAGCGGACCGTGCAGCAGGTCCGCTCCGGAGTAGGAGAGGGCGGGGATGTAACTGGTCTCCATCAGCTTGAGGGCGGCCTCCTTGGCCGTGGGGTAGCCGTAGCCGCGGGAGGTGATCACCATGCGCTCGGCGAAGCGGTAACGGGCGGCGAGCGTACGCACCTCTTCCTGCCGGTTGAGCAGTTGCTCGGCGAGGTCCGGCAGCACTCGCGTCGGCGCACCGTCACCGCCCCGCAGGCCCTCGACGAAGAGGTAGAGCGCGAGAAGGGAGGCCGTGTACGTCTTGGTCGCGGGGAGGGCCTTCTCGGGTCCGGCCACGATGTCGATGTGGTGCTCGGAGACTTCGGCGAGCGGTGAGTCCGGGTTGTTGGTGACGGCAAGGGTGATCGCGCCGGCCTCCCGGGCGGCCCGGGTCGAGGCGACCAGGTCCGGGCTGCCTCCGGACTGGCTGACGGTGACGACCAGGACGTCGGTGAGGTCGGGGCGGGCGCCGTAGGCCGTGGTCGTGGACATCGAGGTGAGTCCGCAGGGCAGGCCGAGCCGGACCTCCAGGAGGTACTTGGCGTACAGGGCGGCATTGTCGGAGGTGCCCCGGGCGGTCAGCAGGACGAAGCGGGGTGCGCGGGCGGCGATCTTCCGGGCGACGTCCTGGATGGCGGGGGCACCCTCGGACAGGATCCGGCGCAGCACGGCGGGCTGTTCGGCCATCTCACGCGCCATGGTCCGGCCCGGGGGCTCGCTGAGGGGACCTGGTGCGGCGGGGGCGGTCATGGCGTGGTTCCTCCCGGGGGTGGGGCGACTCCGGACCCCATTCCACTCCCCCGGGTGCGGCGCCGCCCGCCCGGGAAACCTCACGTCCGCTTCGTCACCTTGCGCGCAGTGGCACTGTTCACCCCCTGGTGACCCGCTGGGCACGGCAGCGCCGCCCGTGCGGGAGTGGTGATGTGCACCCTGGGCCGAGGAGGACCGCTCTGTTAGATTGGTCTAAACCACACGGCCCCTCACAGGTCCAGTCCCAGTTGAGTGCTCCCCTCAGATCGGCAGGCCCAGCGTGGAAGTTGTCATCGTCCCGGACAAGAAGGCAGGCGGCGAGCTCATCGCCGAGGCCATCGCTCAGCTGCTCCGGCGCAAGCCCGCAGCCCTGCTCGGCGTGGCCACCGGCTCGACGCCGCTGCCCGTGTACCAGGCGCTGGCGGCGAAGGTGCGCTCCGGCGCGGTGGACGTCGGGCGGGTGCGGATCGCGCAGCTCGACGAGTACGTGGGGCTGCCCGCCGATCACCCGGAGTCGTACCGGTCGGTGCTGCGGCGTGAGGTGCTGGAGCCGCTCGGCATCGGCATGGACCAGTTCACGGGCCCGGACGGCACGGCGGCGGACGTGCAAGGGGCCTGTGAGGCCTACGACGAGGCGCTCGTGGACGCCGGGGGTGTGGACCTTCAGCTGCTCGGCATCGGCACCGACGGGCACATAGGTTTCAACGAGCCGTGTTCGTCGCTGGCGTCGCGGACGCGGATCAAAACGCTGACCGAGCAGACCCGGGTCGACAACGCGCGCTTCTTCGACGGTGACATCGACCAGGTGCCGCACCACGTGATCACGCAGGGCATCGGCACCATCCTGGAGGCCCGGCACCTGGTGCTGCTCGCCACCGGTGAGAACAAGGCGGACGCGGTCGCCGCGTCGGTGGAAGGGCCGGTCGCCGCGGTGTGCCCCGCGTCCGCGCTCCAGCTCCACCCGCACGCGACCGTCGTCGTCGACGAGCCCGCCGCGTCGAAGCTGAAGCTGGCGGACTACTTCCGCCACACCTACGCCAACAAGCCGGAGTGGCAGGGGATCTAGGGCACCCTGGGCCCCGGGACACCAGGGCAACCCCACAACCCCCGGCCCCCTCGGAGCCGGTCGGTCACCTGCTTCACCCTCGGAGCCGGTCGGTCACCTGCCGACACCCTCGGAGCCCCGTCGGTCACCTGCCGGCACCCCCGGGACCCCTCGGTCACCCACAGGCGACCCCCCGCCCCTCCCCACCCCCGGCGTCTCCTCGGACTCAGAGCTCCAGGGCCCCGCCCCCGACCGCATCCTCGTCGGCCGGTTCGTCCTGGGCGCGCCAGCCGGCCACCCACAGGGGCATCATCCAGTGCACGACGAGGACGGCGATGAGCAAGGGTGCCGCGTAGGCCTTGGGGGCGACGCCGGCGGTGCCGCCCGTGATCAGCAGGGTGACCGCCGCGGCGGCGAGGAGCAGGGTCGTCACGCGGTGGGCCCTGGCCAGGACGCGGCTGCGTTCCGCCGACTGCCGCTCGTCCAGCGCGCGTTCGCGCAGCTCCAGCAGGCCCCGGGTGGCGCCGTTGATCAGGCCCGTCGCGACCATCCAGGGAAAGTACAGCACCGCCGTCACCGCGACGGTCCACAGTGGCTCGCCCTCGGCGAGGCAGAAGTGGGTCATCAGGCCACCGATGGCCCCGCTGAGGACGACATGGGCGACGACGGTCAGACGGCGGCGGGCCGCCGTGGCGTACCAGACCGCCGCACGGCGGTCGTTCATCAGCCGCAGCATGCTCCGGTCGTAGCGGGTGAGGGGTGTCGTCGTCATATCTGGTTCCTCCCGTAGACCTCGTCGGTGAGCGGGCGGAACGGTTCGAGGGAGAACAGGGCCTCGACCGGCAGACCGAAGAACTTGGAGATCTTCAGCGCCAGGTCGAGGCTCGGGTTGTACTGCCCCCGCTCGATGTAGCCGATGGTCTGGTAGTGGGCTCCCACTGCCTCGGCCAGGCTCTGGCGCGACACCTTGCGTTCGGCGCGCACCACCGCCAACCTGTTGTGCACCTGCTCACTCATGTATAAGAAGTACTACATTCGGGCGCAGGCTTACAACAGTGAGTCCGAGGAAGGTCGGCCTCTGCCTGCCGGCGAAGGCACGCAGAGGGTGGTGAGACGTCCTTGCCGGCCGAGGTCCTGCCGGGGAGTTCCCCACAGCGGGCCCACCGCGCTCTCACACCCCGGTGACCCCGGCGATCACCTCGGCCGCCGCGCGGCCGCAGACGCGGGCCGCGCCGTGGGTGGCGATGTGCAGGGCGCCTCGTGGGGCGGCCTGGGGGACGCCCATCTCGACGACCACGGTCTCGGGGCGGGCCGCGAGCAGGGTGTCGAGGGCCGAGGCCATCCAGGGGTGGCGGTGTTCGTCGCGGACGACGGCGACGATGCGGCGGGTGCCGGCTGCCTGGAGCGCCTCCCGTCCGGCCTTCTCACCTGCGTCCCGCTGGGGGCCGTCCCCGGCGGAGAAGCTGCCCGTCACCGTGCCCGGCAGGAGGTGGACGAGTTCCGCGGCGACGCCCCACGGGGTCTCGTCACCCACGGCGATGTTGGCGACGGGGGTGAGGGCGGCGACGTAGGGCGGTTCGGTGAGGGGCTCGAAGGCGCCGGGGCTGCCGAGGCCGGGCGCCGCGGTCACGGTGAGGGCGCGGCGGGCGGCGTGCAGGCCGATCCCGGTGCCGTGGGACGTCTCGGCCGGGCGGCTCGCCGTGCCGGTCCAGCGGGCCAGTGCGCGCACCCGGTCGGCGGCCTCGGCGAGGCGTTCCTCCGGGAGTTCGCCCGCGCGCACGGCGCCGACCAGGGCGTCCCGCAGGCGCAGCACGGTCTCGTCGTCGGCGAGGCCGCCGCCCACGCAGATCGCGTCGGCGCCCGCGGCGACGGCGAGGACGCTGCCGCGTTCGATGCCGTAGGTGCCGGCGATGGCGCGCATCTCCATGCCGTCGGTGACGATGAGGCCGTCGTAGCCGAGCTCGTCGCGGAGCAGGCCGGTGAGGATGCGGCGGGAGAGCGTGGCCGGGCGGTCCGGGTCCAGGGCGGGGACCAGGATGTGGGCGCTCATGACGGCCCGGGTCCCGGCGGCGATGGCGGCGCGGAACGGGATCAGCTCGCGTTCGGCCAGTACCTCGGCGGAGACGTCGATGCGCGGCAGGGCGTGGTGGGAGTCGACGGCCGTGTCGCCGTGACCGGGGAAGTGCTTGGTGCAGGCGGCGACCCCGGCGGACTGCAGGCCGGTGACGTAGGCGGCGGTGTGCCGGGCGGCGAGTTCGGTGTCGGCGCCGAAGGAGCGGACGCCGATGACCGGGTTGCGCGGGTCGGAGTTGACGTCGGCGGAGGGGGCCCAGTTGAGGTTGACGCCGCAGGTGGCGAGGCGCTGGCCCAGTTCGTGGGCGACCTGCCGGGTCAGCTCCACGTCGTCGACCGCGCCGAGCGCGTGGTTGCCGGGGAAGGAGGAGCCGCTGCGCACCTCCAGGCGGGTCACGTCGCCGCCCTCCTCGTCGATCGCGACGAGGACGTCGTCGCGCTCGGCCCGCAGCTGGGCGGTGAGGGCGGCCAGTTGGTCCGGTGAGGCGATGTTGCGGCCGAAGAGCCCGACGGAGGCCAGGCCCTCACCGAGCCGGCGCAGCAGCCAGTCGGGGGCGGTGGTGCCGGTGAAGCCGGGCTGGAGGACCGTCAGGGCGTCGCGGGTGAGTGTGTCGGTGCCGCTGGCGAGTGTCGTCATCGGGTGAGGTCATCCCTTCACTGCGCCCGCGGTCAGGCCCGCGGCCATCTTGCGCTGGACGAGGAGGAAGAGGGCGACGATCGGCACGGCCATCATCGTGGCGCCGGCCATCATCGGGGCGTATTCGGTGCCGTGTTTGGTGGTGAAGTTGCCGAGCCAGACGGTCGCGGTCTGGTTCTTCTGGCTGAGCAGCATCAGGGCGTACAGGTACTCGTTCCAGGCCTGGATGAAACCGTAGACCGAGGTGGCGACCATGCCGGGGGCCAGGAGCGGGAAGACGACCCGGAGGAAGGCGCCGGTGCGGGAGCAGCCGTCGACCATGGCCGCCTCCTCCAGCTCCTTGGGGATGTTGACGATGAAGCCCCGCAGCGTCCACACCGTGAACGGGAGGATGAAGGTCAGGTAGGTGATGATGAGGCCGGTCAGCCGGTCGTACTGGCCCAGGTCGTTGAGCAGCAGGAACACCGGGATGATCATGGCGACCAGCGGGACCATCTGGACCGCGAGGATGCCCACGATCACGATCTTGCGGCCGCGGAAGGCGTAGCGGGAGATGGCGAGCGCGGCCAGCAGCCCGACGGCCACGCCGATGACGACCACGGCCAGCGACACCACGAGGCTGCGGCCGACGGGGCCCCAGAAGTCGGCGATGTCCAGCGCCCGGCCGAAGTTGTCGAAGGTGAGGCCGGTCGGCAGCAGGCTCGGGTCCGGGTCGATGGCGTCCTTGGCGGGCTTGAACGCGGTGTTGAGCATCCAGTAGAGCGGGAAGCCCGCGACGAGGAAGACCAGGAGACCGAGGAGGTTCCAGCCGAGCCGCGGGTTCCTGCGGCGGCGGGTTCCGGTGAGCGTGCTCATTCGACCTCTCCGATCTTCAGCATCTGCCGCATGTAGACGGCGACCACGCCGAGCAGCAGCAGGACGGTGATCAGCGCGATGGCCGAGCCCTGGCCGTAGTCGTTGACCACGAACGCCCGGTCGTAGGAGTAGGTGTTGAGGACCTGGAACTCCGGCTCGGGGTGGCCGCCCCGCATGACGAACACCTGGGGGAAGACGCCCATGTCCCAGATGACCGACAGGGTCGTGAGCATCACGATGATCGGCTTGAGGACGGGCAGGGTGACGAAGCGGAAGACGCCCCAGGAGCCCGCGCCGTCCAGACGGGCGGCCTCCTCCAGCTCCTTCGGGACCTGGGTGAGACCGGCGCTGAGGGTGATGACCACGAACGGCACGGCTCCCCAGATCACCAGCAGCATGATCACGGCCAGCCCCTCGGGGCCGCTCGCGAACCAGTTGTGGCCGACCATCTCGACGCCGGGCAGCTTGCTGAGCAGCGCGTTGAAGACGCCGTAGTCGGAGTCGAAGAGCCACTTGAAGACCGTGGTCGCCACGATCACCGGCATGCCCCAGCTGGCCACCAGCACGATGTTGATGAGCATCTTCAGCCAGCCGGAGACCCGCTGGAGCAGCAGGGCGAGCGCCATGCCGATCACCATGGTGAGGACGACGGCACCGGCCGCGAAGACGATCGTGCGCACGACGACGGCCCAGAACTCGCCGTCGCCCAGCACCTCGGCGAAGTTGTCGAACCCGACCGTCTCGGCCGGCTGGAAGCCCCACAGCTGGGACTGGCCGAACTTCTGGAAGGACAAGGAGACCAGGCGGGCCAGCGGATAGCCCATGACCAGGGCGAGGATCAGCAGGCAGGGCGCGAGCAGCAGCCAGGGGGCCAGGGCCCCGCCGGATGTGCGCTGTCCGCGGGGCCGCCGGTCCTTCGGGGGCGGCGGTGGTGCCTGCCGCGGTGGCGGCACCTTGGCAGGGGTGGTGGTCTCTGCGGCACTCATCGCGCGCTCCTCGGCGGTCCCTCAGGTCGTACGGACGGCGGGGCTCCGCAAGCCGGGAGCCCCGCGCTCAGGTCACTTGGTGTTGATGACCTTGTCGATCGCGGCGTCCGCCTCCTTGGCGGCGGCCTCGACGGACTTCTTGCCGGTGCCGATGCTCTGCAGCATGGTCTGCAGGATCTGGGCCTTCTCGACCTGGCCCCAGCCGGGCGCCATCGGGACGAACCAGCTGGACTCGGCCGCGGTGGCGGGGACCGCCGTCTTGGGGTCGTTCTTGAGCGTCGCGAGGTCGGTCTTGTTGTTGGGCAGGTTGCCCTTGGCCATCAGGCCCTTCTGCCCGGAGGAGCCGGTGAACGCGTTGATCCACTCGGCGGCCAGGGCCTGCGCGTCGGACTTGACCGGCACGGCGAGGTCACTGCCGCCCAGGAAGACGGGCATGTTCTTGCCGGACGGGCCGGGCATCACGAAGTTCTCGAGGTTGCCCTTGAGCTTGCCGGTCTTGTCGTTCTTCGGGTCCTCGGCGGTGGCACCCTCCCAGGCGGCCGCGAAGATCATGGCGGACTTGCCCTGGCCGTAGACGATGTAGCGGTCGGACTCGTCCTTGGTCTTGTCCCCGTGCATGTAGGAGTCGACGACGTTCTTGAACTCCTTCAGGCCCTTGAGGGACTCGGGCGAGGAGAGGGACGCCTTCCACTGGCCGCCCGACTCGGTGGCGATGGCACCGCCGGCGTCGTAGACGAAGGACATGGCCGCGTACCAGTCGCGGGTGGGCTGGTACCAGGCGCTGAACTTGTCGCCCTCCTTCTTCTGGATCTTGTCCAGGGCGGCGGTCAGCTCCTTGTAGGTCTTCGGGGGTGTCTTCAGGCCGGCCGAGGCCGCGACGTCCTTGCGCCAGTTGGCGACGCGACCGCCGGCGTAATACGGGACGCCGTAGGTCTTGCCCTGGTAGGTGACGGAGGCCTTGAGGCCGTCCAGCCAGGCGTCGGAGTTGTCGAACGTGCCCTGGTCGAGCGGGGCGAAGGCGCCCTTGACCATGTAGCCGAGCATCTCGGTGTTGCCCATCTCGACCACGTCGGGGGCCTTGTCCGTGGCGAGGACGGCGTCGAGCTTGGCGTTCTTGTCGGGCCAGCCGTAGTACTCGTGGTTGATCTTGAGGCCGGGGTGCTTCTTCTTCACCGCGGCGTCGGTGGCCTTCACCAGCCCGGGCCAGTTGTTCTGGGCGTCGACGGTGAGCCAGACGGTCAGCTCCTTGGCGTCCGCGCCCTTGTCCGAGCCCCCGTCACCCTCGCCCCCGCATGCCGCGATGGAGACCATCATGCCCGCGATACCGATCGCGGCTGTCAGCTTGCGCTTCACGCCACCCTCCTCAGGGATCCCACAACCCCCCTGGCTCCCCGCAGTGAACGTGGGGCCGGGCCTGGACCAATGGTGTAGACCAGTACCGGGGAGCTTGGACCAGACCAGAAGGCCTGTCAAGGGCCTCGATAAAGCTCTGACCAGCCGTTATGCGACCTACATATGCAGGAACCTTTAAGTAAGAAGCCAGCGAAAACCCGAGCGGAACACGGCATACTGCGGGTAGACCACAGAGAACGGTGGACTAGACCAAAAGAGGCGCCGACGGTATACAAGTGGGATCGTGTCGGCAGACCGGGCCGGGAAGGCGGAGCATGAGCACCGACGTCAGCAGTGCGGAGAACGAGAACGGGGTGCCCGTCCGGACCGCGCGCGTGCCCAAGTACTACCGGCTGAAGAAACACCTGCTCGACATGACCGAGACCCAGGCGCCGGGCACGCCGGTCCCGCCCGAGCGCACCCTGGCGGCGGAGTTCGACACCTCGCGCACGACCGTGCGCCAGGCGCTCCAGGAACTGGTCGTCGAGGGCCGGCTGGAGCGCATCCAGGGCAAGGGCACGTTCGTCGCCAAGCCGAAGGTCTCGCAGGCCCTGCAACTGACCTCGTACACCGAGGACATGCGCGCCCAGGGCCTCGAACCCACCTCGCAGCTGCTGGACATCGGCTACATCACCGCCGACGACCGGCTGGCCGGGCTGCTCGACATCACGCCCGGCGGACGCGTGCTGCGCATCGAGCGGCTGCGCATGGCCAACGGCGAGCCGATGGCCATCGAGACCACCCACCTGAGCGCGAAGCGCTTCCCGGCGCTGCGGCGCTCGCTGGTGAAGTACACGTCCCTCTACACCGCGCTGGCCGAGGTCTACGACGTCCATCTCGCGGAGGCCGAGGAGACCATCGAGACGTCGCTGGCGACTCCGCGCGAGGCCGGTCTGCTGGGCACGGACGTCGGGCTGCCGATGCTGATGCTCTCCCGGCACTCGCTGGACCGGGAGGGCCAGCCCGTGGAGTGGGTGCGGTCGGTCTACCGGGGCGACCGGTACAAGTTCGTGGCCCGGCTGAAGCGGCCCCAGGACTGACGCGGCGGCGGCCGGATCCCCGGTCCTTTCGGGAACCGCATTGCGGACGAGGGGTTCCGCTTGCGCCGTGCCCTGACCTAGATTGCCTGCGCATTGCCCAGGTGATCACTGAGGGGACGGAGCCGCCTGATGTCGCAAGCCCCAGAATCCAGCAGAGGCCCGGTGGTGACGCCCGTGCGCGTCGTCATCGGGCTCTGCCTTGTCGCACCCTTCGTGGCCATGCTGTGGGTCGGCTCGTACGCCAAGACCGACCCGGCCTTCATCGGGATCCCGTTCTTCTACTGGTACCAGATGGCGTGGGTGCTCATCTCCACCGCTTTGACGATGATCGCCTACAAGCTGTGGCAGCGTGACCAGCGCGCCCGCTCGGCCGCGAAGGGCGGTGCGTCGCAGTGAAGGACGGCGTGAACGGCGTCGCACTCGCCGTCTTCATCTTTTTCTTCGTGGCCGTGACGGTCATGGGCTTCCTGGCCGCGCGCTGGCGCAAGGCCGAGAACGAGCACAGCCTGGACGAATGGGGCCTGGGCGGCCGCTCGTTCGGCACCTGGATCACCTGGTTCCTGCTCGGCGGCGACCTGTACACGGCGTACACCTTCGTCGCCGTGCCGGCGGCGATCTACGCGGCGGGCGCGGCCGGCTTCTTCGCCGTGCCGTACACGATCCTGGTGTACCCGCTGATCTTCACCTTCCTGCCGCGCCTGTGGTCGGTGTCCCACAAGCACGGGTACGTCACGACGTCCGACTTCGTGCGCGGCCGCTTCGGTTCGAAGGGTCTGTCGCTGGCCGTGGCCGTGACCGGCATCCTGGCGACGATGCCGTACATCGCCCTCCAACTGGTCGGCATCCAGGCCGTGCTGGACGTGATGGGCGTCGGCGGCGGCGAGAACACCAACTGGTTCATCAAGGACCTGCCGCTGCTGATTGCGTTCGGCGTGCTGGCGGCGTACACGTACTCGTCGGGTCTTCGGGCCCCCGCGCTCATCGCGTTCGTGAAGGACACACTGATCTACATCGTCATCGCGGTGGCGATCATCTACATCCCGATCAAGCTGGGCGGCTTCGACGACATCTTCGCCAAGGCCGGTGACGCGTTCAGCCAGACCAACCCGGCGACGGGCGCGCCGCGCGGGGCGCTGGCACCGGCCGAGCCGGGCCAGTGGACGTACGCGACGCTGGCGTTGGGATCCGCCCTGGCGCTGTTCATGTACCCGCACTCGATCACGGCGACGCTGTCCTCGAAGAGCCGTGAGGTGATCCGCCGCAACACCACGATCCTGCCGCTGTACTCGCTGATGCTGGGCCTGCTGGCGCTGCTCGGGTTCATGGCGATCGCGGCCGGCATCAAGGTGCAGAACGGTCAGCTGGCGATCCCTCAGCTGTTCGAGACGATGTTCCCGGACTGGTTCGCGGGCGTGGCGTTCGCGGCGATCGGCATCGGCGCGCTGGTGCCCGCGGCCATCATGTCCATCGCGGCCGCGAACCTCTTCACCCGCAACATCTACAAGGACTTCATCAAGCCGGACGCCACCCCCGCGCAGGAGACCAAGGTCTCCAAGCTGGTCTCCCTGCTGGTGAAGGTCGGCGCCCTGGCCTTCGTCCTCACCATGGACAAGACGGTCGCCATCAACTTCCAGCTGCTGGGCGGCATCTGGATCCTGCAGACCTTCCCGGCCCTGGTCGGCGGCCTGTTCACCCGCTGGTTCCACCGCTGGGCCCTGCTCGCGGGCTGGGCGGTCGGCATGATCTACGGCACGGCCGCGGCGTACGGCGTGGCCTCCCCGACGCAGAAGCACTTCGGCGGCTCCGCGAAGGAGATCCCGGGCATCGGGGAGATCGGCTACATCGGCCTCACGGCGTTCGTCCTGAACGTGGTGGTGACGGTGGTCCTGACCTTCGTCCTGAAGGCCCTGAAGGCCCCCGACGGCATCGACGAGACCAAGCCGGAGGACTACACGGCGGACGCGGGCGACCCCGGGGTCCAGGTGGAACTCCCGCCTGCGACGGCCGGGTCGGCTCACTGACCTCGCACCACCACACAACACCCGCAGCGGGCCGCCGAGACCACTCACCACGGCGGCCCGCTGTCGTACACGCTCATCAGCGCTCCTGCGTCGAGCGGGCGCGGGCCACCCCGGGCTGCCGGAGCGTCGTGCTGTCGGCCCGGCCCCCCGTGCACACCGCCCATCGCGTCTACGAACGCCTGGGCTTCACTCGCACACCCGAGCGTGACGGGAACCCCCTCCCGGAGCTGACGGACATCACTCATCTCACCTATGAGTTGACGCTCTGAAACCAGCACGACACAACATCTGGGGGTGCCGTTCGAACCCGGCACAAGATGTATGCTCATGCTCGCTGTCGCCGCAGGGGAATCCGGTGCGAATCCGGAACTGTCCCGCAACGGTGTACTTGTGCATGTCTGTTCCCGGAACCGCCGTGTTCCGGGTGCCGCCCTGCACAGGGGTCAGTCCGAGGACCTGCCGACAGCGCACCCGGCCACCCGGCCGGTGTGCCCTGACGTCCGGGCCTCGTGGAGTGGGCCGGTGGACGCGACGCCGCGTGCGCTCGTGTGCTGCCCCCTGCCCTCGACGAGGCCCCCGTGCCGAGCGAGGGAGAGCCCCACGTGACCATCGCGCCAGCCGAACCGGTCTCAGCCGAAGAAGAGCACGACGCTCCCGGTGCCACGCTGCTGCGGACCCTGAGCGAGCTGACCGCCGACCTCCCCGACGCCGACCCCGACCGGGTCGCCGCCGCCGCGCTGCGCGGCCGGTCCGCGCAGGCGGACGAGCGGGAGCTGCGGGAGCTGGCGACGGAGGCCGCGGCCGGTCTGATCTCCGAGGACCCCGCCTACTCCCGGCTGGCCGCCCGGCTGCTGACCATCGGCATCCGCGAGGAGGCCGCCTCGCAGGGCGTCACGTCCTTCACCGGGTCCGTCGCGGTCGGCCACCGCGAGGGGCTCATCGCCGACCGCACCGCCGAGTTCGTGCGCGTCCACGCCGCCCGCCTCGACGCGCTGATCGACCGTGCGGCCGACGACCGCTTCGGCTACTTCGGCCTGCGTACCCTCCACAGCCGCTACCTGCTGCGTCACCCGCACACCCGCAAGGTCGTCGAGACGCCCCAGCACTTCATGCTCCGGGTGGCGTGCGGCCTCGCCGAGGACGACACCACACGCGCGGTGGACGAGGTCGCGGCTCTCTACTCGCTCATGAGCCGCCTCGACTACCTCCCGTCCTCCCCCACGCTCTTCAACTCCGGCACCCGGCATCCCCAGATGTCGTCCTGCTACCTCCTGGACTCCCCGCAGGACGAACTGGACTCAATCTACGACCGGTACCACCAGGTGGCCCGGCTGTCGAAGCACGCCGGCGGCATCGGCATCGCCTACTCCCGGATCCGCGCCCGCGGTTCACTGATCCGCGGCACCAACGGGCACTCCAACGGCATCGTCCCGTTCCTGAAGACCCTGGACGCCTCGGTCGCCGCCGTGAACCAGGGCGGCCGGCGCAAGGGCGCCGCCGCGGTCTACCTGGAGACCTGGCACGCCGACATCGAGGAGTTCCTTGAGCTGCGCGACAACACCGGTGAGGACGCCCGCCGTACGCACAACCTGAACCTCGCACACTGGGTGCCGGACGAGTTCATGCGGCGCGTGAACACCGACGCGCAGTGGTCGCTGTTCTCCCCCTCGGACGTGCCGGAGCTGGTCGACCTGTGGGGTGAGGAGTTCGACGCCGCGTACCGGGCGGCCGAGGCGAAGGGCCTCGCGAAGAAGACCCTGCCCGCCCGTGAGCTGTACGGCCGCATGATGCGCACCCTCGCGCAGACCGGCAACGGCTGGATGACCTTCAAGGACGCCGCCAACCGCACCGCCAACCAGACGGCCGAGCCCGGCCACGTCGTGCACTCCTCCAACCTCTGCACGGAGATCCTGGAGGTCACCGACGACGGCGAGACCGCGGTCTGCAACCTGGGCTCGGTGAACCTCGGCGCGTTCGTGACCGGCGGGGACATCGACTGGGAGCGCCTGGACGAGACCGTCCGCACGGCCGTGACGTTCCTCGACCGGGTCGTGGACATCAACTTCTACCCGACCGAGCAGGCTGGCCGCTCCAACGCCCGCTGGCGTCCGGTCGGCCTCGGCGCGATGGGCCTCCAGGACGTCTTCTTCAAGCTGCGCCTGCCCTTCGACTCACCGCAGGCCAAGGCCCTGTCCACCCGTATCGCCGAGCGGATCATGCTCGCCGCGTACGAGGCCTCCGCCGACCTCGCCGAGCGCAACGGCCCGCTGCCGGCCTGGGAGAAGACCCGTACGGCCCGGGGCGTACTGCACCCCGACCACTACGACGCGGAGCTGACCTGGCCGGAGCGCTGGGCGGCGCTGCGCGAGCGCGTCGCCTCGACCGGCATGCGCAACTCGCTGCTCCTCGCCATCGCGCCCACGGCCACCATCGCCTCCATCGCGGGCGTGTACGAGTGCATCGAGCCGCAGGTGTCCAACCTGTTCAAGCGCGAGACGCTGTCGGGCGAGTTCCTCCAGGTCAACTCCTACCTGGTGGACGAGCTGAAGCGGCTCGGCGTGTGGGACGCCCGCACCCGGGAGGCCCTGCGCGAGGCCAACGGGTCGGTGCAGGACTTCGCCTGGATCCCCGAGGACGTGCGCGCCCTCTACCGCACGGCGTGGGAGATCCCGCAGCGCGGCCTGATCGACATGGCGGCGGCCAGGACGCCGTTCCTGGACCAGTCCCAGTCCCTGAACCTGTTCCTGGAGACGCCGACCATCGGCAAGCTCTCCTCGATGTACGCCTACGCCTGGAAGTCCGGGCTGAAGACGACGTACTACCTGCGCTCGCGCCCGGCGACCCGCATCGCCCGCGCCGCCCGGGCCACCGTGCCCGTGCAGGCCACTCCCGACCCCGAGGCGGTCGCCTGCTCCCTGGAAAACCCCGAGTCCTGCGAGGCCTGCCAGTAATGAGCACCCAGAACCTTCTCGACCCCGGCTTCGAGCTCACCCTGCGCCCCATGCGCTACCCGGACTTCTACGAGCGCTACCGGGACGCCATCAAGAACACCTGGACCGTGGAGGAGGTCGACCTCCACTCGGACGTCGCCGACCTCGCCAAGCTCTCCCCCGCGGAGCAGCACCTCATCGGCCGGCTGGTCGCCTTCTTCGCGACGGGTGACTCGATCGTCGCGAACAACCTGGTGCTGACGCTGTACAAGCACATCAACTCCCCCGAGGCGCGGCTGTACCTGAGCCGTCAGCTCTTCGAGGAGGCGGTGCACGTCCAGTTCTATCTGACGCTGCTCGACACCTATCTCCCCGACCCGGAGGACCGCGCGGCGGCCTTCGCGGCCGTGGAGAACATCCCGTCCATCCGCGAGAAGGCCGGGTTCTGCTTCAAGTGGATCAACGAGGTCGAGAAGCTGGAGCGCCTGGAGTCACAGGCGGACCGCCGCCGCTTCCTGCTCAACCTGATCTGCTTCGCCGCGTGCATCGAGGGCCTGTTCTTCTACGGCGCCTTCGCGTACGTCTACTGGTTCCGCAGCCGGGGCCTGCTGCACGGCCTGGCCACCGGCACCAACTGGGTGTTCCGCGACGAGACGATGCACATGTCCTTCGCCTTCGACGTGGTCGACACCGTCCGCAAGGAGGAGCCGGAGCTGTTCGACGACCGGCTCCAGCAGGAGGTGACGGACATGCTCCGGGAGGCCGTCGAGGCCGAGCTGCAGTTCGCGCGCGACCTGTGCGGTGACGGCCTGCCGGGCATGAACACCGAGTCGATGCGGCAGTACCTGGAGTGCGTGGCGGACCAGCGGCTGACCCGCCTCGGCTTCGCTCCGGTGTACGGCTCCGAGAACCCCTTCTCCTTCATGGAGCTCCAGGGGGTTCAGGAGCTGACCAACTTCTTCGAGCGTCGGCCCTCGGCGTACCAGGTGGCGGTGGAGGGCACCGTCGACCTGGACGAGGACTTCTGAGCCGGCACCTCTTCGCGGGCCTCCTGAGCCTCCCGGATCTGCCGGTCGATGCGCCGCTCGCGCACCAGGCCGAACAGGGACGGGAGGATCAGGAGGACAAGGATCCCGAAGGTGGCGGTCAGTCCGATCAGTGCTTCTACCTGGTTGCTGTTCATGGACACCACTGTCGCGCTGATTGCTCCTTACCGTCAGTGGCAGTACTGCCGCAGACCCTCGAATTACTGCCACCGACGAGGCACACTGGACGCATGCTGCGGAACGTGGCCGTCGCCCTGCTCGACGGCGTGAATCCTTTCGAACTGGGCGTGGTCTGCGAAGTCTTCGGCACCGACCGGAGCGACGAGGGCCTGCCGGTGTACGACTTCGCCGTCGCCTCGGCCGAGGGCCCGGTGCTGCGGATGAACTCCGGCTTCTCGCTCCACGCCGAGCACGGCCTGGAGCGGCTGGAGACGGCCGACCTGATCGCCGTGCCGGCCGGGCACGGCTATGCGTCCCGGGACTTCCCGCCGGAGCTGCTGGACGCCCTGCGGCGCGCGGTCGACCGCGGCGCCCGGGTGCTGAGCGTCTGCTCCGGCGTCTTCGTGCTGGCCGCGGCCGGGCTGCTGGACGGCCGCCGCTGCGCTACGCACTGGAAGCACGCCGAGGACCTCGCCCGGCTGTACCCGCGCGTGGTCGTCGAGCCGGACGTGCTCTACGTGGACGAGGACCCCGTGATCACCTCCGCCGGCACGGCCGCCGGCATCGACGCCTGCCTGCACCTGGTGCGCAAGGAGCAGGGCACCGAGGTCGCCAACAAGATCGCCCGGCGGATGGTGGTGCCGCCGCACCGTGACGGCGGCCAGGCCCAGTACATCGAGCGCCCGCTGCCGCTTCCCGAGGCCGACACGATCGGTGAGGTGCTGGCGTGGATGGAGCGGCATCTGGACGAGGAGGTCACGGTCGAGCAGCTGGCCGCCCGCGCCCTCATGTCCCCGCGGACCTTCGCCCGCCGCTTCCAGCAGGAGACGGGCACGACTCCCTACCGCTGGGTGCTGCGCCAGCGCGTGCTGCTGGCCCAGCGGCTGCTGGAGGCGACGGACGAGACCATGGACGCGATCGCCGGCCGGACGGGGTTCGGCAACGCGGCCACGCTGCGCCACCACTTCGTCCGGGCGATCGGGACCACCCCGAACGCCTACCGGCGCACGTTCAGGGGCCCGGAAGCGGCCTGAAGCGCGTACCGGTCATCGCGCCACCGGCCGCACCCGCAGGTCGTGCGGCCGGAGCGTGATCCCCACCCGGGTGGCGTCCTTCGACCCCGCGACCTGCTCGAAGCGGTACGTGGTGGCCAGCACCGCCGTGATCAGCGTCAGCATGGCCATCGAGAAGTGGTCGCTCGGGCACTTGCGGTTTCCCACGCTGAACGGGCTCATGGCGTGCTTCGGGATGTCCTTGACCCGCTCGGGAAGCCAGCGGTCGGGGTCGAACTCCAGGTTCCGCTCGTACGACTTCGGGTCGCGCTGGATCGCGTAGGGGCTGTAGATGAGGTCCGCCCCGGACGGAATGCGGTATCCACCGAGTTCCGTGTCCCGTACCGCCCGGCGGGTCAGAATCCAGACGGCAGGGCTCAAACGCATGGACTCGACGACGACATTGTTGGTATGCCGGAGTCCTCGGACGTCTGCGAATGCCACCGGCCTGCCACCGGTGACGGCCCGCACTTCGTCGCGCACCCGGTCGGCGTGTTCGGGATGCTCCGCGAGCATATGCAACAGCCACATGATCGTGGAGGCGATGGTTTCGCTGCCGGGGGTGAGGATCGCAACGACCTGATCGTGGATCTCCTGTTCCCCGATCGGCTCGCCATTCTCGTCCGTCGCCTCGAGCAATGCCGTCAGCAAATCGTCCGGCTTTTGACCGGATGCCCGGCGCTCGGCGACGATCTCGTCGACCAGGAGATGCAAATCGGCCAATGCCCGGTTGAATTTCCGGTTGGCCGGCAACGGCAGGTTGTAGAGCGGTCCGAGCGGGACCACCATCCGCCGGTACATCCCCCGGAAGACGGTCGTGAGAGCGACGGACAGCCGTTCCGCCCGCTCGTCCATGTAGTCGCCGCGCAGCAGGCAGCGGGCCGCGACGCGCACGGCCACCCGGAAGGACTCGGAGGTGCAGTCGATCGTCTCGCCGGGCTTCCAGCGCTCGATGAGCGCGTGGGCCTCCTCCTCCATGATCGGGCCGTAGGCGGGGATGGCGTCGAGCCGGAAGGCGGGCTGGATGGTGCGCCGCTGGCGCCGGTGCAGCGGGCCGTTCGCCGTGGCCACGCCCTCCTTGCCGAGCAGGCCCTCCAGGGACTCCCACAGCGGCCCGGCGATGATGAAGTCGTTGCTCAGCGCCAAGGCGCCGGTCAGGGCGGGAGTGGTGACCGCGTACACGGTCTTCGGGCCGAGCGCCAGCCGCACGACGTCGCCGTGGTCGCGCAGCCGGGACATGAACGCCAGCGGGTCGCGTGCCAGCTTCCAGCCGTGCCCGAGGACCGGGACGGCACCACCCGCCCGGGGCGGTTCCCGCAGCGTCACGTCCGGCGGGGTCTCGGGCTTCACAGACTCGACGGTCATTTCTCACCTGCCGCTTCGTTGCTGACGTACGGGGGCGTGGACCGGTCGTCCCAGCTGTCGACCATGTACCGGCCGGACTCGTGATGGAACCAGTAGACGGAACTGAACCAGTTCCGCATATTGCTCAGACAGCTCAGCACGGCGGCGCCCAGCTCCTTTCCGCGCACGGTGCCGTCGGCGAGGTCGTCGGCGAACCGTAAGGCTTCCTGCTCGACGTCGAGGAAATCGTCGATGGTTTTCTCGACACGGCGCCGGACTTCCACGACCGCCTGTTCCAGGGTCAGGCCCTCATGGGTGATGAGACTGATTCCGAGATTGTGCACTTCGTCGCCCGCAATCTCCTTGGGGAGCGAGCACAGATCGTTGTACCAGGCGGCGAACTCCTGACTCAGCAGGGCGGCCCGCCGATATGCGGGATGTTTCCGCACGGCGTCCGGGAGTTCACAGCCGGCGGCCGTCTCCAGCAGGTCCGTCCATATCCAATGCGCGAACGTGAGCCGCCGCAGCCGAAGGTATTCCTCGACCGTCGGGACGATCCCCTCGGTGCGATTGTGGAACTCCCGGTCGTACGCGCCTATCACCGCGTGGAAGTGCCGGGCGAAGCGGAGGTTCCACGTCTGGGGCAGAAACGCGTACAGCCGCTGCACACTGTCCGCGAACCCGGCGACCAGTGGGTCCTCGTGACGCAGGTGCTCCCCGGGGGAGTCGAGGGCCGAGTGCAGCCGGTCCCGCAGCAGCCGCCAGGCCGCCGGACGGCCGTGGACGATGTCGCGGTCGTGACGGTCGTCCCAGACGAAGAACCAGGCGCTGTAATCGGCGATCGCCTGCATGACCTCGTCCGGAGCTCCGATGTAGTACCCGGCCATGAGGTCGGTGTAGCAAAGTCCGTCGGCATATTCCTCCACCTTGTCCGCCGGCATGAGCCGCTTTTCGAGCAGCCAGGCCCGGGTCTTCTCCTGGCACTTCGGCCAATACGGGTGGAGCCGACGGGGAAACGCCGCCTCGATCACCGGGAGAGAGAGCGACGGTGGAACTGCGATCGTGACCGGTGTCCATGTGGTGCCGCGTGACAAAGCATGCACGAACTAACCCCTCTCAGCCGCCAGTTGGCGCGGGCGCCCCTCCCTTCGTGCCGGGCGTGCGCCGTTGCATACCCCGCTCATCCCATTCAGCACTACAACTGACCGCTCTGGGAACGCATTTGCTTCATTCACCACCCCACACTGCCGGGAATCTCCCGTTGTGTGACTTCCCGTGGATCACCAAGAGAGCAGAAGCGATCGAACATGCGACGGACAGGCGAACAGGACAGACGAACGGCGCCTGTTCAGGGTGGGACACCCGAACAGACGCCGTGCGCCTGGTGAGGCCGAGGCGGGTCAGTCGTTGGCCACGACCGGGTAGCGGGGCTCGTTCTCGGCCATCTGCCGCAGCGCGTCCTTGCGCTCGCGCTTGGAGAGCCGGTCGATGTACAGGTAGCCGTACAGGTGGTCCGTCTCGTGCTGCAAACACCGAGCGAAGTACCCGGTGCCGCGCACCTTGATCGGGTTGCCCTTCTCGTCCTGCCCGGTCACCTCGGCGTAGTCGGGCCGGGCGAGCGGCGCGTACGCGGTGGGCACCGACAGGCAGCCCTCGTTGCTGTCGTCCAGGCGGCGCTTCTCGGCGGGCAGTTCGACGAGCTTGGGGTTGCAGACGACGCCGGTGTGCCGGACGCCCTCGTCGTCCGGGCAGTCGTAGACGAAGACCTTCGCGTCGACGCCGATCTGGTTGGCGGCGAGGCCCACGCCCTCGGCGGTGCGCTGGCTGGCGAACATGTCCGCGACGAGCTGCTGGAACTCCTCGCCGAAGTCCGTGACGTCCTTGCACTCCTTGTGCAGCACCGGGTTCCCGACCACGGTGATCGGCCGCGAGGTACCGCGCTCCCGCCAGGCCGCCTCGCGCTCCTCGCAGTCCTCCGTGTCGATCACGTACCCCTCGTCATCGACGGGGAGCACGCCCGCACGCTGCTGATCGGTGTCCTGCTGAGCCATGACGTCCGTACGCCTTCCTGAACAAATCCAACCCGGGATGCTGATACAGGGTACGGGGAAGGCGCCCCCTCAGGGGCGCGGGGAACTGCGCGATCAGCCCCACGGCGCCGCACCCGTCGGACGACTTAGCACACCTCTTCCAGGTCCCGCCAGTCACGAGAGTCCGGGCTGTCGGCCACCCACCCGTCCAGCAGCCCCCGGACCAGCGAGGCCGGCGCAGCCAGCCCGCACTCCCGCTCGGGAACCCACAGCTGCCCGTCCGTCCGGTGCCCCAGCGGCCCGGGATGCCCCGGCTCACTGTGATCGTGCGGGTCGAGATGCTCCCCGTCGCCCTCGTCCGACGGCATCCGTGACTCCGAGCACATCCGGCACAGCAGCCGTACCGAGGAGGACCAGTCCTCCGCCGCGAACCCGGCGTCCGCCGCCAGCTGCTCCAGCGCGTCCCGGTCCGACTCGGTCGCCGCCTCCAGCAGCACCACCCACGTCGGCACCGGCGAGGGCGCCCACAGCTCGATCTCGTCGAACACCGGGTACGTATGCCCGGCGGCCGTGGTCCGCTCCCCGTGCGGCACGCCGTCGTGCAGGACGACCTCGCCCCAGCGCCGCCCCGACGACGGCAGCGGAATGGACAGCACCTCGACCCGCGCCGGATCCAGCCGCCGCCCCCACACGACCTCGGCCTCCCCCTCCGGGGACAGCCGTACGGCCGCGCTGCCGAGGTCCATGCCGAGGGGCTCACCGGAGTCGTTGGCCGCTCCCGGCACCCGCAGCCCGTAGGCCTGCCAGGCGCGCCGGGCCAGCGGCCAGTCCTGGAGCGCGGTGGCGGCGATGCCGACGTTCCACCAGTCGGGCGCACCGGTGTCCCGGTCGAGCAGCGCCACGGCCCGCAGGCCCGCCGCCCGCGCCTGCTCCCAGTCGTGCCGGAACTTGTGCAGCAGCGCGAGATTGAACCAGGACTCGGAAAGCCAGGGCTCCAGATCGGCGGCACGTGTCAACAGTGCGCCTGCGTCCTCGTACCGGCCGTCGCCGATGAGGGTGAACGCCCGGTCCGTGGCCTGCCGCCAGGAGGCGGAGGGCCGGTGCCGTCCCTTGCCGAAGATCCTCACGATTCCCGCCTGCCAGTTCCGTGCGGTGGGCTGGCCGTAGCTGTGTTTCGAGCCCCCGGACACCTTCTCCTTCGCATCCAACCACGTACGGCCTCGGGGGCGCTCATTACCCATGGGTTACCCAGCTACAGGCAGCGTCAGACTGCTCCTTGCCAGTACCCGGGCCAGTGATTCCACCACCTCCGGGGCGTACGTCCCGGCGGTGGCGAGCCGGAGTTCCTCCAGCGCCGTCAGCGGCCCGCCGGGCCCTCCTTCCCTGGACTTCTCCTCGTACGCGTTCACGGCCCGGACGATTCGCGCGGCGAGGGGCTGCTCGGGGTAGGGGTCGGCCTGCCGCTCCACGACCACGGCCACCGCCTCGTCGACGCCCGTCTGCCGTACGACGGCCCCGCCGAGCAGGGCGATCCGCCGCTGTTCCGCGGCGGGCAGGGCGGCGGTGGCGCCCGCGGGCACCGGGTCGACGAGGCTGAGCTGCCCGATGTCGTGCATCAGCGCGGCGTACTCCAGCACGGTCAGTTCGGGCCCGGTCAGCCCGAGGTCCCGACCCACCGCCTTGCTGACCGCGGCGACCCGCCAGGCGTGGCCGCACGGGGTGTAGCCGGCGACCTCGGTGGCCCGGGCGAGGGAGGCGATGGTCTGCCGGTAGGTCGACCGGACGGCGGCGTACCGGCGGAAGGACAGCTGGGCGAGCAGCAGCGGCACGGAGAACACGGGCAGCGCCCACAGGCCCACGACGGCGACCGCGAGGGCCATCACCGCCCCGGTGGCGATGACGGCCGACCCGATGCCGCACGCGGCCCGCAGCTCGTCGCGCAGCACGGGCCCGAAGGGCCAGCCGGTGCGGGTGTGGGCGAGGGCGGCGGCGAGCACCGCGTCGCACAGCGCGGTCAGCGACAGCAGTGCGAGCAGCAGCAGGGCGTAGGCGGGGCCGCCCCAGTCGTCGAACATGCCCCGGTTGTAGGGGGGCTGGAAGCACACGGCGACGCACCCGACGGTGAGCACGCGGCGGGCCAGGTGGTCGAGTGTGGGCCCCTGCCCGCGTGCCACGTGCGGGACGCTGCCGAGCAGCGAGGCGGCCAGCACGACGGCGACCGCCTGCGCGGGCCCGTGGTGGGTGGCGTGCCCGCCGGCCTCTCCGAGCAGGGCGTACGACAGGGCCGCCGCGGCCCCGAGCGGTGCGGGTTCCCTGACCCGGGTGCCGTTGCGCCGGGTGAGTTCGCCGACGGCGACGAGGACGCCGAAGGCGAGGGCGACCCGGCGTTCCTCGAGGCCGTGTTCGAGAGTGACGGCCAGGGACCCGGCGGCGAAGAGGGCGGCGCAGGCGTGGACGAGGGTGAGGAGCGACGGCCGGTACGCGCTCATCGGTGTGCTCCCGGGCGGCCCGCCACAGGTGCTCCGGGCGGCGGCACGCGCGTCGGGCGGGTCTCCTCGTCGTCGGCGGTCACCGCGGGATGCCACCCCGTCCGTCCGACGGCCTCGACGAGCGCGGCGACCATCACGGGGTCGAACTGGCTGCCCGCGCACCGCTCCAGCTCCGCCAGGGCGACGGCGACCGGCCGTGCCCTGCTGTAGCTGCGGGTGGAGGTCATGGCGTCGAAGGCGTCCGCGACCGCCACGACCCGTGCGGACTCGGGGATCTGACGGCCCACCAGGCCGTAGGGGTAGCCGCTGCCGTCCAGCCGCTCGTGGTGGTGCAGCACGGCGGCCCGGGCCTCGCCGAGGAAGCCGATGCCGCGCACCATCTCGTGCCCGTACTCGGGGTGCAGCTCGATCACCCGCCGCTCCTCGGGTGTCAGCGGCCCGTCCTTCCTGAGCAGCCGGGTGGGCACGCCGAGCTTGCCGACGTCGTGCAGGATCCCGGCGAAGCGGAGCACCTCGACGCGCTCGTCGGGCATGCCCAGCTCGCGGGCGATCATCATCGAGGCCTGCCCGACGCGCTCGCTGTGCCCCCGGGTGTACCCGTCCTTGATGTCGACGGCCTGCACCAGGGCCCGGATGGTCGCCTGGTGGGCGGCGCGTTCCCGGTGGTACTGGGCGAACGCCCACCACGAGACGCACATGGGCAGCAGCACGAGCAGCGCGGCGACCGGCCCGTAGGGACTGCGCCACAGGACGGCCATCATCAGTCCGGCGAGGCCGTGCACGGCGATCGGCGCGAGCGAGCGCTCCATCAGCCCCCGCCAGGCCCGCCGTACCGGCACCCGTTCCGCCAGGGCCAGGATGGCGCCGTCGAGCAGTGCGAGCACCAGGCAGAACGCCAGCACGGCCGCTCCGGCGGGTCCGAGCGCGTAGGGGACGTCGCCCGCGGCGACCGCCTCGCGGCCGCCGAGCAGCGCGTGCGCCTGCGCCGCCACCCACACCCCGAGGGCGAGCTGGGCGGTCCGCCAGACGCGCCGCAGCGCCACGGGCCGCTGGGCGACGTGCGACAGCAGCGCGCCGGGCACCGCCACCAGCGCGGCGGCGTGCGCCGGCAGGAGGAAGGCACCGGCGAGCAGCACGGGATGGAACGTCCCGGCGGGATGGGTGGTCCCGGCGAAGCGGGACCGGGCGACGCGCTCGCATCCCGCGTACAGCCCGGCGAGCAGCACGACCGCCCACCAGGGCGTGCGGACACCCGGCTGCGGCAGCAGGCAGAGCAGTGCGGCCGTGGCGGCACAGGCGATGAAGACACGTGCCCGTGCCGGTACCGCTTCCATGCGCCCCTCCCCCGGCCATGTCCGTCAGGCCCGGAGCCTAGGGCGGCGGCAGGGGGTCGGCGGGTCCATCGCCCGCGGATTAGCACGTTCGAGTGACGTGTTCGAGGGCGACTACCCGTGCAGGGGTGGGGTAGTTGAAAAGCGCAGGAGTGTCAGGACTCCCGCGGCGTGGCGGGCGAGGCCGTGACGTCCTGCTCGGGGACGGCCTGGCCGGAGCGGATCAGCTCGATCCGGCCCATGACCTTGTCCCGCAGGTCGCCCGGCACGTCGTCGTGCCCGCAGCAGCGCTTGACCAGCTTCTTCACGGCCTGCTCGAGGCCGTACTTCTCGAGGCAGGGCGAGCACTCCTCGAAGTGGTGCTCGAACTTCACGCAGTCCGAGTCGGGCATCTCACGGTCGAGGAACTCGTAGAGATGATCGAGGATTTCGCTGCAATCCGTCTCGTGCGGCTCTCCGCAGCTCATGACCCCGAGCCTTTCGCTTCGTTCGACTCTCCGGCACCGGCCGGCACCATTCCGCGGTCACGGGCGTAGTCCTCCAGCATGCCGCGCAGCTGACGACGGCCCCGGTGCAGCCGGGACATCACCGTACCGATGGGTGTCCCCATGATGTCGGCGATCTCCTTGTAGGCAAACCCCTCGACGTCCGCGAGATAGACGGCGATGCGGAACTCCTCGGGGATCGCCTGGAGGGCCTCCTTCACGTCCGAGTCGGGCAGGTGGTCGAGCGCCTGCGACTCCGCGGAGCGCAAGCCCGTCGACATGTGCGACTCGGCGCGGGCGAGCTGCCAGTCCTCGATCTCCTCGGCCGCGGAGCGCTGGGGTTCGCGCTGCTTCTTGCGGTAGGAGTTGATGAAGGTGTTGGTGAGGATCCGGTACAGCCACGCCTTGAGGTTGGTGCCCTCACGGAACTGGTGGAAGGACGCGTACGCCTTGGCGTACGTCTCCTGCACCAGGTCCTCGGCGTCGGCCGGGTTGCGCGTCATGCGCAGCGCGGCCGAGTACATCTGGTCGAGGAACTCGAGCGCGTCCCGCTCGAAGCGCGCGCTGCGCTCCGCGGCCGTCTCCGCGCCCGTGCCGCCCTGGCCCTCGGGCTGCTCCGCGTGGCCGTTGTCGGTCCCTGCGTCGGTCCCAGTGACCGGACCCACCTCCTCGAGTGTTCTCGTGAGACCGAGACCGGTCTCACCCGAATCGGAGGATAGACGACGATCCGGCCCGCCCGCCGCCCGAATAGGGGCGGTCCTGGCCGCGTGCAGCACCGTCCAGTCCAGGTCGGCACGGCTGCTGCGGGCCGGGCAGATGGTCGAACCCATGCGGCGGACTCCCTCTTCTACGACGTCGGTGCTGGTCTCCAGCACGTACGTCCCGCACAACAGTGACCGCCGCCCCGGCATTCCCGAAGCTTTACCCGAGCGTCCGGGCCCACTCCACGACCGCGTCCGTGATGACCGCCACTGCCTCGTCCTGCGAGAGCTCCGCACGTTTCGGCACGGCGAAGCCATGATCCCCGTACGGGACCTCCACGAGCCGGTACTCCCCGGCGGGGAACTCCTCCGGCTTGCCGAACGGGTCGTTGCCGCCCTGCACGACCAGGGTGGGCACCCCCGAGCCCAGCAGCTCGTCGGCGCGGGACTTGTCCGGCTTGCCCGGCGGGTGGAGCGGGAAGCTGAGCGCGAGCACGGCGTGGGCGCCCAGCTCGGTCGCGGTGCGGCAGGCCACCCGGGCCCCGGCACTGCGCCCGCCGGAGACGACCGGCAGCCCGGGCCTCGCCAGGGCGGGCCAGATGCCCCGCCAGCCGGTGTCCAGCGTCTTCGGCGCGGGCGCCAGCTTCTTCCCGGCCACCCGCCAGGGCTGCTCCACCCGGGCGACGGTCACGCCGTGGGCGGGCAGCACCTCGGCCAGAGCCTTCAGGTCACGGGCCTCGATGCCGCCGCCGGCGCCGTGGCTGACGGCGAGGACCAGCCGGGCCTTCTTCGCCGCGTGCCAGGTGATGCGGGCGGTGCCGGCGCCGGTCTCGACGGTCTCGGTGGTCGTGCCTGCCGTCTTCGTCACATGCGTCACGTCAGAAGAGTGTGCCCTCTTCGGGCCCTTCCAGCTCCTTCAGCAGCTCCGGCCCGTTGTTGCGGACGTTGCTGACGGCGGTGGCGACCGGATAGGCGCGCATCAGCCCGCCGGGCGGCGGGGCGAGCAGCTCGCGCAGCTCGTCGGTGTCCGTGCGGGACGGGTCGAGCCACGCGTCCCAGCGGTCGGGCGTCAGCATCAGCGGCATCCGGGGGTGGATGTCGGCGAGCGCCCGGGGCCCGTCGGTCGGCGACACCGCGAGGGGGCTCTGCTCGGCCTCCGTGGTGATGACCGAGCACGTCACCCACCAGGCCTGCGGGTGGTCGTCCGGCAGGGTCTTGTCGCGCCAGAACTCGTAGAGCCCGGCCATTGCGAAGACCGATCCGTCCGCCGGCGTCACGAAGTACGGCTGCTTGCGGGGCCGCTTCTTCTTGCCCTCGACCTCCAGCTCGCGCTCCTGGGTGCCGGTGACCCACTCGTAGTAGCCGTCGGCGGGCAGGATGCAGCGCCGGGAGGAGAAGGCGCGGCGGTAGGACGGCTTCTCGTGGACGGTCTCCGCGCGGGCGTTGATCATCCGGGCGCCGCCCTCGGGGGTCTTCGACCAGGACGGGACGAGCCCCCACTTCAGCGTGCGCAGCTGCCGAACCGGCCGCGGGTCGTCGGCGTCTTTCAGGGGGCGGTCCAGGACGGCGTAGACCTCTTTGGTGGGCGCCACGTTGTAGTCCGGCTCGAGGGTCTCCTCGGGCTCCCACTTCTCGATCTCAAAGATTCCTGCGAGATCCTCTGGCCTACGACTCGCTGAATACCGTCCGCACATACGTGCCACACTGCCAGATTCCATCCGACCGCAGGGAGCCAACGCCGCACATGGACAGCACCGCAACCGCCTCGCTCGCCTCCCTCTGGGACGAGGTCTCCGGTACGCAGCCCGACCCCGACCTGTGGGTGGTGATCGCGACCCTGGGCGCCGCGCTCGCCGTGGTGGTCCCGCACGGCCTGTGGCGCATCTCCCGCAACGCCATCACCATCGCCCACGAGGGCGGCCACGGGCTCGTGGCCCTGCTCACGGGCCGCACCCTGACGGGCATACGCCTGCACTCGGACACCAGCGGCCTGACCGTCAGCCGCGGCAAGCCGCACGGCATCGGCATGATCCTCACCGCGGCCGCCGGCTACACCGCCCCGCCGCTGCTGGGTCTCGGCGGCGCGGCCCTGCTCGGCTCCGGCCGCATCACGCTGCTGCTGTGGCTGGCGACGGCCCTGCTGCTCGCCATGCTCGTGATGATCCGCAACGCCTACGGCGCCCTGACCATGCTCGTCACCGGCGGCCTGTTCGTGCTGGTGTCCTGGCTGGCGGGTCCCCAGGTGCAGGCGGCGTTCGCGTACGCCGTGGTGTGGTTCCTGCTCATCGGCGGGGTCCGCCCGGCCTTCGAACTCCAGGCGAAGCGGGCCCGGGGCGGGGCCGGGGACTCGGACGCGGACCAGCTGTCGCGGCTGACGCACGTACCGGCGGGGCTGTGGTTCTTCCTCTTCCACGCGGTGTCGCTGTGCTCGCTGATCGGCGGAGGACGCTGGCTGCTGGACCTGTGACAGCCGGCCCGGGACGCCGCGCCGCCACGCCGTACGGCTCCCCCACGCGGGCGTGACCGCCCCGACGGCGCCGCACCAGGGGGACGCCCTGCTTATAAAGTAAAGGCATGGCCCCGAACACCGCAGACACCGCCCTCTGGCCCGCCCCGCACGCGAGCGGAGCCGTCGACGCGACGGTCCACGTGCCCGGGTCCAAGTCGGTCACCAACCGCGCCCTAATCCTCGCCTCCCTCGCCTCGGAGCCCGGCTGGCTGCGCCGCCCCCTGCGCTCCCGCGACACCCTTCTGATGGCCGGTGCGCTGCGGGCGATGGGCATCGAGATCGAGGAAGGCGTGGGCCCCGACGGCACGGGCGAGGCCTGGCGGGTGCTCCCCACGGGTCTGCGCGGCCCGGCCACGGTCGATGTCGGCAACGCCGGCACGGTGATGCGGTTCCTGCCGCCGGTCGCCGCCCTCGCCGACGGCCCCGTCCGCTTCGACGGCGACCCGCGTTCCTACGAGCGTCCCCTCCACGGCGTCATCGACGCGTTGCGTCAGCTCGGCGCCCGGATCGACGACGACAGCCGCGGCGCGCTGCCGATGACCGTGCACGGCAGCGGTGCCCTGGACGGCGGTACGGTCGCCATCGACGCCTCCTCGTCGTCGCAGTTCGTCAGCGCCCTGCTGCTGTCCGGCCCGCGCTTCAACCAGGGCGTCGAGGTCCGCCACACCGGCGCGACGCTGCCCTCCATGCCGCACATCCGCATGACCGTCGACATGCTGCGCTCGGTCGGCGCCCAGGTGGACACGCCCGAGTCGGGCGGCGAGCCGAACGTCTGGCGGGTGTCGCCGGGTGCCCTGCTCGGCCGGGACCTGGTCATCGAGCCGGACCTGTCGAACGCCCAGCCGTTCCTGGCGGCTGCGCTGGTGACCGGCGGCAAGGTCGTCGTCCCCGACTGGCCGGCCCGCACCACGCAGCCCGGTGACCGGCTGCGCGAGATCTTCACCGAGATGGGCGGCTCCTGCGAACTGACCGAGTACGGGCTGGTGTTCACCGGTTCCGGCTCGATCCACGGCATCGACGTCGACCTGGGCGAGGTCGGGGAGCTGACCCCGGGCATCGCGGCCGTCGCGGCCCTCGCGGACTCCCCGTCGACGCTGCGCGGCGTGGCCCATCTGCGGCTGCACGAGACGGACCGGCTGGCCGCGCTGACCAAGGAGATCAACGAACTCGGCGGCGACGTCACGGAGACCGCCGACGGCCTGCACATCCGCCCGCGCCGGCTGCACGGCGGGGTGTTCCAAACCTACGACGACCACCGCATGGCCACGGCCGGCGCGATCATCGGGCTGGCGGTGGACGGCGTACAGATCGAGAACGTGGCGACGACGGCCAAGACCCTGCCCGACTTCCCCGACCTGTGGACCGGGATGCTCGGGGCGTAGGACGCAGGGATCACGTCATGCGCCGCTACGGCAAGCACACCGACGAGGACGACATCCGCACCCGTCCGGGCCGCCGGAACACCCGGCCCCGGACGAACATCCGCCCCAAGCACGAGGACGCCGCCGAGGGCCTCGTCCTCACCGTCGACCGGGGCCGCCTGACCTGCCTCGTCGAGGACCGTGTGGTCATGGCGATGAAGGCCCGCGAGCTGGGCCGCAAGGCGGCGGTGGTCGGCGACCGCGTCGCCCTGGTGGGCGACCTGACGGGCAGGAAGGACACACTGGCGAGGATCGTGCGCATCGAGGAGCGGACCTCGGTCCTGCGGCGCACGGCGGACGACGACGATCCGTTCGAGCGGGTGGTCGTCGCCAACGCCGACCAGCTGGCCGTCGTCACCGCCCTGGCCGACCCCGAACCCCGCCCCCGGCTGATCGACCGCTGTCTGGTCGCGGCCTACGACGGCGGTCTGGATCCGCTGCTGGTGCTGACCAAGTCGGACCTCGCACCGCCCGAGAAGCTGCTGGAGCTGTACGGCGACCTCGACATCCCCTACGTCGTCACCAGTCGCGCGGAACTGGAGAGCGGTGTCGCCGTCGACCGGGTGCGGGAGCAGCTCGACGGCAAGATCACGGCGTTCGTCGGGCACTCCGGTGTCGGCAAGACGACTCTGGTGAACGCTCTGGTGCCCCAGGAGCAGCGGCGCTCGACGGGGCATGTGAACGCGGTGACGGGCCGCGGCCGGCACACCACCACCTCGGCACTGGCCCTGCCGCTGTCGGACAACGACGGCTGGGTCATCGACACGCCGGGCGTGCGGTCCTTCGGACTCAACCACGTGGACCCGTCCCGGGTCATCCACGCCTTTCCCGACCTGGAGCCGGGCACCGAGGGCTGCCCGCGCGCGTGCAGCCACGACGAGCCGGACTGCGCGCTGGACGCGTGGGTGGCCGAGGGGCACGCGGACCCGGCGCGGCTGTACTCGCTGCGGCGGCTGCTGGCCACGCGCGAGCGCAAGGAAGGCGACTGACCTCCGCGTTGTTTGTCCTGGCGTGCGGACGGTAAGTGCATAATCGCACCCAAGCCGGACGCGAGCCCGGCCAGGCCTGATGAGCACGCTGAGACTGATGAAGCGGTCACTGGACGTGGGATACGGGAGGACGACTCATGGCGTGGCTGCTGGTCATCGTGGCCGGGTTCCTCGAGACCGGGTTCGCGGTGTGTCTGAAGCTGTCGCACGGCTTCACCCGGCTCTGGCCCACGGTCGCCTTCTGCATCTTCGCCCTCGGCAGCTTCGGACTGCTGACCCTCGCGCTGAGGAGACTCGACGTGGGTCCCGCCTACGCGGTGTGGACCGGCATCGGGGCGGCGGGGACGGCGGTCTACGGCATGGTGTTCCTGGGCGACGTGGTGTCGACGCTGAAGATCGTGTCGATCAGTCTCGTCATCATCGGCGTGGTCGGGCTGCAGTTGTCGGGATCGGCACACTGACGTCCCGTCAAACCTCCTGTCTCTGAAGGGCGCTGCGGACCAGATCGGCGACTCCGCCGTCACCGGGCGGCGCGGCCACGCACGACAGGGCGAGCCGGACGGCGAGTTCGCAGGAACGGGCCAGGTCTGCGGAGTCGGACGTGGGGGTGCCGGGTCCGGCCAGGAGACTGACGGCGCGGTCGCGGACGAGGGCGACGAAGTCACCGGGGGTGGGCAGCGGCCCGTCGGCGCGGCGCTGGGCCGGTACGGCCGAGGAGGACGGCACGGCGGAAAGGGCGGGGGCGGGCAGCCGTTCACTCCAGCAGCCGGTGAGCATGGCCCGTACGAGGACGTTGTCCCGGGCGGCCGACGTGGTCCACTCGGCGGTGGCGGTGAGCCGGTCGCGTGGGTCGCTGTGCCCGGCGAGCGCCCGCTCCACTCCCGCGAGGTACCCGTCGGCCTCTCTGCGCACGAGCGCCCTTGCGAGACCGTCCTTGCTGCCGAACTCGTTGTACAGCGTCTGCCGGGACACTCCGGCCGCCGCCGCCACGTCCACCATCCGGACGGCGGACCACGGCCGGCGCACCAGCGCCGTGTAGGCGGCGTCCAGTAGGGATTCCCGCGCTGCAGGCATCTTCGCCTCCCCTTGGGGCGAGCGGCTCTGCGCCCAGGTTTGACGCGCGTGTCACCACTGTCAAGGGTTCGCGAGCGCACCCGGGGGCGCGATTCGGCCTTGTAGCGCGGGGCGTTGAGGCGTGTGCCCGTCCTCCACCCGTGCCCCGTCGGACTACTGGAGGCTGCGGGCGGTGATGTCGCCCTGGGCAGTGGTGGCGTGGATGGTCAGAGGGGCGGCGGAGCCGTCGGTGTTGTGGAGGGAGTTGTGGATACGGCCGTAGGCGGTACCGGCGTCCAGGGCGGCGGAGACACCGCGGGCGGCGCCGACGCAGATGTCGCCCTGCTCGGTGCGCAGCGCGACGGCGCCGCGGGTGGCCTCGGTGACGGTGAGATCGCCCTGCTGGGTACTGAGCTGCGCCGGGCCGCGCAGGCGGCCGACGGTGATGTCGCCGGCGAGCAGGCTCAGCCGGGCGCCGGCGGTCTCGTCGAGCTTGACCGCGCCCTGCGCCGCCTCGAAGGCGACCTCGCCGAGCCGTCCGACGCCGCGCAGGTCACCGGCGGCGGCCCGGCCCGCCACGTGCGAGCCGGCGGGCAGCTGCACGGTGACCTCGACGGCCCCGGACCGGCCGAGCATCCGGTTCTTCGCCTCGGGGGCCGTGATGCGCAGGACACCGTCGTCGTAGCGGACCTCGATCCGCTCGGCGGCCTTCACGTCGCGGCTGTTGGCGGCGTCCGCGGGCAGGACCTCGACGGTGGTGTCGGCCCGGTCGGCGGCGAGGAACCGGATGCGCCCGGCGGGGACGTCGAGGACGGCCGAGATCGGGGCGGGGGTGGCGAACTGGTGCATCGTGCTCTCCATTCGTTTCGCGCGGTGCGCTGTTTCCAACGATTGAAAAGCTACGTTGCGTTCACGGAATCGGCAACAAACTTGTTGCACGGAATTGTGATACGCACAGCTCAAGCCCCATAAATCATTGCAACGGCCCAGCGAATGAACGCAACACGACGAGCCATTTCATTGCAATGAGCTGCCGATGAACGCTATGGTGCGGACAACGCGCACCACGAAGGAGGCCACGATGCCGGGAGGCCGACTCACCCAGCAGGAACGCCAGCAGATCGCGCTGGGACTGGCCGACGGCCTCGCCTACGCGGAGATCGCCCGGCGCCTGGACCGCCCGACGTCGACGGTCACCCGCGAGGTCATGCGCAACGGCGGCCCCACGGCATACCGCGCCGACCTGGCCCATCGCGCCACGGAACGCCGCACACAGCGCCGCAGACGGACCGTTCCCCGGGACCCGACGGCACCCCCGCAGACCGACGGGCGGGACACCGAGGCCCTGCGCGAGTACGAGGAGACGTTCACCACCGTCCTCATGGGGTCGGGCATGCCCAAGATGATGTCCAGGGTGATGGCGTGCCTCTGCATGACCGACTCGGGCAGCCTCACCGCGTCCGAACTCGCCCAGCGGCTCCAGGTCAGCCCTGCCTCCGTCTCCAAGGCGATCACGTTTCTCGACGGTCAGGGCTTCGTCCGCAGGGAGACGGGCGAGGGCCGCCGCGAGCGCTATGTCGTGGACGACGACGTCTGGTACCAGTCGATGCTGGCCAGCGCACGCGCCATCACGCAGGTCGTCGGGGTCGCACGGCAGGGCGTCGGCGTGCTGGGCCCCGGCACACCGGCCGCGGACCGCCTCGAGAACGTGGCCCGCTTCCTCGACTTCGTCTCGGAGAGCACGGCCCGCGCCGCGGAGCAGGCACGCGACATCCTGCACACCAGGTCGAACGCCGCTGCGCACGACACCGCTTCACACGACACCACTGCGCAGCGCACGGCTTCGCACGGCACGGGTTCACGGGGCACGGGTTCACAGGGCACCGCTTCGCACGACATCGGTTCGCACGACACCGGTTCGCACGACACCGGTTCGCAAGGCATCGCTCAGCCCGGCGCGGATCACTGACCCCGCGCCCCCTCGCCGGGCCTCACCCAAACCACTCCCCCACCGTCACAAACCCCCGGTAGCCCCACCCCCACCACGGCAGATAGGTTCGTTGCATGCCCGACTACCTCGACGACCTGCGTCTCGCCCACGTCCTCGCCGACGCCGCCGACGCCGCGACGACGGACCGGTTCAAGGCTCTCGACCTCAAGGTCGAGACCAAACCGGACATGACTCCGGTGAGCGAGGCGGACAAGGCCGCAGAGGAACTCATCCGCGGCCAGCTCCAGCGTGCCCGCCCCAGAGACGCGATCCTGGGCGAGGAGTACGGCGTCGAGGGCACCGGCCCCCGCCGCTGGGTGATCGACCCGATCGACGGCACCAAGAACTACGTGCGGGGCGTGCCCGTGTGGGCCACGCTCATCTCACTGATGGAGGCCGGTGAGGGCGGCTTCCAGCCCGTCGTCGGGGTCGTCTCCGCACCCGCCCTCGGCCGGCGCTGGTGGGCGGCGAAGGGCCACGGCGCGTTCTCCGGCCGCAGCCTCACCAAGGCGACCCGGCTGCAGGTCTCCCGCGTCTCCAAGCTCTCCGACGCGTCGTTGGCGTACTCCTCGCTCAGCGGCTGGGAGGAGCAGGGGCGGCTGGACGGCTTCCTGGACCTGACCCGCGAGGTGTGGCGGACGCGCGCGTACGGCGACTTCTGGCCGTACATGATGGTTGCGGAGGGCTCCGTCGACATGTGCGCCGAGCCGGAGCTGTCCCTGTGGGACATGGCCGCCCCCGCCATCGTCGTCACCGAGGCGGGCGGCACCTTCACCGGCCTCGACGCCCGCCCTGGCCCCCACAGCGGCAACGCGGCGGCATCGAACGGCCTGCTGCACGATGAGCTGCTGGGATACCTCAACCAGCGCTACTGAGCCCCCCGTTGTTACCGAGCGCCCCCTTGTTGACCCTCCCTTTACCTGCCACCCTGAGAGTCCCCCCACTTGTGAATTTGTGAAATTCCGAACGAACGGCGGGGAGACTCCCAGGAGGTGGCTCCATCCATGCTCGTCCGTGACGCCATGAGCACTGTCGTCCTCACGATCGGCCCGACCCACACCCTGCGCCAGGCCGCGGCGCTGATGTCCGCGCGCAAGGTCGGTGCGGCGGTGGTCCACGACCCCGACGCCGGCGGCATCGGCATCCTCACCGAACGCGACATCCTCAACTCCGTGGGTCTGGGCCAGGACCCGGACACGGAACGCGCCCACGCCCACACCACCAACAACGTCGTGTTCGCCGCTCCCGCCTGGACACTGGAGGAGGCGGCGGCCGCCATGGCACACGGCGGCTTCCGGCACCTCATCGTGCTGGACGGCGGCGAACCCGCGGGCATCGTCTCGGTCCGCGACATCATCCGCTGCTGGGCCCCTGCACGCCAGCAGGTCCCGGCCTGACGACAGGGACGGGCCGGGCCCCGAGAAGGGCCCGGCCCGTCCGCTACCGCAAGCGGTCCAGCGCTGGAGTTCAGCCGCGCAGGGCCTGGACCGCGACCTCCAGCCGCTTGCCGTAGTCTCCGTCGGCCCGACGGAAGTTGTCGATCGCCCGCTCGACGATGTCGTCGCGCGAGACCTTGGCGAGGAAGCCCGCCAGGTTGGCGATCAGGCGCTCCTTCTCGTCCTCGCCCATCAGCCGGTGGAGGTTGCCCGCCTGCACGAAGTCGTCGTCCTCGGCGTGGACCGGCGCCGGGTGGTTGCCCGTCGCGCCGTTCACGGCCGTGGCGGACCACAGCGGACGGTCCGTCTGGTGCGGGCCGCCGAAGCTGTTCGGCTCGTAGTTCTTCGCCCCCTGGTGCCGGCCGTCGTAGAGGTAGCCGTCTCGGGAGTTGGTGCGCGCCACGGTGGCGTGCGGGCGGTTCACCGGCAGGTGGTCGGCGTTGATGCCGACGCGGTAGCGGTGGGCGTCGCCGTAGGCGAAGAGGCGGCCCTGGAGCATCTTGTCCGGGGACGGGCCGATGCCCGGCACGAAGTGGGCGGGGCTGAAGATCGACTGCTCGACCTCGGCGAAGACGTTCTGCGGGTTGCGGTTGAGCTCCAGCCGGCCGATCTCGATCACCGGGTAGTCCGCGTGCGGCCAGACCTTGGTCAGGTCGAACGGGTTGAAGCGGTACGTCGCCGCCTCGGCCACCGGCATGATCTGCACACCGACGGTCCAGCTCGGGTACTCGCCGCGCTCGATGGCCTGGCGCAGGTCACGCTGGTGGGAGTCGGGGTCCTCACCCGCGAGCCGGGCGGCCTCGGCACTGGTCAGGTTCTTGATGCCCTGGTCGGTCTTGAAGTGGTACTTCACCCAGAAGGCCTCACCGGCCGCGTTGGTCCACTGGAAGGTGTGCGAGCCGAAGCCGTCCATGTGGCGGTACGAGGCGGGAATGCCCCGGTCGCCGAACAGCCAGGTCACCTGATGCGTGGACTCGGGCGACAGACTCCAGAAGTCCCAGACGTTGTCCGCCTCCGTCGAGCCGGTGTAGGGGTCGCGCTTCTGGGTGTGGATGAAGTCCGGGAACTTGATGGCGTCCTTGATGAAGAACACCGGAGTGTTGTTGCCGACGAGGTCGTAGTTGCCCTCCTCGGTGTAGAACTTCAGCGCGAAGCCGCGCGGGTCGCGGACAGCGTCCGCCGCGCCCAGGTTGCCGGCCACCGTCGAGAAGCGCAGGAACACCTCGGTCTGCTTGCCGGCCTCGGAGAGGAACGCGGCACGCGTGTACGGGGTGACGTCGGCGGTCACCGTGAAGGTGCCGTAGGCCCCCGCGCCGCGGGCGTGCACCACGCGCTCCGGGATGCGCTCACGGTTGAAGTGGGCCAGCTTCTCCAGCAGCAGCTGGTCCTGGACGAGCACCGGGCCGCCGACGCCCGCGGTCTCGCTGTTCTGGTTGTCGGCGACCGGAGCACCGGCCTCCGTCGTAAGCGGTCCCTGCGTCACGTGCGCCTCCTGCACCATTCCTGACCAGTCCTGTCCACTGGCCAAAGCCGGTCTCGATCCTACAATAGACAATGTCTAAAGCAAGCAGCCCTCTAAACTCACACCTGTTCGGGACCTGGTCTCCTTTGCTGTTAGGCTGGTGGCCATGAGCGACCTTCTGGAACGGCTGCGCGGACGCGGATGGCGGATGACCGCGCAGCGACGTGTCGTGGCTGAGGTCCTCGACGGCGAACACGTCCATCTGACGGCCGACGAGGTCCACGCCCGGGCCGTCGCCAAGCTGCCCGAGATCTCCCGGGCGACCGTCTACAACACGCTGGGCGAGCTCGTGACCCTCGGCGAGGTGCTCGAGGTCTCCACGGACCAGCGCGCCAAGCGGTACGACCCGAACGCCCACCAGCCGCACCACCACCTGGTCTGTGCGCAGTGCGGCGCGATCCGGGACGTCCACCCGACCGGCAATCCGCTGGCGGACCTCCCCGACACCGAGCGCTTCGGCTTCACGGTCTCGGACGTCGAGGTGACGTACCGCGGCGTCTGCCCGAACTGCGCGGCCGCCTAGCCCTCCCGCACGGAACGCACGAGAGCCCCGGCACCGATGGGTGCCGGGGCTCTCTGCTGCCGAACCGCAGGGGCGCACACTGGCGCCCTATACACCGAGGGCCGGAACCCTTTCGGATTCCGGCCCTCGGCTTTCAGTAGCGGGGACAGGATTTGAACCTGCGACCTCTGGGTTATGAGCCCAGCGAGCTACCGAGCTGCTCCACCCCGCGTCGGTGAATGCAACGTTACGTCACCGCAGAGGACGGATGCAAATCCATTCCCCGCCGCTCCCCCCGGGCCGCCTCCCGCACCCCTGCCGGGGTCAGCTCCGGCGCCCATACGCGGGGCTCCCCTGGAACCCCACCCAGGCTCCCCCCGCCCCCGTCCGGGACGGCTCCTTCGGGGTCGACGGGGACGAAGCCCCGGGAGCCGGCCGCGGCAGGACAAGCCTCCGGCGGCAGGCCGCGGCAGACGAACCCCCTGTGGTGGCCGGCGGCGGACAGGGTCGGCCGGTGCCCTGGCCGTCCTGCGGCCCTCCCCGGCGGCAGGACCTCACGCGGACAGCTCCTGCCGCAGCGCGTCCCTCAGGCGCTCCGCCCTCTCGGCGACGGACGCCGGCCCCATCGACATGGCCCGGTCGGCCCAGCGCTGTCCCTCCGCCAGCTCGCCCCGACGCGCGTAGAACAGGGCCAGCCGCAACGCCGCCCGCCCGTGACCGGCGTCGGCGGCGCGCGTCCACCACACCGCCGCCTCCGGCTCGCTCCCTTCCCTGGCCAGCAGCAGCCCGAGGTTGAACGCGCCGTTGCGGGACCCGGCCTCGGCGGCCTCCCGGTACCACCGCGCCGCCTCGACGACATCGCCGCGGGCCGCCGCCAGCATGCCGACCCGCACCTGCGCGCGCCGGTGCCCCTGGGACGCCGCCCGCTCGTACCACTCCTCGCACTCGCTCCGCCGGTGCACCGGCTCCCCGAGCTCGTGCGCGGGCTCCGGCGGGCGCCGCGCGTCGAGCACGGTCGCCAGCCGGTACGCGGCCTCGGCGCTCCCGCCCCCGGCCGCGCACCGCAGGTGCCGCTCGGCCTCCTGCTCGTCGCCGTCGCGCAGTCGCGCCATGCCGACCTGGAGCGCCGCCTCGGTGTGCCCCGCGGCCGCGGCACGCTCGTACCAGCCCAGCGCGGCCTGCTCCTCGCCCCGCCCGGCGTGCAGGATGCCGAGGTTGAAGGCGGCGTCGACGCTCCCGGCCTCGGCGGCCTTGGAGAACCACGGCTCCGCGCCGGTCTCATCGCCAGCCCGCAGCAGCAGGATCGCCAGCGCGTTCGCGGCCTCGCGGTGCCCGGCGTAGGCTGCGCGCCGGTACCACTGCTCGGCCTGCGGGGTGCGTCCCTGCTCGGCGCAGAGCAGACCGAGGTTGTACGCGCCGTTAACGTCTCCCGCGTCCATGGCGGCCCGGTACCAGCGCTCGGCGGTCTGGGTCTCGCCCCGCTCGGCGTGCAGCGCCCCCAGCGCGTTCGCCGCGTTGCCGTCGCCGTCCTGGGCGGCCCGCAGCCACCACACGGCGGCGTTCTCGGTGTCGCCCGCGTCGCGCAGCAGGAAGCCGAGCGCGCACGCGGCACGGGCCTCCCCGTCCTTGGCGGACGTGAGGTACCAGCGTCCGGCCTCCTTGAGCTCGCCCCGCCTCTCCAGGATCGTCCCGAGGTGCAGCGCGGCCCGCCGGTGGCCGCGTGCGGCGGCCTGCCGGTACCACTGCTCGGCCTCCTCGGGCGCCTGGACACCGTTGTCGCCGTCGGCCTCCCGCGCCGCCTTCCGGTCCAGCGCCCGCGCGAGCCGGTACGCCGCTTCCCGGTGCCCGCGCTCGGCCGCGGTCCGCATCCACCGCTCGGCCGCGGCGTCACCGCGGTGCTCCAGCAGATCGGCGAGCGCGTAGGCGCCCAGCGTGTGGCCCTGTTCGGCGGACTGGCGCAGCCAGTACTCGGCGGCGGGCTCGTCGCCCCGCTCGCGGTGGTGCCGCCCGAGGGCGTGCGCGGCCGCCGTGGACCCGGCGACGGCGGCGATCCGCCACCAGCCGGCGGCCTCGTCGGCGTACCCCCGCTGATGCAGGAGGACTCCCAGGTTGTTGGCGGCCGCCCGGTCGCCCGCGGCGGTGGCGGCACGCAGATGAGGCTCGGCACCGTCGAGGTCACCGCGGCGCAGCAACATGGCCCCGAGGACACTCATCGCCTCGACGTCGCCGGCCTCGGCGGCCAGCCGCTGACGCAGCTCTTCGGCCGCCTCGTCGGCGATCTCCCCGGTCTCGTCCGGGGTCTCGGTGTCCTCCCGGCTGGAAGGCTGCACAAAACGCCCTGTCTCGAACAGAGTTGCCTTGTCCCCCATAACGTCCATCGTCGCACCACCTGCAACCTGGGTACACCTGGTATACCGCAGCCAGTGAGGTCACTTCAGCGTTTTGTCGACATGCCCACAGAGAGACAAGTCAAACACAGATCGGCCAACTCCCCCCGGTGGCGCGGCCGCAGGCGGCGCCAGCACATGCGTTCACACATCACGAAGGCCCGGATTCCTTTGTGGAATCCGGGCCTTCGGTGTCGCTCCATCACTCGGACATCGCGACTTCAGTAGCGGGGACAGGATTTGAACCTGCGACCTCTGGGTTATGAGCCCAGCGAGCTACCGAGCTGCTCCACCCCGCGCCGTTGTGTTCACAACCGTATCACGGCGCGGGACGAGCATCTGACCAGGCCAGGGCCCTAGCTGCTCGGCTTCGGGCTCGGACTGCCGCTGGCGCCGCTGCTCGGCTTGCCGCCGGGCTTGCTCTCGCCGCCCCCGGCACCGCCCGACCGGCTCGCCTCGGACTGCGCGTCCTCGGCCCGCCGCAGGGCGTCCTCAAGGTCCTTCTGCGCCTTGCCGTACGCCTCCCAGTCGTTCTTCTTCAGGGCCTCCTGGCCCGCGTCGAACGCCTTCTGGGCGTCCTCCAGGGCCTGTTGGACCGTCGGGTTGTCGGACGCCGGCGGCGGCTGGGTCGTGTCGCCCTCGTCCGGTGGCTCGGTGGTCGGGCCGTCCGCTCCGAAGACCTTGTTCAGGGCCTCGTCGAGGGTGTTCTCGAACGCCGTCTGGCCTCCGTAGGTGACCAGCACCTTGCGCAGCAGCGGGTACTTCAGCCCGCCACCGCGGACGTAGACCGGCTCCACGTACAGCAGTCCGCCGTCGAGCGGCACCGTGAGCAGGTTGCCGTACTCGACTTCGGAGTCGCCGCCTCTCAGGAGCCTGATGGATTCGGCGATGTCCTCTTGCGAGTTGAACTGGCTCTGGACCTGCTTGGGGCCGTTGACCGTGGTGTTGGTCGGCAGTTTCAGGATTCTGATCTTGCCGTAGTCGCCGGTGCCCGCCTCGGCGTCGACCGCCATGAACGCACTGAGGTTGTCACGTCCGTTGGGCGTGAACGTCGTCGTCAGCGAGAACGCCTGTGCCTGCTGGTCGGGCATCTTCATGCTCAGGTAGTACGGCGGCACCGCGCTGCCCGACCGGTTCGTCGGGTCGTCCGGCACCTGCCACACCTCGCTGCCGCTGAGGAACGTCGTCGCGTCCTTCACGTGGTAGCGCGTGAGCAGCTCCCGCTGGACCTTGAACAGGTCCTGCGGGTAGCGCAGATGGTCCATCAGGTCCTTGGAGATGTCGCTCTTGGGCTCGACCGTGTCCGGGAAGGCCTTCATCCAGGTCTTCAGGACCGGGTCCTTGGTGTCCCACTGGTAGAGCTTGACCTCGCCGGAGTAGGCGTCGACGGTCGCCTTCACCGAGTTCCGGATGTAGTTGACCTGGTTCTGCTGGGCCACCACCGCGCGGTTGTCGTTGGTGGCGGTCAGCGAGTCGGCCGTGGTGTCACCGAGCGTCGTACGCGAGGAGTACGGGTAGCCGTTCGTCGTCGTGTACGCGTCGACGATCCACTGGATGCGGCCGTTGACCACCGCCGGGTAGGCGTCGCCGTCGATGGTCAGCCAGGGGGCGACCGCCTCGACGCGCTCCTTGGGCGTCCGGTTGTACAGGATCCGCGAACCGTCGCCGATGGCACCGGAGTACAGGATCTGCGGCTCGCCGAACGCCACCGCGTACGCGGCCCGGTTGACCGGGTTGGAGAGATCGACCCCGCTGTCGCCCTTGTAGCTGGTGGTCTTCTCGCCGTTGTCGTCGGAGTAGTCGATCTCCTTCTGGGGACCGCCGACGATCGAGTACGTGGTGGTCTTCTCGCCGTAGTAGACCCGCTGCTCGTACGTGCCCAGGTCGCCCTTGGACGGCAGGTCGGACTCCGTGAAGTTCGGCCGGCCCTGGGCGTCGGCGCTGGTGCCCTCGGCGGCGACCACTCCGTATCCGTGGGTGTAACGGAAGTGGTTGTTGATCCAGTTCTTCTTCGGGATGCCCGCGAGGTTGATTTCACGCAGGCCGAGGACCGTGTCCTGGTCCTTGCCCTTCTTGGGGTAGCGGTCGACGTCCAGGTTGGTCGGGAACGCGTAGTAGTTCCTGATCTGCTGGAGCTGCTGGAACGTCGGCGAGACGATGTTCGGGTCCATGATCCGGATGCTCGCCGTGGCGGGGACGTCGTCGCGCAGCGTGGTCTTGTCCTCGGTCTTGCTCGTGCCCGAGTAGTCCGTGACCTTGGTGCCGTCGATGCCATAAGCCTGGCGCGTGGCCTCGAGGTTCTTCTCGACGTACGGCGCTTCCTTGGCCTGCTCGTTCGGCTGGACCTGGAACTTCTGCACGATCGCCGGGTACAGCCCGCCGATGAGGATCGCGGAGAGCACCATCAGGCCGAAGCCGATCACGGGCAGCTGCCAGGTGCGCCGCCAGATGGTGGCGAAGAACAGCAGCGCGCAGATCACGGCGATGCAGAACAGGATCGTCTTGGCCGGCAGGTAGGCGTTGGCGTCGACGTACCTCAGGCCCGTCCAGTTGTCGGTCGCCCTGAAGTCACTGGACTTCACCGCCAGTCCGTAGCGGTCGAGCCAGTACGCGACGGCCTTGAGAGCGACGAAGATGCCGATGAGCACCGACAGGTGCCCGGTGGCCGCGGCGGTGGCGCGGGCGCCGGGGCTCGTGACGCGCAGCCCGCCGTACAGGTAGTGCGTGAGCGCGGCGGCGATCAAGGACAGGATCGCCGCGGCGAAGCCGAAGCCGAGCAGGAACCGGTACCAGGGCAGGTCGAAGGCGTAGAAGGAGACGTCCAGCTTGAACTGGGGGTCCTTCTCGCCGAAGGGCACGCCGTTGACCCACATCAGCCACGTCCGCCACTGCCCGGAGGCGGAGGCGCCGGCGATCAGGCCCACGAGGGCGGTGATCCCGAGCAGCAGCCACTTCTTGTAGGGCGCGATGCCCATCCGATAGCGGTCGAGGTTCTGCTGCTCCATCGACATGGCGCTCAGCGGCGGCCGCAGCCGGTGCGCCAGCCAGATATTGAAGCCGACGGCGAGGGCCATGAGCAGGCCGAAGACGAAGAAGAGCCCGATCTTGGTCCACAGGGTGGTGGTGAAGACCGAGGAGTAGTTCACCGAGCGGTACCAGAGCCAGTCCGTCCAGAAGCCCGCGAACATGGTGAACGCCATGCCGAGAACGGCCAGGACGCCCAGCGTCATGAGCAGGGTCCGGACACGCCGGGACGGGCGGCCCACTCTCATCCGCGGCCCTGTCGGGCCTCCGCCGCGGTCCGGCATCTGGAAAGCCAAGGTGCGCACCTCGAAGTTCGCTGTTGATTCGTCAGGCCCGCGTCTTCACGGACCGTGCGTGGCCCCCCTGATCGTGGGCCCCCACCTATGCAACTTACTCACCGTTTACTCGGTTCCCGATTCCGGCCGGGAACGAGGCAGGATTGTGACCATGTCCAACACTCCCATGGCTGCGAACCCGCTCACCCGGGCCGTTCTCGAGATCGACGAGTACGTCTCCGGCCTCGGCTGGGACCAGTCAGCCCGCCTTTTCGCCCTCGTCGACACCGCACGGCTGCGGGCCGATGAGCCCTCGCTCGCCGACCGGCTCGGTCTCGGGGACGAGTCGGAGCATTCCGGCCTCACCCCGATCGAGCAGGACGAAGTGCCGACGGGCAAGCCGCTCGACGAGTTCCTCGCCACCATCGCCTGGCCCGACGCGGTGGCCGGCTGCGCCCTCGCCGTGGAGCGCCTGATGCTGCCGCCCTCCGCGGAGGCGCAGGTTCCGAAGGGTCTGAGCGAGGCCGAGCTCACGAAGTGGGTGGCCGACCACCCGGAGCGCCAGGAGGTCCGCATGACGGTGGCGGTGCTGCGCGACGGCACGCGTGAGTCGGCCCTGCGGCTGCGCGAGAAGGACTCACCCACCGAGGTCCTGACCGGCTCCGACCTGGTCCCCGGGCTGGCGGAGGCACTGTCGGCGACGTTCGAGGAGTAGCTCCGCGGGACCGTGCGGTGTGCCGCCCGGGTCTTCGGTCCCGGGCTAGTTACCGCACTTCGGCAGGTCGGCGGTGTCGCCGCTGCGGATGTCCTTCAGGGCGCCCAGGGCGTCCTTGATGGTGCCCACCTTGACCAGGGTGAGGCCGTCCGGGGTGTCCTTGGCGGCGGCCGCGCAGTTGTCGGCGGGCGTCAGGAAGTACTGCGCGCCCTTGGCCCGCGCGCCCACGGTCTTCATCTCGATGCCGCCGATCGGCCCGACCTTGCCGGCGTCGTCGATCGTGCCGGTGCCGGCCACGAACGTGCCGCCGGTCAGGCTGCCCGGGGTGAGCTTGTCGTAGATGCCGAGCGCGAACATCAGCCCGGCGCTCGGCCCGCCGACGTCCGCGAGCTTGATGTCGATGGTGAACGGGAAGGTGTGGTCGGTCCCCGCGGAGATCCCGACGATGGCGCGCTTCTCACCGGTGTCGTCGGACGTCGTGGTGGTCATGGTCACGTCCTGCGCCCCGGTCGGCGTCCGCTTCTCCTTCTCCGCGGCGGCCTGCTCCTTGGCGGGGACGATCGTGAAGCGGACCTGCTGGCCCGGCCTGTGCCGTGTGACGAGCTTGGCGACGTCGGCCGGCTCCTTCACGGCCGTACCGTCGACGGCCTTGATCACGTCTCCGGCGTGCAGCTTGCCCTCGGCCGGGGAACCCTTGACGACCGTGGAGACGATCACCCAGGACTTCACCGGGACGTCCAGCTGCTTCAGGGCGGCGACCTTGGCGCTCTCCTGGGACTGGCTGAACTCCTCGGCGTTCTCCTGGGTGGACTGCTCCTCGGTCTTGCCGTCCGGGTAGAGCGTCTCGTGCGGCACGACCTTGTTGTCGTGCGCGAGCCAGCCGTAGACGGCCTCGACCAGGTTCATCCGGTAGTCGGCGCTCGTCACCCGGACCGTCGTCATGTTCAGGTGGCCCCTGGTCGCGTAGGTCTTCCTGCCCGCGATCTGCAGCACCGGCTCACCGTCGTGATCGCCCAGCGTGTTCACCGTCGGCCCCGGTGACATCTCCGAGTAGGGCACGGGGATGAACACTCCCGCGCACAGGAGCGCGATCAGCATCAGGGTGGAGGCGAGCATCGTCGCGGTGCGGCGTGGCATGAGTCGACAGTACGGGACGGTCCTGTCAGCGCACCGTCAGGGCCGCCCGTCCGGGGCGACCCTGCCCTTCACACCATGTGTGACCTGCGGTTTCCTCGGTCTTCAGGCACCCGGCCGGGGCTTCTCCATGGCCTCGCGGAAGCGGGCGTAGCCGGTGAGCTCGGGCCCGTCGTTGCGGACCTTGCGGGTCCGGTTGGCCCAACTGCCCCACAGCCCCGCGCCGATGGCAGCCACAAGCGGAATCAGCAACCAGGCGAGCGCCGCCATGCCGACCTCCAACCCCTTCGAGCATCCGCAACTGACTGATCAGCAGATTAACGATCCGCAGTGACAACGCTCACGCCAGGGGTGCGGTTACGCAACCGGAGGCCGGCCTCCACAACCAGCCGGCGGGTACGGGCCCAGAAGGCGGACTCACGGGGGTCAGCAGGCGGGCCGAGGGGGTAGCAGGCGGACTCACGGGGGTCAGCAGGCGCCGACCCACTCCTCGGTGCCGTCGGAGAACTTCTGGTGCTTCCAGATCGGCACTTCGTGCTTGAGGTCGTCGATCAGCTTCCGGCAGGCCTCGAAGGCCTCCCCGCGGTGCGGGCAGGAGACGGCGACGACCACGGCGAGGTCCCCGACCCGCAGGTCGCCCACGCGGTGCACGGCCGCCAGGGCCCGCACCGGGAACTCGGCGGCGACCTTCTCGGCGATGCGCCGCATCTCGGCCTCGGCACTGGGGTGGCACGAATACCCCAGCTCGTCGACGTCGGCGCCTCCGTCGTGGTTCCGCACGGTTCCCACGAAGAGCGCGGTGCCGCCGGCCGCGTCGTCCCCGACGGCCCGGAACACCTCGTCCAGGGAGAGGGCCGAGTCCCGGATGCCGATCAGCTTGATCGGGTCCTGCGCGGCCTGCTCACCGGGGTGATCGTTCGTGGTTGCCATGCGTCCATCGTGCCGCACGCGACCGACAGCGCGGAATAGAGCTATCGCCCGGCACGCGCGCGTAAGCGTTTGGAGCCTTCTACAGGGGCGGCATCTTCAGTACATCTCACGCTGCAGAAGGCGTCTGCCGACTCCGTGCAGTCCGCAAAAGGGGTTCCTCAGATCCGCCGCCGGGCCTTGCGGGCCCGCCGCACCACCGCGGCGGCACCGAGCAGCGCCACCGTCGCGCCGGCGGCACCCGCGGCCGTCGCGTCCTTGCGGCCCAGCCGCCGTCCGGCGACGGTGTGCCGGCCGGAGACCTCCTCCAGGAGTTCCGCCAGCACCTCCTCGTTGGTGTACTGCGGCCGCCACCCGGCGTCGTGCAGCCGGCTGCCGCTCACCACCCAGGGGTACATCGTGTACGCCAGGTCCCCCGCCGGCGACGGCGTGAGCCCGATGCGGTGCAGCCGTGCCGCCGCACCCAGCGCGACCGCCGACGGCAGCTCCATCCGCCGGATCCCGCTGAGCTCCTCGACCTCCTCCTGCTCCAGCCAGCCGTCGCAGCCGACGGTCAGCTCGCCGTCGACCTTCTCCAGAACGGCGTACTCCAGCGCGCTGCACAGGTCGTCGACGTGGCAGAACTGCCACGCCGGGCGCGACCCGGCGACGACGAGGAGCCGGGGAGATTCGAAGTACCTGGTCAGTGCCGTGTCGGTGCCTCCGACCAGCACGGCCGGCCGTACCACGGTGACATTGAGCCCGGGGTGCGCCCGGGGCGCGCGCCGCGCGAGCCGTTCGATCTCCAGCAGGTCGCCGACGCCGGTCGCCTCGGCCGTGGCACGCAGCTCGGCGTCCTCGGACAGCGGCAGCTCGTTGTCGGGCAGCGCCCCGTAGACCATCGCCGAAGTGCACAGCACGACGCGGTGCACTCCGGCGGCCGCGGCAGCCGTGAGGACGGTTTGCGTCCCCCGTACGTTGTAGGCCGTTCGGGCGGCTGCGTCGGTTTCCAGGTCGAGGTCGAGCGCCAGGTGCACCACCACGTCGGCCCCGCGCAGTTTGTCCGCGATGGCCGGGTCCCGTACGTCCAGGATGTGCCACTGAGCCGCCGCGCACTCGCCGCGCCGCTCGTCGATGGCGAGGACCTGCTTGACCTCGTCGGATGCGGCCAGCCGCTCCGTGAGCAGGGCTCCGACGCCGTACGCGGCGCCGGTGACCGCGACGACGGGGCCGCGCGCCGCGGGACTCGCGGAACTGGTTGACTGGTTTCGCGCTGCGCGAACCTGCGGATCTGGGGAACTCACCGGGCGTCTCCAGCGGTTGTCTTCAGTACGAGCGCGTCCGACGCGTGCGTACCAGGTGGCATCCATCCTGCCGCAGGCCGTCACCCGGCGAAGCACCGAGGCCCGATCCGCCCCGGGTGTCTACGCTGGGTGGTGTTGTCGGGCAGCCGTGCCGCCGGAAAGAACCGGCGGCCCTACCAGCCGAGGAATCCCGTGAGTGACACCCCATTCGGATTCGGCCTTCCGCCGGAGGAGCCGGACGACGGCGACGAGGGCAAGAAGAAGGACCAGGAGAGCGGTGGTGGTCAGGGACCGGCCAACCCGTTCGGTTTCGGCGGCCTGCCCGGAGCCGGTGGCTTCGGCCAAGGCCCCGGCGGCCCTGGCGGCCCCGGTGCGGACAATCCGTTCGCAGCCATGTTCGGGTCGCTGAACCCCACCGACCTGGGCGCCGCGTTCCAGCAGCTGGGCCAGATGCTCTCCTACGAGGGCGGCCCGGTGAACTGGGACATGGCCAAGCAGATCGCCCGCCAGACGGTCTCCCAGGGCAGTCCCGACGGCACCAAGGACGCCAGTGTCGGCCCCGCCGACCGCAAGGCCGTCGAGGAAGCCGTCCGCCTGGCCGACCTGTGGCTCGACGACGCCACGTCCCTGCCCTCCGGCGCCGCCTCCGCGGTGGCCTGGAGCCGCGCGGAGTGGGTCGAGGCCACCCTGCCCGCCTGGAAGGAGCTCGTCGATCCGGTGGCCGAGCGCGTCGGCACCGCCATGGGCGATGTCCTGCCGGAGGAGATGCAGGCCATGGCCGGCCCGCTGATCGGCATGATGCGCTCGATGGGCGGCGCCATGTTCGGCACGCAGATCGGGCAGGCCGTCGGTGTGCTCGCCGGTGAGGTCGTCGGCTCGTCCGACATCGGCCTGCCGCTCGGGCCGGCCGGCAAGGCCGCGCTGCTGCCGGTCAACATCGAGACCTTCGGCAAGGACCTGAGCGTCCCCCAGGAGGAGGTGCGGCTGTATCTCGCCCTGCGCGAGGCCGCCCACCAGCGCCTCTTCGCGCACGTGCCGTGGCTGCGCTCGCATCTGTTCGGCGCGGTCGACGGCTACGCCCGCGGGATCAAGGTCGACACGGCCAAGCTGGAGGACGTGGTCGGCCAGTTCGACCCGCAGAATCCGGAGCAGCTGCAGGAAGCCCTTCAGCAGGGCATGTTCCAGCCGGAGGACACGCCCGAGCAGAAGGCCGCCCTGGCCCGTCTGGAGACGGCTCTGGCGCTCGTGGAGGGCTGGGTCGACGCGGTGGTCCACGCCGCCGCGAAGCCCCGCCTGGCGTCCGCCGACGCCCTGCGCGAGACGCTGCGCCGCCGCCGCGCCTCGGGAGGCCCTGCCGAGCAGACGTTCGCCACGCTGATCGGCCTGGAGCTGCGTCCGCGCCGCCTGCGGGACGCCTCCCGGCTGTGGGCCTCGCTCACGGACGCGCGCGGGGTCGACGGCCGGGACGCCCTGTGGCACCACCCGGACATGCTGCCGACCGCGACCGACCTGGACGACCCGGACGGCTTCGTGCACCGGGAGCAGATCGACTTCTCCGAGCTGGACAAGATGCTCGGCGAGGCGGCGGACAAGCCCGACCTCAAGAAGAAGGACGAGGGCGAAGGCGAGAGCAAGGGCGACGACGCCGGGTGAGCCTGTACGACGACGCGGTCCTCGTACTGAAGGGGCACGAGGACCAGACCGAGCTGCGCCAGGCCTATCTGGATCACTTGGCGGACCACCCGGACGGCCTGTGGAAGGCCTGCCACGCGGGCCACATCACAGCGAGCGCCCTGGTGATCGATCCCGAGGGCGGCCGGGTGCTGCTGACCCTGCACAAGAAGCTCCGGATGTGGCTGCAGATGGGCGGCCACTGCGAGCCAGGGGACGCTTCCCTCGCCGACGCCGCCCTGCGTGAGGCGACGGAGGAGTCCGGGGTCCCGGGTCTCTCCCTGCTGCCCGGCGGCCCGGTACGCCTGGACCGGCATCCGATCCCGCCGCCCTGCCACCGCCACTTCGACGTCCAGTACGCGGTGGTGGCGCCCCCGGACGCGGAGCACGCGATCAGCGACGAGTCACTCGACGTGCGCTGGTTCGGCTACGACGAGGTGGCCGAGGTCGCGGACGAGTCGGTCGTACAACTGCTGGCGGCGACCCGCGCGAGGCTCGGGGCTTGAACACCGGTAAGGGGCGGCCGCTCTTGCGGCCGCCCCTTACCTGTCGATTCTGACAATGGGCTGCGCCCCGTCAGGGGTGCGGGGAACTGCGCGACCAGCCACGGACGGTCCCCGGCCTGAGCGAGACCGCACAGCCCCTCGAACCCGAATCGGCCGACCCCGCGGAGCGCTCAGCTCCAGACGTTGCCCTGGTTCTGCCCCCGCGCTCCCTGCTGGCCCATGCCGTACTGCGCGGCGAGACCCGAGCCGATCTGGGCGTTCTGCGGCGGCAGCAGCTCACTCGGCTGGACCAGCGCGTGGCCGGTACCCATGAAGCTCAGCTCCCAGCCCTCACCGGTGCTGCCGCGGCGCCTCCACACCCCGGAGGAGTGCGTCTGGGCCTGCATCTGCACCCTCAGGCTCGTCGACCAGGCGACGATCGCGTCGGCGTCGCAGTTGACGTATTTGTCCGGCGTCACCTGCAACAGCAGCGGCATCCCGGAGGTCATCAGGGCGACCTTGCCCCGGCCGGAGATGTTGAGCTGGTACTTCCCGGAGCCGGAGATGCCGTACAGGCTGTCCACGGCGATGACCTCGTGGTGCAGGGAGGAGTCCATCGCCAGCACGTAGCTGCTGTCGACGGTGAGGCCGTCCTGGTCCACCTCCATGATGTGGACGTGCTGCTTGAGGTTGGCGAGGTAGACCGTGCCCTGCCCGTGGCAGCGCATGAGGTCCAGTCCCTCCCCGGTCTGCGCACGCGCGCGGGACTGCTGGTTGCTCTGGAACTCGGCGTCGAACTCCACGAGTCCCTGGTAGGCGACCATGGTGCCCTTGCGGGCCAGGACGTCGTCGTGGCCCTCCAGGGCGACCCGCAGCATCTGCTTGTTCTGCAGACTCCAGCGCTCCTGGGTCTGCTGCTCGTTGTAGGCGAAAATAGGGCTCTGCATGACGTGTGGCTCCCCCTCAGCCCCGGAACCGGAGACGGTCGGTGCTGTCCTCGCTGGGCTGGACGACGACGATGCCCTGACCGGAGAAGGCCATCTGGTAGGCCTCGCCGCTGCCGCGGCCGATCAGCGACTGCGCCCGGAAGCTGCGCTTGCCCTTCACCTTGAGGTTCGGGGACCAGGCGACGAGCGCGTCGGGGTCGACGTAGGTCTCGTCCTCGCCGCCTCCGCAGTCGACGACGATGGGCTTGCCCCGGGAGGTCAGCGCGACCCAGCCCTGGCCGGAGATCTTGGTGTTCCACAGGCCCTGCCCGGCGAACTTCGCCAGGCCCTTGACCCGCTCCACGCCCCATGTCAGGTGGGCGTCGAAGGCGAGCAGATTGGTGGCGTTGACCGAGATGCCGTCGCCGTTGAGGTTGATGACGACGACGTTCGCCCCGTAGTCGGCGAGGTAGAGCAGGCCGTCGCCGGAGCACTTCATCAGGGGCGCGCCCTCACCGGTGAGCCAGTCCTTGGCGATCTGGCGCACGGCCGGCGGGTTGGGCTCGTACTGCACGAACCCTTCGTAGGCGACCATCGACCCCACGCGCGCGAGGAGGTCGTTGCCCGTCTGCATGGCGACCTTCAACATGTGGTTGCCGTGGTTCTCCATGCGGGCGGTGACGGGGGCGGGGGCGTGGCCCGCGAGTTGCTGTGTCATGACGGGCTCCCTCAGACCTCGTAAGGCTGGACGACGATGAAGTTGCCGGGCGCTCCCCGGAACTGGAGGTTGACGCTCTCGCCCGTGTCACCGGGGTAGGCGTTGCGGCGCATGCGCACCTGGCTGGAGACGACGACCTGGGCGGCGGCCGACCAGGCGACCACGGCGTTGCAGTCGGCGAACGTGGTGGGCGTGACGGGCAGGACCACGGGCGTGCCGTGCGTCTTCACGACGATGGTGCCGGTGCCCTGGAACTGCATGGTGAACAGCGCGCCGCCGGGGATGCCGTGGCCCTCGATGCGCCGTACCTCGTAGGTGAGGCTCTCGTCGAAGGCGAGGACGTTCTCGGCCGAGACGCAGACGGCGTCGCCCTGCAGTTCGAGGGGGTGCAGCATGGTCGAGTTCTCGGCGAGGAACACCTGCCCCTGCCCCGTGCAGCGCATCAGCTGCATCTCCTGGCCGGTCGCGTTACCCACGATCCGGCCGGAGAACCCGGCGCCCTTGTAGCTGAAGTCGACCTTGCCCTGGTAGAGCACCATGCTGCCCTGCCGGGCCAGCACGGGCTGTCCGCCGATGCCGAGATCGACGCGGACGAGCTTCTTGTTCTGCTGCGTCCAGCGCTGCCCGGTGGGGGTCTCCTTGAACTGCTGGAGCGCGGCGGACACACCAGGGCCCTGAGGGGCACCCTGCGGAGCGGCGTGGGGCGCCTGTCCGTAGGGCGGCTGCTGGCCGTAGCCGGGGGGAGGCGTGGTCTGGCCATAGCCCGGGGGCGGCGTGGGCTGGCCGTATCCGGGGGGCGGAGCCGGGGCGTGGGGTGCCTGCGACGGGTGGGGTGCCTGGGGGTGGCCGTAGCCGGGAGGCGGCGGGGCCGTCTGGCCGGGGACCTGGCCATGGTGCGGCGGCTGCTGGCCCGGCTGGCCGTACGGTGCGGGCGCCGGGGCGGGAGGCGGCACCGGCGAGCCGCCGGGCGGGGTGTGCAGGGGCGCGACGATGGTCGGGGCGGCGTGCACCTGCGGTGCGGGCGCCGGAGGCGGCGTGTGGCCGGGCGGCGGTGCGAAGCCCTGCGCGGCGGGCTGGGGCGTGGGGGCCGGCTGGGCGGGAGGCGCGGTGGGTTCCGCAGTGGCCGGGACGCCGAACGCGGGCGGGGCGAAGGCGGGTGCGGCGCCCGCCTGCGGCTGCTGCGGAGCGGGCGCGGGGGTCTCCTCCTCGGCGACCTCGCCGCCGAAGTTCTTCAGCAGCGCGTCCAGGCCTCCGTCGAAGCCCTGGCCGACGGCGGCAAACCGCCAGACGTCCTTGAGGTAGAAGTCGCCCAGCATCACGGCCCGTTCGGTGGAGAACTCCGAGCCGTTGAAGGAATAGCGCGCCACCTCCTCGCCGCCCGCGACGATGCGGAGGTACCCGGAGGCGATCTGCGACATCTGTCCGGCGCCGTCGATCGTCGCCGTGAAGGACAGCTTCTGGATCTGCGGCGGGATCCGGTCGAGCGTCACCCGGAAGGACTCCGTGTCGCCCGCCTGGGCGCCCAGGAGCTGAATGGACTCCTCGGGGGACTTCGGCTGGTTGAAGAAGACGAAGTACCGGTCGTCCGAGAGCCGTTCGTCGGCGTCGAGGCCGAAGCAGCTGATGTCGAAGGTCAGTCCGGGGCCGGCGATCTGTACACCTACGTACAGATCCGTGCCCGCGGTGAGGTCACTGATCCTGGCCTTGTGGCCGCGTTGGAATTCCCTGGCCATGCGTAACGACCGTCCCCCATCCAGAACGTGAGTGCGTCGCGCCAGGCTAACGGCAAACTCGGACACCGGACGAGGTCGGTACAGAGCCGGTACACAACGCCCGCACGGCCGTATCGGCTGTTCGCTCGCGGAAAGCGGTCGGTCACCCGGCGGGCGTCTCACCCCGGGCGCCCGGCACATGGGGCAACCGCTCGGCGGCGACCACGCCTTCGAGATATCCACGGGCCCGTTCCGTGCGCGGATAGGCCTCGAGGAGTTCCCAGAAGCGAGGACCGTGTCCGGGAACGAGCAGATGGGCGAGTTCGTGGACGAGGACGTAGTCGACGACGTACTCGGGCATGCCCTGGAGGCGGTGCGAGAGCCGGATGCTGCCCTCGGCGGGGGTGCAGGAGCCCCAGCGCGTGTTCTGGTTGGTCACCCAGCGCACCGACGCGGGCCGGGCCCGGCCGTCGAAGTACTGGGCCGAAAGACGCCGGGCCCGCTCGGCCAGCTCGGCGTCGCCGAGGGCCCGCTTGCTCTCCTGGGCGGCGAGCTTGTCGAGCATGACGGTCACCCAGCGCTGCTCCTCCGCCTTGGACATCCGGGCGGGGATGAGCACCACGGTGCGATCGCCCTCGCGGTACGCGGAGACCGTTCTGCGTCGGCGGGTACTCCTGCGGACCTCGATCGCGCTCGCCCTCGAGCCGCTCGGCGGCTGGCTCGTCGTGCTGCGCTGTGCGGTTCCGGCGCGGTGCAGTGGGTCGGCGGGCACGCCCCGACGTTACCCGCTGCACACGGGGAAGTCCCGACGCCGGGACGGTTCGGTGCCGCCCCTCCCACCGCCGCCGGATTTGTACGACCTGGTGCCGGCACCCTTTGACCCCGGTCGCCCGATTAGTGCGACGAGTAAGACGAATACCCACAGCTGTGGATAACTTTCAGCAGCGTGCGGCGGAGTTGGGCATGCTGGATCTCGTCGGCGAAGCGACGGCGAGGCCGGTCCGGGACCAGGGGCCGTGCCCCCGCGCTCGTGACCGCCGGCGCACGGGGACGATCTACGGCATACGGGGGCCTGTCATGCATCCGATGGTGAAACCCGCGCTCAAGCGCGGCTGGCGCGACCTCAAGACCGTGCAGTTCGGGATGACACCGGCTCATGCGATGACGCTGGGCCCGATGGACCTGGCGTCGGGCAGCTTCCTGGACCTGCTGAACGGCACGCGTGGTCTGGAGCTGCTGCGTGCGGAGGGACGTCGCATGGACCTGCCCGACGGCCATGTAGACAGGCTGGTGCAGGGGCTCGCGCGGGCCGGGCTGCTGGATGACGCCCGCGGCGGCGGGCCGGCCGCCGACGCCCTGCGGAAGAAGAAGGGTGTCCTCGACCGGCTGCGCCCCGACCTGGCCTCCCTCTCCCTGACGACTTCGGCCCCGGGCGAGGCCATGGGGCGGCTGGCCGCGCGGCGCTCGCAGCGTGTACAAGTCCGAGGGGCGGGCCGGGTGGGTGCCGTGCTGGCCTCGTTGCTGGCCGGGGCGGGCGTGGGCGGGGTGGAGGTGATGGACGGCGGCTGCGTGGAGCCGTCGGACGTCGCGCCGGGCGGCCACCCCGCGGACGCCGTCGGCGACCGCAGGGACGAATCGGCCCGCCGCGCCGTGCGCAGAGTGGCCCCGGACCGGCCGCCGCGCCGCACGTCGGCAGGGGTGTCCTCCGAGGGAGGCGACCTGGGATTCTCACTGGTGGTTCTCGCGCCGCGCGACGACGTCGCCGTGTACGCGCCGGACCCGGCCGATGCCGAGTCGCTGAGGGCCGCCGGGACGTCCCACCTGTACGCCGGGGTCGTGGAGGGCACCGGTCTTGTCGGGCCTCTCGTCCTGCCCGGCGAGACGGGATGTGCGGGATGTCTCCACGAGAGCCGCACCGATCTCGACCCGGCCTGGCCGCGTCTGATCGCCCAGTGGCGCTCCGGCAGGCAGCGGCAGGTCCGGCCGTGCGACCTGACACTGGCCACGACCGTGGCCGGGCTGGCGGCCGCCCACGCGCTCGCGTTCCTGGACGGCCGGGCCCCCTCCAGCGTGGGGGCACGCTGGGAGTGCTCCGTCCCTGGTCTCCACTGGCGTGCGCGGCCGGTCCGGGCGCATCCGGGGTGCTCGTGCGCGGCGGCGGAGAGAGGAAATGGGGAGCACCTCTCGGAGGACGGGGGGTCGCACGAGACAATGGCTGTGCAACGGCCGTCGGAGCAATGCCGTGAGGCAGAGGCGGAGCGGCCGGCTGGGACTTGGAGGGCGCATGTCTGATCTTCCCCGGAAGGCGGTTACCCGGACCGCCAAGCTCGCCGCGCTCCCGCTCGGCATCGCCGGGCGGGCGACCTGGGGATTCGGCAAGCGGATCGTCGGCGAGTCCGCCGAGCTCGTCGGACGCGAGCTGCAACAGCGCACGGCGGAGCAGCTGTTCAAGGTGCTCGGTGAGCTCAAGGGCGGCGCGATGAAGTTCGGCCAGGCCCTGTCCGTCTTCGAGTCGGCGCTGCCGGAGGAGGTGGCCGGCCCCTACCGGGCCGCGCTGACCAAGCTCCAGGAGGCGGCGCCGCCCATGCCGACCCGGACCGTGCACGCGGTGCTGGAGGAGCGGCTCGGCGAGGGCTGGCACGAGCTGTTCCTGGAGTTCGAGGACAAGCCCGCCGCTGCGGCCTCGATCGGCCAGGTCCACCGGGGGGTGTGGCACGACGGGCGCGAGGTGGCGGTCAAGGTGCAGTACCCGGGCGCCGGCGAGGCCCTGCTGTCGGATCTGAACCAGCTGAGCCGCTTCTCGCGCCTGCTCGGTCCGCTGATCCCCGGCATGGACATCAAGCCGTTGATCGCGGAGCTGAAGGACCGCGTCTCGGAGGAGCTGGACTACGGCCTGGAGGCGCAGGCCCAGCAGGCCCACGCGGAGGAGTTCACGGACGACCCGGACGTGCTCGTGCCGCAGGTGGTCCACCAGTCCGACCAGGTCCTGGTGACCGAGTGGATCGACGGCATCCCGCTGTCGGAGATCATCTCGGACGGCACCCAGGAGCAGCGCGACCGTGCCGGTCAGCTTCTGGCCCGCTTCCTGTTCTCCGGCCCCGCCCGCACGGGGCTGCTGCACGCCGATCCCCACCCGGGCAACTTCCGGCTCCTGCCGGGTGGCCCGGACGGTGAGGACGACTGGCGCCTCGGTGTGCTGGACTTCGGCACGGTCGACCGGCTCCCGGGGGGCCTGCCGGCCACCATCGGCGAGTCCCTGCGGATGACCCTCGACGGGGAGGCCGAGGCGGTCTACGAGCTCCTGTGCGCGGAGGGGTTCGTCAAGGAGACCATAGAGCTGGACCCGGACGCCGTCATGGACTACCTGCTGCCGATCATCGAGCCGGCCCAGGTCGAGGAGTTCACCTTCACCCGGGGCTGGATGCGCAGCCAGGCGGCACGGGTCGCCGACCCCCGCTCCCCCGCCTACCAGCTCGGCAAGCAGCTCAACCTGCCCCCGTCCTATCTGCTGATCCACCGCGTGACGCTGAGCACGATCGGCGTGCTGTGCCAGCTGGGGGCGACGGTGAGGCTGCGCGAGGAACTGGAGGAGTGGCTGCCGGGCTTCGTCCCGGAGGACCCGGCCGACGGCGAGGAGGCCGTGGCGCAGGCGTGAGTCCCGGTGGCGGGGTTCACCACCAGTCGGAGTCCAGGCGCCCCTCGATGGACCGGAGGTTCTCCCGGGAGCAGGCCTCGCAGAAGTGGCGACGGGCACCGTCCTCCACCGAGTAGGTCCAGGTGAGGGGCGGTCCTTCGGTCAGAACCTCGGCCGATGTGCCGCAGTGGGCACAGACGAAGCGCCGTGGCTTCGCGGCGGCCCCGTCGTCACTGCCTTGTGCAGCACTCGTCACCGCTGCCTCCTGAAGGACGCGTCATCGGGCGACGATATCCCCGGCCCGGCAACACGGTGGGCACAACGCCCTGCGCCCCCTCGTCGCACCGCCCCGGCCTGCACCCGCCCCTGGTCGTACAGGCAGGCACCGGTCCCGTCCCTCGCGAGCGGCGCCCGGGTTCGCTGGAGGCCCTGCGTCCCCCCATCGGCGCAACGCGACGCGTCCGCCATGCGCTGGAACGCGCCGCGGGGGCCGGTCCGTTCGACACGGATCGGCCCCCGCGGTGAGAGCTCGGCGGCGGCAGCCCGGCCCCTGGGCCGGGAAGCCCCGCTTCAGGTGCGGTGCATTACTGCATGACCGCCATGGCGAGCGCACGGCGGGCACGCAGCGAGGCGCGCTCCGCCCTGCGCTGCATGCGGCGGGCGGCCACCAGGCGCACGGCCAGGCGATCCCGCTCCGCCTCCTGCAGTCGCTCGCGCATATGCGCGCGAGCCATGGCTTCTGGGATGAGTTGCATCTCTCGGGTCCTGTTCTGACGCGAGTCCTTCGCGCCGCTGATGGTGAAGTCTTGGGTTGCGGAGCCGGCGGGCTCGTAAGTGGACGGCTTCATCGGGGCCTGCTTCTGGGGGTCGTGCGTGAGGGGGCGGTCGATCGTTCCTGTGGTGTTCATGCCGTGACCGGGTTCTTGCGCGGGCGGCCACGCGGCCGCTTCCGGGCGACGACGACACCCTGGACGAACAGCTCGCCACCCCAGACGCCCCAGGGCTCACGCCGCTCCTTGGCACCGGCGAGGCAGGCCTCGACCAACGGGCAGGTGCGGCAGAGGGACTTGGCGTACTCGACGTCCGCGGGCGACTCGGCGAAGAAGACCTCCGGGTCGTAGGAACGGCACGGGACGGGTACGCCGAGGTTCTCGATGGCGTCGTCGAGCGCGGTGAGCGCGGTGAGCGGGGTCAAGGCGGGGTCCTCCGTGGAGCCGGGCTTGGGGATCGTGTCGGAAGGCGGTACGGACGGGGCGTGCGCTTCGAGTTGCACGGTTCGTCTTCCTCGTCTGCTCGTGCCGGCCTGTTGGCCGAGGGGTGGTGGTACCGGGTTCTTTTCTTGTCCCGAGGCTCCTTCGGTCTGTCATCCCTGTTCAGGGACAAACAGAAGGGCCGCGGATCCCGGATGGGGTTCCGCGGCCCTGAAGGCGCCGGCCTGATCGATGATCAGGCTGGATCACTCCAGGGTTCTGGCCCACGGAAGGCCCACATCTGGTGGTGCTGCGTCGTCTGCTTCCGGAATCCGGCACCGGTCGCCGTAAAGGCATAGGCCTGTGCCTGTGCCGTTACTGCCGCTTCCAGTGCCTTGGTCGGTCGCTCATTGCGCTCACGAACGGGAAGGCCCGCAGGAGCGACGGAGGAGGACGCCGGACGGACGGCACGAATGCCGGACAGACCGGTGCCCAGGTTCGAAACGCCGAGCATGCACGCGGAGACGGCCGAGCGATCGGTCATTTTCACGATGCTGACGGAGCTGGTGTTGATGCTGATCACTGGACTCGCCTCCTCTCGGCGTCTCGGGGGACTGGATGAACCAGTCCGACGGATATGCAAGTACAACACGGAATCAGGGCCTCCGAGAAGGCCGCTGCTCTCGTGCCTAAGAACCTATGGGGATTGCTGGGGCATGCGCAAACTATTTTTTCGACGAGTTCGTGTCAGTCCTGATTCGTGCTCTCCGCGCCTGACTGGCCTGCGCAGATGGCCAGTACGTCGGCTCCGTAGCGGGTGAGCTTGCGCATGCCGACGCCCGGGATGCGAGCGAGCTCACGCTCATCGTCGGGGGCGGACTCGGCGATGGCCATCAGGGTCCTGTCCGTGAACACGCAAAAGGCGGGCTGACCGCTGCTGCGCGCCTGGTCGGCGCGCCACTGTCGCAGCCGCTCGTAGAGGCCCTCGTTCATGTCGGAGGGGCAGTCGTCGCAGCGCATCAGCTTCATCTCGCCGGGGTCGGTCAGCGTGCGGCCGCAGACCCGGCAGCGGGCGGGAACTCGCTGCACCCACCTCGGGGCGGAGCCCCTGGTTCCGGCAATTCCGCGCTCGATGCCGCCCGCCCCGCCGGCTGTGGCGCGCCCCGTGGTGGGCGTCGAGCCGGGGCGCAGTCCGTCGAGGAAACGGCTCGGACGGCGGTTGGGGCGGCCGCCGGGCGACCGGGAGAGCGCCCAGGAGACATGGAGGTGCTCGCGCGCGCGGGTGACACCGACATAGAGGAGACGGCGCTCCTCCTCGATCTGTTCGTCGGTCTTCGCGTAGGTGATCGGCATCATGCCCTCGGCCACACCCACCAGGAAGACGACGTCCCACTCCAGGCCCTTGGCCGAGTGCAGGGAGGCGAGGGTGACGCCCTGCACGGTGGGGGCGTGCTGCGCGTTCGCCCGTTCGTCGAGTTCGGCGACGAGGTCCGCCAGGGTGGCGCCCGGCTTGGCTGCGGCGAAGTCCTGGGCGAGGTTCACCAGGGCGGCCAGGGACTCCCAGCGTTCCCTGACCGCGCCCGAGCCCGCCGGTGGCTGGGGCGTCCAGCCCTCTCCCGACAGCACGGCCCGCACCTGGGAAGGGAGGTCGACGGCGTCGTCGAGGAGGGAGTCGTTGCCGCCGAAGCGGGCCGCGCCGCGCAGGGCGATGCCTGCCTTGCGCACCTCCGGCCGGTCGAAGAACCGCTCGGCGCCGCGCAGTTGGTAAGGCACGGCGGCGTCGGCGAGGGCCTGCTCATACGTCTCGGACTGGGCGTTCGTGCGGAACAGGACGGCGATCTCGGAGGCCGGGACTCCCGAGTCGATGAGCTCGCGGATGCGGCGGGCCGCACCCTCCGCCTCGGCGGGCTCGTCGGTGTACTCGGTGTAGACCGGCTCGGGTCCCGCGGCGCGCTGGGAGACGAGCTCCAGCCGGTGGTCGGCGGCCCGGCCCCGGGCCTGGGCGAGGAGGCCGTTGGCGAGGTGGACGACCTGCGGAGTGGAGCGGTAGTCACGGACGAGCTTGACGACGGTGGCACCGGGGTGGCGGGTGCGGAAGTCGAGCAGGTGGTCCGGGGTCGCTCCGGTGAAGGAGTAGATCGTCTGGCTGGCGTCCCCGACCACGCACAGGCTGTCCCGTTCGCCCAGCCACAGCTCCAGCAGGCGCTGCTGGAGGGGGCTGACGTCCTGGTACTCGTCGACCACGAAGTGCTGGTACTGGGCGCGGATCTGTTCCGCGATGTCGTGACGGTCCTGCAGGACGGCCACGGTCAGCAGCAGCACGTCCTCGAAGTCGATGACGGACCGCTCGCGCTTGACGTCCTCGTAGGCGGCGTAGAGCTGGGCGATCTCGGCCGGGTCGCGAGGGGACTCACGGCCCGCCTTGGCGGCGGCGGGAGCGTAGTCGGCGGGGACGGTCTGGGTGACCTTGGACCATTCGATCTCGGCGGTGACGTCCCGCAGCTCGCCGCGGTCGAGCCGGATGCGGCAGGCGGCCGCCGCATCGGCGACGAGCTGGATCTTGCGGTCGACGAGCCGGGGCATGGAGCCACCGACTGCTTTCGGCCAGAAGTACTGGAGCTGGCGCAGGGCGGCCGAGTGGAACGTGCGGGCCTGGACTCCGGCGGCTCCGAGCTGGCGCAGCCGGCCGCGCATCTCGCCGGCGGCGCGGTTGGTGAAGGTGACGGCGAGGACGCTGGAGGGGTGCAGGATGCCTGCGCGCACTCCGTAGGCGATGCGGTGGGTGATCGCCCGGGTCTTGCCCGTGCCGGCGCCCGCCAGGACGCACACCGGACCGTGCAGGGCCGTGGCCACCTCGCGCTGCTCGGGGTCGAGCCCCTCGAGCACGGCGTCGGCGGAGTCCGGTACCTGCGGGAACAGGGTGGAGTGCGGTGCTGGTGTCACACGGCCATGCTGCCAGGTCGCGCGAGACGGCAGCGCCGGTTGTCCACAGGCAGGCACTGACAGTCGTACGAATGCGGCAGGCGTCACGTCAGGCCGGGGCCCGGGTTCGGGAATGGCGGCCCACTCCCATACGTTCTGTCACTGCGACGACCCGCCCCGAGCCACCTGAGGAGTACGAGAGACATGCTGGGCACTGTGACGATGTACAGCACCACGTGGTGCGGCTACTGCCGCCGGCTGAAGAGCCAGATGGACCGCGAGGGCATCGCGTACACCGAGATCAACATCGAGCAGGACCCGGAGTCCGCCGCGTTCGTCGAGAAGGCGAATGGCGGAAACCAGACGGTGCCCACCGTCCTGTTCCCGGACGGCTCGACGCTCACCAATCCCTCGCTGGCCCAGGTGAAGCAGAAGATCGGCGCCTAGTCGCCGGGCACGCGTGCGGGGAAGGCGGCTCCTGAGACAGCTCAGGGGCCGCCTTCTCGTGGTTTGTCCCACACCGCGACGTAACGCCACAGCAGCGTGCGCCGGACGTCGCAGCCGGGCAGGAGACGGCGGAGCGCCCGTCTGATCTCCGTCCACGACATGTGCACGTCTTCCATGGGCATGCCGGCCGGGCTGTGCTTGCCGCCGTGCCGGTGGGCGTACAGCAGACTCACCGGCACGCCGCACGCGCTGATGAGCCAGTCCGGGAGCGTCCGGTTGGCGGCCATGCCGACGATCGTCAGGCGGCCGCCGGGCGCTGTCAGCCAGGCGAGGCGGGTGACGGCCTGCTCGAACGGGGCATGGTGGACCACGGCGACCGCGCTCACGAAGTCGTAGGCGGCCTCGGGCAGGGACTCGTCCGTGAGGTAGTCCGCCTTCCGGTACACCACGTTGCCGGGTACGTGCCGGTGCGCACGGGCAAGCCTGATCATTTCCGGAGAGCGGTCCACCCCTGTGACCGTGGTCGACCGTGCCGCCGGCTTGCGCGTGAGCAGCCCGTCGCCGCAGCCTGCGTCCAGGGCCGTGCGGCAGCCGTCCGGAACGGCGGCCAGGACCGCCGGATGGTGGTGGACGTTGTGGTTCCAGTACGGGTCGGTCATCCGGGCGGCCCCGTCATACGAAACTCCGCGTAGGAAGCGGCTTGCCGTACCAGAGTTCGATCAGGCGGGCCGCGATGGAGATGCCGTAGGGCGGGAGCACCTCGCCCGACTCGAAGGCGGCGTGCAGTTGCTCGCGGGAGAACCAGCGGGCCTCGTGGATCTCGTCGCCGTCGACCTCGATCTCGGTCGAGGTGGCGCGGGCCATGAAGCCCAGCATGAGGCTGGACGGGAAGGGCCAGGGCTGGCTGGCGACGTACTCGACCTGGCCGACGCTGATGCCGACCTCCTCGTGGACCTCGCGGCGCACCGACTGCTCAATGGACTCGCCGGGCTCGACGAAGCCGGCCAGCGTCGAGAAGCGGCCCTCGGGCCAGTGGACCTGGCGGCCGAGCAGGATGCGGTCGTCCTCGTCGGTCACGGCCATGATCACGGCGGGGTCCGTGCGCGGGTAGTGCTCCGCTCCGCAGGCCGGGCAGCGGCGGATGTGTCCGGCGGCGGCGATGACGGTGCGCTCGCCGCAGCGCGAGCAGAAGCGGTGCGTGCGCTGCCAGTTCTCCAGGCCCACCGCGTGCACCATCAGGCCCACGTCGCGGGCCGACAGCAGTGCGCCCGCCTCACGCAGGCCGGCCGGGCGAGCGGACTGGTCCATCCGTCCGGGCAGGGCGTCCTTCTGGAGGGCGAAGTAGCTGACGCCGTCCTCGTCGATACCGAGGAAGTAGCGGTGCGCCTCGGTGAGCGGGGCCTCGAAGGAGGGGGTCATGACGAGTTCGGTGCGCCCGTCCGCCGTCTCGTCGATGAGGACCTGTCCGCCGGAGACCACGAAGCAGCGCGTCGTCGGGTGGCTCCACGCCGCCGCGAGCCAGGCCTCGTCGAGCCGGTGGTGGGCGGCCCGGTCGATGCCGCTCGGGGCGGTGAGCGAGATGGGGCGGTCTGCGTTGTGGTCGGTCCAGGTGGTCACGGGTGTTTCCAACTCCCCGGTGCAACGGTCGGGTTCGGCAGGCGGTTCAGCGGGACGTACGGCGGGCGGCGACCGGGTCCGGCGGGCTCGATCGGTGCGGGGCGGCGCTTCCAGTGTGCCCCTCGCGCCCGACCGGCCCGGACGGAACGGGACGCTCAGGGCGCATGGTGCCAGTTCTCGGCGAGGTCACCCCACAGGTACGCGGTGGCCTCGACGCCTTTGAGGAGCAGGTCGAGTTCGACTTCCTCGTTCGGGGCGTGCCAGCCGTCGGAGGGGACGGAGATGCCCAGGAACAGCACCGGGGCGCCGAGGACGTCCTGGAGGTCGGCGGCCGGGCCGGAGCCGCCCTCGCGCGTGAAGCGGACCGGCTGCTCGAAGGCACGGCCCATGGCGCGGGTGACCGACCGGAGGGCCGGGTGGTCCAGCGGTGTCAGGCAGGGGCGCGTGGCTCCGCTGAACGAGATGTCGCAGCGGATCCCGGGTGGCACCTGCTGCTCCGCCCAGGCGCGGACGGCCTTCTCGACATGGCCTGGGTCCTGGCCCGCCACCAGGCGGAAGGACAGCTTCACCATGGCGGAGGAGGGGATGATCGTCTTGCTGCCGGGGCCTTGGTAGCCACCGCCGATGCCGTTGACCTCGGCGGTGGGGCGGGCCCAGATCCGCTCCAGGGTGGTGTACCCGGCCTCCCCCTGGGCGGCGTACGACTTGGCGGTGCGCAGCCACTGCTGCTCGTCGAAGGGCAGTTCCGCGAAGAGTTCGCGCTCCCGGTCGGTGAGTTCGACCACGCCGTCGTAGAAGCCGGGGATGGCCACGCGCGCGTGCTCGTCGTGCAGGGCGGCGACCAGGCGGGCGGCGGCCGTCGCCGGGTTGGGCACCGCGCCACCGAAGGAGCCGGAGTGGATGTCCTGGTCGGGGCCGTGCAGGCGTATCTCGCACTCGGCTAGGCCGCGCATGCCGGTGCACACCGTGGGGGTGTCCGCTGCCCACATGCCGGTGTCGGAGACGATCACGGCGTCGGCGGCGAGCCGCTCGGCGTGCTGCTCGACCAGGTCCCGGAAGTGCGGCGAGCCGGACTCCTCCTCGCCCTCGATCAGCAGCTTCAGGTGCACCGCCGGGGTGGTGCGGCCGGTGGCGGCGAGGTGGGCACGGACGCCGAGGGTGTGGAAGAAGACCTGTCCCTTGTCGTCGGCCGCGCCGCGCGCGTAGAGGCGGTTCCCGCGCTCGACCGGCTCGAAGGGCTCGCTGTCCCAGCCGTCCTCGCGGGCGGCGGGCTGCACGTCGTGGTGGCCGTAGACCAGCACCGTGGGCGCCTGCGGGTCGTCGCAGGGCCACTCGGCGAAGACCGCGGGGGCTCCCGGGGTCTGCCAGACCTCGGCCGTCGGGAAACCGGTCTGCCGCAGCTTCGCGGTGAGCCAGTCGGCGCTGCGTCGTACGTCGGGCGCGTGGTCCGGCTGGGCGGACACCGACGGGATGCGCAGCCACTCGGTGAGGTCGTCGAGGAAGGCGGCGCGGTGCTGCTGGATGTACGTACGGACGACGCTGTCCGGGGTCTGGCTCATGGTCACGAGCCTATCGGCCCGCGCCGACGTCCTCGGAGTGCGGTTCCTCACCGGCCCCCGCCCCCTTCCGCGCGCCGGTCTCCCCGTCGGACGGGTCCTCCAGCAGCAGCCGCTCCAGGGCGGCGAGGTCGGGCAGCTCCGGACGGACGACCTCCCCGCTGCGCACGTAGAGGAACGCGGCCGTGACGGACTCCGGCGGCACGCCCCGCTGCTCGGCCCAGGCCAGGCGGTAGACGGCGAGCTGCAGCGGGTCGGCGGTACGGGAACGGTTGGTCTTCCAGTCGACGATCTCGTACGTGGCGTCCTCCCCTTCGCCTTCCTTGTAGACGGCGTCGATGCGGCCCCGGACGATCCGGCCGGCGATCTCGAGCTGGAAGGGGGCCTCCACCCGGTGGGGGGTGCGGTGCGCGTACGGGGTGCGCTCGAAGGCTTCCTTGAGGGCTTCGAGGTCCCGTTCGTCGGCGATCTCGGCTTCGCTGCCGGGCAGCTCCTCCGGCTCCAGCAGGGGCAGCATGAGCTCTTCGAAGCGGGCCTCCACCCAGGCGTGGAAGCGGGTGCCGCGGCGGGCCGCGGGCTGGGGCGGGCGGGGCATGGGGCGGGCCAGCTCCTGGGCGAAGCCGTCCGGGTCGGCGGCGAGGCGCAGTAGCTGGGACGCCGAGAGCGACGCGGGGAGGGGGACGTCGGTGACGCCGTCGCGGGCGCGCAGGAGCTCGCCGGTGAGGGCGTCGAGATCGCGGTCCCAGGAGGCGATCGTGCGGGCCTCCTCCGGGCTGAGGCGCTGGTGATCTCCTGGGCTCGGTTGCCCGGGGGTCCTGGGGTGGGGGTGAGCGGCCTGGGGCTTCGGTGGGGCGACCTGGTGGGGGATGAAGGGGTCCGCGCCGAACGTGCCCTGATCGTCAAAGGGGGCACCGCCGAACGTACCCGGATCGTCGAACGGGTCCTCGCCGGGCGAGACGGGATCGTCGAACGGGTCCTCGCCGGACGAGACCGGACCGTCCGACGGGTCCTCGCCGGACGAGACCGGACCGTCCAACGGGTCCTCGCCGGACGAGACCGGACCGTCCAACGGGTCCTCGCCGGACGAGACCGGACCGTCCAACGGGTCGGGTTCGTCGTACGGGGCGTCATCGAACGGGTCGGGCTCGTCGTACGGAAACTCTTCGTGCGGCGGCGCATCGTCCCCGGGGGGTACCGGCCACTCCGGATCGTCGGCAGCGTCCGGGGTGTGCGTGGCCGCGGGACGGCCGTCCGCCTGGGAGGCGAGGTCCGCCAGGTGGGCCAGGACGGTCTCGGCGGCCGCGCGGCGGCGGGCCAGTGCCGTCTCGTCCAGGGGCAGGGGCCACACCTGGTCGGCCGTCGCCCGGTGCAGGGCCGGGTTCTCCTCGTCCTCGGCGGGTTCCTCCGCCCAGACCTCGATCTCGCCGTACCCGGCCTCGCAGTGCTCGTAGAGGGCCTTCAGGAAGTCGGACGGCCCACGGCGCTTCTTCTGGGTCGGACCCCACCAGTGGCCGGATCCCAGGAGGAGGGAGCGGGGGCGGGTGAAGGTGACGTATCCGAGGCGGAGTTCCTCGGTGTGCTGATGGTCCTTCATGGCCTCGTGGAAGGCCTTCAGTCCCTTGGCGTCCCAGGAGGCCACGTCGGGCAGGGTGTCGGCGTCGCCGCGCAGCCCGTGCGGCAGGACCTTGCCCTGGGAGGTCCACTTCTCGCGGCCCTGGCTGCTGGGGAAGGTGCCGGTGACCAGGCCGGGGACGACCACCACGTCCCACTCCAGGCCCTTGGACTTGTGCGCGGTGAGCACCTTGACGGTGTTCTCGCCGCCGGGCAGGGCGTTGTCGAGCCCCTTCTCGTACTGGGCGGCGGTGCGCAGGAAGCCGAGGAAGGCGAGCAGGGTCGCCTCGTTGTCGCCGGCGGCGAAGGAGGCGGCGACGTCGAGGAAGTTGGACAGGGTCTCGCGGCGGCGGGCGGCCAGGGCGTGCGGGGATGCCGACAGTTCCACTTCCAGGCCGGTGACGGCGAGGACGCGGTGCAGGATGTCCATCAGCGGGTCGGACAGGGAGCGGCGCAGCTCGCGCAGTTCGGTGGCCAGCCGGGCGAAGCGCACGCGCGCGTCGGGTGAGAACGGCAGTCCGTCGTCGTCCCCGCGGCCGTCCAGCGGGGTCTCCAGGAACGTGTCGAGGGCGTCGGCGAGGGAGATCACCTCGGACGGGTCGATCCCTTCGACGGCCTCGGCGAGCCGGCGGTCCTGATCGTCGTCGCCCACTCGCGCGTGGGCGACGAGGAACCGCGCGCGCCGCCCCAGCAGGGCGAGGTCGCGCGGGCCGATGCGCCAGCGGGGGCCGGTGAGCAGGCGCACCAGGGAGGCGTTGGCGCCGGGGTCCTGGAGGACCTCGCAGACGGCGACGAGGTCGGCGATCTCGGGCAGGTGCAGCAACCCGGACAGGCCGACGACCTCGACCGGGATGTCCCGGGCGACCAGGGCGCCCTGGATCTCCGCGAAGTCGGTCGCCGTGCGGCACAGGACGGCGATCTCGCCCGGTGCCGTCCCGGTCCGCACGAGGTGGGCGACGGAATCGGCGGCCCAGTCGATCTCCTCGGCGTGGGTGGGCAGCAGTGCGCAGCGGACCGTGCCGTCGCGTTCGGCGCCGGGGGCGGGCCGGAGGGCTTCCACGCCCGCGTGCAGTGCGCGCAGGGGTTCCGCGAGGCCGTTGGCCAGGTCGAGGAGGCGGCCGCCGCTGCGGCGGTTCTCGCTGAGCGCCTGGCGGGTCGCGGGGCGGCCGTCGGTGTGGGCGAAGTGCTCGGGGAAGTCGTCGAGGTTGGCGACGGAGGCGCCGCGCCAGCCGTAGATCGCCTGGCAGGGGTCGCCGACGGCGGTGACCGGGTGGCCGGTGCCCTCGCCGAAGAGGCCTGCCAGGAGGACGCGTTGGGCGACGGACGTGTCCTGGTACTCGTCGAGCAGGACCACCCGGAACTCGTCGCGCAGGAGGCGGCCCACCTCGGGGATCCCGGCGAGCCGGGCCGACAGGGCGATCTGGTCGCCGAAGTCGATCAGGTCCCGCTCGCGTTTGGCGGCCCGGTAGCGGGTGACCAGCTCGGCCAGTTCCCGCCGGGCGGCGGCCGCTTCGGGGACCTTGCGCAGGTCGGCGTTGCTGAGCTTGGCGCCCCGCAGGCTCAGCAGCAGTTCGGCGTCGTACGCGCGCAGGGCCTCGGGGCGTACGAGGTGCTCGGCGAGTTCGGCGTCGAGGGCGAGGAGGTCGCCGACCAGGTCGGGAAAGGAGCGGGTGAGGGCCGGGTAGGGCCCGGGGGCCTCGCGCAGGACGCGCGCGGCGAGCTGGAAGCGGGTCGCGTCGGCGAGCAGCCGGGACGTGGGCTCGAGACCGATGCGCAGGCCGTGGTCGGTCAGCAGACGGCCGGCGAAGGCGTGGTACGTGGAGATCACCGGCTCGCCCGGCGGGTTGTCCGGGTCGATGGCGTCCGGGTCGGTGACGCCGGCCTTGACGAGCGCCTTGCGGACGCGCTCGGCGAGTTCGGCGGCGGCCTTGTTGGTGAAGGTGAGACCGAGCACCTGCTCGGGGGCGACCTGGCCGGTGCCGACCAGCCACACCACGCGGGCCGCCATCACCGTCGTCTTGCCCGAGCCGGCCCCGGCGACGATCACCTGTGGGGCGGGCGGCGCGGTGATGCAGGCCGTCTGCTCCGGGGTGAACGGGATGCCGAGGAGCTCTTTGAGCTGTTCGGGATCGGTGATACGGGCGGGCACATCGAAAGGCTAGCGGCGGCCACTGACAGTGGGTGACCGAACCGACCTCCGGGACAGCGGAAGCGCAGGTCAGCACAGGTGGTGCGATACCTCACTCGACGACGTGACGCCCCTCTTGGCGCGCGCTGCACGAGGCACGGAACGCGCAGTGCGTGCAGTGCTGCCCGGCGGTCGGGGTGAAGCGCTCGTCGAGGACCTTGCCGGCGGCGGTGGCGAGCAGGTCGCCGACCCACTCCCCGTCCAGCGGCTCCTGTGCCTGCACCTTGGGCAGGCTCTCGCCGCCGTCCCGCTTGGCCGCGCCCTGCCGGAGGTGGACGAGTTCGGCGCCGCCGGGCTCGGGACGTACACCGTCGAAGGCGTCGTCGACGGCCCCCTCGCGGACGGCCAGCTGGTAGACGGCGAGCTGCGGGTGGCGCTCCACCTCTTTGGAACTGGGCGCCTGTTTGCCGGTCTTGAAGTCCACCACGTAGGCGCGGCCGTCGCCGTCCGCCTCGACCCGGTCCATCTGCCCGCGGATGCGCACCTGGTAGTCGCCCGCTTCGAGGGTGACGTCGAAGTCGTGCTCGCTGGCCACGGGGGTGCGTCCGGTGCGGTTCATGACGTGCCACTGCAGGAACCGTTCGAGCGCCACGCGCGCGTTGTCCTTCTCCTGGGCCGACTTCCACGGCGCGTCGAAGGCCAGCGCGTTCCACACGGAGTCGAGGCGTTCCATGAGGACGGTGAGGTCGGCCGGAGTGTGCCCGGAGGCGACCTCGTCGGCGAGGACGTGCACCACGTTGCCGAAGCCCTGGGCGGCGGTGGCGGGCGCGTCGGCCTTCACCTCCCGTCCGAGGAACCACTGCAGGGCGCAGGTGTTGGCCAGTTGGTCGAGGGCGCTACCGGAGAGCACGACGGGCTGGTCGCGGTCGCGCAGCGGCACCTTGGACTCGGTCGGCTCGAACATGCCCCACCAGCGGTAGGGGTGCGCGGACGGCACCAGGGGGCGGCCGTCCTCGTCGGCGAGGGCGGCGAGCCGGGCCAGGCGGTGCGCGGCGGCCTCCCGGAGTGCTTCGGAGACGCGCGGGTCGACGGTGGTGGCGCGCAGCTCGGCGACGAGCGCCGCGACGGACAGCGGGCGGCGCGGGCGGCCCGTGACGTCCCTGGGTTCGACGCCGAGCTCGGTCAGGAAGCGGGAGGGCTGGTCGCCGTCGTCGGCGGGGGCCTTGACCGCGGTGACCACGAGGCGTTCACGCGCGCGCGTGGCGGCCACGTAGAACAGGCGGCGCTCCTCGGCGAGCAGTGCGCCGGGGGTGAGGGGTTCGGCGAGTCCGTCGCGGCCGATGCGGTCGGCCTCCAGGAGGGAGCCCCGGCGGCGCAGGTCTGGCCACAGGCCCTCCTGGACGCCCGCGACGACCACCAGGCGCCATTCCAGGCCCTTGGAGCGGTGCGCGGTCATCAGGCGGACGGCGTCAGGGCGTACGGCACGGCGCGTGAGGGTGTCGGCGGCGATGTCCTCGGCGTCGATCTCCGCCAGGAAGTTCAGGGTGCCCCGGCCGCCGGTGCGTTCCTCGGCGCGGGCCGCGGTGGCGAACAGGGCGCACACGGCGTCCAGGTCGCGGTCCGCGTTGCGCCCGGCGGCACCGCCGCGGCGGGCGGCCCGCTCCAGCCGCGCGGGCCAGGGCGTGCCGTCCCACAGGTCCCACAGCGCCTCTTCGGCCGTACCGCCGCCGGCCAGGCGCTCGCGGGCCTTGCGCAGCAGCGCGCCGAGGCGCTGGGCGCCGCGCGCGTACGTGGGGTCGTGCACGGCGAGCCGCTCCGGCTCGGCGAGTGCCTGTGCCAGCAGTACGTCGGAGGGCGGCGGCAGGGGGTTGCCGGCCGCGCGCTCCTCGTCGCGCAGGGCGCGGCCGAGGCGGCGCAGGTCGGCGGCGTCCATGCTCGCGAGGGGGGACGTCAGGAGGGTGAGGGCGGTTTCGGTGTCGAGCCAGCAGGTGCTGCCGTGGGGGTGCGCGGCTTGAGCACCCTCGGAGGACTCGTGAGGCGGCCGGAGGGACTCGTCGCGGGGGCCCTCACCGGCCTCGGCCTCCTGAAGGTCCGCCTCCTGAGCCTCGGCCTCCTGAGTCTCGGAGGAGGACCCCGCCTCCGCCTCGGCCACCGCCCGCAACGCCGTCAGCAGCGGTGCCACCGCCGGTTCGTGCCGCAGGGGCAGATCGTCACCGTCGACGTCCACGGGGACGCCCGCCGCCGACAGGGAGCGGCGGAGCGTCGGGATGGTGCGGGACCCGGCGCGCACCAGGACGGCCATGTCGCGCCACGGGACGCCGTCCTCCAGGTGGGCCCTGCGGAGGATGTCGGCGATGTTGTCCAGCTCCGTCCCGGACGTCGGGTAGGTGTACGCCTCGACGCGGCCGCCGTCCCGCACGGGGGCGAGTTCGCGGTGGGCGCGGACCTTCTCGGCGGGCAGGCGGGTCAGCGGCATGCGCTGGGTGAGCAGCCGGGTGGCGGCGAGCAGGCCGGCGCCGGAGCGGCGGGACGTACGCAGCACCGCGACGGGGGCGGGGCGGCCATCCGCGCGCGGGAAGGCATGCGGGAAGTCCAGGATGCCGTTCACGTCGGCGCCGCGGAACGCGTAGATCGACTGGTCGGGGTCACCGAAGGCCACGAGTGTGCGCCCGCCACCGGCCAGGGCCTCCAGCAGCCGCACCTGGGCGGGGTCCGTGTCCTGGTACTCGTCGACGTAGACGGCGTCGTACCGGGCGGCGAGCCAGGCGGCGACCTCGGGGCGGCGGGCGAGGAGCACCGCGCGGTGGACGAGTTCCGCGTAGTCGATCACGCCGTGGAGGTCGAGCACGTCGAGGTACTCGGCGAGAAAGGCGGCCGCGGCGCGCCAGTCCGGCCGTCCCGTGCGATGGGCGAAGGCGTCCAGGGCGTCGGGGCCGAGGCCCAGCTCACGGCTGCGGGCCAGGACCGCACGGACCTCGTCGGCGAAACCGCGGGTGGTCAGGCAGGCGCGCAGCTCGTCGGGCCAGCGCACGTGCGCGAGCCCGAGCCGTTCCAGATCGATCTGCCCCGCGAGCAGCTCCCGCACGGAGACGTCCTGCTCGGGGCCGGACAGCAGCCGCAGGGGTTCCACGAACAGGTCGCTGTCCTGGTGGGCGCGGACCAGGGCGTAGCAGAACGAGTGGAAGGTGGTCGCCCGGGGTGCCCGGGCCGCCCCGGTCCGCCGGGCCATGCGGTCCCGCAGTTCGACGGCGGCCCGGCGGCTGAACGTGAGCACCAGGACGCGCTCGGGGTCCCCGCCGCGGGCGATCCGCTCGGTCACGGACTCGACCAGCGTCGTGGTCTTGCCGGTGCCCGGACCTGCGAGGACGAGCAGCGGACCGGCCGTGTGGTCAACCACGGAGCGCTGCGCGGCGTCCAGAAGAGGGGGGTCCACCCGAGCCGGAGGGGTACGTACCAGTCGGTAGGCGCCACTGTTCCCCCGCCGCACCCGGGGGTGCGACAGGCCGCTGGAGGAGGAAGAGGAGCTCACGTGGTTCGCCGGTTCTGGTGGAAGTGCTGGGTGGCGGGCCACCGCGCGTGGCGGGCGGTGACCGCGGGGTGACGGGAGCGCGCGCAGCCGACGCTACGCCGCCGAGTAAGGCGGAAGCAGGGCTTCCCCTTCTTCTCGTCGCCCCCTCACGACGCTCGCGGCACGCATGCCCCTCGCCTCACGAACGTACGTCATGGCCCCGCTGTGCCCCGATTCCCCCGTACGGATCACCGGTCACACGGGAGGCCGTGAGATGGCGGAAGCTGTCAGGTGTGACCCCCCGCGCGATCACCGCCGTCCCACCGCGCCCGTCTCATGTCGATGCGCGGCAGGTGGCCCTCGGCGGCGCGGCTCGCCGTCTTCAGGGGCGTGCCCTCCGCCCGGTAGTGGCCGAGCGCCCGCTGTTCGTGGCCCGGCAGCAGGACGCCGTCCGCGCGGACGACCCGCCACCACGGAGCGGCTCCCCCGTACAGCGCCAACACCCGGCCGACCTGGCGCGGACCGCCCTGCTCCAGCCACTCGGCGACATCCCCGTAGGTCATGACGCGGCCCGGCGGGATCAGGTCGGCGACGTCGAGGACCCGCTCGGCGTACTCGGGCAGCGCTTGCGCGGGCTCGTCCTCGTGCCGGCCCCCCTCAGGGCTCCTCTGCTCACTCATCCGTCCCATCCTGCCCCACCCCACCGACAACGGGCCGGGCGCGCTCCCGGGCGTTTCCCGCGCGTGGCAGGAGCGCGTCGGGCAGACTGTCCGCCCCCGCATGTGCACCCTGAATGCCCCGTGTGCCGGTGCGGCATGCCACCATCGTGCGGGCGGTGACCGGTGATACGAGACCAAGAAGAGACGATGAAGCAGCAGGGCGCGCACCCCGAGGACACGGAGGGCACCCCTGACGCTGCGTCGCGCCCGGGTACTCCGGAGGACCGTCCCAGGACGGCCGCGAAGAAGACCCGCGCACCCGCCGGGGAGCCGGAGTTCGCGCACATCGACGAGGTGGAGGGCGACGAACCGCTGCTCCCCGCGCGCGTGCACCGTCCCTCCGACCTGATGCGCCTGCTGGTGGGCGTGCTCGCCGTCGTGGTCCTGATCGGGATCGCCGCGTTCGCGCACGGCACCACCTCGGGCCTCGAACAGGACATCAACAAGGGCACCGGGCAGGCACCCGACCTGCTGATCAAGATCGCGGGGCTGGCCTCCAGCATCGCGATCCTGCTGGTGCCGGTCGCCTTCGCCATCGAGCGTCTGATCAAACGGGACGGGCTCCGGATCGCCGACGGCGTGCTCGCCGCGGTCCTCGCGCACGGTGTGACGCTCGCCACGGACCTGTGGGTGGCCCGTGCCGCGCCCGACTCGATCCAGGAGGCGCTGACCCAGCCCTCCCCGGGCGACGTCCACGCGCTGACCGATCCCGTGCACGGGTACCTGGCCCCGGTCATCGCCTACATGACGGCCGTCGGCATGTCCCGCAGACCGCGATGGCGCGCGGTGCTTTGGGTCGTGCTGCTCCTCGACGCCTTCTCGATGCTCGTCACCGGGTACACGACGCCGTTCTCGATCATCCTGACCGTGCTGATCGGCTGGACCGTGGCCTACGGCACGCTGTACGCGGTCGGCTCGCCCAACGTCCGGCCCACCGGGCAGACCCTGATGGCCGGCCTGCGGACCGTCGGCTTCCGCCCGGTCAGCGCCTCCCGCGAGGACACCTCGGACAACCCGGACACCGGGGACCGGGGCCGCCGCTACTTCGTCACCCTGGAGGACGGCCCGCCCCTCGACGTGACGGTCGTCGACCGTGAGCAGCAGGCACAGGGGTTCTTCTACCGTGCCTGGCGCAACCTCACCCTGCGCGGCTTCGCCACCCGCAGCAGCCTCCAGTCGCTGCGGCAGGCCCTGGAGCAGGAGGCGCTGCTGGCGTACGCGGCGATCGCGGCCGGCGCCAACGCGCCCAAGCTGATCGCCACCTCCGAGCTCGGCCCCGACGCGGTGATGCTCGTCTACGAGCACAGCGGCGGACGCACCCTCGACTCGCTGCCGGACGAAGAGATCACCGACGACCTGCTGCGCGACACCTGGCACCAGGTGAAGGCGCTGCAGTCGCGGCGCATCGCGCATCGCAGGCTGGTGGGCGACGCCATCCTGGTGGATCGTTCCGGCAAGGTGATCCTCACCGACCTGCGCGTCGGCGAGATCGCGGCCGGTGATCTGCTGCTGCGCATGGACACCTCCCAGCTGCTGGTGACGCTCGGCCTCCGGGTGGGCGCCGAGCGGGCGGTGACCTCGGCGGTGGGCGTGCTCGGGCCCGACGCGGTGGCGGACTGTCTGCCGATGCTCCAGCCCATCGCGCTCAGCCGCTCCACGCGCGCGACGCTGCGCAGACTGGGCAGGGAGCGGGCACAGCGCGAACGCGACGCGGTGCTGGAGGCCTCACGGCAGGCCAAGCAGGCCCGCATGGAGGAGCACGCGGAGGAGTCCGCGCCCGTCCTGGAGAAGCCCGACAAGAAGACCGTACGGGCGGAGCAGCGGGCCGAGAAGCGGGCGATCGACGAGGCGCTGGAGGAGGCGCGCGAGGAGGACCTGCTCACGCAGATCCGGCACGCGGTGCTGCGGATCAGGCCGCAGGCACCCGTCGAGCCGGCCCGGCTGGAGCGGGTGCGTCCGCGCACGCTGATCAGTTTCATTGCCGGCGCGATCGGCGCGTACTTCCTGCTGACGCAGCTCACCCACATCGAGTTCGGGCCGCTCATCGCGAACGCCGAGTGGGGCTGGGTGGCCGCGGCCGTGCTGTTCTCGATGTGCAGCTACGTCGCGGCGGCGATGGCCCTGCTGGGGTTCGTGCCCGAGCGGGTTCCGTTCGTGCGGACGGTGGCGGCGCAGGTCGCCGGGTCGTTCGTGAAGATCGTCGCCCCGGCCGCGGTGGGCGGTGTCGCGCTGAACACCCGCTTCCTGCAGCGCGCGGGAGTACGGCCGGGGCTCGCGGTGGCGAGTGTCGGCGCGTCGCAGCTGTTCGGGCTCGGCTGCCACATCCTGATGCTGCTGTCCTTCGGCTATCTGACCGGTACCGAGAAGACGCCCTCGCTGTCACCCTCCCGGACGGTCATCGCCGGCCTGCTGACCGTGGCGGTGCTGGTGCTCGTGGTGACGTCGGTGCCGTTCCTGCGGAAGTTCGTCTCCACGCGCGTGCGGTCCCTGTTCGCGGGTGTCGTGCCGCGCATGCTGGACGTGCTCCAGCGGCCGCAGAAGCTGGTCACCGGCATCGGCGGCATGCTGCTGCTGACCGCCTGCTTCGTGATGTGCCTGGACGCGTCGATCCGCGCGTTCGGCGACGACTCCACCTCGATCAGCATCGCCAGCGTCGCCGTCGTCTTCCTCGCGGGCAACGCCCTCGGGTCCGCGGCGCCGACGCCCGGCGGTGTGGGCGCGGTCGAGGCGACCCTGACGGTCGGTCTGATCGCCGTCGGTCTTCCGAAGGAAGTCGCGGCACCGGCCGTCCTGCTGTTCCGCCTCCTGACGCTGTGGCTGCCCGTCCTCCCCGGCTGGCTCGCCTTCAATCACCTCACCCGCAAGCAGGCCCTCTGACCCGCCCGGAGGGCACCGGTCAGTACCCCAGTGGTCGGCGGTCAGGCGGCTCTCACGCCTCACTGAACCCTCCTCCCTCGTACGGCACGCGCCCCGCGCGCCCGGTCCTGGGCCGCCGCAGGATGGAACCATGCCAACGCTCCTCCGGCTGCGCGCCGCCGCCCTGACCGCCTCCGCCGTGTTGCTGTCCACCGTGCTGGCGGGCTGCGGCGACGACGCCAAGGACGAGGACGTCACCCGGCAGGAGCTGAGCTGGAAGGCCTGCGCCGCCCCGGACGAGGCCCAGGGCGGCGGCCCGGCGCCCACTCCCCTGCCGGACGACGGTGAGTGGGAGTGCGCCACGATGAAGGCCCCGCTCGACTGGAGCGACCCCAAGGGCGACACCATCGGCCTCGAACTGATCAGGGTCAGGACCACCGGCACCGGGAACGAACGCATCGGCTCGCTCGTCTTCAACTTCGGCGGCCCCGGCGGCTCGGGCGTCGCCACGCTGCCCGCCTTCGCCAAGGACTACGAGAAGCTGCGCACCCGCTACGACCTGGTCAGCTTCGACCCGCGCGGCGTCGGCCGCAGCGACCCCGTGATCTGCGAGAACGACCAGCAGCTCGACGCCTACTTCCAGCAGGACGGCACCCCCGACGACGCCGCGGAGCGCACCCAGCTGCTGGACAGCACCAAGGAGTTCAACGACGCCTGCGAGCAGAACTCGGAAAAGGTCCTCCCGCACGTGCGCACCACCGACGCGGCCCGCGACCTGGACCTGATGCGCCAGGTCCTCGGCGACGACAAGCTGCACTACTTCGGCATCTCCTACGGCACCGAGCTGGGCGGCGTCTACGCCCACCTTTTCCCCAAGCGGGTCGGCCGTGCCGTGTTCGACGCCGTCGTCAACCCCACTCAGGACCCCGAGCAGAGCTCGCTGGGGCAGACCAAGGGCTTCCAGCTCGCGCTCGACAACTTCGCCGAGGACTGTGTGTCGAAGACCGAGGAGTGCCCGATCGGCGACAGCGCGCAGGACGTGAAGGACCGCATCGCCCGGCTGCTCAGCGACCTCGACCGCACACCGATCCCGGGCATCTTCCCGCGCCAGCTGACCCAGACCGCGGCGACCAGCGGCATCTTGCAGGCCCTGTACTCGCAGGACTTCTGGGAGTTCCTCACCGACGGCCTGGAGGAGGCCTACGACGGCGACGGCAGCACCTTGATGCTGCTGTCCGACTCGATGAACGGACGCAGCGAGAACGGCGAGTACGACAACTCGACCGCCGCCTTCACCGCCATCAGTTGCGCCGACGCCAAACCGCGCTACGACGCCGCCTATGTCGAGCGGCGGCTGCCGGAGTTCCGGGCCGCCTCACCCCTGTTCGGCGACTCCCTGGCCTGGAGCATGATCGGCTGCACCGACTGGGCCGTGGCGGGCGCGGCCGACCACCCGGACGTCAGCGCTCCGGGCTCGGCGCCCATCCTGGTCGTCGGCAACACCGGTGACCCGGCCACGCCGTACGAGGGCGCGAGGGCGATGGTCAACGCGCTGGGCAAGGGCGTCGGCGTCGAACTCACCTACCGGGGGCAGGGCCATGGCGCCTACGACAGCAAGAACCGGTGCGTGCAGGACGCGGTGAACGGTTATCTGCTGGACGGGAAGGTGCCGCCGACGGGGACCGTCTGCACCTGACACCTCCATCCCTTCCGGGAAACTCGCAGGTCAAAGGGTTATCCACAGGCCGGAACGGCCGAAGCGGGATCTGCCTACCATGGCCTGACCGCCATCCGCGGCACGGAGCGGGCGGCCTGCGAGGGGGGATGGGCAATGACACGCTTGGTTCGGTGGACCGCTCTGGCGGCCGTCTCGGCCCTGCTGGCCGCGGGCTGCGGCGGCGGTACGTCCGACGACGACAGGAGCGGGCTGTCCTGGGGGCGCTGCAAGGCCACCGCCGACGGGCCCGCACCGAGCGGCGAATGGCAGTGCGCGACGCTGAAGGTGCCGCTGGACTGGTCGAAGCCGGACGGCGAGACGATCGGCCTGGGACTGATCCGCGCCAAGGCCCGCGGCGACGACCGCATCGGATCGCTGCTGTTCAACTTCGGCGGCCCGGGTGCCTCCGGCGTGTCCATGATGCCGTCGTACGCCCCGACCGTCTCCTCCCTCCGTGAGCGGTACGACCTGGTGAGCTGGGACCCGCGCGGCGTCGGCGCCAGTGAGGGGGTGCGCTGCCGGGGCGACCAGGAGATCCAGGCCGCCGAGTCGGTGGACCTCACCCCGGACACCCCCGCCGAGGAGAAGGCGTACCTGGACGACGCCGCCGACTTCGGCAAGGGCTGCCAGAAGGACGCCGGGAGGCTGCTGGCCCATGTCTCGACCGCCGACTCGGCCCGTGACATGGACCGCATCCGGGAGGTCCTCGGCGATCCCAGGATGAACTACTTCGGCATCTCCTACGGCACCGAGCTGGGCGGCACCTACGCGCACCTGTTCCCGAAGAAGGTGGGGCGCATGACACTGGACGCGGTCGTGGACCCCGGGGCGGACACCGTGGGCCACGCCGAGAACCAGGCCAGGGGCTTCCAGCGGGCACTGGACAGCTACCTCGTGTCCACCGGTCAGACCCCTCAGGAGGGCTCGCGGAAGATCGCGGCCCTGTTGCGGCGGATCGACGCCCGCCCCCTTCCCACGAGCGTGCCCGGGCGGAAACTGACCCAGTCCCTCGCGTTCACCGGCATCATCCTGCCGCTGTACAGCAAGGACAGCTGGCCGACGCTGACCGGCGCCCTCGACGCGGCCGAAAGGGGCGACGGCTCCGACCTGCTGACCCTCGCCGACCGCTACAACGAGCGTGACCCGTCGGGGCGCTACGGCACGACGACCCATGCACAGCGGGTCATATCGTGCCTGGACGACAGGCAGCGGCCGACCGCGGCCGAGACGAAACGGCTGCTGCCCCGGTTCGAGAAGATCTCCCCGGTCTTCGGGGCGTTCCTCGGGTGGGACACGGCCGGCTGGTGCCACGACTGGCCGGTGCCCGGACAGCACGACACCCCGGAGGTGAACGCCCCAGGCGCGGCGCCGGTCCTGGTGGTCGGCAACACCGGCGACCCTGCCACCCCGTACGAGGGGGCGCGCAGGATGGCCGACGAACTGGGCAGGGGCGTCGGGGTGATGCTGACCTGGCGGGGCGAGGGGCACGGCGCGTACGGCAGCGGGAGCGACTGCGTCGACTCCACGGTGAACGCGTACCTGCTGCACGGTTCGGTGCCGAAGGACGGCAAGGTCTGCTCATGACGACGGCGGGGGCTTCGGGCACTCGTGGTGCCGGAAGCCCCCGCCGTTCGGCAAGGGAGCCCGGGTACGGCTCAGTACACCGGCTTGGACGGCTCGATCTGGTTGACCCAGCCGATCACGCCACCGCCGACGTGCACCGCGTCCGAGAAGCCCGCGGACTTCAGCACCGCGAGGACTTCCGCACTGCGGACACCCGTCTTGCAGTGCAGGACGATCTTCTTGTCCTGCGGGAGGCTCTCCAGGGCGGTGCCCATGAGGAACTCGTTCTTCGGGATCAGCCGGGCGCCCGGGATGGAGACGATCTCGTACTCGTTCGGCTCACGGACGTCGATGATGTCGATGCTCTCGCCGTCGTCGATCCACTCCTTGAGCTGCTTGGGAGTGATCGTGGAGTCGGCGGCCGCAGCCTGGGCCTCCTCCGACACGACGCCGCAGAAGGCCTCGTAGTCGATGAGCTCGGTGACGGTCGGGTTCTCGCCGCAGACCGCGCAGTTCGGGTCCTTGCGGACCTTGACCTGGCGGTACTGCATCTCCAGGGCGTCGTAAATCATCAGTCGGCCGACCAGCGGGTCGCCGATGCCGGCGAGGAGCTTGATGGCCTCGTTGACCTGGATGGAGCCGATGGACGCGCACAGCACGCCCAGCACGCCGCCCTCGGCGCAGGAGGGGACCATGCCGGGGGGCGGGGGCTCCGGGTAGAGGCAGCGGTAGCAGGGGCCGTGCTCGGACCAGAAGACGGACGCCTGGCCGTCGAAGCGGTAGATCGAGCCCCACACGTACGGCTTGTTCAGCAGCACACAGGCATCGTTGACCAAGTAGCGGGTCGCGAAGTTGTCCGTGCCGTCGACAATCAGGTCGTACTGGCTGAAGATGTCCATCACGTTGTCGGCCTCGAGCCGCTCCTCGTGAAGGATCACGTTCACGTACGGGTTGATGCCCTTGACGCTGTCGCGCGCGGACTCCGCCTTGGGGCGGCCGATGTCGGCCTGGCTGTGGATGATCTGGCGCTGCAGGTTCGACTCGTCGACCTCGTCGAACTCCACGATGCCGAGGGTGCCGACGCCCGCGGCGGCCAGGTACATCAGCGCCGGCGAGCCCAGGCCGCCGGCGCCCACACACAGCACCTTGGCGTTCTTCAGCCGCTTCTGCCCGTCCATCCCCACGTCGGGGATGATCAGGTGGCGGGAGTACCTGCGGACCTCGTCTACGGTGAGCTCGGAAGCCGGCTCGACCAGGGGTGGCAGCGACACGGGGACTCCGTTGGTCGGTCGATCACTACGGTTGTTCTCCCCGTAACAGTGCCACGCCCTTTTTCATTCCGAGACACCTGTTCCGATACGCGAGACGAATTCGTCCCAGTAGCCGGGCATGGCCTCCCAGGGGTCGGTGCGGCCGCCGCGGTCCGTGTGGTCGGTGATCCATACCGTCGCGGCGCCCTGCCGGCGGGCGATGCGCAGTGCCTCGGTCAGGTGGGGGCGGGGCACGCCGTGGACGAAGTGGCAGAAGCGCTCGGGAGAATGGTCCGCGGTCCACTCGGCCACCTGCGACCAGCGGTAGTCGCTCCAGGGCCCGGAGAAGGTGACCAGCTGGTCGGCGAGCTCGACGTAGCCGGGATGCGGGTGGATGCCGTGCCCGAGGACGATGTGGGCAGCGTCACGGATCACGCGGAGCGTGGCGACCGTGCGGCGGACCTCCGCCAGCCCGGCGTGGTCGGCGGGGCAGCGCTCCAGGAGGAAGCCGTCGACCTGGTACCAGTCGACGAACCGGTGGGCGTCCGAGATCAGCTCACCGAAGTTCCGGGTGCCGTAGCGGGTGTCGAGGTGGCCGAGGACACGGATGCCCGCGTTGCGCAGCCGGCCGGCCGCCGCCAGGCAGTACGGGTCGGGGCGCGTGCCCGGACCGTCGTCCACATTGAGGACCACCCAGTGCAGCGGGGTGCCGGGCCGGGCCAGCTCGCCCCATTCGGTGGGGGCGAGGAGAGGGTGGGCGTAGCCAGGGACTCCGACGCCGGGGCGGACATCCGTGCCCGCGGTGGGCCGCCGGGACCGGGTCAGATACGGCATGCCGCCTCCATCCAGATGTCGGCGAGGGACTCCTCCAGTCCGATCCGGGGACGCCAGCCGAGCCGGTCGCGTGCGGTGCGCACGTCGGCCTGCTGCCAGCTGCCGCAGCCGTCCGGGTACGGGTACGCGACGGGGGGCGCGTGGTCCGGGTCGGGGCGTGGATGGCCGATGGCCGGGCGCAGGGCGCCGGGCGGACCGTCGAGTTCGTGGAGGGCGCCGCCGTATCCGGCGACGCGGGCGAGGACCGCGGCGGCGTCGCGCAGGCGGACGGCGCGGCCGGAGCCGATGTTGATGACGCCTTGCGCGGCGGAGAGCGAGGCGGCGTGGACGGCGCGGGCGACGTCGCGGACGTCGACGAAGTCGCGCTGGGCGCCGAGGCCGCCGAGTTTCAGCTCGCCGTCACCGGACTGCATGGCGCGGCGCATGGCCTCGGCGAGGCGGCCCAGCGGGGAACCGGCGGGGGTGCCGGGTCCGGCCGGTGAGAAGACGCGCAGGACGACGGCGTCCAGACCGGAGCCGAGGACCAGTTCGGTGGCGGCGAGTTTGCTGACGCCGTACGGGCCGCCGGGCCGGGGCACCGCGTCCTCGGCGGTGGAGGAGCCGGGCTGGCTCGGGCCGTACTCCGCGCTGCAGCCGATCTGCACCAGCCGGGCGCCGCAGCCGCTGCGGCGCAGGGCCTCGCAGACGGTGGCGACGGCCACGGTGTTGTGGCGGGTGAGCTCGCGGGCCCCGCCGCGGGTGGCGCCGGCGCAGTTGACGACGACACCCGGGTGGACGGCGTCGAGGAAGCGGGTGAGGGCGCCGGGGCTGCCCGAGGCGAGGTCGAAGCGGACGTCGGCGTCGTCACCGCGGCCGAGGGCGGTGAGCTGCACCGCCGGGTCGGCGAGCAGGCGGTCGGCGACGAAGCGCCCGATGTAGCCGTTGGCTCCGATCAGCAGGACTCTCATCGCGTGGCTCCCGGGGTCGCCGGGGTTCCTGGGTGGGTGATCATGCGGGTTCTCCTCGGGAAAAAACGTAGGGAGGAAGGCAGGTAAGGGACGGGGGCCGTCTGTGGCCGTGGGGCCGAGGTCGGTGGTGGTCACACGGTGGGCTCCGTGGGTGCGTGCGCCGAGGCCCGGGTGAGCTTGCGGACCGTGTGGACCAGGAGGGCCAGGGCCGCGGCTGTGCAGGCGAGGGCGGGCACACTGCCGGCGCCCCAGGTGGTGACGAGCGTTTCGACGGGGGTGGCCAGGAAGCCGAGGCCGGGGAGGCGGGAGGCGAAGACCGAGGCGAGGGCGACCGCCTCGGCCGTGGCCGTCGCGCCGAGGACCACCGCGGGGGCATAGGTGAAGCCGTGCGTGGTGAGGAGGCGGGCCAGGAACAGGAGGGCGCCCAGGGCGAGGGCCTGGGCGTAGGCGGCGGACTCGCCGCGGACTGCCGAGCAGAGGGTGAGCAGACCCGTCAGGGCACCCAGGAACAGGGCGAACGTGGCGAGCAGCAGAGGGCGTGCCGCGGCGGCGAAGTCCTCCAGGCCGCGGCTGGAGGCGAGTCTGCGGCGGGCGCGCACGGTGAGGAGGTGCGCGGTCCAGGCGGCGGGCGCGCAGGCCAGGGCGAGGGCCAGGACCGGCGTGGCGGTGAGGGGCCAGGGGTCGCCGGGCGTGCCGGTGGGCAGGGCGTCGGGGCCTCCGGCGAGGGCGCTGCGAAGCAGGCCGTCCCCCAGGAGGGCGTAGCCGACGAGCCACAGGATCCATGGGGTGGTCCTGCCGGAGGCTGCACCGGGCCGCGGCCCGGGCCGGTCCGGGCCGGTCCTGCTCAAGGGGCCCCGGCGCAGGGCCGCGCGGAGAGCCAGGGTCACGGCGAGGGCGCCGGCCACACCCGCGAACAGTCGCGGCTGCCCCCGGGTGAGCTGCAGCGCGGCCACGGCGGCTGCGCACAGCGCACCGGGCAGGAGGGTCAGGAGGACCCAGTCGGCACGCACCCGGGGCGGGGCGGGCGGTGTGGGCAGGGGCGTGTCGCCGTCCCGTGAGACCCGTGCGTACATCTCCTCGGCGAGGGAGAAGACGTCGCGGTGGCGGAAGCGGGCTGCGGTCCGGTCGGTGATGCCGTGTGCCTCCAGACCCGCGGCGATCTCCAAGGGGTCCACCGCGCGCTCGCAGAGCTCACGGTGACGGTGCATCAGTGCCTTGACCGGGTCGCCGGCACCCCGGCGCGTGGGGGACGCCTTGCGCTCGGCGGCCGTCCCCCGGCTCGCGGGCCCGTTGTCCTCGGCGGCGGGCACTGCCGCCTTGCCGTCCGCGACCGCCTCCGGTGCGGTCGGGTCCAGTTCCTCCAAGTCGCTCATCACGCACCCTCCGGGGTGGGGACAGGGCTGGTGGCGCGCACGGGCCCGTCCGCCCCCCAGCCGGGGCCGCCGCGGGCGGCGAGGCGGGGTGATGCGGCGGTCCAGCGGACGGGTACGTGGGCCTCGGCGGGAACCGCGAACGGCAGCGGCGCCCCCGCTCCGTCGAGGAGTACACGGCGGACGGGCGCGTGCGAGACGATCTCCAGGTAAATGCCGTGAAATGCCTCGATGTTCTGCTCGACCGTGAACAGTTCGAGCGCGCGGGCACGGGCGGCGGCGCCCAGGCGCGCACGGCGCTGCGGGTCGCGCAGCAGCGCCACGCACGCCTGCGCGAGCGCCTGCGGATTGCGCGGTGGTACGACGAGCCCTGTGCCGCCGATGATCTCCACGACCGCGCCGACGTCCGTGGACACCGTCGCGCGCCCGCAGAGCATCGCCTCGACGAGACCGGCGGGGAAGCCCTCGACCACGCTGGACAGCACGGTCACGGCACCCGAGGCGTAGGCGTCGGCGACGCCCGGGAGTTCGGGGCCGCCGATCTCCTCGAAGGACACCGGATTGTCACCGGCGAGGTGCGGGCCGTCGGCCTCGTCGGGGAAGAGCTGGGCGGCCAGGGTCCTGCAGTGATCGAGGTAGGCCGCGCCCTCGGGACCGGCGGGGGCACCCACGATGCGCAGGCGGGTCCTCGGCTCCCGCTTGCGCACCTCCGCGAAGGCGTGCAGCAGCGAGACCAGGTCCTTGGCGGGCTCGACGCGGCCGACCCAGACGAGCGTGTCCGGGTCCGCGCAGTCCGGCGACTCGCCCACGGCGGCGAAGGGCCGGGCGTCCATGCCGGGGTGGACCGTGCGGAGCTTGGCGCGGTCGGCGCCGCAGCGCTCCTGCCAGCGGCGGGTGTGGCTGTTGCCGGCGGTGACGAACTCGGCCCGCGTGTAGGCCTCAGTCGCCAGCCGGCCCTCGAAGGCGGCCACCAAGGACCGTACGGCGGGTGGGGCGTCGGGAGCGGTGAGGTAGTGCGTCCGCAGGCGCACGCCGTACTCGGTCACCATCAGGGGGACGCCGGTGAAGTGCCGGGCGAGCAGGCCGGGCAGGGCCGCCGCGCCGCCGGACGCGGCGTGGCAGAGGTCGACCGCGCCGAGCCCGTCGTCCTCGTACCAGTCGAGGGAGAGGGGGCGCAGGGCGCGTTCCAGGTGTGCGGCGACGGCGAGCAGGTCCGGTACGCGCGCCTCGCGCGCCGCGCGATGGGCGCCGGGCGCGCGGCAGGCGCGCTCCAGGGTGCGTACGGCGGCCTCCGACCGGAGGGCTCCCGCCAGCCCCCCTTCCTCGCGGGCGAGTTCGGCGAGCCCGTACAGAGCGGTGGCGAAACGGTCCGCCTCAGAGGTCGGCGCACCCTCGGAGAGACTCCTGACGGCTCCTGACGCGCCCTCGTCGACTCCGCACAGCACGGCGGCCAGCTCCGCGAAGTACTCGGTGAACCGCCGGCGCGCACGGCGCCCGAGCGCCACCTCGTCGTCCTCGGCCATCCACAGGGGCGCGGTGCGCACCCTGCGGACGTTCGGCGACAGCGGGACCCAGCCCTCGTCCTCCTGGTGCTCGCTGCGGCTGAGCGCGTAGACGTCGAACTCGTGCTGGGCGAGCCCGCGCACCAGCCGGTCGCACCAGAGCCTGGCGTCACCGCTCACATACGGATACCCACCCTCCGTAAGCAGTCCGATGCGCACGAGTGCACCCCCGATCTCCCGTATGGGGAGCCGCCGTTGCCCGGCGGCTCGCAGCGGGACGAACGTATGCGGACAAGGCGGTGGTGCGACGGACGGTTGTCCGTCGCACCACCAGAAGGGGTGAACGGTCGTAACTTTCCCGTGCGGGTCGCGTTCTGTCGCGCTAGGAGATCAAGCGGACACAGATCGTCACGCGGCGGCCAACTCCCGTCGCTGTGCCCGGCGTCGCGCGGCGGCCTGCGGATCGAGCGCGGGCACGGCCGCGAGCAGCTGCCTGGTGTAGGGGTCGCGCGGCGACTCGTACACCTCGCCGACGGGCCCCTCCTCCACGATCCGGCCGCGCCGCATCACGGCGACCCGGTCGCTGACCTGGCGGACGACGGCCAGGTCATGGGCGACGAAGACGAGGGCGAGTCCGAGTTCGCGCTGCAGCTCCCCCAGCAGGTCGACCACATGGGCCTGGGTGGTGACGTCGAGGGCCGAGACCGGCTCGTCGCAGACGATGACCCGCGGGTCGGCCGCGAGGGCCCGGGCGATGCCGACCCGCTGGCGCTGTCCGCCGCTGAACTCATGGGGGTAGCGGTCGTGGTGGGCCGCTTCGAGCCCCACGCGCTCCAGCAGTTCGCCCACGCGCTCCCGGATGCGCCCTTCGTGCCGCTCGCCCCGTGCGCGGAGCGGATCGGCGATGGACTCGCCCACGCTGCGGCGGGGGTTGAGGGAGGAGACCGGGTCCTGGAAGACCATCTGCACGGCCGGGTTCACCCCGGTGTGTGCGCGGCCCTCGAAGCGCAGCACCCCCGCCGTCGGCTCCAGCAGCCCGACGAGCATGCGCCCGAGGGTCGTCTTGCCGCTGCCGCTCTCGCCGACGATCCCGAGGGTCTCACCGCGGCGCAGGGTCAGCGATACGTCGTCCACGGCCGTGAACGCTCCCTTCCCTCGCCCGAACTCCCGTCGCAGGCCGGTCGCCTCCAGGACGACCTCGTCGGGGTCCGCCGAGGCCTTGCGCGGCGCGTCCAGCCGGGGAACCGCGGCGAGCAGCTCCCGGGTGTACGGCTGGGCCGGGGAGCCCAGCACGTCGACGACCGGGCCGTGTTCGACGGCCCGGCCGTGCTGCATCACCAGCACCTCGTCGACGCTCTCGGCGGCGACGCCCACGTCGTGCGTGACGAGCAGCAGGCCCATGCCGGTCTCCTCACGCAGGGTGTGCAACAGATCGAGGACCTGGGCCTGGATGGTCACGTCGAGGGCGGTCGTCGGCTCGTCGGCGATGAGCAGCCGGGGCTCGCAGGCGAGTGCCATGGCGATCAGGGCGCGCTGGCGCATGCCGCCGCTGAACTCGTGCGGCCAGGACCTCGACCGCCGGGCCGCGTCCGGGATGCCCACCCGGTCGAGGACCTGCACGGCACGCGCGCGTGCCGCCCGCCGGGACACGCGGGCGTGCACGCGGTAGACCTCGGCGATCTGGTCGCCGATCGCGTAGTACGGGTCGAGGGACGACAGGGGGTCCTGGAACACCATGGCGGCCGATCCGCCGCGCAGCCGCCGCAGTTCCTCGTCGGTGGCGCGCTGCACGTCGGTGCCGGCCACCTCGACCGTGCCCTCGACCCGTGCGCCGGTGCCGCGGTGCAGGCCGAGCAGCGCGGACGCCACCGTCGACTTGCCGGAGCCGGACTCGCCGACCAGGGCCAGGGCGGCGCCCTCCTCCAGGCTGAAGGAAAGGCCGTCGACGGCACGCAGCGCGCCGAACTCCACACAGAGGCCGGTCACGTCGACCAGGCTCATGTCAGCACCACCCGTCGGTCGGCCACCGCGTACAGGACGTCCGCGACGGCGTTGGCGAGGACCACGAAGAATCCGATGACCAGGACCATGCCGACCACGACCGGCAGGTCGACGACATTGACGGCATGGACGAGTTCCTGTCCGATGCCGGGCAGGCCGAACAGTGTCTCGGTGAGCACCGCGCCGCCGATCGCCGATCCGACGTTGTTGGCGTTCAGCGCGATGACCGGGGCGAACGCGCCGCGCAGTGCGTGCCGTCCGACGATCGACCGTTCGCCGACGCCGTAGGCACGGAAGGTGCGGATGTGATCGTCGGCGAGCGTCTCCAGCATCGAGGCCCGGGTCAGCCGGGCGAACGCGGCGGCCTCGATGAGGGCGAGCGACAGCCAGGGCAGCAGCAGGTTCCACGCCCACTGTTCGGGGTCGTCGGTGAGGGCGACGTACTGCGGGAAGGGCAGCAGCCGCAGTTCCCCGCAGACGACGATCATGAGGACCAGGCCGATGACGAAGACCGGCGTGGCGGTGCCGGCGAGGGTGAGGCCGGTCAGCACCCGCTCGGAGAACCGGCCGCGCCGCCAGGCGGAGAGCACGCCGGTGCCGACCCCGAGGATCAGCCACAGCACCATCGCGCCGGCCACCAGGGACAGACTGACCGGGAGCTTCGCCCAGATCAGCTGCGTGACCTGCTGGTCGCTCTGGTACGACAGGCCGAGGCAGGGCGCGGAGCAGTGCTGGACGGACGTGCCGGTCGAGTAGTCCTGGCCGGCGACGAGCCCCTGGAGGAAGTGGCCGTAGCGCACGAACAACGGGTCGTCGAGGTTCAGCTGCCGGGCGACCTGGTGAACCTGTTCCGGTGAGCAGCGCGGGCCGCAGGTGATCTGGGCGACGTTGCCGGGGGTGGCGTAGAAGACGACGTAGACGATCACTGAGATGGCGAGCAGGGTGACGGCGGCGCCGACGGCGCGGCGCAGGATGAATCCGGTGAAGCCGTTCATGCCGTGCCTCCCCCTGCCGCCTTGGACTCCCGCCTGCGTCCCGTCCCGACGCGCAGCCGGGAGGCCGCGCGGGGGTCGAGGGCGGTGCGGACCCCGTCGCCGAGGACCGTGAGGGCGAGCACCGTGACGAACAGGGCGCCCGCGGGCAGCAGCAGGTACTGCGGGGCGGCCTGGTACCAGACGTCGGCGGCGGTGAGCATCTGTCCCCAGGAGGGTGTCGGCGGCTTCACGCCCACGCCTAGGAAGGACAGCGCGGCCTCGACGGTGATGTTCGTCGGGACGAGCAGTGCGGCGTAGGTGATGACGGGTGCGGCGATTCCGGGCAGGAGTTCGCGGCGGGCGATGCTCCAGGTGCCCCAGCCGCTGAGCCGGGCCGCGGAGACGTGGTCGCGTTCCTTGAGGGTGAGGGTCTGCGCGCGCACGATCCGGGCGATGTTGCCCCAGCCGATCAGGCCGATGACGAGCGCGACGAGTACCGGCCGCGGAAAGCTCGCCGGGACGATCGCGAGCAGCGCCAACGCCATGATCATGAGCGGCATGGCGACCATGACGTCGGTGAAGCGGCTCAGCAGTTGATCGACCCATCGTTTCCCGAGCGCGGCCGCGACGCCCAGGGTGATGCCGATGGCGACCTGCACGACGGTCGCGGCCAGGGCGACGCCCAGCGATACGCGCGCGCCGTACACCAGCCGTGCGAAGAGGTCGCGGCCGGTCTGGGGCTCGACGCCGAACCAGTGGTCGGCGCTCGCTCCGCCGAGGGGCCCGACGGGGACGCCGCCGCGCGCGGAGTCCACGAGGGAGGGGTGGTAGGTGGTCGGGTCCTGGCCCTCGACGGCGGTGAGCAGCGGCGCGGCGAGCGCGACCAGGACGAGCAGCGCCACGACTCCGGCCGCTGCTAGGGCGGCTCGCTGCGTGCGCAGCCGCCGCCAGAACTGACGGGCCCCCGAGGCGGCCGGGACGGCGGGATCCGTCACGGCCGCCTCGGCGGCGAGAAGTGCCTCGCTCACGGCGTCACTTCACCGCGACCTGCGAGATGTCCAGTACACCGGTCCAGTCGCTGATCACGACGTTCTTGATGTCCTTGCCGACCAGTCGCTTGTAGACGGGGTGGAACAGCGGCACCGTCAGTGCCTTCTCCCCGATCTTCTGGTCCAGTGCACCCCACCTCTCGGCGGCCTGGTCAAGATCCGTCAACTTGTTGATCGCGTCGATCTCGTCATTGACCGACGTGTCGTTCAGCTGGCCCGTGTTGAAGTTGGCGCCGTCCTTGACGATCTGCCGGCCGTCGAAGATCGGGGCGAGGAACGGCCCGCCGGAGGGCCAGTCGGCACCCCAGTGGGCGAGGAAGAAGCCGGGCTCGGCCTTCACGTCGTGGATCTTGTCGGAGTAGTCGTTCTCCTCCAGGCCCTGCAGCTTGACCGTGATGCCGGCCTTCTTGAGCGCGTCCTGGATGGCGGTGGCGATCTCGGGGCTGGTCTCGAAGTCCTTGGCGTTGGAGTGCGTCAGCGTGACGGTGAGGCCCTTGGTGTATCCGGCCTCATTCAGCAGTTCCTTGGCCTTGGCGGCGTCGCCGGCCTTGCCCGCCGGGAAGTGGTCGTAGGGCGTGTACCCGAAGGACTTCTGGTCGGGCAGGAAGGTGGTGGCGGGCTCGGCCAGGGCGGACCCGCCCGCGGCGTTGACCACGGACGACCGGTCGATGGCGTACGAGATCGCCTGGCGCACCTTGGGGTTGTCGAACGGCTTGGTCTTCGGATTGAAGGCGATGTAGTTCGTGTAGCCGAAGTGGCCGGTGCCGACGCGGGAGGCGAGGTCCTTGTCGCCGGTCACCTTGGCCAGCTCGGCCGGGCCGAGGTTGGTGTCCGTGGTGACCGCGGCGGCGTCCGCTCCCTGGGACGCGGACAGCCGCTGGTTGATCACGGACGAGTCGAGCCCGGACCGCACGTCGATCTTGTCCGGGTAGGCCTTGCGCTCGGCGTCGGTCGCGGCGGACCAGTGCGGGTTGCGCTCCAGGACCAGCCGCTCACCGTCGTTGTCGTTGCGCACGACCTTGTACGGCCCGGAGGAGACCGGGTGCTCCTCGTACTTGGTGCCGGTGTCCTTGCTCTTCGGGACGGGCGTGAACTGCGTCTGCGTGGCCAGGTAGGGGAACTCGCCCTCGGGCTTGTTCAGATGGAAGACGATGGTCCGCTCGTCCGGCGTCTCGATCGCGTCGAGGCCCTTCTTGTCCTTGTACGGGCCCTGGTAGTCGGCGGCCCCGACCAGCCAGTCGCGCAGGTAGGGAGCGCCGCCCGACAGCTCGGGGGCGAAGGAGCGCTCGATGCCGTACTTGATGTCGGCCGAGGTGATCGGCGTGCCGTCCTCGTACGTCAGGCCCTTCTTCAGGGTGTACGTCCACACGGTCGCGTCCTTGTTGGGGCGCCCGGTGTCGGTGGCGAGGTCGGGGACGACCTTCGCGCCGGCGGCGCCGTCCTCGCGGTTGCGGGTGGTGAGGGTGCGGAAGACCAGGGACGGGACGTTGCCGCCGCCGGAGGTGTAGAGGCGGGCCGGGTCGAAGTCCTGCTGGGGGTTGGCGTTCAGGACCGTGAGGGTGCCGCCCTTGTGGGGCGTGGAGTCGCCGCCGGCTGCCTTGGCATCGTTGTCCTCCGGCCCGCAGGCGGTGGCACCCGCTGCCAAAACCAGGCTGACGGATGCCGCGGCCACGCGGCGCGCTGTGACGGACGGTTGGCGCATCGGAAAGACGACCTCTCGGAAGGCGTCCCGGACCACGAGGTTCTCGTATCGCGAGACGAATAGACGAAGGGTGAGACGGAAGAAGACAGACGTCTACCCGGCGCCGAGTCGTCGGGAAAGCCGTGACCGGGTCACGGGGAGAGCGAGCGACGCGCGCCGGGGGCGGGCGTCAGCAACAGTGAATGTCGGCCACGCAGAGCGGGGTCACGCCGATGAGCGCCAGCTCGATGGCGGCGCGAACGGAGACGTGACGGGGCGACATGCCCAGAAATATGAACGAACTTTCCGAGCATGTCAACGCGAGCCGCGCCACACCCTGTGGGGCGCCTGTCAACTCCCGGGGTAAGGCCAGGCGTTGGCGCGGCAGTGGACGCCGTCGTGGTCGAGGAACTTGGTCTGCTGCTGCATGACCGGCGCGAGGTCGCCGTCCTTGTCGCAGGTGACGTGGCCGTAGCCGAGGCGGTGGCCGACCTCGTGGTTGATCAGCATCTGCCGGTAGGCGTGGATCTTGCCGTCGCCGTAGGTCTCCGAGCCCTGCGCCCACCGGTAGGCGTTGATCATCACGCGCTCGGTCGCGGCCGAGTCGCAGGAGACGTTGTCCTCGGTGGTGTCCAGACCCGACTTGGCACACCAGTCGGCGGTCATGCCGGGGCTCGCGAGGGTGATCACGAAGTCGGGCTTGCCGGAGTAGATCCGCTCGAAGGTGCGCGCGCCGTTGTGGGCCCAGCTGCGCCTGTCGTTGAGGGTCTTCTGCACGGCCTCGGCGAACAGTGCGCCGTCCAGTCCGAGCCCCTGCTCCACGTCCACGCGGTAGGTGAACTTCTGCCCGGCACCCGGCGCCTTGGCGATGCCGGGGACGGCGTCGAACTTCCCGGAGCCCTTGAGGGTGGCGCCGAGCGGGTACGTCCGGCTCATCTTCTCGTCGTACGTCAGCGGCGCGGCTTCGGGGGCGGGTGCCCTGCCGTCCGCGCGGGACGCGGGGTCGCGGACGTCGCGGGCCTGGTCGGTGGCGGACTGGGACTGCACGACGGCACCGCCGTTGTCGTCGGTGACCTGTCCGGCGACGATGACGGCCAGCACGGTGGTGACGGCCGCGGCCGCGATGCCGGTGAAGGCACGGCCCTTGCCGCCCCTGCCCGGCGAGGGCGTGCCGGTGGGCCCCGCGTCGTCGTGGCCGCACCCGGAGTCGGCGGGGGTGCCGACGTTCCAGTCCGAGACGGAGGCGTAGGCGTCCGCGGCGTGCGCGGAGGCGGGCGTTCGGGGCGCGAAGACGTCGTCCTCCTCGGCGACGAAGGCGTCGATGTAGTCCTGCCGCGGCCCGGGCACGGATGCCCGGCGCTGCCGCGGTATGGGCACAGCGATCCCGGCGGTCCCCGCGCCGTCCCCCCTCAACTCACCCCAGCCGCCGCCGGCTTCCCGCTGCTCCGGATGCCCGCCACGCGCGCGCGGAAAGCCGTGCGCGGGGGTGCCGTCCGGCAGCCGCGGAACACCCTGCGCGGGAGTCCCGTCCGGGAACCGGGGCACGCCTCGTGCCGGGGTGCCGTCGACCGGACGCGGTACGCCGTGTGCGGGTGTGCCGTCGGGAAGGCGCGGCGTTCCGCGTGCCGGCGTCCCGTCCGGCAACCGGGGGATCCCGTGGGCCGGTGTGCCGTCCGGGTGCCAGCCGTCGGGCAGGCGCGGCAAGCCGTGCGGCGGTGTCCCCTGGGCGGGCGCGGTCCTCGGACCGGGCACCCGGCGCGGGCCCTGTGAGGGCCAACCGCCCTGCGGGGCGCCGGGCGGTGCGGTCCCGGCTCCCCGGCCGGCGTCCGGCGCCTGGCCCTGACCCGGCCCCGGGCCCTTCGCGGGGCCGGCCCGGTCGTCCCGTGCTGCGGTCGTGTCCGCGGTGTCGCCCTTGACGACCGGTCCGCGGCGGCTGTGGCGTCCCACGTCGCGCCTCAGCCCCCCATGCTCTCGTTGTTGCCCGATGCGCCGACGGCGTCGCCTCCGGCGTCCCCCCGGCCGGCCCGTCTCGCCCGCCGCGTGCCCGACTCGCCTGCGTCGTCGAGGAGTTCACGAAAGGCCGTGGCCACGGTCTCCGGGTACTCCATCATCGCCACATGGCCCGCATCGGGCAATGTCACGAGCCGGGAGTCACGGAAGGCACGGGCCGCCTTCTGGGCCATGCGGAAGCCGACGAGCTGGTCACGGCCGCCGTAGACGAGCAGGGTCGGTGCGAGGACCCGTTCCGCCTGGCGCCACAGCCCCTGCTGTCCGCCCAGCGTGTAGGCGTTGACGATGCCGCGCGCGGAGCGCGCCATCGCGTCCCAGAAGTACGGCAGCCGCTGCCGCCGCTCCATCTCCTGCACGGCGTTGCGGAATCCTTCCGCCGACACCCGTCCGGGATCCCCGTAACACAGGGCCATCACGCCACGGACCCGCTGCTCCGCCGTCCACCCCCGGGTGAGGCGGGTGAAGAGCAGGGCGACGCCCGGCACCGCCAGCAGCCCTGTGGGCACGGCGGTGCGCTGCACTCGGATCTCCGGCAGAGCGGGCGACACAAGCGTGAGCGTACGGACCAAATCGGGCCGAACCGCGGCGACACGGGTGGTGATGGCGCCACCGAGCGAGTTCCCGAACAGGTGCACGGGACCGCGACCCGAGGCGTCGAGGTAACGGATGACCGCGCGTGCGTGGGCCGTGACGGAGTAGTTGCCGTCGTCCGGGGGCGGGGAGTCGCCGAAGCCGGGCAGGTCGAGGGCCTCGCCGTCGACGGTGCCGTCCAGCAGGGCCATCAGCGCCGACCAGTTCTGCGAGGAGCCGCCGAGGCCGTGCACGAACAGCGCGGGAGGCAGCCCTTCGCGCGCCGGCGGCCGCGACCGCATCGTGAGCGTGACCCCGGGCAGCTCGACCGACCTCAGCCGCTCGCCCTCCGCGACCCGGACGGTCCCCACCTTCGGCAGCACATTGGCGGGCGGCACGAACGGCAGCTCGGTCGAAGACATGCGGCAATGTTACGAGACGATCACGCAGTGACTCATGTGTTCGCCTGTGTTCGCCGTCACAGGAATTGGCCGGTTGAGGCCGCCCGGGAGTCGGCACCCGGGCGGGGATGGGTAGCAGTCAACGGGATCAGCACCGGGTCACGTCCCGGACGCGGATCGCATAGCGTCCGGATCGGGTGTCTCCTAGGCTCGTACAGAGGGCACCCGCGTGTGGCCCCTGCATTCCCAGGGACGTTCGTAGGAAGGGAGCCCAGCATGGCCGTAGACCCCACCGACCCGGAGACGTTCGAGGCCGAGGACGCGCCGGAGGTGCAGGAGTTCGACGTCGAGGCGCCCGAGGTCGACGCGGCAGAGCAGCAGGCGGACCTCGCGCCGGACCGCGACGACCCGCTGACCCGCGTCGACCCGGACCGGGCCAACGAGGCGGACCTCGTGGAGCAGGCCCGGATCGTCTCGCTCGACGAGGACGACTACCGGTGACGCTCGCCGCCGACGGGCGCCGAGCTGCTCCACCGAACGGGAAAGGGGCGGATTTTTGCCCGCTCTGACCGTGTTTGAAACCTTCGCAACCGCTTTCGCATCCGTCCGGTCCGTGAAATTCTGCGCTCTCACCGCGCACACCACGGTTACCGAAAAGTACGATGGCGGCGCGGCCAGATCCGCACGTGGACGACTATGGGAGGCGGCGTGACAGCCATCGAGCAGACAGAGGCGGTTCGCCCGCGGGGCACACGCCTGCCGCGCCGTGCCCGACGGAACCAGCTCCTGGGTGCCGCCCAGGAGGTCTTCGTGGCCCAGGGCTACCACGCCGCGGCGATGGACGACATCGCCGAGCGGGCCGGCGTCAGCAAGCCGGTGCTCTACCAGCACTTCCCGGGCAAGCTCGACCTCTACCTCGCGCTGCTGGACCAGCACTGCGAGTCGCTCATCCAGGCCGTGCGCAGCGCGCTCGCGTCGACGACCGACAACAAGCAGCGGGTCCGGGCGACCATGGACGCCTACTTCGCGTACGTCGAGGACGACGGCGGCGCCTTCCGCCTGGTCTTCGAGTCGGACCTGACCAACGAGCCCGCCGTGCGCGAGCGCGTCGACAAGGTCACGAACGAGTGCGCGGAGGCGATCTGCGACGTCATCGCCGAGGACACCGGCCTGTCGCGCGCGGAGTCGATGCTGCTCGCCTCGGGCATGGGCGGCCTCGCCCAGGTGGTGGCCCGGTCCTGGCTGCACAGCGACCGCAGTGTGCCGCGCGAGCAGGCGGTGCAGCTGCTCACCTCCCTGGCCTGGCGCGGCATCGCGGGCTTCCCGCTGCACGGCACGGACCAGCCGCAGCACTGACGGGCGTCCTTGTTCCCGCCCGATGTTCGCTCGTGGCGTTCTCGGGCGGAGCATGTACGTCCCCTCACCGGGCTAATGTGTGCTGCGTACGGCGCGGAAGGTCGCGCACATCACTGACCGTCGGAGGGACATAGCCGTGGAGGTCAAGATCGGCGTGCAGCACGCGCCCCGCGAGATCGTTCTGGAGAGCGGTCAGACTGCCGAGGAGGTCGAGCGCGTGGTCGCCGAGGCACTGGCCGGGAAGTCGCAGCTGCTGAGCCTCGTGGACGAGCACGGCCGCAAGCTCCTCGTCCCGGCCGACCGTCTCGCCTACGTCGAGATCGGTGAGCCGGCCCCGCGCAAGGTGGGTTTCGGCGCGCTGTAGGCGCACGCGTGGAGCGGGGCGGGACGGCTGTCGGCCGACCCGCCCCGTTCGCGTTGGCGCCCGGTTTGCGTTGCCCCTCGGTTTGCGTTGCCCCTCGGTTTGCGTTGCCGCTCGGTTTGCGTTGCCGCTCGGTTTTCACCGCCGCCCGATTTGCGTTGCCCCTTTTACGTTGCCGCCCGGTTTGCGTGGCTCTCCCGCGGACACCCCATCCGCGTGGCCCTCGGCGTCCTCGCCCGCGTTCCGCGTGGGCTCCGCCGCCCCTCGTCCTCGGCTGCCCCTTGCGGCGCACCGGTTCCTCCACGGATGGAGCACGAGTCGCCCCCAGGGGTGGATTGGATTTCGCAGGTCAGGGGTAAGACGGGCTACGACCGATTTGCGCAGGCCGGCCACGTGGGAGGGACCCCGACATGCTCCTGGAAGCATTGAGCTCCGCGATCCTCGGCCTAACTCTGGCATGGGCGGCCGCACACCGCCTGCCGCACCGTCTCCCGGCCCGCTCCCTGGTGCTGTCGACCGGAGTCGCCGGCGCCCTCTTCGGAGCCTTCGTCATGCACAGCGCCCTGGACGCCGGGCACGTCCTGCTCGTGTTGCTCGGCGCGGCGATCGTCTCGGTGGCCTCGCTGTCGCTGCTGCTGCGCCCCGCGGGAAGACTGCGCCGCCGGTCGGCGACCGCGTGACGGGTCGCCGACGGTGGCGCTTGTGAAGAGGCCGGTCGCCCGAAGGGGAGCCTAGGCGGCCAGCCCCAGGGCGGCCATCCGCTTGGTGTGGGCCTCGGTGATCCGGGAGAACATCTTGCCGACCTCGGCGAGATCGAAGCCGTCCGCGACCCCGCCCACCAGCATGGTCGACAGCGCGTCGCGGTCGGCGACCACCCGCTGGGACTGCGACAGGGCCTCACCCATCAGCCGCCGCGCCCACAGCGCGAGCCGCCCGCCCACACGGGGGTCGGCGTCGATCGCGGCCCGCACCTTCTCCACGGCGAAGCCGCCGTGCCCCGTGTCGTCGAGCACGGCCAGCACCAGGTCGCGGGAGTCGGAGTCCAGCCGGGCGGCGACCTCCCGGTAGAAGTCGCTGGCGATGGAATCGCCCACGTAGGCCTTGACGAGGCCCTCCAGCCAGTCCGAGGGGGCCGTCTGCTTGTGGAACCCGTCGTACGCGGCGACGAACGGCTCCATCGCCCGCGTCGGCTCCTCCCCGATCTCTGCGAGCCGGTCGCGCAGCCTCTCGAAGTGGTGGAACTCCGCCGACGCCATCTTCGCCAGCTCCGCCTTGTCCGCCAGCGTCGGCGCCAGTTTGGCGTCCTCCGCGAGACGCTCGAACGCCGCCAGCTCCCCGTACGCGAGCGCGCCGAGCAGGTCCACGACCGCGGCGCGGTACTGAGGGTCGGCGGAGGCCGTCGCCCAGTCCCGGGCGGCGACTGAGGCGGTTTCGGCGGGGGCGGTGTCCGAGGCGTTGCCAGGCTTGTCAGAGCTCGTCATGAAGCGCACAATAACCCGCTTGCCGGAGGGTGTAAGGCCCTGGTCAATCACTGTGACGACGACTACGTGACCGAATCGGCCATCGCATGTGCGCGATTCCGGGGTATGGTGGTAATGCGCCTGCTGGTACGTCGACGTACCTCGACAGGCCGCACGTATGAGGATGCCCGGTCGGTGGCCCGATCGGCTCCGACCCGACAGCCCTCCCCGGCCGTACGCCACAGTGCGTACGAGACCCGGAGGGGGACACCCTCAGCGGCACGAGCGCTAGAGCGTCGGCGCGGTCCCGTGCTCTACGGCCCGCCCGTAGGCAGCCGACGTCCCCGGCACGGTCTGACACGACCCCGCGCTCGCCTCGCGCCGCCCACACAGAAGAGGCAGCACCCTGACTACGTTCCGAGAGCTCGGAATCCTTCCCGAGACCGCCGAGGCCCTTGAGGCCGTCGGCATCATCACCCCCTTCCCCATCCAGGAGATGACGCTCCCCGTGGCCCTGTCGGGCACGGACGTCATCGGCCAGGCCAAGACCGGCACGGGCAAGACGCTGGGCTTCGGCCTCCCGCTCCTCGAGCGCGTCACCGTCCCCGCCGACGTCGAGGCCGGGCGCGCCGAGCCCGAGGCCCTCACCGAGGCCCCGCAGGCGCTCGTCGTCGTCCCCACGCGCGAGCTGTGCACGCAGGTCACCAACGACCTGCTGACCGCGGGCAAGGTGCGCAACGTACGCGTCCTCGCCATCTACGGCGGCCGGGCCTACGAACCCCAGGTAGACGCCCTGAAGAAGGGCGTCGACGTGGTCGTCGGCACCCCGGGCCGGCTCCTCGACCTCGCCGGTCAGAAGAAGCTGAACCTGAAGCACGTCAAGTGCCTGGTCCTCGACGAGGCCGACGAGATGCTCGACCTGGGCTTCCTGCCGGACGTCGAGAAGATCATCAACATGCTGCCGGCGCGCCGCCAGACGATGCTGTTCTCGGCCACGATGCCGGGCGCGGTCATCGGCCTGGCCCGCCGCTACATGTCGCAGCCCACGCACATCCGGGCCACGGCGCCGGACGACGCGGGTGCGACGGTCGCGAACACCAAGCAGTACATCTACCGCGCGCACAATATGGACAAGCCCGAGATGGTCGCGCGCATCCTCCAGGCCGAGGGCCGCGGGCTGGCCATGGTCTTCTGCCGCACCAAGCGCACGGCCGCCGACCTCGCGGACCAGCTGAAGCAGCGCGGTTTCGCCTCCGGCGCGGTCCACGGCGACCTGGGCCAGGGTGCGCGCGAGCAGGCGCTGCGGGCGTTCCGCAACGGCAAGGTGGACGTGCTCGTCTGCACCGACGTCGCCGCCCGCGGCATCGACGTCGAGGGTGTCACGCACGTCATCAACTACCAGTCGCCGGAAGAGGAGAAGACGTACCTGCACCGCATCGGCCGTACGGGCCGCGCGGGCGCGAAGGGTACGGCGATCACCCTGGTCGACTGGGACGACATCCCGCGCTGGCAGCTGATCAACAAGGCGCTGGAGCTGGACTTCAACGACCCGCCGGAGACGTACTCCACCTCCCCGCACCTCTTCACCGACCTGGGCATCCCCGAGGGCACCAAGGGCATCCTGCCGCGCTCGGAGCGCACCCGCGCCGGGCTGGAGGCGGAGGAGCTGGAGGACCTGGGCGAGCCGGGCGGCCGCGGACCGCGCGGGCGCGGCGGCCGAGGTGGCCGTGGCGACCGGGACGAGTCCCGGTCGGCCGACCGCGAGCGGTCGTCGCGTACGCCGCGTCGCCGTCGCCGCACGCGCGGCGGGGCCGAACTGGACGGCGCTCCCGAGCCCGCCGGCACCACCGCCCCGGGCAGCACGGAGACCGGCGGTGCCGCCGAGGCGGACGCCGTGACGGCTCCGCGCACTCCGCGTCGCCGTCGCCGCACCCGCGGCGGGGCCCCGTCCCAGACGGCTCCGGCCGCGGCGGTCGAGGCGCCCGTGTCGGAGCAGGCGGAGACCGCGGTCGCGACGGCGGAGGGCACGGACGCGGAGGCCGCCGAGGCGGCCACGAAGCCGCGCCGACGCCGTACGCGCCGCGCGGAGACGCCCGCGGTGGAGACCGCTGCGGTGGAGACCCCGGTGGTGGAGACGGAGGCCGCGGTGGCCCCGTCGGCCGCGGAGCCGGCGATCGTCGCCGAGGCTCCGGCCGTCGTGGATGCCGCGCAGCCCGAGGCTCCCGCCGCCAAGCCCCGTCGCCGTACCCGCAAGGCCACGGCGGCGTCCGCGGCCGAGTCGGCACTGGACACGGCCGAGGGCGTCACCGAGACGGCGCAGGAGCCGACGGAGACGAAGCCGCGCCGCACCCGCAAGGCTGCCGCGGCCACGGAGAACACCGCCGAAGCGGCCGAGTCAACCGACGCCAAGCCGCGCCGCGCCCGTAAGACGACCGCGGCTGCGGAGAGCGCCACGGACACCGCCGAGGCGGCCGAGGCCAAGCCCAGGCGTACCCGCAAGGCGACGGCCGCGGCCGAAGCCGCCGTCGACACGGCGGAGGCCGCCGAGGCCAAGCCGCGCCGGCGCACCCGCAAGGCCGCCGAGACCGCCCCGGCCAAGGCTGCCGAGGTCGCCGAGGTGGCGGAGGTGGCGGAGACCAAGCCG
>NZ_JBIBKR010000001.1:574356-1300207 GCF_042959365.1 Streptomyces sp. NPDC007907
CGCCGCACGCGGAAGACCGCCGCCGCGGCCGAGACCGCCGTCGACACCGCCGAGGGCACGGAGGCCAAGCCGCGCCGCCGCACCCGCAAGGCCGCCGAGACCGCCCCGGCCGTAGCCGAGATCCCGGCCCAGACGGCCCAGGAGCCCGCCGAGGCCAAGCCGCGGCGGACGCGGAAGACCGCCGCTGCCGTCCCGGACACGGAGACGGAGACTGGGGCGGCCGAGGTCAAGCCGCGCCGCACGCGCAAGACGGCCGCCGCGGCCCCGGACGCGGAGGCCGCCGAGGCCAAGCCGCGCCGCACGCGGAAGACCGCCGCCGCGGCCGAGACCGCCGTCGACACCGCCGAGGGCACGGAGGCCAAGCCGCGCCGCCGCACCCGCAAGGCCGCGGAGCCGACGGAGATCCCCGCGCAGGCGGATCAGGAGCCGGTGGCCGCCAAGCCGCGCCGCACGCGCAAGGCCACGGCTGCGACGGCTGCCGCCGCCGAGGACACGGCGGAGGCGAAGCCCAGGGCGCGCCGCACCCGCAAGGCCACGGCCACCGCGGAGCCCACGGAGGCCTGACACACCCTCCACGACGGCCCGGCCCCCACGCGGGGAGCCGGGCCGTCGGCGTTTCGCCCGGACAGGAAGTCCGGCCGCCGGCATCTCACTCACGCTGAGGCCCATGCCGCCGACATCTCACCCGGACACCGAGCCCACACCCGCCAGGCCCCCGCCACCGCCACCGCCGGAAAGCACCAACCCCGCAAGGCTCGCCCCCACCTAGGAAGCCCGGCCGTCGGCGTTTCACCCGGACGCCGAGCCCGCCCCCACCCGTTACCCTCGCCCCGTGACCAGCCACCGCGCCTTCCCCCTGCCCCCGGGCGCCCGCGCCTACCCCCTGCGCACCGCTCGCGGTGAGTTCGCCGTCGTCGACTCGGTGCCGAAGCCCGGTGCCGAGGGCAAGGGGGTCGTCCTGATGCTGCCCGGGTTCACGGGGAGCAAGGAGGACTTCGGGCTGTTGCACGAGCCGCTCGCGGAGCGGGGGTACCGGGTCGTCGCCGTGGACGGGCGGGGACAGCACGAGTCGGCCGGGCCCCTGGACGACGAGACGGCCTACGCCCAGCGGGAACTGGCGCAAGACGTGCTCGCGCAGGCCGAAGCGCTGGGCGGGGCCGTGCACCTCGTGGGGCACTCGCTCGGCGGGCAGATCGCCCGTGCGGCCGTGCTGCTCGACCACTCCCCCTTCCTGTCGTTCACCCTGGTCTCGTCCGGCCCGGCGGAGATCTCCGTCTCCCAGCAGCAGCGCGTGAAGCTGCTGCGGGACGCGCTCACCATGCTGTCGATGACGGAGGTGTGGGAGGCCATCCAGGCGATGGGCCCACCGGAGGAAGTGGGTGGACCTGCCCGCGGCCTCGGTGACCAGGACCAGCTGCGCCGCCGCTGGCTGGGCCACAGCCCTGCCCAACTCCTCGCGACGGGGCGCCAGTTGTGCACGGAGCCGGACCGCGTGGACGAACTCGCCGCCGTGCCGCTGCCGTTCCACGTGTTGTCGGGCGAGCACGACGACACCTGGCCGGTGGCGATCCTCGACGACATGGCCCGGCGGCTGGACGCGCACCGCACGGTGGTCACGGGAGCCGAGCACTCCCCCAACGCCGACCAGCCTCTGCCGACGGCCCACGCCCTCGCGGACTTCTGGGACGGCCTCGGACGGAACCCGGGCCCAGCCGTTCCCGGGACGGCGTAGTACTTCGTGCGTCGGCACGGCCGGGTACTGCGCCCACCGGGACCGCCCAGTCCTGCGCCCGCACGACCGCCCAGCCCTCCGTCCGCCGGGACCGCCTAGTACTGCGTCCGCAAGTGCTCCCAGAAGCCGTCGCGCAGTGCCCGCCGCAGGTCCGCCTGGCCGCGCAGCGAGTACTGCAGGAGGCCCTCCGCCTCCACGAGCAGATCCTGGTCCACCGAGCCGGGCAGGTAGGGGTGTCCGGGCAGCAGCTCGACGAGCGAGTCCCGGCCGCGTGCCGCCAGCCACTTCGCCGCGATCTGCGCGCCCACGAACCGCACGTTCTCGCGGGTGGGCCGTTCCGTCGCCGTCTCGTGCGCGGAGGCCGTGCGGCGGGAGACGTACGGCTTGAAGAACTCGAGGTCGAGGGTCCGCTGGCTGTCGACCTCCCACAGCAGGGGCTCCGCCTGGTTGCGGCCGTCCGGCGCCTCGATGCCCCACAGATGGACCCGGGCGCCGTAACCCTGGGCCGCCTCGACGGCCGAGACCAGGTCCTCGTCGCCGCCGAGCAGGGCCGCGTCGCTGATCGCGCGGTGCCGGGCCAGGGACTCCAGGTCGGAGCGGATGAGTGAGTCGACGCCCTTCTGCTGGTTGTTGGCGTTGAGGTTGCCGAGCCGCACCTTGACGTCCGGCAGTTCCGCGATGGTCTGCTGTTCGGCCGTGTGGATGCGACGCCGGGCGCCGTCGTACCAGTAGACCCGCAACAGCCGGCTGTCCGCGAAGATCGTGCGGGCCCGGTCGATGAGCGCGTCGATCAGACCTTCGGCGTCCACGTCGAAGGCCCGGCGGTCCTCCGTGCCGGCGACGAGCCGACCGGCGGCCGCGTACAAGTACCCGGCATCGACGAAGATCGCGTGGGTCGAGGGAGTCTTCGCCACCTCGGCGAGCATGCGCTGGAGCAGCTCGTTCGTGTGGTCGATGCGGGCACTGAGGGCCGCGAGGTCGTCGTTCATCACCTCCATTGTCCTGGCGGTCACACTGCGAACACAACCAGTCCCGTTCGGTCCCGTAACCACACTCTTACGAGTCAGTAATTAGCCGTTCGAAAAATTTCTTTAGCGTAGGGAATGTTTCACCCACCCGTCCCCGTTGACTCATACGGAACACCGAGTAGTTCTCCTCAGGAGGATGACCAGACGAAGGGAGAAGCCCTTGCGCTTCGAAATCATGCGACTCGACGACATCAACGGCACGCCCGTGGACACGACCGTCGTGGACGCCGCCTCCGTCAACCGCATCGTCCAGCAGGCGGCCGCCATCGGTCAGCGCCTCTGGATTCGCCCGGCCGAGACCGCGGCCTCATAACGCGCGCAGCTCTCCCGTACACGGAGCCCCCGCCCGGCATCGGCCGTGCGGGGGCTCCGCTGTTGCGCACCTCCCAGGTCGGGGGCGTACTGGCTGAGGGGGCCAGCACGAGCCGGAACAGGACGGTGGAGCATGTCGGTGACGGACCGGTCGCACAAGGAACTGCATCACCAGGCCGCCGCCGAGGCCGCGCGGCGCTACGAGGACTCCGCCGCCGAGCGCGAGCGGGTCCAGGGCCGGATGGCGGCCGGTGTGCGGTTCCCGGACTCCCCGGACGCACTCGCCGTCCGCGCGGACCGCATCCTCGACCGGGGCGGTCTGTCGCCCTCGGCGGTGGTGGCGGACATCCACCGCGAGGCCATGGACCGGCCCGACGCCAACGAGCGGATCATCGACCTCTCCAACGAGCTCCAGGCCTGGAGCTTCCTGCCGCGCGGAGTCCGGGCGGGGGCCACGGTCGCCCGGATCACCCTGCGGCGCGGCGGCCGCGAACTGCCGCACGGCACCGGCTTCCTGGTCTCGCCGCGGCTGCTGATGACCAACCACCACGTCCTGCCCGACGAGAGCTTCGCCCGCAGCTGCTTCGCCGAGTTCAACGCCCAGGTCACGGCGGACAACGTGCCCGACACCGTCGTCCGGACGGAGCTCGACCCCGGGGCCTTCTTCGCGGCGGACCAGCGGCTCGACTTCGCCCTGGTGGCGCTCGCTGCCCCGCCTGACGGCCCCGCGCCGGGCGAGATCTTCGGCTGGAACCGGCTGAGCGTGCAGATCGGCAAGCTGGTGCTCGGCGAGAAGGTGAACATCATCGGCCATCCCTCGGGCCGCCTGAAGGAGATCGCGCTGCGCGACAACGCGGTGCTGGTCCGCCTCGACGACTTCGTGCACTACACGACCGACACCGAACCGGGGAACTCCGGCTCCCCCGTCTTCAACGACCAGTGGGAGGTCGTGGCGCTGCACCACAGCGGGGTGCCGAAGAAGGACGACCAGGGCCGCGTCCTGCGCAAGGACGGCCGGCCCTGGCAGCAGGGCGACGGCGACGACGCCATCGAGTGGGTCGCCAACGAGGGCGTCCGGATCAGCTCGATCCTCAAGCACCTGGCGGGCCTGGACCTCGACCAGGCACGGCGCGCCCTGCTGGCCGAGATGGGCCCGGACACCGGCCTGGACCAGGCCGTTCCCACCGCGCCGGCCCTCCCTTCCACGGCCCCCGGCGCACAGCAGCCTGCGGCGCCGGTGCCGGACCTCACGACCCGGTCGGTGCCCGCGACCGGGAGCGAGGCCACGGTCCGCAGACCCCAGGTGGGGCTCCGTGCCCGCAGTACGGCCTTCGGAGGCCGTCAGCACCTGGTCTTCCTGCACGGCAGGGACCAGCAGGAGAAGTACCCCGACGAACTCCGTCTGTCCTGGACGGCCGGCCTGAACCGCGGACTCACCCTCGCGTCCATGCCCACGCTCGACCCGGAGGACGTGTGGTTCCCGTTCTACGGCAGGAGACTGCACGACCTCGTCAGCGGCAGGGAGAGCGCGACCGAGTCCATCGGTCTGGACCGGCTGAGTGCCGCCGCTGCCGCCGAGGCGTTCGCCGTGGAGTCGCCCACCGGCTCCTACGAGCGGCTGCTCTACGAGGCGGCCGCCCGGGCCGGCATGCCCCAGAACGGGCCGGCGGCCACGGAGGGGTTCGGCGCGGGTGTGGTCGGGGCGCTGCACCGGCCGCTGAGCTGGCTGGCCGCCCGGTCCGACCTGGACGAGTGGACCATCGCCACGTTCCTGAGGGACGTCGACCTGTACCTCGGCGACAGCGCCGTGCGGCAGGCGGTGCTGGACGGCGTCATGGAGACGATGCCCACCAGCGGCGAGCTGGTGCTGGTCACGCACAGCCTGGGCACGGTCGTGGGCATGGACCTGCTGGAGCGGCTGCCCGAGGGTCTCGATCCCGTCCTGCTGGTCACCGCGGGCAGCCCGCTCGGCCTGGACGGCGTCAACGAGCGGCTCCTCACCCGGGGCCCGCACCAGCCGCCCAGGGTGCGTGACTGGGTGAACGTCTGGTGCCCCACTGACGCGGTGGCGATCGGCTGCCCCCTGGAGGACGAACGGTGGGGGAAGCTCACCCAGCCGCCCGTCCCCAACGGTCGCGACCGCGCGCACAAGATCGAGGAGTACCTCGGCCACCCCGAGGCGGCCCAGGAGATCGGCGGCGTCCTGAGGCCCTGACGGGGTTCGTCAGCTCCCCTGGATCACCTGCGTGACGCCGTTGATGATCTGCTGCACGGCGATCGCGGAGAGCATCATGCCGGCGAGGCGGGTCACCAGGACCACGCCGCCGTCCTTGATGATCCGGATGATCACCAGCGAGTAGCGCATGACCAGCCACAGCACGACGTGGATGGCGAGGATCGCCGCCCACACGGACACCTGCGCGGTGACGCTGTGGGCCTTCTGCACGGCGAGGATGACCGACACGATCGCCCCGGGCCCGGCCAGCAGCGGCATGCCCAGCGGTACGAGGGCGACGTTGACGTCCTTGGTCTGCTTGGGCTCGTCGGTCTTGCCGGTGAGCAGGTCCAGTGCGATCAGCAGGAGCAGCAGACCGCCCGCGATCATCAGCGCGGGCACGGACACGTGCAGATAGTTCAGGATCTGGTGGCCGAGGAGCCCGAACACGGTGATCACACCACCGGCGACGCAGACGGCCTGGAAGGCCATCCGCTTCTGCACCTTGCCGGGCCGGCCCGCGGTGAGGGCGAGGAAGATCGGTGTGATCCCGGGGGGATCCATGATGACGAAGAGGGTCAGGAACAGGGAGCCGAAGACGGCGAGGTCGAACATGAACGTGATGGCCTTGCGGTGTGGGTGGAGCGGCGGGGCACGGCGTATCGGCACCGCTGTGGGCAGGCGTTCCGCAGGCTCCCCGGGCGCTTGAGGCACGGGGGGCACGGAACGGGTGGGCACGGCGGACAGCGCCGAGTGCCTGAAGAAGACGTGGAGCGGAGAACCCTCAGACGGCCCCGCCGGCCCCGGGCACCGGGAACGCCCCGAAGGCCCGCCGCGTGATCTCGCCGTACACCTCGGGATCCGTCGTGTACTCGCCGAGCACGCAGGTCTTACGGCTGCCGTGGTAGTCCGAGGACCCGGTCACGAGCAGGCCGAGCTCCTTGGCCAGGCCCCGCAGCCGCGCGCGTGTGTCCGCGTCGTGGTCCATGTGGTCGACCTCGATGCCGTCCAGTCCGGCCGCGGCCATCTCGGCGATGGCGGCCTCCGGCACCGTGAGTCCCCGCTTGCTCGCCCCGGGGTGCGCGAACACCGCGACCCCGCCCGCGCCCTTGATCAGACGGATCGCCTCGAAGGGGTCGGTCTCGTGCTTCTCCACGAAGACCCGGCCGCCGTCGGCCAGCCAGTCCGGCGTGAAGGCGTCGTTCACGGTGGGCACGACACCCAGCTCGACCAGCGCGCTCGCCACGTGCGGGCGTCCGACGGACCCCTCACCGGCGATCCGCGCCACCTGCTCCCACGTGACGGGCACGCCCAGCTCCTGCAGCTTGGCGATCATGCCCCGGGCGCGCGGGACCCGGTCGTCCCGGACCAGCTCCCGCTCGGCGAGCAGGGCCGGCTCCTCGGCGTCGAAGAGGTAGGCCAGCATGTGCATGCTGATCCCGTCGATCCGGCAGGAGAGCTCGGCGCCGGTCACCAGCGTGAGGCCCTCGGGCAGCGCGGCGATCGCCTCGGCGTGCCCGCGGGTGGTGTCGTGATCGGTGAGCGCGATGACGTCGATCCCCGCGGCGGCGGCCGTCCGGACCAGTTGCGCGGGCGAGTCCGTGCCGTCGGAAGCGGTGGAGTGGGTGTGCAGGTCGATACGCACGACACGGACTCCAGACGCGACAGCAGGAACAGGACTGCACAAGGATAACCGGATTTTCAACGCCCGATGTCACACCTGAAACAGGCCGGCGCCCCCTACACCTGGGGCCCGAGGGGGCTCGGGGAACTGCGCGACCGGCCACGGCGAATCCGCAGCCGCCGCACCCGAACCGCCACCCCGGTAGGCATTACGGCTGAAGCAAGCGCGGCGACAACGCCCCGCACGGCACCAGCTCCACCTCGGCACCCGCCTCCCGCAGATCCGCCAGCACCAGTTCGTCGTACATCAGCAGCCCGGACTGCTCGGGCCAGACCACGGCCCACAGCCACATCCCGAGCGCCTCCCCCGCGAACACCGCACGGTCTCCCGGCGCACCCGCCACGTGCCACAGCGGTGTGGGGCGCCCGGCGGCCAGCACCTTGGCCTGCGGCGGCTTCTCGACGTTCATGTGCGGTCCCGGGTCGGGCCCGTCCATGCCCGCGTAGCGCGCCCCGAGCCCGACGCCGAGCTCCTCGGCCACCAGGATCAGCTCGCCCATCCCGCCGAGCGGCCCGGGTCCCGTGCAGGCCACGGCGGTCGCGCGGCCACCGGTTCGGTCGTCCCCCGCGCAGGCCACCCCGGTGAAGAGCCACCCCACCGGCAGCGGCCAGGGCATCCACAACGGCACCCGGGTGCGGTGCACCACGACGTTGAGGGCGTCGACGCTGGGCGGTATCACGGGCTGCACCGGATGAACGGTGCCGTGCACATCGCACTGCCACGAGTCGGAGAAGAGGCCGGGAGCCCTGACCCGGCCACCACACTTCGGGCAACTGGGTTCGCCCCTCATAGGGCCCCACGGTCCTACCCGCGCCCCGCCGCGTCAAGGACGATCACCCATCCGGACGGAACCCTTCACCGATGACATTAGATGTAGCTTGCATTAATTAGCATGGCTAACTTACTGTGTGCATATACCAACCATCTCGTCTCGGGAAAGGGAGCAAGCAATGGACTCCTTCGACGCCGGAGCGGGCGGCCTCCTGAAGCAGCCCAAGTCCGTGTGGGCGACCGCCGGGGCGTCGGTCGTCGCCTTCATGGGCATCGGGCTCGTCGACCCGATCCTGCCGTCCATCGCCCAGGGCCTCGACGCCACGGCCGGCCAGGTCTCCCTGCTCTTCACCTCGTACTTCCTCATCACCGCCGTCGCGATGCTGGTGACCGGCTTCGTCTCCAGCCGGATCGGCGGGAAGAAGACACTGCTGCTCGGCCTCGCGTTCGTCGTGGTGTTCGCCGGGCTCGCGGGCACCTCCGGATCCGTCGGCGAACTGGTGGGCTTCCGGGCCGGATGGGGCCTCGGCAACGCGCTGTTCGTCTCCACGGCCCTCGCGGTCGTCGTCGGCGCGGCGGCCGGCGGCAGCGCCGCGGCGATCCTGCTGTACGAGTCGGCCCTCGGCCTCGGCACGGCCTGCGGCCCGCTGCTGGGCGCCCTGCTCGGCGACGCCAGCTGGCGCTATCCCTTCTTCGGCACGGCGTTCCTGATGGCCGTCGGCTTCCTGTGCATCACGGTGTTCCTGAAGGAGCAGCCGAAGCCGGCCCGCAAGACCTCGCTGCTGGACCCGCTCAAGGCCCTCGGCCACGGTGGCCTCGCCTCCGCGGCGGTCTCGGCGTTCTTCTACAACTACACGTTCTTCACCGTGCTGGCCTTCACACCGTTCGTACTGAACATGAGCCCGTACCGGTCGGGTGCGGTGTTCTTCGCCTGGGGCGTGCTGCTCGCCGTCTTCTCGGTGATCGTCGCCCCCCGGCTCCAGAAGCGATTCGGTTCGCTGACGGTGCTCGGCGGTTCGCTGGTGCTGCTCGCGGCCGACGTGCTGGTGCTCGGCTACGGCTCGCACACCACCGCCGTCGTCTGCACGATCCTGTCCGGCGCCTTCATCGGCGTGAACAACACCGTCTACACCGAACTGGCCCTCGGCGTCTCCGACGCCCCCCGGCCGGTGGCCAGCGCGGGCTACAACTTCGTGCGCTGGTTCGCGGCGGCGGCCGCTCCGTACTTCGCGCCGAAGATCGAGGAGTGGACCGACCTCCATATCCCGTTCGTGGTCGCGGCGGTCACCGCGGTCCTGGGCGCGGCCGTGGTCGTCGTACGGCGCAGGGCCCTCACTCACCAGGCGGAGGAGCCGGAGCCGAAGCACGCGACCGAGGAGGGCGTCGCCGTGTTCGCCAACTGAGGCCGCGCGTCAGGAGTTTGGTGAGCTTCCTCACTCCAGCGGGACGGACTTCCGGGACGGGTCCCGGAGGTCCGTCCCCTGGTTCAGCCACCGCTCCTGCAACGCCTGCGCGCCGTGCACCCGCTTCCAGGCGGCCTCGTTCGGGGTCATCGGCAGCAGCGGCAGGAACCGTACGGGGTCGAGGGGCTCGTCCAGCTCCAGGTCCTCGACCAGACCGCCCGGCTCGGCGACCAGGACCGAGGTGAAGGGAGCGCCCGGCCACAGCGGCTCACCGACGTCGAGGGACGCGCCCGGCGCCACGACCAGGCCCTCCACCTGCGGAGACGCGGCGAGCACAGCGAGCGGCCGGAGTGCCTTGTCGGTGTCGGCGATCCCGGAACGGACCGAGAGGACCAGCTCGGCACGCGGGCCCTTGACCGGGTCGGCGACCACCGCCGTGGGGTCCGTCATGGGGTGCGCGGACATGCCGAGCGAGGCGTAGCGGACGATGTCGCCCTCCTGGAAGCGGAGCACCTCGATGCGGTCCGTGCCGAGGAAGGTGACCGCGGCGCGCGCGTCCGGTTCGCCCAGCGCCGTGCGCAACCGGGCTTCGACCAGAGGAAGAACATCTGCCATGCGGCGAGCATAGAACTCGCCAGGAGCGGGCAAAGCAGCACCTTGACAGTTGTGTCGGCTGCTACTCTTGCCCGGTGGTTCGGGGCAGCACGCAGAAGCGTCGCGATCAAGCCCCGACGCCGAAGGAACTCCCTTACGAGGGACCGGCCGGAGGAGGTGGGGCTGCAATGGATCGAAGTCGACCGTGCAGTAGCACCACGCTCTTCGCGCCGCCGATGTAGCTGCTTCTGTCTCTGGCTGCCACCTCTCGCACTCGCTTCACCGCGGAAGAGCGCTTCGTTTCGCTTTGCCTGATCTGCCTCAGTAGCTGAATCAGTGACGAAACCGGCCACCGCGACGATGCGGTGCTCCCCGCTTTGTGGACGTGCCAAACATCCGTGGTCACAACGTCCTCATTCCGGGTAGTTCCACCCGTCGCCGGCGCCGTTCGTCGCACGCCCGCGAAGGAGCCCGCCATGTCGATGATCCGCGACCTGCGCGCCGTTGTCCGTCCCTCCCGTGTGTCGCTGCGCAAGGAGAGCGGCACCTACGACGCCACCCGCAGCCCCGCGGCGGCCTCGGCCGTCGTCGACTGCGCCGTCTACCGGGACGGCCGCCGCATCGAGACCGAGACCGCCCTGACCCCGCACGAGGCGGTACGCCTGGTGCGCCGCGACGGGGGGTTCGTGTGGATCGGCCTGCACGAGCCGACGGAGGCCGAATTCTCCGGTATCGCCAGTGAGTTCGGGCTGCACCCGCTGGCCGTGGAGGACGCCGTCCAGGCCCACCAGCGCCCCAAGCTGGAGCGCTACGACGACTCCCTCTTCACGGTCTTCAAGACCATCCACTACGTCGAGCACGACCAGCTCGACGCCAACAGCGAGGTCGTCGAGTCCGGCGAGGTCATGTGCTTCACCGGACGGGACTTCTTCATCACCGTCCGGCACGGCGGGCAGGGCTCCCTGCGGGCTCTCAGGCACCGCCTCCAGGACGACCCCGAGCTGCTCGCCAAGGGCCCCTCGGCCGTGCTGCACGCCATCGCCGACCACGTCGTCGACGGGTACATCGCCGTCGCCGACGCGGTGCAGGACGACATCGACGAGGTCGAGACCGAGGTGTTCTCCCCCGGCCGCAAGGGCGCGCCGCGCGGTTCGGACGCCGGCCGGATCTACCAACTCAAGCGTGAGGTAATGGAGTTCAAGCGGGCCGTGTCGCCGCTGCTGCGGCCCATGCAGCTGCTGAGCGAGCGGCCGATGCGGCTGATCGACCCCGACATCCAGAAGTACTTCCGGGACGTCGCCGACCACCTGGCTCGCGTCCAGGAGCAGGTCCTCGGCTTCGACGAGCTCCTCAACTCCATCCTCCAGGCCAACCTCGCGCAGGCGTCCGTCGCCCAGAACGAGGACATGCGGAAGATCACCTCATGGGCGGCGATCATCGCCGTGCCGACGATGGTGTGCGGTGTGTACGGCATGAACTTCGACCACATGCCCGAACTGCACTGGCGCTACGGCTACCCGGTGATCCTCGGCTTCACGGTCGTCGTCTGCCTCGGCATCCACCGCGCCCTGAAGCGGAACGGATGGCTGTGAGCGGCCTGGTTAGGCTGGGCCCATGACAAGCGAGCTGCTCGACCAGGTCCTCGTCGAGGAAGCCACGAAGAAGTCCGGCCTCGTCTGGGTCCAGGGCCCCGACGGCCCGGCGCGTGCGCTGTGGCACGTGTGGCACGAGGGTGCCGCGTGCCTGGTCGGCGACGGGCCGGGCGAGCAGCCGCTGCCGGGGCTCACCGACGGCTCCGAGGCGACGGTGACGGTCCGCAGCAAGGACAAGGGCGGCCGGCTGGTCACCTGGACGGCGCGGGTCGCCGAGCTCGCGCCGGGCTCCGAGGCCTGGGACGCGGCGGTCGCCGAGCTCAAGGGCAAGCGGCTGAACGCGCCGGACGGCGAGGGCATCACCGACCGCTGGGCCCGCGAGTGCCGGGTGCTGCGCCTGGAACCGACCGGGACGACGGCGCCCCTGCCCGACGGCTCCCTCTCCGAGCCTCCCCTGCCGTCCCCGGCGCTCACCCGCCGGCCGGTCCCGGCGGGACTGCCCCGGCTGCTGCTGAAGAAGCGCAAACGGACCTGACGGACTACGAGGACGGCAGCTGCTTGCCGTAGTCCACGGTCTCGTTCCTCTCCGGCTCCCTGAGCGAGAAGTCCTCGCCCCAGCCGGAGAACGTGAGGGTGCCGGCCCCGCCGGCCCGCTCCAGGCGCAGCGGGTAGGGCTTGCCCTCCAGGGAGACTTCCAGGGTGCCGCCGGAGCCCTTGTCACCGGTGACGCGGATGGTGCGGACGCCCGCCTCCTCGTCGTGGCCGTCCGTCGCGAGCGTCCCGTGCAGGGTCAGCAGACCGTCGAGGAGGAGGCCCTTGTCCGTGAAACCGCTGAACTTCTTGTACGCGGGGTCGCCCTGCGGCACCTTCACGAACTTGCCGTCGAGCTTGGAGGCCGCCGCCGCGTCCGACTTGCCGCCCTCCTCCTGGCCGCTGCCGTGAGTCCAGAACTCGGCGTCCGCCTTGACGTAGAGCTGCTCACCGATGCGCAGCAGCTGGAAGGTCGCGCCCTTCGAGGTGACCGAACCGTCGCCGCCGTCGTCCTTGAGCCGCATGTCGAGTGCGTAGGTCCGCCCGCCGCTGACGACGTTGCCGTGCACCCGGACCGCCCCGGCGGACTCGGCGGCCGACCGGGTCTTGCCCTGGATCTTGGCGGCGGGGAGTCTGCCGACCCCGTTGGTGCCCTCGTTCGGATCCTCCGCGCAGCCGGTGAGCACCGTTCCCGTCACGAGCAGGGCGCACGCGGCGCTCGCGAGTGCGGCACTGCGGCCACGGCTCTGGCGAATCGGAGTCACAGGTGGGGCTGCCTCTCTGACGGGAGACCTGAACGGCGTACCGCAGGGTACCGGGGTCGTGCGGGCGGATCGGAGCCAGTCCGTCCAGACCGGCCGCCCACGCGTCACCGATCAGGACGGGCTAGCCTGAAGCCCACCCGAGCGGGCAATTCGGAAGACACAGGCACAAAGACAGTCACACGGACAGCCACGAACCACCCCGCACGAAAAGGAGCCGCGGCCATGGCAGCGGGCGCCCCCCGGATCTTCGTATCGCACCTCCAAGGTGTCGCCGTCTTCGACCCAGCCGGCGACCAGGTGGGGCGGGTGCGCGATCTGGTCGTCATGCTGCGGGTGGGGCAGCGACCGCCGAGGCTGCTCGGCCTCGTCGTCGAACTCGCCACCCGCCGCCGTATCTTCCTGCCGATGACCCGGGTCACGGCCATCCAGTCCGGCCAGATCATCACCACCGGTGTGCTCAACGTCCGGCGTTTCGAGCAGCGGCCCACCGAGCGGCTGGTCTTCGGGGAACTGCTGGACCGGCGCGTCACGCTCACCGAGACCGGCGAGGAGGTCACCGTCCTCGACCTGTCGGTGCATCAGCTGCCCGCCCGCCGGGAGTGGGAGATCGACCGGGTCTTCGTCCGCAAGGGCAGGAAGGGCGGTGCCTTCCGGCGGGCCAAGGGCGAGGCGCTGACCGTCGAGTGGACCGCCGTCACCGGGTTCTCCCTGGAGGAACAGGGTCAGGGCGCCGAGAACCTGCTCGCCACCTTCGAGCAGCTGCGCCCGGCCGACCTGGCGAACGTCCTGCACCACCTGTCCGCCAAGCGCCGCGCCGAGGTCGCCGCCGCCCTCGACGACGACCGGCTCGCCGATGTGCTGGAGGAGCTGCCGGAGGACGACCAGATCGAGATCCTCGGCAAGCTGAAGGAGGAGCGCGCCGCCGACGTCCTGGAGGCCATGGACCCCGACGACGCGGCCGACCTGCTGGGCGAGCTCCCGACGGACGAGCAGGAGCGGCTGCTGAGCCTGATGCAGCCCGGCGACGCGGCCGACATGCGCCGCCTGATGTCGTACGAGGACCGCACGGCGGGCGGTCTGATGACCACCGAGCCGATCGTGCTGCGCCCGGACGCCACCGTCGCCGACGCCCTGGCCCGGGTCCGCAACCGCGACCTCTCCCCCGCCCTCGCCGCGCAGGTCTACGTCTGCCGGCCCCCGGACGAGACGCCGACCGGCAAGTACCTGGGGACGGTCCACTTCCAGCGGCTGCTGCGCGAACCACCGCCGTCCCTGGTCAGCTCGATCGTGGACACCGACCTGCAGCCGCTCGACCCGGAGGCCGAGCTGCCGGCCATCGCCGGGTTCTTCGCCACGTACGACATGGTCGCGGCGCCCGTCGTCGACGAGGCCGGGTCGCTGCTGGGCGCGGTGACCGTGGACGACGTGCTCGACCACATGCTCCCGGAGGACTGGCGGGAGCAGGAGTTCCACCTGGACGAGGAGGTGGCGACCGATGGTTCCTGAGCGCGAGAGCCCGCGCGAGCGCACCCCGGCGGGCGCCACGGCCGCCTCCCGGCCCCGCACCACCCGCCTCGACCAGCCGCTGCCGCGCCGGCGCCGGTTCCTGCCCGAGTACGACCCGGAGGCCTTCGGGCGGCTGTCGGAGCGCATCGCGCGCTTCCTGGGCACGGGGCGGTTCATCGTCTGGATGACGGTCGTCATCATCCTGTGGGTGGTGTGGAACGTCTTCGCGCCGCACGACCTGCGCTTCGACCAGTACCCCTTCATCTTCCTGACCCTGATGCTGTCCCTCCAGGCCTCCTACGCCGCCCCCCTGATCCTGCTCGCGCAGAACCGGCAGGACGACCGGGACCGGGTCAACCTGGAGCAGGACCGCAAGCAGAACGAGCGGTCGATCGCCGACACCGAGTACCTGACGCGCGAGATCGCCGCTCTGCGCATCGGCCTGGGCGAGGTCGCCACCCGCGACTGGATCCGCTCGGAGCTGCAGGACATGGTCAAGGAGATGGAGGAACGGCAGAACGGCCACCGTCACGACCCCGTCGTATTCCCGGCGGAACGGTCAGCCGGACGTGACGCAGACGACCGCTGAGACGCTTTCCTACGCACCGGTACAGCGCCGTACCATCGTCCTTATGGCTACGGAAGACGCGGTGCGCGAGGCACTGGCGACGGTGAACGACCCCGAGATCCACAAGCCCATCACCGAACTCGGGATGGTCAAGTCGGTGGAGATCGGCGCGGACGGGGCGGTCGCGGTCACCGTGTACCTCACGGTCTCGGGCTGCCCGATGCGGGACACGATCACACAGCGCGTGACCGACGCGGTCTCCGCCGTCGAGGGCGTGACCCGTGTCGACGTCACGCTCGACGTGATGAGCGACGAGCAGCGCAAGGAGCTGGCGTCCGCACTGCGCGGCGGCCAGACCGAGCGCGAGGTCCCCTTCGCCAAGCCGGGCAGCCTGACCCGCGTCTACGCGGTCGCCTCCGGCAAGGGCGGCGTCGGCAAGTCCTCGGTGACGGTCAACCTGGCCGCGGCGATGGCGGCCGACGGCCTCAAGGTCGGTGTCGTCGACGCCGACATCTACGGCCACTCCGTGCCGCGCATGCTGGGCGCCGACGGCCGTCCCACCCAGGTCGAGAACATGATCATGCCGCCGTCGGCGAACGGCGTGAAGGTCATCTCCATCGGCATGTTCACGCCGGGCAACGCCCCGGTCGTCTGGCGCGGCCCCATGCTCCACCGCGCCCTGCAGCAGTTCCTGGCGGACGTGTACTGGGGTGACCTGGACGTCCTGCTCCTGGACCTGCCGCCCGGCACCGGCGACATCGCGATCTCCGTCGCCCAGCTGGTGCCGAACGCCGAGATCCTGGTCGTGACGACCCCGCAGCAGGCGGCGGCCGAGGTCGCCGAGCGGGCGGGCTCCATCGCCGTGCAGACCCACCAGAAGATCGTCGGCGTCGTCGAGAACATGTCCGGCCTGCCCTGCCCGCACTGCGACGAGATGGTCGACGTGTTCGGCACGGGCGGCGGCCAGCTGGTCGCCGACGGCCTGACCCGCACGACCGGCGCGAACGTCCCGGTCCTGGGCAGCATCCCGATCGACGTCCGCCTCCGCGAGGGCGGCGACGAGGGCAAGCCGGTCGTCCTCACGGACCCCGACTCCCCGGCGGGGTCGGCCCTGCGCGCGATCGCGGGCAAGCTGGGCGGCAGGCAGCGCGGCCTGTCGGGCCTGTCGCTGGGCATCACCCCGAAGAACAAGTTCTAGATCGAAACGCCCTTGGGGCAGCCCCCTCAGGGGCGCGGGGAACTGACGGGACAAGCCACGACGTACCCGCAGTCGCCCACGGGGCCGAGACACCACGGCGAAGGGGCGCCGAAACCGACCGGCGCCCCGGAGCTCACGCGTACGCGGCGATGTCCTTCACCACGGCGAAGCCGAGCCCATACGCGCTCATACCCCTGCCGTACGCCCCGACATGCACACCAGCCGACGTGGACCCGGCCAGCACCCACCCGAACTCGGACTCCCGGTAGTGGAACGCCGTCGGCACCCCGTCCACGGGAAGCGACAGCGTCGACCAGTCGGCCCCGTCGAGGTCGTCCGCCAGCACCCACGCCGTCTCGGTCTGCTGCTCCAGCCAGTCGTCCCGCAGCGCGTGGTCCATCTGCCCGGGCCAGGTGAAGGACAGCAGTCCGACGCCCGCGAGCCATGCCGCGGACGACACCGACGTGGCCTCCAGCAGCCCCGTACCGTCCGCCGTACGCCGTGAGGGGTTCGCGGCCACGGTCACGACGACCGCGAACTTCTCCTTGGATTCCAGATCGCCACCGGCGGCGTACTCGTTGCGCACCGAGGGCTCGTCCCCGTGTCCGATCGACCCGTGTTCGACGGCCCCGTCGGCCGTCGTGCCGACCTGCATCAGCCAGCGCGGCCCCGTGAAGGCCTCGTCGAGGCCGTACCAGGGGAAGGGCGCACGCAGGTAGCCGTCGACCGTACGCCGGGCGGAGGGGGTCTGTTGTCCACCCTCCGCGGCCGGCGTCTGCGCGACTGCCTGACTCGTCGTCTCCATGTGCCCGGACGCCTCCTCGCTCTAGTCGGACCGGAACGGCCCGCCCCCCTTCGGGCGTACTCGACACGGTCCGCACAACAACTGGGCAGCATAACCACACCGCTGCGAGCAGCAGGGAAACCGCCCGGCGCGTGGGCCGCACGGGCGCCCGGTTCAGGCCGTAGACAGCCCGACCGGAGTATGAAACGCGTCACGCGCCCAGGGGCGGCGCCCCTGAGCAGGTCGCTCAGGTGGCGTCCGCGTCGAAGGGCGGCCGGTCGTCCGGGGCGGACGGCTCGGGCTTCTTCGTCATGTCGATGCGGCCGCCGGAGGAACCGGCGGAGCCCGTGGACGAAGCCGAGGAGGGGTCGGCGTCACGGCTGTGGACGGCGTCGGTGACCTCGGCCATCTCCTTCTTCAGGTCGAAGCCGTTGCGGATCTCCTTGAGCCCCAGGTCCTCGTTGTCCAGCTGCTTGCGGATGAACGTCTTGGGGTTGAGGTCCTCGAACTCGAAGTCCTTGAACTCCGGGCCCAATTCCTGCCGGATGTCGTTCTTGGCGCTCTCCGAGAACTCACGGATCTTCCGGATGGTGCGCGTCACGTCCTGGATGACCTTGGGGAGCTTGTCCGGACCGAAGACGAGCACGGCAAGGACGATGAGCGTCACCAGCTCGAGTGGTCCTATGTCATTGAACACCTGAAGCTCCTTGCGATGTCCTCGGTCCTCGGTCCTCGGCCCTCGTGGTCGGTGCGGGTCTTGCCGTGGTCCGGGCCGGATCCACGGTACCCGGCGATCCAGTCCGACCGGTACTGTGCCGGGACCTCCGGGTGCGGGAGGTGGGAGCGCTTTCCCGATTGTTTGCCTTGTCGGTCCCTCGTGTACCTGTTGCGGCGAATCCGCGCGTCACGGACCTCATGTCTCAGCCACCGGAGGATCCGAGGACGAGCGAGACCTTCCGCTCCTTGCCACCCCGCTCGACGGTCAGCTCCAGCCGGTCGCCGGGGCGGTGCGCCCGGGTCTTGACGATCAGTTCCTCGCCGGAGTGCACCCGCAGGCCGTCGACCTCCGTGATGACGTCACCCGCCTTGATCCCGGCCTTGGCGCCCGGACCGCCGGCGGTGACCGGCGCGCCGCCCTCTCTGCCCTCGGCGGCGACGCGGGCACCGTCGCCCGTGTAGTCCATGTCGAGGGTGATGCCGATGACCGGGTGGGTCGCCTTCCCCGTGTTGATCAGCTCTTCGGCGACGCGTTTGCCCTGGTTGATCGGTATGGCGAAGCCGAGGCCTATCGAACCGGCCCGGCCGCTGTCCTGCCCGGAGCCGCCGCTCTCCGCCGAGCGGATGGCCGAGTTGATGCCGATGACCCGGGCCCGGGCGTCGAGCAGGGGCCCGCCGGAGTTGCCCGGGTTGATGGGCGCATCGGTCTGCAGCGCGTCGACGTACGACACATCGCTGCCGTCGCCCTTCTCACCGCCGGCCGTGATGGGCCGCTGCTTGGCGCTGATGATGCCGGAGGTGACGGTGCCGGCCAGGTCGAAGGGGGCGCCGATGGCCACGACCGGGTCGCCCACCTGCACGTTGTCCGAGTTGCCGAGGGGCAGCGGGGTGAGTCCGCTGACGCCCTTCACCTTCACGACGGCCAGGTCGTAGCCGCTGTCCCCGCCGATGACCTCGGCCTTGGCGGTCTGCCCTCCGTTGAAGGTCACGGTGATCTCGCCGCCCGAACCGGCGGGCTGCACGACGTGGTTGTTGGTGAGGATGTGTCCGCGGGTGTCGAGCACGAAGCCGGTCCCCGTGCCCTGCTCGTCGGCGCCGCTGACGTGCAGGGTGACCACGCTGGGCAGGGCCCGCCCGGCGATCCCGGCCACACTGTCCGCGTCCCGGGCGGTGGTCTCCTTCCCGGCCTGCGGCAGCTCGACGGTCCCGACGCCGCCGTTGCGCTCCAGGTACGTCCCGACGGCGCCGCCGATGCCCCCGGACACGACCGCGAGCAGTACGGCACCGAGCACGAGCGACTTCCTGCCCCGCCTGCGGCGCTGCTCCGTGCTGAGCACGGCGGCGCCGTTCTGCTGGAGGGGCCCTTGTCCCCCGGCGGCGGTGGGAGCCGCCCAGGGGTCGTAGCGCTGCCAGGGGTCGGCGGCCGGGGCGGGTGCCGGAACACCGGCGTAGGGCGGTGCGGCCGGGGCGGGGGCGGGGGTGCCGGTGGGTGTCTCGCCCGGCCCGTGAGCGGCCGTGGGGTGCGCGGCGGGGGCCGGGACCCCGGGCGCCGGGGTGGGCGGCGTGCCCTGGGCCGACGGCAGGGCCGGCTGCCCCGGCAGCGCCCCTGCCTGCGCCGGGGTCGCCGGGTGCTGGACGGGCGGCGCGGGCGCCCAGGGGCCGGGCTCGCCGTAGGGCGGGGTGCTGTACGGGTCGGGGTCGTGCAGCGGCTTGGGAGCTTCCTGCGATGCCGCGGCAGGTGAGGCGGCGGCGACAGGGACGTGCTGGTCCGGCTGCCGTGCGGCGGGGACCGGGGCAACGGCCTGGGCAGCGCCGTTGATCACGGCCTCATCCGCCTTCGCCGCACTGTGTGCCGGCGCGGTGGAGTCGCCCTCGGCCTCGGCCGGAACCGCCTCGGGACGCCTGAGCTCGTAGTCCCCGTCTTCGTCGGGCCGGGGCGCGGGGCGCGGCAGCTCGAAGTCCCCGTCGGCGCCGCCGCTACGGTCCGCCCGGGCCGACTCCGCCTTGCGCAGACCATCGACGCCCTGGCCCTCTTCGGCGGGGTTCTCCGTCGCGGCCAGGCTTTCTTTCACGCCCGAGCTTTCCGCCAGGTCCTGCCCTTCGGCCACAGCCTGGTCCTCTGTCCGGCCCCGGCTCCACGTCACGGCCTGGGCCTCCCTCACGCCCGAGCTCTCCGCCAAGCCCTGACCACCGGCCACGGCCCGGTCCTCTGCCACGCCCTGGTTCTCCGTCAGGCCCCGGCCCTCTCCCACGCGCGGGTCCGTTCCCTCCCGGTCCCCCGTCTGGTCCTGCGGTCGCGGACGGCTCCACCACTTCGCTTTCGTGGGCTTCCCCTCGTTCATGCTCTCCCCACAGCCGCGGCACGGCTCGTCGCGATGGCCGCAGTCCCTCGAACCGGCGCCCGGCCACACCTGGGCCGCGGGCGACAACCCCCGGATTCAATCAGGTTCGCGGGCCGGTGCGCAGAGGCCGGGTCAGTGAGCCGTACGCGGGGAGGCGGGCCAAGAGGGGGACGAGGTCGGGTCCGCGAGGGGCACGGCGAGCAGGGGAGCCGTGATCTCGGGGACCGCGGACCACGAGGTCAGAGCGGCCGGAGTGGCCGCCTCGAGCGGGCGTATCAACGGGGACATGACGGCGGCACCGGCGACCACCGGGGCGGTCAGCGCGTGCATCGCGTGGTGCCGGGCGGCGGACGGTACCCCGGGCAGCAGCGGGGCCGAGACCTCGGTCGGGGCGACCGGGGCGCGGCCGAGCAGGCTCTCGCCGTGCACCTGCCCGAGCAGCGGCGCCGTCCGGCGGCGCTGGGACTCGGGTGGCGTCACGGCGCCGGTGCCCTGGGTGCGCATGGGTGTCACGTTGCTCCCCGCGCCCTGGCCCCCGCGGGCCTCCGCATCGGTCGGGGTGCCGCCCGTGACGCCGCCCAGGGCGATCGCCGCCAGGGACACCGCACCGGCGGCCACGAACGCGAACCGCAGCCGCGAGGAGGACCGGTCGCCGTCGGGCCGGACGACGTCGTGGATGCGCAAGCCCCTCCCGGAGGCGAGGCCCCGGTGGCCGGACAGCGGGCCGCCGCCGGCCTCGGAGGGGAGGTTCCGGCTGACCGGGGGCGTGGGCAGGACGGGCAGGTGCGGCCGGGAGGGGGCGTACCCGAAGTCGAACCGCTCGCCGCGCTTCACTCCGAAGACCCCGGACGATCCGAACCGTCCCGACAGCCCTCCGGGCAGGCCTCCTCCGCCCGGCGGTGTGACATCACCGTCCGGGCCGCCGCCCGCGGGTAGTCCCTGCAGGCGGGCCAGGAAACTCTCGGAGGGGGGCGGCGGGGCCGCCTCCGCGAAGACGTTCTTCAGCCGGCGCTGGGCGTCCACCTCCGCCTTGCACTTCGGGCAGGTGGCCACGTGCGCCAGTACGCGCTCACGCGCGTCATGACCGAGCTCTCCGTCCACCAGGGCGGAGAGTCGGTCTCCCAGATGCTGCTCTGCGAGGTGACCCTCGGAGGCTTTCGGCCGAGATCCGCTCACGCGCTCGCGCCCCCTCCTCCCAGGGCGGGAACACGGGGCACGAAGGAGCGGCGCTCGGCTCGCGCCTGCGGGGAGCGATGCGCGAGGGCCTTGCGCAGCTGGGAGCGGCCGCGGTGGATCCGGGAGCGGACCGTGCCGAGCTTGACGCCGAGGGTCGCGGCGATCTCCTCGTAGGACAGTCCTTCGATGTCGCACAGGACGACCGCGGCGCGGAACTCGGGGGCGAGGGTGTCGAGGGCCTGCTGGACGTCCGCGTCGAAGTGCGCGTCGTTGAAGACCTGCTGCGGCGTGGGCTCCTTGCTCGGCAGACGCTCGGCCGCGTCCTCGCCGAGCGCGTCGAAGCGGATGCGCTGCTTGCGGCGGACCATGTCCAGGAAGAGGTTCGTGGTGATGCGGTGCAGCCAGCCCTCGAAGGTGCCCGGCGTGTAGGTCGACAGGGAGCGGAAGACGCGGACGAAGACCTCCTGAGTGAGGTCCTCCGCGTCGTGCTGGTTGCCGGTCAGACGGTAGGCGAGCCGGTAGACCCGGCCGCTGTGCGTGCTGACGATCTCCTCCCACGTGGGCGGAGTCCACGCCTGCCCGTCCGCGTCGGTGGTGAAGGTCGCGGTCTGGGCGAAGTCAGCGGCGTGACTGTGGTCAGCAGCGGTGTCGTTCACAGATGTCGGCCTGCCCGCCGGTCCGAAGAAGCGCCGGAGCACTCCTGCGCGATCCACAGGCGCAGCCGCACCTCCCCTGTCAGCTCTGGTGGTGTCCAGTGGAGCCCCTACCATAGCCACCTCGCCCGTTAGGACCGGATAAGCGGTTTTACGAGAATTTGATCTGTGCTGATACGCCTCGTACTGCTGCGTCGGCACTTGCTCGGCGTCCCGATCCACTGCCTGCCCCCCGTCACGACCCGCGCCACTTGCTCGTCCCTTTAAACGACCGGTCCCATCTGCGGGTTCCCGTGCCCAACGGATACAGTCACGCCCAGGCATTCACGGGGACAGGAGAGGGTCATTACCGGCAACCGGCAGACGAGCTGGGCGTTCGCCGACGCCTATGTCGCCGAGGACGAAACGCTGCAATGGGCCCGGGACCGGGCCCGCGAGGCAGGGTTGCGCTCGGTGACGCCCGGCACGGGCGCCGCGCTGCGGTTGCTGGCCGCGTCGGTCGACGCGAAGGCCGTCGCGGAGATCGGCACGGGCTGCGGGGTCTCCGGGATCCACCTCCTGCACGGTATGCGGCCGGACGGCGTCCTGACGACCGTGGACCCCGAGCCGGAGCACCAGCAGTTCGCCCGGCAGGCCTTCCGCGCCTCCGGCTTCGCCAGCAACCGGGCCCGCTTCATCCCGGGCCGGGCTCTGGATGTGCTGCCCCGCCTCGCGGACGCCGGTTACGACCTGGTCTTCTGTGACGGTGACCGCCTCGAGGTCATGGACTACCTCGCTGAATCGTTGCGTCTGCTGCGCACCGGCGGGCTGGTCGTCTTCGAGGGCGCCTTCGCCAACGGGCGGACGGTGGACTCCGGTCCCCAGCCCACGGAGGTGCTGCGGCTGCGGGAACTGCTGCGCGCGGTGCGCGAGAGCCAGGAGCTGGTGCCGTCCCTGCTGCCGGTGGGCGACGGGCTGCTGTGCGCGGTGAAGCGCTAGCCGGGTCGTCCGTCAGCGGAGCGACGGCCGGGCAGGCGCCGGTCAGCGGTGGGAAAACAGCCGCCCCGGCACCACAGGTGATGCCGGGGCAACTGAAAGGGTATGGTCGCTTGCGCGTCAGCCGACGACCTTCTTGAGGGCGTCGCCGAGCGCGTCGGCCTCGTCAGGGGTCAGCTCGACGACGAGCCGACCGCCGCCTTCGAGCGGAACGCGCATGACGATGCCCCGCCCCTCCTTGGTCACCTCGAGCGGGCCATCACCCGTTCGCGGCTTCATGGCCGCCATGCTCGTTCCCCTTCCTGAAACCCAGCTCATCGTCAAAGCCGACGGCCCCTGAGAAGGGCACACGTGCGGCCCTTGTGGCAGGACACGCGACACCGGCATCGAACACATTGCTTCCAGGCCATTATCCCGCATCCCAGGACCCGATGACCAACATCAGTCGGCATCGCTTGGGCAACGCACGCGAGCAAAACCACTCAATTCGGCGATGAGACTGCGATACTCCGCCACCGCACACACTTCCGCCGAAGCGATCCGGACGAGAATTGTTTGACGCAGGTCACACGTCCGGCCCGGTTCCTCGTCCGCGATCTCCGTCATGCTGTCCTGCAGACCCGGGGCGTACCGGCCGGTACGCCCCCGTTCCGCGACCCGGAGGGGAAACGCCATGGCCGACACCGTGCTCTACGAGGTGAGCGACGGACTCGCGACGATCACGCTGAACCGCCCGGAGGCGATGAACGCGCTGAACGTGGAGACCAAGGTCGCCCTGCGGGAGGCGGTCGAATCGGCGGCGGGCGACGACGCCGTGCGGGCGGTGCTGCTGACGGCCGCCGGGGACCGGGCGTTCTGCGTCGGGCAGGACCTGAAGGAGCACATCGGGCTGCTGGTCCAGGACCGGGAGACCGGCTCGGGGCAGACCATGAGCACCGTACGGGACCACTACAACCCGATCGTGCGGGCGCTGGCGGGGGCGGCGAAGCCGGTCGTCGCCGCGGTGAACGGCGTGGCGGCCGGGGCGGGCTTCGGCTTCGCGCTCGCCGCGGACTACCGGATCGTGGCGGACACGGCGGCGTTCAACACCTCGTTCGCCGGTGTGGCACTGACCGCCGACTCGGGGATCTCCTGGACGCTGCCGCGGGTGATCGGCCCGGGCCGCGCCACCGACCTGCTGCTCTTCCCGCGGAGCATCAGCGCGCAGGAGGCGTACGAGCTGGGCATCGCCAACCGGCTGGTGCCGGCCGGTGAGCTGCGCGCGGAGGCCGAGAAGGTGGCCCGGGCGCTGGCCGGCGGGCCGACGGTGGCGTACGCGGCGCTGAAGGAGTCCGTGGCGTACGGGCTCACGCACACGCTGGAGGAGGCCCTGGAGAAGGAGGACGAGCTCCAGACCCGGGCCGGCTCCTCCGAGGACCACGCCATCGCGGTGCAGGCTTTCGTCAACAAGGAGAAGCCGAAGTATCTGGGCCGCTGAGTCGGGGGCGCAAGCGCCGTCGGGGGCTGCGGGACCTGTGTGGTGGATCGCGCCCCGCGGCGGAGCCGCGGATCGACTCAGCTCCGCGCCGCTGAAGGGGCCCGCCTGGCCACGCAGGTTTCCAGGTGATCGTCGACCAGTCCGCACGCCTGCATCAGGGCGTACGCCGTGGTGGGGCCGACGAAGCGGAGGCCTCGCTTCTTCAGGGCCTTGGACAGGGCCGTCGACTCCGGGGTGACCGGTGGGACGTCGGACAGGGTCCTGGGGGCCGGGCGGCCGGCCGGGTCGGGGGCGTGGGACCAGATCAGTGCGTCCAGTTCGCCCGGGGACCATTCGGTCAGCGCACGCGCGTTGGCGAGGGTCGCGTCGATCTTGGCGCGGTTGCGGATGATGCCCGCGTCGGCCAGGAGGCGCTCGCGGTCCTCGTCGGTGAAGGCGGCCACCGCGGCGATCTTGAAGTCGGCGAAGGCGGCACGGAAGCCGGGGCGGCGACGCAGGATGGTGATCCACGACAGGCCGGACTGGAAGGCCTCCAGGCTGAGCCGCTCGAAGAGCGCGTCGTCGCCGTGGACGGGGCGGCCCCACTCCTCGTCGTGGTAGGCGACGTACTCGGGGGCGGACAGGGCCCAGGGGCAGCGCAGCGCGCCGTCCGGGCCGGCCAGGGCGGCGCCGTCGCTCACGGCCGGTCCTCCCGCCGCGGCTTGTCCATGGAGACGTGGTTCTCCCCGGTCGCCGCCGGGTGGACCGGCCCCTGGTCGGCGGCCGACCGGGCACCGGCCAGGGCGGACTCCAGGTCGGCGATGCGGGCGTCGCGCTCGGCGAGCTCGGCGCCCAGGCGGCTCAGGGCGTCGTCCACGTCGGCCATGCGGTAGCCGCGGGCGGCGAGCGGGAAGCGGAGTCCCTCGACGTCCGCGCGGTCGACCGGCCGGTCCGGGGGCAGCGGATCCCGCAGCCGCTCGGGGACCGCCTCGGGCAGCGGGGCGTTCTCGCCGCCGCCCACCACGGCGAGCGTCACCGCGGCGACCACGACGGCGAGCGCGACGACCAGGAACAGGAACATAACCATCGCGGGGCCCCCACGGCGGACGGATCGGACGCTGCGGACGTCCTCCGAGTCGGATGTTGTCAGGCTCCGATCGTGCCATGCGAGCGCGCCGGTTAGGGTCGCAGGCGGCGGAAGACGGGTCGTACCAGGAAAGGTCACAGGGGATGCTCAGGCTGGGCAAGCGGGAATTCGGAACACACGAGCCGGTGATCATGGCGATCGTGAACCGCACTCCGGACTCCTTCTACGACCAGGGCGCCACCTTCCGCGACGAGCCGGCCCTCGCGCGGGTGGAGCGGGCGGTGGCAGAAGGTGCCGCGATCATCGACATCGGCGGGGTCAAGGCCGGGCCGGGCGAGGAGGTCACGGCCGAGGAGGAGGCCCGGCGGACGGTCGGGTTCGTCGCGGAGGTACGGCGGCGGTTCCCGGACGTGATCATCAGCGTGGACACCTGGCGTGCCGAGGTCGGCGCGGCCGTGTGCGAGGCCGGCGCCGACCTGCTGAACGACGCGTGGGGCGGGGTCGATCCGGGGCTCGCGGAGGTCGCGGCCCGCTACCGGGTGGGGCTGGTGTGCACGCACGCGGGCGGCGCGGAGCCGCGGACGCGGCCGCACCGGATCGAGTACGACGACGTCATGGCGGACATCCTGGACGTGACGGTCGGGCTGGCCGAGCGGGCGCTCGCGCTGGGCGTGCCGCGGGAGTCGATCATGATTGACCCGGGGCACGACTTCGGGAAGAACACGCGGCACAGCCTGGAGGCGACGCGGCGGCTGGACGAGATGGCCGCCACCGGCTGGCCGGTGCTGGTGTCGCTGTCCAACAAGGACTTCGTCGGGGAGACGCTGGACCGGCCCGTGAAGGAGCGGGTCGTGGGGACGCTGGCCACGACGGCGGTGTCGGCGTGGCTGGGGGCGCAGGTGTACCGGGTGCACGAGGTGGCGGAGACGCGGCAGGTACTGGAGATGGTCTCGGCGATCGCGGGGCATGGGCGTCCTGCCGTCGCCCGGCGGGGGTTGGCTTAGCCCCGGGTACCAGGGGGCTCCGCCCCCTGGACCCCTGGACCCCCTGGTACCTGTGTCCATCCGCCGCCCGAATCGGTCGGACAGCAAGCCCGGCTCGCTCGCCTGACACGGTCGGACAGGAGGCCGGGCCGGAACAGACCCCTACCTGCCCGCCTCCTTCGACACCAGTGCCACCGCCTCGTCCACGTCGTCCGTCACGTGGAACAGCAGCAGGTCCTTCTCCGCCGCCTTGCCCTGGGCGATCACCGTGTCGCGGAGCCAGTCGACCAGGCCGCCCCAGTACTCGGTGCCGAAGAGGACGATCGGGAACCGGGTGACCTTCTGGGTCTGGACCAGCGTGAGGGCCTCGAAGAGTTCGTCGAGGGTGCCGAGGCCGCCGGGCAGGACCACGAAGCCCTGCGCGTACTTGACGAACATCATCTTCCGCACGAAGAAGTAGCGGAAGTTCAGGCCGATGTCGACGTACGGGTTCAGCCCCTGCTCGAACGGCAGTTCGATACCGAGGCCGACCGAGATGCCCTTCGCCTCCAGGGCGCCCTTGTTGGCCGCCTCCATCGCGCCCGGGCCGCCGCCGGTGATGACGGCGAACCCCGCGTCGACCAGGCCCTGTCCCAGCCGGACGCCCGCCTCGTACTCGGGCGAGTCCGCCGGGGTCCGGGCCGAGCCGAACACGCTGATCGCGGGCGGGAGTTCGGCGAGCGTGCCGAAGCCCTCGATGAATTCCGACTGGATGCGCAGCACCCGCCAGGGGTCGGTGTGGACCCAGTCGGAGGGGGCCCGCTCGTCCAGCAGCCGTTGGTCGGTGGTGCTGGCCTGCACCTGGTCCCGCCTCTGGAGGACCGGGCCCAGGCGCTTTTCCTCCGGCGGCTGCTTCTTCCCCTCGGGGTTGCCGGTCGCCATGTGCGCTCCCTCCGTCGTGCCTGTCTTTCCACCTCAGCGTAGATCTACGCGGGTTACGAACGAGGGACGTGAGCATGTCCGCGATGCAGCGGCGTAAACCCGTGGGGGGTCCGGCGGGCTCAGGCGGTCAGCCAGTTCCGCAGGCGCTCCTCGCCCGCGAGGATCTTGGTGACCTCCACGCGCTCGTCCCGCTTGTGCGCCAAGTGGGGGTTGCCGGGGCCGTAGTTGACGGCGGGGACGCCGAGCGCGGAGAAGCGGGAGACGTCCGTCCAGCCGTACTTCGGCATCGGGGTGCCGCCGACCGCCTCGATGAACGCCTTGGCCGCCGGGTGGGACAGTCCGGGCATCGCCGCGCCGCTGTGGTCGACGACCTCGAACTCCTCGACCCCGCAGTCCGCGAAGACCTCACGGACGTGTGCGACGGCCTCCTCGGGCGTGCGGTCGGGGGCGTAGCGGAAGTTGACGGTGACGACGCACTCGTCGGGGATCACGTTGCCGGCCACTCCCCCGCCGATCCCCACGGCGTTGAGGCCCTCGCGGTACTCCAGGCCGTCGATGACCGGCCGGCGGGGCTCGTAGGAGGCCAGGCGGGCGAGGATCGGGGCCGCGGCGTGGATCGCGTTGGAGCCCATCCAGCCGCGTGCCGAGTGGGCCCGTTCGCCCGTGGTCTTCAGCAGCACCCGCAGCGTGCCCTGGCAGCCGCCCTCGACCTGGCCGTCCGACGGCTCCAGCAGCACCGCGAAGTCGCCCTCCAGCCACTCGGGGTGCGCCTCGGAGACATGCTTGAGGCCGTTCAGCTCCGCGGCGACCTCCTCGTTGTCGTAGAAGACGAAGGTCAGGTCGCGGTTGGGCGCGGGGACCGTGGCCGCGATGCGCAGCTGCACGGCGACGCCGGACTTCATGTCGCAGGTGCCGCAGCCCCACAGGACGCCGTCCTCGTCGAGCCGGGAGGGGACGTTGTCCGCCACGGGGACGGTGTCGATGTGGCCGGCCAGGATCACCCGCTCCGAGCGGCCCAGGTTCGTGCGGGCCACGACGTTGTTGCCGTACCGGTCGACCGTCAGGTGGGGCAGCGCGCGCAGCGCGGTCTCGATCGCGTCCGCGAGGGGCTCCTCGGTGCCGCTCTCGGAGCGGAAGTCGACGAGCCGTGCGGTGAGCTGCGCGGCGTCCAGCGTGAGGTCAAGCGAGGTGTCGGCCATGCCGTCGACCCTAACGCGCCGGGCTGCGCCCTCACTCTTCCCACCCGGCTCATACCACTCCGTACTCTCCAGTACCTTGTACGGCGTGCCAGAGTCGTCCTCTCCCCAGCGTCGTGGCCGCCTCTTCCGATGCGGAGCCGCTCTCGTGGCCCTGCTCGCGGTCGCCGGTTACGTCGTCGTGCAGTACATCACCGGGGGCTCGGGCGGACCGGGCTGCAAGGTCGTCTCGGGCAAGGGCGACGGGGCGTCGTACGAGTTCACGCCCGAGCAGGCGGTGAACGCGGCGACGATCACCGCGGTCGGGACCGCGCGCGGGCTGCCCGAGCGGGCCGTGACCATCGCGCTGGCGACCGCGCTGCAGGAGTCGGCCCTGCGCAACATCAGGCACGGCGACCGGGACTCCCTCGGCCTGTTCCAGCAGAGGCCTTCGCAGGGCTGGGGAACGCCGAAGGAGATCATGGACCCGACGTACTCGGCCGGTGAGTTCTACGAGCACCTGGTCAAGGTGCCCGGCTACACCCGGCTGCCGCTCACCGTCGCCGCGCAGCGCGTGCAGCGCAGCGGCTTCCCGCAGGCCTACGCCAAGCACGAACCGGACGCCGCGCTGCTTGCCGCGGCCCTGACCGGGCAGTCGGCGGCCACGCTGACCTGTGAGGGCCGCCCGGCCGCGACCCGGGCCTCGGGCCCGGACGGGGTGCGTGCCGCGCTCGTGCGGGACTTCGGGCGCGATGTGCTGGAGCCGGCCGGGGCCGAGGTGAGCGGTGCGCCGACGGCCGCGCCCACGCCGTCCCCGAGCGCCGCGGGCGGGACCGGTGGGCGGACCGTGACACTGCCGGTGACCGCCGACACGGGGGCGACGGCCGGGCGGAGCGCCGACCGGCGGGGCTGGCAGCTGGCGCACTGGGCCGTGGCCAACGCCTCGGAGCTGCACATCGCGCGCGTCACCTACGCGGGACGCGAGTGGGTCGCAGGGAACACCGCCAGCCAGTGGCGGGACCCCGCCGCGAAGGGCACCGCGGGGTCGGAGCGGAACGCGGACGCCGTCCGCATCGTCACGATGGGCTAGGGCCTGTCGTTTGGATGATGGCGCAGGGCATCGGCAGCATCTGTGCCCCGCGTCTGCGTCATGATCCAAACGACAGGCCCTAGATCGCACAGGGGTGCGGGGACTCACCCGCGGGGATTACCCGCACGGCCCGGCCGCGACGGTGTGCGCAGGTTTTCACACCCTCACCCGGGAGGCCGGGAAATTCCTTGGCGGCACAGGGCGGGAAGGATTCGGCAGGCTTTCCGGCGAACGCCTCTTTGCCCGTTTTTATCCGCAGCCGATTATGCGACGCATTGCCAACTCTTTACGTTGCGGCGCCGCAACCTTCGCGGGCTTCGAGCGGTAGTCACTGCGTCCGAGCCGGGGAGCTCGACAGCCGGTCGATCAACTGCCAGCCCCGGTCGGACACTTCACAAAGCCCACTTTTCTCTCCCGTCGAAGGAGCACCATGTCCCTCCCCCTGACCCGCCGTATCGCCCGTGCCGCGCTGATCGTCGCTGCGGGAGCGGCTGCCGGGGTCGGTGCGGCCGGCTCCGCCAGCGCGGCCCCCGAGCTGCCCGCCAGCCCGAACCTCGGTGGCCTGACCGCCCTGGACGGGGCGAACGTCGGCAACACCGTCGACGGCGCGGCGCAGAAGGGCACCGAGTCCGCCGGCGAGACCGGCGGCAAGACCGTTGAGAAGGCGGTGCCGGACGCGGGCAAGACCAGCGGCAACACGGTCAAGAAGACCACGCCCGTCGCGCAGAAGGCGGCCGGTGACGCGGCCGGTTCCGCCGGTCGGCTCGTCGGCGACACGGCCCGTCCGGCCAAGGGCGGTCTGCCGACGAACTCCCTTCCCAAGGGCGGCGTGCCGTCCGCGGACTCGCTGCCGGTGAAGAGCCTGCCGGTCGGCTGACCCACCCGTGTCACAACGCCGAAGGGGTCCGGGGAGCTTCCCCGGACCCCTTCGGTGTGCTCGGCAGGGCTCAGGGAGCGCTCCTGGACCCCTTCGGCGTGCTCGGCGGCGCTCACAGACGCCGGACGGCCGCCGCCACCCTCTCGTCCGTCGCCGTCAGCGCCACGCGGACGAACTCCGCACCCGCCGGGCCGTAGAAGTCGCCGGGGGCCACGAGGATGCCGCGCTTGGCGAGGTGGTCGACCGTGTCCCAGCAGGACTCGCCCCTGGTGGCCCACAGGTAGAGGCTGGCCTCGCTGTGCTCGATGCGGAAGCCGTGGGTGACCAGGGCCTCGCGCAGCAGCTCACGGCGGGAGGTGTAGCGCTCGCGCTGGACGCGGACGTGGTCGTCGTCGCCGAGGGCCGCGATCACCGCCGCCTGCGTCGGGGCCGACGTCATCATGCCGCCGTGCTTGCGGATCTCCAGCAGCGGGCCGAGGACCGCCGGGTCACCGGCCAGGAAGGCCGCGCGGTAGCCCGCGAGGTTCGAGCGCTTGGAGAGGGAGTGCACGGAGACGATGCCGTCGTACGAGCCGCCGTTGACGTCCTGGTGCAGCACCGAGACCGGGTCGGCCTCCCAGCCCAGCTCCAGGTAGCACTCGTCGGAGACGAGCAGGACGCCGTGGGCGCGGGCCCAGGCGACGATCCGGGTCAGCTCCTCCTTGGAGAGGACCTTGCCGGTGGGGTTCGACGGGGAGTTCAGCCAGAGCAGCTTCAGACCCTCGGGGTCCAGCTCCGTCGGGTCGTCGTAGACCTCGTACGCGGCGCGGGCCAGCCGTGCGCCGACCTCGTACGTCGGGTAGGCCAGGCGCGGGTAGGCCACCCGGTCGCCGGGGCCGAGGCCCAGCTGGGTCGGGAGCCAGGCGACGAGTTCCTTGGAGCCGACGATCGGCAGCACGTGGTGGTGCGTGACGTCCCGGGCGCCGAGGCGGCGCTCCACCCAGCCGGTGATCGCGTCGCGCAGCTCGGGCGTGCCCCAGACGGTCGGGTAGCCCGGCGAGTCGGCGGCGGCCACCAGTGCCTTCTGGATCAGCTCGGGCACCGGGTCGACCGGGGTGCCGACGGACAGGTCGACGATGCCGTCCGGGTGGGCGGCTGCCGTGGCCTTGTACGGGGCCAGCTTGTCCCAGGGGAAGGTGGGCAAGCGGTCGGAGACTGCGGACACGGGTTCTGGCTCACTTTCTGGTACGTACGAGCCGGTGACGGCAAACGCCTCGGCCCCGTACGGCGATCAGCGGGTGATCGGGCCGTACGGGACCGAGGCGGCACGGAGTGCGGGCCGCTCTTACTGGTTCTGCGGCGGCAGCGCGGCGACGAAGGGGTGGTCGCGCTCGATCAGCCCCAGCTTGCTGGCGCCGCCCGGCGAGCCGAGCTCGTCGAAGAACTCGACGTTCGCCTTGTAGTAGTCCTTCCACTCCTCGGGAGTGTCGTCCTCGTAGAAGATCGCCTCAACCGGGCAGACCGGCTCACAGGCACCACAGTCGACGCATTCGTCCGGGTGGATGTACAAGGACCGCTGGCCCTCGTAGATGCAGTCGACCGGGCACTCCTCGATGCACGCCTTGTCCTTGACGTCGACACAAGGCTGCGCGATGACGTAGGTCACGCTGTCGTTCCTCCTCGATAGGGCGCTGGCGGGCCTCCTCAGGCTCCGCCGCCTGGCGCGCGGGAGCGCGGCGTCGTCGATGCCCGCCCCTAGTATCTCCGTTCCTGGGCATGATCCGAACAGGAGGGGTGAACTGACCTGTGGAAATCTCTGCCGCCGGGCGACTCGAGGTCCGTATCACCGCTGCTGACGTGGGCAAACGGGTCTCCGTGCGGAGCTTGATCGAACATGAGGCTCCGGGTGAGAAGTTCACCGACACGGTCGGTGTTCTCACATCATGGGACAACGGTGTGCTGCTCATCACACGCAAGAGCGGCGAGAGCGTCCGCATCGCGGAATCGGCGCTGGTCGCGGGCAAGACCGTGCCGCCCGCACCGGCGCGTCGCCGCGGTCCGGCCGCCTCCTACGAGGAGCTGGCCCGGGTCGCCGCGCGGGCCTGGCGGCCCGTGGAGAGCGAACGGCTCGGCGAGTGGGAGCTGCGGGCCGCGTCGGGATTCACCCGGCGGGCCAACTCGGTGCTGCCGCTGGGCGAGCCGGGCGTGCCGCTCGACGAGGCGCTCGCGGCCGTACGGCGCTGGTACGGCGAGCGCGGGCTGCCCGCCTACGTCCAGACCGCGACCGGGGCCGAGGGCACGCAGGAGCTGCTCTGCGCGGAGCTGGAGCGGCGGGGCTGGGTGCGGGAGGTGACGGCCGAGCTGTGGGTCGGGCCACTGGCGCCGGTCGCCGACCTGGGCGACCCGGACGAGGTCGTGCTGTCCCGGGAGGCCGGTGACGGGTGGCTGGCCCGGTACCAGCGCAAGGGCGTGAGCGAGGTGGCGCTGCGGGTGCTCGCGAGCGGGCCGTCGGTGTGGTTCGCGACCGTGCCCGGGGCGGCCGAGGGGGCGCCCCCGGCCGCCATCGGACGGTGCGTCGTGGACGGGCGGTGGGCCGGGTTCGCCGCCGTCGAGGTCGATCCGGCGCTGCGGCGGCGGGGTCTCGCGACGGCCGTGATGGCCGCGCTGGCCCGCCGGGCGCTCGACGAGGGCGCGTCGGCGGCGTGGCTCCAGGTCGAGGCCGACAACGCGGGAGCGCGGGCGCTGTACGCCGGGATGGGCTTCTCCGCGCACCACGCCTACCACCACTACCGGGCACCGGATGCCGACGGCACCGGAAACGGCCGGTAACCGATCGTCGTGAGAGGGCACGAGCCAGTCATGCGTCCCCCGTACCCCCCGTCCCCGGAACGCTCCGCCGAGCTGCGGCGGCGGTTCGCCGAGGAGGCCCGCTCCGAGCGGCCCGACCTGTCGACGCTGTGCCTGCTGGTGGGGGCGGAGGCGGACCGGGAGCTGGACGAGGCGGGCCTGGACGCCGCACAGGTCGAGCTGGACCGGCTGGCCGGGCTGCTGCCGTACCGGCCGGCCGGGCCGCGGGCGTGGGCGGTGGCCCTGCGGGAACTGCTCGGTGAGCGGATGGGGTTCCACGGCACCCCGGGCGACTACCAACGTCTGGAGTCGTCGCTGCTGCACGAGGTGCTGCGGCGGCGCAGGGGGCTGCCGATCCTGCTGTCCGTGGTGTGGATGGAGGTGGCCAGGCGGGCGGGGGCGCCGGTGTACGGGGTGGCCCTGCCGGGACACTTCGTGGTCGGGTTCGGGCCCGAGGAGGGGCAGGTGCTGGCGGATCCGTTCGACGGGGGGCGGGTGCTGAGCGGGGCCGATGCGGAGGTGCTGGTGGCCGGGGCCACGGGGGCGGGGATCGATCCGTCGATGCTGCGGCCGGCCGATCCGCTGGACGTGGTGCTGCGGATCCTGAACAACGTGCGGGCGTGGGCGGCGGCCCGGCCCGAGCGGTCGGACGTGGCGTTGTGGGCGGTGGAGCTGTCGCTGCTGCTGCCGTCCCATCCGGCGCGGTTGCGGTACGAGCGGGCGCGGTTGCTGGTGCAGCGGGGGGAGTTTCTCGGTGGGGCCTTGGAGTTGGAGGCCTATGCGGAGGTGGTCTCGGCGGTGGACGAAGGGGCCGCTGAGCGGGTGCGGGGGGAGGCTTTGGCGGCCAGGGCGAGGCTCAACTGACGCCTCCTCGCCGTAGGGGTTCCGTGGTCGTGCGTGTGCGGGTGCGTGGGGGCTGGTCGCGCAGTTCCCCGCGCCCTTTCGGGGCCGGTCTACAACCAGCCCTTCTCACGTGCCACGCGGACCGCCTCCGCGCGGTTTCGTACCGCCAGTTTCTGGATCGCCGTGGAGAGGTAGTTGCGGACCGTGCCCTGGGAGAGGTGCAGGGTCGCCGCCAGTTCCGCGTTCGTGGAGCCGTCGGAAGCCGCCCGGAGGACCTCGCGCTCGCGGTCCGTCAGCGGGTTGGCGCCCTCCGCGAGGGCCGCTGCCGCGAGGGTGGGGTCGATGACGCGTTCGCCGGTGAGGACCTTGCGGATCGCCTCCGCGAGCTGGGCCGCGGGGGCGTCCTTGACCAGGAAGGCGTCGGCGCCGGACTCCATCGCGCTGCGCAGGTAGCCGGGGCGGCCGAAGGTGGTGAGGATGACCAGCTTCACGACCGGGAGTTCGGCGTGCAGACGGGCCGCGGCCTCTATGCCCGTCGCGCCGGGCATCTCGATGTCCAGGAGGGCCACGTCCACGCCGTGGGCACGGGCCGCCTCCAGGACCTCGTCGCCGCGGGCCACCTGGGCGACGACCTCGATGTCCTCCTCCAGGCCGAGCAGGGCGGCCAGGGCCTCGCGGACCATCGACTGGTCCTCGGCGAGCAGGACCTTGATCGTGCGGCTCATGCGGGGGATCCTACGTCCGCCGGTCCGGCCGTGGGCACGCGGGCGACCAGGCGGAACCCGTACTTGAACGGGCCCGCCTCCAGGGTGCCGCCCGCCTTGGTGAGGCGTTCGGTCAGACCCGCGAGGCCGTTGCCGTCGCCGGTGCCCGTGCCGCCCGAGCCGTCGTCCTCGACGGTGAGTTCCAGCACCGGCCCGTCGAGGGTCTGACGGCGCACCAGCTCGACCGTGCAGCGGCGGGCGCCGCTGTGCCGTACGACGTTGGTGACGGCCTCGCGCAGCGCCCACGCCAGGGCGGACTCGCTCTCCTCGGGCACACCGTCGAAGCCCGGTTCGGCGGGCAGTTCGGCGGTGACGCCGGCCGCGGTCAGGGCGACCCGGGCACCGGCCAGTTCGGCGTTCAGGCGGGGGCGGCGGTAACCGGTGACGGCCTCCCGTACGTCGACCAGGGCCTGGCGGCTGACCTGCTCGATGTCGGCGACCTGCTGGGCCGCCTCGTCGGGACGGTCGGGCAGCATCCGCCCGGCCAGCTCGCTCTTCAGCGTGATCAGGGACAGGGAGTGGCCGAGCAGGTCGTGCAGGTCCCTGGCCAGGCGCAGGCGCTCCTCGTTGGCGGCGAGCTGGGCGACGGTGGCCCGGGCCTCGCGCAGGGCGATGGTGGTCCGGACGAGTTCGCGCACACCGGTCATCGCGAAACCGCCGAGCAGGGCGGGGATGAGCAGCCCCGCCAGGTAGGAGTGTCCGTCCGGTACGGCGAACGCCACGGCGGTCAGCACCGCGCAGGCGCCCGGGACCGTCCAGCGGGCCATGCGCAGCGGCAGGGCGGCGCCGGACGCGATCGACACGTACACGAACAGCACCATCCACTCGCGGCCCAGGGTGAGGGCGAGGAGCGTGGACTGGGCCGCCAGGACCCCGAGCGAGCCGAGCACCAGGCCGTTGCGCTCACCGCGGCCGGTGCGGAACACCAGCAGCATGTACCAGGTGACGAACGCGGCCAGGCCGAGCCAGCCGAGGATCCGCACACCGGTGCTGTGGCCGCCGTGCAGCAGGTCGCTGACGGGGGCGCTCAGGTAGACCAGCCAGATGCCGGTCCACAGCGACTTCACCACGCGCTGCCGGCGGTTGACCGGGCGCTGTCCGATACCGACGCCGACGTCGTTCACGCCTTCAGGGTGTCCTTCCGGTACAGCCAGGCCGCGCCACCCGCGAACAGGACGAACGACACCACCAGGACGGCGAGGTCCTGGACGTGCGGGGCCCGGCTCTGCTCGATGGCCTGCCCGAGGGCAGCGTACGCGTGCGTCGGCAGCCACTTCGCGACGGCCTGGAGCCAGTCCGGGAAGGTCGTCGTGGGCATCCACAGACCGCCGAGCATGGACAGGCCGAAGTAGGTGATCATCGTGATCGGCCGGACCGCGTCCCCGCTGGCGAGGTAGCCGAGGGCGACGCCGAGCGCGGCGAAGACGAGGCTGCCGGCCCAGATCGCGCCGGTGAGGGCCAGCCACTGCCAGGCGTCCAGGGTCACGCCCTTCACGGCGGCGGCGACGGCGAACACGATGACGATGGACGGCAGGCTGACGACGGCGGCGCTCGCGGTCTTGGCGAGGACGTAGCCGCGGCCGGGCAGCGTGGTCAGGCGCAGTTGACGTATCCAGCCGCCCTCGCGCTCCTTGGCGATGCGCTCGCTGTTGCCCATGAGGACGGCCGTGAGGGCGCCGAAGGACGCCATGGAGACCATCATGTAGGTCGGGAGGGTCAGGTCGCTGCCGGGGACCTTCGTGGTGCTGTCGGCGTTGCCCGCGATGATCAGGAACAGCACCGACGGGTAGATCACGGAGAAGAACAGGAACTTGCGGTTGCGCAGGGCGCGGGTGAGTTCCAGCTTGATCAGGCTGTTCACTTGGACTTCGCCTCCTCGGCGGTGGTGATGGCGACAAAGGCCTGCTCCAGGCCGAGTCCGGCGACTTCCAGGTTGCGGGGGAAGACACCGAGGCCGTACACGGCGTGGACGGTGGCGTCGGCGTCGGAGGACTGGATGCGCACGGTCCGGCCGGAGATGTCGATGCCGGTCAGGCAGGGCAGGGCGCGCAGGGCCGCCTCGTCGATGGTCCGCTCCAGGTCGAAGGAGATCCTGCGGGCGCCCGCCCTGCCCTTGATCTCGGCGGCCGTGCCTTCGGCGAGGAGCCGGCCGCGGTGCAGGACGAGGACCCGGTCGGCGACGGCGTCGGCCTCTTCCAGGTAGTGAGTGGCGAAGAGGACGGTCCGGCCCTGGTCGGCCTGCTCGCGCATGGTGGCCCAGAAGCCCTGACGGGTGGTGACGTCCATGCCGGTGGTGGGTTCGTCCAGGACGACGAGGTCACTGTCGCCTGCGGTGGCGAGGGCGAAGCGGACGCGCTGGGCCTGGCCGCCGGAGAGCTTGTCGACCTTGCGGCCGGCGATCTGTGTGATGCCCGCCCGGGACAGCACCTCGGAGGGCCGGTGGGCCTTCGGGTGCAGGTCGCAGGCGAGCCCTACCAGTTCGGCGACCGTGACCTCGCCCATGAGGCCGCCGCTTTGCAGCATGGCGCCCACCCGCCCGGCGACGATGGCCTCCCGGGGGCTGGTACCGAAGAGCCGGACCGTGCCGCTGTCAGGATTCTTCAGGCCGAGCAGGAGGTCGAGGGTGGTGGACTTGCCGGCGCCGTTGGGACCGAGCAGCGCCACCGTCTCCCCCGGCCTGAGGTCCAGGGTCAGTGCGTCCACCGCGCGGACGCTGCCGTATGCCTTGCTCACCTGGTCGAACGCGACCACCGAGGCTGTCGTTGTCATACGGACATCGTGGCTTCGGGAGTGCGGGCGGGGGCAGTGCCCGATGTCCGGACTGCCGCATGACAGGTGTCATGCCGACGGGATGACGACGAGAGCCCCCGTCCGCACCGGGCGGGGGCTCTCCTGCGACGGTCGGCCGGAGGTCAGTTCGGCTTGGTGTCGATGACTCCGACGCGCTCCGCGGGCGTCTTGCCCCGCAGGGCCTTGCGCAGGGCCGTCACGACGTCCTGTGGCGTGACGTCGCGCTTGCCGCTCGCGCCCTCGATCTGCACGCCGTCGAAGGTCGTGCCGTACGCCTCCTGAAGCGCCTTGAGGTTGTACGTGTCCACGAGCTTGCCGTCGACGGCCTTGAAGCTGAGGATCTTCGGCAGCGACAGCGCGCCGAACGGGATGCTGTGCGCCGGGTCGGTCTGCACGATGGCCTTGGCGGACATCGCGGGCTGTGCGAAGTCCTTCAGCACCCGGTCGACCTCGGCGTTCGAGACGGTCGGCTGCCGGGTCGTGGTCGGCAGGTTCACCACGCCGGAGGCGCCGGTCTCCACCTGGGTGCGGTACGCCTCCTCCACGACCGTCGTCGACTTGGCGAGGTCGACGCCCTTGCCGGTCTTGCCGTACACGGGGACGGCCTTGCCGCCCTTGAACTCGATCGTGCCGTCGGTCGACGCGCCGGAGGCGCCCGACGCCTCCTCCAGGGAGGCGTGCAGCTTCTCCTCGTCGACGGGCATGACCGGCGTGACGACGCGGTGGTTGCCGAACAGCGAGCCGATCACGGAGACCGGGTTGTAGTCGCTCTTCGCCGCCGCGTCGGCCGTGGCGTCCATGTCGAACTGCAGGCCCGCCTTGTCCGGGTCGAGGGCGACGGTCTTGCCGCCCACGGACAGCTTCAGCGGCGTGCCGACGCGGTCGTCGAAGGCCTCGTCGAGCTTCCTGACGGCGCCGTCACGGGTCGTGCCGCCGATGTCGACGCCGAGCACGGTGGTGCCCTTGGGCACGTCGGTGCGGTTCATCAGCAGACCGGCGCCGTAGACGGCGCCGGCGGCCACGACCGCGCCGACCGCGAGCAGCACGAGCTTGTTGCGGCCCTTCTTCTTCGGTGCCTTGGAGGAGCTCGCCGGGGGCGGGGAGACCGGCTCGGGCAGCTTCGGGGCGGCGTGCGGCACCGGGCCGTCGGCGGGTGCGCCCGGGCCGAACGGCGAGGCCGTGCCGGGCGTCACGACGGGCATGCCGCTGGTGACGGTGTGCCCGGAGACGTTGTCGTGCCGGGGTCCGTAGCCCTGGCCGTCCGGCGGTTCGGGGGCCGGCTTCTGCGGGGTGAGGACGGCGGTGTCGTCGCTCATGCCACCGGCGGGGCCGGCAGCCGCGGCGCCGGGAGCGGCCGGAGCGCCCGGGCCGCCGCCTATGGCTCCGGGACCGCCGGGGCCTCCCGCCCTGCCGGGGGTGTTGAAGGCGCCGGGGGCTCCGGGACCGCCCGGGGTGCCGGTGCGGCCGGGCTCGTCGAAGGCCTCGGGAGCGCCGGGCCTGCCCTGCTCGCCGAAGCCGCCGGGAGCACCGGGGGCACCGGGGGTGTTGAAGGCACCGGGTCCGCCCGGGCCGCCGGGCGTGCTGAAGGAGTCCCGCGCCCCGGGGCCGCCCTGCTCGGCGAAACCGCCCGGGCCGCCGGCCGGCGGCACCATCGGGCCCTCGCCGGTGACCGGTCCGCCGGTCGGGCCTGCCGGGCGCCGGGACCCGGGGCCACCGGACGTGCCGTTCGCGCCGAAGCCGTCGGACGGGCCCGGGCCGCCGGCCTGACCGCCGTAGCCGCTCTGGCTGTTCTGACCTGCCTGCCCGTTCTGCCCGTTCTGGCCGTCGCGGCCGTTGTCTGAGAAGTACGGCAGGTCGTCGCGGCGCGGTTCGGTGCCGCCCGGGGCGGGGCGTGAGGCGTTGCCCAGCGGGCCCGCCGCCAGGGCCTCGGTGACGTCGAAGGAGCCGGTGCCGCCGCCGTGCCCGGGCGCGACGGGGCCGCCGGTGGCGCCGCCCGGAAGCCCGGCACCGTTGGTGCCGCCGGACCGGGAACCGCCCGGCGCGCCCATGGAGCCGACCACGCCGCCGGGCCGGCCGGCGCCCGGCCGCGTCCCACCGGACGCACCGGCACCGGAGCCGGAACCCGGCGCCGCCGCACCGGGAGCACCCGCTCCGGGACGCGAACCGCCCGGCATTCCGGCACCGTTGGTGGAGCCGCTGCCCGGACCGCCCTTGCCGCCGCCCGACTTGCGGGGCGCGAACCAGTCGCTGGCCGGCTTGTCGTCGCCCTGCTGCGCGGGTTCGGCGGGAGGCTCGGCCGGTGCCGGGGACGGGGTGGTGCCCGGGGCCGTCGACGTCTCACCGCGCGTGTCGGTGTCGGCCGTGTTCTCCGTCTCCGCGACGGGCTTGCGCACCACCACGGGCGGAATGGGCCGCGACCCGGGGATGTTGATCCGGATCCGGGTCGTCAGCGTGGTCTCGGTCTTGCGTTCCTCCGGCCGTGTGGCGGAACGGCCCGCGTCCGCACCGGCGTCGGAGACCGCCGGGGTCCCGTACGGCGGCGTACCCGACGGGTAGGCGGCTCCGCCGCGCCCGTTGGGCCCGGAGGACGGAGTGTCAGTTTCACGACTCAAGGCAGGTTCTCCCGGTTGGCTCCGCCGCCCGTCACGACCTCACGATGGGGGTCCCCCCTGCACGAGCGAGTCGAGCGCTTGGGGGAGGCTCGGCGGCGCGCACCACCATACTGGCCACTTCTCGCCCGTATCCCGTGACCGCCTTGGAAACCCACACCGGACCCCCACGGCCACGTCCTGGCGAAGTGGTACGTCACTTGGCAAGTCGGGCGGGGGCTCCGTCCGGTTGCCGCCCCGGGGCGAGGGTGGCGCAGATCACAGCAACGGCGATGCCCCCGAGCAGGAAGAGATAGGAGCCGCTCCCCGCGGCGAAGAGGAAGTCGCCCTCGGGACGGCTGGCGGTCAGCAGGACGATGGCGAGCATCCAGCCGGCGGCGGCCGCGACGCCCCCGGCCCGGCCGCGGAGCACGAGTGAGCCGCCCAGGACGGCCCCGGCCTCTCCGGCCAGGGCGAGCAGCAGCCCGCCCGGGAACCACCCGGGCTGCACCAGGGCCCCGGCGACAGCGGCCACCGCGCCGAGCACGAAGAACCCGAGGCAGGCGCCGACCCGCCCGGCCGTGGGGGGCCGCATCGGCTGGGCCATCATCGGCGTCCGGTCGTTCATGAGGTTCCCCCGACGCCGGCGAACAGGTCCGTCTCCCGCTCGCCGGAGCCCGCCTCGCCGCGCACCAGCTCGTAGTACTCGGTGGTGAGGATCGGCTGGGCGAGTTCGTTGGAGAGCACGAAGTAGGGCCCGTCCACGGTGATCTGGGTGGCGTGCGCGCGCATCGCGGCGGCCTTCGCGGCGGCGTGCGCGGTGCCGTCGATCACGGTGGTGACGCGCTCCTCGGGCACGACACCCGGGACGTCGTCGATGTCGGCGACCTTGGTGAAGGACGTGTCGGACAAGTCCTCCCGGAGCCGGGCGAAGGACTCCTCCAGAACCGGTCGGGGGACCCGGTTCCAGTAGACCTTCGGGACCGGCACGCCGGCGTCGGCGGACAGCTGCACGGCGCGCATGACGACGCGGTGGGCCTGGATGTGGTCCGGGTGGCCGTAGCCGCCGTTCTCGTCGTAGGTGACGAGGACCTGGGGGCGCACCTCGCGGATCACCTCGACGAGGTGCGCGGCGGCCTCGTCGACGTCGGCCTGCCAGAAGCATCCGGGGTCGTCGTTGTCGGGCAGGCCCATCATCCCGGAGTCGCTGTAGCGTCCGGCGCCGCCGAGGAGGCGGAAGTCCCGGACGCCGAGCTCGGCCAGGGCGGCGGTGAGCTCACGGCGGCGGTGCTGGCCCAGGGCGGCGCCCGTCAGGTGCGCCAGCTCGGGCGGGATGACCTCGCCGCGCTCACCCAGCGTGCAGGTGACCAGCGTGACGTGGGCACCTTCGGCCGCGTACCTGGCCATGGTCGCGCCGTTGATGATCGACTCGTCGTCCGGGTGCGCGTGCACCAGCAGCAGACGCCGGTCGGGCAGTTCCGTCATGGGGCCAGCCTACGAGGTCCCGCCGGGGTCAGAACTTGATGCTGCCGATCATCCCCGCGATGTTCGTCGTCAGCTCGTTGATCGTGGGAGCGACGGTCGAGGAGGCGAGGTAGAAGCCGAGCAGCATGCAGACGATCGCATGCCCCGCCTTCAGTCCCGACTTCTTGACGAGCAGGAAGACGATGATCGCCAGCAGCACCACCGCCGAAATCGAGAGTGCCACGGCGGTTCACCTCCAAAGATCCACGAGGGCGCGGGGGGTCGGACTATGGGGGCATCAAATCCGTACAGCAGCCAGCAGGTTCATACCCACTATGCGTCATTGATCATAACTATCCCTCCGTGCGCATCGATCGGCGCACGGCCGCACAAGGGGGCGCATGGCCAATATGGTCAAGGCATGACGACCGAGCCTCACTCATTCCCCCGACGGCACGCCCGCACCCAGCGCTTCACGCTCGGCGCGCCGCGCTCGTTCACCGTGGCGCCCGACGGTTCCCGTGTCGTGTTCCTGCGCTCCGGCTCCGGTACGGACCGGGCGAATTCGCTCTGGGTCCTCGACACGGAGGAGGGCGCGGAGCGCGTGGCCGCCGACCCGCGCGCCCTGCTGGGGGGCGCTTCGGAGGACCTCTCACCCGAGGAACGGGCCCGGCGTGAGCGCAGCCGTGAGGGCGGGGCCGGCATCGTCGGGTACGCCACCGACACGGCCGTCGAGTTGGCCTCTTTCGCCTTGTCGGGACGGCTTTTCGCAGCGGAGCTGCGCGCGGGGACGGCACGTGAACTGCGCGTGCCGGGGCCTGTGCTCGACCCGCGCCCCTCGCCCGACGGGCGGCAGATCGCGTATGTCGCGCAGGGGGCCCTGCGGGTGGTGGGCGCGGAGGGTGAGGGCGACCGGGAGCTCGCCGAGCCGGAGTCGGAGAATGTCTCGTTCGGTCTGGCCGAGTTCATCGCGGCCGAGGAGATGGGGCGTTCGCGGGGCTTCTGGTGGGCTCCGGAGTCGGACCGGCTGCTCGTGGCGCGGGTGGACGACACGCCGGTGCGGCGCTGGTGGATCGCCGACCCCGCGCATCCGGAACGGGAGCCTCAGCGGGTGCCGTACCCGGCGGCGGGTACCGCCAACGCGGAGGTGCGGCTGTTCGTGATCGGCCTGGACGGGCTGCGTACGGAGGTCGCCTGGGACCGGGCGCGCTACCCTTATCTGGCACATGTGCACTGGTCAGCGGCGGGCGCGCCACTACTGCTCGTACAGGCGCGCGACCAGCGCAGCCAGCTGATCCTGGCGGTGGACCCCGACTCGGGCGCGACGCGGATGGTGCACGCCGACGAAGATCGAACTTGGCTGGATCTTTTCCCCGGGGTGCCGTGCTGGAGTCCCTCGGGTCAGCTGGTGCGGATCGCCGACGAGGGCGGGGCGCGGGTGCTGGCGGTCGGGGACCGGCCGCTGACGGGGGCGCAGCTGCACGTCCGGGCCCTGCTGGACGTCTCCGAGCACGACGTGCTGATCTCGGCGTCGGCGGGCGCGGAGGCCGCCGGTGAGGCCGAGACGGGCCAGGTGCACGTGTACCGGGTGAACGAGCTGGGCGTGGAGCGGGTGTCGCGGGAGCCGGGCGTGCACGCGGCGGTGCGGTCCGGGGAGGTGACGGTTCTGGTCTCGGCCGCACTGAACCGGCCAGGTTCGCTGGTGCAGGTCCTGCGCGACGGAAAACCGACCAGGACTGTCCCTTCGCACGCCGAAGATCCTGGTATGTCCCCCCGCGTGACGCTCACCGAGGGGGGCGCACGCCGCGTACCGTGCGCCGTGCTTATGCCTCGGGACTACGACGGCGACACTCCGCTGCCGGTCCTCATGGACCCGTACGGAGGTCCGCACGGCCAGCGGGTGGTCGCCGCGCACAACGCCCACCTCACGTCGCAGTGGTTCGCGGACCAGGGCTTCGCGGTCGTGGTCGCGGACGGCCGCGGCACCCCGGGACGCTCACCGGCCTGGGAGAAGGCGGTCCACCACGACTTCACGCTGTCGCTGGACGACCAGGTGGAGGCCCTGGAGGACCTCGCGAAGCGCTACCCCCTGGACCTGTCCAGGGTGGCGATCCGCGGCTGGTCCTACGGCGGCTGGCTGGCGGGCCTGGCGGTCCTGCGCCGCCCCGACGTCTTCCACGCGGGCATCGCGGGCGCGCCGGTGACGGACTGGAGCCTGTACGACACCCACTACACGGAGCGCTACCTGGGCACCCCGGCGGAGCACCCGGAGGCCTACGCGAAGAGCTCCCTGGTGACTCCCGACGGGCTGTCCTCCCCCGCCGAGCCGCACCGCCCGCTGATGATCGTGCACGGCCTCGCCGACGACAACGTCGTGGTCGCCCACGCCCTGCGCCTGTCCTCTGCCCTGCTGGCCGCCGGCCGCCCCCACGAGGTGCTGCCGCTGTCCGGCGTCACCCACATCACCCCGCAGGAACAGGTCGCCGAGAACCTGCTCCTCCTCCAGGTCGACTTCCTGAAGCGCTCCCTGGGCATCACGGCCGTCTGAACACGGCAACGGGCCGGGGCCACATGGCGCGCCCCGGCCCGTTTACGGCACCCGCACGGCCGTACGACGACCACCCTGACGCGTCCGTATATCGGAACCGGGTCGTCGAAGTTGCTTGCGTGTTAACGCAGTTGGCGGGGGTGCCGGCCGGCGCGGACAGCAGAATTTCCCGGCACCCCTCGGGGATGCCGGGAAATCAAGCGGTGGGGTCAGGCCGCGTGGACCACGTCCTTCTCCTCCGCGAAGTGGCAGGCGGACTCGTGGGCCGCCGGGGTGTCGACGCCCTGGAAGCGCTCAGGGATGGCCAGGAGGGGAACCTCCTGGGCGCACTTGTCCTGCGCCTTCCAGCAGCGGGTGCGGAAGCGGCAGCCCGAGGGCGGGTTGGCCGGGGACGGGACGTCGCCGGTGAGGATGATCCGCTCGCGGCCCTCGCGGGACTCCGGGTCGGGGACCGGGACGGCCGACAGCAGCGCCTGGGTGTAGGGGTGCGTCGGGTGGTCGTAGATCTCCGTGTCCGAGCCGATCTCGGCCATCTTGCCGAGGTACATCACACCCACGCGGTCCGAGATGTGCCGGACGATCGACAGGTCGTGCGCGATGAAGAGATACGAGAGGTTGAACTCGTTCTGCAGCTTCTCCATCAGGTTGATGACCTGCGCCTGGACGGACACGTCCAGCGCGGAGACCGGCTCGTCGCAGATGATGATCTCGGGGTTCAGGGCCAGGCCGCGGGCGATGCCGATGCGCTGGCGCTGACCGCCCGAGAACTGGTGCGGGTAGCGGTTGATGTACTCCGGGTTGAGGCCGACCACGTCCAGAAGGTCCTGGACCTTGCGCCGGCGGTCGCCCTTCGGCGCCACCTCGGGGTGGATCTCGAAGGTCTCCCCGATGATGTCGCCCACCGTCATACGGGGGTTGAGCGAGGTGTACGGGTCCTGGAACACCATCTGGATGTTCCGGCGGACCGCCTTCAGCGCGCGCCCGGACAGCTTGGTGATGTCCTGGCCCTTGTAGAAGATCTCGCCCGCGGTCGCCTTCTCCAGCATCATCAGCAGCTTGGCGACGGTGGACTTGCCGCAGCCGGACTCGCCCACGATGCCGAGCGTCTCGCCCTGGTAGAGGTCGAAGGAGACCCCGTCCACGGCCTTGACCGCCCCGATCTGACGCTTGAACAGGATGCCCTGGGTCAGCGGGAAGTGCTTGACCAGGTTGCGCACCTGAAGGATCGGCTCACCGCGCTCGACCGGCGCCTCGATGGCGGCCACGGCCTCCGCGTCGGTGGCGGCCTCCACCGTCTCGACCTCGGTGACGTTGGGGGTGGCGTCCATGGACTCGTCCGACTTGTCCAGCTCAGCCATGGATCGTCTCCTTCCAGAAGTGGCACGCGCTGCCGCGGCCGGGCAGCTCGCCGCCGTCCCACTCGGTGACCGGGTGCAGCGGCGGGACGTCCGTACGGCAGATGTCCTGCGCCTGCGGGCACCGCGGGTTGAAGGCGCAACCGGTCGGGATGCGCAGCAGGTTGGGCGGCAGACCCTTGATCGCGTAGAGGTCCTGGCCCTTCTGGTCCAGGCGCGGGATCGACTCCAGCAGGCCCTTGGTGTAGGGGTGCGCGGGCCGCTTGTACAGCTCGTGCACGGGCGCGGTCTCCACGATCCGGCCCGCGTACATCACCGCGATCTTGTCCGCGACGTCGGCGACCACGCCGAGGTCGTGGGTGATCAGGATCAGGCCCATGTTGTACTCGCGCTGCAGCTCCGCGAGCAGGTCCATCACCTGGGCCTGGACCGTCACGTCGAGGGCCGTGGTCGGCTCGTCGGCGATGATCAGGTCCGGTTCCAGGGCGAGCGCCATGGCGATCATGATGCGCTGGCGCATACCGCCGGAGAACTGGTGCGGATAGTCGCCGACGCGTTCCTTGGCGGCCGGGATCTTCACACGGTCCATCAGCTCGATGGCCTTGGCCCGGGCGTCCTTCTTGCTCAGGCCCTGGTGGACGCGGAACATCTCGCCGAGCTGGTAGCCGACGGACAGCACCGGGTTCAGCGCGGACAGCGCGTCCTGGAAGATCATGGCGATCTTCCGGCCGCGGATCTTGCGCCGGGCGTCGCCGGACATGGTGAGCATGTCCTCGCCGCGGTACAGGATCTGGCCCTGGGGGATGCGCCCGGGCGGCATGTCGAGAATGCCCATGATCGCCTGCGCGGTCACGGACTTGCCGGAGCCGGACTCACCGAGCACGGCGAGCGTCTCGCCGGAGTTCACGGTGTAGTTGACGCCGTTGACGGCCTTGGCCACACCGTCACGGGTGTGGAACTCGACGTGCAGGTCACGCACTTCGAGCAGGGGAACGTCGCCGTCGGCCGCGCCGCGCGGCTCGGGGACGTTCCGGGTCTTGTCGATGGTGGTCACGTACGCCCTCCTCAGCGCAGCTTCGGGTCGAGGGCGTCGCGCACCGCGTCGCCGAGCATGATGAACGCGAAGACGGTGAGGCTGAGCATGCCCGCCGGGAACAGCAGCGTGTGCGGGTTGTCCCGGATCACCTTGCTGCCTTCGGAGATGTCGATGCCCCACGAGATCGTCGGGTCGCTCAGGCCGAGGCCCAGGAACGACAGCGTCGCCTCCGCGGAGATGTAACCGCCGAGGGCGATGGTGGCCACGACGATGGTGGGCGCGACGGCGTTCGGCATCACGTGGCGGAACAGGATCCGCGGGGTGCCGGCGCCCAGCGCCCGGGCCGCCGTCACGTAGTCCGCCTGCTTCGCCGTGATGACGGAGCTGCGCATGACCCGCGCGATCGAGGTCCAGCCCAGGAAGGCCAGGGCCAGGATGACGACGTACACCTTGCGCTCGGTGAAGGCGTTCAGGACGACCATGGTGCCGAGCAGGAACGGCAGACCGAAGAAGATGTCGACGACCCGGGAGATCACCGAGTCGACCCAGCCGCCGAAGTAGCCCGCCAGCATGCCGAGCAGACCCCCGATCAGCGTGACGGCCGCGGTGACGCAGACGCCGACGAGGATCGAGGCACGGGTGCCGTGAATGACACGCGAGTAGATGGAGCGGCCCTGCTGGTCGTAGCCGAACCAGTCGGGCTGGAAGAAGTGACCCAGCTGCGGCTTGCCCAGGTAGTGGTGGACGAGGTCGCCGTCTCGCGGGTCGACGCTGGTGAACCAGCCGGGGAACGCGGCGATCACCAGCAGCAGGACCAGCAGCACCGAGGAGATCCAGAACATGGGCCGGTGCCGCAGGTCGTACCAGGCGTCGCCCCACAGGGAGCGGGGCTTCTCGCTCTGCTGCGCGCTCTGCTTGCCGGGGGCGTCGACGGCCGGAGGGGCCACGGCGTCCACGGTCGCGGCGTCGGTGGTCTGGGCCTTGGTCACGTCAGGCATACCGGATCCTCGGGTCCAGGACCGCGTACAGCAGGTCGATGAGCAGGTTGATCAGGAGGATGACGAGGACGAGGACCGTCACCACACCCGTGACCGTCGAGCCCTCGCTCGTCTGGATCGCCCTGTAGAGGAGGTTGCCGACACCCTGGATGTTGAAGATGCCCTCGGTGATGACAGCGCCGCCGATGAAGCCGCCGACGTCGGTGCCGACGAAGGTGACCACGGGGATCAGCGAGTTGCGCAGCAGGTGGACACCGATGATGCGGCGCCGGGGCAGGCCCTTGGCCAGCGCGGTGCGCATGTAGTCGGCCCGCAGGTTCTCGGCGAAGGTCGTCCGGGTCAGCCGCGCGACGTACGCCATGGAGAGCATGGCCAGGACGAACGCGGGCAGGAACAACTGCGAGTAGTCCGTGGAGTCCTGCACGTTGGGCGGCAGCCAGCCGAGTTCGTCGGCGAAGATGAACCGGGCGATGAAGCCCAGCACGAACACCGGGATGGAGATCACCGTCAGGGTGAAGACCAGTACGCCGGTGTCGGCGGCCTTACCGGCCCGCAGACCGGCCCACGCGCCCAGGCCGACACCGATGATGATCTCGATGGTGATGGCCAGCAGCGTCAGCCGCAGGGTCACCGGGAAGGCCTCGGCCATCAGCTCGGCGACCGGGCGTCCGGCGAGGTTGCTGCCGAAGTCTCCCTTGAGGAGATTCAGCATGTAGTGGAAGTACTGCTCGAGGACGGGCTTGTCGAAGCCGTACTCGCGCTTGATCTGCGCGATCTGTGCGGGATCGGGAGCCTTGTCCCCGTAGATGGCCCGGACCGGGTCGCCCGGAAGGATGTGGACCATCAGGAAGATCAACAGAGTTGTCCCGATGAAGATCGGGATCATCTGGAGCAGTCGCCTGGCGGCGTAGCGCCCCATCTTGCGCCTCCATGCCGTGAGGGGTCGGCGAGGCCTGCGCACTCATCAGCACCGCAGGTTGAGGGGTGAGGTGGAGGCCTGTGCCTACGGACCGGTGCCGCCGCTCCCCTTTCTCCGGGAGAGGCGGCACCGGTCTGCGGTCGTCTACTTACTTCTGCTTGACCTGGATCTGGTCGAAGATCGGGTCACCGTCCTGGCCGTACTTGATCTTGCCCAGGATCTTGGTGCTCTGACCGCTGTTGACCTTGTAGAACCAGAGCGGGATCGCCGGCATGTCCTTGGCGAGGAGCTGCTCCGCCTCCTGGTACTTGGCCACGGTCTCGTCGATCGAGCCGGCCTTGTCCGCCTCGGAGCTCAGCTTGTCGAACTCCTTGTTGGAGTAGCCGCTGGTGTTGCCGGCCGCCGTGGAGCCGTACAGGTCGCGCATGAAGTTCGAGTTGACCGGGTAGTCCAGCACCCAGCCACCGCGGTACATGGACTTGACCTGCTCCTTGTCACGGGCGTCGAGGTCGGCCTGGAAGGTCGGCTTCGGGTCGCCCGTGCACTCCACACCGGTGGACTTGCGGATCGAGTTGCAGACCGCGTCGACCCAGGGCTTGTGGTCCTGGTCGGCGTTGTACTGGATCTGAATCTTGTTGCCCGGGACGCCGCCACCCTCCTGGATGAGCTTCTTGGCCTTGGCCGGGTCGAACTTGACGATGTCGCCGAGCGCGCCCTGCTTGTAGCCGAGAACGCCCGGGGCCACGTAGGAGTCGGCCGGGGTACGCGTGCCCTGGAGGACGGTCTTGGTGATCGTCTGGCGGTCGATCGCCATGGACAGACCCTGGATGACCTTGGGGTCGATGTCCTTGAACTGCTTGGTGTAGAACGCCGGGACGATCGACTGGACGGCCGAGTACGGCTCGTCGATGGCACGGTCACCGAGGTCCGACTTGTAGTTCGTCAGCGCGGTGGTCGGGACCTGCTCGATCCAGTCCACGTTGTTCGAGCGCAGGTCCGAGTACGCGGCGTCGGCGGTCGTGTAGTTCTTGAAGTCGATACCGCCGTTCTTGGCGGCGTTCGGGCCCTTGTAGTCCGCGAACTTGCGGACCTTGATGAGCTTGTTGTGCTCCCAGGACACGAACTTGTACGGGCCGTTGCCGACCGGCTTCTGGCCGAAGCCCTTCGGGTCCTTGAAGAAGGCCTCGGGCAGCGGCGCCCACACGTCGTAGCCCAGCTTGTACGCGAAGTACGAGACCGGCTGCGTCAGCTTGATCGTGAAGGTGTTGTCGTCGACGACCTTCAGACCCGACATCTTGTCGCTCTTCGGGTCACCCTTCTCCGGGTGCACGTCCTCGAAGCCGACGATGTCGGCGAACCAGCTGGAGTTGGTCTGGTTGTTCTTGATGTTGGCGGACCAGTTCCAGGAGTCCACGTAGGACTTCGCGGTGACCGGCGTGCCGTCGTGGAACTTCCAGCCCTGCTTGAGCTTGACGGTCCACTCGGACGAGTCGTCGTTCGGCGTGACCGACTCGGCGTTGACGTACTCGAGCTTGCCGGTGCCGGGCTCGTAGTCGACCAGGCCGGCGAAGATCGTGCGCAGCACGCGGCTGCCCTGGCTCTCCTTGGCGTTGGCCGGCTGCAGCGGGTTCTGAGGCTCGCTCAGCTGCGCAGTGACGATGCCGTTCGGGTCGGCCTTCCCCTTGTTCATGTCGTCGCTGCCGCTGTCGTCGCCGCCGCCGCAGGCGGTGGCGGCCAGAGCGACGACTATCGCCCCCGCGACCCACTTGGCGCTCCTGGCACCGCGCATGGGTTCCTCCTATGAAGTCATTGGTTCACCGCGAAGGGAGCACACGACACATCACGGCCCCCGCCCGTCGCCGGTGCCGGAATTCGTCGAGTGCCCCCGCGCTCGTGAGTCGCGCCGCTGCCGGCTACTGACCCGTACATCCGAGCTCTACGCGCCTAACTATCTGCCAAACGCCAGGACCGAACCACACTCTCGAGGTCTCGGTTCGATCACAGCTCTCGCCTACATCTTCCAAAATCCGGACAAAGGGTTTGGTGAAAGATCCCTGCGAAACGGACTTGTTACACATCTATCGGTGTCGGCTGTCCGCATTCCGGACGCGAGAGTGAGATAAACCGCTTGCGGCATACCGTGGGATCCGTGCAGGGTTCCATCGGCGACTGTCGCGCGCTCAAGTGGCTTGTGCGGCAAGGCCGTTGTGCGATCCCCGAAGCCGGGGGCACCTGGCGCTTCCGGAGCAGGGTAGTGGGAGAAAACCGCCCCTGACGGCTGCCACGGGCAAGTCGAGGGTTTTCCCTACCCTTGCCTCCGCGTTCCCCGCCCTTCAGACGCTCACCCTCAAGACGACGACACCGGGCACCCCGCCTCGCGGGGTGCCCGGTGTCGTCGTCTTCAGCGGCAGGCGTCAGCCGTGCTTGGCGCGGCTCGCGGCGCGGGCGCGCTCGCGGGCGTCCAGGTTCACCTTGCGGATGCGCACGGCCTCCGGGGTGACCTCGACGCACTCGTCGTCCCGGCAGAACTCCAGGGACTGCTCCAGCGACAGCTTGCGCGGCGGGACGATCGACTCGGTCACGTCGGCCGTCGAGGACCGCATGTTGGTGAGCTTCTTCTCCTTGGTGATGTTGACGTCCATGTCGTCGGCGCGGGAGTTCTCGCCGACGATCATGCCCTCGTACACCTCGGTGCCCGGCTCGACGAACAGCACGCCGCGCTCCTGGAGGTTGGTCATCGCGAACGCGGTGACCGCACCGGCGCGGTCGGCGACCAGGGAGCCGTTGTTACGGGTCTGGAGGGTGCCGAACCAGGGCTCGAAGCCCTCGTGGATGGAGTGGCCGATGCCCGTACCACGGGTCTGGGTCAGGAACTCCGTACGGAAGCCGATGAGACCGCGGGAGGGCACGACGAACTCCATGCGGACCCAGCCGGAGCCGTGGTTGGACATGTTGTCCATGCGGCCCTTGCGGACGCCCATGAGCTGCGTGACGGCGCCCATGTGCTCCTCGGGCACGTCGATCGTCATGCGCTCGACGGGCTCGTAGGTCTTGCCGTCGACCTCCTTGGTGACGACCTGCGGCTTGCCGATGGTCAGCTCGAAGCCTTCCCGGCGCATCGTCTCGACCAGGATGGCCAGCGCCAGCTCACCGCGGCCCTGCACCTCCCAGGCGTCCGGCCGCTCGGTGTCGAGCACGCGGAGGCTGACGTTACCGATCAGCTCGCGGTCGAGGCGGTCCTTCACCTGGCGGGCGGTGACCTTGCGGTCCTTGACGGCCGCCTTGTTGTCGGCGCCCTTGCCGGTGGCGCCGCGGCCGACCAGCGGGGAGGTGTTGGTGCCGATGACCATGGAGATGGCGGGCTCGTCGACCGTGATCAGCGGCAGCGCGACCGGGTTCTCCGGGTCGGCCAGCGTCTCGCCGATCATGATGTCCGGGATACCGGCGACGGCGCAGATGTCACCGGGGCCGGCCTTCTCCGCGGGCTTGCGGGTGAGCGCCTCGGTCATCATCAGCTCGGAGATGCGGACGTTGCTGACGGAGCCGTCGCGCTTCATCCACGCGACCGTCTGGCCCTTGCGCAGCTCGCCCTGCTCGACGCGGAGCAGCGCGATACGGCCGAGGAAGTTGTCGGCGTCCAGGTTGGTGACGTGGGCCTGGAGCGGGGCGGCCTCGTCGTAGGTCGGGGCCGGGATGTGCTCCAGGATCGTGGAGAAGAACGGCTCCAGGCTGGTGGAGTCGGCCGGGACCGTGCCGTTGTCCGGCTTGGTCAGCGAGGCGATGCCGTCACGGCCGCAGGCGTAGACGATCGGGAACTCGATCTGCTCCTCGTCGGCGTCCAGGTCGAGGAAGAGGTCGTAGGTCTCGTTGACGACCTCGTCGATCCGGGCGTCCGGGCGGTCCGTCTTGTTGATGCAGAGGATGACGGGCAGCCGGGCCTGGAGCGCCTTGCGCAGCACGAAGCGGGTCTGCGGGAGCGGGCCCTCGGAGGCGTCCACGAGCAGGACGACGCCGTCGACCATCGACAGACCGCGCTCGACCTCACCGCCGAAGTCGGCGTGGCCGGGGGTGTCGATGATGTTGATGGTGATGACGTCCCCCCCGTCCTTCGGGTGGTACTTCACCGCCGTGTTCTTGGCCAGGATCGTGATGCCCTTCTCACGCTCCAGGTCGTTCGAGTCCATCATGCGGTCGTCGACCGAGTCGAGCTGGTGCGCGGCGAAGGCGCCGGCCTGCTTCAGCATGCCGTCGACGATGGTGGTCTTGCCGTGGTCGACGTGGGCGACGATGGCGACGTTGCGGATGTCGTGGCGCGTGGCCATAAAAGGCGTACTCCCGGAGTAGTGAATGCCCTGCGCGTACGTCGGTGGTGCGCGGGCCCTGCCGGGCTCAACATGCCACGGCCTCACCCCATGGTACGGGGCTACGGCGGCAGGGGTTAGCCGGGCTACGTCTGTGCAGGTCAGGCCGGTTCGCAGGAGCGCCGGGCCACCTCTCGGGCCAGAGGTGAGTCCGGCCGCACCCCGCAGTCGGTGAGGACGGCGAAGTCGACCGTCCAGTTGCGGGCGTGGCCGGAGACGGTCCGGCCGTCCGGGCAGCGGTAACGGAAGTCCGCCGCCACCTCCCGCACACCGGCGTACTGGACGTACTCGCCCGCCGCGCGGGGCGTGAGGCGGTCGGTACGGAGCTCCGGGGCCGGTTGCCGGACGTCGGTGAACGGCCAGGTCTCGCCGGCCTCCGCCAGGGTGCGCGCGTCGGAGTCGATCTCGCCGGCCTTCTTGCCGAGGGAGAAGAGGATCTCCGCGGGGGACGGGGCCGGCCCGTCGGCGCGTACCGAGGGGGCGGGGGTGTACACCCGCCGCATCGGGTTCTGCAGGGCGCCGCCGCCCTTGCCGAGCCGCTCGGGGTCGGAGACACCTGTCAGCCGGTCCCGCTCGGTGAGGTGGGACCAGGTGAAGGTGCCGTTCGCGCAGGCCGTCGCCACGGGCTCTTCGGTCTTCCGGCCCTGGTCGGCCCCGTTTCCGCCCGCGCTCCCCGTGCACGCCCCCAGCCCCGTCACCAGCACCCCGATGACCAGCCCGGCCGTGCCGGCCCGTCCCGCCGTGCCGCGCATGTGTCGGTCCCCGTCCCCCCGCGTACGGACGCCCGGCGTCCGCACCATGATCGTGTCGGGAATCATGGTGCGGACGCCGGGCGCGGAACGGCAAGGCGTTTGAGCGTTCCCAGAGCTACGGAGCGGTGGAGCCCTTCGCCGACGGGCCCGACGCCGGCTTCGCGCCCTTCTTCAGGAAGCCCATGTCCTCGTAGACCGGCGTGCCGAAGCCGAAGGCGCCGGTGTTGACGAGGTTCTTGCGGGCCGCCAGCAGCTGGGGGCGCTGGAAGAGGGGGATCGAGCCGGCCGCCGCCCAGATCCGGGAGTCGGCCTTGCGGATCAGGGAGCGGGACTCGCCCTCGTCGAGGGTGGCCACGGCCTCGTCGAAGAGCTGGTCGACCTGGTCGGTGCCGACGCGGGTGTAGTTCTGCTCGACGTTCAGCGAGCCGTCGGCGGCCGGGACGGGCTTGGCGTAGACGGGCCGGGCGTCGGTGGCGGGGAACGCCGTCGCGGGCCAGGAGTACAGGGCGAGGTCGTACTGGCCGGAGGCGATGTGGTCCTTGAAGTAGGACTCGTCGGAGACCTTGGAGATCTCGGTGGTGATGCCGACGCGCTCCAGCATGCGGGAGATGCGGTCGGCGACCGTGCGCAGCGTCTGGGAGCCGGGCCCGGAGGGGAGCACGAAGCGCAGCGTGAGGGCCTTGCCGTTCTTGGCGAGCGGAGCGGACTCCTGGTTCGCCGGGGCGGCGGTGCCCTTGGGGGCGTACGCCCCGGGGGCGCCGCCCTGGTGCCCGGGCACGTGCTGCCTGCCGTCCTGGGCGAGGTGCCCGGCCGGGTCGGGCCCGCGGCGCGCCTTGTCGTCCTGGCCGGTGTCGTCGGCCTTGCCACCCTCGGGGCCGGCCGCCTTCTCCTTGTCCTTCTCCTGCTCCTCGACCGGGCCGCCGCGCACCCACCCGGCGTCCGCGAGCAGCGCCTGGGCCTCCTCGGTGTCCTGGTCGCCGAGGGCGCCGCTGTTGTCGGCGTAGGCGGCCTGGCCGGACAGGGCGAGGTGGCTGCCGACGGGGACGGCGGGCAGGCCCAGGGGCTTGAGGACGACCCGGGCGATGTCCTTGCGGTCCAGGGCGCGGGCGACGGCCCGGCGGACGCGCTCGTCGGTGAGCGGGCCCTCGGCGCCGTTCAGGGCGAGCTGGGTGTAGGCGGGCTCCAGGGACTTGCGGACCTCGAACCCGCTGAGGGCCTGCTGCTGCCGGGCGTACGCGGCGGCCGCCCTGCCCGGCTTGGTGCGGGCGACGCTCTCCTCGTCGGCGGCCTCCTCGTCGGAGCCGTTGGCGCGGGCCGAGGACTCCAGGGAGTCCGCGGCGGACCGGTCGGCGCCGGGGCCCATCAGCGGGCTGCCGGAGCTCTGGGGGCGGGCGGCGACGGTGATGCGGCGGGCCGCGGTGGGGTCGATCTCGGCCAGGTCGAGGGTGCCCGCGGCGAGCTCGGCGGCCCGCTTGTCGCGCGGGACGGTGCGCAGCACGATCTCGGAGAGCTTGGCGGGTTCGCCCCACCAGCGCGGGTTGCGGGCGAGGGTGATCTCCTCGTCCTTGCGGTCGACCTTCTTCACCGTGAAGGGTCCGGCGGTGACCTTGAGCTTGTTGCGGGCCCCGTCGTTGAAGGAGTCCGGGGTGCCCATGACGTCCTTCGGGTACAGCGGGGAGAACAGCGAGCGCCAGTCGGCGTAGGGGCGGCTGAAGGTGACGCGGACCTCCAGGGCGTTGTCGCCGCGCTCGATCTTCTGGATGCGGTCGTAGCCGGCGTTGCGGGCGGTCCAGTAGGCGGTGTCCTTGCCGGACAGGGCGCGCCACTGGGCGGCGAAGTCGGCGGCGCCGATCTCCCGGCCGTCGCTCCACACGGCCTGCTGATTGAGCTTGTACAGGACGACCTGCTTGGGCTCGGTGTCGACGACCTTGGCGGACTCCAGGTAGTCGGGGTTGCGCTCCGGGCGGCCGGAGGCGTCCATGCGGAACATCGACGGCAGGACGGCCTGGGCGACGCGGGTGGTGGTGGCGTCGGCGTCCGACTGGAACGTGTTCAGCGTGTCGGGCACGGAGTCGGCGGCCCAGCGCAGGGTGCCCCCGTCGGTGATCCGGTCGCGCGGGGCGGGCTGGATGTCCTGCCCGGCGAGCGGCTTTCCGGACGGGTCGTCGGAGCCGCATCCGGCGAGCGCGGGCACCGCGAGCACGCCCGCGGTCAGGAAGGCGACCGAGCGCGTGACCGCGCGCGGGCCGACGCCGTGCTGGGACATCTGTGCTACCTCCGGGAAGCCGCGGGCGTTATGATCACTTTTGGCGGTATTTGGAGTTCATCTGATGTATGCGGCCACTGAAGAGGAAAGGGTTCGGCAACACAGGGCGACACGGCGGTCACGGGCGGGAAGCCACCCGTGCGGCGCAACGCACCGCACAGTGCACCCGCACGCCTCGGCCAATCGATGCACATCCCTTCACAGCACAAGGCGTGACGCGCAACACTCGCAGGCGCATGAACGTTGCCGCCTTGGGCCATGAAGGACCCGCGGAAGTGAGGGCAAGTCATGTCCGTTCACGACGAACTGATGTCAGTCCAGCGCAGTCTCGACGAGGTGTTCCGATCGCTGGGGCGGCTGGAGAAGCAGCTCGGCACCGGCGGTCTGGAGATGCGCCGCGTCCGTGCCGACGCCAATCACCTGCGCGAGAGCGTCGCCCTGCTGCGCGACGCCGCCGCGTCACCGGCCGCGCCGAAGCGCCCCGAGCTGGTCACCATCTCGGACACGCCGTACGACTCCGCCCTGTGGAGCGACTCGGACGACGAGGGGCTCGGCGCCCGGGACCGGCGCGCTCCCTGACCCGGGGAGGAGTCGAGCGCGACCGGCACCTCCCCCCGAACCCGACCGGAGTCGTCACGTGGCCACTGGTACGGAACCCCCTGCCACCGAACCCAGACGTGAGAGCGGCGGTGTGCGGGGCGCTGCGCGGGCCGCGATCGCCGCCCCGCACCTGCGCACCGACCGCTGGTGGCTGGCCCCGGCCGGCACCGCCGCGGGCCTGCTGGCCTTCATCGTCTACTCGACCTGGCGGGCCTTCGCCAACACCGACTACTACGCGGCGCCCTACGTCTCGCCCTTCTACTCGCCGTGCCTGGCGGAGAACTGCGAGCCGATGCGGTCCGGCCCGAACTGGGAGATCTTCGGGAGCTGGTGGGGCATCTCGCCCGCGATCATCATCCTGATCTTCCCGCTCGGCTTCCGCCTGACCTGCTACTACTACCGCAAGGCCTACTACCGGGGCTTCTGGGCGTCCCCGCCGGCCTGCGCGGTGGCCGAGCCGCACAGGAAGTACACCGGCGAGACCCGCTTCCCGCTGATCCTGCAGAACATCCACCGGTACTTCTTCTACGCCGCGCTCGTGGTCGCCGGGATCCTGACCTACGACACCGTGCTCGCCTTCCGCGACGAGACCTACGCCTGGGGCCACATGGGTCTGGGCACGCTGGTGTTCCTGGTCAACATCGTGCTGATCTGGGCGTACACGATCTCCTGTCACTCCTGCCGGCACATCGTCGGCGGCAAGCTCAAGCACTTCTCCAGGCACCCCGTGCGCTACCGGATGTGGCAGTGGGCGGGGAAGCTCAACGCCCGGCACATGCAGCTCGCCTGGGCGTCGCTGGTGAGCGTGGCGCTCGCCGACTTCTACGTCTACCTGGTCGCGTCGGGCGCCTTCGACGATCCGCGCTTCTTCTAGAGGGATGAGGCCTTCTGATGTCCGTGGTCGACCGGCAGGAGTGGGACGTCGTCGTGGTGGGCGCGGGCGGCGCGGGCCTGCGCGCCGCCATCGAGGCCCGGGAGCGCGGCGCCCGTACGGCCGTGATCTGCAAGTCGCTGTTCGGCAAGGCGCACACGGTGATGGCCGAGGGCGGCATCGCCGCGGCCATGGCCAACGTCAACAGCGGTGACAACTGGCAGGTGCACTTCCGCGACACCATGCGCGGCGGCAAGTTCCTCAACCAGTGGCGGATGGCCGAACTGCACGCTCAGGAGGCGCCGCAGCGGGTGTGGGAGCTGGAGACCTGGGGGGCGCTGTTCGACCGCACCAAGGACGGACGGATCGCGCAGCGCAACTTCGGCGGCCACGAGTACCCGCGGCTCGCCCACGTCGGCGACCGCACCGGCCTGGAGCTGATCCGCACCCTCCAGCAGAAGATCGTCTCCCTCCAGCAGGAGGACTTCCGTGAGACCGGCGACTACGAGTCCCGGCTGAAGGTCTTCCAGGAGTGCACGGTCACGCGCGTGCTGAAGGAGGAGGGCCGGGTCTGCGGGGTCTTCGCCTACGAGCGCGAGTCTGGCCGCTTCTTCGTGCTGGAGGCACCGGCCGTGGTCATCGCCACCGGCGGTATCGGCAAGTCCTTCAAGGTGACGTCGAACTCGTGGGAGTACACCGGCGACGGCCACGCCCTGGCCCTGCTCGCGGGCGCTCCCCTGCTGAACATGGAGTTCGTGCAGTTCCATCCGACCGGCATGGTCTGGCCGCCGTCGGTGAAGGGCATCCTCGTCACCGAGTCGGTGCGCGGCGACGGCGGGGTGCTGCGCAACTCCGACGGCAAGCGGTTCATGTTCGACTACATCCCCGACGTCTTCAAGGACAAGTACGCCGAGACGGAGGAGGAGGGCGACCGCTGGTACGACGACCCGGACCACAACCGGCGCCCGCCCGAGCTGCTCCCCCGTGACGAGGTCGCGCGGGCCATCAACGCCGAGGTGAAGGAGGGGCGCGGCTCCCCGCACGGGGGCGTGTTCCTCGACGTGTCGACGCGGATGCCCGCCGAGGTCATCAAGCGCCGGCTGCCGTCGATGTACCACCAGTTCAAGGAGCTGGCGGACGTCGACATCACGGCGGAGGCGATGGAGGTCGGGCCCACCTGCCACTACGTGATGGGCGGGGTCGCGGTCGAGTCGGACACGGCGGCCGCGCGCGGGGTGCCCGGGCTGTTCGCGGCCGGTGAGGTGGCCGGCGGCATGCACGGCTCCAACCGGCTCGGCGGCAACTCCCTGTCCGACCTGCTGGTCTTCGGCCGCCGGGCGGGCTGGCACGCGGCCGAGTACGCGGCGGGCCTGGCGGGGGCGCGGCCCGTCGTGGACGACGTCCAGATCGACTCGGCGGCCGCGGAGGCGCTGCGGCCCTTCTCGGCCGAGGCGGAGACCGAGGAGCCGGCGGGCGGCCCGCCGGAGAACCCCTACACCCTGCACCAGGAACTCCAGCAGACGATGAACGACCTGGTCGGCATCATCCGCCGCGCGCCGGAGATGGAGCAGGCCCTGGAGAAACTGGCGGAACTGCGGCTGCGGGCCCGCCGGGCCGGGGTCGAGGGGCACCGGCAGTTCAACCCCGGCTGGCACCTCGCCCTGGACCTCAGGAACATGCTGCTGGTGAGCGAGTGCGTGGCGCGGGCCGCGCTGGAGCGCACCGAGTCGCGTGGCGGGCACACGCGCGAGGACCACCCCGGGATGGACCGCGCGTGGCGGCGGATCAACCTGCTGTGCGCGCTCACCGACCCGACGGGCGGGCTGGCGGCGACGGACCCGGTCCGCGGCCAGATCGCCCTCACCCGCGAGACCACCGAACCCGTCCGTGCCGACCTGCTCGCCCTGTTCGACAAGGAGGAGCTGGTCAAGTACCTCTCCGAAGAGGAGCTCTACGAATGAGCGGCTATACGGCCCACTTCAAGGTGTGGCGCGGGGACGTGAACGGCGGCGGCCTGAAGGACTTCGAGGTCGAGGTCAACGACGGCGAGGTGGTGCTCGACATCATCCACCGCCTCCAGGCCACCCAGGCGCCCGACCTCGCCGTGCGCTGGAACTGCAAGGCCGGCAAGTGCGGTTCCTGCTCGGCGGAGATCAACGGGCGGCCGCGGCTGATGTGCATGACGCGCATGTCGGTGTTCGGCCGCGAGGAGACCATCACGGTGACGCCGCTGCGGGCGTTCCCGGTCGTCCGCGACCTGGTCACCGACGTCGGCTTCAACTACACAAAGGCGAGGGAGGTCCCGGCCTTCGTCCCCCCGGCCGGTGTCGCTCCCGGCGAGTACCGCATGATGCAGGAGGACGTGGACCGATCGCAGGAGTTCCGCAAGTGCATCGAGTGCTTCCTGTGCCAGGACACCTGCCATGTGGTGCGCGACCACGAGGAGAACAAGCAGGCGTTCGCCGGACCGCGGTTCCTCATGCGGGTGGCGGAGCTGGACATGCACCCGCTGGACGCGGCGGCGGAGGCGGGCCTGGACCGCAAGACCACCGCCCAGGACGAACACGGTCTGGGCTACTGCAACATCACCAAGTGCTGCACGGAGGTCTGCCCCGAGGGCATCAAGATCACGGACAATGCGCTGATCCCCCTGAAGGAACGGGCGGTGGACCGCAAGTACGACCCGCTGGTGTGGCTGGGCTCGAAGATCCGCAGACGCTCCTCAGCAGGCTGAGCACCCGCTGACCCAGTCCTCCTCGTACGCCCGCCAGTTCGCCTCGGTCGCCGTGTGGTCGATGTACAGCGCGACACCGAAGCGGGCCCGGTCCGCGTCCGTGCGCGACAGACCGAGGCGGACGCCCCGGACCGCCGCGGGCACCGTCTCGGCATGGCCCCAGTGGCTGACGTCGTTCTCCCAGTAGAAGGGCAGTCCCATCAGCAGGTCGGTGGAGCGCGGGGTGACCTCCAGGGCGAGGGAGGTCTGCTGGGCGACGTAGCCGCCGTAGGTGCCCTCCAGGGGCTGCGCGGTGTCGTACGACATGACTGCGATCTGGTCGACGCGGCGGGCGACCTGGCCGAAGAACTCCTGTGACCACCACTTGGGGTGGCCGGTGAGACCGCCACGCAGGGTGTGGAGACCGGGGAGCGGGTCGATCTGGTGGGCGGCGACGGAGAGCAGCGCGTCCCGGGAGCGGGTCTCGCGGTGCAGGACGTCGAGGAGGCGCAGGTAGTTCCGGTCGCCGGAGTGCAGGGGTTCCAGGTCGAGGTGGGCACCGTCGTAGCCGAGGTCCAGGATCCGGCGGGTGGAGCGCAGGACGGTGGCGCGCGTGGTCGGGTCCTCCAGGCGCATGCCCGCGTCGCTCTCGGTGGCCACGACGTCCCCGAGGAACGCCTGGACGCGGACGCCGGGGAGCTTGTCGTGCACGGCGCCGACGAACCAGCGCGCTCGGGGGTGCACCGACGCGGGGAGCGTGCCGTCGTGTTCCAGCGGGCCCGAGTGGACGTACAGGTCGCGGATGCCGGTGTCCCGCAGTCGGCGGGCCAGGGCGGTGACGTCGGCGTCCTTCTTGCGGCCGTCGACCCAGGCGTGGCCCAGCCAGAGGGCGTCACGGCCACGGCTGTGGGTGCCGTCGGCCGGATCGCCCGTGTAGTTGATCCTGAGGGCCGTCAGAACGCAGAGGAGCGGGAGCAGGAGGAGCAGCGGCAGTCCGACGGCCGTGCGTCGGATCCAGCGCCGGCGTCTCGCACGGCTGTCCCGGGCGGGCCCGGGCTCCCCTTGCGGCGGTGAGGAGTTCTCGCTGCCTTCGCCTGCCGTGCGGTCCATGCCGTCTCCCCCGGTGGTGCGGTGGATGTTGCCGGGGAGGACGATCAGCACCTCTGTTCGGTTGCGGGTCAGAACAGGCTCAGCAGCGCCTCCGCCGGATCCGTGAGGCTCGTGTCGCCGCCCGGCAGGGGCAGTTCGAACCAGACCGTCTTGCCCCGGGGGGTGCGGCGGGAGCCCCACGCCGCGCTGAGGAGGCCGACCAGCTGGAGGCCGCGGCCGCCCTCGTCGGTGTCGCGGGCCCGGCGGCGGCGGGGCTGGACCAGGCCCGAGTCCCAGACCTCGCAGACCAGGGTGCGGTCGAGCAGCAGACGCAGCCGGATCTCGCCCTCGCCGTAGCGCAGGGCGTTGGTGACCAGCTCGCTGACCAGGAGCTCCGTGGTGTCGACCAGGGGTTCCATGTCCCAGGCGAGCAGTTGGGCCCGCGCGTACTCGCGGGCCCGGCCCACGCTGCGCGGCTCGCGCGGCAGGGTCCAGTCGCCGACGGAGTCGTTGGGCAGCCCCTGTACACGTGCCATCAGCAGCGCGATGTCGTCCTCGCCGTGATGGGTGTCGAGGGTGTTGAGGACGTGGTCGCAGACGTCCTCCAGCGGCTGGGTGGGGTCGGAGAGGGCGCTGACGAAGGCCTGGAGGCCCTCGTCCAGGGGGTGGTCGCGGCTTTCGACCAGGCCGTCCGTGTAGAGCGCGAGCAGGGCGCCCTCGGGCAGTTCGACCTCGACCTCTTCGAAGGGCTCCCCGCCCACGCCGAGCGGCATGCCCGGCGGCACGTCCAGCATCAGCGCCGGTTCGCCCGGTTCGACCAGGACGGGCGGCAGGTGGCCGGCATTGGCGAAGGTGCAGCGCCGGGTGACGGAGTCGTAGACGGCGTAGACGCAGGTGGCGAGGTAGACCTCCGACAGGTCCGCCTCGCGGGGGCGGCGGGCCGCCCGGGTCGCCTGCTGGACTCCTCCGGGGGCGCCGAGGCCGCGGGCGATCTCGTCCAGCTGGGAGAGCACCTCGGCCGGTTCCAGGTCGAGCTGGGCCAGCGTACGGACCGCCGTGCGGAGTTCGCCCATGGCGACGGCGGCGCGCAGGCCGCGGCCCATCACGTCACCGACGACCAAGGCGGTGCGGTGCCCGGGCAGTTCGATGACGTCGAACCAGTCGCCGCCGACCTCGCTGGGCCGGCCGGTGTTGACGTTGCCGGGCAGATAGCGGCAGGCGATGTCGAGGCCGGAGGCCTCCGGGTCGCCGGGCGGGAGCAGGGATCGCTGGAGTATCAACGCCCGTTCGTGCTCACGGCGGTAGAGACGGGCGTTGTCGATGCAGACCGCGGCCCTGGCGGCCAGTTCCACGGCGAGGTCGCGGTCCCGGTCGCCGAACGGCTCGCTGCCCTTGGTCCGGGCGAACTGCACCAGCCCGACGACGGTGTCGTGGGCGACCATCGGCACGGCGAGCGTGGACTGCACGAGCCCGCCGTCCTCGCCGGGGACGGTCTGGGGCCGGGCGGTGCGCAGGGCGTCGGCACAGGGCGAGTTGAACGGGTAGTGGTGCACCGCGCCGACCGCGACGGGCACGCCGGTGCCGGCGAACGGCGCGTCGGAGACGGCACTGGCGAAAGCCACGCGGCGCAACTCGGCGCTGCCGTCGGCGAGCCCGGGCGGCGTCTCGTCACCGGCCAGCAGACCTTGGTAGAGGTCGACGGTGGCCAGGTCGCAGAAGCCGGGGACGACGACGTCGAGGAGCTGACGGGCCGTGGTCTCCAGGTCGAGGGAGTTGCCGATGCGGGCACCGGCTTCGTTCAGCAGGGCCAGATTGCGCCGGGCGGCGGCTGCCTCGCGTGCGGCGGCGCGACGGGCGGTGATGTCGATCCCGAGCCAGGCGATGCCGATGGGACGGCCCGAACCGCTGTGCACGCGGTAGAGGTTGACGGACCAGTGGCGACGCTCGTCGGATCCCGGCACGAAACCGGTGACGTGCATGTCGGTGATGGAACTGCCGGTCTCCAGCACCCGCCGCAGGGTGGCCGCGACGCGGTCGGCCTCGCCGCGCTGGAGGTAGTCGTGCACCCCCTTGCCGCGATGGTCGTCGACGTCACCTCCGAAGATCGACGCAAACCGCTGATTGACGCGGCGGACCCGCAGGTCGGGGTCGATCAGGAGGAATCCGAAGGGCGATTGACTGAAAATGGCCTGCGAGGCGGCGAGGTCGGTCTCGATGCTGCGCAGGGTACGCACGTCGACGACGATGCAGACGGCGGCCTTCTCGCCGTCCTCGGTGCGCGTCGGCATGACGTACACCTCGGCGAGCCCCTCGTGCCCGCGCTCCCCTTCGACGCCCTTCGGCATCCGGAAGGGCACCACGCCCGTCCACTCGCGGCCGTCGAGGATCTCGGCCATCTTGCGCATGCCACGCTCGCGATGGCGCGGGTCGATGAACGCCTCGATGGGGTCCATGCCCACGGCGCGGTCGGCGGGGATGCCGAAGAGGTGCTCGGCGCGCAGGCTCCACTGGTCCACCAGCCCGTCGGGGCCGATGGAGAAGGACGCGACCTTGATGTAGTCGTAGATGGAACCGGGGGGACTGCTCTGCCACATGGCGTCCCCGGATCGCACCCCGTCGGCGGCGAGCGCACCTCCCACCGCGGAGGCCAAGCCGTCGGCAGGCCTCGACCTCGCGCCCTCCGACGGGTCCTCGGACTCCGTGGCCTTCGCTGGTATCTCGCTCACGCGAACCGTCCCCTCCAGCTCACCGCGTCCGGCACCGGTCACCGGGGGCGGCTGCCCGCAGTATCCAGCACTACGGTGCCGCACAACACGGTGTTCACGATCACAGCACGGTCCCGATGGTTTTCGGTCCGGACCGTGACAACACTCCCAGTCTTCTAACCAGGGGGCACGGCGTCGAATCCCTCGCACCGGCAACCGCCACTGGCCTGAACCAACCGCTCTACAGCGGCGGGCTGTACGTACACCGGATTTTCACTCCGGCACCGCGAGTTCGAACCACACCGTCTTGCCCGTGACGCCGGGTCTGGTGCCCCAGCGGCGGGACGCGGACGCCACCAGGTACAGTCCGCGGCCGCTCTCGTCCTCCGGGCGTGCGGCGCGCTCGCGGGGCGGGTCCGGCAGCGGGTCGGACACCTCCACCAGGAGGACGCCGTCCAGTCCGGAGCGGCGTACCAGACGGACCCCGATGGGGCCCGTCGCATGCCGCAGGGCGTTGGTGACCAGCTCGCTGACCAGCAGGGCCGCGAGGTCCGCGAGGCTGTCGAGGCCCCAGTCCCGCAGTCGGCCGCGCACGGCCTGACGAGCGCTGCGCACGGCGCCCGGTTCGGCGGGAAAGGTCCAGTCGGCGCAGTCGTCCTCGGTGTCGATCACGCCGATCACTTCCCAGGCAGGAGCCTCACCCATGTCCGGTTTCATGGGGTTAATGGGCACATACCCGATATTCGGGTTGAAGTACCGTGCAGGGCTGCGCGCTGTGGCACGAAAGGCGTACGGGGCGTGCGCACGGCACTTTGATGAGCCGCACGCCCCCGGCGGGCTTCAGGCGCCGGGCTCGTCGGCCACACCGGGACGTGGGCCGCGGGAGGCCGGAGCACCGGCCGCTCCCAGATGGGCGAGGGCCTGCCGCACGGCCGGGACGTCCTGGTCGAGCCAGGGCACGTCCCAGATCTCGTCGGGGCCGAGCCAGCGCAGTTCGTCGTGGTCCTGGAGGGGCCGGGGAGCGGCCGATCCGGGTCGCAGCCGGGCGGTCCACACCTGCAGGACGTACGGCTTCCTCAGGGGCCACTCCCCCGGGACGCGGTCGCTCACCTCGGCGTCGACGCCGAGTTCCTCGCGCAGTTCCCGCGCGAGTGCCGCGTCGGCCGTCTCGCCGGGCTCGACCTTGCCACCGGGCAGCTCCCAGCGCCCGGCCAGCTCGACGGGCGCGCTGCGCCGGGCGGCAAGCAACCGCCCGTCCTCGACCAGTGCGGCCCCTACGACGATCCGCTCACTCATGCGGGGAGCCTACGGGAGGCCCGCCGGCCTCCGGGGCCCTGCCCAGGGCACCCCCGCAGGCGGTCAGTCGTGGGCCACGGCCGGCCCGCTCCGGCCGAGCCTCTCGACCCAGTACAGCTGCTTGTGACCGCGACCGTCGAGGCTCTCCGCGATCTTCTGGGCCTCGGCCCGGGTCGCGTACCGGCCCACGCGGTAGCGGTTGCCGTTGTCGTCCTCCCGTATCACGAGCCAGGGCAGAGCGACCGTGCTGTCGTTCATCGCGCCCCTCCACTTCCCGCCCGCGGCCTGTGCCGTACCCCACCCGCCAAGGAAACCGCAATACGCATATGCCCGAGCCTACGCCTAACCTTCACGGAGCGAATACGGGTTTTCACGAAGAGGTACGCAACCGGCCAGGACGCGGGGGCGCACGCCCGTGAACGCGCCATCCGGGCACACCGGGTCGGCCTGCCGGGGGCATACCGCATACACGAGCGGCGACCTGCGTGAACGACGGCCGGGCGGGGCCGCGCACCACCCCGGCCCGGGGCGCTCCGGACGGTGATCGTGTGAACGGGGCGCGCGGCGGGCGGATGGGAGCGACCGCTACTTGACCGGAAGGTGGTAGGCGACCCGGTACCGATCGGCCGGAATGACCACGTCGGCCGTCTCCACCGGCCGGCCGGAGGCGTAGAACGTGCGCTGGACGACCAGCACCACATGACCGGGGACGCCGCCCAGGACGAGCAGCTCCTCGGCGAGGCCGGGCCGGGCGCCGACCTCCTCCGTGACGTTGTCCACGATCACGTCGATGGCGCGCATCCGCTCGACGACGCCCATGCCGCCGACCGGCCCCTCCTCCGGCAGCATCACGGGCGTACGCCCCGTCACGGCGAGCGGCTCCCAGGACGTGGAGAGCATCATCGCCTCGCCGCCCTCGCGGTAGAGGTACTTCGTGCGCATGACCCGCTCGCCCGGCTCGATGCCCAGCCTGCCGGCGACCGCGACGCTCGCCTCGGACTGCTCGCTGCTGGACTCCCAGGTGCCGTGCCCCTCGCCGTCGGCCTGCTCCTGACGGAAGGGCGTGGCCCCGCCGGTCGGGCGGTAGCCGGAGCGGGAGATGCGCCGGGGCACGGGGCGCTCGCGCACATAGGTGCCCGAGCCGGAACGGCCCTCGACCAGGCCTTCCGCCATGAGCACCTTGCGGGCCTCCAGCGCGACCGTGTCCGAGACGCCGTACTCCTGGCGGATTCTGGCCTGGGAGGGGAGGCGGGTGTGCGGGGGCAGCCGACCGTCGACGATCTTCTTGCGGAGATCACCCGCGACACGCAGGTACGCCGGCTGCTCACCGAATGTCACTGGCCGCTCCCATCAGGTTGTACAGACAGCAACAGCGTGGCAACCGTAGGTTGTGCGGTGCAAGCAAAGGCCAGAGAATCACTCGATGTGATGACATGAGGGCCCTGGGGGCTTTACGCAGGCAGTTTCTCCCCGCTATGGCCGCCGTCACACCTGTGCCGCGGAGTCTTCCTTCCCGCCCTGCCCGGCAGCGGGCGGGGTCGTCGCCAGACCGAGGGCCTTGCGCGCCGTGACGGTCGCCGGCCCGTCCACCGCCCCGTAGCCCTTGTCGTAGTGCGCGTGGTACGTGTCCGCGTCGCCCGCGGTGCTCGCCTTCCGCCACTCCGTCCGGGCGTCCTCCAGGTCGGCCACCAGGTCGGCGACGGGGGTGCGGGCGCCGGCCCGCCAGGAGTGTCCGCGCAGCGCCTCGATCTGCTCGCCGAGCACGTCGTGGACCTGCGTGGCCCAGGCCCGGTGGGCGGCGAGGTCCTCCTCCGGGGTCCTCCCCGGCTCCTCGTAGAGGGCCGCGTCCAGGGCGTTGGCCGTCGACAGGAAGACGACCTGGTCGGTGTCGAACGTGGTCGGGTCGCCGCGCAGGGAGCCGGTCAGCCCGGCCCCTTCGTCGGTGTTGCCGAAGAGACAGGTGATCGCACGGTCGCCGTAGCGCCAGCTGTCCCGGGACGGCATCAGGTAGTACACGTCGACGTCCGCCGGCATCGCCCAGGTGTCCATCGCGTACTGGTCCTGGAGGGCGTAGCACTTCTCGTCGGCGAGGTCGGTGATCCTCGCATCGCCCGGGAAGGCGCCGCCGGGCAGCGCGACGACCGCGAAGACCTCGCCGTCGTGCCGGCCCCCGCAGGGCACCCGGTCGACGTCGTAGGTGTCACCTTCCAGTCCGCCGGGCGCGTCGAAGCAGTCGCCCTTGTCCAGCGACAGGCTCTCGTTGCCCCGGGCCCGGTCCTTGAGCCCCTCCCACGCCGTCGAGGCGGCTCCCGTGGACAGCACCGCCGCCCACAGCGCGATCCCGGCGGCCGACAGCACCGAACCGGCGATCGCCATGCCCCGCCCGCTCTGCCCGGACTGCCGGATCTGCCGCAGCGCGATCAGCCCCAGCACGAGTCCCGCGGCGGGCAGGAAGCAGAGCACGCCGAGAACCAGGGCGGCCACGGCGAGCGCGTTGACGGAGACCGGGGCGCCGTAGGGGCGGCCGGCGGGGCCGTACGGGCCGGGGCCGGGGGCTCCCTGGGCGTACGGGCCGGGGCCCGGGGCTCCCTGAGGCCAGGGGGCCGGGGGCGGGCCGTGGGGGTCCCGGGGCTGCTCGGTCCCAGGGGGCGGGGGTACGGACACGGCTACGGTGCTCCTGGCTGAGGCGGTGAGAGAGCGGCCGTCCGCGACCGACGTACGGCTGGGCGCATCGTAAGCGGCCCGGACCTCAGTCGTCGCGGGCGCCCGTGGCCCGTCGGCAGGCCTCGGCATACGCCCGCACCAGCGGCCGTCGCCCGTCCTGCCGTCTCCAGGCCAGGACGTACCGGCTGGGGGCGAGCCCGTGCACCGGGCGGGCCGTCACGCCGCCCAGGGTGAGCAGGGGGACGTTGCCCTCCGCCACGAGGCAGACGCCGAGGCCTGCGGCCAGCGCCTCGTACGTCTCCTCCGTACCGGCGATCTCGGCGCCGATGCGGGGCGGGCTGCCACCGCGTGCGTCGAGGGCGAGCCAGTAGTCCCGCAGCGGACCCGCGCTCTCCGGCAGGGCGAGGAACGGCTCGTCCAGGAGGTCGGCGATGTCGATCGCGGTGCGGGCGGCGAGCGGGTGCGTGTCCGGCAGGGCGACCATGAGCGGTTCCTCGGCGACGACCGTCCAGTCGTAGCGGTCCCGGCCCGGCAGGGGCAGCCAGACGAAGGCGAGGTCGGCGGTGCCGTCGGCGAGGCCCGCCGTGGGGTCCTCCCAGTTGATCTGCCGGAGCCGGACGGCGGCCTCCGGGTGCGCCGCCGTGAAGCGGGAACGGATCGCGGGCAGCAGGCCGCCGCGGACCGGGCTGGTGCTCATGCCGACGACCAGGGTGCTGCGGCGCGCCGCCCGGACGGCGTCCACCGCGGCGGCGCCCTCCTGCCACGTGTCCAGCACCCCGCGCGCGTGCGGCAGCAGCGCCGTACCGGCGTCGGTGAGCTCCACGCCGTGCCGGTCGCGCCGGAACAGCTCGGCCCCCAACTGCCGCTCCAGCGCCCGGATCTGCTTGCTCAGGGCGGGTTGGGAGACGTAGAGGCGCTCGGCGGCGCGGGTGAAGTGCAGTTCCTCGGCCACGGCCACGAAGTAGCGGAGGTCCCTCAGATGAACGTCCATGGTCATGCCCATCGGCTATCACCAAATGTCTTGGACGGGCCATCATCCCGGGCGAGAGGGTGACTGACGTAACGACACGAGACGGGGAGTGCGTCATGAACAAGGTGTGGCTGATCACGGGCGCGAGCAGCGGCTTCGGGCGGGCGATCGCCGAGGCGGCCCTCGCGGCGGGCGACGTGGTGGTGGGTGCGGCCCGGCGCCCCGAGGCGCTGGACGAACTGGTCGCCGCCCACCCCGACCGGGTGGAGGCGCTGCGCCTGGACGTCTCCGACACCGGCGCCGCCGAGCCCGCCGTACGGGACGTCGTCGCACGGCACGGGCGGATCGACGTGCTGGTCAACAACGCGGGCCGGACGCATGTCGGGGCGTTCGAGGAGACCACCGAGGAGGAGCTGCGGGCGCTGTTCGACGTGCACGTCTTCGGTCCGGCCGCCCTCACCCGGGCCGTGCTGCCCCACATGCGCGAGCGGCGGTCGGGCGCGATCGTGCAGATGAGCAGCATGGGCGGGCAGTTGTCGTTCGCCGGCTTCTCGGCGTACAGCGCCACGAAGTTCGCCCTGGAGGGCATGTCCGAGGGACTCGCGGACGAGGTCGCCGAGTTCGGCGTCAAGGTGCTCATCGTCGAGCCGGGCGCCTTCCGCACCGGCCTGTTCGAGACCGGGCGGGCCGGGACGAGTGCGGACAGCGGGGTGTACGGCAAGGTGAGCGAGACGCGTGGTGCCGTCGTCGGCGGTGACGGCACCCAGCCGGGCGATCCGGCCAAGGCCGCCGCCCTCATCCTGGCCGCCCTGGACGCCGAGCGCACGCCCCTGCGCCTGCCCCTGGGCGACGACGGGGTCGGCGCGGTGCTCGGCCATCTCGACCAGGTGCGGGACGAGGTCCTGACGTGGGAGAAGCGGGCCCGGGACACCGCGTTCGACGACTGACGGGCCGCCGGCACGCCGGAGCCGCCGGGGGTCAGCCCCGGGCGGGCCGGGACAGCCACTGGGCCACCGCTTCCGAGATCGGCTGCCCGGTCTCCAGCTCCACGAAGCCGAACTGGCCGCTCTGGTTGCACTCGAGAAACCACCAGAAGCCGTCCTCGTCCTCGGCGAAGTCGAAGGCCGCGTAGGCCAGTCCCGCCATGTCGACGTAGTCGTGCACGGACTTGCGGATGCGGTCGGGCACCTCGGCCGGCTCCCAGGTGTGCCCGGTGTCGCCGTAGCGGCCGTCCACCTGGTCGGGGTCGGCCTCCTTCCGCGCCGCGAACAGCCGGCCGCCGACGCAGGTCAGGCGGATGTCCGCGCGTTTGGGGATGTATCGCTGGAGCAGCGCGGGGCCGGCCGCGACGCCCGAGAAGTCCGAGTCGGGTCCGATCAGGGTGGTGGGCAGGGCCAGCGGGGGCTCGCCGGGCGGCGGTCCCGAGGCGGACTTGACCACCACTTCCCCGTACTCCTCGGCGAACTGCCGTGCCAGGCGCGGGACGGTGGTGACGACCGTCGGTGGCACGGCGAAGCCGGTGAGGTGGGCGGTTCTCAGCTGCCACGGTTTCAGCCGGGCCCGCTCGGCTTCGCGCGGGTGGTTCATCCAGCGCGCGGAGGCCGAGTAGAGCATGCCGAACAGGGCCTGGCGGGTCTCGGCGGTCAGCCAGGCGGAGGGCTCGTCCGCGTGCGCGGCGGGCTCGCCGGGCCTGCGCACCCACACGGACCGCAGGCCTCCCATGCTGACCACGTGCCCGTTTCGCCGACAGGAGCCCTTCGAAGTCACCGTGCGCGTAGCGGGCGGACAGCAAGGTGTTGACCGGCAGGTCCGCGGGGTCGAGGCGCATGACCGGCACCGCTGCGTCGTGCAGTCGGGTCACGACCATGTCGGCGGTGACGTCGTCCTTGGACGTGAGGATCAGTACGGTCATGCGCTCACGGGGTCAGTCGTCGAAGTGCGTCTTGGATCCGGCGGTGGACGCCGTCGTCCCGACCGCCAGGAGGAGTTCCGGGTCGCTGACCGCGGGGCGGCCGTCGGGAAGCACGTTCAGCTGGAGCGAGTCGTCGAAGCGGTAGGGCGGCACCGCCGTCGGATGGGACGCGGGCCGTATGTAGTTGAGGGTGAACGGTCGCACTCGAAGCCTCCGGGTTCGCGCGCCGCCCGTGTGCGGTGCCGCGCGCGTACCCCGCACAGGAGTCACTCATCACGCCTCATCCACATCACCGGCAACACTGCGTCCAATTTCTTCACTGCTTACACACCGAAAGTGGCGCCGGAATCGTCACTGGGGGCTTGCGGCCCCGGTGATTCGGCCCGGAGATCGGCACGGGGCGCCCGGGCGAGGGCACGTGACGGGGTCACCGGCCCGGACCGCCGCCCGGGCGGCCGCCCTTGGTGCTTCCCTTGCCCGCCCCGGTCCTGCTGCCGGCCGAGCCCGTCCCCGCGCCGGGGTCCGCGGCGACCTCACCGGCCCTGTCCGGCTCGCCGGGCCGGCCGGGCTCGGGCGTGGACCGGGCCGGCAGCCCGGCGCAGTACGCGTCGACCTCGTCCGCACCGCCCGCCGCCGCGACGAGCCGCTGCCAGGCGGTCGCGTCGAGCGCCGTTCCCCGGCCGTCGACCCGTTCGTAGGCGCGGCACTGGGCGTCGGTGTCCTGGGCGGAGGGCGGGCCGTCGTCCCGCCCGGGGCCGTCCGAGGGAGTGTGTGAGACCTGGCCGTCCGGCCGGGCGGGGGCGGGAGGCGAGGAGGGCGTCGTCCCGCCGGAGCCGTTCGCGGGCGAGCCGACGGAACCGATGGCGGCGACCGCGACGCCTCCCAGAGCGACGCTGGTGAAGACGGCGGCGATCGTGGTCTTCAAGGCCGGACAGTCGCAGGTCCTTGTTCACGACCAGGGTGTCGAGTCCCGCGCTCAGGGCGGGGTACGGAACGGATCGAGTGCCCCGCCCGGCGCCGCGGCCTTGCGGGCCCTGCGCTCAGCCGGAGTGCCGCCGCAGGAGGGCGAGTTCGGCGTTCATCTCGGCCAGGAAGCGGACGACCACCTCCAGTTCCTCGGGGCTGAAACGGCCCCGGGCGGCGTCGGTGCTCCGGGCCAGGGGCCGGAAGTAGTCGCGGGCCAGGCCGCGGGCCGCTTCGGCGTAGTGCAGGTGCACCACGCGGCGGTCGCCGGCGTCGCGGACCCGGCGGATGTGTCCGGCCCGCTCCAGCCGGTCGAGGCACGCGGTCACGGCGCCGGACGTGAGGTTGAGCTGCCCCCGCAGACGGCCCGGCGTCATGGGCTCGCCCGCCGCGTCCGGGTCGGAGTCGGCGTCGAGGATCGCGATCAGGGCCTGCATGTCGGTGAGATGCAGGCCCTGTTCCTGCGCGAACTCCTGGGCGATGCGGTTGAACTCGCTGTTCATCCGGCGCAGGAGAACGGCGAAGGACTGCAACCCGGTGGGGTCCTCCGCCGGAAGAGATGCCGTGGGTGCACCGGATCCGCTCATCCCCCCAGCCTAGTATCTCTCAATGATTGAGATACTTTATGAGTGAGTTACTTCCTGAGTGACTTCTTCCACGGTCACTTCCTCTACGGCTTGGGATGTGCATGAGTACCGCACCGCGTCGGGCCCGGCGGCTCGTACCGCTCGTTCTGCTGCTCGTTTGGCTGGGGGTGGGCGGGACGCTCGGTCCCTACGCCGGCAAGCTCGGCGAGGTGGCCACCGACGACCAGGCCGCCTTCCTGCCGCGGAGCGCCGAGTCCACCCGGGTCCTGGAGGCCCGGGCCGCCTTCGACCGGGCCGAGACCGTGCCGGCCGTCGTGGTCTGGACGGCGGACGGGCAGCGGTTCACCGCGCAGCGGCAGGCCGAGGCCGGACACGCCGTCGCCGCGCTCGCCGGGAAGCCCGGCGTCGTGGGCCGCCCCTCCCCCGCCCTGCTCTCCGACGACCGCGAGGCGATACAGGCCGTCGTCCCGCTGGAGCCCGACCTCGGCGACCGACTGCCCGCCGCCCTCGACACGGTGGGCGAGGCGGCCCGGGGCGTGCCCGGCACCACGGTGCGCATCGCCGGCCCCGCGGCCGTCCAGGCCGATCTGTCGGACGCGTTCGCGGGCATCGACGGACTGCTGCTGGGCGTGGCCCTCGGCGCCGTGCTGCTGATCCTGCTGCTGGTGTACCGGAGCGTCCTGCTGCCGTTCCTGATCATCCTGGGGTCGGTCTTCGCGCTGGGCCTCGCCTGTGCCGTGGTCTACGCGCTGGCCGACCGGGACGTGGTCCGGGTCGACGGCCAGGTGCAGGGCATCCTGTCGATCCTCGTGATCGGCGCCGCCACCGACTACGCCCTGCTGCTGGCCGCGCGCTTCCGGGAGGAACTCGCCCTGCGCGAGGACCGTTCGGCGGCTGCGGTGGCCGCCGTGCGCCGGTCGTCCGGGGCGATCACCGCCAGCGCCGCCACCGTGGCGCTCGGGCTGCTGGCCCTGCTCGCGAGCGACCTCACCAACAACCGTGCCCTCGGGCCGGTCGGCGCCGTCGGCATCGGCTGCGCCGTGCTCGTCACGCTCACCTTCCTGCCGGCCGCGCTGGCCCTGCTGGGCCGCACCGCCTACTGGCCGTCTCGGCCCAAGCACCCCGAGGAGTCCGCCGAGGGCAGCGGCCTGTGGCGGCGCGTCGCCCGGACGGTGGACGGCCGGCCCCGGCGGACCTGGGCTGTGACGGCGCTCGTCCTGGCCGTCTGCGCTGCTCTCTCGCCCTCCCTGTCCTCCCAGGGCGTGCCGCTCGACGAGATCTTCGTGAACGACACACCGTCGGTGACCGCGCAGGCCACGCTCGGCGCGCACTTCCCCGGCGGCTCCGGCAACCCCGCCGTCGTCATCGCCGACGCGGACCGCACCGCCGAGGTGACGGCCGCCGCGCGCGGCACCGAGGGCGTGGCCTCCGCCGGTGCCGTCTCCGCCTCCGGACGGCCCGGTGCGGGCGAGCCGCTCGTCGTCGACGGGCGGGTGCGCGTCGACGTCACCCTGAAGGCGGCGGCGGACAGCGACGCGGCCAAGGAGACCGTCGAGCGGCTGCGCGCGCGGGTGCACGCGGTGTCCGGGGCCGACGCGCTGGTCGGCGGGTACACGGCGCAGCAGTACGACACCCAGCGGACCGCCGCCCGGGACCGGACGGTCATCGTGCCGATCGTGCTGGCCGTCATCCTGCTGATCCTGATGCTGCTGCTGCGCTCACTGCTCGTGCCGGTGCTGCTGGTGGCGACCGTGGGGCTCAACTTCCTGGCGACGCTCGGGGTGTCGTCCCTGGTCTTCCAGCACCTGCTCGGCTTCAGCGGCACGGACGCCTCGGTACCGCTGTACGGCTTCGTGTTCCTGGTGGCGCTCGGCGTCGACTACAACATCTTCCTGATGTCCCGGGTCCGGGAGGAGGCACTGGCGCACGGCAACCGGCAGGGGGTGCTGCGCGGGCTGACCACCACCGGCGGCGTGATCACCTCGGCGGGTGTGGTGCTGGCCGCGACGTTCGCGGCGCTGACGGTGATCCCCCTGGCGTTCCTGGTGCAGATCGCGTTCATCGTCGCCTTCGGGGTGCTGCTCGACACGCTCGTGGTGCGCTCCCTGCTGGTGCCGGCGCTGGTGATCGACATCGGGCCGCGGGCGTGGTGGCCGAGCGTCCTGGCCCGCCGGGACGGCTGAACCGCCCGCCGGGCCCGTGACGGTGCATCCGCCGCGGCCGCCGGGCCGGAAGTGTTTCCTGTCAGGGCCGGTCGCGATCCGGCGGCACGGCGGCGGTACGGGACGCCGGGAGGCAGGGGTATGGCGACGGACGGGCGGCGGCTGCACTGTCTGGTCACCGGGGCGTCCGGGTACATCGGCGGGCGTCTGGTGCCGGAACTGCTGCAGGAGGGCCACCGCGTCCGGTGCCTGGCCCGCTCCCCCGGCAAGCTCCGCGACCACCCCTGGGCGGCGCACGCCGAGACGGTCCGGGGCGACGTCACGGACCCGGAGTCGGTCGCCGCCGCGATGCGCGGGGTCGACGTCGCCTACTACCTGGTGCACGCCCTCGGCTCCGGCTCCGGCTTCGAGGACACCGACCGCGCCGCCGCCCGGGTCTTCGCCGAGCAGGCCCGGGCCGCGGGCGTACGGCGGATCGTCTACCTCGGCGGGCTCACGCCGCGTGACGTCCCCGCGGAGTCGCTCTCCCCGCACCTGCGCTCCCGCGCCGAGGTCGGGGAGATCTTCCTCGACTGCCCCGTGCCCACGACGGTGCTGCGGGCCGCGGTCGTCATCGGCTCCGGCTCGGCGTCGTTCGAGATGTTGCGCTACCTCACCGAACGCCTGCCCGTGATGGTCACCCCGAGCTGGGTGCACACCCGCACCCAGCCCATCGGGGTGCGCGACGTGCTGCGCTACCTCGTCGGCTCGGCCACCATGCCGGACGACGTCGACCGGGCCTTCGACATCGGCGGTCCGGACGTCCTCACCTACCGGGACATGATGCTGCGCTACGCCGCCGTGGCCGGGCTGCCGCGGCGGTTCATCGTGCCGGTCCCGGTGCTCACCCCGCGGCTGTCCAGCCACTGGGTCGGCCTGGTCACCCCGGTGCCCGCCGGCCTCGCCCGGCCGCTGACCGAGTCGCTGCGGCACGAGGTCGTCTGCCGCGAGCACGACATCGCCCGGTACGTGCCGGACCTCCCCGGCCGGCCGCTGCCGTTCGACGAGGCGCTGACCCTGGCGCTGCGCAAGGTGCGCGAGGCGCAGGTCGCCACGCGCTGGTCCTCGGCCTCGGTGCCCGGAGCTCCCAGCGACCCGCTGCCCACCGACCCCGACTGGGCGGGCGGCAGCCTCTACCAGGACGAACGGCAGCGCCCGGTCGACGCCTCCCGGGCGGCTCTGTGGAAGGTCGTCGAGGGCATCGGCGGCGACAACGGCTGGTACTCCTCCCCGCTGGCCTGGGCGGTCCGGGGGTGGCTCGACCGGTTCGCGGGCGGGGTCGGGCTGCGCCGCGGACGGCGGGACACCGAGCGCCTGAGGGTCGGTGACTCGCTGGACTTCTGGCGGGTCGAGGAGCTGGAGCCGGGGCATCTGCTGCGGCTGCGCGCCGAGATGCGGCTGCCCGGCCTCGCCTGGCTGGAGATGTACGCCGAGACCGACGAGGCGGGCCGTACCCGTTACCGGCAGCGCGCCCTGTTCCATCCGCGCGGCCTGCTGGGCCACGCCTACTGGTGGAGCGTCGCCCCGTTCCACTCCGTCGTGTTCGGCGGCATGGCGCGCAACATCGCCCGGGCCGCGTCCGAGGGCACCGGCGGGCGCCGCAGGGCCTCGCGCATCCGGCGGGCCCGCGAGCGGCGAAGTGTCCGGCATCAACGAACGGCATCCGCACCACCGCACCAGGAGTGACACCATGACCGTCGCGGTCGTCCTGTTCACCTCGGACCTGCGTCTGCACGACCATCCGCCGCTGCACGCCGCGCTGCACGCGGCGGACGAGGTGGTCCCCCTGTTCGTGCGCGACCCGGCCGTGCACGCCGCCGGTTTCGACGTGCCGAACCGCGCCGCCTTCCTCGCGGACTGCCTGGCCGACCTCGACGCGTCGCTGCGCCGCCTCGGCGGACGGCTGGTCGTGCGCAGCGGGCCGGTCGCCCGCGAGGTCCGCGCGGTGGCCGCCGCGTGTGGCGCCACGGAGGTGCACATGGCCGCGGGGGTCACCGGCTTCGCCCACCGCCGGGAGGAGCGGCTGCGCAAGGAACTCGACGCCGACGGTGTCCGGCTGCGGGTGCACGAGGGCGTGGTCACCGCCCTTGCGCCCGGGGCCGTGACACCGGCCGGCTCGGACCACTTCGCCGTGTTCACCCCGTACATGCGCCGCTGGTCCAAGGAGCGGCTGCGCGACCCCCTGCCCGCGCCGCGTGCGGTGCGGGTCCCCGAAGCGGCCCGCGGCGAGGACCCGCCCGCACGGCCGGCGGGGCCGGACCTGTCCCCGGACCTCCCGCCCGGCGGGGAGTCCGCCGGGCGGGACCGGTTCGCGCGCTGGGCGGACGCGGACCTGTCCCGCTACGAGGACCGGCACGACGACCTGGCGGGTGACGCGACGTCACGCCTGTCGCCCTACCTGCACTTCGGGGCGCTCTCGCCGGTGGAGGTCGTCCGGCGGGCCCGCGAGAAGGGCGGGGCCGGGGCGCAGGCGTTCGTCCGCCAGGTGTGCTGGCGCGACTTCCACCACCAGGTCCTCGCGTCCCGGCCCGAGGTGTCCCTGCGGGACTACCGCTCGCGGGAGGACCGGTGGCGCGGCGAGGAGGAGGCCGCCGAGGACATCGCCGCGTGGCGGGAGGGCCGTACCGGCTACCCGGTGGTCGACGCGGGCATGCGCCAGCTGCGCCACGAGGGCTGGATGCACAACCGGGCCCGGCTGGTGGTGGCGAGTTTCCTGACCAAGACGCTGTACGTGGACTGGCGGATCGGCGCCCGGCACTTCCTGCGGTTCCTGGTGGACGGCGACCTCGTTAACAACCAGCTGAACTGGCAGTGGGTCGCCGGCACCGGCACCGACACCCGCCCGAACCGCGTCCTCAACCCCGTCCTGCAGGGCAAGCGCTACGACCCGGACGGCGGTTACGTCCGCCGCTGGGTGCCCGAGCTGGCGGACGTCCGCGGCTCCGCGGTGCACGAGCCGTGGCGGCTGCCGGAGCACCGGCGGGCCCGGCTGCGCTATCCGCAACCGCTCCTCGACCTCGGCGAGGGCCTGGCCCGTTTCCGGCAGGCCCGCGGCCGCGACTGACAGCCCGGAACCCGGCGCATCCGAAACACCGCTCCCAGCGGAAGCACTGATGTGCGGATGACCGGAAGCGAGAAGGGGTTGCGCATGCTTGGACCGCGGCCGACGGTGGCCGGACCGGCGGAGACGAACGACGCCCCGCTCACGGCTCCCGGAGCCACGCGTGCCATGGAGGCGGTCCTCGAGCGGGTGCTCGACGCGCGGCTGCGGCAGGCACGCGACACGGATGCGGTGTTCACCCATGAGATGGCCGAGCGCGTCGCCGCGTTCGTCCGGCGGGGCGGCAAGCGGCTGCGGACCGCGTTCGTGTGGTGCGGCTGGCGGGCCGCGGGCGGCTCCGGCGACACGGGCGCGGTCCTGCGCACCGGGGCCGCCCTCGAACTGCTCCAGGCCTGTGCGCTCATCCACGACGACGTGATGGACGGATCGCCGCTGCGCCGGGGCGGTCCCGCGATGCACGTGGACTTCGCCCGGGGGCACCGGGCCGGAGGGGCGGGCGGCTCCGCCGAGTCGTTCGGGACGTCGGCGGCCGTGCTCGCGGGCGATCTGGCGCTGGCATGGGCGGACGACCTGCTCACGGAGACGGCGCTCGCCTCGCCGTACGGCACCCGGCTGAACGACGAGTGGAGGGCCATGCGCACCGAGATGGTCGCCGGGCAGTACCGCGACCTGCGGGCGCAGGCGAGCGGCTCGTCGGGCGCGGAGGAGGCACTGACCATCGCCGTCCTGAAGAGCGCCCGCTACACGGTCGTGCGGCCCCTGACGCTGGGCGCGTCACTGGCCGGCGCCGACGCGCGGACCCTCGGCGCGCTGCGAGCGGCGGGCCGGTGCGCGGGGCTCGCCTTCCAGCTGCGCGACGACCTCCTCGGCGCGTTCGGGGACCCGGCGCTGACCGGCAAACCGGCCGACGAGGACCTGCGCTCCCGCAAGCTCACCCCTCTTCTCGCCGTCGCCGTCCGGCTCGCGCAGGCCGGTGGCGACGAGGACGCCGCCGCCGTGCTCGCCCCGGACGCGGACGCCCGGCCGGGGCACACCGTCGAGCGGATGCGGGCCGCGCTGGAGCGGACGGGCGCCCGGGCCGAGGTGGAGTCGAGGATCGCGGACCTGGCGGCCGCCGCCCTGCGGCACTTCGAGGCGGCCGGCGCCGCCCCCGCCGTCCGGCGGGAGTTCGCCGAGCTCGTCCGGCGCGCCGCCGGCGTCGCCGCGCAGCACGCGCAGGAGCTCGTATGAGGACCGTGACGGGTCCCACGGACCATGTCGTGGTGGTGGGCGCCGGCCTGTCCGGGCTGGCGTGCGCCCTGCACCTGCTGGGCGCCGGCCGCCGGGTGACGCTCGTCGAACGGGACGCCGGCCCGGGCGGGAGGGCCGGCCGGGTCGGGCTCGGCGACTACCTGGTGGACACCGGGCCGACCGTGCTGACCATGCCGCACCTGGCCGACGAGGCGTTCGCGGCCGTCGGCGAGAGCCTCTCCCGGCACGTCGAGCTGGTGGCCCTGCACCCCGCCTACCGGGCCGGTTTCGCCGACGGGTCCTCGCTCGACGTGCACACCGACGGCGACGCCATGGAAGCGGAGGTACGGCGCTTCGCCGGGCCCGCGGAGGCGGCGGGCTACCGCAGGCTGCGCGGCTGGCTGGAGCGGCTGTACCGGGCGCAGATGCGCCGGTTCATCGACACCAACTTCGACTCGCCGTTCCAGCTGGCACACCCGGACCTGGCCCGCCTCGCGGCGCTCGGCGGCTTCGGACGGCTGGACGCCCGGATCGGCCGTTTCCTCTCCGACGCCCGGCTGCGCCGCGTCTTCTCCTTCCAGGCCCTGTACGCCGGTGTGGCCCCGGCCCGGGCCCTCGCGGCGTACGCGGTGATCGCCTACATGGACACCGTGGCCGGGGTCTGGTTCCCCAAGGGCGGCATGCACGCGCTGCCCCGGGCGATGGCCGACGTGGCGGCCGCCGCCGGTGCCGAGGTGCGCTGGTCGGCGGAGGTGAGCACGCTGGAACGCTCGGCGGGCCGGGTGCGGGCCGTCCGTCTCGCCTCGGGCGAGCGCATCCCGTGCGACGCGGTGGTGCTGACCTGTGAACTGCCCGCCGCGCACCGTCTGCTGGGCCGGGCGCCCCGGCGTCCGGTACCGCTGCGGCACTCGCCGTCCGCGGTGATCCTGCACGCGGGCACCGACCGCACCTGGCCCCACCTCGCCCACCACACACTGTCCTTCGGCGCCGCGTGGGAGCGCACCTTCGACGAACTGACCCGGACGGGGACGCTGATGAGCGACCCGTCCCTGCTGATCACCCGCCCCACCGCGCACGACGCCTCGCTGGCGCCGCCCGGCCGCCACCTCCACTACGTCCTGGCGCCCTGCCCCAACACCGCCGTGGGCCCCTCCGCCGCCGCCTGGCGGGACCTGGGCCCCCGCTACCGCGACCGCCTGGTCACCGAGCTGGAGCGCCGCGGCCTGGACGGCTTCGCCGACAGCGTCGAGGAGGAACTGCTGGTGACCCCGCTGGACTGGACGGCCCAGGGCCACGCGGCGGGCAGTCCCTTCTCCGTCTCCCACACCTTCGCCCAGACCGGCCCCTTCCGGCCGCGCAACCTCGTGCGCGGCCTGGACAACGTGGTCCTGGCCGGCTGCGGGACCACACCCGGAGTCGGCGTACCGACCGTGCTCATCAGCGGGAAGCTCGCCGCCGCCCGCGTCACCGGAGGCTCCGCCACCGTGCCCCGGGCGGGCCGGTCTTCGTACCGCCGCCCGTCCACCCCGACCGGAGCAGGTGCCCATGACCCGTCGTGAACTGGACGCCGCCGGGATCACCGACCCCGGCCTGCGGGCCGACTACAGCCGGTGCCGGCAGCTCAACGCCCGCCACGGCCGCACCTACTTCCTGGCCACGCGCCTGCTGCCGCTGGAACGCCGTACGGCCGTGCACGCGCTGTACGGCTTCGCCCGCTGGGCCGACGACATCGTCGACGACCTGGACCGGCGGCTGACGCCCGACGAGCGGGACCTGCTGCTCAAGCGGCTGGAGGAGGACCTCGCCCTCGCGCTGCGCACCGGCGGCGGGGACGAACCGGTGGTCCGGGCCGTGGCCGACACCGCCGAGCGCTACGGCATCGACGTGGACCTGTTCGCCGACTTCCTCGCCTCGATGCGTGCCGACCTGACCGTCACGGACTACCCGACCTACGCCGACCTGCGGGCCTACATGCACGGCTCGGCCGCGGTGATCGGCCTGCAGATGCTGCCCGTGCTCGGCACGGTCGTCCCGCGCGAGGAGGCGGCACCGCACGCGGCGGCCCTCGGGGTGGCGTTCCAGCTGACCAACTTCCTGCGGGACGTGGGCGAGGACCTGGACCGGGGGCGCGTCTACCTGCCCGCGGATCTGCTCGCCGCCCACGGGGTGGACCGGCCGCTGCTGGAGTGGAGCCGGCGCAGCGGCCGGCGCGACCCGCGCATCCGGGCGGCACTGGTCGCGGCCGAGGCCCTGACCAGGGACGTGTACCGGGAGGCGGAACCGGGCATCGCGATGCTCGATCCGCGGGTGCGGCCCTGCATCAGGACCGCGTTCACGCTGTACGGCGGCATCCTCGACGCGATCGCGCGGCACGACTACACCGTGCTGCACCGCCGGGCCGTCGTACCCCGCCGGCGACGGGCCGCCACCGCCGCGGCCGGTGTCCTCAAGGTCGCCCGCGCACGGTGGCACGCGCCGCCCGCGGCGAACCGGGCCGCACCGCCACGCGAGGAACCCGAACGGCAGGAAACCGAAGGGTGGGGACCCGAACGGCAGGAACCCGGGCGGTGGGGACCCGGGCGGCGGGAACCCGGGCGGCGGGGTCCGGAGGGACGGGAACGGCGGGGACCCGAGCGGCAGAAACCCGGACCGCGGGGAACCGAGCCGCGGAAGCCGGAAGGACGGGAACGGAAGGGGCCGGACCATGGCTGACCGAGCGGACCGCGCGGGCTGGACCTCACCGCTGCGCCGGCGCCGCGGCCCCGCCTGGGCGGAGCAGACGCCGACCTGGCGCGACGCCCGTCCGGCGCTGATCGCCGACACCCTCAAGCGGGCCTGTGCCCGCCCGTCGGGCAACTGGTTCGTGGTGGGCGCCTCCCGGGACGTGCGCCCCGGCCGCCCCTGCGGCAGGACCGTCGGCGGCGTCGAAGTGGTGCTGTGGCGCTCGCCGGCCGGTGAACTCCGGGCGGGTCCCGGCGCCTGCCCGCACCTCGGTGCCCCGCTGCGCGACAGCCGGGTGGTGTGCGGCACGCTCGTGTGCCACTGGCACGGACTGGCCCTGGACGGCTCCGCGTTCGCCGGCTGGCGGCCGTACCCCGTCCACGACGACGGGGTGCTGGTGTGGGTGCGACTGGACACGGTCGGGGGTGAGGAGCCGTCGGAGCGGCCCGTGGTGCCGGCCCGGCCCGCACCGGGCAGCGGGGTGGACGCGGTGTTCACGGCCTTCGGGCGGTGCGAACCGCAGGACGTGGTCGCCAACCGGCTCGACCCGTGGCACGGATCCTGGTTCCACCCGTACTCCTTCGTCGATCTGACGGTGGTGCGGGAACCGCGGGGCGACCAGGCGGGCGACGAGGGCGACGCCTTCGTGGTCGACGTCTCCTTCCGGGTGGCGGGCCGTCTGGTGGTGCCCGTGCGGGCCGAGTTCACCGCGCCGGATCCGCGTACCGTCCTGATGCGCATCACCGACGGCGAGGGGGCCACGTCCGTGGTGGAGACCCATGCCACGCCCCTGACCGCCGCGGACGCGCGGCAGCCGCGGACCGCCGTGATCGAGGCAGTCGTCGCCGCTTCGGACCGGCGCGGTTTCGCCCTGGCCCGGGCCGCGGCGCCCGTGCTGCGCCCTCTGATGCGGCACACGGCCGGGCGGCTGTGGCGCGACGACCTCGCCTACGCCGAGAGGCGCTGGGAGTTGCGCAGCACCGGCCGCTTCCCGGGCTGACACGACCCCGCCGGACGGGCCTGCGCGGAGCGGCCCGGGCCCGTCCGGCGGCCCGACGTCAGCGGCCGGACGGGCACGGCGTCACGGCCGCCCGGGGTCACGAGGTCACGACGTCACCGGCGCACCGGGCGCTCCGCCAGCGCCCCGAGGGCCCGCAGCAGCCGGGAGCGGCCCGACCGTGGCACGGTCCACAGCACCTGGCCGCGCACGCCCCACTCGGCGAGCAGGGCGTTGGACGCCAGGAAGCCCGTGGTGGCGGCGCGTTCCATCAGGGCCACGGGCAGGTCGCAGCGCAGCCCGTCGCCGGCCAGCGTCAGCCACGGGAGCGGGGTGCGTACGGTGGGGCGCCGGTGGTGGGTGCCGACCGGGAAGAGCGGGCAGTCCGACCGCCACTCGTGCCGGGCGTCCACGACACGCGCCCGACCGGTCTCCGGGTACACCCGCCGCAACTGCCCGAGCAGCGCCTCCTGCACGCTCTCCCGGTCCGCGCCCGGGGTGACGGCGTAGGCGTGCAGTTCCACCACGGAACCGTCGTGCTTCGCGGCCCAGCGGGCGGCCTCGCCCTCGTAGCGTTCCAGGACGCTGATGTTGTCCAGGCCGTCGTAGCCGCTGGTGCCGAGGAAGCCCGGGCGGTCGGCGCGGACCGGCCGGTCCAGCCAGAGCCGTGAGACGAGGAACGGCGGGGCGGTGCGCAGGGCGGCGATGCCGTCGCGCCAGGCGGCGGTGCCGAGGCCGGGTGAGGCGGCGACGACCTGTCGCAGCCCGGCGGTGTCGAGCGCCAGCACCACGGCGTCGTGCCGGTCGCTGCCGGTGCCGGTGCCGGTGCGCACCTCTGCTCCCCCCTGGTCCACGGGCTCCACACCGTCTACGGGGGTGCCGGTGCGCAGGGTCACGCCGAGGCGCCGGAGGTAGTCGGCGAGCGGCTCCCACAGGGCCTGCGGGAAGGGCTCGTCGGGCACGTCGAAGAGCAGCCCCTCCGAGGAGCCGAGGAAGTAGATGTGGAACATCAGCATCAGCTCGGCGGCGGACAGTTCGTGCGGGTCGGCGAAGAAGCTGCGCGAGAACACCTCGAAGGCCAGGTGGTGCGCGGCCTCGGGGAAGCGGACGCGTTCCAGGAAGGCGGTCGCGCTGATCCCGTCGAAACGCGTGTACACCTCGGGCACGCGTACGTCCGTCAGCGGCAGCGCCGCCCGTGCGTCCAGGGCGGTGAGGTCGCGCCAGCCGAAGCTGGGGCTGAGGGCGACGAAGCCGAGGGCGCTCAGGGGCGGGGTGCGCGGGACGCGGGCGAAGCTGTCGGTGAGGCCGCCGCTGTGCCGCAGGGGGTAGTCGGGCAGCGGGGTGAGGCGGGCGAGGGCGGGGTCGGTGCGCCGCAGCAGCCCGCGCAGGTTGTAGTACTGGCGGAAGAAGGCGTGGAAGCCTCGGCTCATGGTCACCTCGGAGCCGTCGGCCAGCCGGGTGGGGTGCCCGGCCAGACGGCCGCCGAGTGCGTCCTCGCGTTCGTAGAGGGTGACCCGGGCGCCGCGTTCGGCCAGCCCGGTGGCCGCGGCCAGTCCTGCGATGCCGCCGCCGACCACGGCCACGGACGGCGCGTCCCCGGGCGTGAACCGGTCGCGGCCCGGCGCGGGCATGAGGACCTCGGCCTTGCGGTCCCGGCCGCGGCGGGCGGCGGGGCGGGGACTCGTCGGGTGGCTCATCGGCCGGCCTCCCCCGCCGCCGCGACGAACGTGTGCGTGATGCCGGTCTGCCAGCCGGCCAGGGGCAGGGCGCGCGCGCCGGTGAACCCGGCCCGGGTCAGCCGTCCGGTGAAGGCGGAGGCGGTGTCGAAGTCGAGGACGCTGTGCCACAGGTGCCGGTACAGGGCGCGGTCGCCGGTGAGGGTGCCCGCGGGGATGATCACGCCCTGGCATACGGCCGTCCACAGCGCCCGGTGCGCGGGCGAGCCGCCGAGGCTGTACTCGTGGACGGCGAGCCTCCCGCCCGGCCGCAGCAGTGCGCGCACCGTGCCGAGGACGGCGTCCGGGTCGGAGACGTTGCGGAACAGGTAGGCGGCGAAGACCGCGTCGAAGGGCCCTTCACCGGCCGCCGCGAGTTCCTCGGCGCTCAGGTGCAGGAAGCGCACGGTGTCGGGCCACGGCTTGGCCAGCGCCCGCCCCAGCATGCCCGAGGAGGCGTCCACCGCGGTGATCCGGGCCCGGGGCGCGGCCCGCAGCAGGGCCCGGGTGGAGGCGCCGGTGCCGCAGCCCAGGTCGAGCAGGTGCAGCCCCGCCCCGTCCCGCGGGAGCCGGAGCCGTCGGGCCGAGCGCAGCAGGTCGGCGCGGTAGCCCGGATTGAGGCCGGTGAGGCGGTCGTAGGTCTGGGACGCGTGGTCGAAGGCGTAGGCCAGCTCGCGGTCGCGCAGCAGGGTCATCGGGGGCTCTCTCAGGTTCCTGGGGCGGGGTGGGTACGGCGGGGCAGGAAGGGCACTTCGAGCGCGGTGCGCAGCATCGGGCCCACCGGGGTGCGCAGTCCGATGCCCCACTCCTCCCGGAGCGAGGTGGCGCCGTCGAGGAAGCGCAGCAGGCGGGGCGCGGGTGTGCGGCGGAAGAGGCCGGTGAAGAAGGCGGGGCCGTCGATCCGCCCGGTGTCCAGGGCCCGCAGCAGCACCGCGTCCATGGCGAGCGCCCGCCGGCCGTGGGGCGCGGGCACGGTGGCGCGCCCGTCCCGCAGGGCCGCGGCGACGGCCCGGCTGTGCCGCTGCACGGCCGCGAAGGTGTAGCCGGTGGCGGGGCGGGTGGCACCGCCCGCCGTGCCGATGCGGAAGACCGCCGGGCCGGTGCGCCGGGGGAAGCGGGCGTCGGTCATGGGGATGACGCCCTGCTCGGCCGACTCCACCGCGAACTCGCCCAGGCGCAGCACCTCGCGGGCGTAGTGGCCGAGCGCCGCCTCGTACGCCGCCGTCGTCAGCGGGCGCCGGGAGAACTCGGTGTACTCGACGAGTGCCCGGTCCGGGGCCAGCGGCAGGACGTAGCCGAAGGCGAGGCCGTGGCGCGGCTGGGGCACCCGGAAGTCCATGAGGTCGGCCACCACGGGGTCGAACCGGTCGGTGCCGGTGCGCACGAACCAGCCGCGGAAGTGCTGCAGCAGCTGGGTCCGGGCCGGTGGCAGGGCGCGCAGCGGCCGCGAGTCGAACACGTGGCGGGCGCGCAGGGTCAGGGTCCACCCGCCGGGTGCCGTGCAGCGGACCTCGGCGCCTGCCGGTACGTCGCGCACCGTGTCCGCCGTCGCGCGCAGCAGCCGCCCGCCGGGCGACCGCTCCAGTCGCGTGTGCACCAGCCGCTCGAACGCGGTGGAACGGACCATGCGGTAGCGGAAGGGCGCCGGATCGACGGTGAGGGGGCTGCCGTCGGGGCCGTGCACCCGCAGCAGGGGCCAGGTGGCGGTGACCGCTTCGCCGAACCCGGCATCGCCCTCGCTGTCGCCGTCGCCCTGGTCCCAGTAGCACCAGGTACGTTCCGCCGGGCGTACGGGGCCGTCGGGCGGCTCCACCACGGTGACGGTCGCGGCGTCGGCGTCGGTGTCGGTGTCGGTGTCGGTGTCGAGCAGCCGGTACGCGAGACTGAGGCCGGCAGCACCGCCCCCGAGGATCACCACGTCCGACGTGTCGACGGGCCCTGCGCTCACCGGGCCCACCACGCGCCGCTCATCTCCGCACCCCGCTCCGGCCGTCGTGCTGACTGGGACTGTTCGTTCAGTGTGGTCGTCTCGCCTGGTTAGGACCGTTCACCTGGTTCGGTCCGTTCGCGTGGTTCGGTCCGTCCGTTCACCGCTTCTCGCAGGAGGCGGGGTTCGGATGCAGCCGGCCGGGGCTAGCGCGACACGACCGACTCCAGCACCGCGACGGCCTCGGCCAGTCCCGTCGGGCGGGGCAGTCCGGGGACGGTCCGGCCGCTCCAGCCGGGCCCTATCGTCAGGACGACCGGCTTGCGGCGGGCGCCCCGCACCCCCCACTCCATCGCGGCCACGTGCTGGGCCAGCGGCCGGCTGGCGGTCGTACGGGACTGCGCCCACAGCCCCACCGCCGCGGGCCCCGTTCTGCGGACGGCCGTGACGAGGGACTCCACGGGCAGGGCACCGCCGAACATGCGCACCGGCAGGCCGCGTTCGGCCAAGGCCGCCGACAGCACCTCCAGGGGCAGCGTGTGGTTCTCCCCCGGCACACAGGCGAGCACGATGGTCGCGCCCGGGCGGTCGGCGGCCGTGGGCGGGGCACCTCGCCGCAGCGCGCCGGAGACGTGCCAGGACAGGAAGTGCTCGACCTCGACGTACTTCTCGCCGGAGCTCTCCCACTTGCGGCCGACCGCCTGGAGCGTCGGCATGATCACCTCCGTCCAGGCGGCGACCAGGCCGTGCTCGGCTATCGCGGTCTCCAGCAGGTCGTCCAGTGCGGAGGCGTCGAGGCGCAGAGCGGCACGGGCGATGCCTTTGCATTCCTGGCGCACGTCACCGAGGCGCAGCCCGCTGCCGGCCCGGCTGCGCGTGCGGGTACTGGCGGACGGCCGCGGTTGCGGTTGCGAGGCCTGTCCGGGGGCCGCAGACCTTGGCGCCACCGGGTCGCCGGTCGACCGGCCCGGGACCCCGTCAGGGGCCGCATCCGGGACCGCCCCCGGGACGGCATCCGACACCGCCCGCGAAGCCGCATCCGACACCGCCCCCGGGGCCCTTTCCGGGAGCGCCTCGCGGGGTGCTCGGTCGGCCCGGCCGCCCGGGCCCGTCGGCCGCGGCGCCAGGGCCGCGCCTCCAGCCGTGTCCGTCTGCCGCGCCGCCGGGGTCGCCCCTCCCGCCATGTGTGCCGTGTCCGCCGTGTCCGTCCGCCGCACTGCCCGCGTGGCCCCACCCGCGGGGTCCGCCCGCTGCGTCGTTTCGGCGAGCACCGCGCGTGCCGCCTCGGCGGGCGGTATCCCGGTCGCCGTCAGGGCGCACATCCGCTCCAGCCGCGCCACGTCCGACGGGGTCCACCGCCGATGCCGGCCGCCGGTGTGCGAGTCGGGTCCGAGGCCGTAGCGGCGATCCCACGTACGGACCGTGGTGGGCGCCACGCCCAGCCTCCTGGCCACCTCGCCGGTGGTCAGGCCGCCCCCCGGCGGCCCGCCCCCCGGCGGCCCGCCACCGGTCGGCACGTTCCCGAGCGGCGCGCCTTCGCGTCCGCCGCGTCGACTGTCCCGTTCGTGTGCACCCATACCTCCGACTGTACGACGCACAAACGACGCATGTTGAGGCGCGTCGTTTGTGCACCGAACACTGGCCTGGACCGCATGGTCGCGGCTCGCGGAGCGCGACCGGTGCGGTTCGGCAGACGGCCTTCCGTCCCCGCGCGACGCACTGCAGGAGGAACCAGGCCATGATCACGAACACGCGACTCACCGCCCCCGCCGTGCCCACGGAGGAAACGCGGTACGAGGAGGAGCTGGCCCGGGGCCTCGTCGCCGCCGACGAGGAGGCGTTCGCGGCGATCTACCGGCGCTGGGGCGCGCTCGTCCACACCATGGCCACCCGACTGCTCGGCGACACCTACGAGGCGGAGGACGTGACGCAGCAGGTGTTCCTCGGCGCCTGGAACGGCAGGGCCGGATTCCGCCCCGAGCGGGGCCCGCTCGGGGCCTGGCTGGTCGGCATCACGCGACGCAAGATCGTCGACGCGCTGGCGGCCCGCACCCGGCGCCTGACCCTCATCGACTCGGCCGCCCGCGACGCGGACACCACCGGGCCCGACGAGGCGGCACCGGACCGCGTCCTGGACCGGGTGCTGATGGTCGACGCCCTGGCACGGCTGCCGCGCCACCAACGGGAGGTGCTGTGCATGGCGTTCTACGAGGACCTGACCCAGGCTCAGATCGCGGAGCGGACCGGAATGCCCCTGGGGACCGTGAAGAGCCACGCCCGCCGCGGCCTGCACCGGCTCCGCATGGTGATCGAGCAGCCCCCGGGTCCCGGCACGGACCTGTAGCGACGCCGCCGCACGCGCATCCGCGGCGGCCCCGGCACCCGAAACAGGACCGAGACTCCGCACCGTACGGAGGCTTAGTTCGAAGGGATGATTCCCATGATCCACCGCACCCGCCTCGTCATCGCCGCCTCGGCCGGAGCCTGCGCCCTGGCCCTCGGCGTGTCCACGCCCGCCCTGGCCGAACAGCAGGACCAGGCCATGGTGTCCGTCTTCCACGGCATCCCCGGCATGACCGTGGACGTGTACGCCAACGGCGACGAACTGGTCGGCGACTTCAAGCCCGGCACGGTGACGGACCCGAAGTCCCTCGACGCAGGCACCTACGACATCCAGATCTTCGAAGCGGGCCAGAGCCCTGACGGAACTCCCGCCCTGCAGAAGAAGATCGAGGTGCCCGAGGGCGCGAACGCCACGGTCGCCGCCCATCTCTCCGCCGACGGCAAGCCGGAGTTGACGGCCTTCACCAACGACGTCTCCCAGGTGGAGGCCGGCAAGTCCCGCCTGACGGTCCGCCATGTCGCGGCAGCCCCGGCCGTGGACGTCCGGGCCGGCGGACAGCCCGTGTTCACCGATCTGACCAACCCGAAGGAGGACACCGCCGAGGTCGATGCGGGCACCCTGAACACCGACGTGGTGCTCGCCGGGACGGACACCGTGGCCATCGGCCCGGCCGATCTGAAGCTTGCCGAAGGCACGAGCAATGTCGTCTACGCCTGGGGCAGCGCCGACGACAAGAACCTGGCCCTGGCGACGCAGACCTTCAGCGGCATGGCGTCGTCGCCGCGCGGCGTTCCCGCGGGCGGCAGCGGAGCCGCGGTCGCGACGAACTCCGCCGACCTGGGCCCGGCCTGGGCCGCAGGGGCCGGAGCGGTCGCGGTGGCGAGCGTGCTGGTGGCCCGCCGGGTCGTCCGCCGACGTGGCTGACGGCACGCGACGGCTGACGGGACCGATGCTGGCGGCTGCCGCTCTGGCAGCCGTCCTCGGTTTTCCGGGCCGGCCGTCGCAGCCGGCCGAGCCTGCGCCCGACTTCACGACCGCGCCCTACGGGCGGACGGCCGGGGCGGCGGCGGAGGAGGCTCCGCCCCCGGCCCAGGCCCCGCCGCCCCGGCGCGTCCTGCTGCCCGACGTGGGCGTCGACGCCCGGGTGGCGCCGGTCGGCGTGACGGACCGGGGGGACCTGGCCGTCCCCGACGACCCGTCGGTGGCCGGCTGGTACCGCTACGGTCCGGCGCCGGGCAGCGTTGCGGGGTCGGCGGTGCTCGTGGGGCACGTGGACAGCGACACCGGGGCCATCGGCGAGTTCGCCGGGCTGTACCACGTACGGCGCGGGGACCACGTGGAGGTGCGGCGGGCCGGGGCGGACCCGGTGCGGTACCGCGTCCTCTCACGTGTCACCGTGCCCAAGGAAGAGTTGCCACCGTCGGCGTTCCGCCGCACCGGTGTCCCGGTCCTCACGCTCATCACGTGCGCGCCCCCGTTCGTCCCCGAACGCGGCGGCTACCTGTCCAACCTCGTCGTCACGGCGGAACCCGTCGAGTCCGGGAGGGCGCAGTGGCCCACGTAGAGCCCGCGCACCTGGTGGAACTGGCGCTGCGCAACGCCGTCCCGACCGAGGCCGACACCGAGGCCCTGCGTCACGTCGAACAGTGCGACCGCTGCCGCGACGAACTCCGCGTCCTGACCCGCCTGGTGACCGCGGCCCGCACCGCGAAGGCCCTGGACCTGCCCACCCCGCCCCCGGACCACGTCTGGCACGACATCACCCGCAAGGTCTCCCAGGAACCCACCCCACCCCAGGGGGACGACGAGGGACCCGACTCCCGCAGCGCTCCGGAAGGGTGAAGTCGGCACGCACCGTCCCTGGCCCTCTCGCGGTCGGATGCCGCCGGTTCCCGCAGGGATGTCATCGCCGGGTTCCGGCCGTGAGCTGCTGGTGTGGGCCGTGCACGTCGGGCATCGCACCACCGTCTACGACGCCTGACCACTCTGACGTCAGGCCAGAAACTCCGGCACCGATCCACACGGGATCGATGAAGGGGCCGGGCTCCCGCGAGCCCGGCCCCTTCTGACCTGCATTTTTGCCGCGTCATCGACGTGGTGTTATTTCATCCGCTCAGACGTTGAACCTGAACTCCACGACGTCCCCGTCCTGCATCACATAGTCCTTGCCCTCCATGCGCGCCTTGCCCTTCGCGCGGGCCTCCGCGACCGAGCCCGTCTCCACCAGGTCGTCGAAGGAGATGACCTCCGCCTTGATGAAGCCCTTCTGGAAGTCGGTGTGGATGACGCCGGCCGCCTCGGGGGCCGTGGCGCCCTTCTTGATCGTCCAGGCGCGGGATTCCTTGGGGCCTGCGGTCAGGTACGTCTGCAGCCCCAGAGTGCGGAAGCCGACGTGGGCCAGGGTCGCGAGGCCGGGCTCCTCCTGGCCGACGGACTGGAGGAGCTCCAGCGCCTCCTCCTCGTCGAGCTCGGCGAGGTCCGCCTCCAGCTTGGCGTTGAGGAAGATCGCCTCGGCCGGGGCGACCAGGGCCCGCTGCTCGTTCTTGAAGTCGTCGTCGGTCAGCTCGTCCTCGTCGACGTTGAAGACGTAGAGGAACGGCTTGGTGGTGAGCAGGTGCAGGTCGTGCAGGAGCTCCGCACGCTCGCTGCCCTGGACGAGACCGTGCGCGAAGAGCGTGTCGCCCTTCTCCAGGATCTCCTTCGCCTCCTCGACGGCCTTGACCTTCGGCGCGATGTCCTTCTTGATCCGCGACTCCTTCTGGAGGCGCGGCAGGACCTTCTCGATGGTCTGCAGGTCCGCGAGGATCAGCTCGGTGTTGATCGTCTCGATGTCGTCCTTGGGCGAGACCTTGCCGTCCACGTGCACGACGTTCTCGTCCTTGAAGGCACGGATGACCTGGCAGATCGCGTCGGACTCGCGGATGTTCGCGAGGAACTTGTTGCCGAGGCCCTCGCCCTCGGACGCGCCGCGCACGATGCCGGCGATGTCGACGAAGTCCACCGTGGCCGGGAGCACCCGCTGCGAGGAGAAGATCTCGGCCAGTTTGGTCAGGCGCGGGTCGGGGACGCCTACGACACCCACGTTCGGCTCGATGGTGGCGAACGGGTAGTTGGCCGCCAGCACGTCGTTCTTGGTCAGGGCGTTGAACAGGGTCGACTTGCCGACATTCGGCAGACCGACGATTCCGATCGTGAGCGACACGTTGCGACTTCCCGTGAGTGGAGGGCCAGGGGGCCGGGTTCCCGTGAGTGGAGGGCCAGGGGTCCGGCCGATCCACCAGTCTACGGCGTGTCCGGAACCGTCCCGGCGACGTATCGAACGCTTGGCCAAGCCTCGGCCAACGGCGTGTCTGTCGGCCTATTCGGCATATAGAACGACCTAAGTTGGTGCGGTGGAGCAATACAGGACGCGATCTCCCGAGTACGGACCGCGACGGGACCGGCCCAGGCCGCCCCGGCAACCCGTGCCGTCCCAGGCGGGGCGGGGGGCGGGGGGTGAGCCCGTGCGTGCGGCACGGCCACCCGGGCCGCGGCGCCGCCCGGCGCCGGTACGGCGGCCCGCGCCCGTGCCGTCGCCCGCCGCCGCGGGGCTGCCGAACCCCCGGCTGACCGGGCTGGGCAGCGGGCTGTTCTGCACGGCGGTGATGTTCCTGCTGGGCGCGCTGTGCGCCGCACTGTTCGGGGCGTCCCTGACGGCGTACGGCGTGCTGTTCCTGCCGGTGTGCGTGCTGACCGCCCTCTGGGTGCGCCCGGGGGACCTGATGACGGCACCCGTGGTGGTGCCCATCGCGTTCGCCGTGGGGCTGCTGCCGGTGGCCGACGACGAGGGCGGTACCGGCACCCTGATGGGCCTGGTGACGGCACTCGCCACGCAGGCCGGCTGGCTGTACGGCGGCACTCTCGTCACCGGGCTGATCGTGATCGCCCGGCGGATCCGGCTGGTGCACCGGCGGCGAGCCGCAGGGGCCCGGCCGCCGCACTGACACCTCGCGTGGGGCGGCCCTAGCGCGCGGCCGCCCGCATCGCCGCGCCCACGATGCCCGCGTTGTTCTGCAGCTGCGCCGGGACGATCTCCGCCTTGATGCCCTCGATGTAGGGCAGGAACTTGTGGGACTTGCGGCTGACACCGCCGCCGAGGATGAACAGCTCCGGCGAGAACAGCATCTCGACGTGGGCGAGGTACTTGCGCACGCGGTGCACCGCCCAGTGCTCCCACGTCATGTCGTGGTCCTCGCGCGCCTTGCTGGAGGCCCGCTTCTCCGCGTCGTGCCCGTCGAGCTCCAGGTGGCCCAGCTCGGTGTTGGGGACGAGGACGCCGTCGACGAAGACCGCGCTGCCGATGCCGGTGCCGAGGGTCAGCAGGATCACCGTGCCCCGGCGGTCGCGGCCGGCGCCGAAGTGCATCTCGGCGACGCCCGCCGCGTCCGCGTCGTTGACCACCGTCACCGGCAGCCCGCCCAGCCGCTCGCCGAGCAGCGCACGCGCGTCGGTGTCGATCCAGCTGTCGTCGACGTTGGCCGCCGTGCGGATCGTGGCTCCGTCGGTGACCACGCCCGGGAAGGTCACTCCGACCGGCCCCGTCCAGCCGAAGTGGTCGACGACCTGCTTGACGCCGTCGGCTACCGCCTCGGGCGTGGCCGGGTGGGGGGTGAGGACCTTGTGGCGCTCCTGCGCCAGGTCGCCCTTGTCCAGGTCCACCGGCGCACCCTTGATCCCGGATCCGCCGATGTCCACTCCGAAGATCTGCATGGCCCTACGTTACGACGAACGACTGACGGTCACAGGCCGGACGGCGGTGCTGCCCGGCCCGTCCCCGATCACTCCCCGGAATGTTCACCGGCCCCCGCACCGCCGCGCTGGGCGGCCAGGGCGGCGGCCTCCTCGCGCAGGTCGCGCCGCAGCTCCTTGGGCAGGGAGAACGTGATGGACTCCTCGGCCGCCTTGACGATCTCGACGTCCTCGAAGCCGCGCCGGGAGAGGAACTCCAGGACCTGCTCGACCAGGACCTCCGGGACGGAGGCGCCGGAGGTGACACCGACCGTGTTCACGCCCTCCAGCCAGGCCTCGTCGATCTCGTCGGCGAAGTCCACGAGGTAGGCCGCGCGGGCGCCCGCGATCTTGGCGACCTCGACGAGCCGCTTGGAGTTGGAGGAGTTGCGCGAGCCGACCACGATGACGAGGTCCGACTCGGCGCCCATCTGCTTCACGGCCAGCTGGCGGTTCTGCGTGGCGTAGCAGATGTCGTCGCTGGGCGGGGAGATGAGCTGCGGGAACTTGTCCTTCAGGGCGTCGACGGTCTCCATGGTCTCGTCGACGGACAGCGTGGTCTGGGAGAGCCAGACGACCTTGGAGGGGTCACGGACCTCGACCTTCGCCACATCGCCCGGTCCGTCGACGAGCTGGATGTGGTCGGGGGCCTCGCCGGAGGTGCCGATGACCTCCTCGTGGCCCTCGTGGCCGATCAGGAGGATGTCGTAGTCCTCGTTCGCGAAGCGGACGGCTTCCTTGTGGACCTTGGTGACGAGCGGGCAGGTGGCGTCGATGGTGGCGAGCTTGCCGCGCTCGGCCTCCTCGTGGACGACGGGGGCCACGCCGTGCGCGGAGAACATGACGATGTTCCCCGGGGGCACCTCCTCCGTCTGCTCGACGAAGATCGCGCCCTTCTTCTCCAGGGTCTGCACGACGTACTTGTTGTGGACGATCTCGTGCCGGACGTACACCGGAGCGCCGTACTGCTCCAGGGCTTTCTCGACGGCGATCACGGCGCGGTCCACACCCGCGCAGTAGCCACGGGGGGCGGCGAGCAGGACACGGCGGCCAGGCGAAGCAGACATGCGTCCCATCGTAAGGCCGCGTCCGGCGGGTCAAAGATCCCGTGGGTCCGCAGTCCCCGGGAAGGCTGACACGGCGTGAGGCGAGTGACCTACGGCGGGAGCGGCAGCACGCCGTCCGAGAACGGAACGGCGACCTCCGAGGCCGCGGGGCAGCGCGCGGCGGCGCAGTCTCGGCTTCCGTGCCCTGGTCGTATACGGGCTGCTGTTCGTCGCGCCGATGGCCCCGGTGGGCATGTTCGGCACGCTACCGCTGAACCTGGGGGGCGTGCGGGCCGCGGCCCCGGGTGGGCTTCCTGGTCCGGCGATGGAGGTCGTGGTCGTGGTCGTGCTCGTCGTGTCGGCGGTGCTCGGTGCCGGCCCGGGACGGCACCGAGCACTGAGCGGGGCCGGCTGTCGCCGCTGACGGGGGCGGCACGCAGGGGGCGTCGAGGCCGGTGTCGGCAGGGCTGCTGAGCGGCGTTGTCGGCGGTGCCCACTACCCTCGCGGGCATGGCTGTGAACACGACTCCGGAAGCCCCGCTGCCCGTCGGTGAGGTGTCGCGGCTGATCGGGGGCTGGATCGACCGGCTCGGCGCGGTCTGGGTCGAGGGGCAGATCACGCAGTTGTCGCGGCGGCCGGGCGCCGGTGTGGTGTTCCTGACCCTGCGGGACCCCTCGTACGACATCTCCGTCAGCGTCACCTGTTACCGGCAGGTGTTCGACGCCGTCGCCGACGTGGTGAGCGAGGGCGCCCGGGTCGTCGTCCTCGCGAAGCCCGAGTGGTACGCCCCGCGGGGCCAGCTGTCGCTGCGGGCCGCCGAGATACGGCCCGTCGGGGTCGGCGAACTGCTCGCGCGGCTGGAGCAGCTGAAGAAGGCCCTGGCGCGCGAGGGCCTGTTCGCGCCGGAGCGCAAGAAGCCGCTGCCGTTCCTGCCGCAGCTGATCGGACTGGTCTGCGGGCGGGCCTCGGCCGCCGAGCGGGACGTGCTGGAGAACGCCCGGCACCGCTGGCCCGCGGTGCGCTTCGAGGTGCGCAACGTCGCCGTGCAGGGCGTGCACGCCGTGCCGCAGGTCGTGCAGGCCGTCAAGGAGCTCGACGCGATCGACGACGTGGACGTGATCATCGTCGCGCGGGGTGGCGGCAGTGTGGAGGACCTGCTGCCGTTCTCCGACGAGCAGCTGATCCGCACGGTCGCGCAGTGCCGTACGCCGGTGGTGTCCGCCATCGGGCACGAACCGGACAACCCGCTGCTGGACCAGGTCGCCGACCTGCGCGCCTCCACGCCGACCGACGCCGCCAAGAAGGTCGTGCCGGACGTCGGCGAGGAGCTGGAGCGGGTGCGGCTGCTGCGGGACCGGGCGCGGCGGTGCGTGGCGGCGCTGGTGGAGCGTGAGGAGCGCGGGCTGGCGCACGCGCTGGCGCGGCCGTCGATAGAGGACCCGCACCGGATGATCGACGTGCGGGCCGGCCAGGTGGCGGATTTGCTCGACCGGGGCCGGCGGTGCCTGCGGCACCAGCTCGACCGGGCGGACTCGGAGCTGTCGCACACGCACGCGCGCGTCGTGGCCCTCTCCCCCGCCGCGACCCTGAAGCGCGGGTACGCCGTGCTGCAGAGGGCGGACGGGCACGCCGTCCGCGACCCGGGCGAGGTGACGCCCGGCGAGACCCTGCGGGCGCGGGTCTCCGAGGGTGAGTTCTCCGTACGAGTGGACACATAGGGTGGGTGGATGACCAGCGAGGTTGACGAGACACCGGGCACGAGCGAGGCGCTCGGGTACGAGCAGGCGCGGGACGAGCTGATCGAGGTCGTCCGGCGCCTGGAGGCGGGCGGGACGACGCTGGAGGAGTCCCTCGCGCTGTGGGAGCGCGGCGAGGAGCTGGCCAAGGTGTGCCGGCGCTGGCTGGACGGGGCCCGGGCGCGGCTGGACGCTGCGCTGGCGGAGGAGACCGCGGAGGGCGCGGCGGACGCGGACGGGCAGTAGCCGGGGCCGTTCGGTCCCGGCCGGGGTACGCGGCATGCGGCCGGGAGGGTGCACGACATCGGTCCGGCGTGATCCATCACACTGTCCTATTAGTTGAACGTTGAACTTCAGGCGAGTACGGTCGAAGACGTCAGCCGATCTTCCGGACCGACCGTCGCGAGAAAGTGCCTTCATGTCCCTCGTTCTTGACCCCGCCGCCCAGGACCTGCTGTTCCGCGAGGCCCGCTCCGCCAACACCTTCACCGACAAGCCGGTGACCGACGAGCAGGTGCAGGCGATCTACGACCTGGTCAAGTACGGCCCGACCGCCTTCAACCAGACCCCGCTGCGCATCACCCTGGTCCGCTCCCCCGAGGCCCGCGAGCGCCTGGTCGCCCACATGGCCGAGGGCAACCGGCCCAAGACCGCGACCGCCCCGCTGGTGGCGATCCTCTCCGCGGACAACGAGTTCCACGAGGAGCTGCCGCACCTGTTCCCGGCCGCGCCGCAGATCAAGGACGTCTTCTTCACCGAGCGCCCGATCCGCGAGAACGCCGCCGCGCTGAACGCCGCCCTCCAGGCCGCCTACTTCATCGTCGGCGTCCGCGCCGCCGGTCTCGCCGCCGGCCCGATGACCGGCTTCGACTTCGAGGGCGTCCGCAAGGAGTTCCTGGACGACGACCACACCCCGCTGATGATCGTCAACATCGGCCGCCCGGGCCCGGACGCCTTCCACCCGCGCTCCCCGCGCCTGGACTTCGACCAGGTCGTCACGACCGTCTGAGCCGCACCCGCGACGCACACGAGAAAGGCCCCCGGCGACAGAGCCGGGGACCTTCCTCATGCCCGTTCACTTCGTCTGCAGCGCCTCGGCCATCTTCGTCAGCTGCGCGAACGACGCGGTGCCCGTCACGACCGTCGTCGAGCCCTCGGTGTCCTCCAGGACCAGGGCGTCGTAACGGCCGCCCTCGTAGCGCGTCCAGGTCTTCCCGTCGATCTCCTGGGTCCTGTCCGTCTCGCGAGCGCCCTGTGTCGCCTCGTCCAGGAAGACGGGGCGCCGCTGAGTGGACTGCTCGACCGCCACGTACTCCCCCTCGGGATCGTGGAACCCGAGGTGCCAGGCGTCGAACTGGTCGCCCCGGAAACGGACGGAGGTGGCCTTCCACGCGTCGGACAGGCCCTCGGGCGCTGCCACGGGGTAGGAGGCGGCCCGGCGTGCCGTGAGCAGCTCGACCCGGTAGTCGACGGCCTTGACGTCGGGCGGGCTGTCGTCGTGCGGGATGAAGAGGTACACGAAGCCCGCCACCAGGATGATGACCCCCATGGAGAGGATCATGTCCCGCGCCGTCTTCTGCTTGCCGTTCTCGCGTGCCACGCCCCCTATCGTCGCAGGTCCCTGCCGCGCTCATCCGTGGGGGCCTCTGCTCATTTTGCGGACTCGGAGATATATTCGGGCGACACACCCTCATCCGGCCGTCGTCGTACAGAAAGGTGCGCTCCGATGACCGAGCATCATCATTTGCCCTCCGAACTCGATGTGCCCTCCGAGGCCCCCGACCGCAACCTCGCCCTGGAGCTCGTCCGGGTCACCGAGGCGGCGGCGATGGCCGCGGGCCGTTGGGTCGGGCGGGGTGACAAGAACGGCGCCGACGGTGCCGCGGTGCGTGCCATGCGGACCCTCGTCTCCACCGTCTCGATGAACGGCGTCGTCGTCATCGGCGAGGGCGAGAAGGACGAAGCCCCGATGCTGTTCAACGGGGAGCGCGTGGGCGACGGGACCGGGCCCGAGTGCGACATCGCGGTCGACCCGATCGACGGCACCACGCTGACCGCGAAGGGCATGACGAACGCGATCGCGGTGCTGGCCGCCGCCGAGCGCGGCTCCATGTTCGACCCGTCCGCCGTCTTCTACATGGACAAGCTCGTCACCGGACCGGAGGCGGCCGACTTCGTCGACATCAACGCCCCGGTCGCGGTGAACATCCGCCGGGTCGCCAAGGCGAAGCGGTCCGCGCCGGAGGACGTGACCGTGGTGATCCTGGACCGGCCGCGGCACGAGGGCATCATCAAGGAGATCCGGGACACCGGTGCGCGCATCAAGCTGATCTCCGACGGTGACGTGGCCGGCTCGATCCTGGCGCTGCGGGAGGGCACCGGGGTCGACCTGCTGCTCGGCATCGGTGGCACGCCCGAGGGCATCATCTCCGCCTGTGCGGTGAAGTGCCTGGGCGGCACGATCCAGGGCAAGCTGTGGCCCAAGGACGACGAGGAGCGGCAGCGGGCGCTCGACGCGGGGCACGACCTCGACCGCGTGCTGACGACGGAGGACCTCGTCACCGGCGAGAACGTGTTCTTCGTGGCGACCGGCATCACGGACGGCGAGCTGCTGCGGGGGGTTCGCTACCGGGCGGAGACCGCGACGACCGACTCGATCGTGATGCGGTCGCGCTCGGGCACGGTGCGCAGGATCGATTCGGAGCACCGGCTGAGCAAGCTGCGGGCGTACAGCGCGATCGACTTCGACAAGGGGAAGTAGCGCCGTGCGGAGACGGGGGCTGCGGATCGCCGGCCCGTGCAGGCCGGCTGTGGTTGATCGCGCAGTTCCCCTCGCCCCTTCGGGCGCGTCCTCCGCATCGACTGCGAGCAGCTGAGGAACCACTGAAAAGGGCGTCCCCGGTGCGGTGGGGACGCCCTTTCGTGCTGCTCGGCCGTCAGCCGGCCGCGGCTATCCGGTCCGCCGGGCGGGCCGCCTTCTTCAGCTCCATCTCGCGGCGGCGGCGCCGGGCCAGGACCACGCGGCGCTCCGCGGCGGTGAGTCCGCCCCAGACGCCGTAGGGTTCGGGCTGGAGCAGGGCGTGCTCGCGGCACTCGACCATCACCGGACACCGGGCGCAGACCCGCTTCGCCGCTTCCTCCCGGGACAGCCTCGCGGCGGTCGGTTCCTTGGAAGGGGCGAAGAACAGGCCGGCCTCGTCACGCCGGCACACCGCCTCGGTGTGCCACGGGGCGTCCTGATCCCTGTCTCGCGCTGGCACCCGCGGGGCCGGAACGGCAGCTACCTGCAGGGACGAATGCGGCGGTTGCAGCACGGTCTACTCCTGACGACGGCTTCGCGAGCGAGAGACGATGCAGCAAGGCCTACCCGCTGTGCGCGCGCCTATGCACTGAGTTCCGAACCGCCGACTTCGGGGGATTCGCGACTGTCAATGCCCGAGGTGTTTGCGCAAACTCCGGTCGACCTTGCGCTGCACCCGGTCCAGGATGTCCGCGACGACCTTGCCCCGCCTCGGCCGCGCCTCGACGCTGCCCAGCACGGCCCAGCCGTCCACGTAGACGATGGGGGCCTCCGGTTCCCCCGAGTCGAGCGTGGCCACCTCGAAGCTGCCGAGGACGCCGCCGCCCATGCCGCGCAGCGACACGTTCTCCGGGACGCGGATGTCGACGCTGCCGAAGACCGCGAACGACTTGACGACGACCTGCTGGTGGTCGAAGAGGGCCTCGCTGAGGTCTATCTCGACACTGCCGAAGATCGCGTAGGCGTGGATACGGCGGCCCGCGCGCCAGCGGCCCTTGCGGACGGCGCTGCTGAACACCGCGACCACGTTGTCGTCCGGGTCGATCGGGATGGCGCCGGCGGTGGGGCGCCGGGGGGCCGCGGGATGGACGGGGCCGGGGCCGCGGCGGTGGGCCGCGGGCAGGTCCCGTATGAAGACCTCCAGCTCGCCGACGGTCTTGGCGCGCAGCACGCCCTCGACGCGCTCGGCGTGCTCGTCCGCCGTGAGGCGGCCCTCCGCCAGGGCGTCGTGCAGGATGTCGGCGATGCGGTCGCGCTCGGCGTCGGAGGCGCGCAGCTCGGAGACGGCGGGCACGCCCTGCGGCCGGGCGTCCGGCTTCTGGAGGTCCTGCTTCTGAAGGTCCACGGCAGCAGCGTACCGAAACACGATAGATCGCGACACCCCCGCGTCACGGACGGGTGTCGCACCGACCGGTGTGACGAACTGAGCCTTACCTCACAAGCCCGCCGTCGGCGGCAGGTTCTACGCTGGTTGGCGCTCGCCAACGGAGGCGGGCCGCCGTCCGTCGAGTGAGGAATGGGCTGAGATGCCTGAGTTCGCGTACACCGATCTGCTCCCCCAGGGAGAGGACACCACGCCCTACCGGCTGGTGACCTCCGAGGGCGTCTCCACGGTCGAGGGGCCGGACGGGCGGACCTTCCTGAAGGTGGAGCCGGAGGCGCTGCGCAAGCTCGCCGAGGAGGCCGTCCACGACATCCAGCACTACCTGCGCCCGGCCCACCTCGCGCAGCTGCGCCGGATCATCGACGACCCGGAGGCCTCCGGCAACGACAAGTTCGTGGCGCTGGACCTGCTGAAGAACGCGAACATCGCGGCGGCGGGCGTGCTGCCGATGTGCCAGGACACCGGCACGGCGATCGTCATGGGCAAGCGCGGGCAGAACGTGCTCACGCAGGGCCGTGACGAGGAGGCCCTGAGCCGCGGCATCTACGACGCCTACCAGAACCTGAACCTGCGCTACTCGCAGATGGCTCCGCTCACCATGTGGGAGGAGAAGAACACCGGCTCCAACCTCCCCGCGCAGATCGAGCTGTACGCGGCCGACGGCGGCGCCTACAAGTTCCTGTTCATGGCCAAGGGCGGCGGCTCGGCCAACAAGTCGTTCCTGTACCAGGAGACGAAGGCCGTCCTGAACGAGTCCTCCATGATGAAGTTCCTGGAGGAGAAGATCCGCTCGCTGGGCACGGCGGCCTGCCCGCCGTACCACCTGGCGATCGTCGTCGGCGGCACGTCCGCCGAGTACGCGCTGAAGACGGCCAAGTACGCCTCCGCGCACTACCTGGACGAGATCCCCGCCGAGGGCTCCGAGCTGGGGCACGGCTTCCGGGACAAGGAGCTGGAGCAGAAGGTCTTCGAGCTGACGCAGAGGATCGGCATCGGCGCGCAGTTCGGCGGCAAGTACTTCTGCCACGACGTGCGCGTGGTGCGCCTGCCCCGGCACGGCGCGTCCTGCCCGGTGGCCATCGCGGTCTCCTGCTCCGCCGACCGCCAGGCCGTTGCGAAGATCACCGCCGAGGGCGTCTTCCTGGAGCAGCTGGAGACGGACCCGGCGCGCTTCCTGCCCGAGACGACCGACGAGCAGCTCGACGAGAGCGGCGACGTCGTGAAGATCGACCTCAACCAGCCGATGGAGACGATCCTCGCGGAGCTCACCAAGTACCCGGTGAAGACCCGCCTGTCGCTGACCGGCCCGCTGGTCGTGGCGCGCGACATCGCGCACGCCAAGATCAAGGAGCGGCTGGACGCGGGCGAGGAGATGCCGCAGTACCTGAAGGACCACCCGGTGTACTACGCCGGTCCCGCGAAGACCCCCGAGGGCTACGCGTCGGGCTCCTTCGGCCCGACCACGGCCGGCCGGATGGACTCCTACGTGGAGCAGTTCCAGGCGGCGGGCGGCTCCAAGGTGATGCTGGCCAAGGGCAACCGCAGCAAGCAGGTCACCGACGCGTGCGACGCCCACGGCGGCTTCTACCTCGGCTCCATCGGCGGCCCGGCCGCGCGCCTCGCCCAGGACTGCATCAAGAAGGTCGAGGTCGTCGAGTACGAGGAGCTCGGCATGGAGGCCGTCTGGAAGATCGAGGTCGAGGACTTCCCGGCGTTCATCGTCGTCGACGACAAGGGCAACGACTTCTTCCAGGACCCTGCCCCGGCGCCGACGTTCACTTCGATCCCGGTGCGCGGGCCTGGGCTGGCGTAGCGCCTGCGGCGCGGCGGGGACGGTTTCGCCCCCGCCGCCCCTGCCCGTCCCGTCCCCAGGGGCTCCGCCCCTTCGGCCCTGCCGCCGCCGGACGAACGAGTCGAACGACTCCCTCAAGGACCCGGCGCCCGTGCCGGCCTTCACCTCCATTCCGGTACAGGGGCCCGGACTCGCCTGACGGCGGCGGTGATGATCCGTCTCCACGGGGAACAGTGGTCGCGGCGCGGACGCTGTGACACGTGGAGGTGATCGTCGATGACCGACGAGCAGGACAGGACCGAGTACCGCACCGAGCACGACTCGATGGGCGAGGTGCGGGTGCCGGCGCACGCCAAGTGGCGGGCCCAGACCCAGCGGGCCGTGGAGAACTTCCCTGTCTCCGGGCAGCGCATCGAGCGCGCGCACATCGAGGCGCTGGCCCGGATCAAGGGCGCCGCGGCCAAGGTCAACGCCGAGCTGGGGGTCCTGGACAAGGACATCGCCCAGGCGATCCAGGAGGCGGCCGCGGAGGTCGCCGAGGGGACGTGGGACGAGCACTTCCCGGTCGACGTGTTCCAGACCGGGTCCGGCACCTCGTCCAACATGAACACCAACGAGGTCATCGCCACGCTGGCGAGCGAGCGGCTGGGCCGCGGCGTGCACCCCAACGACCACGTCAACGCCTCCCAGTCGTCCAACGACGTCTTCCCCTCCTCGATCCACATCGCCGCCACGGCCGCCGTGACGCGTGATCTGGTCCCCGCGCTGGAGCACCTCGCCGCCGCTCTGGAGCGCAAGGCCGAGGAGTTCGCCGACGTCGTGAAGTCCGGGCGGACCCACCTGATGGACGCCACGCCCGTGACGCTGGGCCAGGAGTTCGGCGGGTACGCGGCCCAGGTGCGGTACGGCATCGAGCGTCTGGAGGCCTCCCTCCCCCGGCTCGCCGAACTGCCTCTCGGCGGTACGGCGGTGGGGACCGGCATCAACACCCCGCCCGGCTTCTCCGCCGCCGTGATCGAGGAGGTCGCCCGGACGACGGGGCTGCCCCTCACCGAGGCCCGCAACCACTTCGAGGCACAGGGCGCCCGGGACGGCATCGTCGAGACCAGCGGGCAGCTGCGCACCATCGCGGTCGGGCTGACCAAGATCGCCAACGACCTGCGCTGGATGTCCTCCGGGCCGCGCACCGGCCTCGCCGAGATCGCCCTGCCCGACCTCCAGCCCGGTTCGTCGATCATGCCGGGCAAGGTGAATCCGGTCATCCCGGAGGCCGTGCTGATGGTCGCCGCACAGGTCGTGGGCAACGACGCCACCGTCGCCACCGCCGGCGCCGCCGGGAACTTCGAGCTCAACGTGATGCTGCCGGTCATCGCCAAGAACGTGCTGGAGTCGATCCGGCTCCTGGCGAACGCGACGAGGCTGCTCGCCGACCGGACCGTCGACGGCATCACCGCCGACCGCGAGCGCGCGCGGGAGTACGCCGAGTCCTCCCCTTCCGTCGTCACCCCGCTCAACAAGTACCTCGGCTACGAGGAGGCCGCGAAGGTCGCCAAGAAGGCCCTGGCCGAGCGGAAGACCATCCGTCAGGTCGTGCTGGAGGGCGGCTACGTGGAGCGCGGGGACCTGACCGCGGAGCAACTCGACGAGGCGCTCGATGTCCTGCGGATGACGCGCCCGTGACGCCGGGGCGCGTTAGTGTGCCCGGCGCGTGAACCATGACACGCGCCGCAGCGTCGTATGCCTACGGCACCTAATATCTGTTCATGGCAGACGGTGAAGCGATGAGACACGTGGAAACGGGTGGTGCGGCAGGCTTCTGGGCGCCCGGGAGCCGGATTCTGTGGCGGTACCGGGAGAACGGCGGCACGCAGGTGCACATCGCGCGTCCCGTCACCGTCGTCCGGGACGACGCGGACCTGCTCGCCGTGTGGCTGGCGCCCGGCACCGAGTGCGTGAAGCCCCTCCTCGCCGACGGCACGCCCGTGCACCTGGAACCGCTGGAGTCGCGCTACACCAAGCCGCGGACCGTCCAGCGGGACCGGTGGTTCGGCACGGGTGTGCTGAAGCTGGCCCGTCCCGGCGAGCCCTGGTCGGTGTGGCTGTTCTGGGAGCCGGGCTGGCAGTTCAAGAACTGGTACGTGAACCTGGAGGAGCCGCTGGTCCGGTGGGCCGGTGGCGTCGACTCCGTCGACCATTTCCTGGACATCTCCGTCCATCCCGACCGCAGTTGGCACTGGCGAGACGAGGACGAGTTCGCCCAGGCCCGGCGCGACGGGCTGATGGACGACCAACTGGCGGAAAAGGTACGGGCGGCGGGCCGGGACGCCGTGGAGGTGATCCGCGCCTGGGGGCCGCCGTTCTCGGAAGGCTGGCAGCACTGGCGCCCGGATCCGTCCTGGACGGTACCGTCACTGCCGGAGGACTGGGACCGCACTCCCGCGCATGTGTCCTCATGAGACCCTTGATGCGCCCCCGGGCAAGAAACGTAGGATCGTCCTCCGCAAGGGCGCGCGGCGGCAACTACCGAAGCACGCGCTGAGCTTGACCGATCGTCACCGAGGGGCGGCAGGACGTGAGCGAGGGGTACGAGGGCAACACCGGCAGGGCCTGCGCCGCAGGCTCCCGGGGCCGGCAGCAGGCCCCGGGGGGCCGCAGACGGTCCGCCGGTGGCACAGGAACAACCTCTGACCACGCGGAAATTCCGTTCCTGGGGCACGTATTCCGGGTATCGGAGTTTCGGCGGGACCAACTGCGCGCGCGGCGCGCAGCCCCGGACGGATGGATTCGACACGCGTGACGGAGCAGCCGACCTCCTTCGAACGCCCCCAGGCGGGCGTCGACCCCGCGGACCCCCGCGGGGCCTTCGTGCATACCCCGGCCCGCGCGCCCGGCGCCGGAGCCTTACCGGTACAGGGCCGCCCAGGCGGCGACGTCAGCGTTCCGGTCACGACGGCACACAGCACGCCGGGCACGTCGGAGCCGGGCACCTCCACGCCGTTCGGCAAGGGCAAGGACACCGTGAGCGACCCCGCCTCCGAGCACTCCCAGCCGGGTGCAGAGCAGACCGCCGAGCGCGAGACGCCCCGGCCGCGCCCCGCCCCCGAGAGCATCCCCGTGCAGCCGGCCGACGAACAGGACCGGCCGGGGGTGAACACCGACGGGCAGGAGCGGCGCAGCGGCCAGAACCTGCCGCCCGGCCGCCCCACGCCGATGCGGCGGGACGGCGACCGGCTCAGGTTCGTGGGCGCCGCCACCCGGCGGATCGCCCGCGGCATCGACCTCGACGAGATCGTCATGGGGCTGTGCCGGGCCACCGTGCCCACCTTCTCCGACGCGATCCTGGTCTATCTGCGCGACCCGCTGCCCGTCGGCGACGAGCGGCCCACCGGCCCGCTGGTGCTGCGCCTGCGCCGCACCGACCGGATACCGGCGGAGCGCGACACCGAGAACGGCTTCCTGCCGGCCGCGCAGCCCGAGCCCAACGAACTGGACGCGGTCGGCGCCGAGCTGTGCGAGGTACGGCCCGGCAGTGCCCTCGCCGAGGTGCTGCGCGGGGTGCGCCCGGTGTTCACCGACGCTCCCGCGGCCCGCGCCGCGCTGCCGGAACTGCTCGGCGAGGACGGCGAGTTCGCCGTGCCGGACGGGCAGCGCGCGATCCTCGCCCCGCTGCGCGGGCGGCGCCGGGTGATCGGTGCCGCCCTGTTCCTGCGCCGCCCCGAGCGCATCGCGTTCGACCCGGACGATCTGCTGGTGGCCGCCCAGCTCGCCACGCACAGCGCCCTCGGCATCGACAAGGCCGTGCTGTACGGCCGCGAGGCGTACATCGCGGACGAGCTGCAGCGCACCATGCTGCCCGAGACGCTGCCCCGCCCCACCGGCGTGCGGCTGGCCTCGCGCTACCTGCCGGCCGCGGAGACGGCCCGGGTGGGCGGCGACTGGTACGACGCGATCCCGCTGCCCGGCAGCAGGGTCGCGCTGGTCGTTGGTGACGTCATGGGCCACTCCATGACGTCGGCCGCCATCATGGGCCAGCTGCGCACCACCGCCCAGACCCTCGCCGGCCTCGACCTGCCGCCGCAGGAGGTCCTGCACCACCTCGACGAACAGGCCCAGCGCCTCGGCGTGGACCGCATGGCGACCTGCCTCTACGCCGTGTACGACCCGGTATCGCACCGCATCACCATCGCCAACGCCGGTCATCCGCCGCCCGTCCTGCTCCACCTGGGCGGCCGGGCCGAGGTGCTGCGCGTGCCCGCCGGTGCCCCCATCGGGGTCGGTGGCGTGGACTTCGAGGCGGTGGAGCTGGACGCGCCCGCCGGTGCGACCCTGCTCCTCTACACCGACGGCCTGGTCGAGTCCCGGCTGCGCGACGTGTGGACCGGCATCGAGCAGCTGCGGGAGAAGCTCGCCGCAGTCGCGCAGCTCACCGGGCCGGACCATCCGCCGCCCCTGGAAGCCCTGTGCGACGAGGTGCTCGACATGCTCGGCCCGGGCGACCGGGACGACGACATCGCGCTGCTCGCCGCCCGCTTCGACGGGATCGCGCCCAGCGACGTGGCGTACTGGTTCCTGGAGCCGGAGGACGCGGCGCCCGGCCGGGCCCGCCGGCTGGCCCGGCGCGCTCTGTCGCGCTGGGGCCTGGAGGAGCTCAGCGACTCCGTGGAGCTGCTCGTCAGCGAGGTCGTCACCAACGCCGTCCGGTACGCCTCGCGGCCGGTGACGCTGCGGCTGCTGCGCACGGACGTCCTGCGCTGTGAGGTGGGCGACGACGTGCCGCAGCTGCCGCGGCTGCGGCAGGCTCGCGCCACCGACGAGGGCGGGCGCGGGCTGTACCTGGTGAACCGGCTGGCCCGGCGCTGGGGTGCGACCCGGCTCAGCACGGGCAAGGTGGTCTGGTTCGAACTCAACCGCGGCTGAAGGGCCTCAGGGACGGACGAAGGGCGCCCGGTGTGCACCGGGCGCCCTTCGGCGTCTGCCGCCGGTCGTCCCTACTGGTCGTCGTCACCCGGTCGGAGCGGGTCGAACGGGTCGTCGCCATCGCCTGGCGGTGTCGTCTGCGGGGACGTGGGCGGGGAGGTGGACGGGGTCGTGGACGGGGAGGCCGGCGGGGACGACGACGGCTCCTCGGTCGTCGGCGGCGGGGACGACGACGGCTCCTCGGTCGTCGGCTCCTCGGTCGGCTCCTTCGTCGGCTCCTCGGTGGGGGTCGGCGTCCAGGTCGGCTGGACGGCCGCGCCCTGCTGGGTGTCGAGGTCGAACTCGGTGACGTCGCCCATCACGCCGAAGGTGTACGCCGCCCAGATCCGCGCCGGGAAGTCACCGCCGTTGAGCCGGGGCTTGCCGGCCGCCTTGTACATCGCGACCTGGGCGTGCGTCTTGGCGTCCTCGCCGAACAGGCCGACCGAGGTGACCAGCTTCGGGGTGTAGCCGGTGAACCAGGCCGACTTGTTGTTGTCGGAGGTGCCGGTCTTGCCCGCGACCTGCTGGCCGTCGCGCATCGGGTTGTTGCGCACGGACGCCTGGGCGGTGCCGTCGTCCACCACGCCGGTCAGCACCGAGGTGACCGAGTCGGCGGCCTGCCGGCTGATGACCTGGTCCCCGACCGGGTCGGGCATGGTGACGCTCTGGTTGAGGTGCTCCGCCGACTTCAGGACGGCCGGGGTGACCTTCTTGCCGTGGTTGTCGAGGGTCGCGTAGACACCGGCCATCTGCAGGGGGCTGGCGCCCATGCTGCCCAGGGTCTGCGCGGGCACGGCCGCCATGTTCTCGGTGTCCATGCCGAGCTTGCCGGCGACCTTCACCACCTCGGACATGCCGACGTCGACGCCCATCTGCGCGAAGACCGAGTTGACGGACTTGTTCATGGCCGTCTGGACGGAGATCGGGCCGTAGTTCCGGTCGTCCTCGTTCTCGGGGGCGAAGCCCACCTTGGTGCCGTCCTCCACGACCGGGCGCTTGCTGGTGCCGTCGTAGATCGTGTTGGCGGTGATCGGCTTGCCGTCCTGCGTCTTCGCCTGTTGCTCCAGGGCCGCGGCCAGGATGACCGGCTTGAAGGTGGAGGCGGGCTGGTAGTCGGCGCGGGTGGCGTTGTTGGTGTAGTGCTTGAAGTAGTCCTCGCCGCCGTACATCGCGACCACGGCGCCGGTCTTCGGGTTCACCGAGGCGGCACCGGCCTGGACGTCTCCGTCGACCTTGCGCTTGTCGGGGTCGAGCTTGCTGGTCAGCTGCTGCCGGACGGACTTCTCCAGCGCCGCCTGCTTCTTCTTGTCGATGTTGAGCGTGAGGGTCCAGCCGCCGGCGTTGACCAGCGCCTCGGCTTCCTTGGTGTCGTCGGCGGTGCCCTGGGCGACGAGCTGCCTCTCGAGCGCCGCGTTGGCGGCGTTGACCAGGTACCCCTTCTGGCCCTCCATGCCGGGGGCGGGCTTGGGCTCCTCCGGCACCGGGAACTTCATGCCGGCCCGCTCGGACGCGCTCAGCCAGCCCTCGTCGACCATGTTGTCGAGGACGTAGTTCCAGCGCGCCTTCACCAGCTTCTTGCCGTCCTTCGAGGCGACGGCCCAGTCGTACTGGCTGGGGGCCTGGAGGAGCGCGGCGAGGTAGGCGCCCTGCGCGACGTCGAGGTCCTCGGCGTCCTTGCGGTAGTAGGCCTGGGCGGCGGCCTGGATGCCGTAGGCGTTGCGGCCGTAGTAGCTGGTGTTGATGTAGCCGGCGAGGATGTAGTCCTTGGACTTCTCCCGGTCCAGCTTCAGCGAGATGACCATCTCCTTCAGCTTGCGCGAGACGGTCTGTTCCTGCGTCAGGTAGTAGTTCTTGACGTACTGCTGGGTGATCGTCGAACCGCCCTGCGCGCCGCGGCCGGACAGCGTGTTGACCAGGCCGCGGGCGGTGCCCTTGAAGTCGACGCCGGAGTCCTTGAAGAAGGTCTTGTTCTCGGCGGCGACGAAGCTCATCCGGACGCCCTTGGGGACCCGGGCCAGATCGACGTTCTCGCGGTTGACCTTGCCGTCGCGGGCCATGATCGAGCCGTCGCTGTACTTGTAGATGTTGCTCTGCCGCTTGGCGTCGGCGTTCCCCTCGGGGATGTCGATCACCATGTACAGCACGATGAAGGCGCCCATGCCCAGCAGGCACACGCCGAGGAAGGTGCCGAGGAGCTTCTTCCAGGTGAAGAGCCTGCGTATGCCGCTCTTCCCGGCCGCAGCCGACGAACGGTGGCTCTTGGGTGCCGCCCGGCGCCCACCGCGCTGTCGGGCGCGTCTTTCTTCCGCTCGTCCCATGAGTCCGATCTGCTCCGCTTCGTTCATGTGTGCTCACATGTCACACAGGTTCGCCGCTCAGGTCAGCTCAGAAAGCTAACACCGGGAGATAAGAGAGAGGGCAGCCGATCCGGACCTTTACGGACGTGACAATCAGCACCCATTCCCATCGGAACCGACGTTCGAGACACCCGCAGGGTTGCCAGGACGCGATAAAGTGATATCACTTAGCTAGACGGAAGCTAAGCAGGAGCGGCTTCCCAGGAGAAACGGGGGATCACCCATGTCCATGACGGAACCGCAGGTCACGGCCGACGTGCCCGAGATGCCGGCACCCCGGGTGCGGGAGTTCACGGCGCACAGCATCGGCGGCGGGCTCGCCCTGCTGCTGGGCCTGTTCGGACTGCTGGCCGGCGCCGGGCTGATCGCGGCCGCCACCTCGGTGCACGCGGCCGGCGCGCAGGCCGCGCTGATCATCGGCGGCATCCTGGTCGCGCTCGCGGCGTTCCTCGCCATGTGCGGGCTGAACATGGTGGCGCCGGGTGAGGCCCGGGTCGTCCAGCTCTTCGGCCGCTACCGCGGCACGATCCGGCAGGACGGCCTGCGCTGGGTGAACCCCTTCACCTCGCGCACGAAGATCTCCACCCGTGTCCGCAACCACGAGACCGCCGTCCTCAAGGTCAACGACGCCTACGGCAACCCGATCGAGCTCGCCGCGGTCGTGGTCTGGCGCGTCGAGGACACCGCCCAGGCCACCTTCGAGGTCGACGACTACATCGAGTTCGTCTCCACCCAGACCGAGGCGGCCGTGCGGCACATCGCCATCGAGTACCCCTACGACGCCCACGAGGAGGACGGCCTCTCGCTGCGCGGCAACGCCGAGGAGATCACCGAGAAGCTCGCGGTGGAGCTGCACGCGCGGGTGGAGGCGGCCGGGGTGCAGATCATCGAGTCCCGCTTCACGCACCTCGCCTACGCGCCCGAGATCGCCTCGGCGATGCTCCAGCGGCAGCAGGCCGGAGCGGTGGTCGCGGCGCGGCGGCAGATCGTGGACGGAGCGGTCGGCATGGTCGAGGCCGCCATCGCCCGGATCACCGAGCGGGACATCGTGGAGCTGGACTCCGAGCGGAAGGCGGCGATGGTCTCCAACCTCATGGTGGTGCTGTGCGGTGACCGGGCCGCGCAGCCCGTCCTCAACACCGGGTCCCTCTACCAGTGACGGTCCCTCCCGAGGGCCAGGGCCCGCAGCGCCGGCCGCAGCAGCAGCGCAAGCAGGTGCTGCTGCGGCTGGACCCGGCGGTGTACGAGGCGCTCGCGCGGTGGGCCGGGGACGAGCTCAGGTCGGCCAACGCGCAGATCGAGTTCCTGTTGCGCAAGGCGCTGGCGGAGGCCGGACGGCTGCCCCGCGAGACCGGACCACTGCCCCGGCGGGGCCGGCCACCCGGCAGCTCGGGCGGGGCGCCCGGCGGCTCAGGCGGAGCGCCCGGCGGCCCGGGTGGAGCGCCCGGCGGCCCGGGTGGGGCATCGAAGGCCTGAAGAACCCCGGGGGCCGTTGTCCGGCCGCGCCGGCGAGTGGCTGTTGCGGAACCGTGACAACGACCCCCCACCTGCGCTCCCGCACACCCCGCCATGGACTGCACACCCGGCGTATACATCGCGCGTATACACGCCGTGTACAGTCCCTCCCATGTCCATCGGTCACACTCTCCTGGGACTCCTGGAGTCCGGCCCGCGCCACGGTTACGACCTCAAGCGGGCCTTCGACGAGAAGTTCGGTCACGACCGGCCGCTCCACTACGGCCAGGTCTATTCGACGATGTCCCGCCTGCTGAAGAACGGGCTCGTCGAGGTCGACGGCATCGAGGCGGGCGGCGGTCCCGAGCGCAAGCGGTACGCCATCACCGAGGCCGGCATCACCGACGTGGCGCGCTGGCTCGCCACGCCCGAGAAGCCGGAGCCGTACCTCCAGTCGACCCTCTACACCAAGGTCGTCCTGGCCCTGCTCACCCACCGCGACGCCGGTGACATCCTCGACACCCAGCGCTCCGAGCACCTGCGCAGCATGCGGATCCTCACCGACCGCAAGCGCAGGGGCGATCTGGCCGACCAGCTCATCTGCGACCACGCGCTGTTCCACCTGGAGGCGGACCTGCGCTGGCTGGAGCTGACCGCGGCGCGTCTGGACAAGCTCCGTGAGGCGGTGACCCGATGACGATCCCCGCCGGTTCCCTCCTCGTCGCCCAGGACCTGCGCAAGGCCTACGGCCCGACGACCGCGCTCGACGGCGCCGAGTTCTCCATCCACCCCGGCGAGGTCGTCGCCGTGATGGGCCCGTCCGGGTCGGGCAAGTCGACGCTGCTGCACTGCCTTGCCGGGATCGTCACGCCCGACTCGGGCTCGATCACGTACGCCGGGCGCGAGGTGACCGCGATGAGCGACGCCGAGCGCAGTGCCCTGCGGCGCTCGGAGTTCGGGTTCGTGTTCCAGTTCGGGCAGCTCGTGCCGGAACTCACCTGCGTGGAGAACGTCGCCCTGCCGCTGCGGCTGAACGGCTCGTCCCGCAAGGAGGCCGAGCGGACCGCCCTGGCGTGGATGGAACGCCTGGAGGTCGACGACCTGCGCAAGAAGCGGCCCGGCGAGGTGTCCGGCGGTCAGGGGCAACGCGTCGCCGTGGCCCGCTCACTGGTGACGAACCCGCGGGTGGTCTTCGCCGACGAACCGACCGGCGCGCTCGACTCGTTCAACGGCGAGCGGGTGATGGAACTGCTCACGGACGCCGCCCGGTCCGCCAACGCGGCCGTGGTGCTCGTCACGCACGAGGCGCGGGTGGCCGCGTACTCCGACCGCGAGATCGTCGTACGGGACGGCAGGTCCCGTGACATGGAGCGCGTCGTATGAGCGTCAGGCAGTGGAGCCGGGACCTCGCCATGGGGGCCCGGTTCGCCCTCGCCGGCGGACGCGAGGGATGGACACGGTCGCTGCTCACGGCCGTCGGTGTCGGGCTCGGGGTGGCGCTGCTGCTGCTCACCACCGCCATCCCCAACGCGCTGGCGGAGCGCGACCGGCGCGAGGAGGCACGCAGCGATCACACGTTCGGCCAGCAGGAGATACCGAAGGCCGACGACACGCTGATCGTCGTGGACGCGGACACCACGTTCCGGGACACGGACGTACGCGGCCGGCTGCTGGAGGCGGAGGGTCCGCGGGCTCCGCTGCCGCCGGGGGTCGCCGAGTTCCCGGCGGCGGGCGAGATGGTCGTCTCCCCCGCGCTGAAAGAGCTGCTCGCCTCCGACGACGGCACGCTGCTGCGGGAGCGGCTGGACTACCGCGTCTCCGGCACCATCGGCGAGCAGGGACTGGTCGGCTCGCAGGAACTCGCCTACTTCGCGGGCGGCAAGGGGCTCGCGAAGGTGCTCGAAGGCCCCGCGAGCGGGGCCAGGATCGACCACTTCGGCAACGACGATCTGGGATCCTCCGACCCCTGGGACCCGGTGCTGCTCCTGCTGGTCCTGGTCGTCTTCGTGGTACTGCTGATGCCGGTCGCCGTGTTCATCGCAGCGGCCGTGCGGTTCGGCGGCGAGCGCCGTGACCGCAGGCTGGCGGCCCTGCGACTGGTCGGCTCCGACAGCCGGATGACCCGGCGGATCGCCGCCGGCGAGGCGCTCGCCGGCTCGGTGCTGGGGCTCGTCCTCGGCACCGGGTTCTTCCTCCTCGGACGCGAACTGGCGGCCTCCGCCCAGGTGTTCCACGTCAGCGTGTTCCCGAGCTATCTGAACCCCTCTCCGGTGCTGGCCGTCCTGGTCGCGCTGGCGGTGCCGGCGGCGGCGGTCCTGGTGACGATCCTCGCCCTGCGCGGGGTGGTCATCGAGCCCCTCGGCGTGGTGCGCACGGCCAAGCCCTCACGACGCCGGCTGTGGTGGCGCCTCCTGCTGCCGCTGGGCGGCATCGCTCTGCTCTACCCGATGATCGGGCAGGGCGACGACGGCGGGAACTTCAACCAGTACCTCGTCGTCGGCGGCGTGATGCTGCTGCTGGTCGGCGTCACGGCACTGCTCCCCTGGGTGGTGGAGACCGTCGTGGCCCGGCTCGGCTCGGGCGGGGTCGCCTGGCAACTGGCGGTTCGCAGACTCCAGTTGAGCAGTGGCGCGGCGGCCCGGATGGTCAACGGCATCGCGGTGGCGGTGGCCGGGGCGATCGCCCTGCAGATGCTGTTCGCCGGGGTGGACGGCACCTACACCAAGGCGTCGCAGTACGACGTCTCCCGGGCCCAGATGAGCGTGGACGTGCCGGACGGCGCCAACGCCTCGGCCATCATCGGGAAGTACCGCGACACCGAGGGCGTGCGCAAGATCACCGCCCTGTCCGACGCCTATCTGCACGACCGGCGCAGCGAGGACTCCTACGCCCAGATCACCGTGGCCGACTGCGCGTCGCTGCGCGAGGTGGCCACGCTCCCCTCCTGCCGTGACGGGGACGTCTTCGCGGCCAAGGGCTCGGAGTACGACAGCGAGGGCGACCACCTGGCCAGGCCCGGCACGGTCCTGTGGGCCGAACCGGAGGACGACGCCGCCCACTCGGGCGACCGGCCCGTCTCCTGGACCGTGCCGCAGGACATCCGCCCGGCCCAGTCCCGTGAGGACCCCACCGGGTACGAGCGCGGCGGCATCCTGGTCACGCCCGGCGCGCTGCCCGAGAAGCTGGCGGCGGTCACGTCCGCGCGGCTCTTCCTGAGCCTGGACCTCTCGGTGCCGGACGCCTACGACCACGTGCGCAACACGGCCGCGCGGCTCGACCCCGCGGTCCAGCCCATGACCTGGAGCAGCATCGAGAGCAACGACCGCTACGCCGCCATCCGCACGGGCCTGTCCGTCGGCTCCGCCTGCGTGCTGGCGCTGATCGGGGCGAGCCTGCTCGTCTCGCAGCTGGAGCAGCTGCGCGAACGCCGCAAGCTGCTGTCGGCCCTGGTCGCCTTCGGCACCAGGCGCCGCACCCTCGGCCTGTCGGTGCTGTGGCAGACGGCGATCCCCATCGGGCTGGGCCTGCTGCTCGCCGCGGCGGTGGGGGTGGCGCTGGGCGCGGTGCTGCTGCGGATGACCGACACCTCGGTCCGGGTGGACTGGCCGAGCGTGCTGTCGATGACGGGCATCGGCGCGGGCGTCGTCCTGGTGGTGACCCTGCTGAGCCTGCCACCGCTGCTGAAGCTGATGCGACCGGAGGGGCTGCGGACGGAGTAGGCCCGGTTCCCGCCGGGCCGCGGACCGAGCAGGACCGGTCCCGCACGGGCTGTCGGGCGCCCTGGCCGGGCCTCGTATCGACGGGGGCCCGGCCGGGCGCGAGCATCAGGCGCCGTGGCCGTCAGGCGTCCCGGTCCAGGACCCGTACCGGCAGCGGGCGCAGGGCCTCGCGCAGGGCCGCCGCGAGTTCCTCGTACTCCGCGCCGCGCGCGGCCCCCGCCCGCATCGCCAGTGCGATACGGCGGGTGGGGGCCGGGTCGGCGAAGTACCCGGTGAGGAGCTGGTTGCTGCGCGAGGTCTCGACCTTCACGGCGGTGCGCGGCAGCAGCGTCACACCGAGGCCGCCCGCGACCAGCTGCACCAGCGTGGACAGCCCGGCGGCGGTCGTGGTGACCGGCACGTCGTCGCGGCCGGCCTCCCGGCAGATGTCGAGGGCCTGGTCGCGCAGGCAGTGCCCCTCGTCCAGCAGCAGCAGGTTCAGCTCCCGCAGCGCGTCGCGCGGAATCCCCTCCCAGCCGCCGAGCCAGTGGTTGAGCGGCGTGACCAGCACGAAGTCCTCGTCGAACAAGGGCAGTTCGGTCACTCCCGGCACGCCCAGCGGTACCGCGAGCAGCAGCAGATCCAGGCGCCCGCTGGTGAGACCGTCGAGGAGGGTGGCGGTCTGCTCCTCGTGCACCTGGAGGTCGAGGTGCGGATACCGGTCGTGGACGAGCCGCAGCACCGTCGGCAGCAGATAGGGCGCGACCGTCGGAATGACCCCGAGGCGCAGCGCCCCGGTGAAGGGCGCCCGGACCGCCTCGGCCTCCTCCATGAGCGCGCCCATCTCCCCCAGAACCGCCTTGACCCGTACGGCGATCCGCTCACCCTCGGGCGAGAGCAGCACCTTGCGCGTCGTACGCTCGAGGAGCGTCACTCCGAGTGTCTCCTCCAAGGCCGACACGGCGCCCGAGAGGGCCGGCTGGCTCATGCCGATCGCCGCGGCCGCGTCCCGGAAATGAAGGTGCTCGGCCACCGCCGCGAAGGCACGGAGCTGGGCGAGACTGGGCTGCCGCCGCTTACTACCGACAGTCACTGATAACTACCTCCGATCAACCCGACCGAGTGTAGCTATTTCCGTAATCAATCGAGCCTGTGCCAACATCAACACAGTCCAACCCATGGGAAACGCCCGCGATCCGGGTGTTCCTTTCGCTGCAAGGAGAGCGTGTGCTCACTGTCGGTGACAAGTTCCCCGAGTTCGACCTGACCGCCTGTGTCTCGCTGGAGAAGGGCAAGGAATTCCAGCAGATCGACCACAAGACCTACGAGGGTCAGTGGAAGGTCATCTTCGCCTGGCCCAAGGACTTCACCTTCGTGTGCCCGACCGAGATCGCCGCTTTCGGCAAGCTGAACGAGGAGTTCGCGGACCGCGATGCGCAGGTCCTCGGCTTCTCCGGTGACTCCGAGTTCGTCCACCACGCCTGGCGCAAGGACCACGACGACCTGCGTGACCTGCCCTTCCCGATGATGGCCGACTCCAAGCACGAGCTGATGCGCGAGCTGGGCATCGAGGGCGAGGACGGCTTCGCCAAGCGCGCGGTGTTCATCGTGGACCAGAACAACGAGATCCAGTTCTCGATGGTGACCGCGGGTTCGGTCGGCCGTAACCCCAAGGAGGTCCTCCGGGTCCTGGACGCGCTCCAGACGGACGAGCTCTGCCCCTGCAACTGGTCCAAGGGCGACGAGACCCTCGACCCGGTCGCGCTGCTCGCCGGAGAGTGATCTGACATGTCCCTCGACGCACTGAAGTCCGCGATACCGGACTACGCCAAGGACCTGAAGCTGAACCTGGGCTCGGTCATCGGCAACTCCGACCTGCCGGCGCAGCAGCTGTGGGGCACGGTCCTGTCGACGGCGATCGCCTCGCGCTCCCCGATCGTGCTGCGCGAGCTGGAACCGGAGGCCAAGGCGAACCTGTCGCCGGAGGCCTACACGGCGGCCAAGGCCGCCGCCGCGGTGATGGCGATGAACAACGTCTTCTACCGCACGCGTCACCTGCTGTCGGACCACGAGTACGGCACCCTGCGCGCGGGTCTGCGGATGAACGTCATCGGCAACCCGGGCGTCGACAAGGTCGACTTCGAGCTGTGGTCCTTCGCGGTCTCCGCGATCAACGGCTGCGGCATGTGCCTCGACTCGCACGAGCAGGTGCTGCGCAAGGCGGGCCTGGAGCGCGACGTCATCCAGGAGGCGTTCAAGATCGCTTCCGTGATCCAGGCGGTCGGCGTCACGCTGGACGCCGAGGCGGTTCTGGCCGAGTAACCCCGGCCGTCCGCCCCGCATCACAGGGCCCCGCCCACCCGACCGGTGGCCGGGGCCCTGTGGTGTGTCCGGGGTTCCGCTACTGCGACGGCGTGTCAGGAGCGGGCTCCGCGCTGACCGCTGTGGCCCCGCGCGGCCGTACCGAGTGCCGCAGTGCCGACTTCTGCGAGTAGGACCGCAGGTAGCCGACGACCGTGTTCGTCACCGCCACCAGGGGCACGGCGACCACGGCGCCGCCGATCCCGGCCACCATCCCGCCCGCCGCGACCGACAGCACCACCGCCAGGGGATGCACCCGCACGGCCCGCCCGAGGATGAACGGCTGCAGGATGTGTCCCTCGATCTGCTGCACCGCCAGCACCACCACCAGCGTCATGACGGCCGTGAACACCCCCTGGGTGACCAGCGCGACGACCACCGCCAGCGCACCGGACACCACCGCGCCCACCAGCGGGATGAACGCGAACAGGAAGATGAACACCGCCAGCGGCACGGCCATCGGCACATCGAGGAAGTAGATCCCGAGCCCGATGAAGATGGCGTCGATCAGCGCGACGATGACCGTGCCCCGCACGTACGCCGTCAGCGTCCGCCATGCCGCGGGACCGGCCCCGGCCACTCCCGGCCGTGCCGCCGCCGGCACGAGCTTCAGCGTCCACTGCCAGATCCGCTTGCCGTCGTAGAGCAGGAACAGCGTGCAGAAGACGGACAGCAGGATCCCGGTCAGCGCCTCGACGACGACCGTGACGCCCTCCAGCCCGGCGGAGGTGATCTGGTCGGTGTTCGCCCCGACCGCCTCGCGCAGGTTGGTGGCGATCTCGTTGATCTGCTTGTCCGTGACGTGGAAGGGGCTGTTCAGCAGCCAGTTCCGCAACTCGTCGATGCCGTCCTGGATCTGGCCCGAGAGGTCGTCGATGTTCTCCATGACCTGCCAGGTCACGAACCAGCCGATGAGGCCCATGACGACGAAGCCGAGGACGGCCGTCAGCGCGGTGGCCGGCCCGAGCGGTACGCCGTGGCGCCGCAGTCGGGCCACCGTCGGCTGCAGCAGCGCCGTGATGAGCAGGGCGATGACGAACGAGAGCACCACGAGCTGGACGGCGCTGATGACCCGCATCAGCACCCACACGGTGCCCGCGAGGACGAGGAGCCGCCAGCCGGCCTCGGCCGCGACCCGCACCCCCCACGGAACGGCCAGCGCGGGATCGGGACGGGCGGCGACGTCGGGTGCGTAGTCCGGGGGCGGCGGGACCTGTTCGTCGGCGAACGTCCGTGACACGGGGTCGTCCTGCTCCCGTTCGGCCTCGGCGCGGCGTTCGTTGTACCGCTCGCTCATCTCGGTCAGCCCGGCACCGAGCCGGCCGAGCCACCCTGGCACTCGCGACATGATCCGTCCTCTTCCCCCGTCTTGCCACACCACTCCCCCGGGGAGCCGTCCGTCCGACCGTACATGCCGCGAGCCCCGCACCGGACGACGGTGCGGGGCTCGAGCGGAGGAACGGATCGGCCGGGGCCGGGCGGCTCAGTACCAGTGGTTGGCCTGCCAGAACGACCAGGCGTCACAGGGGCTGCCGTAGCGTTCGTTCATGTAGTTGAGGCCCCACTTGATCTGGGTGGCCGGATTGGTCCGCCAGTCGGCGCCGACGGACGACATCTTGGAGCCGGGCAGCGCCTGGAACATGCCGTACGCCCCGGAGGAGGGGTTGACGGCCTTGTAGTTCCAGTCGGACTCGTGGTCCACGATGTTGCTGAAGCACTGGAACTGGCCCGACGGCACCAGCTGCCGCGCCATCGCCTGGATCTGGGCGATGCTGTACGAGCTCGCGACGGGGAAGTCCGCGACGTCCTTGGAGCGGCTGGCGGCGGCCTTGGTCTCGGCGCGCTCCTTGGCCGCGGCCTCGGCGGCCTTCTTGGCGGCTTCCTGCTTTGCGATGGCCGTCTCGGCGGCGGCCTTGCGGGCGGCCTCCTCGGCGTCCTTCTTCGCGCTCGCGTCCGCCTGAATGGCCTGTGCGTCGGCCTGCTGCGTCAGTGACGCGGTCTGTACCTGGGCCTGCTGGCCCGCGGGGATGTCCGCGAGCAGCGTGGCGCCGGTTGCCGTCGCTTCCGCGTCGTTGTTCTGCGCGGTGCTGCCCGAGGCAACGCCGACGACGCTTCCGACAGCGGTGACCGCCGTGGCCGAAGCCACTGCGAATCCCCGGACCGAGATCCGGCTCACACGGTTTCCTTCCAGCATCGCCCGCTTCGGTGACCCTCGCGGACGCAATCGTGCCCCTGGCACTGGCCTCCCCAACTACGGGGTCACGGGAGGCGCGGGCCCGGTGGGCAACTCCCCCGGGGGGAGCGCCGCGTGTTGCTCGGGCGGCATACGACATCGCTATGCAGTTGGTGCTGTTGCTTTTGTGGTGCCGTACCGCTGGGGGTACAGCTGTGTCGTATGCGGGGCCTGACAGGAGTGAGACTCTGCCGTAACCCGACGGGGCAAGGCAATTCCGCGTTGCGTGTGAAAGCTCACATCCCGTTTGGCGCAGGAAATTCCACGGAACGGCCACACGCGAAGGCGCCGCCCGGCTAGGCTCTTGGCCTTTTCCGGACGGCGCCAACTATCGCATAACCGCTACTAATTACCGCGGTCGGTCAGATCTGCCCGTCTTCGAGCATTTCGGTCACAAGGGCGGCGATCTGGGACCTCTCGGACCGCGTCAGGGTCACGTGCGCGAAGAGCGGATGCCCCTTCAGCTTCTCGACGACGGCGACGACACCGTCGTACCGGCCGACCCTGAGATTGTCCCGCTGGGCCACGTCATGGGTGAGAACCACCCGTGAGTTGGCCCCGATCCGGGACAGAACGGTGAGAAGGACGTTCCTCTCCAGCGACTGGGCCTCGTCCACGATCACGAACGCGTCGTGCAGCGAGCGTCCGCGGATGTGGGTGAGCGGCAGGACCTCCAGCATCCCGCGCGCGGTGACCTCCTCGATGACCTCCCGGGACGTGACCGCCGACAGCGTGTCGAACACGGCCTGCGCCCAGGGGCTCATCTTCTCGGCCTCGGAACCCGGCAGATATCCCAGCTCCTGCCCGCCCACCGCGTACAGCGGTCGGAAGACCATCACCTTCTGGTGCTGACGGCGCTCCAGCACCGCCTCCAGACCGGCGCACAGCGCCAGCGCCGACTTGCCGGTGCCGGCCCGGCCGCCCATGGACACGATCCCGACGTCCGGGTCGAGCAGCAGGTCGAGCGCGATCCGCTGCTCGGCGCTGCGGCCCTTGATGCCGAACGCCTCCCGGTCTCCGCGCACGACGCGGACGGTGCCCTCGGGGGTGACCCGCCCGAGCGCCTTGCCGCGCTCCGACTGGATGGTCAGGCCCGTGTGCACCGGGAGTTCGGCGGCCTCGGGGACATGGACGTGCCCCTCCTCGAAGAGGATGTCCACCTGCTCGCCCGGCAGGGTCAGTTCGGACATTCCGGTCCAGCCGGAGGAGTCCGTGATGGCGAGTTCCGCGCGGTACTCCTCGGCGAGGAGTCCGACGGAGGACGCCTTGATCCTGAGCGGGAGGTCCTTCGACACGACGGTGACGTCGAGTCCCTCGGCCTGCAGGTTGCGGGCGACCGCGAGGATGCGGGAGTCGTTGTCCCCCAGGCGGTAGCCGCTGGGCAGCACGCTGGGGTCCGAGTGATTGAGCTCGACACGCACGGTCCCGCCCAGGTCCCCCGTGGGGATGGGGGCGTCGAGGCGACCGTGCCGCACCCGCAACTCGTCGAGCAGGCGGAGGGCCTGCCGGGCGAAGTAGCCGAGCTCGGGATGGTGCCGCTTGGCCTCCAGCTCCGTGACCACGACGATGGGGAGCACGACCTCGTGCTCGTCGAAGCGGTTCAGGGCGTTCGGGTCGGCCAGCAGGACGCTGGTGTCGAGAACATAGGTGCGCCGGTCGGGCTTGTGGCGCTTTGTGCTGGTCACCACGGAAGGACGTACCCCCTCGGATGAGGTCGGGGAGCGACGGTATGGAGCTGGACCGGTCGTCGGCCGCCCTGCGCGGGCCGAGAACCGGCCCTCCGCCTCTTCGTCCGTGCTGTGACCGCACGATCGGGCTGGTGCAAAGGGCCTCCCGGGCGGACGGCCCCGTGCCGTCCGCTGAGATCCGACACCCGTGGTTCGGGCGTCGACCTGACTGGGTTATGCCCTCGAACGAGCGTCGCCATGCCACGGCATATGACGGCGCGCCGGTGAACTCGGCATGACCGGGCCCCCTCGAACGGGTACCGGGAGGTGGTGTGACGTGGGACGTCCCGAATCCGGGCGCCCCGCGGCGGGTACGTCAGCCGCCGTAGCGCCGGTGGCGCGCCGCGTAGTCGCGCATGGCCCGCAGGAAGTCCACCTTGCGGAACGCCGGCCAGAACACGTCACAGAAGTAGTACTCCGAGTGGGCGGTCTGCCAGAGCATGAAACCGGACAGCCGCTGCTCGCCGCTGGTGCGGATGACGAGGTCGGGGTCGGGCTGGTCGCTGGTGTAGAGGTGACGTCCGATCATGTCGGTGTCGACGGCCTCCGCGAGGGCCTCCATCGAGGTGCCCTTGTCCTGGGCGTCGAGCAGCATCGACCGCACGGCGTCGGCGATCTCCTGGCGGCCGCCGTAGCCGATGGCGACGTTGACCACTATGCCGTCGACGTGCGCGGTGGTCTCCTCGGCTTCCTTGAGGATCGTCTGCAGGCCCGAGGGCAGCAGGTCGGGCGTGCCGACGTGGTGCACGCGCCAGCGGCCGTCGGCGGCCAGGGTGCGGACGACGTCCTCGATGATGCCGAGCAGGGGGACGAGTTCCTCGCGCGGGCGGTCGAAGTTGTCCGTGGACAGGAGCCAGAGGGTGACGACCTCGACGTCGGTCTCGGTGCACCAGCCGAGGAACTCCTCGATCTTCCCGGCACCGGCCCGGTGGCCGTCGACGGTGCTGGAACCGGCGGCCTTCGCCCAGCGCCGGTTGCCGTCCATGATGACGCCGATGTGCTTGGGCACCTGAGCGTGGTCCAGGTGACCTTCCACCCGGCGTGCGTACAGCCTGACCAGCAGGCCGCGCAGCTTGTCGCGCAGGTTCACGTGATTGTCAGCCCCTCCGTACGGATCGGACAGGCCGCGGCGTGCGGCCCGGTCGTGGCCGCGGGCGGTCCCTGCCCGTGTGGCAGTCCCCGGAGGCGAAGCCTACCCTCGCCGCGGCCCTGGGCGGCCAACGGGGGCGGAACAAACGGTTCCGGCCGGTGGTTCGAGCCGCCCGGCGGAGCATGAAAAACGGGCCGGTCCGTGGGGGGGAGACGGACCGGCCCGAGGGGGGGTTTCCACCATAACCCTTCGTGAGTGATGCTGCGCGCATCGGCGTGCCACAACTACTCTCCGGAGCCGTGCGGCGACGCGATGACGCGTGCGGAGCCCCTCGTCCAGAGCCCGCCTCTGGCCGAAACATGGCCCATACGCTGGGGAATCAGGCATCCGGGAGCCGGGAGCCGCAGAATTTGCCGCACCTTGGGGCCCGCTCGGGTGACTTGTCCCGACATCCCCCCGATGGGTGACGTGACTGTGAACGCCCGCTTGACCGGACTCGCCGCCGCGCGGGGGCCGCGACAGTCCGGCCCGTCGGCGCGCGGATGCTTTGCCGACCGATATCGCGGCCGCACGGCTCGATGCAGGACCCCCAGGCACCGCGCAGCCCCCTCCACTGCGCGGTACCGCCCGCGCAGCTTTGCTCACGCGAATTACCCTGCCCAGAATTTACGTGAGCGGCCGCTCAGAAGCGAGCCGGGAGCGATAACGATGTGAAAACCCCCGTCGGAAGATGCGGAAGTGCGGTGCGTGAAAGGAGCGACCAGCGAGCCTGGCGGGCGAGGCGGGCCTGCGGGGTCGTTTCCCCGGGGCCCTGGTGTCCCTGGGTCACCAGGGATCCGCCCTATAGGACCATTTCTGTCCTCATTGCGGCCTAGCCTCGCCTCATGACGACGACCCTGAAGATCACGTGGGACGCGGCGAGCGCACGCCGGGCGGAGCGGCAGTTCCTGGCCAGGCCGGCCGCGGTCGGCACGCCGGTCGCCGAGGTGGTCGGCGCGATGCTGGGCGCGCACGCGCAGGTGCTCTCCGCGGCGGAGCTGTCGGTCGGGATGCGGGCGGACGGGGTGACACGTGCGGACGTACGGGCCGCGCTCTGGGACGACGGGTCCCTGGTCAAGACGTACGGCCCACGCGGCACGGTCCACCTGCTCCCGGCCCGTGAACTGCCTCTCTTCTCGGCGGCGCTGACCGCGGTGCCCACCGGACCGAGCCCGTTCCCGCCCGGTGTACGGCTCACCGAGGAGCAGACCGACCAGGTCGTGGCGGCGATCGGTGAGGCGCTCGACGGCAGGTGCCTGACCGTCGACGAACTGTCCGAGGAGGTCGTCGCCCGCACGGGCCCCTGGGCCGGCGAGCGGGTGATGCCGGCGTTCCAGGACCTGTGGCCGCGCTGGCGCCAGGTGATGCACCGGGCCGGCTGGGCGGGCACGCTGTGCTTCGGCCCGAACCGCGGTCGCAGGGTGACGTATACGCGGCCGGTGCGGGGGGACGAGGGGGCGGCGGCTGGTGCGGGAACGGTCGCCGGGGCGGTTCCCGAGGTGGCGGCGGGGGGCCCGTCGGCTGCCTTCGTCCGACGGTATCTGTATGCGTACGGTCCGGCGACGGCGCAGCACTTCGCGCGTTGGCTGGCGGCGCCCACCGGCTGGGCGACGGCCCTGTTCGGCGAACTGGCCGCCGACGGCCTTGTCGAGGAGGTCGACTTCGAGGGGACACCGGCATGGGTGGCGGCGGGTGACACCGACTTCTCGTCCGACCCGGTGCGAGGTGTGCGGCTGCTCCCCTATTTCGACGCGTACGTCATCGCGGGGCAGCCCCGCGAGCGGCTGTTCCCCGGAAAGGCGTACCACCGCGCCCTCGGCGGCGGCCAGGCGGGCAACTACCCGGTGCTGCTCGTCGATGTGGTGGCCGGGGTGTGGCACCAACGGCGCCGGGGCCGTCGTACGACCGTCACGGTCGAGCCGCTCGTCCGGCTGACCGCGCGCCGGCACCGGGAACTGGGCGAGCAGGTGGAGCGGGTGGGCGAGGTGCTGGAGGCGACGCCCGAGCTGGTGGTGGGAGAGGTGACGGTGGGTCCCCACGCGTGATGCGTCGGCCGGGCTCGCACGGGTGCGTGTGTTGGCCGGGCTCGCACGGGTGCGTGTGTTGGCCGGGCTCGTAGGGGGTGCGTGCGTCGGGCGGGCTCGTCGAGGGTGCGTGCGTCGGGCGGGCTCGTCGAGGGTGCGGGTGTCAGCCGGGCTTGCGGGCGTCGAAGAGGTGGCGGGCGCTGTGGGCCACGAAGGGTCCCTCGGTCTGGATGCGCTCGTGCAGTTCCCGAAGCTGCGGCTCGTAGGCCTCGACGGTGAAGCCGGGGACCATCCAGACCACCTTGCGCAGGAAGTGGACGACGGCGCCGATGTCGTGGAACTCCATCCGCAGCCGCTCCGCCCGCAGCCCGACGACGTCCAGCCCCGCGGCCTCGGCGTCGGCGCGCTCCCGGTCGGGGTGACGGGCACCGCGCACCTCGTCGGGCTGGGGCCCGAGGAAGTACTCGACGAGTTCGAAGACGCTGCTCGGGCCGACGTGCTGGGCGAAGTACGTGCCGCCGGGCTGGAGAACGCGGGCGATCTCGTCCCACTGGGGGCGGACGGGATGGCGGCTGACGACCAGGTCGAAGGCACCGTCGGCGAAGGGCAGGGGGGCGTCCTCGGCGGCGGCGACGACCCCGACACCGCGCGGCCGGAGCAGGGCGGTGGCCTTGGCGACGTTGGGCGGCCAGCCTTCGGTGGCGAGGGTGAGGAGGGGCGGCTTCGGGGCGGGTGCTCCGGTGGTCAGGCGGGTGTCCGCCCCGGCCGCGTCGCCGGTGCCGGCCCTGATCGGCTCGCCGGTGTCCGCACCGGCGACCCTGGCGAGGGCGAAGTCCAGCACTTCTCCTCCCCCGGTCTGCACGTCCAGCACCGCACGCGCCCGGCCCAGTCGCTCGGCCATGGACACGGCGTACCCCCAGGAGGGGCGTGCCTCCGTCGCCCGCCCCTCGAACCAGGAGAAGTCCCAGCCTTCCGTGGGGACGGAGGACCCTTCGGCGAGGAGGTCTTCGTAGGTGGTGGGGCGCGAGGAGTGCGGGTGCGGTTCCCGGGGTGGTGCCATGGGGAGATGGTGGCATCGCACGGCCGGTGATGCCTGTTGTTTATGGGCGCTGTTGTTCATGGCCGCTGTTGTTCATGGGCCGACCCCGTCCGGCCCCTCACCGGCCCCTTACCGGATGTCAGGGGACGAGGGGACGCACGTCCTCGGCCGCGAACCGTACGAAACCCTCCGGGTCGGGTTCGTCCGCGGTCGGCTGCAGGACGACGCTGTCGGCGCCGGCCTCGACCAGTCGCGCGACGGCCTCGGCCACGGCCCCGGCGTCTCCGGCGACCCCGAGGTCCGGAACGGCCGCGAGCCCTTCGGCGTCGAGTTCCGCGCGCAGGCGGGCGTCGGCGTCGTGCCCGGTGGCAGTGAGCAGATAGACGATGAAGGGGTGGGGTCCGGCCGCACGCCCGGCCGCGGCGCGCCCCTCCTCCACGAGCCGCCGGGCGCGACGGACGCCCTCGGCGTTGGTGGCGGCGGTGAGGATCGTGCCGTCGGCGGCCTCTCCGCTGAGCCGCAGCGAGCGCGGCCCGGTGGCACCGGCCAGGACACCGGTGTTCGGGGTGGTCGGCGGCCAGTCGAGGGCGACGTCGTCGAGCCTGACGTAGCGGCCGTCGACGGTGACGCGTTCACCGCTCAACAGGGCCCGGAGTGCGAGGAGATGCTCCCGCAGCAGAGTGAGGGGCGACTCGACGCGGGCGCCGACCTGCCCCATCCAGTCCTGCACACCGTGTCCGACGCCGAGGAGCGGCCGCCCCGGGAACATCCGGTGCAGGGAGGCCGCTTCCATGGCGGTGATGGCGACGTTCCGCAAGGGCACGGGCAACAGCCCGACCCCCACCCGCACACGCTCGGTCCAGGCGAGAGCGGCCGCGGCGGTCGAGATCCCTCCCTCCATGAAACAGTCCTCCCACAGCCACAGCTCATCGAGCCCGGCCCCTTCCGCGACGTCACACACGGAACGGAGTCGCTCGGGGGCCAACTGAGGGCGGAAGACTGCGCCTAGAGGGGTCATGGGGGTTTCCTACCCGCGATCGAAAGCGCCGGGCAACACCTTTATGAGGCCGGGAATCCCCTGTACGGGGGCCACACGGCCCATGCGTCCGTGAACGGCGGAGCGGCCGCCCGCACGGGCGGCCGCTCGTCGGTCGAGGCCGTGGCCCGGCTCAGCGGTTGACGGCCTGGATCTCCTGTACGACCACGTCCTGGGTGGCGCCGAAGGAGCCGTCCGGGAGGGTGCCGCCTGCACCGCCGGTACCGGTCCAGGTGATCTCCCAGGTGACGGTGGCCTGAAGGGGGTACGTGCCGTCACCCGAGGAGCGGAGGTACGTCACGCCGCAGGGTGGCGTGCGGTTCGCCTTGCCGGTGGCGTAGGGCTCGCCGATACGGCCGTCGGCGATCTCGCAGACGCCGGAGGCCGGGTAGGTGACGGCGTCCTTCGTGCCCGGTTCGATGCGGAGCGACTTGGGTGTCGCGGTCGCTGTCGCGGTGATGCCGATCACGGGTACGGACGCGGTGACGGACACCGGCTTGAAGTCGGCGGCGTCCAGCCAGGCCCAGGTCGGGAGGTTGACCTTGGTCCGGGCGGCGGGGGCGAGCGTCACCTCGGTGCCGGGGACGCGGATCTCGGCGTAGGCGAGTTCGGCGAGCACCCTCGGGGTGACGGCGTTCTTGACGTCCGCGGGCGGGGGGTTGCCCTGGTCCACCCAGAAGATGGGTTCCTTGCAGGAGTCCCAGCCCGGGGGGAAGTCCTTGTTGACGAAGGAGTCCCAGAAGTAGCCCTTGCCGGTCTTGTCCTTGTTGAAGTCCTTGTAGGGGTGCCCGTTGACGTAGCGGTCCCGCTGCTCGGCATCCCACTCGTAGCCCGTCGAACCGGCCTCCCAGGTCGGCTCCAGGTACTTCTTCAGCTGGTCCGGGGTGTACTTCGGGGCGTACCAGCAGGGGGGCGGGGTCCAGGAGGTCGCCGCCCTGAGCGCGCCGGCGGCTTTCCCACTGCCGTTCTTCGAACGGTCGAAGACGACGCCCCCGACGGTGACGGAGACGGTGCCGTCTCCGCCGGCGTCGGCCTGCTGCTGAGTGCCCTGTGTGTCGCCGCCCAAGGTGTCGTCCGCGGTGGCCGCTCCTGGGAAGGCCAGGAGCAGCCAGCAGGCTCCGGCCAGGATCACTGCGGTGAGCTTCTTCAACGGTTGCCTCACGGCTGGCACTTGGGGCTCCCACTCTGCGAGACCATCTTCTGGATCACCCAGACGCCCTTGTCGTTCTTCTTGAGCGACGTGTGGTAGATGACGTAGCTCTTGGACGTGACCTCGGTCTTCCTGGCCTTGTCGGTCTTGAGGTCCTTCACGTAGGCCTTGCCCTGGTCCTCGCAGTAGCTGAGGGACGCCGAGCCGTCCTCGTCGACCGCCACCTGCGGAGCGTAGAAGCGGTACGCGCCCGTGATGGCCGCCTTGTGGTCGACATAGTTCTGGATGAACTTCTGCGTGCTGGCGGCTGCTTCGCCCTCGTAGTAGTAGAGGTACGGCTTGTCGAGCGCGTTCTGGTTGACGATCGCCAGGTCGACGGCCTTGATGGACTGCTCGCCGTCGGCGAGGACGGCGTCCTTGTCCTTGTCTCCGGTCTTGGGCCAGTCGAAGGTGTAGGAGAGGTCCGACGGCAGGTCGATCTTCGGGCGGCCGGTCGGGGCCGGCTCGTTCGGGGTGGTCGAGGGGGACGCCTTTTCCGTGGTCTCCGCTCCCGCGATCTTGTCGTTGTCCTTGCTCTTGGAGCTGTCATCGCTCCCGCACGCGGACAGCGTCAGGGCCGCAGCGGCGGTCAGCGTGAGCGCTGCGAGGAGGGTGGGGCGGCGGGTCACGGTCGGCTCCCGGGAGGTGACGAGGCTTCTCTTGAGCGAACCAAAGCTATACAGCGGGGTGCGGCCGCACCAGGGCGAAGGTTGTCAACTCCCGGGGTGTATGGGGAGGAATCGCCGGTTCGCCGTCACCTTTGCGCCGTAACGGTTACGTAACGCGCCACACGTGAGTGCCAACGGCGGTGCCACGACCGGCGTTTCAGTCAGGAACCAGCAAAGAGGCTGGGCCCGTAGGGGGTCCGTGGGCCCATGTGAGGGAGGGCCGGATCCCGATACGTTCGGGGCCGTGGAGCCACGGAGGGTGGCACGGCCGGAAGGGGTCCGATGGGGCGGCGTTGGCGGGACGGGCGTGGGGAGCTGGTCGTGCACGGGGGTGACGGGCAGCCGTCCGTCCGGGTCCCGCTGGAGGTCGCCACCTCCTACCGGGCGCGGACGAAAGGGCTGTTGGGGCGGGACACCCTCGACGGGGCGATCCTGCTCTCCCCCGCCAACAGCGTGCACACCTTCCGCATGCGCATGCCGATCGATGTGGCCTACCTCGACCGCGGTCTGCGCGTCCTCGCCGTCCGCACCATGCGCCCGGGACGGCTGGGCATGCCTCGACTCCGGGCCCGGCATGTGGTCGAGGCGATGGCCGGGGCGATGGACGAGTGGGGGATGCGGGCCGGGGGGCGGGTGGAGGTCGTCGTGGCGGCGGAGGACGGATAAGGGTTCCCGACGGGCCGCGAAGTGCTGACGTTGCTCGTCGGTGAGCGGGAGACCCGGTTCCTCCTGGACCCGACACCAGAGGTCCTCCAGCTCGTCCGGCCAGGCTTTCGTTCCCGGCGGGGCAGCGGCGATCGCGCCTCCTCAACGAGGAGCGCAGCTGCACGGTCCTCCTGAGCCCCCGCGTGCTCCTCGTCGTACGTCATGGGCCCCCTGATAGCGAGCCGCACTGTTACGGCTTCAGGCGTTACCCTGCGCCGCCTCGGTCAGCAGGCGCGTCGCTTCGGCCACTGCGACGTTCCGGTCGATGTAGCGCCTGGCAAGTTCCTGGGCCCATGGGGAGAAATGATCTTCTTGCCAGAGCCAGGAAAGAATCCCTTCCGCGGTCCAGGCACCGATGCGCGCGGCCCACCGGTTGCTGAACTCGTCAGGCCCGTCACCTTGCACGTCCAGCCCCAGCTGCTTGCACTCATACCAGCCCTCGGTCATGCGCTCTCGGGTGACGAGCCTGACATCAGGCATCAGATCTCGCAGAACCATACGGATCTCCAGCCAATCGGGGCGCTCATCCTCGTCCTCGTCCCAGTCTCCCTCCCACTCGGGAACGGGCTCCTGAAACGGCAGCCTCATGCTGGGCAGAAGTGCTTCGAGAACGGCGCGGGCTTGAGCGAAGCGCTCCTGCTTCGGTTCCTCCTCGATCTCCCAGCCGCCATGCCAGCCGAAGGTCACGTCTCGAACCACCTCTGGCAGCAACAGCTCCTCATCCTCGACAGGACGGCCGGCCATCGCCTGATACTTCGGCTCACGTAGACGCCTCAGCCACCAGCGGCCCCAGCGTCGATCGCCCTCGTTCACACGCGGGTCAGGCACCAGTCGTGCCAGCGCCTGCTCGCCGTACGGCACACCCAGTTGGAACAGGACGCTGATCGCGTCGTGCGCCGCAAGTTCGGCGCGCACACATGCCTCGGCAAGAACGGCTGCCTCAGCGGTGGCCGTCACTCGGCCGCGCTCGGCGGTTTCCTTCAGAGAAGACAGCAGACCACGAATGCGGGACGAGGCCGCCCCACGAGCACGGTGGGCGATGAAGAGCCGCCGCTGCCCATCGGTAAGCGGAAGGTCAGGCGCTGCCTCAGAACGCTCGTAGAGTTCGTGCAACTCTTCGGAGGTCCAGTAGCCCTCGGTGCTCGGCGGAGCGTCGGCCATCGCGGCCGCCAGCTCCCCGAGGATCTCGGCCGCCTGCTGATCGTCGGTCATGAGACCCCCAAGTACTGCATCGCTGTCTTCGGGTCCTTCATCTTGCCGGAGTGGATGGCCTCGTACTTCTCGGTATCGCTTTTGGCGTTCCAGGCGTCGTCCATCGCCTTCAGCTGCGCGGGGGACACGTCCTGGCCGGCGATGCGCGCTCCCACGCCGTGCTTGGCCATCTCCGACGCCGGCGTGCCGTCGGGGCGCGCACCACCTCAGCGATGGCACTGCGGTCCGCCGGAGCGTCACCGCACACCCGCACGTCGTCCGGCACACGCTCGACCGTCAGACACGCCTCCAGTGCTGAACGCGCCTGGGCGAGGCTGTGCGAAACGGGCACGGTCGCGCCCCAGCCGAAGTCGGTCTGCCAGGAATGAGGAAGACCCCGGAGCCAGGGCCTGCTCGCCACGCGGACGACCGAGCGAGACAAGCAGGCGCACCGCCGCCTCAACCGCCACGCCGGCCCGCACGAACGCGGCCGCGAGCAGCGCGGCGTCTTCAGCCTCCCCGTCGTTCAGCAATCCGGCGGTGGTTGCACGCTCGATGAAAGCGAAGGCGTCGTGCACCAGCGCCTGCCGCACCGAGGCGGCCCACTCCGCCGCCACCTTGTCGACCCACTGTTCGGTCGGTGACTGTGGCACCGTGGGAATCCCCATGTCGGCCCAGGCCCCGGCCGCCTCTGCCACCCGCTCCCGCGTGACCTGGGAAGGGGTCGGCATGATCCGGGTCAACCCGGCGTCCGCCTCGTCCAAGGTGTGATCGTCGCGGTCGTCGTAGAAGTCCCGTAGCTCCTCGTCCCGGTCGTACACACTCTGTCGTCGGTCCGGCAGACACACGCGCAGTACGTGCCGAGCCTGCTCACGTCTCTCCTCCACCGGGGCAAGTGCCTCCAGGACCTGAGACCTGCGGTAGGTCAGATCGTGCCAAGGCGGTGGCAGCTCGCGCATGGCGGCGGGCAGCAGGTAGGTGTCCAAGTCGCTCTCCGTCCGTGCCCCGGCGGCGTCGTCCGGGACATCAAGGCCGGCAAGGACGACCATCTGCCGGAGTTCTCACCGCGCGCCGGCCTCCGCCGCCTCGGTCAGCAGGCGCGTCGCTTCGGGCACGGCGACGTTCCGGTCGATGTAGCGCGTGGCGAGGTCCAGCGCCCAAGGGGCGAAGCAGTCCTCACGCCACAGCCAGTCGAGCATGCCCCGTGCCAGAAACGCGGCGATGCGGGCGGCCCACCGTTCGGCGAACGCCTCCGGATTCGTCTCCTCCACGTCGATGCCCAGCCGCCTGCACTCACTCCAGGCCCAGATCAGGCGCTCGCGCGTGACCGAGCGCGCATCCGGGACCAGAGGCTGGAGCACCATGTCGACTTCGAGCCACGCGGGCCGGTCCTCCGCGTCCTCCAGCCAGTCCCCGCCCCATGCGGGAGGTTCCTGCGAGGCCAACCGGTTGTCGGGCAGCAGCGCTTCGAGAACCGCGCGGGCCTGCGCGAGCCGTTCCGGAGTCGGCTCGTTCTCGATCTCCCAGCCACCCGCCCGGCCTGTCGTGAGATCACGTACCACCTCGGGCAGGAGCAGTTCCTCGCCGTCAACAGGGAGAGCCGCCCGCTTCTTGTACTGCGGTTCACGCAGCTTCGCGAGCCATTCGCGGGCCTCCCGACGGTCGCCTTCGTTCACCGACGCGTCCTGCACGAGGCGCGCCAGCGCCTGCTCGCCGTACGGCCGGCCGAGATCGCGCAGCAACCAGATGTGGTGGTGGCCTCCCACCCCGGCGTGCACGCACCGTTCGGCGAGCGCGGCGGCCTGGTGGGGGTCCAGGGGCTCACCTCGCTCCACGGCCTTCCGCAAAGAGCGCAGCGACCGTTGCACTCTGGACGAAGCCTCCCAACGAGCCCGCCTGGCCGCGAAGTGCTGCCGCTGCTCGTCGGTGAGCGGGAGACCGGGTTCATCCTGTGCCTGGTCCCAGAGGTCCTCCAGCTCGTCCGGCCAGGGGCCCGGTTTCGGCGGGAGAGCCGCGATCGCCGCGTCCAGCTCGTCGAGCAGCGCGGTCGTTCGGCCCCGGTGAGCCTCCGCGTACTCCTCGTCGTGCGTCATGAGACCCCCAGGTACTCCATCGCGGACTTCGGGTCCTTCATCTTGCCGGAGCGCAGCGCGTCGTACCTCTCAGCCTCGCTCTTGGCGTTCCAGGCGTCGTTCATCGCCCGGAGCTGCGCGGGAGTCACCTCCTGACCGGCGATGCGGGCGCCGACCCCGTTGTCGGCCATGCTGGAGGCCGGGGTTCCTCCGGGAGCGTCCTCACCCCGCTTCTTGGGCTTGAACCCGTCGAAGATCTTCTGCCACCCCTTGGTGGAAGCGATCTCGTAGTGGGCGACACGGCCGGGCGCCGCCTTCTGCCACTCGCCCAACCTCTCGACCTGGGCTGCGATGGAGCCCTTGGTCGTCGCGTTGCCCGTGTTCTTGACCTCCACGACATGCACCTTGCCGTCCTTGCCGCGGTAGGCCACGTCGGCGTCCGGGATGCCCGTGACATCGATCTCACCGCCCCGGCCGTCCGGACGTACCGGCGATTCGGCCTTGGCCCGCCGTTCCGTGCTGTCACCGATGTCCGAGTACACCGTGCTGCCGTCCGCCGCCTCGTTCTGCGCTACGCGCTTGGTGGCGTTCGCCTCAGCGAGGTTCTCGGCGAGCTGGTCCTTGGTCTTGGAGTTCAGCACCTTGGCGGCGAGCTTCTCCCTGCTGGTGTTGTGGATGTTCTTCTGGTTCACCAGCTCCGAGACGTCGGCGATGGCGTCTGCCGCCTCCTTCTTGCTGATGTCCTTGGAGTTCGGGTCGACGTCGTCCTTGGCCCGCTTGAGCAGGTTGTCGAGCTGGGCCTCCTGCAGGTTGACCTTCTGGTCTCCCGGAAGCTTCTTGTACGCCTTGATCTGCTCCCGCAGCAGGTCGGCCCGCGCGTCCAGGGCCTGCTGCTGGGCCTCGCGTGCGTCGTCGGCGTCGTCGCCCGTGCATTCCTTGCCACCTCCTGCGGCGACGACGATCAGGCCGCCCTGCGGGGCTGCCAGGACGCCCGTGCCGGTGCCCGCGGCGCCGCCGACACGCGCGCCACCGCCGTACGGGACGCGCCCGATCGCGATCGTGCAGCTGCCGTTCTGCTCGGCCTTCTTCTTGGCCTCGTCGGCGTGCTTCTGGGCCTCGTCCGCGGCCTTCTTCGCGCCGTCGAAGTCGCCCGCCCTGGCCGCCTTGCGCGCCTTCTCCGCCGCGTCGGCCGCCTTGTCGAGGGCTTCACCGACCTCGGCCAGCTTCTTGAACTTGGTGAACTTCGTGATGGTCTTCGGGCTGAAGATGCCGACGACGTTGACCACGGTGTTACCGATGGAGGCGCCGTAGTTGCCCTTCTCCCAGTTCTCCTTGTCGACGAGCGTGTCGACCGCCAGGTCGGACACGAAGTCCTCGGGCGAGTTGACCCAGCCCCATACGGAGGAGAGGTACTCCCCGTTGTCCCACTTCTCGCCCAGCTCGTCGGACTTGTCGCCCCACCAGTCCGTGGTGTAGCCCTTCAGGCCGTTCCAGGTGTCCTTGACCGAGCCGACCGGGTCGCTGACGACGTCCATGGTGTCGGCCAGGAAGCTCTTGGTGGGGGCCACGAAGAAGCCTCGGACATGGTCCATGAACGTCCTGTCGTGACGCTCCTGGTCATGTACGTCGGCCCAGAGGGACTTGTCCTCGAACGGGCCCGGAGCGAGCGGGATCGTGTCGTTCGGGCCCGCGCCGTCGTAGGTGATGAGCTGGGCCGACGCGGGGATGTCGCCGCTGCCCGTGTCACCGACGCCCGTGGCTGCGTTCGTGCCACCGGATTCCGTGCCGCCACTGGCTTCGGTTCCGCCGTCGGCTTCCGTGCCTTCCTGGCCGCCCGCGTCGCCCTCGGTTTCCGAGTCGCCTTGGGTGCCCGCATCGCCGTTCGTGCCCGTGCCGCCGTCTGCGCCCGCACCACCGTCCGCGTGGGCGCCGCCTTCCGGGTCCGCGCCGTTGCCGCCGTCGGCGCCGGTGTCCGCATCGCCCTGGTGGGCGGCGTCGTTGTCCCCGGCCGCGCCCGTCTCCGTACCGTCGCCCTGCGGAGCGGGGCAAGCCGTGCCCGTCACCGAGCAGATGGCCGACTGGATGCCGTCGGCGATGCGTCCGCCGAGGCCGCCCACCGACAGCGCGACGATGATCGCCGCGACCACCGCGATGAGCCCCGCGTACTCCACCGCGGTCTGGCCCTCGTCCCGGCGCCAGCGGATCATTCTTTCCAGGCTGAACGGCCGGCGCTCCTCCCTGTCCTCGGGAGCGCTCGCGAACCACTCACGCGACCGGGCCCGGCGCAACAGCACGATGACCGCCACCGGCAACGCCGCCTGCGTGATGCCCCGCAGATCGCCGTGCATCAGCGTGCCGATCGACAGCCACACGATCCACGCCTGTACGGCGATCAGTGCGCGGCTCGTCCACACCCCGCCCCGCCACAGGCGCCGGGCCAGGTAGACCCCGGCCACGCTGGGCAGCGAGTCGTACACCAGGATCCCGAAGATCTCCCCGGAGTAGTACGTCACCACCGACAGCACGGTGACCACGTAGACCGCCGTCAGCGCGAACTGCACCCACAGCAGTACCTGCGCCCAGCCCAGTTCCTTGGGCAGCGGCGAACGCCGGCCCCAGGACGGGATGTTCTGCGCACCCCACGTCCCGCTCGGCGGTATGGAGTTACCGGCACCGGACATGCGTGACCTCAGCTCGTTCAGCGGCGATTCAGGACGAACACCTGGGCGAGGCTAAGGAACATCGATCACTCACACATAGGCCCCTGGCCCCAACTCCGGGCCCATTCGCACCGCAGCGGAGGCAACCGCGGGAACGAGTGGGGCCCGTCCTCGCCGGTGGTGGCGAGGACGGGCCCCGGGTGGGTCGTTTGTGGTGGCTCAGCTCTCCGTGCGCGGGAAGGAAACCTCGACACGGCGGTTCTTCTTGCGGCCCGCCTCGGTGGAGTTGTCCGCGATCGGGTACTGCTCGCCGTAGCCGCGCGTTTCGTAGGTGATGCCCGAGTCCGCGAGTTCACCCTCCAGGACCCCCTGTACGGCTGACGCACGTCGGCGGGACAGGGCATCGCCGTGGGCCGACGAGCCCAGGTTGTCCGTGAAGCCGAAGACACGGATCTTCTTCGCGTTCTGCGCCTTGACCTCCTCGGCGATGTCCGCGATGCGCGCCTTCGCCTGAGCGCCGAGTTTCGCACTGTCCTTGCCGAACAGCACCTCGGCCTGCAGTGCGAACTTCACGTCCGAGTTCGTGTCTTCGCGGCGTTCGTCGCCACTCTCGTCCTCGACGACCGTCTTGATGTCGAGGACCTTGGCAGCGGCGAGGGTCGCACCCTCGACCAGCTTCAGGTCGGGGTCGTTCGCGTCGACTTTCACCGGTGCGGCGGCATTGGGCTGGGTGCCTGGCGGGTAACTTGGGCCATCGGCTGCGTTGGCGGATGCGGCGCCGAAGACGCTGGTGGCCACCATGAGGGAGGCTGCGGCGAGGACGATCGCCAGGTGTGGCGTCTTTGTTCGGGCGTCGTTCATGGTGGTCCGCCTCACCCGGAGATCTTGATGGTGGCTGCGGCGAACTGCGGCAACTGGAACGTCACCTCGGTCGTACTCTCGGGCGGCGTCGGGAACTGCATGAAGACAGGGATGGTCTCGCCGGCTTTCATGGACGGGAAGTTGGTCGTGGTGAGCGGGCGGCCGTCCGTGTCGCGCAGCACGTAGTACCGCTTCTTCCCCTTTGAGTCCACCAAGGTAGCGCCGCCCAAGGACCTGCCGTTTCTGATGATCTCGGTCTCGTTTCCGCTGAGTTGCGGCGGCACGTTGACCGTGCGACTGCCGTCGTTCTTCAAGTCGCCCCCGAGCGTGAGGAATCCGCCGGAATCCCGCTCGGCCGAGGTGAGACGCAGAAGCAGGCCGTCCGGCCCCTTCAGTTCGGCCAGCGGCTCCTCCGACTGGCCCTCTTGAGCACTCGGCTTCGATCCGCTGTCCTTGGAGGCGGACGCCGACGTGTCACCGCCCTTGTCGTCGCCGCTGCTGCAGCCGGCCACACCGAGGGCCAGGCTGACCGCAACTGCCGCTGCGACCATCCCCCTGCGGGCCGTCGTAGTGAACCGAATGCTCATGAGTTCCGCTTCCTTTGTTCGTCGTACCACGTCAGTCTGTGTCGGCCAGATGGACGTCGAAGAGATCCTCGGCACCGGGGAGATCCGAGAGGTGCTCCGGGTCAAGGTCCCAGTTCTTGTTGTCCCTGCAGTTGAGCTGCGGCAGGTCCCCGTTGTCCCCGTTGTCCTCGTCCGGGAGCTGGAACGTGCAGCGTGGCGTGATCACGGCCTTTGCCGTGGCCTTCGCGTACGTCGCCTCCGTACCGGGCACGATGCTGTCGCCGACGGGGTCGTTGGTCTCCACCTCTACCGTGTAGCCGAGTTCCGGATACCAGTGGGGAATGCAGTCACCCACGACGTGCGCGTCGTTCTCGTTGGCAAGTTGCTGTGCGCGCCAGCACGAGGGGTCGAGCCCCTCCACTTCTCCGCGGAAGATGTCCTTCCAGAGGCCCGGCTTGAGCACGTTCTCCAGCCATTTGCCCGCGAGCTGGTCCCGTCGGTCCTGCGCGGCCGCGAGAGCGGCGGCGTCCGCCGCCGTCTGCGCGCCGTTCCGTGTAGCCGCGGCCTGGCCGACCGCAAGGTACGCGAACGCGAGAAAGAGCAGGCCCGCCACCACCGTGATGTAGATGGGGAAGGCCTGCCCTGCGTCGCCGTACTTACGGGTTATCAGCCGCCGGTAACCTCGGTGATCTTGTCGGTGATTGCCTCGAAGATGGACTGACCGATGTCCGTCCCCGTGATCGCCAGCACGATCGCCACAACCACCGCGATGATTCCCAGGTACTCGACTGCGGTCTGCCCCTTGTCGTTGCGGGCGGCGCGGGCGTACAGGTACGAGACGGTGGTGTTGATCCAGTTGCTCATGTCGGTGTTCCCCTCCGGTACCGGCCGGCCGCCTGCCGACCGACGCGCAAGTCTCCTCGGCGTTGCTGGCGTTACCGACTTCCTCCGTGCCGGTCCCGCTTTCGACGCCAGAAACGTACGCCGCACCACCGGCCCGACCAGAGGGCCCCAGGGCCCAATTCCGGACCCAAAGCGGGTTCTGGGCCCTGCCGCCCACACCCTCGGCCCGTGAACCCAATCCCCTGTTCTCCTCTTCAGTCACGCTCGACACCCCCCAACCCCGTCCCCTTGGCGGGCACCACACCAAGCCACTTCGCGGCGGCCTCGGAGCGGCTGGTGCTGTGGAGCTTGGCGAAGATGCGGTTGATGTGGTTCTTGACGGTCTTCTCGCTGATGAAGCACGTGGCGGCGATCTGCTGGTTGTTCATGCCGGACGCGATGAGGTCCATGATCTCCGCCTCCCTCGTGCTCAGTTGGAACCGCGACCTGTCGACAGCGGCCGGGCGGCCACTCGTCCACTCAGACGAAGACTCTCCCACATGCGGTTGCACTTGCGAAAGGTTTTCTGGAGAAATGGGCGCCGACGAGGCGGTGGGAGGCTGGAAATGTGCTGCTGGTGCGGCATGTTGAGGCTGTGTATACGGATTTACGGAGGGGGAAATTCCGTATGCAGTCGCACTCGATGACTGTCCCAGGCCCTCCGGGAGGGACGCCGTCGGGGCCGGGGCCGGGTCCCTGCGGAGTTGGGCCAGCAGGGCACCCGCCGCTGTGGGCGTGAAGTGGGCCCGGCCCTCCTTGATGTCCCGTACGGCGTCGACCAGCTGGTCGGCCGTGAACTCACCGTGGACCAGGTAGCCGCCCGCTCCCCGGCGCAGGGCCTCCTGGACGATCTCCGACTCCCTGCTGTAGGTCAGCATCACCACCGGCGCGATCCGTACCAGGTAGGGCAGGGCCGAGATGCCGTCCACGCCGGGCATGCGGACGTCCAGGAGGACGACGTCCGGGCGGTGCTGCTGGGCGGCCTCGTAGGCCTCGCGGCCGTCGGTCGCCTCCGCCACGACCTCGATGTCGGCGCGGCCGGAGAGCAGTGCGGTGAGCCCCGCCCGCACCACGGGGTTGTCGTCCGCCACGACGACCCGGAGGCAGCGGGCCGGCCGGGGCTGTCGCGGGAGCGGCAGGTCGGCGAACGGGTGGGGCGGTGGCGGCTGCGGGGCGCCGGTGGAGTGGGGTGTCTGGTCCGGCATCGGGTGCCTCCTCTCAGATCGTGGGCTCATGCGGTCACGCGGCGGGAGTGGTCAGGGCGGCCAAAGGGAGTTCCAGGCGGACTTCCGTACCCCGGGAGTGGCCACCGCGGCCGATGCGGATGCGGGCGCCCACCGAGGCGGCGCGTTCGACCATGCCGACCAGGCCGAAGTGACCGGCCCGGCGCAGTTGTACGAGGGTGGTTCCAGGGGGGAGCCCACGGCCGTCGTCGTAGACGCTGATGCGGAGCAGGTCGCCGTGGACGCCCGCGCTGACGTCGACCCGGGTCGGGTGGGCGTGGCGGTGGGCGTTCTCCATGGCCTCCGAAGCGATGGTCAGGAGTTGGCGGGCCACGGCCGGGGGGATGGGGGGCACGGCGTGGGCACCGGTCGGGCGGTAGACCGCCGTCAGGCCGGTGCGGGTGCTGAAGTCCCGGGTACGGGCGGCCAGTTCCACCAGGACGTCCGTGGCCTGGGACGGGTCCGACTCCCGGCGCAGATCGGCCAGGAGCTCCCGGGATTCCGCGGCGGCCCGGCGGGCCGAACGGGCGACCAGTGCCGCCTGCTGTCTCACCACGGCCGGGTCCATCGGGTCGGAGTTTGCCGAGGTGGTCAGGCCGTCGGCGGCCAGGGCCACACCGTGCAGGGTCTTCGCGACCGAGTCGTGCATCTCGCGGGCCAGACGGGCCCGTTCGGCGCTGACCGCCTCCGTCACGGCGAGACGGGCCTGGACCGTGGTGAGGGCCTGGGTGGCGGCACCGAAGCGGAGCATCAGGTTGCGCAGGCTGGAGCCGACGGCACCGGCGATGACACACAGGCCGGGCAGCAGGGCGGACTCGATGATGCCCGGCGCCGGGTTCTCCTGTGCCGCGTGGATGAGCAGCAGGAGGAGGGCCTGGAGGGAGGCGAAGACGGCCGCGCCGCGCCAGCCGTAGACCAGACCGGCCAGGAGCGGGGTGCAGACGCTGACGTAGGCGAGGGTGCTGTCGGGGCCGGCGGCGATGAGGAGCAGAGCGCCGAAGAGGGTGTCGCCGACGAGGAGGGAGGGGTGGCGCAGGAGGAGGGGGCCGAAGCGTTCCCAGTCCCTGAAGAGGACGTAGGAGGTCATGAATGTGATGACCACGGCCGCGCCGACGAGGCGGGTGGGAAGGCCGTCGTTGGCGTTGACGAGGGCGGTGGGGGTCGCCAGGGCGATCATGGCCAGCCGGAAGCCGAAGACCTGGCGGCACATGGCCTGCAAGGCGTTGACCTGGATGTCGATCGCGGGGCCGGCGGTGCCGGTGTCTCCCTGGCCCTCGGCCTGGAATTGGTCGGCTCGACCGGCTCGGTTCCCGACGGCAGCGACCGGGCGGCCCTCGTCGTCGGCTGCGGGCGGCCTCTGCGGGGGCACAGCGGCCTCGGCGGACGGCTGAACGGCCCCAGGGCGTTCCGGCCCGACGTCGGCTTTCCGTGACCGACCGTCGGCCGAACCGTGGGCCGGGGCCCCCACCGGCCCCTGTGCGCCACCCCCGGCCATCGGCGTCGGGCTCTGCGACGGAGCCACCGCCGGGGACGGGGCCAAGTCCGCATCCACGCCACTCATCGCCGGCTTCCGTCGCCCGCCCCCCTTGATCCGCAGGGTCGGCTCACCTCCGACGAGGCCTCCGGCCGCCTCCCACCCCGGCGGCAGCGCAGGCGTCACCGACGTCACGGGTACGTCCGGCGCGCCGGTGCGGACGTGTGCGGGCAGGACCGTCCCCGCGGGGGGCGTCGTGATCTCCGGTGTCCGTTCGGCCCGGCGGCGGCGACGCCCCAGCAGGCCCGTGCGCTCCTCTGTCATCGACATGGCCGTCCCCCCTCCCCTACTTACCCGTCACCGAGCCGAAGTCCGTGCCCGAGCCGAGGATCAGGCCCGCGCCGAGCAGCAGCATCGTGGCCGGGACCATGAAGGTCGTGATCATCATCGTGGCCTTCGGGACGGCCCGGGCCGCCTTGCGGCGGGCGTTCTGTGCATCCGTACGGCGCATGTCCTTCGCGAGGGACACCAGAGTGTCGACGATCGGCGCGCCCAGTTCTTCGCCCTGCTGCAGCGCCGTCACGAACATCGCCACCTGCTCGGAGTCGTTGCGGCGGCGCAGTTCCGCGAAGGCCTGGCGGCGGCTCATGCCGAGGTCCATCTGGCGCAGGGTGATGCGCAGTTCGTCGGCCCAGGGGCCCTCGTAGCGGGAGGCGACCCGGTCCAGCGCCTGGCGGAAGCCGAGGCCCGCGCTGACCACGACCGCCAGGACGTCCAGGAAGTCCGGCAGGGTCCGTTCGATGACGTCCTTGCGGATGCGGATCGCCGACCAGATGCCGACCTCCGTCCAGAACGCGCCGAAGGCCAGCAGGAGCAGGGCGACCAGCAGCTGGCCCCGCATGAGGAAGACCAGGAAGCCGACGGTCCCGAGGCAGCCGTAGACCGCGCGGCGTGCCGCGTACCGGTCGATCGTCAGGCCGCCGGGGTTGCCCGCGAGGTCGATCTTGCGGCGGTACTTCGCCACCTGCTTGGGGCCCATCAGGCGCAGGACCGCGGGTGCGTAGCGCATGCCCAGGCGGTCGATGAGCGAGTCGACCGCGCCGGTGCGGGTGGAGCCGACCTCCAGGGCGAGGGCGAGGTCGCCGGGCAGTTTGGCCTCCGCGCGGTACATGCGGACACCGGCGAAAGCGCCCCAGACACTGAGGCCCATCAGCAGGGCGAGGAGCAGTCCCATGGTTGCCTCCTGACTCTCAGACGTCGATGCGGGACAGGCGGCGGATGAGGACGAAGCCGACGGCGTAGAGCGAGAAGGCGATGATGACCGCCGCCTGGCCGAAGGGGGAGCCGGTCATGCGGTCCAGGGCGCCGTCCTTCACCCCGTTCATCAGGAACAGGGAGCCGACCCCGAGGACCGGCACCGCGTACGACGTCATGTTGACCTGGGAGAGCTGTGTGCGGACCTCACGCCGGGTCTCCTTGCGTTCCTCCAGCGTCTCCGTCAGGTTGCGCAGGGCGCTGACGACCTGGCCGCCCGCCCGGTTGGACAGGACCAGCGTGGTGACGAGGACGACCAGTTCGCGGGAGGGGAGACGGTCCGCCAGCTCGCCCAGGGCGTCGTCCATCGAGGCGCCGACGGCCAGCTGGGCGGCGACCTTGCCCAGTTCCTCCCCGGCCGGGGCCTCCATCTCCTCGGCGGCCATGCCGATCGCCGTGCGCAGGGCGAGGCCCGCCTGGGTGGCGTTGGCGAGGATCCGGGCCATCTCGGGGAGCTGGTTGATGAACTTCTCGATGCGCTTCTGACGCTGCCAGTTGAGGAATTGGAAAGCCACCCACATGCCCAGCAGACCCGCCAGCGGTCCGAAGAACGGTGCCAGGGCCGCCTGGCCGATCAGCCACAGGCCCGCGACCGTGGCGAGCATGTAGACGAAGAACTCGCCGGGCGTGATGTCCAGGCCGGTCGCCGCCAGGCGCAGTTCGAGTTTCTTGCCTAGCCTGGTGCGCCGCAGTCGGCGGTCGATGCCGCGGAAGTTGCGGCGCCGGCCGCCCGCCGTGACCTGGCCGGTGGCGGACAGGCGGTCCACCAGGGCCTGCCGCTGCGCCTTGCCCATGGCGTAGGAGTGCAGGCCGGCGACCACGAGGACGCAGGTCAGCAGAGTGATGCCGGTGGTGAGCGTGATGAGCGGTTGCAGTTCCATCGGTCGGTCCTACCTGGCTTCTCGGGTGGCTAGCTGGTCCGCCGTCCGGGCGATGCCGAACGCCTGGGGCAGGGGCTGGCTCGCCATGTAGAGGCGGTCGGCGGTGCGGCGCGGCAGCGGGAAGTACTCGAAGACGCCGTGGATACGGCCGTCCGAGGTCATGGGCTGTGCGTGGAAGCGGGCGACCGTGACCAGTCGGTACGGGTCGCTGCCGTGGCTGTCCATCAGCGCGATCTCGGTGATGCGGCGGGCACCGTCCGCGAACCGGGTCAGCTGCACGATGACGTCGACCGCGCTGTTGATCTGGTCGTGCAGCGCCACGAAGGGGATCTCCACGTCCGACATGGACGCCAGGGTCTGCAGCCGCATCAGCGCGTCCTCGGCGTTGTTGGCGTGGACGGTGGCCAGTGAGCCGTCGTGGCCGGTGGACATCGCCTGGAGCATGTCGAGGGACTCGCCGCCACGGACCTCACCGACGACGATCCGGTCGGGGCGCATGCGCAGGGAGTTGCGGACGAGGTCGCGGATCGTCACCTGGCCCTTGCCCTCGACGTTGGGCGGGCGCGACTCCAGACGGATCACGTGCGGCTGCTGGAGCTGGAGTTCGGCGGAGTCCTCGATGGTGATGATGCGTTCGCCCTCGGGGATGAGCCCCGACAGGGCGTTCAGCAGGGTCGTCTTGCCGGTGCCCGTCGCGCCCGAGACGATGATGTTGAACTTCGCCTGCACCAGGCCCGCCAGCAGGTACAGCATGTGCTCGTCGAGCGAGCCGAGGCCGATCAGCTCCTGGAGGGTGAAGGAGCGCGGGAAGCGGCGGATGGTCAGGGTGGCGCCGGTCAGGGACAGCGGCGGGATGATGACGTTGACGCGCTCGCCGGAGGGCAGGCGGGCGTCGACCATCGGGTTCGATTCGTCGACCCGCCGGTTGACCGTCGAGACGATGCGCTCGATGGTCTGCATGAGCTGGTCGTTCGAGGCGAAGCGCAGCGGCAGTTGTTCGACCCGGCCGCCGCGCTCCACGAAGATCGCGTCCGGGCCGTTCACCATGATCTCCGTGATGGAGGCGTCCTCCAGGAGCGGCTCCAGGATGCCGAGGCCGAGTGCCTCGTCGACGACCCTGCGGATCAGCTGCGCGCGCTCGACCGTCGACAGGACCGGGCCCTCGCGGCTGATGATGTGTCCCAGCACCCGTTCCAGCCGTGCCCTGCGTTCGGCGGCGGCCAGCGAACTCATCTCCGCGAGGTCGATCTCCTCCAGGAGCTTGGCCCGGTAGGAGGCGACCATGTGGCCGTCCTCGCCCCGGTTGCCGTTCTCCTCGGGGGTGTTGATGCGTGCTCGCAGGCTCATGGGTGCGGTGCTCCTAGCTTTCGCTCAGTGGTCGCGCGGCATCGTGGCGGTCTTGACGGCCGGATCGAACTTCCAGCCCGGCACGAGGGACGGGATCTGCACGGTGGCCGTGACCGTGACCTCGTCCGCGCCGAACGACGGGGGGCAGCTCGTCCCGTCGGCCAGCCAACTGCTCACCGCCGCCCTGCAGTCCGCCTCGGTCGGCCCGCCCAGCGACGCGCTGCGCGCCCCCGTCCTGGCCGCCGTGCCGGCCTGCTGTGCCGTGTACGCGATGAGCCCCAGCTGTACCGCCGCCAGGGCGACGATCAGCAGGATCGGCAGGAAGCCGATGTACTCGATGGCGACCTGGCCGCGGTCGCGGCCCTTGCGGATACCGGTCATCTCGGTTTCGCCTCCTCGACAGCCCCGGCGTGGCCGTGGACCGTGAGCCCGAAGGACAGCGTGCCGGGGAAGAGGACCGGGACCTCCAGGCCCACCTCGGCCGTCACGTAGCCGGAGCCGTCGCAGGTCACCTCCGCCCCGGAGCGCCACGCGTCCGACAGATGCTTGAGCCCGGCAGCCTCGCACACGCCCTGCCGCACTCCCCGCTCCGCGGCCGTTCCCTGCCGTACGGCCTCGTCCGCGGCGTTCCCCGCGAGGACGAACGTGTAGCCCACGAGGACGGCCTGCCACAGCGCGATCAGCGTGACGATGATCGTCGGCGTCATCCCGAGGAACTCGATCGTCACCTGGCCCCTGTCCCGCTCCCTTAAGAGCGCCCTGCGCACCCGCTGCACCCTCATCCCTCCTTCCTCCGCCGGAATCCCCCCGCTCCCCGGCCCCCCTTCTGGGCGCCGTCCGCGGTCTTGACCAGGCCCAGCTCTCCCGCCAGGCCCCACAGTGCCTGCTTCACCGCGCTCTTGTTCTCCAGTTCGTGGATGCGGCCCGCGTCCACGACGCTCTGCAGTTCCTTGAAGTTGGCGGGGACCACGGTGGCCGCGACCTCCGTGCCGGTGATCTTCTGGATCAGGGGCGGCTGGATCTCCGTAGCGCGCGAGTGCCGGTTGACGACGACGGTCGTCTCCTCGGCCTTGCGGATCTGGAGCCGGTCCCACATCCGTACGGCCCGTTTCGCGCCCCGTACGGCGACCACGTCCGGCGTGGTGATCAGCAGGGCCCGGTCGGCCATCTCCACGGCGGCCGCTCCGGCGCCGCCGAGCTGGGCGCCGCAGTCGATGACGACGACCTCGTAGCGGGAGCGCAGGGCGCTGACGATCTGCCGGGCGGCGCGGTCGGTGACGTCCTCGCCGCGTTCCCCTTCGGCGGGGGCGAGCAGGAGGGCGACGCCGGTGTCGTGGCGGAAGACCGCGTCGGCGAGGACGCGCGGGGAGATGTCGTTGATCGCGGCGAGGTCGACGACCGAGCGGCGGAACTGGACGTCCAGGTAGGAGGCGATGTCGCCGGTCTGGAGGTCCATGTCGACCAGGGCGGTGCTGCGGCCGGAGGCCTGGGCGGCCAGGGCGAGCTGGATCGCGGTCAGGGTGGTGCCGGTGCCGCCCTTCGCGCCGCTGACCGTGACGACGGTGCCGCCGACGCCGGTGAACACGTCGCCGCCGGCGCCCAGGTGCCGCCGTACGCCGACGGACCACTGGGCGACCGCCTGGACGCGGCTGGCGAGTTCCTCGTAGCTCAGCGGCAGGGCGACCAGGCCGCGGGCGCCGTAGTCCATGGCGGCCTGGAAGAGGCCGGGGCTCGCGTCGGAGGTGACGAGGATGACGCCGACGGCCGGGAAGCGCAGGGCCACTTCGCGGATCAGTTCCAGCGCGGGGACGGGGCCGATCCGTTCGTGGACGATCACGACCTCGGGCAGCTCGTCGACCGACTCGGCGGCCAGCCGCGCGAGGGTGTCGACGAGCTGGGTGGAGTCGACCACGGGCGCGACGGGCTCGGCGTCCGGGAGCTGGCTGAGCAGTGTCGTGACGGACCGGACCGCGTCCGTGTCACCGACTGCCGGGAGGATCCTCGTGGGCATGGCAGCCTCTCACTTGTCCTTCGCGAGTTCGTACGTCCGGTCCCGCTCGGGGACGGTGGTGTCGCTGCCGGGCGCGACGAGGGCGAGCCGGACACGCTTGGCGAACGACTCGGCGTAGGTGATGCGCTGGGCGTCGAGCGCGGACAGTGCGAAGGTGATGGGGACGGCGTCGGTGGGCTGCTGGGTGCGGTTGCTCTCGTCGGGCTTGAGCGCGGTGAGTTCGCCGACGTCGAGGACCTTGGCGTTGGTGACGATGATCTTCGACTGGTCGGGGTCGCCCTCGCGGGCGCCCTCGAAGGTGGCGTAGACGTTGACCGAGGCGCCGGGTGTGATCTTGCCCGCCACGCCGGTCGCCGCGTCGATCATGATGGCGACCTCCTGCTGGCCGGGCTGGAGGGCCGGCTGGCGGACGATCATGTCGGACTGGAGCAGGGAGCCCGCGCGCAGCGTGGTCACGGCGATCTTGCCCTGTATTTCCCTCAGGTCGGTGACGGCGTTGTCGGACAGCCACCGTTCGGGCATCTCGATCTTCTCGAACTGGCCCGTGCTGAGGGTGGTGTAGGGCGGCACGTCGGACTTGAGCCGGTAGGCGGTGACCTCGGGGCCGACCTTCGACTTCACGTCACTGATGACGGAGAGCACGCCGGCGAAGGCGCCGAGGGCGCAGACGACCGACAGGAGCAGGAGAATCACGCCGCGGCGCTGACGGGAGTTCATGAACCGTACAACCTCGTTGGGGATATCGGTCGAGCGGGATCGGAACGGTGCGGATGAGCGGTGTCGGCGTCAGCCGACGGCCGTTCGGTTCTCGGGCTGCTGGTGGGGTGGGCTGTCGTGGGCGGGTGGCGTGGCCGAGCAGAACACGCAGCGGTCCCCGATGACGTCGATGCCGCACCAGTGGCAGCGGCTGCGCCGGACGGAGGTGACCAGCTGGTAGAGGACGGACAGGTCGGGCAGGTAGCTGCAGAACTCGATGAGCTTGCCGGTGCCCCACCAGCCGGGTGACTCGGCCGGGAGCGGGGTCTCGCGCAGCCCCTGCACCTTCCAGGAGGGGGCGAGGGTGCCCGTGACCCAGTCGGACTGGAGCTGCCCTTTGGCGATCAGCAGCCAGGTGCCGAACTCGGGGCCGGGCAGGGCCGCCTCGGGGGTGATCCTGACGAGCTGCGGCTCGGGGTGGGCGAGGACGCCGAACTGGCTGCCGGGCACCCAGGACTTGGCGTGCGACTTCAGTCCGACGGGGACGCGGTCGAGGCGGGCGACGGAGTTCAGCAGCGCGCCGGCGTGGATGTAGTGGACGAGCAGCCGGCCGGCCGAGGCGAGCACGCCGGGGCTGAGGTCGCAGGAGGCGAGCTGCCGTAACTGGCGGGCCAGGACGGCCAGTCCGAGGGGCGGCAGGTCCGGCCGGAACAGGGCGATGCGGTCGCTCTCCATGAGGGAGCGCAGGGTGTGCAGCCGTCGCTGCACCGCGGTGGGCGCGGCCGGTGAGCAGACCACGATGACGTGCCCGTGATGTTCCACCAGGGCCTGCATCTCGGCCAGCGCCTGCTCCAGGGGGCGTCGGTCGACGTCCCGGAGCACGACGGCGGGCAGGGTCCGGTCGTCCTGTGGCGGCAGCGCCATGTCGGCGCCGGTCACGGCAATGGCAGTTGGCACGCGCAGCTCCCCGTTTCCCCATGCCGGACGGAACGCCGGGTGTCACTCCGGCGCACCGTGTCGACTTCACTGCGTGACTACCTCAGCACTGTATCCACGCCTCTGTGACCGGAGAACAGCGTTTGTGTAGCTGGAGAGCAACTGTCGTTGCACAAGAGGCGTCAAAACGGGGCAGGTTGAGCATCTTGCCGGTCGCCGGGGCGAGCCAGGGGCGGTGCAGGCGGTGGGCCCAGCGGGCCCAGTGGTGACGGTGGGCCTTCGTTTGGGCCCTGAGGCCCACGCCTGACACAGCGTCGCGTACCTACGCTCACCGTCCGGAAAGCACACACGTCCGGAAAGCACACACGTCCGGAAAGCACACCCGGTCGGCTGGCACACCCGGCCGGAAGGCACGCGGCCGGTAGGCCCGCGGATCGGCGAGGAGGGGTGCCGTATGGCGGACGGGGGCGGCATACGGGCCTACGGGCGCAGACCGGTCTTCGACGACCGGGGGGCGACCGGCACCGAGTACCTCGGGATGGTCGTCGTCAGCGCGGCGATCGTCCTGGCCCTCTCGGCCACCGGTGTCGGCCAGTTGATCTACGACAGGATCGCCGCGCAGGTGTGCCGGGTCGCCGGCGGCGGCGACTGCGGGACGGCCGGGCCCGGGCCGGACAAGCCGCTCACCGACGCGGACTTCGAGCCGTCGCTGTGCCAGGTCTCCTCCGTCACCGACAAGGCGGGCTCCAAGGCGAAGATCCTCTTCTGGGAGATCGGCAAGGAGTACGGCTTCCAGGAGCAGCGTCTGAAGGCGAAGACGGACGTCAACGGGGACGGCAAGGTCGACGACAGCGACCAGCTGGTCTACCTGACCTTCACGGACGCGGCGTCGGTCGCCGCCAAGAAGGACTTCAAGCCGGGCATGAAAGTGGGCCGGTTCGGGGCGGACAAGGTGGAGCTGGGGCTCGGCATCAAGGTGACCAACGGCGACACCTGGGTGTTCCAGAGTCCCGAGGAGGCCCAGCGGTTCCGGGACGACGTGGAGAAGCTGCAGATGTACGAGATGCGGCGGACCATGCCCGGCGGCGCGGAGGCGAGTGTCGGCGACAGCATCCTCTACCTCTTCGGCAAGGGCCCCCTGAAGGACGAGGAGGACACGCAGAACCGCATCAAGGAGCACCTCGGCGACAACCGGAAGATCACCTACGGCAAGGTGGGCCTGGAGGCGTCGGCGTCCGCGGGCCTGAAGATCTCCGCGGGCGACGAGAAGAAGCTGAGCGCCGCGCTCGGCGGCACCTTCAAGTACGCGCCCGAGGTCACCTGGACCGACAACTCCTACAAGAACACCAAGTCGTACACCTACTCCTCGTCCATCGAGTACGGCTCCAAGGTGGGGTACGAGGCGGGCCCGCTCAGCGGTGAGTACACGGCGAACACGACGCAGACCGGCACCATCACCGTCACCTACGACAAGAAGACCGGAAAGCTGGTCCGTGTCGACATGACCCGCACGGTCGAGGAGGGCGGCCAGAAGGACGGCGCGAAGGCGGGCGGCGACAACGGCAAGAAGGACGGCGACAAGCGGGGCGGGAACGCCGGGGTGAAGGGCACCGACTCGCAGACCGGCATCGAGATCGTGACGAACACGCTCACCTTCGATCCCGGTCCGGCGGGCGACCGGGACCGGGCGGTCGCCGAGCGCTGGCTGGACAGCAACAACGAGCAGGTCGCGACGCCCTTCCAGTACATGTTCGCCGACCACGCCCCGACGTCCCGCCCGGGCGCCGACGACCCCTTCGGGCAGCTGATGTTCGACCAGGGCAAGTCGAGCCGGATGACGTACACCGGGGAGGTGAACGCGGCCGAGTACGGCTTCGAGTTGAATCTGGGGCTGAGCCTGGGCATGACGATCAGCACGGAGAAGAAGGCGGAGACCCTGGCCGACGCCCGGTTCCTCGGGGCGCCGCGCGGACAGGCCCGCTCCTATCTTCCCTACAGCTACTGTGCGAACTGACGAGACGGGAGCTCCTGCCGATGAAGACCCGCCGTGCCGGCCTGGCCGCCGCCCTGCTGACGACCGCCGTCGCCCTGACCGGCTGCGGGAGTTCCGACTCCGGCGCGGGCAGCGTGCCCGAGGGCTGGGGGACGCTGAAGACGAAGGGGGTCGACGTGTCGTATCCGCAGGGATACGAGGAGCAGAGCGCGGCCGAGCGGGGCGAGCACAATGCCGCGGCGGCGGTGCGGACGGAGAACGGGAAGAAGGTCTCAATCCTCACCGTGCAGCTCGGGTTCACCGAGGCGAACTCCGCCGAGCAGGCCGCGATCGCCGCCGAGGCGGGCATCCAGATGGGCGCCGACGTCAAGGGCCGGCAGGACGTGGAGCTGGCCGGCACGGACGAGGCCAAGCGGATCGACTTCTCCTTCAAGGCGACCGGCGACGACGGCGGACCGGCCGCGGGCACCCCGGTCGAGGGAGTGATCCTGGCCGGGCTGGACTCGCGCGACACGGCCTTCGCGATCCGGATCGACGCGCGGCAGGGGTCCCTGCCGGACGGGGACCTGGACCGGATCATCGACTCGGTCGAGGTGCACTAGCCGTGGCGGTGCCGGGCGCCGGATACGTCGTACTGGCCGCGCTGGTGGCGCTGTTCGGGGCGCTGGCGTGGCGGTACGCGCGGCGGCTGGTGACGGTGACGCGGGTGCTGCGGAGCGGTGTCCGGGCGGAGGGCGAGTGCGTGCGGGTGGAGACGGAGCCGTACCAGCGTTCCGACGCGCGGCGGCACTTCTTCGCCTTCCGCACCGCCGACGGCGTACGGGTCGAGTTCGAGGACCTGGCGGGCTGGTCGACGACCGAGGGCAGCCCGGTCAGCGTCACCTACGACCCCCGCGATCCCGCGGGCACCGCGACGGTGGCGGGCCGGGGCAGCTGGTCCCCGGTGCTCCAGTCGCTGGCCCTGGTCGCGGGCTGCGGCCTGGCCGCGGCGGGTTTCGCGATCCTGCTGTACGTCGAGATCACCGGGGGTCACCGATGACGTTCGTCCGCTGCTGGGCCGTCGGGATCGTGGTGCTCGTCCTCACCGAGTACGTCCAGATGACGCTGGTGTACGGGCCGCTGGTCGGCCCGGAGGGCGTCGGGTCGTTCGGGGCCGCGCTGGCGCTGGTGCATCTGCCGAACCTGGTGTGCGTCGTGCTGGCCACCTGGGCGGCGGCGCGGGTGCATCCGGAGCCGTGGCGCGAGGTGCCGGTGCGGCATCTGGCGGCGGCGTGCGCGGTGCCGGCGGCGGCGCAGGTGCTGCTGCTGTCCCTGCGGCCGGGGGTGCTGAACCTGGCGGGTGCGGCGTTCTGGATGTCCACGGGTGTGCTGCTGGCGGGATGCGCGGTGGGACTGCTCCTCGACAGGTTGGTCTGGACCTCTTGACAGCCCCTTTGGTCTGGACCATTTTCTTGTCATGTCCCCACACAGACGATCCCTGCGGTTCTGGTCGGGTGCCGTCACGGCTGCCCTGGCCCTCACTGTCACGACCGTCGGCCAGGCCAGCGCCGCCGACGTCAACAACGCCAGGAACGCCGGCTTCGAGTCGGGCCTGAGCGACTGGACCTGTTCGGCGGGCAGCGGCACCGCGGTCTCCTCCCCGGTGCACTCCGGGTCGGCCGCGCTGCAGGCGACCCCGTCGGGGCAGGACAACGCCCGGTGCGCCCAGACGGTCCGGGTGAAGCCCAACTCGACGTACACACTGGGCGCCTGGGTGCGGGGCGGGTACGCCTACCTGGGCGTGACGGGCACGGGCACGACGGACGTGTCCACCTGGACGCCCGACTCCTCGTTCTGGAAGCAGCTGTCGACCACCTTCACCACCGGCTCCTCGACCACCTCGGTGACGGTGTACACGCACGGCTGGTACGGGCAGGCGGCGTACTACGCCGACGACGTGTCGGTGTTCGGCCCCGACGGCGGCGGAGGCACCGACCCGGGTCCGACGATCCCGTCCGCGCCGGCCGGCCTGAACGTCTCCGGGACGTCGTCCTCGTCGGTGTCGCTGGCCTGGAACGCCGTCTCCGGCGCGACGGGTTACACCGTGTACCGCGACGGCACCAAGGCGACCGCGGTCTCCGGCACCTCGGCGACCGTGACCGGGCTCGCGGCCTCGACGTCGTACTCCTTCCAGGTCACGGCGACGAACGGGGCCGGTGAGTCGCCGAAGTCGGCCGCCGTCACGGGCACCACGACCAAGCCGAACGGCCCCGGCCCGGCGCTGCCCAGGCACGCCGTGACCGGCTACTGGCAGAACTTCGACAACGGGGCGACGGTCCAGAAGCTCTCCGACGTCCAAGCGCAGTACGACATCATCGCCGTCGCCTTCGCGGACGCGACCTCGACGCCGGGCGCGGTGACCTTCAACCTCGACTCGGCCGGTCTCGGCGGCTACACCGTCGACCAGTTCAAGGCCGACATCCGGGCCAAGCAGGCGGCCGGGAAGAAGGTCATCGTCTCGGTCGGCGGCGAGCGCGGCACGGTGGCGGTGAACGACGCCGCGTCGGCGACGAACTTCGCGAACAGCGTGTACTCCGTGATGCAGACGTACGGTTTCGACGGCGTCGACATCGATCTGGAGAACGGCCTCAACGCAACCTACATGACGCAGGCGCTGCGGGCGCTCTCGGCGAAGGCCGGCTCGTCGCTGATCATCACGATGGCGCCGCAGACCATCGACATGCAGTCGACGTCGAACTCCTACTTCCAGACGGCCCTGAACATCAAGGACATCCTCACGGTCGTCAACATGCAGTACTACAACAGCGGTTCCATGCTGGGCTGCGACGGCAAGGTCTACGGCCAGGGCTCGGTCGACTTCCTCACGGCCCTGGCCTGCATCCAGCTGGAGAACGGCCTCGCCCCGTCCCAGGTCGGGCTCGGCCTGCCCGCCTCGACCCGGGGGGCGGGAAGCGGCTACGTCTCACCGACCGTGGTGAACAACGCCCTGGACTGCCTGACCAAGGGCACGGGGTGCGGATCCTTCAAGCCGCCGCGGACGTACCCCGGCCTGCGCGGTGCGATGACCTGGTCGACCAACTGGGACGCCACCGCGGGCAACGCCTGGTCCAACGCGGTGGGGCCGCATGTGCACGGGCTGCCCTAGCGGCCCCTATCCCATCGGGCGGTAGTGGCCGAGGACCCAGGCCAGCTGCGGGAACCACTCCTGGAGCCGCGTCCTGGGCCTGGCCTCCACCACGCACTCGTAGAACCTGCCGTCCATGTGGACCACGGCCACCATCAGCGCCTTGCCGTCCGGGCTCGCCCGGTAGTGGACGCTGCGGATCTCCGGCCAGCGGAACTCGACCGTGAGGCCGGAGGTCTCGAAGGCCACGCCGGACGCGTCGACGACGACCGCGTTGCGCTTGTCGACGGCCAGGAAGTCCGGCCTGGCCGCCGCCTGCTGCGGCGGCGCCTGCTGCGGCGGCGCCTGGGCGTACGGAGGCTGGGCGTACGGAGGATGGGCGGGCGCGTACGGGGGCGGCGCCGGTGCGTACTGCGGCGGGGGCGGGCCGAAGCCGGGGCCGGGCGGCGGGGGCTGCTGGGTCATCGGGCCATTCTCCCGCCCTAGAAGAACTCCCCCCACGGCTGGTCCCAGATCTGCTTCACGCACAGGATCAGGAACAGCAGGCCGGCGACGACGAGCATGACGTTGCTGAGCGGGCCGTTGCGCCACTCCCGGGGCGTGCGGGCGGAGTTGAGGAGCCAGATCAGGGTGCCGGCGAGGAACGGCAGGAACGCCGCGCCGAGGACCCCGTAGATGATGACCAGGCGGAAGGGCTGGCCCTGGAAGAGCAAGATCATCGGCGGGAACGTCAGCCAGAGCAGGTAGGCGCGGAACGGCCAGGAGCGTTCGCGCGTCCCGGAGGCGACCTCCTCGCCCTTGGCCTGGCCCGCGCCCGACAACCGGGCCACGAAGTCGGCGAACATCAGGCTCACGCCGTGCCAGACGCCGATCAGCGAGGTGAAGGACGTGGCGAAGAAGCCGATCAGGAAGAACTTCGCCGTGGCAGAGCCGTACTCCTCCTCCAGGATGTCGCCCAGCTGGATCAGGCCCTTGTCGCCGCTCGCGATGGCGACGTTCGCCGAGTGGAGCAGCTCCGCGCCGACGAACAGCATGGCGATGACGAAGATGCCGGTGGTGGCGTAGGCGACGCGGTTGTCCAGCCGCATGACCTTCATCCAGCCCGTGTCGGTCCAGCCCTTGGCGTTGACCCAGTAGCCGTAGGCCGCGAGCGTGATCGTGCCGCCCACACCGCCGATCAGGCCCAGCGTGTTCAGGATCGAGTCCTTCTCGTCCGGCAGCACCGGCAGGAGACCGGCGAGGGCGTCGGGGATGTTCGGCGTGACCCGGATCGCCAGGTACACCGTCACCACGAACATGACGCCCACCAGGACCGTCATGACCTTCTCGAACACCGCGTACTTGTTGAACCAGACGAAGACCAGCCCGACCAGACCGCAGGCGATGCCCCACCACTTGAGGTCCATCACGTCCGGGAACAGCGCTTGCAGCGGCAGCGCGCTCGACGACATCGCCGCCGCGCCGTAGACGAAGCCCCAGACCACGACGTACACCGCGAAGAACCAGGTGGTCCAGCGGCCCAGGCTCGCCCAGCCGTCGAACAGGGTGCGGCCCGTGGACAGGTGCCAGCGGCCCGCCGCCTCGGCCAGGGAGATCTTCACCAGGCACCCGATGACGGCGGCCCACAGCAGGGTGTAGCCGAAGTTGCTGCCCGCGATCAGGGTGGCGACCAGGTCACCGGCGCCGACTCCGGTCGCCGCGACGACGATGCCCGGACCGATGTGCTTCCAACTCGCCTTGCGCACAGGGGGTTGCTGGGGAGCCTGGTCCGTGGTGCTTTCCGTGGTGTCCGCCATGCAGATCAAGAAACCGCAAGCAGCGCGGACGGACAAGAGGGCGTGAGCGCGCAACGGACCCAGGGGCGCGGGGCTGTGCCACGGTGCGGCTCCGCCGCGCGGGCGCGATCAATCACGACGGGCCCACAGCCCGCAGACGGACCCAGGCGGTCAGAAGGCACCGCCAGGGCCCACCCGGCGGAGCGTCACGGCTGTCGCCGACCACAGCCGTCCGCCCCGCACGTGCCGAGCTCGAACCACACGGTCTTGCCCGGCCCGTCCCGGTGGCAGCCCCAGCGCCGGGCCAGCGCGTCCACCAGGAACATCCCACGGCCGCTCTCCCCGGTGCCCGCGTCCAGCACCCGCGGTACCCGGCGTTCGGCGTCGGCGACCTCGCAGCGCAGGAGACCGTGCGCCGCGAACAGCGTGAGCCGGAAGCTGCTCCCGGCGTGCACCAGCGCGTTGGTGGCCAGTTCACCGACGAGCAGCTCGGCCACGTCCGCGACGTCACCGCGCTCGCCCAGCCCCCAGCTCTCCAACTGCCTGCGCACCTGCGCGCGGGCCTCGCGGACGGCGGAGGGCCGGGGGGCGTACTCGACCCTCAGGTGCCCCGCCCCCAGGGGTGGTTGCGGGAACGGGCCGTAGCGGGCGTCTGGGTCGGGGAAGTGCCGCCCGGAGAGTTGCAGCATGGGTCCAGGGTGGTCCCCGGGGGCGGTCCGGCGCAGGGGGAGGACTACCCGATCCCCTACCTGCTTGCGCAGGTGGGACGGCTATGCGTACTGGAGGCGGACCGTCGCTCCGTCGGCGTCGTCGCGGATGTCCACGTAGGCGCAGACCTGACGCGCGTACCACAGACCCGGGCCCGGTTCCGGGTCGGCGGCCGGCGGGACGAAGCCGGCGAGCGGGTCGTCGAGGCGGCGGGTCGAGCGCAGTTCGCAGACGCAGCCGGGGCCCTCGCCCCACAGCAGGACGTCGCCGCCGAGGGGTGCGAGGGCCGCGGCGCTCTCCGCTACGGCGCCGGCGAACAGCTCGGCGTCCGCCGCGGGCAGCCCCCGCCCCACGGCCCAGCTCTGCACGGCCGCGGTGTCCGGCTGCGGCAGGCGCAGCGCACCGTCCGGCGGCAACGGCAGCGGTACGGCGTCGAGTTCGGCCGCGAGCCGCAGCGGGTCCTCGTAGACCTCGGTGTCGGGGTGGGTGCGGCGGGCCGCGGCGACGACGGCAGGTCCGGCGGTGCGGGTGTCGTACGCGCACAGGGCGGTCGTGGACATGGGGGCGAAGAGGAGGTTGGCCAGGGCCTCATAGCGGATCCACTCGGTGGTCTCGCGGGCCGAGCGGCCGGCGCGGCCGCTCCAGACGGGTTCCATGACGAGGTGGAGCCGGCCGCCGGGGCCCGCGTGCGCCGCGAGGTAGGTGGCGGCTCGGGCGACGGCGTTGGCGGCGGAGCCGGTGTACCAGTCGGTGTGCGGGATGCAGGTGACGCCCTTCGCGCCGGGGCCGAGGGCGTCGCGCAGCAGGTCGAGGTGGTGCGGGGCGGCGATGGCCACCGGCGGTGGTTCGCCGGAGGCGCCGAGTCCCTCGCCGAGGAAGGGCAGGGCGGCGGCCAGGAACCCGTCGTCGGAGTCGAAGACGGCCATGCGGTGGTCGAACGGGCGGTGTTCTGCGGTGGTCACGTGGTCCCCTCGGGTGGGTGGATGCGTGCGGGGTTCGGGCAGCGCCGCGCCGTCACCCAGGCCGCGATCTGGCTGCGGTTGCTGAAGCCGAGCTTGCCGAGGATGCGTTCCACATGGCCTTCGGCGGTGCGGCGGGCGATCACCAGGCGGTCGGCGATCTGCTGGTTGGCGAGGCCTTCGGCGACGAGCTGGGCGACCTCGGTCTCACGGCGGGTCAGACGGACCGTGCCGTCGTCGTGCGGGGGCGGGGCGGCGGGTTCCGCGGGGTGCGGGCGGCCCGGCTCCTGCAGCTCCCGGCCGGCCAGTTCCGCGAGGGTCAGGGCCCTGCCCCGAAGATGGGCCCGCTCGAACGCCTCGGGGCCGAGGGCCCGGCCCGCCCGCTCCTCGGTGTCCCGGCGTACGGAGTTCAGGGTGTGGGAGCCCCAGCGACCGGTGTCGATGTCGGCCCAGACGCGGTCGGCGCCGCCGAGGAGGACGGCGGCCTGCTCGTGGGAGCCGCGGGCGGCGGCGATCGACGCGAGCAGGTCGAGGGTGAGGGCGATGCCGATGACGTCGTGGACGGCGAGTTTGAGCCGCAGGGCCTCGCGGGCGTGCCGTTCGGCCCGGGGCAGGTCGCCGCGCACGGTGTGGGCGAGGGCGAGGATGCGCAGCACGTAGGAGCGGACCCACTGTTCGCCGTGCCGTTCGCACAGCCTCAAAGCCTCCTCGCAGACCTCGACGGCCCGTTCGGCCTCGCCCAGGTAGGCCAGCGCGCAGGCGAGTTCGACCTGGTCGAGGCCGGCGAGGCTGAGGTGCCGGCCGGGCACGGGGCCGCGGGCGACGGTGGTCTCGAAGTGCCGCAGCGCTCCGGGCAGATCGTCGCCGAACAGCCGGATGACGCCGATGACGTACTCGGCGTGCGCGGCTTCCGCGTCGTCGCCGAGGGTGCGGGCGAGGGCGAGGGCCTCGGTGGCGTGGCGGTGGCCCCGGGGGAAGTCCCGGTTGGCGGCGGCCAGCAGCCCGGCGACCCACAGGCCGCGGGCCCGTTCCCGGGTCGGTCCGGGGGCGGCGGTCAGGGCCCGGTCCAGCCAGTACAGGCCCTCGCGGGAGGCGCCGCAGGCGTGCCAGTGGAACCAGAGCGTACCGGCGAGACGCAGTCCGGCGAGGGCCTCGCCGGGGGCGGAGAGGCTGTAGTCGAGGGCGGCGCGGAGGTTGTCCCGGTCGGCGCGCAGCCGGGCGACCGTCTCCGGCTGGCCGGGCCCGAACCAGTCGCGCTCGTACGTCTCGGCGCGCCGTGCCATCCAGTCGCGCTGCCGCCGCCGGGCGGCCTCCTCCTGCCCCGCGACCCGCCGTAACTGTTCCAGTCCGTACTGCCGCAGGGTGTCGAGCAGCCGGTAGCGCGCCCCGCCGGGCCCGGGCTCCCGGCAGAGCACGGACTTGTCCACGAGCCCGGCGACGGCTTCCAGCACGTCGTCCGTGCACAGCCCCGGGCCGGAGGAGACCAGGGCGACGGTCCCGGCGGGTGCTGCGGCGGGCCGGGGCTGTGCGGCCGAGGCGTCCACGGTCCCGGCGGGTGCTGTCGCGGACCGAGGAGGCGCGCCCGATGCCTCCACGGTCCCGGCAGGTGCTGTCGCGGGCCGGGGAAGTGCGGCCGGGGCGTCCCGGCGAGGGGCCGGCAGTACCGGGTGCGGACCTCGCCATCCGGTGTCCGTCACGGGCCTGGTGTCGCCCTCCGGGGGGACGTCCGCGCAGACCGCCTCCGCCGTCTCCAGGTCGAAGGTGCCCGCCAGGACCGACAACCGGGCCCACACCGTCTGCTCGGGCAGGGTGCACAGGTCGTGGCTCCACGCGACGGCCGCGCGCAGGGTCTGGTGCCGGGGCAGGGCCACGGGGCTGCCGGTGGTGAGGAAGCGGTAGCGGTCGTCCAGGCGGTCCAGGAGCTGGTCGACGTCGAGGACCCGCATGCGGACGGCGGCGAGTTCGATGGCCAGGGGCAGGCCGTCCAGGCGATGGCACAGCCGGGCGACGGAGGCGCGGTTGGCGGGGGTGAGGCGGAAGCCGGGCACGACGGCGGCGGCCCGGTCGGCGAAGAGGGTGAGGGCCGGGTAGCCCTCGGCGGCGGACAGGTCGCCGTCCGGGTCGGGCACCGGCAGCGGCCGTACCTCCAGCAGGTGCTCCTCGGTGAGGCCGAGCCGGTGGCGGCTGGTGGCGAGGATCCGGACGCCCTCGGTGCCGTGCAGCAGGGCCGCGGCGAGCCGGGCACACGCGTCCGTCAGGTGCTCGCAGTTGTCGACGACCAGCAGCAGCCGCCGGTCCCGCACCTGGTCGACGAGGGCGTCCAGGGGCGGCTGGGCGGAGCGGTCGTGGAGCCCGAGCGCGTCGGCGGCGGCGAGCGGGACGAGGGCCGGGTCGTGCAGTCCGGACAGGTGCACATAGCGCACGCCGTCGGGAAAGGCGCGCCGCACCCGGGCCGCGATGCGGGCGGCGAGCCGGGTCTTGCCGACGCCACCCGGCCCGGTCAGCGTCACCAGGCGGGCCCGGGCCAGCAGTTCACGGCCCTGGGTCAGTTCGCCACGCCGGTCGACGAAGCTGGTCGTCTCGGCCGGCAGGTGGTGGTCCTGTCGTGGCGCTGATCCGCCCATGATCAGCCAGTCCTCTGAACGGGTGTGAGTCCGGGGATCCGGACACTCCGGCTCCGTGTGCGCGGCCCCTCACTGTGTCGAAGTCGCGTACATATATGCACGCCGGGGCCACACCTGCGAGTGCACTTCGGCTGTGACACCTCGACCGCGACACCACACGCGTACACTGCGCGGCTGCTTTCAGTCTTGACCTGCTCATGCCATCAGCAGAACGATATGCGCCACCCGCACACGTACGTCGCACGGAACAACCCCACCTCCCACAAGGAGATTTCATGCGACTTCGCACACGAGGCGCCGGTGCCCGCACCGGCAGACGCACCGCCGCCCTCGCAGGGCTCCTCGCCCTCGCCCTCGCGGCCCCCCTGTCCGCGACCACGGACGACGCCGCCGCCGACAGCGCCCGCATGCCGGCCGCCTCGGCCGACGACGTCCGGCAGTACGAGATCCACCTGCGCTCGACGGCCGCGGACCGTACGGCACTTCAGCGCACCGGCGTGAGCGTGGACGAGGTCCACTCGCACGGCGTCGTGGTCTCCGGCCGTGCCGACCAGATCAGGAAGCTGCGCGCGCAGGGCTACGAGGTCTCCCCGCTCGGCGCGGTGCCCGACCGGTCCGCCGGCGAGGACGACGTCCGGCTCCTCGACTTCCCGTCGGCCGACTCGAAGTACCACAACTACGCGGAGATGACGAACGAGATCAACTCGATCGTCTCGGCCAACCCCTCCATCGCGAGCCAACGCGTGATCGGCACGTCCTACCAGGGCCGGAACATCGTCGCCATCAAGATCAGCGACAACGTCGGCACCGATGAGTCCGAGCCGGAGGTGCTGTTCACGCACCACCAGCACGCCCGCGAGCACCTGACCGTCGAGATGGCGCTCTACCTGCTGCGCGAGCTGACCTCCGACTACGGCTCCGACTCACGTGTGACCAGCATGGTGAACAACCGGGAGATCTGGATCGTCCCGGACCTCAACCCGGACGGCGGCGAGTACGACATCGCGACCGGCTCCTACCGCTCCTGGCGCAAGAACCGGCAGCCCAACTCCGGTTCGTCGTACGTCGGTACGGACCTGAACCGCAACTGGAACTACCGCTGGGGCTGCTGCGGCGGTTCCTCGGGCTCCACGTCGTCCGAGACGTACCGGGGCTCGGCGGCGGAGTCCGCGCCCGAGGTGAAGGTCGTCTCCGACTTCGTGCGCAGCCGGGTCGTCGGCGGCACGCAGCAGATCAAGGCGGGGGTCGACTTCCACACCTACAGCGAGCTGGTGCTGTGGCCGTTCGGCTACACGTACTCCGACACGACGACCGGGATGACCGCGGACGACAACGCGGCGTTCAAGGCGGTCGGGCGGAAGATGGCCGCGAGCAACGGGTACACGGCGGAGCAGTCCAGCGACCTGTACATCACGGACGGGTCGATCGACGACTACCTCTGGGGCACGCACAAGATCTTCGCGTACACCTTCGAGATGTACCCCCGGTCCGGTGGGGGTGGGTTCTACCCGCCCGACGAGGTGATCGAGCGGGAGACCTCCCGTAACCGCGATGCGGTCCTGCAGTTGCTGGAGAACGCCGACTGCATGTACAGGTCCATCGGGAAGGAAACTCAGTACTGCGGCTGAGGTGCGCGGTTCCTCGCGCCCCTTACTCGGCGTTCTCCTCGAAGTAGGCGTCGAGGACCGCGTCCAACTGTTCGTCCCACTCCTTGAAGTGGCTCCTGGCCGGCGCCTCGATCTCGATCGGGTACCAGCGCCGGTCAGGGGTGTGGACGGTGACGGTGTACCGCTTGCCGAAGCGGGCCGTCTCCGTCTCCACCGCGCCGATCTCGTCCCAGCGGAACTCGCACTCCTGGTCGTCCAGGGCCATGCGCACGCCTCTGTGGTCGGCGACCAGCCGGGCGCGGCGGTCGGACGCCTCGAAGACGGGGCCGTCGGCCGGGGCGTCCTTCTCCGGCTCGGAGGGGGACGCCTGCTCCGTCTCCTCCTGCTCGGAGGTTGCCTCCTCGGCCGTCTCGGCCTCGGCGACCCGAGGCTCCTTCTCCGGCTCGTCCTTTGCCCGTTCGGACACGGGTGAGGTGAGCCCGGGGATGAAGGCCGGGTCGAATCCGGCGCCTTCCAGGGGCTGGCTGCTCGAACCTATGCGCTGCTCCACAGCGCAGAAGTATGGTCGAGAAACCTGTGCGGCACACAGTCGGCCCCGGCATCGTTATCAGTTGCCTACACGAACAGGCTCAGTACCGCCGCCACCGCGAACCCCGCCACCGACAGCACGCTCTCCAGCACCGTCCAGGTCTTGAGGGTGTCCCGCTCGCTGATGCCGAAGTACTTCGCGACCATCCAGAAGCCCCCGTCGTTGACGTGCGAGGCGAAGATGGAGCCGGCCGAGATGGCCATGATGACCAGGGCGACGAAGGCCTGGGAGTGATCCCCCTCGGACAGGAGCGGGGCCACGATGCCCGCCGTCGTCACGATCGCCACCGTCGCCGAGCCCTGGGCCACTCGCAGGACGACGGAGATCAGGTACGACAGGACCAGCACCGGCAGGCCCACGTCGTGGAAGGTGTCCGAGAGGGCCTGGGCGACGCCGCTGGCCTTGAGGACCGCGCCGAAGATGCCGCCCGCGCCGACCACCAGCAGGATGTTGCCGACCGGCTTGAGGGACGCGGTGGACACCGTCTCCAGGGACTTGCGGGACCAGCCGCGGCGGATGCCGAGCAGGTAGTAGGCGAGGAACAGGGCGATCGTCAGCGCCACGAACGGGTTGCCGAAGAACTCGATCACCGAGCGCGGGGTCGAGGGGTCCAGGGCGATCGAGGAGAAGGTCGCCGCGAGGATGAGCACCAGCGGGGTGCCGATGATGCCGAGGACCGTGCCGAGGGACACCGGCTGCTCGCTGGGCGCGACGCCGGCGGCCCGCTGCTCGTCGACGACGGACTGCTTGGCCTCCTCGGCCGCCTCGACCATGTCCTGCGGCACGGGGACGAAGATGCGGCGGCCGATCCACGCCGCGTAGGCCCAGGCGGCCACCACGGCGGGCAGACCGCACACGATGCCCATGAGGATGACCCAGCCGAGGTCGACATGGAGGAGACCGGCCGCGGCGACCGGGCCGGGGTGCGGCGGCAGGAAGGCATGGGTGACCGACAGGCCCGCGAGCAGCGGCAGGCAGTAGAGCAGGATCGACTTGCCGGACCGTTTGGCGGCGGCGTAGACGATGGGCGCCAGGACGAAGATGCCGACGTCGAAGAAGACCGGGATGCCGAAGATCAGGCCCGTGAGGCCCATGGCGAGCGGGGCGCGTTTCTCGCCGAACAGGCCGAGCAGACGCCTCGCCAGTACCTCGGCGCCGCCGCTGACTTCGAGGATGGCGCCGAGCATGGTGCCCAGGCCGATGATGATGGCGACATGGCCGAGGATGCCGCCCATGCCGGACTCGATGGTGGAGACGGCGTCGGACTTCTGGACCGTGCCGAAGAGTTCGGTGACGGACAGGCCGGCGGCGAGGCCGACGGCTATGGAGACAGCCAGCAGGGCGACGAACGGCTGGAGTCTCATCTTGATGATGAGGAACAGCAGCAGCGCGATGCCCAGCGCCGCGGTGAGCAGGAGTCCGGCCGTGCCGTCGACGAGGAGGAGAAGTCCTCCCGTGTGGGGCGGGGTCTCGGCGGGGGCGGACGCGGCGAGCGAAGGGGACATTCGGGGGTCCTCTGCGTAAGTGCATGCGGTTTCTGGGTAGGGGGGAGCGCGGCGCGGCGCATCGGTGGCGCCGCGCCCGGGTGAGGCGGGGGTGGGGGTGGGTCAGCCGAGGACGGCCAGCGCGTCGATCTCGATCAGGAGGCCCGCGGGGAGACCGACGTAGACGGTCGTGCGCGCGGCGGGCGGCTGGGTGAGACCCTGCTCCTCGAAGTACGTGTTGTAGATGTCGTTCATCTCGGCGAAGTGGGCCACGTCCGTCAGGTAGACGCGGATCATCATCACGTCGTCCCAGGAGGCGCCGCCCTCCTCCAGGACGGCCTTGACGTTGGCCAGGGTCTGGAGGGTCTGCGCGCGCAGGGTGGGTCCGGCGGGGGTGGGGGCCTTGCCCTCCTCGGCGGGCAGGAAGCCGACCTGGCCGGCGACCTGGAGGATGTTGCCCTTCCTCACCCCGTGGGAGAACTTCGCCGGCGGGGTGGTGTGGGTCTTCGGGGTGAGTGCGATCTTGTCCGTCATACGGTGCCCTTCACTGGTGTCCTGCCGGAGTACTCGCCGCTGATGGCGTCCGCCGTACGGCGCACCAGCGGCAGGAGGGTGAGGAGTTCGTCGGCGGTGACGACGACGTTCGGCGCGGAGACCGACATCGCGGCGACGACCCGGCCGTCGGCGCCGCGGATGGGCGCCGCGACGCAGTTGATGGACTCCTCGTGGCCGCCGAGGTCGGTGGCCCAGCCCTGTTCGCGCACCTTCTCCAGCTCGCGCAGGAACGCGGTGGCGTTGGGGGTCGAACGGGGCGTGTAACTGGGGTAGTCGAGCTTCTCCGCGACCGCCCGCCGCTCGTGCTCGGGAAGGTCGGCCAGCAGCAGTTTGGCGACCGCGGCGACGGTGAGGGCGACGGGCTTGCCGATGCGGGAGTACATGCGCACCGGGTAGCGGCTCTCGACCTTGTCGATGTAGAGGACCTCGTTCTCCTCGTACACGGCGAGGTGCACGGTGTGTCCGCAGCTCTCGTTGAGGCGGATCAGGTGGGGGTGGGCGATCTCGCGGACGTCGAGGTTCTCCATGGCCTCCTGGGCGAGGGCGAAGAGCCGGGCGCCGAGGCGGTAGCGCTGGTCGGACTGGCGGTAGACGAGCCCGTGCTCGTGGAGGGTGCGCAGCAGGCGCAGGGCCGTGGACTTGTGCACGCCGAGGCGGTCGGCGACCTGCCCCAGGTCGGCGGGGCCCTCGGCGAGCAGCGGCAGGATGCTCAGCGCGCGGTCGACGGTCTGGCTCATGGCGTTCGTACCTCCTCGTCGGCCCGCTGTGTCTCCTCGGTCCAGCCCGGGCCGAGTCGCAGTCTCCCCCATGCCGCGTCGTCCAGGGCGGCGAGGCGGTCGGCGTGCTCCCGTGCGGGTGGTGTGGCGAGGTCACCGGGCACGGTGAGCGCCGCGGCGGCCATCAGGTGCCCGTGCCGCAGCCGGTCCCGCACGGGCAGCCCGCGCAGGGTGGCGGAGAGGAACCCGGCGGCGAAGGCGTCTCCGGCGCCGACGGCGACGACGACGTCGACCCGGGGTGCGGGGACGAAGGTGACCTCGCTGTCGTGGAAGACGGTGGCTCCGGCGGCACCCTGTTTGACGACCAGCACCTCGGGTTCGGGCAGGGCGGCGCGGACGGCTTCGGCGCTGTGCAGCCCCCAGGCCTCGTCCTGTCCGACGAACACGAGGTCCGCGCCCCGGGCGAGGTCGCGCAGGACCGTCGGGGCGTCGGTGTCGCGCCACAGTCCGGGGCGGTGGTTGACGTCGAAGGAGACGAGGGGGCGGCCGGGGCGGCGGGTGGTCAGCTCGCACATCAGGTCGAGGCAGGTTCCGGACAGCGCCGCGGTGATGCCGGACAGGTGCAGCACGCGCCCGGCGCGCACGGCCGCCGGGTCGGGGTCCGTGGCGCTCATCGCGGAGGCCGCGGAACCGGCCCGGTAGTAGGCCACTTCGTGGGCGTCGCCGGCCCGGTCCCCGGCGGTGCGGAAGTAGATGCCGGTGGGGCGGCCGGGGTCGCGCCGGACGTGGGCCACGTCGACCCCGTAGGCGCCGATCGTCTCGACCAGGTGATCGCCGAAGGCGTCGTCCCCCACCTTGCTGATCCACCGCGCGGAGTGCCCGGCGGCGGCCAGCACGCACGCCACGTTCGACTCCGCCCCGCCGATCCCCCGCTCGAAGGACGGCACGTCGGCGAGGCGTCCCGGCCGGGAGGGCAGGAACGTGACCATGGACTCGCCGAGCGCGACGACGTCCACGACGTCGGGGGCGTCACACGGTCCGGTGGGGGTCACGATGCTCGTAGCTCCTCTGCGAGGTCGGTGGGCGGCGGTTCCATTGACCGGGGGTGGCCGAGATGTTAGACAGCGTTCAGCGACATACGCAATGAAAGTTGCAGACACTGCAACGCCGCAGATCAGGGAGGCTTCATGACGGCCGACACCGCTCAGTCCCTCGCCCGGCTCGCCGCCGAGCGCGTCGACCACCGCTTCAAGGGCCTCCCGCCGGACGCCGACGGCCTGACCGTCGCCGAGCTGGCCGGTCAGCGCCGCAACCTGTTCACCGGCGGCTTCGCCACGCCCGTGCTCGCACTGTCCGCCGAACGCCTGGAGCACAACCTGAAGCTCATGGAGACCTACGCGGCACGCCACGGCCTGGCCTTCGCGCCGCACGGCAAGACCTCCATGGCGCCGCAGCTGTTCCAGCGGCAGATCGAGTACGGGGCGTGGGGCATCACCCTGGCCGTGCCGCACCAGGTGCGGGTGGCGCGGGCGTTCGGGACCCGGCGGGTGTTCCTCGCGAACGAGCTGGTCGACGGGGCGGCCCTGCGGTGGATCGCGGCCGAGCTGGACGCCGACCCGGACTTCGCACTGGTCTGTTACGTCGACTCGGTGCGCGGCGTCGAGCTGATGGACGCCGCGCTGCGGGACGCGGGCGCCACCCGCCCGGTGGACGTCGTCGTCGAGCTCGCCGCCGGTGAGGGCGCCCGCACCGGTGTCCGCACGGAGACCGAGTGCGCGGCGGTCGCGGACGCGGTGGCGGGCACGTGGACGCTGCGGCTGGTCGGCGTCGCGGGCTACGAGGGCGAGGTGCCGAAGGCCGACACCGAGCGGGTGACGGCCTGGCTGCGGCGGCTGGTCGCGCTCGCCGCCGACTTCGACAAGGCGGGCCGTTTCGCGGGCCTGGACGAGATCGTGGTCAGCGCGGGCGGCAGCGCCTGGTTCGACGCGGTCGCGGAGGTCTTCGCGGGGGTCCCCGAACTGTCCCTGCCGGTGCTGAAGTTGCTGCGCTCGGGCGCCTACGTCTCGCACGACGACGGCCACTACCGCAAGCTGACGCCGTTCAACCGGGTCCCCGAGGAGGGCGCCCTGGAGCCGGCGTTCCGGCTGTGGACGCAGGTGGTGTCGCGGCCGTCGGCCGAGCAGGCCTTCGTCAACGCGGGCAAGCGGGACGCGGCCTACGACCTCGATCTGCCCTTCGCCCAGGTGATCCGCCGGGACGGCGCCGAGCGCCCGGCCACCGGCGTCTCGGTGACGGCCCTGTCCGACCAGCACGCCTGGCTCACCACCACGCCGGAGGCGGACCTGGAGGTCGGCGACTGGGTGGGGCTCGGGCTGTCCCACCCGTGCACCTCGTTCGACAAGTGGCAACTGATCCCCGTCGCGGAGGCGGACGGCACGGTCGTCGACTACGTCCGCACGTTCTTCTAGGAGGCCGGGTGATGGAGGAGCTCGTCATCCGGGACGCCGACGTCGTCGACGGCTCCGGCGCGGACGCCTACCGGGCCGACGTCGTGGTCGACGGCGGCCGGATCGTCGGCATCGTCAAGGAGGCCGCGGCGGCCGGCTGCCAGCGGCCGAAGGCCCGCCGGGAGCTGGACGCCGAGGGCCTGGTCCTCTCCCCCGGCTTCGTCGACATGCACGCCCACAGCGACCTGGCGCTGCTGCGCGACCCCGACCACAGCGCCAAGGCCGCGCAGGGCGTCACCCTGGAAGTCATCGGCCAGGACGGGCTGTCGTACGCGCCGGTCGACGACCGCACGCTCGGCGAGGTGCGGCGGGCGATCGCCGGGTGGAACGGCCCCGGTGACGACATCGACTTCGACTGGCGCACGGTCGGTGAGTACCTGGACCGGCTGGACCGCGGGATCGCCGTGAACGCGGCCTACCTGATCCCGCAGGGCACGGTCCGGGCACTGGCCGTCGGCTGGGAGGACCGCGGGGCGAGCCCGGACGAGCTGGACCGGATGCGCCGGCTGGTCGCCGAGGGCATGGAGCAGGGCGCCGTCGGCATGTCCTCGGGGCTGACGTACACGCCGGGCATGTACGCGCCTGACGCCGAACTGACCGAGCTGTGCCGGGTGGTGGCGTCGTACGGCGGCTACTACTGCCCGCACCACCGCTCCTACGGGGCCGGGGCCCTCCAGGCGTACGAGGAGATGGTCGCACTGACCCGGGAGGCGGGCTGCTCCCTCCATCTCGCCCACGCCACCATGAACTTCGGCGTGAACAAGGGCCGGGCCCCGGAGCTGCTGGCCCTGCTGGACGAGGCGCTCGCGGCCGGGTCCGACATCAGCCTCGACACCTATCCGTACACCCCGGGCTGTACGACGCTGGCGGCCGTGCTGCCGAGCTGGGCGAGCGAAGGCGGTCCCGAGGCGACGCTGAAGCGGCTGGCGGACGAGGAGACGGCGGAGCGCATCCGCCACCACCTGGAGGTCACCGGCTCGGACGGCTGCCACGGCGTGCCCGTCGAGTGGGACACCATCGAGATCTCCGGCGTGAACGACCCGGCCCTGGCCGATGCCGTCGGCCGGACGGTCGCGGAGTCCGCGGCGCTGCGGGGCGAGGAGCCGTGGGTGACCGCGCGCGGGCTGCTGCTGGCCGACCGGCTGGCCCCGACGATCCTCCAGCACGTCGGGCACGAGGAGAACGTCCGGGCGATCATGCGCCACCGGGTGCACACCGGCGGCTCGGACGGCATCCTCCAGGGCGCGAAGCCGCACCCGCGCGCCTACGGCACGTTCCCGCACTATCTCGGGCACTACGTCAGGGTTTTGGGGGTGCTGTCGCTGGAGGAGTGCGTCGCGCACCTCACGTCCCGCCCGGCGGCGCGGCTCCGGCTGCCCGACCGGGGCCTGGTCCGCGAGGGGTACAAGGCCGACCTGGTGCTGTTCGACCCGGCGACGGTCGCGGCGGGCTCCACGTTCGCGGAGCCGCGCACGCTCCCGACGGGCATCCCGTACGTCCTGGTCGACGGCCGGTTCGTGATCGAGGACGGCCGGCGCACGGACGTACTGGCAGGCCGGGCGGTCCGCAGGACACCCCACGCATGACCGCCCGGCCGGCCTGCCCTACGGCTTGGGCAGGGTGCAGCCGCTCGCGCTCAGGTCGAGCTTGTTGTCGATCCCGAAGCAGGCCGGGATCCCGTAGGTCTCCTGGGCGTAGTTGATGCCCTTGCGGACGGTCACGGTGCCGTTCGCGTCGACCTCGCACGGGTTGTTCACCGTGCAGCGCTCACCGTCCTCGTTGCCGGTGTTGTTGATGGCGACGACCTTGTTGGTGGCCTGGTCGACGACGGGCGAGCCGGACGTGCCGCCGATGGTGTTGCAGGCGGAGGTGTAGCGGACCGAGTCCTTCCAGGTCCAGTCGCCCTCCTTCAGGCGGTACGCGAACCCGTCGATGGAACAGCTGTAGATCCGCTTCCAGTAGCCGGAGGGGATGCTGATGGCGGTGCCGGCCACCGGGTGACTGTCGTTCAGCGTCAGCGCGTTGATGTTGTACAAGCTCTTGATCTGCGCGTACGTGGTGGTGAGCTGGTACAGCGCGACGTCCGTGTCGGTCATCGTGCCGTAGGCCAGCTTGGCGGCGCGCAGGGTGGCGACGCGCGTGCCGGAGGCGTTGAGGAGGCCGAAGGTGCGGCTGGACGCCTTGTCGACGAGGACCTGGCCGGGGCCGGGGAAGCCGGACTCCAGGCAGTGTCCGTTGGTCATCACGAGCGCCGGGTCGTCGGCCTCGGAGTCCGGCATGCGGACGACGGAGCCGGAGCAGTTGCTGAGCGCGACGGTGCCGGCGAAGTTCACGGCCTTGGCCTGGGGGCCGCGGAGCCCGGACAGCGTCTGCTCCACGGAACCGACCACGCCCGACACGGCGGACGTGACCTGGCCCGTGTCCGCGACCTTGCCGACGCCCGTGGGGGCGGCCTCGGCAGCGGTCGCGGGAGCCGCGCCGGCCCCGGCTATCGCCAGGGCGCAGATCGCGGCGGCGAGAGGTTTTCTCATGGGGGGTCCCCTCTTGCGACGGAGGCGGCCGGAAATCCTCCGGCCGCCTGCACGATTGTCATGCACATTGTGATCGTCGCAAGGGGGTGGCACAAGAACCTGTTCTACAACCGGAACTTCGAGGTCCGGAACGACCCTACTCAACCGCCCTTACCGGTCGCTCACTTGGGGCCCTTGGTGCCGCCGGGACCGTGCCCGGGCTTCCCGTCCCACCTGCCGGGGTCCGAGGTCGTGGCGGTGGCGGTGGGGCCGGAGTCGGCGGGGGCAGTGGTCGTCGGGTCGTCGACCGGGGGACGTGTGCCGTCCGTGGCGGACGGCGACGCGGACGGGGCCGGGCTCTCCGCGGAGGCCTGACTCGGGGACGCGGCGCCGGACGGGCCGTCAGAGGTCCCCGGGTGGCCCGCGAGTGGGGCGTCGGGGCTCGCCGCCGGACCGCTGTCCGCGGTCGATGCCGTCGGGGAGTCCCCCGTGGCCGGATCCGTACGGCCGCTGTCGCCGCCCCGCGTCCCGCCAGAGGGCCCGCCGGAGGGCCCGCCGGAGAAGGAGAACCCGGCGATGAGCACCGCCGCGGACACGGCACCCACGGCACCGGCGGCCACCGCCAGGCGGCGCGACCGAGAGACGGGGGGCTTGCGCCGGGCCCGGCGCCCACCCCCGGCCCGGCCACCCGGCGCAGACACCGGCCCCGGCCCCCACCCCGGCACCACCGGCATCTCACGGGTCTCCCCCAGGCCGCCCGGGCGACCGGGATGCGAGGGGCCGCCGGTGCTTTCGGTGTCCCAGGTGCCGGCGGTGCCTTCGGTGCCCCTGGTGGCGCCGGTGGCGCCGGGATGCCCCGGGTTGCTCTGGGCGGCGCGGTCCGCACCGCCTTCGGTGGACGCCGGGCCCGCCGGGTCGTAGGCGTCCTGCCATCCGTGCGCCGCCGCCGGGTCCGCGTAGGCGTCGTACACCGGAGGGGCGACCCCCTGCGGCAGGTACACGTTCGGCGGACCCTGGGGGTCGCCGCCCGTCGCTCCGTCGGCGTCATCGAATGGCTTGGACATGGCGGCGAATTCTAGAGACCCAAGGGGCTGGTGGGACAGCGCATGGCGATATCGCCCCGAATCGTCGCGTCTCACGTGGCGGAAAACACGACCCGGGAGGCATTACCGGGCCGTAAGCTCCCAGACATGCAGGTGATCCAGTCGACCAAGCTCGCCAACGTCTGTTACGAGATCCGGGGCCCGGTGCTCGAGGAGGCGATGCGACTGGAAGCTGCCGGTCATCGGATCCTCAAGCTGAACACCGGCAACCCGGCCGCGTTCGGCTTCGAGTGCCCGCCTGAGATCCTTGAGGACATCCTCCGGAACGTGTCGTCGGCGCACGGCTACGGCGACGCCAAAGGCCTGCTGGCCGCGCGCCGGGCGGTCGTCATGCACAACCAGACCCTCGGCATCGAGACCGACGTCGAGCACGTCTTCATCGGCAACGGCGTCTCCGAGCTGATCGTGATGGCGATGCAGGGCCTGCTGGACGACGGCGACGAGGTGCTCGTGCCCGCGCCCGACTACCCGCTGTGGACCGCCGCCGTCTCCCTGTCCGGCGGCACCGCCGTGCACTACCGCTGCGACGAGCAGGCCGACTGGATGCCGGACCTCGCCGACATCGAGCGCAAGGTCACCGACCGCACCAAGGCGCTCGTGATCATCAACCCCAACAACCCGACCGGGGCCGTCTACGACGAGGCGATGGTCAAGGGCCTGACCGACATCGCCCGCCGGCACAACCTGCTCGTCTGCTCCGACGAGATCTACGACAAGATCCTCTACGACGGCGCCACGCACACCCCGACCGCCTCCGTCGCCCCGGACCTGCTCACCCTGACCTTCAACGGCATGTCGAAGGCCTACCGGGTCGCCGGCTACCGGGTCGGCTGGATGTCGATCTCCGGGCCGCGCGCCCACGCCGACTCCTACATCGAGGGCCTGACGATACTGGCGAACATGCGCCTGTGCGCGAACATGCCGGGGCAGCACGGAGTCGTCGCGGCGCTCAGCGGGCGGCAGACGATCAACGACCTGGTGCTGCCGGGCGGGCGGCTGCGCGAGCAGCGGGACACGGCGTACGAGCTGCTGACCCAGATTCCCGGCGTGACCTGCGTGAAGCCGAAGGGCGCGCTGTATCTCTTCCCGCGCCTGGACCCGAAGGTCTTCAAGATCAAGGACGACCGCCGGATGGTCCTGGACCTGCTCCGGCGCGAGAAGATCATGGTCGTCCAGGGCACGGGCTTCAACTGGCCGGAGCCGGACCACTTCCGGGTGGTGACCCTGCCGACGGTCGGTGACCTGACCGACGCGATGGGGCGGATCGGCCACTTCCTGGACGGCTACAGCCAGCCCTGACCGCGCGGCGAACGACCCGGACTGCCTGCTCACGCTTTGTGTGCAGGCAGTCCTGCTTTGTGAACGAATCAACTTTAGACGAAATCTAAGCTAGGATGGCTTCCTGTAAGAACTCAGGAGGCCCTCCCATGTACGAACCGATCCGCACCAAGTCGGTCCACAGCGCGGTGGACGGCCCCAACCCCGACTTCCCGCACCGTTCCCGTGAGGAGGAGCTGGACATCCAGCTCGCGGGCCACCTCGCCGCCCTGCTCGCCGTCACGGACGAGCTGCGCGCGGCACAGGCCTCGGCCGACCTGGACACGGCGGCGGAGCGGCTCGCGGAGCAGGTGGCCCGGCTGCGCGGGGGACGCACCCCGGTTCGTGCGCCGATGAGCGGCCGTCGCGAGGCCGGCGCCGCGGCCCTGCACCGGCGGGCGCACACCCTCGCGGGCCGCGCGCTGGTCGTCGCCGCCTCCCGCGCCGACACGGCGGCCGCGATCCTGGCCGCCGAGCGGATGGACGCCCACACGGCGGCTCTGGAGCCGCGCGAGCTCGCGTCCCGCTGAGCCCCCCGGGCTCCCCATACGGCCCCGGTCCGCGCGCACCCGCAGCGACGCGCGGACCGGGCGCCACCAACCCCTTGTGAGGGCCATCGGGTACCCGTACCCGGTGGCCCTCACGCCTGTCGTGAAACGCGCCGCGATCACCCGGTCACCCCGGGCGTCGGCCGCCCACGGCTGTCGGCCGCCCGGCTGCCGCCTTCGGCCGTCGGCCACCCGGCTCCCCCTTCGGCCGTCGGCCCACCGCGGCCGCGTACGGCTGGGACTACGCGCGGCCGGGGACGGCAGGTCACGTCGGATCAACCGGAGCGCCGCGCGCCGCGGGCGGTGACGACGTGACGGAAGATCACGCGGCCGTCGGCCTCCGCGTCAGGCGTCGCCTCAGGCGTCGCCTCGGCCCGCACGAGGACGCCTGTCTCCGGGTCGACGGTGAAACCGCACGTCAGGCTCTCATCAGGAGCCCAGGCGCTGAGCGGAAAGGTGCGCAGCGGCCGGACACCCGCCCGGACGGAGGTCACCGAGACGGCCGTGACGTGCGCCAGGTGGGACAGGATCCTGGCGGGCGCGAGCAGTTCGGCCGGCCGGGCCGCCAACGGGCTCGTCACATCCGGCGCGTAGTCCCACGGCGCCGTCGGCCGTCAGCCGGACGGGGGCGACCAGGGTCCTGGCCATCCGCGCCACCACCCGCCCCGCCGCGAGGCACGGCAGTTACCGCGAGACACCAGGGCGCACAAGACAGCTCGGACACACGTACGGATGTGGCTCATAACCGACCGCGGATCACATCTACGGGGAGACTCGTCGGATTTCGGTCAACGTGCTCACCGCAAGTGAGGACAGAACCGAGCATTCCGCCCCCATCGCGCGGCAGTTGCGGCGGTATGAGCCCGGCCGGACGAGAGAAGCGGCGGGACTCATTCCAGCCCGCATGCAACACGTGTTCGAGGGCACGCCGCGTCGATTTGTGCGCTTCCTATGAAAACTTGTGTGGCCCAGGTGACCACATGTGTCACCGGTTCTGACTGTCTGTCTGACTTCCGTGGGGGAAGCTGATGCATTCACGTGCGCAGAGCACGTCACTGTGGCGTGCCCGAAGAACACGCAGAACCGTTCTCCTGTCCGCGATCACGACCGCCGCTCTGGTGGTCTCGGCTGCACCGGGGCTGGCGGCGACGCCGAAGCCGGAGTTACCGGAGCCGGAGAGTCCGTGGACCCGGCCGACGAAGGTGGAGGCTCCCGCGACTCCGGCCGGATCGATCAAGGCACCGGAATCGCGGGCGGAGGCCGAACCGTCGGCCGAGGTCGCCGCTTGGCGGGCGGCACAGCAGGCCCGTACGGGCGGCAAGGCCGGCGCCCGGCGTGCGGCGCCCGCTGCCGGGGCCATACCGTTCGTTCCCGAGGGCCAGGGCGAGGTGCCCTGGCACCGGATCATCGACACACGCTTGAACGACGCACTCGTGGCGCGGGTGAACGTCTCCGACGGCAACCTGATGCTCGCCGCGACGGACTTCGACATCGCCGGTGTGGGCCAGAAGCTGCGGCTGACCCGGACGTACAACTCCCTTGAGGCGCCGTGGGGGAAGGTGTCGCAGCGCTGGTGGCAGGCCTACGAGCGCTACCTCCAGGCCGGCGACGGTGAGGTGGTCGTCTTCGACGCCACCGGCGACGCCCTGCGGTTCAGGGAGACGTCCACCGGCGGCTACACGACGCCGACCGGCTACTCCAAGGACCTGAGGAAGAACGCGGACGGCACCTACACCCTGACCGACCGCAAGTCGGGCACGAAGGACACCTTCGACGAGCACGGCACGCTGACCAAGGTCACGGACAAGAACGACGGCACGATCACCGTCGACCAGCACGACGAGGGCGGCGAGCACAAGGGCTTCAAACTCACCGAGACCCGCTCGGGTCGCTGGATCGACCTGGTGAAGACGAACGCCAGTCAGTGGCAGGCCAAGGACCACACAGGCCGCACGGCCGTGTTCGACCTGGACCCGACGGGCAACCTGGCCAAGGTCACCGACACCGACGGCAAGGCCACGGCTTACGCGTACGACTCCTCGCGCCGCCTGACCAAGGTGACCACCACCGAAGGCACCGTCACCCTGTTCACCTACGACGACCACAACCGCGTCACGTCCATGCAGCGCGCCACCGAGTCCTCCGGCGGCGGCCACACGGGTCCGACCTGGCGCTACGACTACACGGCCGCCACCCCTGCCGACGCGGGAACCACGACGGTCACCGACCCCGACGGCGACGAGACGCGGTACGCCCACAACGCGGACGGCGAGGTCACCAAGGTCACCGACCCGCTGAGCCACTCCCGCCATGCCAAGTACACCAATCACCTGGTGCAGACCGCGATCGACGCGATGGGCACGGGCGCGGACGGCACCGGCGGCAACACCACCACCTACGGCTGGGACGGCCGCAACAACGCCGTCTCCCAGAAGCTCCCGCTCGGGGCGACGGCGTCCGTGACGGCGTATCAGACGGTCGCCGGGACCGATCTGCCCAACGACTTCACCACCGCGGACGGCCGCAAGGACACCTTCAAGTACGACACCAACGGCAACACCATGTCGGTGACCACCTCGGGCACCGCCGGCGGCACCCGCGAGTACACGTACAACAAGGACACCCCGACCTGCGGCGGCTTCGAGGGCCAGCGCTGCACCGCCAAGGACGGCAACGGCAAGGTCACCTCGTTCGCGTACGACACCAAGGGCAACCTCAAGACCGTGACCCCGCCGGCGCCGCTGGGCAAGACGGACTACACGTACGACACGCTCGGCCGGGTGGAGACCGTCACCGACGGACGCGGCATCAAGACCGTCTACGTCTACGACAACCGCGACCGCGTGACGAAGGTGTCCTCCACCAACGCCACGGTCACCTACTCCTACGACGGCGACGGCAACGTCAGGACCCGCACGGACGCCTCCGGCAGCACAGGCTGGACCTACGACAAACTCAACCGCGAAAGCGTCCGCACCCTGCAGAACGGCGTCCAGACGGCGCTGGCCTACACCCCGGGCGGCGAGGTCGACTACTCCGTCGACCCGACCGGCAAGACCGACTACACCTGGGACAAGGCCGGCCGCCTGGACTACCTGATCGCCCCGGACGGCAAGAAGACCGACTTCGACTACAACAACAACGACAAGCGCACCAAGACCGTCTACCCCGGTGGTACGACGCAGTCGGTGACGATCGACGACAACGGCCGCCCCGAGGCCGTCAGGACCACCTCGGGCACGACCACGCTGATCGACCTGACCTACGGCTACAAGAACTCCGCGGGCAAGGACACGACGAAGATCCGCACCCGCACCGACAACCTCACCAAGTACAAGACCACCTACGACTACGACTCCCGGGACCGCCTGCGTTACGCCCAGGAAGCCGACTCCGCGGGTGCCCGCAAGGCGTCGTGGCTCTACTGCTGGGACAAGGCCGGCAACCTCACCAGCCAGGACGGCACGAAGAACGCCTGCCCCGGCGGCACTACTTACACCTACGACGACGCCTCCGAGCTGACCGGCAAGAACGGCTCCACCACCGGCTGGTCCTACGACAAGCTCGGCAACGAGACGGCGGGCGCGAGCGCCACCGCCCGCACGAACGAAACCTGGACGGACCACAGCCAGCTCTCCGCCATCACCGCAGGCGGCAAGAGCTACGACCTGGTCCACGCCGGCACGGACAACTCCGAGCGCACCAAGCTGGGTTCGACCTGGTTCCACCACACCGCGCTCGGCCTGGCCTCCACGACGACGAACGGCGTGGACACCGGATTCATCCGCGAACCGGCGGGCACCTTGAACTCCATGACGACTGGGGGGAAGTCCTACTACTACCTCACCGACGCCACGGGCAACGTCCTCGGCCTCGCCGACGACACGGGCAAGCGCACGCACACCTACGCCTACGGCCCCACGGGCCTGCCCCGCGGCACCACCACCGAGGCAGTCCCCCAGCCCCACCGCTACGCGGGCACATACCTGGACCCCACGGGCCTGTACAAGATGGGCCACCGCTACTACGACCCCACCCTCGCCCGCTTCACCCAGCCGGACCCGTCGGGGCAGGAGGCGAACCCCTACCTGTACGCCGCCGGCGACCCTGTCAACAGAAGTGATCCTGCTGGGCTGCTGTCACTGGACACTTTGGGGAATATGGGCAGCGGGCTCTCTGTCGCCGGCATCGTGTATGAAGGGCTCACTGGCGGCCCTGACGCTGCGGAGGCGGCAACAGCTGGCGTCATCGCGGACATCGGGATCACGGGTCTCTGTGAAGCGGGGGCCGCCGTTGTCGGAGGGCCGGCCGGAGCGGGAGCAGCGGTGCCCTATTGCGCTTCCATAGGAGCAGCCGCGGGAACCTACGTCGCGATGAATTACCAGAACAGTACGACTTGAGGGACAGCTGCCAGGATACGGCGCTCACCGTATCCTGGCAGCGTCAATCCAGCGGGAGGAAGCCAGAGTGAACCTCGCAAAAAATGAGAGAGAAAGCCGAAAAACAGCAGCGATTCTCGCCGGCATCGGCGTACTGGAGCTGGCTTGCGGGATCTCTCTGGGATTTCTTTCATTCCCTTCCTGGGGACTGACTGACAGTTCATTCACGCTAGGGAAGGCACTGAGCGCCCTGTTCACCTGCGGCGCCTTGGTCTGTTTTTTTGTGGCGACCAAAAGGAGTCGGAAATGACATACTCACCTGATCTAGCAGCCAGCAGTAAATACTCGCCCATCGAAAACGGGCAGGATGCACTTCTATTCATCATCAGCTTCGCCGCCATAATCATCGCGCTCTACATTCTCGTGAAGGTTCGACGCGGCAGGTGAGAAGTGCAGTCGCACGCGGCAAGGGATATGTCTGCCAAACGTTCAGGAGGCTTGCCCACGTCTTCCTAGCGAGGGAAGGTCATGACGCGCGAAAAGGCGACCACGGTTCTCGCCATCGCGCTTCTGGCGGGTCTGGCCTTCACGGTGTCAGCTTGGACAAGCTGCGGCGTTGCCCGCGTGCTGATCATCGAGGGTGTAGCCCTTTTGATCGTCAGCAGCTTGGTCTGGCTGGTGGGGCGACGCCGAACGTGGGGGAATACGGCGTGGCCTCGTTGAAGCCCGACTCGCCAGTCGCCCACAAACTCGAAGGGGCGTTGGGATGTGAGGGAGGGACGCGTCGATGGGCGATGCCATCAGGGCAGTGCGAATCTTCTCGGCGATAGCGTTGATCGGCGGAATATGTGCGTGCATTACTGGAACAGTCACTGGCGACACCGTGCCGATCGTGCTCGGAGTGATCGCAGCAGCATGCGGAATGATTCTGACGGTTCTCGCCTTCCTGGCCCATCGAAAGACCCGCTCCTGACAGGGTGCTGTGAAATTCGTTCGAGACAGCGGGGCGCGAGCACTACCGCCGGCACGAACGAGACGTGGACGGATTGCAGCCGACGCACCAAGCTGGGTTCGCGATTTGATTCCACGACACCGCGCTCGGCCTGGCGTTCACGACGACGAACGGCCCCTTATTCGCCATGTCTGAAGAGAGTGGGGTTCTTGAAGTGAATGAAAAGCGGAAGCTGAAGATCTTCGTCGTTGCCAGTGGCGTGGTGTCAGTCACCGCTCTTGTTCAAGGATTTCTCACTGACGGATCCGGGAAAGTAATACTCATTACGCTGGGCGCTCTGGGGATCGTCGGCATCGGAATGCTCACGTACGCCATGCAAGACCGAACGGGATGGAGACGGAATGGTTAAGGACCCTTGCCACCGCCTTGATCCTCGGAGGAGTTCTCGGTGTCATCGCCGTGCTGCTCAAGAGCCGTCGTAATCGTTAGAGGGGTGGCGGCACACTGCTTGGGCGGGGGAAAGGCCCGCCGCTCTGCTATGACGGAAGGGGACGTTGCACCATGAGCGACAGGATCAGGATGAGCATCTTCCTGTCCGTGGTCGCGGTCGTGACCGTGCTCGCCCTGCTACAGGGCCTCGCGGCGGAGGGAACACAGAGGGTCCTCCTCCTCACCCTGACCGCTCTGGGCGTGGCGTCGCTCCTCATGTGGACGATCGGGGTCCGCAGCAAGGCCAGGAGAAACAGCTGATGCCCATCAGCCAGGCCAAGAAACTGACGCTTTTCGTGGTGATCGGCGCCGCATTCGGACTGTTCTGCATCATCCTGGGCGCTAGCGAACAGAACCCTGTGCTCATGGGTGCCGGAGCACTTGCCGCTCTCGGCGGGCTGGCGTTGGCCTTCATGGCCATGACCCGCCGGAGACCTAAGAGATGAAGCCACCGACTCCGCTCTCGCGGAGCCGATGGAGTCACGCAGCAGGTGCCGACTTGAGGGACGTGACGAAGGACGTCCAGGCCGGGGCCGTGATCGTGAGGACCGGGCCGTGAGGGACCTTGGAGTCACGGACGGGGACGACGGCGGTGTGGGCGTCGCACACTTCGAGGCAGTCGCCGCCACTTCCGTTGCTGTAGGTGCTCTTGCGCCAGACGGCTGCGCTCAAGTCAATTGCGTTGCTTGCCATCTCCGCCATCCTCAGCCGCTTGCTCGATCAGGGCGAGGGACGCCTCGCGAGGTAGCGCGGCGGCCCTGAGCAGATCGTACGACCTTCGGTAATCCTTAACGAGGCCCGGATCGTCGATGGTGTCCCCGCTGTGCAGCGCCTCCGTGTAGACCAGCGGCGGCGCATCGGGGAACGTCATGATCTTGGCCGTGCCGAGCATGAAAGGGTGCGCTCCGCAGTTCCCGGGAAGGATCTGGGGAACGATCCGATGCCGCCGCGCCAACCCGGCGATGTGCTGCCACTGTTCGGCTGCCTGGTCGGGCGCAACGATCGGCTGACGGAGCAGGCTCTCGGAGAGGATGGCCCAGTACACCGGCGTCTTGTGGTTCTTCTCGAAGAGGCGAGCTCGTGCTAGTCGGGCGGTGACCTTCTCCTCTACCTCTTCGTCCGGAGCGAGTGGGTGCGTTGCCCGCACCACCGCCCGCGCGTACGCCTCCGTCTGCAACAACCCCGGCACCAGCGTCGGGCACCACTCCTCGATGGTCTCCGCGTGCTGCTCCGCCTCCAGCACCCGCTCGAAGTAGCTCGCGTGCCCCCGCCGTTTCGCCCGTCGCACGTCCTCGCAGCGCCGCCTGAAGAAGCCGTCCGTGCCGAGCACCCTGTCGACGTGCTCGGCGAGTTCCGCCGGCATCCGGCGCGTGCCCCGCTCGATCTCGCTGAGGTGGCTCGGGCCGTAGAAGCTGCCCTCGACGAGTTGCTGGAGGGTGAGGCCCGCCTCCTCCCGTTTCCAGCGCAACTCACTGCCGTAGAAGGTCGGGACGCCCGTCGAACCGTCGATGTCCTTGCGCTGACCCATCGTTCACCGTCCTAGGTGTGCCGTTACCGCCCGCTGCCGGATCCCGCAGCGCGAACGCGCAGTTCAGGAGCGGGATCCCGATGGGCTGTCACGCTACGGGCGTCGGCGTCAGATTGTGAGGAGTTCGTCACACAGCGCACTGGAAGGTGTGAACCCCATGCACAGCCCCGACGAGGCCGACGCCTGCGTCCAGGAGTTGCGAGTCGCGCTCGCCGCACACGGCATCACCCTGCCGTCCCTCGGACTCGATCTACCGGCTCTCGCCTCCCGGCCCGCGCGGCCGCTGATCACGCTCGGCGCCTGCAATCTCCTCACCGCGCAGGCCCTGGCCGCAGCTCTCCGGCAGGGTGCCGCGTGAGGCGGCCGGAGATGACGCTGGAGTTGCTCGCGGCCCCAGCCGGGGTGTCCGGCGTGCGGCGGGCGCTGCGCCCGTACGGGACCGACGTGCAGCTCTGCGCGAGCGAGCTCGTCACGAACGTGATCCGGCACGTCGGGGAGACCGTCCCCGTCACGGTGCGGGTGTGGCGCGAGGAAGGCGGGCGGATCCGGTTAGCGATCCCGACCCCCGGGCGTTGCCTGTCCTGGTCGCGGGCGCCGACACCGAAGCCGAGTCGGGCCGCGCACTGGCATTGCTGGACGCGCTGGCCGTGCGGTGGGGTGTGGAGCGGGAGGGGGGTCGCAAGACGGTGTGGTGCGAGCTGTTCACCGGAGCCGACGCCGGCAGTGATACCGGCACCCCGGGAACGCCCGAGCGCCCCGGTCGACGTAGGCCGTCGGCCGGGGCGCTCGGTCCTTCATCGGCACGTTCGTGAGCCCGCCTGGGGGCCGCGCCGAAGCGGGCGGGAGGGGGCCGGTCGTCGCTGGTTTCCGTCGGGGCGGACGGAGGACGCGGTGACCGGCCCCGGACCCCGCACGCCGTTGTACGGGTCCCGCCGGTCTGTTCCGCGGCCGGCCTTGACGATGTTGCTGGTCAGGGCACTGTCGGTTCGGGCCGGCCGCGGAGTCGGGGTGGGGGCTCAGCCCAGGCGCTGCACCAGCGCGCGGTACTGGTCCCACAGCTCCTTCGGCGTGTGGTCGCCGAAGGTGTTGAGGTGCTCGGGGACCAGGGCGGCCTCCTCGCGCCAGACCTCCTTGTCCACCGTGAGCAGGAACTCCAGGTCGGACTCGGCCAGCTCCAGGCCGTCGGTGTCGAGGGCCTCCTTGGTCGGCAGGATGCCGATCGGCGTCTCGACGCCTTCGGCCGTGCCGTCCAGGCGTTCCACGATCCACTTCAGGACGCGGCTGTTCTCACCGAAGCCGGGCCAGACGAACTTGCCCTCGTCGTTCTTGCGGAACCAGTTGACGTAGTAGATCTTCGGCAGCTTGGACTGGTCCTTGTCCTTGGCCACGTCGACCCAGTGGGCCATGTAGTCGCCCATGTTGTAGCCGCAGAACGGCAGCATCGCGAACGGGTCGCGGCGCAGCTCGCCGACCTTGCCCTCGGCGGCGGCGGTCTTCTCGGAGGCCACGTTGGCGCCGAGGAAGACGCCGTGGTTCCAGTCGAAGGACTCCGTCACCAGCGGCACGGCGGTGGCGCGGCGTCCGCCGAAGAGGATCGCCGAGATCGGCACGCCCTTGGGGTCCTCCCACTCCGGCGCGATGATCGGGCACTGCGAGGCCGGGACGGTGAAGCGGGCGTTGGGGTGCGCGGCCGGGACGCCGGACTCGGGCGTCCAGTCGTTGCCCTTCCAGTCCGTCAGGTGGGCCGGGGTCTCCTCCGTCATGCCCTCCCACCAGATGTCGTTGTCGTCGGTGAGGGCGACGTTGGTGAAGACGGAGTTGCCCCAGAGCGTCTTCATCGCGTTGGCGTTGGTGTGCTCGCCGGTGCCGGGGGCGACGCCGAAGAAGCCGGCCTCGGGGTTGATGGCGTAGAGGCGGCCGTCCTCGCCGAAGCGCATCCAGGCGATGTCGTCGCCGATGGTCTCGACCGTCCAGCCGGGGACGGTCGGCTCCAGCATGGCGAGGTTGGTCTTGCCGCAGGCGCTCGGGAAGGCCGCGGCGACGTACTTGGCCTCGCCGCGCGGCGGGGTCAGCTTCAGGACGAGCATGTGCTCGGCCAGCCAGCCCTCGTCCCGGGCCATGACGGAGGCGATGCGCAGGGCGTAGCACTTCTTGCCGAGCAGGGCGTTGCCGCCGTAGCCGGAGCCGTAGGACCAGATCTCGCGGTCCTCGGGGAAGTGCGAGATGTACTTGGTCTGGTTGCAGGGCCAGGGGACGTCCGCCTGGCCGGGCTCCAGGGGTGCGCCCAGGGTGTGCACGGCCTTGACGAAGAAGCCGTCGGAGCCGAGCTCGTCCAGGACGGCCTGGCCCATGCGGGTCATGGTGCGCATCGAGACGGCGACGTAGGCCGAGTCCGTGATCTCCACGCCGAGTGCGGACAGCGGCGAGCCGAGCGGGCCCATGCAGAAGGGCACGACGTACATGGTGCGGCCGCGCATCGAGCCGCGGAACAGGCCGCCCTGGCCCCCGGAGCCCTGGAAGATCTCCCGCATCTCGGCGGGGGCCTTCCAGTGGTTGGTCGGGCCCGCGTCCTCCTCCTTCTCGGAGCAGATGAACGTCCGGTCCTCGACGCGCGCGACGTCGGTGGGGTCGGAGGCGGCGTAGTAGGAGTGGGGGCGCTTGATCGGGTCGAGTTTGCGGAAGGTGCCCTTCTCCACGAGCTCCTCGCACAGTCGCTCGTACTCGGCCTCGGATCCGTCACACCAGACCACGTTGTCCGGCTGCGTCAGCTCGGCGATCTCGTTGACCCACGAGATCAGCCCCTGATGGGTGGTGGGGACGGGGGGAGCCGCGATGTCGCGCGCCACGATTGCTCCTAAATGAGGGATTTTTTGTGATGTGGAGGCCCCGTGGGGGCTGCGACCCGGATGCTTCTGGGTGGATCTTGGCGCTCATCCGGTGCCGACCGCACTCATTTGATCATCCGACGTACGCGCCCATCTGTCCAGAGGAGCGCACAGGTGAGCAACGTGAGGCTCGCCACGGTTTCCCGCGGCCGCTTTACGAACACGTTGCGTTCACCTGGGCGTCCGTTTGCGTGACCGCCGCGGGACCGCGGTGAGAGGATGGCCACTCTTCGCCTGCCAACTCGGCGGCACTGATACGTGACTTACGGTTCCGTAGCTACCATTCGCTCATGACTGCGTTCGTCCCCGACGCGCCCACGGACTCGGCGGCCGACGGCCACGGTCCGAAGGCGCTCTCCCTGCCGCACCCGGTGAAGCCGAAGCTGCGCGGCTGGCTGCACCTGGGCATGTTCCCCGCCGTGCTGATCGCGGGCCTGGTGCTGACCGCCCTCGCCGACTCCTCCAGAGGGCGCTTGGCCTGCGGAATCTACGTGCTGACGGCGTGCCTGCTGTTCGGCGTGAGCGCGCTGTACCACCGGGGTAACTGGAGTCCGCGCATGGACGGTGTCCTGCGCCGGCTGGACCACGCCAACATCTTCCTGATCATCGCGGGCACCTACACGCCGCTGACCATGCTGCTCCTGCCGGGCGCCAAGGGTCAGTGGCTGCTGTGGGGCATCTGGGCCGCCGCCGCGGCCGGCATCGTCTTCCGCGTCTTCTGGGTCGGCGCCCCGCGCTGGCTGTACACGCCCTGTTACATCGCGATGGGCTGGGCGGCCGTCTTCTACCTTCCCGACTTCATGCGGACCGGCGGGATCGCCGTCCTCGTCCTGGTCATCGTCGGCGGCCTGCTCTACAGCGTGGGCGGCGTGGTCTACGGGATCAAGCGGCCGAACCCGTCCCCGCGCTGGTTCGGCTTCCACGAGGTGTTCCACTTGCTCACGCTCGCGGCCTTCATCGCGCACTACGTGGGGATCTCACTGGTGGCGTACCAGCACGGGTAGAGCCCTCTCCCCCGTCGGGCCACGGCTTCCGGCCGTGGCCCTTCGCATGCCCGGCCCCCTGGGGATGGCCGACAATGGCCTCCATGACGGCTCCGAGCACCACCCCCGCGGACCGGCCCCGGCCGGGGCTCCGGGAGCGGAAGAAGATCAAGACGCGAGGGGCGATCCGCGCCGCGGCCTACGCGCTCATCGCGGAGCAGGGCTACGACGCCACGACGATCGAGCAGATCGCCGACCGCGCCGAGGTCTCGCCGTCGACCGTCTTCCGCTACTTCCCGGCCAAGGAGGACATCGTCGTCATCGACGAGTGGGACCCGGCGATGGCGGCGGAGCTGCGGGCCCGGCCGGCGGACGAGCCGTGGGCCGACAGCCTCCGGCACGTGCTGCGTGCGGCCCTCGACCGGAGCCTCGCCGAGGAGCCCGAGGTGACCCGTCTGCGGGCCCGGCTCGGGGCCGAGGTGCCCGCGGTGCGGGCCCGCATGCTGCGCAGCACCGCCGTCACCGGCCGGCTGCTCCGGGAGGCCCTGGCGGAGCGCTCCGGGCTCGATCCGGACGGTCTGGAGCTGCGGGTCTTCGCCACCGCCGTGCTGAGCGGGCTGACGGAGGTCTCCCCCTACTGGGCCGAGACCGGCCACCGCCACGACGGCCGGGATCTCGTCGACCGCGCCCTGGTCGTCCTGGGACACGGCCTGCCGACCGGAAATCCCTGAGGCCGGCGCCCTTGCGCCATGGCATCCTGACCGGGTGAACGGTCCCGAGATTCAGGTCGAGTTCGCCCCCGAGCTGCACGTCTTCGTGCCCCGGGCCCGGCAGACGGGCGCCGTGCGGGCCGCCACCGACGGCGTCTCCAGCCTGGGGCACGTCGTCGAGTCCCTCGGAGTGCCGCTGACCGAGGTCGGCGCGCTGGTCGTGGACGGCCGTGAGGTGCCGTTCGCGCACGTCCCGGCGGCCGGCGAGTCGGTGACGGTCCGGGTCGTCGCCCGCCCCCAGCAGGTCCCGGGCGCTCCCCTGCGCTTCCTCCTGGACGTGCACCTCGGCACCCTGGCCCGGCGGCTGCGCCTGCTGGGCGTGGACACGGCGTACGAGTCGACCGACATCGGCGACCCGGCGCTGGCGGCGCGTTCGGCGGCCGAGCAGCGGGTGATGCTGAGCCGTGACCGGGGGCTGCTGCGGCGCCGGGAGCTGTGGGCGGGGGCGTTCGTGTACAGCACGCGGCCCGAGGAGCAGCTGCGGGACGTGCTGGACCGGTTCCGGCCCGAATTGCTGCCCTGGACGCGGTGCACGGCCTGTAACGGGGTGCTGCGTGGGGCGACCAAGGATGAGGTCGCCGATCAGCTGAAGCACGGGACGCATGCGACGTACGACGTGTTCGCGCGGTGCACTGCGTGCGGCCGGGCGTATTGGCGGGGGGCGCATCACGAGCAGCTGGAGGCGATCGTCGAGCAGGCGGTCGCTTTCACAAGGAGCGCGGTTGAGGGTTGAGCGCCGTTGAGGGTTGAGCGCCGTGGGGAACCGCGCGGCCGTTGTGGCTGGTCGCGCAGTTCCCCGCGCCCCTTGAGGGCGCGCCCGTGAAGGGCGTTCCTAACGCCTCGCCACGTCTCCCTTGCCGCAGGCGATTCCGTCCCTGTTCCTGTCCAGGCCCAGGGGATCGTCCTTGCCGTTGATCTTCAGGCGGCCGTAGTCGTTGGTCTTGAGCCACTCGCAGCGTGCCGCCGTCGTCTTCTTCACCTCCGCCGGGAAGTCCGTCGGGACGCAGACGTTGATCGAGCCGTAGTGGCGGTCGCAGCCGGAGATCGTGGGGCTGACCTTCTGCGACGTCCGCTTCTTGCCGGGCTCGACCACCTTGCCCGTGGGCTCGTCCGCGAAGTCGTGGACGTGAGCGGAGGCGTCGGTCGCCTTGAGCGCCTGCGGGCCCTGGAGGTGAACCCACTTGGCCACCGAGGGCACGCCGTTCGCGTCGACCGCGAAGAGCATGTACCAGCCGGGCGGGGCCAGGTTGGGGTTGCTCGTCACGTTGAGGTCGACGTTGTTGCCGTCGACGGACAGCGGCAGGTCCACGAACCGCTGGTTCGGGTCGGAGGAGTGTGTGACGGCGGCCGGGCGGATCAGCTCGGCCTTGGCGATGGGCCGGTCGACCGTGATCCGCTGGGTGTCGCCGTAGTTCCACTCGGTGTCGATGACGGAGGTGATCGCGGGACGCGGGCCCTTGAACAGGTAGGGCGGGCTGTAGACCGACACGTCGTGGTTCCAGGTGCCGTTGCCCGGGTTGTCGCCGGTCGTCATCACCCGGCCGTCGGGGAGCAGGAACGCCGACGAGTGGTAGCCGCGCGCCTCGGGGTCGACGGCCACCGGGTCGAAGGTCTCCGACTCGGGGTCGAAGATCGACGTCTCGTAGACCGGGTCGGCGCGGTTGTGCAGCGCGCCGCCCGTCTCCAGCACCTTGCCGTCGGGCATGAGCACGGCGGAGACGTACATCTTGCCCTGGTTGCCGGTCTGCGGGACCGGGCCGTTGCCCAGGTCGACCGTGCCCTGCGGGATCGGCGGCCCGGCCACGTACGCGGGGTTCGGCTGCTTGAGGTCGATGATGTCGGTCAGGCGGTTCGCCTCCGGGTTGGAGTCGATGTTGCCGCCGCCGAGGGTGAGGACCTTCTGGTCCTGCGCGGGGGGCAGCAGCACGCTCGCCGACTGGTCGCGCTCGTCCTTGTTGCGCAGGCCCGGGACCTGGGTGGTGGTGTTGGCACCGTAGTCGTAGATCGCCGAGCCCGTGCCCGGGATGTTGTTGCCGAAGACGTGGCTGCCCGAGTAGAAGAGGCGGCCGTCCTGCATCAGGATCATCGACGGGTACAGGCCCCAGTAGGACCAGGTCTGGTTGACCTTCCACAGCGGCTGCCACTGCTGCTCGGCCTCGGAGAACAGCTCGGCGGTGACCGAGCCGGTGGAGTCCTCGCGCAGGCCGCCGAAGGAGATGACGTCGCCGTTGCCGAGGATCGTCGCCGACGGGTACCAGTGGCCGTCGTTCATGTCGTTGGTCTTGGCGTAGGTCTCGGTCTCCGGGTCGAAGACGTACGAGTCCTTGAAGCCCTCGTAGCCGTGCCCGCCCGGCACCGGGTACGCCTTGTTGCCGCTCATCACCAGCACGCGCCCGTCCTGGAGCTGCACGTGGCCGGCGCAGAACATGTCCTTCGGGGTGGGGATGACCTTGTAGGTGCCCTTCTGCGGGTCGTACACCGCCGAGGTGAAGGTGCCGGCCTCGAACATCGACTCGTCGTTGCCGGAGCCCGCGATCAGCAGCACCTTGCCGTTGTGCAGGACGACCGAGTGCATGGAGCGGACCGGGTTCTGCGTGGGCAGCACGGCCCACGTGCCGTTGGCGCACTGCTCGGCGGTGCCGGTGCACCGCGGCGGCAGGACCGGGTCGGGCACCTGGTCCATCGTGTAGTCGTCGGTGGTGGCGGAACCGGTGCCGTAGACGGAGACGCCCCAGGTGATGCGGTCGGTGCCGGCCGGGACCTCGGGCGTGCGGACGGTGGCCTCGGTCCAGTTCCCGGCCATGTCCAGCGTCTTGAGATCGGTCCAGTACTGCCAGCCGGCCGTCGTGTCGTGCCGGAACAGGGTGATCGCCGCGTCGGGGGTCGTCGTCTTGTACCAGAGGCCGAGGTCGTACTGCTTGCCCGGCGTCACCACCGGCGCGCAGGCGGCGGACTCGGTGATCAGCGCCTTGCGGTCGCCGTCCACCCGGCGGGTCAGCTCGACCTTCATCGCCTTGGAGCCGGAGTGCGCGTCGGCCGTGGTGGTGAAGGTGAAGTCGTTGTCGCCCCAGCCGGACTTCTCCCAGCAGTACGGCATGCCGTCGCCGCCCGCCGTCTCGAAGCCGGGGTTCTTGATGAGGTTGGCGGCGGAGGCGGACTGCGGTGCGGTCAGGAGCAGCCCCGAGGTGAGGGCTGCCACGGACAGGAGTGCGGTCGTTCTGCGACGAGGTTTCACACGGCTCTCCTTGCTGTACGGCCGTCGCGCGCGGGCTTCTCCCGGCCCCGGCGCGGCAGGTAGACCAGCGCTTCGGTCCCCGCGAAGCGCAGGACGAACGTCGTCACCAGCGCGAGCGCGGTGGCCGACAGCACGCCCAGGTGGAACTGGTGCACGAACAGGGCGATCAGCGGGATGCGCAGCACCAGATCGGCGTTGGCGAGCAGCGCGAACCGCCCGGCCCGGTCCCACCAGCGCCGGTGGCGGCGCCGCTCGCGGAACAGCAGGTGCTCGATGAGCAGGAAGTTCCAGGCGACGCCGAGCTGGTTGGCGAGGATCTCCGCCGGGACGTAGTGCATGCCGAGCGCGGTGAGCGCCCACAGGCCGACCAGGTTGGGCAGGAAGCCGGTCAGCCCGATCAGGCCGAACCCGATCATGCGCGCGACCGGCGAGGCGGTGCGCAGTCCGGCCAGGTGGCGCAGGAATCGCAGGCCCTCCTGCGCGGTCGACTTGGACTCGCCGGCGAACCGGTCCTGGAAGACGAAGGGCACCTCGGTGACCGTGCGCGGGCGGCTGCGGACGGCGAGTTCGAGGAGGATCTTGTAGCCGAGCGGCTGGAGCACCTCGGCCGTGACCGCGCTGCGGCGGATCGCGAAGAAACCGCTCATCGGGTCGCTGATGCCGTGCAGCCGGCGCGGGAACAGCGCCTTGGTCAGCCAGGTCGCCCCGCGCGAGACGGCGATGCGGTAGCTGCCCGCGAGTCCGGCCCGGCTGCCGCCCTTGATGTAGCGGGAGGCCACGACCAGCCCGGCGCCGGCCCGTTCGCCGGTGGCGACCAGGTCGGGCACGAGGGACGGCGGGTGCTGGCAGTCGCCGTCCATGACGACGATCCAGTCCGAGGTGGCCGCCTTCAGGCCCTCGACGACCGCGCCGCCGAGCCCGCCCACCGGCTCCTCGCGATGCAGCACGGTCACCGGGAAGGGGCAGTCCTGCGCGGCCTTCTCGATGACCTCGGGCGTGTCGTCGGTGGAGTCGTCCACGAAGACGACCTCGCAGGGCAGCCGGGCCGGGACGGCCTCGGTGATCTGATGCAGCAACTGCCGTACGTTCGCCGACTCGTTGAAGGTCGGTACGACGATGGTGACCGCGCCCGGCTCGGGGATCTCGCTGGGCTCGGTCTCGACGACCTCGGCGGGGACGGTGTGCTCCTGGCTCATCGCGTGCCTCCGGCGGGCGTCTTGATCTGGCGGATCTCGATGCGGTCCTCGCCGGTGCCGAAGGTGGCGACCGGCTCGGAGTGCTTCATGGCGGCCTTGACGTTGGGCAGATCGGCCGCGTCGCGCCGCACGGTCGGCGAGGCGACGACGTAGTCGAGGTCCTTCCAGCCGCGCGGCATCGTCTTCGTCACCGCCGGGTCGAGGTCGGCCTTGTAGAACCAGATGACGCCGAGGCCGGGCCGGTAGCCGTGGTGCACCAGGTCCAGCCAGAGCGCGTCGTCGACCAGTACCCGGGTGCGCTCCGGGTCCTCGACCTCCGTGGCCAGCCACGCCGACGCGGCCTTGTAGGGGGCGTTGGCGTCGGTGGTGACGGCCGTGCGGGCGCCGTCGTACCAGTGCGGGACGACGTAGGCGCCGGCGGCCAGGGCGAGGACGGCGGCGAGCGCGTACCGGCCCGTGCTGACGTACCGTTTCTCCGCTTCGGAACGCCAGCGGCTCAGCACGGCGTGGGCGACGGAGGCGGTGCCTCCGGCGAGGACCAGCGCGAGGAACGGCAGCGCCTGGATGACATACATCGCGGGCAGGTAGCCGTTGGGGCGCAGAGCCAGTGCGGCGAAGATCGCGACGGCCAGGGCGGGTCCGGCCAGGGCGCGGGCCGTGACCGACCAGCGCCAGGTGACGAGCAGCAGCAGGGCGCCCGCGAGGCCGCCGAGGGGCAGGATCCGGTCATAGTAGAGCCACGACTGGAGCACGCCCCAGGAGCCGGAGCCCTGGTCGAGGATGAAGCCCGAACCGGGTCTGGTCATCTGGTACTTGACGCCGTCCCAGAGGGACACGTGCCCGGCGCCCGGCAGCAACTCACCCTTGAGCAGGGCGAACAGCGGATACGAGAAGCCGATCAGGGCGCAGGCCGTGACGGCTCCGGTGATCGCGAACTTGCGGGTGTCCCGGTGGCTGTGGCGCCACATGGTGAGGAACAGGGCGGGCAGGACGACGAGCATCGTCTCCTTGGTGAGGACCGCCGTGGCGGCCGCGATGCCCGCGCCGAAGTGGTGCCAGAGGTGACGGCTCGGGGAGGCGGCCAGTGTGAAGGCCAGCAGCGTCCACATCACCGCGAGGTTGTCGAGGAAGATCTCCCGCTGGAGCACGATCGACAGCGGCGACAGCCCGAAGAACACCATGCCGAGCGCGGCCGCCCAGCGGGGCAGCGCCAGACGACGGCCCAGCACGAAGACCAGGACCGCGCTGATGCCGCTGATCACCAGCATCGCGGCGCGCATGGTGCCCACCGTCATCGACTCGGGGCTGATCAGCGCCGGGATCCAGGTCAGCAGGGCGATCTGGATCCAGCCGAGGGGCGGATGGTCGTACCAGTAGGTGTAGTGGGCGAGTCCGTCGCCCTGCTGGACCGACCAGGCCTGGGCGAGGTAGGTGCCCTCGTCGTCGCTGAGGGCCGGGTAGTCGGCGATGTTCCAGCCCTGCACGACGAGGATCGCCGCGAGGAGGACACCGCACAGGATCAGGTCGGGCCGGGAGGAGCGCAGCCGGCTCGGCGGCTCCACGCGGCGGTGCGCACCGGTTCGGGGCGCGGGCCCGCGCTGCGCGGGGACCTTCGCAGCGGTCACCGCGGGAAGGGTGGAGGTCACGCGGGAACGTCCTCTCGGGTCGCGTCCTGCCGGGTCACGGCGCTCTCGTCGAGGTGCGCGCCGACGTGGGTCGTCAGCTCCCAGTCGTTGCGGCCACGCTGCTCGCGCCAGACGGCCCGCACGGCCGCGCCGGCGAGGAGGACCTGGTAGAAGGGGCCGCCCACGATCAGCTTCAGGTAGTGCGCGAACCGGACGCGCAGCCCGTACTGCTTGCCGAAGTCGTGCAGTCCGACGATCTCGAAGACGAAGGTGACCAGGGCGGTCACGGCCGGCAGGAAGGTGATGAAGGCGATGCCGACGGACACGTCCAGGAACAGGGCGATCGCCACGTTGAGCGGGATGATCAGGCCGGTGAAGGCCTGCATGAACGGGGTCATCAGGGTGTAGCGGGCGAGCAGGCGCTGCCCCAGGGTGGGCAGTTGCTTCCAGTCCTTCTTCCGGTACACCTGGAGGAAGCCCTGGTTCCAGCGGGTGCGCTGCTTCAGCAGGGACACCAGCGAGCCCGGGGTCTCCTCGCGGGTCACCATGTCCGAGTCGTAGGCGACGACGACCTTCTTGCCGACGCTGGACAGGCGCACGCCCAGGTCGCAGTCCTCGGCGAGGCAGTTCGGGTCCCAGCCGCCGGCTTCCCGCAGGACGTCCGTGCGGACGAAGACGGTGTTGCCGCCGAGCGGAATGAAACCTTTCTGCGCGTGCAGGTGGAGCCGCGAGCGGAACCAGAAGAAGTACTCCAGGCAGTTGCGCAGGCTGTACCAGCTGGAGTGGAAGTTGATCAGCTGCACCCCGCCCTGGACGACGTCCGCGCCGGTGGTGAGGAAGGCGTGGTCGACGTGGGCGAGGAGCTCGGGGTGGACCTGGTCCTCCGCGTCGAAGACCCCGACGACGTCGCCGCGGCAGTGCGGCAGCGCCGTGTTCATCGCCTTCGGCTTGTTCTTCTTCTCGTGCGTGTCGACGACGACCCGGACCCGTGGGTCACGCGCGGCGGCCTGCTCGGCGACCGCGGTGGTCTCCGGGTCGTCGTGCCCGACGATCACGATGATCTCGAAGTCGGTGTGGCTCGACTCCAGCAGCCGCTGGATCGTGTGGTCCAGCACCGCCTGTTCGTGCCGGGCGGGCAGCAGCAGTGAGAAGGAGACGTGCTCGTCCCCGTCCGGGCTGCTGAACCGGGTGGAGGCGAGCACTTCCGGCGTACGCCAGGCGTGCATCTGCCACCACAGGGTGAACGCCGCCATCCAGAACAGGGCAAGCGAAACAGCAGCGATGAAGACAGACGTCAGCAAACAGATCCCCCCAGATCCCAGAACCCCCTGTCGTGACGGTGGGCCGGTGGGGCCTCGTCCGCCACGTCACTGTGCAGAGATTAGGGGGGAACTGTGAAGCCCGGGGGCTGTTCAGATAAAGACCATGTTTCCGTTGATACGTGACTTCAGCCACTCAAGACCGTACTCAGCCGGTCAGGCTCGGTCGTCGGGGCGTCGCATGTGAAGTTACGGCAGACGTACGCGGCCGGTTCACCGCCGACCAGCGGACGGTCCGCGAGCAGGGGAAACTCCTCGCTGCCCGGGACGCCCACGGCGACCACCGCACCGGGCGCGGTGCCCAGAAGTGCCGTGCGGTGCAGGGCCCTTGTGCCCTCGTCGTCCAGGGCCGGACCCACGATCGCCACCTCGCGCGGACCGTCCAGCACGGCCTCCGCCGCGGCCAGTCCCCAGCCGATGAACCGGGGCACCCGCGGTCCCAGTGCCTTCACCACGCCCAACGCCCGTTCCGCGGCGGTGCGGTGGGGCTCGGAGCCGGTGTGCGCGGCGTAGCTCAGCAGGGCGTTCGCGGCAGCCGTCCAGCCGGACGGGGCCGCGTTGTCGGTCGGGTCCTGCGGGCGGCGGATCAACTGCTCGGCGTCGGCCGCGGTGTCGTACAGCGCGCCCGACTCGGGGTCGGTGAAGCGGGCCAGGACGTGATCGAGGAGGAACCCGGCGAACTCCAGCCAGACGCCCTCCCCGGTGACGGACGCGAGCGCCAGGAAGCCCTCCGCCACATCCGCGTAGTCCTCCAGGACACCGGCGTTGGCACCGGCGTGGCCGTCCTTGCTGGTGCGGGTGAGCCGGGCCTGCTCGTCCAGGTGCAGCCGGACCAGGAGGTCGGCCGCGGCGACGGCGGCCTCGACCAGGTCGGGCCGGTCGAAGTAGGCGCCGGTCTCGGCGAGCGCGGCGATCGCGAGGCCGTTCCAGGCGGCGACGACCTTGTCGTCCCGGCCCGGCGCCGGCCGCCCGGACCGCTCGGCGAGCAGCCGCTCCCGGACCGAGGCGACCTTCTCGGCATCGAACACACCGTCCCGTACGGGTAGTTGCAGGACGGACGCGCCCTCCTCGAACGTGCCCTCCTCGGTCACGCCGAAGACCTGCGCCGCGAGCTCGGCGTCCTGCTCGCCGAGCACCTCGCGCAGCTGCTCGGGCGTCCACACGTAGTACGCGCCCTCGACGTGCCTGCCCGTGCCGTCGTCGCTGTCGGCGTCGAGCGCGGAGGCGAAAGCGCCCTCGTTCGTGCGCAGTTCGCGCACCATGAAGTCGGCGGTCTCCAGGGCGACCCGGCGGGCCAGCTCGGAGCCGGTGGAGCGCCAGAGGTGGGCGTAGACCCGGCACAGCAGGGCGTTGTCGTACAGCATCTTCTCGAAGTGCGGCACGACCCAGTCGCGGTCGACGGAGTAACGGGCGAAGCCGCCCCCGAGCTGGTCGTACATCCCGCCCCGGGCCATCCGCTCACAGGTGTCCTGCGCCATCTGCAGCGCGCCCTCGGCGCCGGTGCGGGCATGGTGGCGCAGCAGGAACTCCAGCACCATGGACGGCGGGAACTTCGGTGCCCCGCCGAATCCGCCGCGCTGCGGGTCGTACTCCCGGGTGAGCCCGAGCAGCGCCTGCGCGAGCTCCTCCTCGCCGGGGGTGCGCGCGTCGCCGTAGGAGATCTCCCGCCCGGCCAGATCCCGGACGATCTTCCCGGCGACCTCGGTCACCTCGTCCCGCCGCTCCTCCCACGCCTGGTGCACGCCCTGGAGCACCTGCCGGAACGAGGGCATGCCCTGCCGGGGGGCGGGCGGGAAGTACGTACCGAAGTAGAACGGCTCGGCGTCCGGGGTGAGGAAGACGGTCATGGGCCAGCCGCCCTGCCCGGTCGCCGCCTGCACGGCCTCCATGTAGACGGCGTCCACGTCGGGACGCTCCTCACGGTCGACCTTCACGCTCACGTAGTGCGCGTTGAGGTACTCGGCGGTCTCCTGGTCCTCGAAGGACTCGTGCGCCATCACGTGACACCAGTGACAGCTGCTGTATCCGACGCTGAGCAGAACCGGCACGTTCCGCTTCCGGGCCTCTTCGAAGGCCTCCTCCGACCAGGGCCACCAGTCGACGGGGTTGTCGGCGTGCTGAAGGAGGTAGGGGGACGTTTCGTGCGCCAGTCGGTTCGGCATGGTGTCCATCCTGCCGCAGTACCCGGCCCCGCACGCGTCAGGCGTCGCGCGGCGTCTGCCGCGGCCACTCTCTCTCCCCCGCGGGTGGCAGGATCCGCCCGGCAGTGATCCGGTACCGGGCCGGGAGCGCCGGATCGCAGGCCGGGTCCTGACGGCACCGGCCGCGCTCACAGCTGGTGTCCGCGGCGCTGCGGGAGCGTTCGACGGTGTCGCTCTCCGGAGAAGCCGCGGCCGAGGTGTTCGGCGGCTACCCCGAGGTTGCTCCTCAGCCTCCAGGGGCCGTAAGGACCGGATGATCACGGCCGTCGGCCTGGAGGTCAGGGTGCCGTTCTGCGACCACCGGCTGCCGGGGTGCGTCCGGAACGTGCCCTGGAGCATGAAGCGGGCCGACTGCCGGGAGAAGAGCCTGCTGCGGATGGCCGTGGCGGACCTGCTGCCCGAGGAGATCCTGATGCGACCCGAACCGGCCTCTCCCGCCCTGCACGACCCCGTCCACGACGCGGCGGTGATCAGCGGGATGTGGACCGTGCGCGGCGACCGCGCATCCCCGATGGCGGGGCTGCTCGACCACGGCAGGGTGGCGGAGTGGGGGGACGGTCAGGGGCCGGCCATGACGCACACCGGCACCGCGCGTCTGCTGACGCCTCTGCCGACGGCGGACGTCTGGATGCGGCAGCACGGACCGGCCCTGGCCTGAACCCGTGGAAGGCGACAGATCGCCCTGCGCACAAGGCTGACCGCAAATCCGGCGTATGTCATCATGCTGGCGCGACAGACCAGTCGCTCGTGCTCGTGGGACAGGGACGCACGAGGAACTGCGCTCCTCGACCAGGAGCGTACGGGGGAGCTACATCGACCTGGCGCACTCCATGCCGAGGTCGACGCCGGGGGGAGCAGGATGCTTCGTTTCAATGTTCTGGGGGGCCTCGAAGCTTGGTCGGACGGCACACGGCTGCACATCGGCGGAACGATTCACGAACGGGTCCTGCTGAGCCTGCTGCTGGAGCCGGGCCGGACCGTACCGGTCTCCTGGCTGGTGCAGGCGGCGTGGAACGACGACCCGCCCATGACCGCCACCCACCAGGTCCGCAAGGCCGTCGCCGATCTCCGCTCGCGCATCCCGGACGGCAGCACCGTCATCGTCACCGACGGACAGGGCTACCGGGCCGTCCTGGAGGGCGCCGAACTGGATCTCGCCGAGTTCGGCGACCGGACGGGTGAGGCGGACCGGGCCGTCGCGGAGGGCCGGCCCTCCGACGCCGTCGCCGCACTGCAGGGCGCCCTCGCGCTGTGGCGCGGCCGCATGTCGGGGCTGGGCAGCGACGCGCTGGAGGCGGCCGCGGCCCGGCTGGAGGAACGGCGGGTGACCGCGGCCGAGCAGGTCTTCGAGCTGTGCCTGCGCGCGGGGCACGCCGGCGGGCTCGTCGCCGACCTGCGGGACCTGGCCGCCCAGCATCCCTTCCGCGAGTCCCTGCACGCCCAGCTGATGCTGGCGCTGTACCGCAGTGGCCGCAAAGCGGAGGCGCTCGACGAGTACCGCAAGATGCGGGAACTGCTCGTGGAGGAGCTCGGCATCGACCCCGGCCCGCAGTTGAGCGGACTCTACGGGGCGATCCTGCGCGAGGCTCCCGAACTGAGCGTCCCCGGCGAGGCGGTGACGGACGTGAAGGAACCGGCCGCGGAGGTCGCGGACACACCCGGGCCCGCGTTCTCCCCGTGCACGCTGCCCTACGACCTGTCCGACTTCACCGGCCGCCAGGACGAACTGCGCACGCTCCTGGACTGCATGACCGCCGGTCAGGAGTCGCGGGGACACAGCCCGGTGGTGGCGATCGACGGGATGGGAGGCAGCGGCAAGACGTGCCTCGCCGTGCGGGCCGCCCACCGGGTGGCCGCCGCGTACCCCGACGGCCAGCTCCACATCGACCTGCGGGCGTTCACCCCCGGCGAGTCGCCCATGACTCCGGCCGCGGCGCTGGACAGTCTCCTCGGGGTGCTCGGGGTGCCCAGCGACCGCATCCCGGGCGACCTGGAGGGTCGCAGGGCCCTGTGGCGCTCACTGCTGGCCGGCCGCCGCATGCTGCTCGTCCTGGACAACGCCGTGGACACGAGCCAGGTGTATCCGCTGCTCCCGGGCTCCCCCGGGTGTCTGGTGCTGATCACCGGCCGGACGCGGCTGATGGATCTCGACGGCGCCAAGTGGATCTCCATCGGCCCCATGGCCCCCGAGAACGGGGCGCAGCTGATCGAGGAGGTCCTCGGGGCGTCCCGCGCCGGCGCGGAGCCGGAGGCCGTACAGGATCTCGTGCGGTGGTGCGGTGGGCTGCCGCTCGCCCTGCGCATCGCGGCCGCCCGGCTGCGCAACCGGCCCCGCTGGACGGTGCGTTACCTCGTGGAGCGCCTGTGCGACGAGACACGCCGGCTGCAGGAGCTGAGCGCCGGTGAGCGCAGCGTCGCCGCCACGCTCCAGCTGTCGTACCAGGCGATGGACGAGGAGCACCGCACCTCGCTGCGGCTGCTGGGCCTGTACGGCGACGCCGGCATCGACGTCTACACGGGTGCCGCCCTGCTGGCGACGGACGTCTACGGCGCCGAGCAGATCCTGGAGCGGTTGCTGGACGTGCATCTGCTGCAGCAGTCCCACATCGCGGTGTACCGGTTCCACGACCTGGTGCGGGACTTCGCCCGCAGCCTGAGTTCACCGGCCACCGCGCACGACGACGCGTCGGCCGTGGAGCGGCTGCTCGGCTACTACTGGAAGGCGACGGAGGCCGCCTGCGACGTGCTCTTCCCCGGGCGCACGCGGAGCCCCGCGGTCATCCCGCCGTACGCCGGCGAGGTCCCGGCGTTCACGACCGCGGAGGAGGCGGGCGACTGGTTCGGCCGGGAGCGGGCCAGCCTCGTCGCCGCGGTGGAGCTGGCCGACCGGCAGGGCCTGGACGCGTACACGGTGTGGCTCACCAGGAACGTCGTCTTCTGGCTCAACTCCGCGGGGCGCTTCGAGGAGTTCAAGCAGCTCAGCCGGCTGGCGGTGGCGACGGCACGGCGCAGCAGCGACCTCGCGGCGCTGGGGAGCAGCCTGTCCAGCCTGGGTGTCGCCTGCTGGCGGCTCGGTCATCTGGAGGAGGGGATCCGGTCGGCCGAGGAGGGGCGGGACGTCGCCGCCCGGCTGGGCGACCGGAGGACCGAGTCGCACAGCGAGTCCATGATCGGGCTGCTGCTGACGGTGCAGGGCCGGCATCCCGAGGCCCTGTCCCATCTGGAACGCGCCCTCGGGCTGGAACGCGAGCTGGGGCTCGCGCGGGCGGAGGCCGAGAGCCTGAGCAATCTGAGCACGCTGCTCATGCAGTGGGGCCGGTACGAGGAGGCCGCTGCGGCGGCGCGGCAGGCCCTGGAGATCCACCGTTCTCTCGACTACCGCGACAACCATGTGATGGCCCTGACGGATCTCGCCTTCGCGTACACGGGGCAGGGCAGGTACGAGGAGGCCGACGAGCAACTGCGGCTGGCCCGGGCGCGTTGCGACGCGTCCAGCCCGCCGGGGGACGTAGCGCTGACCCTGGCGTTGTCGGCGGAGGTCCTCGAGTGCCTCGGGCGGTCCGCCGAGGCGCCGCCCCTGGCCGAGGAGGCCCTGCGGTTCGCCGCGCTGAGCGGCAGTCCGACGCGTCAGGCGAAGGTCGAGAACCTGGTCGGCCGCCTGTACCGGCGGCGCGGGGAGTTCGAGCGGGCGATGGCCCTGCACGCCCACGCGCACGAACTGGCCGTCGCCATGCGGTACCGCACCGAGGAGGCACACGCGCTGTACGGCATGGCGGAAGCGGCGGCAGCCTTCGGCGATGCGAAGACTGCCGCCGGTCACACCGCTGAGGCGGAGGAGCTGCTCCGTTCGATGGACTCGGCGGAGCACGCCGCCTGGTGCCTCACGGGGTGACGACCGCCGGACCCTGGTGGTCGGCGACGACCTGGTGACCGTCCTGGCCCGTGCCGGCGCCGGGTGCGGCCACGCCGACGGCGCACAGGGCCAGGATCGTCGCCGCGACGAGGCCGGCGGTTTTCCTGAGAGTGACAAGCATGTGATCCCCCGTTGGATGTGGAACGGTTTCCGCACATCCAAGAGTGGCCGCACCCGTTCCCGGATCGATCCCCCCGCACTCCCCCTCGCGCACCCCGCTCGGGCCGCCGGGCCCCGGAGGGTCAGGAGGCGGCCGGGCGCGCGGCCGGAGCGCCCGCTTCTGCCGCGAACTCGATCAGCCGCGGGACGAGTTCGGGGTGGTCGCCGTGGGAGGCGTTCTGCAGCAGTTCGGCGGCGGCGGTCAGCCGGGCGATGCGTCCCGCGGGCGTGTCCAGCAGCTGTGCGAGCTCGGCGCGGACCCGGGCCGCGGTCCGCGGGACGAGCAGCGAGTAGGCGAGCAGCAGCGCGGCGTCGTAGCCCCGGGGCGCGGTTCCGTACGCCTCCCAGTCGAGGAGCACCGGCCCCCGGCGGGTCAGGTTGCTCCAGTGCAGATCGCCGTGGCAGCCCGTGAACTCCGCGTGGCGCGGCGCCGGAAGTCCCAGGAAGCGGGGGAAGGCGTCGTCGAGCCACTGGCGGCGCACCGTCCGGCGGCGGGTCGGTGCGGTCTGGACGAGGGTGAGGGAGTCCCTGAGCGAAGCCCACCAGCGGTCCGGCAGCTCCAGGTGGGTCCGCAGGACCGGGAAGGCGGAGCAGACCGGGCTGTCGAGGTGGGCGGCGAGCTCGGCGCGGTACAGGGTCCCGCCCGCGCGGCTCTCGTCGACGGCGTACAGGCGCGGCTGGGGGACGCCGGGGAGCGCGGTCCACGCCGCGTGCGTGCCCTCCCAGAGGTCGTCGGGGCGCCGCGCGGCGGGTGCCGAGTCGAGCCGCAGCCAGCAGTCCCCGTGCTCGCGGTGGTGGGCGCGCCTGCCGAGGGTCCGGCCGTTCCAGCCCCAGGAGGCGGGGCCGGTGACGGTGACGTCGAGCCGGCCGGCGGCACGGTGGTGGGCCGCCGTCATCCGTCGCTCGTCCGCGGGGCTGTCGGGTGGGGCGTACATGTCAATCACGTCCTGCGAGGAATCGGGGGTCCGCCCCCTTGGCCAGCACGGCCAGCACCTCGGCACCCGGGTCCTGGCCGGTGACGGCCTCCCGGAGGCGGGCGACCGGCCCGGGGACGGGGGACGCCTGGGCGCTGGCGATCCGCGGGCCCTGCGAGGTGAGGACCACATGGGTGCGGACCCGCCCGCTGTCCAGACCGCTGAGGTCGAGCAGGGCGCGCACGGTGGCCCGGGCCGCGGCCGCGGGCAGATCCGCCAGGTCGGCGGGATGGACGAGAGGGCCGTCGGCGAGGCCGGCGGCGGTCATGCCGAGGACGTGGTGCGCCCCGGCATGGGTGAAGGTGTCCACGATGAGGCGCGGTCCCTCCAGGAACTCCTCTATGACACAGGGCAGCGAGGGCCGGCCGGCCACCCACGCCTCCACGGCGCCGGGGTCCCGGATGATGTCGATGCCGCGTCCGGGGCCGGTCTTGACGACCGCCGGATGGCGCAGGCTCTCCAGCCAGACGCGTGCCGCGCCCATGGAGGCCACCACCACCGCGTTGACCACCGAGACACCGGCCTGGTTCAGGGTCCGCCGCATCGTGGCCGGGTCCTGGAGTGTGTGCAGGGAGGCGGCCCGCCCCGGGGACACCAGCACCAGGGCCTCCTCGACGGCGTGGTGGAGGGCCGGGCGGTCGCCGACGTAGAGGACGTGGCGGATGCCGTGGACGCGGGCCGTCTCGACGATGCGCGCCCGGAGCGCGTCCGGGTCCGCGCCGGGGCTCCGGAGCGACCATGTCTCAAAGCCCCGTGCCCTTGCCGCCGCGAGCAGGGAAGGCTCCGGTTCGATCAACAGGATCCGCCAGTCGTTCCGGCCCACTGGCCCTCCCCTCCGGGACGTCGCTGTCAGGACTCCGGGACCCGGGCCACCGCCGGCTCGGCCGCTGTCTCGGGCACCGGCCGCTTCCGCACGGTCTGCCACACGAGGGCGCAGGCGAGTCCGGCGGCGACCTCGATCAACGCGCACCACGCCAGGACGGACTTCGCCCCCACCGCGTCGGCGATGTAGGCGGCGACGACCGCGAGCGCGGCTCCCCCGGCCCCGCCGGCGAACTGCATGACGGAGAAGACGAACGGCCGGTGCGCCGAGGCCACGTGCTCCTGGACCGCTCCCTCGACCAGCACGATGCTCACCGAGCCCATCGCCCCGAGCAGCGTGAACAGCGCACACGCGAGGGGCACCGAGTCCGCCTGGGTGAAGGCGAAGAACACCAGGCCGTCGAAGACGATCATCCAGGACAGGGACGCGTCGGTGAACACGCGCGGGAAGCGCTGGGTCAGGACGGCTCCCACGATGCCGCCCAGGCCGCCGAGGCCGAGCAGCAGTCCGGTGAAACTGCCGTCGAGCCCGTAGGCCTGTTCCGCGAAGGGGAACATCAGCGGCGACTCCACTTCCAGGATGATGACCACGAGACAGTAGGTCGTCACCATCGACAGCACCTGCGGCATCCCGAACAGATGGCGCAGTGAGGCGGACGCGCTGACCGAGCCCTCTTCCTCCTCCACGTGCGGCGCCGAGGGAACGGCCTTCAGCGCGACCAGCAGCGGCAGGACGGCGACGCCGAGCGCCGCTCCGATCACCAGGCTCCAGGTCGGTCCCAGCATGGTCACCGCGACGCCTCCCAGCGGCGGCGCGACGATCACGAGGACGTTGCCGATCATCGTCCGCTGCGCGTTGTAGGGCGTGCGCTCGTGCTCGTGCAGCACATCCGCGTCGAAGGTGCGCTTGGCGCTGAGGACGGCCTGGTGGATCAGGCTGTTCAGGCCGGCGACCACCAGCAGGTTCATGGCCGTCATCGGCAGCAGGGCCGCTCCGGCGAAGAGCACGACACGGCCTACGGTGAAGTGGATCAGGGTCCGCCGTGCCGTGAGCCACGCGGTGAGCCGGCCGGCGGTCACCACCATGAGCAGTGCCGGCAGCAGGGTGGCGGCGCCGATCAGTCCGACGTCGGCGACCCGCCCGGTCAGCTGGTAGATGCCGGCCGTGAAGACGGTGTAGTACGCCAGTCCGGTGAGCCGGACGAAGGTGTCGGCAGCCAGCAGCTGCCTGAGTTCACGCCTCAACGGAAGGCACCTCGTAAGCCCAGCTGACGGACGCGCCGGCGGACATGTTGATGACGGAGGAACCGGACCCGCTTCGCAGGAAGCATCCGGACCACTTCCCGCCGTAGCGGTAGAGGCCGAGGACGCACTGCCGGGACACCAGCTCCGCCGAGCCCAGCGGCCGGACGTCGAACGAGGCGGGCTCGACGACCTCCTGGGCGATCCAGCTGCCCCGGTTGTCACCCGCGAGCCGCTCACGCAGCTCGGCCTCGCTCACCGTGCGGCCGTCGACGACTCCGGCGCCGCCGAAGTCCGCGGCCGACTTGAAGAACCAGCCGGACCTGCCGGCGATCAGCCCGTCGATGTTCTCCGCCGTGACGACATGCGTCCGCGGCACGAGGGCGTCGATCGCCTCGCACGTCGACTCCGGCAGCAGCGCCCGGTACTCGGGGTCGTGGAGCAGCCCCATCCACACCTTGCTTCCGATGACCTCGCCGGAGAAGTCACCGATCACGTGCCCGGCCCTGTCGAACACCCCGGCGACGAAGTCCACGTCGCCCAGCGCGTCGTCGGCCATGAACACCCGGTAGACGAGGGTCTGTGCGTCGATGCGTTCGGCGCCCGACTTCTCGGTCGCCAGGAACACCTCGATCCCGGCGGGGAGTTGGTGTGCCAGCGTCTCCCGCATCCACTCCAGGTCGAACTGGCCGTAGCCCTCCCACGTGCTCCAGTCCAGCAGGCAGACCTTGTTCAGGCGCTTCTCCCGGATGACCGGCACCAGCTGGCGCGCCAGCTGCTCGTACGGGGTGGGGGTCAGCGGCAGGCCTGCCGCCAGCTCCTCGTAGCGGCGGAACTCTCCCGTCTCCGGGCCACCGACGCTCGAGTCCAGGTTCAGCTCGCAGATACGGACCGAGCCGTCCGTGAGGGGGATGAGGTCGACGCGCATGACCGGGCAGTCGTAGCCCTCGGGGTCGTCGAGCACCGGCATCCACGGGACGAGCTCCGGGGGGACCCCGAACATCCGCAGCACGGCCGGCCTGTCCAGGACGGACAGCAGGTGGCGGAGGATCACCCCCTTGGCGCGCAGGATCTCCGGCACCCCCGAGCGCACCTCGTCGAGGCGGTAGCCGGTCAGCGGCACGGCGGCGCCGAGCGGCAGGAGTTTCTCGCCGTTCCCGTCCTTGTAGCGTTCGCAGAAGTCACGGATCCTGTCCGCGACCCACTCGCTTGCGGCCCCCGGGGTCATGACGTCGTCACGCACGTGGTCGTCCTCACTGAAGTCTGTGCCACCGGCCGGCCGGCCCCTCGCGGGGGACGGGCCGGACCGGTCGGCGGGATGGGCGGAAGGGTCAGCGCGTCGGTGCGGGCTGCGGCAGTTCGCCGCTGAGCACGGCCGAGTCGAGCAGGCGGCGGACCAGTTCACCGGTCATCGTCCAGCCGGGCTCCGGCCGGCCCAGCACGGCCCGGGTGTTGTCCCGGGCGAAGGGGTTGTCCGGCCGCCGGTCGCGCCCCGACGCTGACTCGCTGTCCTCGTCGAGCACTCCGAGCAGCGCGAACGCCGCGTTCTCGGGCTGCCCGGCGAGCTTCGCGAGCCACTCGCCGGGCGGGAGCACCTCCACGTCGAAGCCGCAGTCCCTGATCCAGCCGGCCATCAGGTCGGAGTTCACCACCGTTCCGTCGACGACGTGGAACACCCGTCCGAAGACATCGTCGCCCAAGGCGATGGAGCACAGGGCGGATACGGCGAACTCGGCGGTGAGCCAGGGCTCCGCGACCGCGCGCCGGGGCACGGCACCGAGCTGGGCCCCGCCGACGACGAGCATTCGCGCCAGGTCGTCCTCGGGCCAGCGCCCGCTGGCCGCCGACCCGACGACGCGTCCGATCCGCAGCACCGTCGCCGGGAGGCCGGCCTTCTGCGCACCGGCCACCAGCTGTTCGGCGACCCACTTGGACTGGGCGAAGCCGTAGTCCAGACCGTCCGGGTTCTGCACCGGGGCCTCGGGCCAGATGTGCTCCGCCGGGCCCGCCTTCCACGGCATGACCGAGACGGTGGAAGTGAAGTGGAGGGCCTTGACCTTGCCGAGGGCCGCGAAACGGATCGCCTCGCGCGTGGCGGACACGTTGGCGGCACGCAGCGCGGTGTAGGGCTGCGCCAGGTTCTCCGTCGTCCCGTGGTGGAAGACCACGTCGACGCGGTGCGCCAGCTCCTCCCACTGCCGTTCGCCCAGGCCGAAGCGGGGCAGCCGGAGATCACCGGCGAGGACCGACACGTCCTGCGGCCGCGACAGCCGGATACCGCACGTGTGCAGGGTCGCGGCCAGACGGGCCTTCGCGCGCCGCTCGTCGGCCTCGCCGATCAGGCAGGTCACCGTCGCCGACGTGCGCCGGAGCAGTTCGGCGAGGAGGTGGCCCCCGATGAAGTCACCGGCGCCCGTGAGCAGGATGTGCTCCGGTGCCCGCATCCGGGCCAGGTCGGCGCCGGTGGTGACCACCGGGTCGAGCGTCGACTCGGCGTCCGCGTGCAGCACGTGGCGCAGGGTGTCGTCGGTCGCCCGCGGCGCGGCGGTCCCGCGCTCCTCGATCGCCTTGGCGAGCCGTCCGGGGGTCGGATTCTCGAAGATCGCCGACATCGGCAGCTGCTCACCGTAGGCGGCGCGCAGCCGGCCCACGACCTTGATCGCGAGGATCGAGTGGCCGCCCAGCTCGAAGAAGTTGTCGTCCACGCCGATGGGCTCGATGTTCAGCACGTCCTGCCAGACGGTCACCACCCGGCGCTGCGTCTCGGTCGACGCCGCCACGTAGGCGGTGCGCAGCTCGGGTCGCTCGCCGCCGGGTTCGGGCAGGGCCCGGTGGTCGACCTTCCCGTTCGCGTTGAGCGGCAGCTCGTCGAGGACCACGTAGTGGGTCGGCACCAGGTGCGCCGGCAGCAGCTCCGCCATGTGGGCGCGCAGTGCGGTGGGGTCGGGCGCCCGCTCGGCGTCCTCCGCGGTCACGTAGGCGACGAGTCGCTGGTCGGCCGAGGAGGCACCCGCGGTCACCGCCGCGAGGGCCACCGTCGGGTCCTTCATGAGCGCGGCCTCGATCTCCTCCGGCTCGACCCGGAAGCCCCGCATGCTCAGCTGCCGGTCGGCCCGGCCCTGGAACTCGATCGCGCCGTCGGCCCGGAGCCGGCCCAGGTCGCCGGTCCGGTACATGCGGGGCGAGCCGGCGGTGAACGGGTCCGGCAGGAAGCGCTCGGCGGTGAGGTGGGGCTGGTTGCGGTAGCCGCGGGCGATGCCGGCGCCGCCGATGTAGATCTCGCCGACGGTGCCCTGCGGCACCGGGTCGCGCTGCTCGTCGAGCAGGTAGACGAAGGTGTTGCGGACCGGGAAGCCGATCGGCACCGACTCGTCCGCGGCGGCCGGGTCGACGTACCAGATCGTGGAGTCGTTGGTGGTCTCGGTCGGCCCGTAGTGGTTCTGCAGGGCGGTGTCCGGCAGCAGCTCGAAGAACCGCTTCACCATCTCGGGCCGCAGCACGTCGCCGCCGGAGACGACGACCCGCAGCGAGGCGAGGGCCTGCGCCGCGCCCGGGGCCTCCAGGATCTGCGCCAGCAGCAGCGGCACGGAGTCGAGCTGGGTGACCCGGTGGGTGCCGATGAGCTCCGCCAGCCGGAAGGGGTCCTTGCGTTCGTCGGCCGCCGCGATGACGAGGCGGGCTCCGCTGGTCAGCGGGGCGAAGATCTCGATCACGGACGAGTCGAAGCTGAACGAGTACTTCAGCAGGCCGACGTCCTGCGGGCCGTAGCCGCTGTGCTCGCGGATCACGTCCAGGGTGTTGGCGAGGTTCCCGTGGGTCACCTCGACGCCCTTGGGGTTGCCCGTGGTCCCCGAGGTGTAGATGACGTACGCCAGGTCGTCGGGTCCGGCCGCGCCGCGCAGCGGCGGTTGCGCCGCCCCGTCCGCCGCGGACCGGTCCGGCACCGCCGTCACGGGCACCGACAGCCCGGCGGCGCCGTCCGGCAGGTCCGCCTGGACGAGGATCGAGGTGATGCCGGAATCGGCCACGAGGAAGGCCAGCCGCTCGCGCGGGTAGCAGGGGTCGAGCGGTACGTAGGCCGCCCCCGTCTTCAGCACGGCGATGGTCGCGGCGACCATCTCGGGCCCGGGGTGGGCCATGATGCCGACCACGGCGGGCGCGCCCGCGCCGGCCCCGGTCAGGCCCCGGGCGATGAGCGACGCCCACGCGTCCAGTTCGCCGTAGCTCACCTGCTCCGCGCCGAATTCCAGGGCGACCGCGTCCGGGCGGTGCGCGGCGTGCTGTTCGAAGAGGGCGACGGCCGTGGTCTCGGAGGCAACGTCAAGGCTGTTCATGGTCACGCCTTCGCGGAGGGGTCGGCGGCAGCGCGCCCGACCAGTTCGGACAGGGTCTTGTCGGGTGCGTCGACGACGCGTCGGCAGAGCTCGACGAAGTCCTCCGCCATCGCCGCGACGGTCGGGCGGTCGAAGAGGTCGGTGGAGTAGATCCACTCCATCAGCACCTCGTCGGCCGGGTCGGAGCCGGGGACCGTCGCCAGCTGCTCGCCGCGCGGGATGACGATGACGTCGAGGTCGTGCTTGGCGCTGTAGTTCTGCAGATAGTGGATCTCCGCCGGGGTGTCGCCCAGGGACATCTGCGGCACCCGCGCGTCGTGGTAGGAGAAGGCGACCTGGTAGAGCGGGTTGTACGCCAGGTTGCGCTCGGGGTTGAGGTACTCGACCAGCTTCGAGAACGGGAAGTCCTGGTGGCGGTAGATCTCCAGGGCCGCCTCGGTGATCCGGCCGCGCAGTTCGCCGAACGTGGGGTCGCCCGACAGGTCCGCGCGCAGCAGACCGCCGTTGATCATCATGCCGATCAGCCGCTCGGTCGACTCGAACCGCCGGTTCGCCATGGAGATGGCGATGGTCATGTCGGTCTTGCCGGAGTACCGGTTCATCAGCATGGTGAAGATCGCCGTCATGACCATGTACCCGGTGGCGCCCGTGGCGGCGCCGAGCTGCCGGATGCTGCGGTAGAGGTCGGCCGGGACCGGCATGACCACGACGTCGCCGTGGTGGCTCTGCACCTGGGGGCGTGGGCGGTCCGTCGGCAGGGGCAGCAGTTCCTCGGCCCCGCGCAGCTTCTCCCGCCAGAACTCCCACTGACGTTCGGCTTCCTCGCCGTCAAGCCACTGCCGCTGCCACACCGCGTAGTCGGCGAACTGGACGGGCAGTTCCGGCAGCCGGGGCCGGCCGCCCTCGTCGAACGCCCGGTAGCACTCGCGCAGTTCCTGCATCAGGACGCCGAACGACCAGCCGTCGTGGATGAAGTGGTGCTCGACCAGCAACAGCATGTGGTGGTCGGCGGACAGGCGGAACAGCACCCAGCGGAACAGCGGCAGCCGGCCGACGTCGAAGGGCCGCGCCACAATGGACTGCATCCGGTCGAGCGCCAGGATCTCCCGGATCTCCTCCGGCTCGCCGCTGAGGTCCTCGACCTGGACGCTGACCGGGAAGGGTGGGTGGACGATCTGCTCCGGCATCCCGTCGGCGCCCTCGACGAAGGCGGTGCGCAGCAGCTCGTGGCGGCGGACGATCTCGGTGAGCGACTCCTCCAGCACCGCGACCGACACCGGCCCGTGCAGGTCGAGGTAGGCCTGCGTGGCGTAGGCGATGCTGTCCGGCACCAGTTTGCCCAGGAACCACACCTGCTCCTGCGGGAGCGAGAGCGGGATCGGGCCGGTGTGGTCGGCGCGGGTCGGTCCCTGCACCTTGGTGGCGGAGTCGGCGTTGGCCCGCAGCCAGCCCACCAGGCCGGCCACGGTCGGGTGCTCGAACACGACCGACACGGGGATGTCGGTCTGGAACTCCGCCCGCACCCGCGTGATGATCTTCGTCGCGAGCAGGGAGTGCGCGCCGAGCTCGAAGAAGTTGTCGTCGACGCCGACTTCGTCCAGGCCCAGGATCTGGGCCACCGTGGCGGCGACCTGCTGCTCCTCCCGGTCGCCCGGTGCCGCGTAGGGAACCGAGAGTTCGGGCCGGGTGGAGGGCGGGGCGGGCAGCGCGCGGTGGTCCACCTTGCCGCTGATCCCGAGCGGCAGCTCGTCCATGACGACGTAGACGTTGGGCCGCAGGTGCTCGGGCAGGGCGTCGCGGACGTGCTGCCGGAGCGCGGGCACCAGGATCTGCGCGTCGGCGGCCGGGGTGACGTAGGCGACCAGCAGGACGTCGTTGCCACTGCCGCGGGTGGTCACGGCCGCGGCCTGCACGGTCGGGTCGGCGCACAGGACGTCCTCGATCTCCCCGGGCTCCACCCGGAACCCGCGGACGGCCAGCTGCCGGTCGGCCCGGCCCTGGAACTCCAGCGCCCCGTCGGCGCGCAGACGCCCGAGGTCCCCGGTGCGGTAGAGGCGCCGGCCGTCCGGGTCGGTGACGAAGCGTTCCGCGGTCAGCTCGGGGCGCCGGTGGTAGCCGGCCGTGACGCCGGCGCCGCCGATGTAGATCTCGCCGATCTCCCCCTGGGCGAGGGGCGCGAGCCGGTCGTCCAGGACGTGCACGGAGGTGCCGGCGATCGGGAATCCGATCGGCACCGGACCGGCCGCGGTGTCGGTGGTGCAGGGCCAGACGGTGGTGATGACGGTCGCCTCGGTCGGGCCGTACTGGTTCTGCAGCTCACACCACGGCGCGAGGGTCAGGAACCGGTGGGCCAGACCGGGCGGCAGGACGTCCGCCCCGGAGATCGCCAGCCGCAGGGAGGCGCAGTCGGCGGAGAAGTCCGGCAGATCGACGACCTGGGCGAGCATGGCCGGCACCATGTCCCAGATCGTCACGCCGTGCCGCTTGACCGCGGCCACGAGCTTCGCCGCGTCCCGTCGTTCCTCGGCGGCCGCGACGACCAGCTTCGCTCCGAAGGCGAGCGGGGCGAGGATCTCCAGCACCGACGCGTCGAACGTGAAGGAGTGCGTGAAGACGGTGACGTCCCGGGCGGAGAGCTTGTAGCTCTCGCCGACGGCCTTCAGCAGGTTGACGACGTTGGCCTCGGTGACCCGTACGCCCTTGGGGCGGCCGGTCGAACCGGACGTGTAGATGACGTAGACGAGGTCGTCCGGGCCCCGGCGGACCGTCTCGACGTCCGGCGCGGACGCGGCGTCGGCTGAGCTGGCGACACCGACGACGGGCAGCCCCCGGCCGGACAGGCGTGCGGCCAGGCGCTCCTCGGCGAGCACCGCCGACATGCCCGAGTCCTCGACCAGGTAGTCCAGCCGCTGCTCCGGGTACTCGGGGTCGAGCGGCACATAGGCGGCGCCCGCCTTGAGGACGCCCAGGATCGCGGCGATCATCGCCGATCCGGGCTCGGCGTACACGCCGACCAGGTCCCCCGGACGCACTCCCCTGTCAGCCAGTTCGCGCGCCTGACGGCGGGCCAGGGCGTCGAGGTCGCGGTAGCTGAGCTCGCCCGTCGCGGACACGACGGCCGTGGCGTGCGGGGTCGCCGCCACGTGTGCTTCGAAGAAGTCGATGAACGACTCGATCACTGTTCGGCTCCTGATTCGGTTGCGAAAAAAGCCCGGCTGCCTCAGACGGCGAAGGCGGTCTCGACCACGCGTCCACTGCCGCGCCGGTCGGCGGCCGACGGCACCGGGTCGCTCACCAGGCACACCCGTTGCAGCCAGCGGTCGCGGCCGTCGAACCGCGCGGGGAACTCCGAACGCGCGTGGACGGCGCGCCGGTTGTTGACGATCAGCAGGTCGCCCGGCGACAGGCGGACCCAGCGCCGCACCTTGTTCACGGCGCTGCGGAGCGCTTCGAGCGCCTGCTGCGCGTGCGGCGTCTCCCCGACCATCAGGTCGAGGTCGAAGGTCATGTACGGGTCGTAGGGGTTGCCGTACAGCACGGGCAGCGTGGGCCCGTTGCCCTGCACCCCGTTGGCGCTGCCGAAGGAGAAGTCCACCCCGGTGCGGAACTGCGGCAGGAACAGCTCGCAGCGGTCCGCCAGACTCAGGTGGGGCAGCGCCATGCGGACGCTGGCCAGGATGGTCCGGGCGATGCCGTCGTGGTCGCTGCGCAGGCAGTGCAGCATGAGGAAGTCCGGCATGTGCGGGTGGAACGCCGTCTCCGTGTGGAAGTCCAGCAGGATCGCGGAACTCTCCGAGGAGAGGTTGGCCGCGTTGTGCGGCGTCGGGGCGACGTTCTGGAACAGCAGGCCGTGCTTCTCCTGGAGATAGGCGAGCGGGAAGCCCAGCGCGGACGCGAAGCCGGCCAGCCAGAGTTCGCTCAGCCACGTGGGCTTTTCCACCCTCCGGCCCGGGTCGGCGGGGGTCGCGGGCAGCTCCGCGTCCACCGGCAGCCCCCGCACCAGCAGCCCTTCGTAGTCGTTGGACCGGTGCCGGAAGGTGGTCACCGCTTCCCTGATCACCCGCGGCATCTCGTCGAAGCGCAGCTCCGCCTCGACCAGGAAGGCCGCCTGGTCCCGGTAGGGGTCGGGCAGCAGGCCCCCGCCGATCCGTTCCAGCAGGGACCGGTAGGGCCGTGCGTCGACCACGTGCGGACCCTCGACCTGCGCCAGGTCCTCCTCCGGGGGGAACGAGCGCACCGTGAAGCAGCGCTCGTGCGTGACCGTCTTCGCCAGCTCGGAGCCCGCCGGGGCGTACTGGCCGGTGAGCAGCCAGCTGAGCGTGTTCAGCAGGAACCTGGCGTTGTCCGCCCGTCCGAGGAAGGGCAGCGCGAAGAGCTCGCCGCCGCCCACGACGACGATCCGTCCGGCGCCCACCTCGCCCGCCGCGGCGAGGAGACGCCCGTCCCGGGCGGCGATGCCGGTGACGGCGGACCCGGTGAGGGTCAGGCTCCTGGCGCGGTGCAGGTACAGCTCCTCGACGCCCTCGGTCACCGGGTGGCCCGGCAGCGCCTCGGCGGAGACCGAGTAGGTCAGGAGGTGGCCGGCCGGCGGCTGCCGGCGGACGGATACGAAGCCGGGGTCCAGGACCAGCCCCGGTACCAGACCCGACAGTTCGCAGGGCACGGTGTCGACGGCGGAGCCGCCCAGCACCAACAGGCCGCGTCCGGCGGTGAGATGGCCGCGCAGCAGTTCCAGGTCCCGTGCCGTCAGCGGCGGTTCGTCCGCCGTGGGCAGCGTGAGCACCAGGAGGTCCGCCCCGTCCAGCGCGTCGGCCTCCCAGGCGGCGTCGATCGAACCGATCGTCACCTCACCGAGGTGCTCGCCGAGCACCTCGGTGAGGTCCGCGAGATGTCCCAGGTACTTCTCCTCCGGGGCGGCCGAGGCGTCCCCGCCGTCCGGCGCGATGTGCCACGCACCGGAGTGGTATCGATCCAGAACGATGTCCGGCATAGACAGCTCCCTCGTTGAACTGGACTCGCCCTCCCCACGGCAGGCGGTCATCCCCCCGTGAGGAGCTACGCGCTGCGCTACCGCCGGTCGCCGACGTGGCCGGACGTCGGGCGCGGCGCTCGGAGCTCGGTGGAGGTCCGGTGTGGTGTCGTGCGGTGTGTGCCTCGACCATCGTCGGGGGGCGGCTTCCCGTCCGATTCCCGCGGCGTTCCCGCCCCCGGTGAGCGGCTCGAGGTCACCGGACGCAAACGTTGATCGTCGCCCCCTCGCGCTCACGCCTCCCACCAAGGACACTCGTAGGCACAGGAGTTGCCGCCGGAGGGGGACCTTGACATGCGGGACAGTCATCGGGCGGAGGCCGAGCGGCTGTTGGGGCGGGCCGTGGAGGAGGAGGTGCGCCGCTCGGGCGGCCGCACCGATGGGAAGGTGCTGCTCGCGCGGGCGCGCGGAGCGCTCGACGTGATGGCACGCAGCGCGTCCGAGGAGTACGAGGCCTACACCCGCGCCCTGGACGAGGCGGCGGCCGGCCAGCTCACCTTCGGGCAGCGCTACGCCCGGGAGGGCGCCGGAACGCCGCTGCTGGTGGCCGGCGTGGCGGCGGTCGCGGCCGTCGTCGCCGACATGGCCCTGGGGACGGGGACCGGCACCGCGCTCGGGGCGGGTGTCACCGTGGGCGTCGTGGGGGCCGCGGCGACGGTGGTGAAGGTGGTCGGGTCGCATCTTCCGGCCGCGCACCACCGCGCCGGGGCCGTGAGCCAGCCGGGCGGGCCCGAGCAGTTGCGGCTGCAGTGGCTGACGGCGCTGGAGGTGCGGGGCATCCGGCCGTTCCTGGACCAGCAGCGGGTGCTCGCGGCCTCGACCGGACCGACGAAGACGGGACCGCGGCTGCGCGGCGCGGACAAGAGCGCGGCGGCGCGCGGGCGCAACGTACTGGAGCAGTCCTTCGGGCAGCTCCCGCAACCGGCCCGGCCCTTCGCCGGGCGGCGGGCCGAGCTGGCGCAGATCCGGCAGTGGGTGCAGGCGGCCCGCGCGAGCACCGAGACCCAGCCGACCGTGGTCGTGCTGCACGGCGAACCCGGCAGCGGCCGTACGACCCTCGCGGTGCACGCCACGCACGATCTGAGGGACTACTTCCGCGGCGCCTGTGTCGTCGACCTGCGCGCCGAGGGGCCGGGCGGTTCCCCGCTGTCCACCCGGGACGCCCTGCTCCATCTGCTGAACCGGCTCGGCGCGCCCCGCGAACAGCTGCTGTTCCGCGAGCGTTCCTCCCCCGACCAGCAGGTCAAGCGGCTGGGCGAGCTGTACCACCAGCATCTGACGGGCCTGCCCGTCACGGTCGTCCTCGACGACGCCTCGGACGCGGAGCAGATCCGTGCGCTGGTCCCGGAGCGGTCCGACAGCCTGGTGCTGGTGACCGCGCGGGGCCCGCTGGAGCTGGACGGCCTTCCCGCCCGGGTGCACCGGCTGGCGGTGGAGCCGCTGGACGCCGCCGGCGCGGAGGAACTGCTGGGCGCGGCCGCGCAGGACCGCTCCGGGCCGTACGACGCGGAGTCCGCCGACCGGGTCCGGGAGCTGTGCGGCGGGCTGCCGCTGGCGCTGCGCATCGCGGGCTCGTGCCTCGGCCCGCGCTCCCCGCGCACGCTGGCCACGGACCTCGACGCGTACGGCCCGGTCGAGCCGGTCGAACGCGCCCTGTGGCTGCGCTACACCGACCAGTCGGAGACCGTGCGGCGGTTGCTGCGCCGGCTGGCCCTGGCCGGGCGGGCCTCGCTGGGTGCCGCGGCGGCCGCCGCGCTGCTGGCCACCGACGAGGCGGAGGCGAAGCGCCATCTGGAGGTCCTGACCCGGGCCGGCCTGATCGACCACGTCCGGGGCGACCGCTACCGGCTGCACGACCTGGTCCGCTCCTTCGCCCAGGCCCGGCTGCTGGACGAGGAGGAGCCGGCCGAGCGCACGGCCGCGCAGGAGCGGCTGATCGTGAACTACGCCGAGCTGGCCGACTCGGTGCTGCGCATGGTCGACGGCAACATGTCGACGCGCACCAACCGCTTCAGCCCGTACGGCTTCACCTCCCTCGACGAGGCGCTGCGCTGGCTGGACGACGAGTCGAGCTTCATCACGGCGGCGCTGCGGCACGCCGAGGGCGTGAACCAGGCGGCGGTGCTGAACCTGCTGGGCGCCCTGTGCGACTACTGCCTGCTACGGGGCGACCTGTACCGGCTGGGCGAGATCAGCGAGCTGGCCCAGGCGGTGGACGAGGGCCTGCTGGTCCGCTCGGTGCAGTGGCGCACGGGCATCGCGGCACGGCAGCTGGGCGAGCTGGACAAGGCCCGCACCACCCTCGCCTCGGTGGTGGACCTCTACCGGGAGGCGCATCACGACGCCGGTGCGGCCCGCGCGCTGTGCTCCCTCGGCATCACCCTGCACCACCAGGGCAATCTGACGGAGGCGTCGGAGAAGCTCCGCGAGGCCCTGGCGCTGCAGGCGTCCGACGAGCTGGCCACGGACCGCGCCTGGACGATGCACGCCCTGGCGGCCGTCGAGCGGGACCGCGCGCGGGTGGGCGAGGCCCTGGACCTGCTGACCGAGTCACTCGTCCTGCACCGTGCGGGCGAGTCCGTGCACGGCCAGGCGTGGGCGCACTTCCAGCTCGGCCAGCTGGGGCTGCGCATGGGCGACGTCCCGCGGGCCGAGGCGGAGCTGCGGGCGGCCCTGGACCTGTACGGGCGCACCCGTGACGCCCGTGGTGAGGCCTGGGCGCTGACCCAGCTGGCGCGGGCGCTGCTGGTCGCGGGGGACGCGTCCCCGGCGGTGGAGGAGCTGCGCGGGGCGGCGGCACGCCACCGCGACAACGAGGACGCGCGCGGCGAGGCCTGGACGCTGTACTACCTGGGCCAGGCCCTGGAGGAGACGGGCGTTCTCGACCAGGCGGTCCGCGAGCTGGAACGCGCCCGCACGATGTTCTCCCGCATGCGGGACGTCTACGGACTGGCCTGCGCACGCCACCACTCGGCCCGCGTCACCCGGGACCAGCGGGCGGCCCAGACGGGCTCCCTGCGCAACTCCGGCTTCGCCCGCCAGCTGCTGGTCGACGCCCGGGCCGACTTCCAGCGCATCGGCGTCGCCCACGGGGAGGCGTGGACGTGCCTGGAGCTGGCGGTCGTGGACGCGGGCAACGCCCGCACCCAGCAGGCCCTGGCCCTGTGCGACGAGGCGGTGGAGCTGTTCACGTCCTACGGCGACCGCCGGGGCGAGGACTGGGCCCGCTTCCTGCGCTGCACCCTGCTTCCCTACGCGGCCCCGGGCGGCATCGAGGTGGGGACGGCGGTGGCGCAGGAGGAGCTGGCTCAGCTGTCCCGCACGGGCCACGGACTGCGCGACGCCAAACTCGACGACTATCTCGACGCGTACCGGCTGCTGCTGGAGCGCGGCGTGACCCTGGAGGCGGGCTGGCAGGCCTGGCGACTCGGCATGGTCCCGAACCGGCACGCGCGCGAGGTGATGGGAGTGCCGGTGGCGTCGGAGTGACCCGTCGGGGTGCTGTGCAGCACACGGGCCGCAGCCGTCGGCGGCGTGTGGTGCCGGACCGCCGACGGGTGCGGTTCCCGTCGAGGAGTCGAGGAGGTGCGTCGCCCCTCGGGGGCGTCAGCCCTGCTTCTTGCCGGTCCCGCCGGAGGTCTCCGCTTCCGGGGTCGCCGCGGACGGTTCCGTCGCGGACGGTTCCCGCTGCTCGGCCTCGGGGTCGGGGACCTGGGTGAAGTCGACCCGGTTCATGTGCCGGCTCATGGACTTCATCAGGGCCCACACCGCCAGGGCCATCGCCGCGAAGACGATGAAGCCGAGGACTCCGGGGGTGACCTTGTCCTCGTCGACCTCCTTGGCGAAGGAGACGAGGTGCGTCATTGCCAGGCTTGCGCTTGCGCTCATGTCAGGCATTGTCGCGGATGCCCGCAAAGAGGTCGTCCTCGGGGAGGGAGGTATCGACGAGGGCCTTCGCCAGCTCGTACTCCTCCGTCGGCCAGACCTCCTTCTGGATCTCCATGGGCACCTTGAACCAGCCCCCGTCCGGGTCGATCTGCGTGGCGTGGGCGATCAGCGCCTTGTCGCGGATCTCGTAGAACTCGGCACACGGGATGTGCGTGGTGAGCGTGCGCTGCTTCATGCCGAACTCTTCCCAGCGCTTGAGCCAGTCCCCGTAGGGGGACTCCAGGCCGCGGTCGAGCATCGCCTGGTGCAGGGCCTCGGTGCGCGGGCGGTTGAAGCCCTGGTTGTAGTAGAGCTTCTGCGGCTGGTAGGCGCGGCCGTACTCGGCCTCCGGGTACTTCTCGGTGTCCGCGGCCGACTCGAACGCCACCATGGAGATCTTGTGGGTCATGATGTGGTCGGGGTGCGGGTAGCCGCCGTTCTCGTCGTAGGTGGTGATCACCTGCGGACGGAACGCGCGGATCTTGCGCACCAGCTCACCGGCCGCGTGGTCCACGTCCTCCAGGGCGAAGCAGCCCTCCGGCAGCGGCGGCAGCGGGTCGCCCTCGGGCAGCCCGGAGTCGACGAAGCCGAGCCACTCCTGCTTGACGCCCAGGATCTCCCGGGCCTCGTCCATCTCCTTCTTGCGCACCTCGTGGATGTGCTCCTCGATGTACGCGTCGCCCTGGAGCTTCGGATTGAGGATGGAGCCGCGTTCCCCGCCCGTGCAGGTCACGACCAGCACGTCCACCCCCTCGGACACGTACTTCGCCATGGTCGCGGCGCCCTTGCTCGACTCGTCGTCGGGGTGGGCGTGAACGGCCATCAGTCGCAACTGGTCAGTCAAGACTCAATCCTCAGTAAGTCGGCGCCCTGTGTGCGTCGGCGCAATCAGCGGCTTCTATAGTGACCGAATCGGGGGGCGAATAATTCCGGGGCCCGGCCCCGGAGCCCCTTCCGGGACCTTCGTCCCGGCCCTGCCAGGAGGACGATCATGAGTACGGCGAGCACGCGACCGCCCGAGGGCCGTTACGGCCGTTCCTCGGACGAGCGCGCCGACCGCACGCTCAAGGTCGTGGGCGCCTTCCTCGCGGTGGCACTGCTGGGGCTCGTGGGCTGGTTCGGCTACCACTACGTGGCCCAGAACGAGATCAGCGCCGAGGTGATCAGCTTCGAGCCGGGTGAGAAGTCCGTCCGGGTGCATCTGGAGGTCCGCAAGGACGCCGGCACCGACGGCTACTGCACCGTGCGCTCGCAGGCCGAGAACGGGGCCGAGGTGGGCCGGGCCGACTTCCGCTTCGACGGGGACGGGACCCGCATCGACAAGGTCGTCACCCTCCGTACGACCTCCCCGGGCACCACCGCCGAGCTGCTCGGCTGCCACACCGGCTGAGACTGCTCGACGTCACCTGGAATACACAGAGTCTGACCTGCATTGACGTGATTGTCGTCGCATATGTCCTCCCCCTCGGGCCCCTGAATTGTTAGGCTCGTGGTTTCGCCCTTCCGTGAAGGAACATTCTTCTGGGTAGGGCGATGCTTTGTATTCCCAGTACCTACGAGGAGCACCTGTGACCCAGACCAGCGAGAACGTCACCTGGCTGACCCAGGAGGCGTACAACAAGCTCAAGGCTGAGCTTGAGTACCTTACTGGTCCCGCGCGGGCGGAGATCTCCGCGAAGATCGCCGCGGCGCGCGAGGAGGGCGACCTGCGTGAGAACGGCGGGTACCACGCGGCCAAGGAGGAGCAGGGCAAGCAGGAGCTCCGCGTGCGCCAGCTCACCCAGCTCCTGGAGAGCGCCAAGGTCGGTGAGGCGCCCGCGGCGGACGGTGCGGTGGCGCCGGGCATGGTCGTCACGATCGCGTTCGACGGGGACGAGGACGACACGCTGACGTTCCTGCTCGCTTCCCGGGAGTACGCGAGCTCGGACATCGAGACCTACTCGCCGCAGTCCCCGCTGGGCAGCGGCGTGATCGGCCACAAGGTCGGCGAGGACGCCGAGTACGAGCTGCCGAACGGCAAGAAGGCCCTGGTGAAGATCCTCAAGGCCGAGCCGTACGAGGGCTGACCGGCCCCGCCCCGTCTTCGGAAGTGCCCCCGGCGCCGCAGCGGCGCCGGGGCCTTGTCATGCCGTCGCCGAGCGGTACTTGCGCACGGCCAGGGTCCGGAAGATCACCAGGATCAGGATCGAGTAGATCAGCGAGGCCCACACCGGGTGCTGCATGGGCCAGGCGTCCGACGGGGACTGGCCCGGGTTGGCGAACAGCACACGGCAGGCCTGGACCGTGGCGCTGAAGGGGTTCCACTCCGCGATGTGGCGCAACCACGGGGTCATGTGGCTGGTGTCGACGAAGGCGTTGGAGATGAACGTGACCGGGAAGAGCCAGATGAGGCCGCTGGAGGTGGCCGCCTCGGGGGTCTTCACCGACATACCGATCAGGGCGCCGATCCAGGTGAACGCGTAGCCGAGCAGGAGCAGCAGGCCGAAGGCCGCGAGGACCTTGGCGGCGTTGGTGCTGCCGTCCGATCCGACTCGCCAGCCGACGAGCAGGGCGACCACGGCGAGGACGACCAGGGTGAGGGCCGTCTGCACGGAGTCGGCGAGGGTACGGCCGGTGAGCACCGCGCCGCGTGCCATCGGCAGGGAGCGGAAGCGGTCGATGAGGCCCTTGTGCATGTCGTCGGCGATGCCGGCGCCGGAGCTGGCGGTGGCGAACGTGACGGTCTGCGCAAAGATGCCCGCCATCAGGAAGTTCTTGTAGTCGGCGGCACTGGTGCTGTTGCCGATCTGCATGGAGCCGCCGAAGACGTAGGTGAACAGCACCACGAACATGATCGGCTGGATCAGCCCGTAGATGATCATCTCGGGGATCCGGGACATGCGGATCAGGTTGCGCTTGGCGACGACCATCGAGTCCCGGATCGACTGGCTGACCGGGTTCGTTGCCGGTGCGACCCGCACGGTGTCGGTGACGGCGCTCACTGGGCGGCCTCCTTGTCGTTCTCCTGGTCCTTGGCCTCGGCCACGTGTCCCGTCAGGGAGAGGAAGACGTCGTCGAGGGTCGGCCGGCGCAGGCCGATGTCATCGATCTCGATGCCCCGGGTGTCCAGCTCGCGGATGACCTCGGCGAGGAGCTTGGCACCGCCGGTCACCGGGGCGGTGAGCTTGCGCATGTGGTCCTCGACGGTGGTCTCGCCCTTGCCGAAGCCGGCCAGGACCTCGGCGGCGGCCTGGATGTGCTCGCGCTGGTGCACCACGACCTCGACGCGCTCGCCGCCGGTGCGGGCCTTGAGCTGGTCGGAGGTGCCCTTGGCGATGACCTTGCCGTGGTCGACCACCGCGATGTCGTGGGCCAGGTGGTCGGCCTCCTCCAGGTACTGCGTGGTGAGCAGCAGGGTGGTGCCGCCGGAGACCAGTTGCTTGATGACCTCCCACAGCTGCTGGCGGTTGCGGGGGTCGAGGCCGGTCGTCGGCTCGTCCATGAACATCACGGGCGGCGAGACGACCAGGGCCGCCGCGAGGTCGAGCCGGCGGCGCATGCCGCCCGAGTAGGTCTTGGTGGGGCGGTCGGCGGCGTCCGTGAGATGGAACTGCTCCAGCAGTTCGGCCGCGCGCTCCTTCGCCGCCTTCGCCCGCATCTGGTAGAGCCGGCCGACCATCTGGAGGTTCTCCCGGCCGGTGAGGTATTCGTCGACGGCCGCGAACTGGCCGGACAGGCCGATGGAGCGGCGGACCGCGTCCGGCTGTTTGAGCACGTCGATGCCCGCGACGACCGCGCGCCCGCTGTCGGGCCGCAGCAGGGTGGTCAGGCAGCGGACGGTGGTGGTCTTGCCCGCGCCGTTCGGCCCGAGCAGGCCGAGGACCGTGCCTTCGGGCACGTCGAGGTCGACGCCGTCCAAGGCCCTGACGTCACCGAAGGTCTTGACCAGACCCTCGGCGTAGATGGCGCCTGGCATATGAGTCTCCACGTCTTCGGGGATGACCGGACGGATGTCCGGCGAAGCTTCTGCGCACCAACACACCATAACGCGATGTATCGCGTCTCACAATGAGTTTTTCCGCGTTGCTCTCCGTGAGACGAAAGGATCTTGACCGCGTCCGGGCGGGCTCCTGCGGGTCGGCGGCCCGCTCAGCCGATGACCGTGTAGCCCGCCTCGCGCAGCGCCTGCCCCACCTCGACGCAGTGCGCCGGGCCCTTCGTCTCCAGGTGCAGCTCGACCTCCGCCTCCGTGAGCCCGAGCCGTGGGTCGGTCCGCACGTGACTCACATCGAGGACGTTAGCGTCGACCACTGACAACACGCCCAGAAGAGTGGCAAGGGCACCGGGCCGGTCCGTCAGCCGCAGCCGGACCGCCAGGTAGCGGCCCTGCGCGGCCATGCCGTGCCGCAGCACCCGCTCCATCAGCACCGGATCGACGTTGCCGCCGGACAGCACCGCGACGACCGGGCCCTCGAAGGCCCCTGCATCGCTCAGCAGCGCCGCGACGGGGCTCGCCCCGGCCGGCTCGACGACCAGCTTGGCGCGCTCCAGGCACAGCAGCAGCGCGGCCGACAGCTCGTCCTCGCTGACCGTGCGCACCTCGTCGACCAGTTCGTCGATGATCCTGAACGGCACGTCGCCCGGCCGCCCGACCTTGATGCCGTCGGCCATGGTCGCCGGGTTCTCCACCGACACCGGCCGGCCCGCCGCCAGCGAGGGCGGGTAGGCCGCCGCGCCCGCCGCCTGCACGCCCACGACCCGCACCTCGGGCCGCAGCGCCTTCACCGCCACCGCGATACCGGCGGCCAGCCCGCCCCCGCCGATGCCGACCAGGACCGTGCGCACCTCGGGGCACTGCTCCAGGATCTCCAGGCCCACCGTGCCCTGGCCCGCGATGATGTCGGGGTGGTCGAAGGGGTGGATGAACACGGCGCCCGTCTCGGCCGCGTACTCCTGCGCGGCGGCCAGTGTCTCGTCGACCACCTGGCCGTGCAGGCGGACCTCCGCCCCGTAGTCACGGGTGGCGCTCACCTTGGGCAGCGGGGCGCCCTTCGGCATGAACACCGTCGAGCGCACGCCCAGCAGGGACGAGGCGAGGGCGACGCCCTGCGCGTGGTTGCCGGCGCTCGCGGCGACGACACCGGCGGCACGCTCCTCCGGCAGCAGACCCGCGATCCGGACGTACGCGCCGCGCAGCTTGAACGAGCCCGTCCGCTGGAGGTTCTCGCACTTGAGGTGCACCGGCGCGCCGACCATCTGGGACAGGTGCCTGCTGCCCTCCATCGCGGTCACCCGCGCCACACCCGACAGCATCTTCTGCGCGCCGCGCACGTCGTCGAGGGTGACGGTCCGAAAGGAGTCAGCCGTGCTGTAGCTCATGACTCCAGCATCGCAGTTCACAGGCGGGAACGACCGTTGTGACCAACCTCCGAGACCCGCTTTGCGCAGCGCCGGTACGGCCTGCCTTCCGGCCGCGTACCCTGTCCCCCAATCTGCCAGCCCTCCACGAAGTGAGCCCCCGGCCATGCCCACAACACCTGAAATGTCGATGGACATGACGACAGTCGGTGACACCGGTCTCCTCGACACGCTGCAGCACGAGGTGGCGCTGTTCGCCCGCCGTGCCGAACAGACCCGGCTCGGCGGGGTCGGACAGGTGCGCAACTCCATGGACCGCGCCGCCTATCTGCTGCTCAACCGTCTCGACAAAGAAGGCCCGATGGGCGTCAAGGCACTCGCCGCGAGCATGGGGATCGACTCCTCGACGGTCACCCGGCAGGTGGCTCCGCTCGTCGACACCGGTCTGGTGAAGCGCACCTCTCACCCCGAGGACGGGCGCGCGGTGGTGCTGCAACTGTCCCCGCGCGGCCAGGCCCGCCTGGAGGAAGTGCGTTCCTCCCGGCGCCAGTTGATGGCCGAACTGACGCACGACTGGGAGCCGGAGGAGCGCGAGGCGTTCTGCGACCTCCTCACGCGCTTCAACACGGCACTGTCCGCCCGGATGAGCGCACAGGGCGTACCGGGGCCGGAGGCCCAGCCGACGTCCTGAACACCCCGCGGCCCGGATCCCGACCGTGTCCCGAACTCCCTGCGCCACGGTCCGGACCGCGCCCTGAACAGCCGGCCCCCGCTTCCGACCGCGCTGTGAACGCCCCGCGAGCCGGCTCCCGATCACGCCCTGATCACCCCGCGAGCCGGCTCCCGACCGCCCCCTGAACATCCCGCGGCACGGTCCGGATCGCGTATCCGGACACACTGCGGCACGGCTCTACACGGCGCCCTGAACCCCCCGCACCCGGCTCCCGGCCGCGCCCCGAAGCCGCTGCGGTCCGGCTCCCGGCCTCCTCGCGCACGACGACCCGCGTGGCACGCGCGCGTGGTGCCCGCCGAGCCGTGCGCGGCTCTTGACCGCGGGGCCGTCACTGGCCTGATATGAGACCGGGCCCCCGTCGCGCGCGGCCGGGGCCCGTATCCTCAGGGTCGCCGTCAGGCGGGAGGCGCGGTGCTGGAGCGGCATGCGTCCCGGGCAACCCGTCGCGCCCGGGAGTTCGAGGCGTTCGTCGCGGGCGCGGCCGGGCGGCTGCTGCACGCCGCCACGCTGCTCACCGCCGAGTCCCCCGACGACAACCCCCGCGCGCGGCGTCTGCTGACACTGTCGCTGGCCCACACGTACGCGTGCTGGGACCGGCTGCACGGCGAGGATCCCTACGACCACGCCCGCCGGCAACTGGCCACCCGCTTCGCGCGCGGCGCCTGGCACCACGGCGTTCTCGGCCGCTCCCGGCCCCACCCCGCGAGCCCCCTGGCGCCGCTCACCCCGCAGGAGCGGCTCGTCATGGTGCTCAGGCTGTACGAGGGTGTCGCCGAGGAGCAGACGGCGGCCCTGCTCGGGTTGTCCCCGGAGCGCGTCCGGGCGATCTCGCACCGGGCGACGTCGGCCCTGCTGCACCGCTCGCGGGGCCCTGCGCCCGCGGTGACGGCCGCGAAGGCGACGCCGTGAGCCCGGCGGGCGACGGGGACGACCGGAGGCCGGCATGAGCGGGAACGACCGCGACGCGGCCGTACGGCGGCTCCTTCAGGGCCCGGCGCGGCTGGTGCCGCCCGAGATCCACACGGAGGCGGTGCGCCGCGGCGGCCGCATGCTGCGGCGCAGGACGCTCGCCCGCCGCATCATGTGGCTGCTGCTGTGCGCGGCGGCCGTGGCGTTCACGGTGTGGGCGTTGACAGCCCGCCCGTGGGTGGAGCCGCCGTCCGACACGACTCCACCCCTCACCGGGTGGTGACCCCGCGAGGGGCCGGTCCCGCCCGGCCCGGTGTCCGCTAGCCGAGTGCCTGCTGAAGGTCCTCCAGCAGGTCCTCCGCGTTCTCGATGCCGACGGACAGCCGCACCAGGTCGCCGGGAACCTCCAGGGCCGAGCCGGCCACGGAGGCGTGCGTCATGCGGCCGGGGTGCTCGATCAGCGACTCGACGCCGCCCAGGGACTCGCCCAGCGTGAAGATCTTCGCGCGGTTGCAGACCTCGACGGCCGCCTCCTCGCCACCCTCGACGCGGAAGGACACCATGCCGCCGAACGACTTCATCTGCTTGGCGGCGACCTCGTGACCGGGGTGCTCGGGCAGGCCCGGGTACAGCACGCTCGTCACGCGCGCGTGCCGGGTGAGCATGTCGGCGACCTTGGTCGCGTTCTCGCTGTGCCGGTCCATACGGACGGAGAGGGTCTTGGTGCCGCGCAGCACCAGCCACGAGTCGAAGGGCCCGGCGACCGCGCCCATCGCGTTCTGGTGGAAGGCCAGTTCCTCGCCCAGGGCCGCGTCACCGGTGATCAGGGCGCCGCCGACGACGTCGGAGTGACCGCCCATGTACTTGGTCAGCGAGTGCACGACGACGTCCGCGCCCAGCGACAGCGGCTGCTGGAGGTAGGGCGTGGCGAAGGTGTTGTCGACGACGAGGCGGGCGCCGGCGTCCCGGGCGACCTGCGCGACGGCGGCGATGTCGGTGATGCCGAGCAGCGGGTTGGAGGGCGTCTCCACCCAGACGACCTTGGTCTTCGGCGTGATGGCGGCCCGCACGGCGGCCGGGTCGCTGGTGTCGGCGACCGACCACTCGACGCCCCAGCGGGCGACGACCTTGGCGAACAGGCGGAACGTCCCGCCGTACGCGTCGTTCGGGATGACCACGTGGTCGCCGGGGCTGAGCAGCGTACGCAGCAGGCAGTCCTCGGCCGCCAGCCCGGACGCGAACGCGAGACCGCGACGGCCGCCCTCCAGGGCGGCGAGGTTCTCCTCCAGCGCGGTCCTGGTGGGATTGGCGCTGCGGCTGTACTCATAGCCGCCGCGCAGCCCGCCGACGCCGTCCTGCTTGTAGGTCGAGACCTGGTAGATCGGCGGGACGACCGCGCCCGTCAGGGGGTCGGCGGTGTTGCCCGCGTGAATCGCGAGCGTCTCGAAGTGCTGACTGATGTGCCTGTCGCTCATGGGCACCGAGGGTAATGCGCCGAAGCGCAGCGCGCCGGGGGACGGGGGCGACGCGGAGTTTTCCACAGGTTCCGGGAGCAGGTTGGCCAATTGTCGGCGCGGTCTGGTTCGCTTGATGCATGGAGATTCTCTGGGTCCTGATCGCGCTGGTCATGCTGGGCTTCGTGCTGCTCCCCTTCCTGCGGCGCAAGCGCGGCGGTGCGATAGGGCTGGTCTCGCCCGACCACCCGGACGCCGCGGACCCGGCGAACTACGGCTTCGCCCTGGAGGAGGAGCTCGACATCCGCATGCCCGGCCCGGACCAGGACCTGCTGGACGTCCTGGACGTGGTGCAGCGTACGCAGGACCACCGCGCGGCGCAGCAGCTCCTGGCGGGCACCGAGACGGAGGGCGAGCGGCGCTGGCAGCGCGTGCAGGCCTTCGCGGGCGCGGCGTCGCTGGAGCTGTCGCGGCGGCCGGGCGGGGTGAGCGAGGCGCCGGGCGGGCAGTGGCTGCGCGTGTGGCGGGCCGAGGCCCCCAAGGACGCGGGCGGTGCCGCGGTGCACGCCGAGTTCCTGGTGCAGCAGGCGTGGCGCACGGCGACCCCCGGGACGGACGAATTCCGGATCATCATGGAAGAGGCGAGGACGGCGTGCGGCGAGGCGGCGCTGCTCGCCCCCGGTGACCCGGTCCCGTACATCGTCGAGCTGTCGGTGGCCCGCGGCCTCGGCTACTCCCAGAAGGACTTCGAGCAGCTCTGGCTGAAGATCCTGGACCGCGCCCCTGCCCACATGGGGGCGCACCTGGCGGCGCTGCACTACTGGTGCGAGAAGTGGCACGGTTCGCGTGCGGAGGCGTACGCGTTCGCCGAGGCCGCGGCGGCCCGGGCGCCCCGGGGTTCCCTCCTGTCGGCGATGCCGCTCTTCGCGGTGTTCGAGCACCTCCCCGAGGTGACCCTCGTCGCGAGCTTCTGGCAGAGCGAGGTCGTCACGAAGGCGGTCCACGGCGCGCTGCACGCGGTGCACTCGGCCCGCCCCGACGACCCGATGCTCGCCCATGTCCGGCACATGCTGGTGTTCTTCCTGGTCCGCGGCGAGCGCTGGTCGGAGGCCATGAACCAGCTGGTGCACGTCGACGGCCATGTGGGCGCCCTGCCCTGGACCCTCTCCGCGGATCCGGCGGCGGAGTTCGCGGTGTACCGGGCCCTGGCGGTAGCGGGCTACGAGGCGAACGGCGGCAGCCCGGCGAGCCTGCCGCACTGAGCCGGTGAGCCTGCCGCGCTGAGCGCCGCCCGGGTCGGCTCCGGCCGGAATTCCGGGCGCCACCGGCACGTTGACGGGTGCGTCGCCCACGTCGAGCGAGGCGTCGCCCCGATTGGAGCCCGCATGTTCCTGTACAGCCGTACGCCCCAGCTGCCGACTCCCGAGCAGGCGCTGCGCGGCCGCCCCGAGCCGGTGTTCACGGTCCCCGACCGCCACACCGTCCTGGGCAACCCGCTGCTCGGCCCCTACCCCGAGGGCCTGGAGACGGCCGACTTCGGCCTCGGCTGCTTCTGGGGCGCCGAGCGCACGTTCTGGCGGCTCCCGGCCGGTGTCTGGACCACCCTCGTCGGCTACCAGGGGGGCCACACCGAGAACCCCACGTACGAGGAGGTCTGTTCGGGCCTGACCGGCCACACCGAGGTGGTACGCGTGGTGTTCGACCCGGAGCAGATCTCGTACGAGCGGCTGCTGAAGACGTTCTGGGAGTCGCACGACCCCACGCAGGGCTTCCGCCAGGGCAACGACGTGGGCACGCAGTACCGCTCAGCGATCTACACGCACACCCCCGAGCAGGAGGCCACCGCCAAGTCCTCCCGCGAGGCGTACCAAAAGGTCCTCACGTCCTCCGGCCACGGCGCCATCACCACGGAGATCGTCACGGTGGAGGGCCGCCCCTTCTACCCGGCGGAGGGCTACCACCAGCAGTACCTGGACAAGAACCCCGGCGGCTACTGCGGCATCGGCGGCACGGGCGTGTCCTGCCCGGTCGGCGTGGGGAGGACCGGTGGCTGAGCCTGAGAGCTTCGGCGGGGGCTGGATCTTCAAGGAGGGTCTGCGGCCGTTCTGCGAGACCATCGCGGAGTTCTCGGGTTACGAGTTCGACGACTTGGACTGGCAGGCCGTCGGCAACGCCCTGCTCCACACTGACGTCGACGAGCCCGACGGCTGGTACGACTACCCGCTCTCGGGCCGGGTGCCGCTGACACTGCTGGTCGCGGACGACCCCGGCTCGTCCGTGGTCTTCGTGCGGGTGACGGGGAACCCGGACGACCGCATGCGGGCACAGATCGAAGCGGCCGTGCACATCTTCAGCATGTACACCGTGCGCTGACGGCCCGCTTCCGTGACACGGGACTCTGCGGGCGCGCGCTCTGCCCGTAGGGTGCCTGCGTGACTGCGCCTCTGAGTTCCGACAGATCCCGTGCCGCGCTGCGGATATCCGCGCGGGTTTCCGCCGAGTTGCTGCTGGTGTTCGCCGTCTCGGCCGTGGCGTTGTGGCTGCTGGGCCGGATGTGGTCGGTGGTGTGGCCGCTCGTCATCGGGCTGCTGCTGACCACGCTGACCTGGCCCGCGGCCCGGCTGCTGCGCCGGCGCGGATGGCCGCCCGCGCTGGCCGCGTCGGTCGTGACCGTGCTGTTCCTGCTGGTCGCCGCCGGTGTGGTGGCGCTGATCGCGGTGCCGGTGGCTTCCCAGTCCGGGGAGCTGACCGACGGGGTCGTCAAGGGGATCCAGCAGCTGCGCGAGTGGGCGGCCGGGCCGCCGCTGAACATCGGGGACGCGCAGATCAACCAGGCCTTCGACAGCGCGGTCTCCCGCGCCCAGGAGGGCGTCGGCAGCATGGTGGGCGCGGTCGTCACCGGGGTGAGCACCGTGGTGAACGGGATCGTCACCGCCGTCCTCGCGCTCTTCCTGATGTTCTTCTTCCTCAAGGACGGCCCGCGGTTCCTGCCGTGGCTGTCCCGCCAGCTGCCCGGCCGACTGGCCACCGACGTGCCGACGGTGTGCGCACGCGGCTGGGACACCCTGGGCGCCTTCGTACGGTCCCAGGCGGCCGTGGGTCTGCTCGACGCCGTCCTGATCGGGATCGGCCTGTGGGTCCTGGGCGTGCCGCTGGTGCTGCCGCTGGCGGTGCTGACCTTCGTCTCGGCGTTCGTGCCGATCATCGGCGCCCTGTTCGCCGGGTTCGTCGCGGTGCTCATCGCGCTCGTCTCCAACGGTGTGACGGACGCGCTGATCGTGCTGGTCATCATCGTCGTGGTGCAGCAACTGGAGGGCAACGTCTTCCAACCTATGCTGCAGAGCCGCGGGCTGGGCCTGCACGCGGCCGTCGTCCTGCTGGCGGTGACCCTGGGCGGCAACCTGGCCGGCATCGTCGGCAGCCTGCTCGCCGTGCCCGTGGCCGCGCTGATCGCGGTGGTGTGGAACTACGTGCGCGAGCAGCTCGTCGATCCGGAAGCCGAAGCGGACACGGAGGAGCCGGACCCCGGAGCCGCCGTCCCGTCGTAGGGGGCCATGGCCCACACCGGCGGCCCGAGCCGACACAGCGGTAGCCGGCGGCCGGGCGCGCGCGAATGGCCCCGCCCAGGTCGCGGGGCCGCCCCCCGCTTGCGAATCTGCAGGCGAGAGGAGTGCCGCCTCATGATTCCTGCCGCCGCGTCACCCGTACGTCTGGAAGCGTCCGTCGACCCCCGCCTGTCCCGGTGGATGTGGCTGGTGAAGTGGCTGCTCGCCATCCCGCACTACATCGTGCTGTTCTTCCTGTGGATCGCGTTCGTCGTCGTGACGGTGATCGCCTTCTTCGCCATCCTGTTCACCGCCCGCTACCCGCGCGCCCTCTTCGACTTCAGCGTCGGAGTGCTGCGCTGGAACTGGCGGGTCGGCTATTACGCCCACACCGTGCTCGGCACCGACCGGTACCCGCCGTTCACCCTCGCCGACGTGCCCGACTACCCGGCGCGCTTCGACGTCGTCTACCCCGAGCGCCTGTCCCGGGGGCTGGTGCTGGTCAAGTGGTGGCTGCTGGCGATCCCGCAGTACATCGTCGTCGGGATGATCGTCGGGGGCGGCTGGGGCGACAGCGACGACTGGCGGGGCGCCGGGCTGCTGCCCTTCCTCTCCCTGGTCGCCGTGGTCATCCTGCTCTTCACCGCCCGCTACCCGCGGCACCTCTTCGACTTCCTGACCGGCCTCGCCCGCTGGACGGCCCGGGTGGCGGCCTACGCCGCGCTGCTGACGGACGCCTACCCGCCGTTCCGGCTCGACCAGGGCGGGCAGGAGCCCTCAGCGGCGTCAGCGCCCCCGGCCGACCCCCTGGCCAAGGCCTGAGCCCGCGAAGGCGAAATCCGCAGCGGAAGGATTTCCTCCCGCCCTACGCTCCCTCGCATGGTTCTCAGACGAGCGTTACAGCTGATCATGGTCATCGCCCTGGCCCTCGCGGGGGCGGTCCAGGGCGGAGCGGTCACGGCACGGGCGGAGGACAACGGGACGGCGACCGGGCGGCGCCTGCTGTTCTACAACCACGCCTACGGTGTGCTCGACCGGGTGACCGCCGACGCGATCGAGACATCCGCCTACCTGCGGGACTTCGCCGACTTCCAGGTCCGCACCACGACGGGCGCGGGTGGGCAGACCTGGACCGGCCGCTATCTGCGGGGACGCGAGACGTACCTCGAACTGTTCGGGGTGGGCGATGTGCCCGGCAAGGACGGCACCCTCGGTGCCGCCGGTCTGGGCGTGTCCACCGAGCGCGCCGGTGACCTGCCCGTGGTGACCGAGCGGCTGCGGAAGGCCGGGATCACCGACCCGGTCGAGTTCCGGCAGACCCGCGACTTCGGCGACGGCGTCCCCGTGCCCTGGTTCGACGCCGTCTTCACCACCGGCGAGTACGACCTCTTCGGCGCCTGGGGGATGGAGTACCGGCCGGAGTACTTCGCCGACCCCCGCAGCCGGACCGAGCCCGCCTCCCACCCCGGTGACGTGGGCCGGGAGCGCTACCTGCCCGACACCTACCGCGACCGCCGGATGCGGGACGTGACCGGGATCCGGATCGCGGTGACCGCCCGGGATCTCGCGGCCACGGTACCCCTGCTGAAGGCCGGCGGCTTCACGGTCCGGTCCCTGCCGGGCGGCGGCGTCGTCGCCGAGGACGGCGCCACCACCCTCCGTTTCGACGCCGTGCCCCTGGACCAGGTGGGCCTCAAGCAGGTCGAGATGTCGCTGAACCGGCCGGTGCCGTACCGGCACGTGGAGCGGATCGGCCACTCGGCCCTCGTGGTCGGACCGGGGGCGCGCGCGGTGTGGACCTTCGAGGAGCAGGACCGGCCCGGGCAGACCGGACAAGGCACCTAGCCCAACCGCTCGATGAGCAACTCCTCCCAGGCCCGCTTCCCCGCCTCTTCCCCCGCCGGGGCCAGGTTCTCCCCCGCCGGGTACGCCCGCCCCGCCTTCCCGGGGATGCGCACCGGCAGCGTGGGGCGGCGCCTGTTGCGCAGGCGGAGGTAGGGGCCGGCCAGGTCGTACAGGTGCGGCCCGGCCAGATCGGGGACAGGCCGGCGGGCGCGCCGAGTGTCGGTTCCGCGAGGCGGGCCACGGCGCGACCGTGTGACGAGCCGGGGTGCGGGCGGTTCAGCCGCCGCTTCCGTAGGGCCTCGTGATGATCTCCAGGCGGTGGCCGTCGGGGTCGTCGAAGTAGGCCCCGCGGCCGCCGTCGTTGTGGTTGATCTCCCTCGGGCGGCTGTGGAAGGGGTCCGCCCAGTAGGTCAGTCCCGCTTCCCGGATACGGCCGAAGATCTCGTCGAACTCTTCCTCCGAGACGAGGAAGGCGTAGTGCTGCGGCGTGATGGCGCCGGGGCTGTCCATGAAGTCGAGCGTCACGCCGTTGGGGATCTCGACCGGCAGGAACGGACCGTAGGGGGGACTCACGTCGAGCCCCAGGAGGTCGGCGAGGAACCGGGCCGACGCGCGTTTGTCGCGGGCGACGACGATGGTGTGGTTCAGCTGCACGGTCATGGCGGGCCTCCCCTGACGTATCCGGCGAACCCCTGTGGTGCACTCCCTCACGGGTACCCCGGGCGCGGTCGCCCGTGCATCACGAAACCCCCGGCCGTACCTCACGAAAACCCCGAGGGCCCCGGCACGCGGCCGGGGCCCTCGGGGTTGCTGCCAAGGAAGCGAGGTCAGATCGTCGCGGTGTCGATCACGAACCGGTAGCGGACGTCGCTGGACTGGACCCGCTCGTACGCCTCGTTGATCTGGTCGGCGCGGATCAGCTCGATCTCGGCGCCGAGGCCGTGCTCGGCGCAGAAGTCCAGCATCTCCTGGGTCTCCGCGATGCCGCCGATCATGGAGCCGGCGAGGGTCTTGCCGCCGCCGATCACCGAGAAGAGGTTGAGGGAGATCGGCTCCTCGGGGGCGCCGACGTTGGCCAGGGTGCCCTCGGTCTTCAGCAGCGACAGGTAGGCGTTGAAGTCCAGCGGGGCGGACACCGTGGACACGATCAGGTCGAACGTGCCGGCGAGCTCCTCGAAGGTCTTCGGGTCGCTGGTGGCGTAGTAGTGGTCCGCGCCCAGCCGCAGGCCGTCCTCCTGCTTGCGCAGGGACTGCGACAGCACGGTCACCTCGGCGCCGAGCGCGTGGGCGATCTTGACGCCCATGTGGCCGAGGCCGCCCAGGCCGACGATCGCGATCTTCTTGCCGGGGCCGGCACCGAAGCGCCGCAGCGGGGAGTAGAGGGTGATGCCGGCGCACAGCAGCGGGGCCGCGACGTCGAGCGAGAGGCCGTCGGGAATGCGGACGACGAAGTTCTCGTCGACGACGACGTTCTGCGCGTAGCCGCCGTAGGTGGGCTCGCCGTCCTTGCCGATGCCGTTGTACGTCGGGACGTTGCCCCGCACGCAGTACTGCTCCCGGCCGGCCTTGCAGTTCTCGCACTCGCGGCAGGAGTCGACCATGCAGCCGACGCCCACACGGTCACCGACGGCGAACTTCGTGACGCCGGGGCCGACCGCGGAGACGACACCGGCTATCTCGTGGCCGGGGACCATCGGGAAGATCGCCTCGCCCCAGCCCTCCTGGGCCTGGTGGATGTCGGAGTGGCAGATACCGGCGAACTTGATGTCGATCAGGACGTCATGCTCGCCGACCTCGCGGCGTTCGATGGTCGTGCGCTCCAGCGGAGCCTTCGGGGCGGGAGCGGCGTACGCAGCAGCAGTGGTCATGCCGGGGTTCTCCTAGCGGGGGTCGTGTGCCCGGCCACCTTCTGGATCTTCTGACCGGGCGCGAGATTCAGCGTGCCCGTTCGGGAAGGACTCACCCAGACCACGGTTTTGCGTACGCACACGGTGCGTACCACTGGCGGGGTCAGGCTCGTGTGCGTACGACCGTGAATACTGGGCGGCATGGACGCACTGCCCGAACCCGCACAGACGGCCGGTGGCGGCCTGGACCGGCGTGCCGAGCTCAGTGAGTTCCTGCGCACCCGGCGGGCCCGGCTGAAGCCCGAGGACGTGGGGCTGCCCGACTTCGGGCGGCGGCGCGTGCCCGGGCTGCGCCGCGAGGAGCTGGCGCAGCTGGCCGGGGTGTCCGTGGCGTACTACACACGGCTGGAGCAGGGCAACGGCCGCAACGTCTCGGCGGAGGTGCTGGACGCGATCGCGCGCGCCCTGCGGCTGAGCGACGCCGAGCACGCGCATCTGACGCACCTGGCGAAGCCGAAGCAGCACAAGAAGAAGCCGGTGGCGCGCAGCCAGCAGGTGCGGCCGGCGCTGCGGCATCTGCTGGACTCGATCGACAGCGTCCCGGCGTACGTCGTCGGGCGCCGCTCCAGCATCCTGGCGTGGAACCGGATGGCCGCGGCCCTCTTCGGCGACTGGGCGGACCTGCCGGCCCAGGAGCGGAACTGGGCGCGGATGGTGTTCCTGCGCCCCGAGTACCGCGAGCTGTTCGTCGAGTGGGACCAGAAGGCGGCCGACATCGTCGGCTATCTGCGCATGGACGCGGGCTGCCACCCGGACGACCCGCAGCTGTCCTCCCTGGTGGGCGAGCTGTCGGTGAAGAGCGAGGAGTTCCGCCGCCTCTGGGCGGCCCATGACGTCAAGGAGAAGAGCTACGGCGTCAAGCGGATGCGCCACCCCCTGGTCGGCGACCTGACCCTCTCCTTCGAGACGTTCCGCCTGGTCGACGACGCCGAGCAGTCCCTGATCACGTACCACGCGGAGCCGGGCACCCCCTCGGCGGAGGCCCTGCGCCTCCTGGCGAGCTGGGGCACAGACGCGACCCGCTCGGGGACCAGGGCTTCGACACCGACGGATTGACGCGGCGGGCCCGCCGGAAGGCGAGGCTTCCGGCGGGCCCGTCAACGCGTTGGCGTTACCGCTTACTTGCCGTAGTACGCGTTGTAGATCGAGATCGTCGACTTGTTGCCCTTCTTGTCGGCGATCTTGGCGTGGAAGGAGATGCCCTTCCCCTTCGCCGGGTTCTTGACGCTGACCTTGCCGTCCTTGACGGTGAGCTTCTTCCAGGTCTTGCCGTAGTCGTACGACACGTACACCGACAGCGACTTCAGGTTGCTGCCCTTGGCCGCGCCCTCGACGGTGACCGGGACCTTGACGGTCTTGTCGGCCGGGGCCTTGCTGCCCAGGTCCGTGGTCGCCAGGAAGCGGGCCGTGGAGGCGGGCAGCTTCGTGATGCCGCTGGTCTTCTTCGAGCGGAACGTCCAGCTCGCGTCCACGCGGGTGGAGGCCGCGGCGACCTTGACGCTGCGCTTGACCGACGTCGTCAGCTTGTACTCGGCGTCGGCGGCCGGGACCTTGAACGGCTTCTCGCCGAACAGCGGGTCGTCGTTGCTGCCGACCTTGGTGCCGTTGCGGTAGAGGGTCGTGTCGACCGCGGAGAACTCCGAGTAGCCCACGTTGCCCTTGCCGTCGGCGAACAGCGGCAGGGAACCGTAGATCTGGTTGCCCTCACGGACGACGCCGAAGTCGCCGCTCAGACGCGGTCCGAAGACAGCCGTGTTGACGGTCTTGGAGTAGCTCTTGCCGGCCGCGAACTTCTGCGTGCCCAGCGCGTAGGCGGCCTCGTCGACGGGGAACCCGTCCGCGTCCACACCGCCGGACTGCGCGAACTCCAGCTGCCACTGCACGCCGCCCTGGGCGGACAGGTGCAGGGTCCGGGTGCCGGGCAGGGTCTGCAGGATGCCGATCGAGGAGGCGCTGCTGCTCCACGGCATCCAGCCCACCGCGTTGATCGCGCCCTTCTTGCCGCCCGCCGAGGCGCCGAGGCCGGCCTTCACTGTGGCGAGTTCGCTCGCCTTGTAGTGCTTGGTGAAGCCGGTGGCGACCTGCTTGACCGGGCCGCCGGCGATGACGTCGTACTCCTCCTTGCCGCCCTTGGTCCAGTGGCCGTCCCACTGCTGGGTCAGCGAACCGTCGGTGATCTGCGGGCCGACGTGGGCGCTGTGGAAGTTGGCGTAGGAGTCCAGCCACCACCCGAAGCCGTAGCTGCTGTCACCGCTCTCCACCGTGTAGTCGGCCGAGGCGAACTCCGACTTGGCGCCGGTGGCCGGGACGGTGATGTCCACCGGCTTGGCCTTGCGGGCGTCCAGCGTGATCGCCGTGTTCTTGGTGAGGTTCAGCTTGGGCTGGGCGAGCCAGTCGACGCCCTCGTACTTCTCCGGGTCGTCGCCCACGTAGATGTTCGTGTTGAGGACGTAGGTGCCCTTGGGGACGCGGGCGGTGACGGTGCCGTCCTCGTCGTACGGCGCGGCCGCCTTGCCCTTGCCCAGGCCCGCGATGCCGGTGAGATCGGCGCTGTAGTTCTTCGCGGCCTTGCCGTCCCGGTCGAGGAACTTCAGCGTCACGTCGTACGACTCGACCTCACGCTGCACCGCGGCGGCCGTGCGGACGGTCTGGCCGCCGCCCGTCGCCGTCACGTACGCCGAGTACGCGCCGTCAACCGTGCCGCCCAGCTTGGTGTTGACGGTGAACGGCACGGAGGCCTTGCCGCCGGCCGGGACCGTCACCGAGGTGGCGCCGAGCTTGAAGAAGCCGGCCGGGACGGCCTGGCCCTTGGGGTTGGTGGCCGTCGACGCCAGCTTCAGCGTGACGTCCTTCGTACCGAGGTTGCGGTACGTCAGCTCCTTGGTGACCGGCTTGTCGTCGGTGTGCGGCCACTGCTGCACCCCGAAGCTCACCGAGACCGGCTCGGCGATCACGGACTGCTTGATGGCCTTGTCGACCTGGATCCGGCCCGAACCCTGCTCGAACGGGGTGTACTTGCCGCCCTTGGTGGAGCCGGTGAGGGCGCCCTTGAGCTCGGTGTACTTCCAGTCCGGGTGCTGCTGCTTGAGGATCGCCGCCGCGCCCGCGACATGCGGGGTCGCCATCGACGTACCGGAGATCGTCATGTAGCCGGCCGGCTTCTCGCCGACCTCCTGGGCTATCTGGTTGCCCGGGGCGGAGGCCGCGGTGATGTCGACGCCGGGCGCGGTCACGTCGGGCTTGAGGGCGCCGTCCATGCCGGGGCCGCGGCTGGAGAAGTCGGCGAGCTTGTCCTTGTCGTCGACGGCACCGACGGTGAGGGCCGCGGCGGCGCTGCCCGGGGAGCCGATGGTCTGCTCGCCGAAGTCGCCCTCGTTGCCGGCCGCGATGGCGAACAGGACGCCCTTCTCGTCGGACAGCTTGTTCACCGCCGCTTCCAGCGGGTCGATGGCGGGGGTGTCACCGCCGCCCAGGCTCAGGTTGATGACGTCGGCGCCCTGCGCGGCCGCCCACTCCATGCCGGCGAGGATCTCGGAGTCGCTGCCGAAGCCGCCGTCGTCGAGGACCTTGCCGTTGAGGATCTTCGCGCCGGGCGCGACACCCTTGTACGTGCCGCCGGACTTCTTGCCGGTGCCGGCCGCGATGGAGGCGACGTGCGTGCCGTGGCCGACCTTGTCGGAGGCGTCGGGCGAGGTGGTGAAGTTCTTGGCGCCGACCACCTGCCCCTTGAGGTCGTCGTGGGTGGCGTCGACACCGGTGTCCAGGACGGCGATCTTGGTGCCCTTGCCGTCGAAGCCGGCCGCCCACGCCTTGGGGGCGCCGATCTGCGGGACGGACTTGTCGAGGCTGGCCTTGCGGACGCCGTCGAGCCAGACGTGCGCGATCCCGGCGGCGGTCTTCTCGCCGTCGGTGACCGCGTCCCAGAGCTCGGGCGCGTCCTGCTGCGGCGTCTGCACCGCGTCCGCGTTGACGGACTTCAGCGCGTGGCGCAGGGTGCCGGCCTCGCGGACGTCGGCCTTGGTGGCCGCGGCGCTGCCCCGGTAGCCGACGATGACCTTCAGGCCCTTCTTCTGGGCCTTGCGGGTCGCGGACTTGTTCAGCTCGGTGACATCGAAGAGCCGCTGGTCGAGCTTGCCCGTGGCGACCAGGCGGGCCGCGTCGGCCGGGATGACGAGGGTGTGACCGTCGACCTTGCGGACCTGGGCGGGTACGTTCTCGCGGCCCTTGGCGTGCTCCAGGCCGATGACACGGCCCTTGGCGTCCAGGACGACCCGGTCTCCGGTGATCAGTGTGATGCGGTGCTTGGCGGTCAGGGATGCCGGCTTGGCGGACGCCGCCGCCTGCTCGCCGTTGGCCGACGCCGGGCTGGTCATGCCCGCCGCCAGGGCTACGGCCGCCGCTGTGGCGACCGTGGCCGCGCACGCCCTTTTCACTTGTCTGCGCAAGTTTCCCCCTTGCAGAAGAACCGGGCGAATTCCCCGTTCACCCGGCCGGGGGTGGTCTCGTACGCATGCACGTACAACCCCCGGAATACGCAGTATGCCGACGGGTGATCAGGTGCTCAATAGACGAGAGGACGGTATGAAATCCGTCGGCCGACTGTTACACGGCCGTCGGAACTCCGTTACAGGGCCGCGTGGTTGCGCAGGCGCGTTCTCCTTGACCGAGATTCGGCCGTTGCGGATCGTCGCCAGGCGGGGCGTCTTGCGCGCTGCAGCCGGGTCGCGGGTGAACCTCACGACGGCGATGCCGAGTTCCTCCCCATGCGTTCGAGTACGCCCGTGATCTCCTCGCGTGAGAACAGCGGAAAAGGCCGCCGCCCACCCCTCGTGCGGGATGGGCGGCGGCCTTTTGTCCGGTGAAGCCTGGTGCGTGGATCCGGCGGACCGTCAGACCGCGGAACCGGCCTTCCAGTCGGCCCAGCTCATGTTCCAGCCGTTGAGGCCGTTGTCCGGGGCGACGGTCTTGTCGCCGGTGTTCTGGACGACCACCACATCACCGAGCATCGAGTTCTTGAAGAACCACGCGCCCGGGGTGCTCGGGTCGTTGGCGCCCTTGGCGTCCCGCAGGCCGACGCAGCCGTGGCTGGTGTTCACGCTGCCGAAGATGGACTTCGCGCCCCAGTAGTTGCCGTGGATGAACGTGCCGGAGCTGGAGAGGCGGATGGCGTGCGGCACGTCCTTGATGTCGTACTCGCCCTTGCCGTCGTCGTCCGTGAAGCCCACGGTCGCGCCGTTCATGCGCGTCTCCTTGAACTTCTCGGACATCACCATGATGCCCTCGTAGGTCTTGTTCTCGGGCGAGCCGGCGGAGATCGGGATCGTGCGGACGGTCTTGCCGTCCTGCGTGATCTTCATCTGCTTGGTCTTCGCGTCGACGTACGAGACCTGGTTACGGCCGATCTTGAAGGTGACCGTCTTCTGCTGGACGCCGAAGACGCCCTTGGCTCCCTCGACGCCGTCGAGCGCGAGCTTCAGCGTGACGGTGGAGCCTTCCTTCCAGTAGTCCTCGGGCCGGCAGTCCATGCGGTTGGCGTTGAACCAGTGGCAGGCGACCTCCTGGCCGCTGGTCGTGCTGACCTTGATGCCCTTCTGGACCGCGGCCTTGTTGGTGATCGCCTTGTCGAAGTTGATCGAGACCGGCATGCCTACGCCGACGGTGGTGCCGTCGTCCGGCGTGAAGTTGCCGATGAAGCTGTTGGCCGGGGAGACCGTGGTGAACGAGGCGTTCTCGTGGGCCACGCGGCCGTCGGAGTCCTTCGCCTCGGCCGCCAGCTTGTAGGTGGTGGACCGCTCCAGCTGGGCAGTCGGCTTCCAGCTGGTCTTGTCCGCGGATATCTGGCCGCTCACCTCGGTGCCCTCGGACGTCGTCATCTTGACGTCCGTGAGCGTGCCCTTGCTCACGGTGACGGCGGCGGAGTTGTTGATGGAGGCGTTGTCGGAGCCGTCCTCGGGCGTGATCTTGATCTGGGCCTCGGAGGTCTTCTTCGCCGCGGCCTCGTCGACCTTCGACTGGGAGCTGTCGCCGCCGCCACCGGAGGCGTCGTCGTCACCACCGGAACAGGCCGAGAGCACCAGAACCCCGCCGAGCAGTGCGGACGCGACCGTCAGGCCCTTGCGCCGCTTACCGACCGTCATCACACGCTTCTCCATCGTTGCGATTTCCCCAAAACTCCGAGTGTCCCCGCCACCACTGAGTGCCCCCGCCGGGACTCGTGAGTCCTCATCCGGAACGTTCAACGCTACGGCCGGTTCGCCCGGTTCCCCAGTTCGCGTGGGTGTGGGGATCAACACGTCCGTGACGGACGGTGCGGTCGTTACGGGGCGCGGTCGTTGCGGGTGTGGCCGGTGCGCCGCTTGAGACGCGAAAACCCCGGGCGGCGGTTGCCTCCCGGGGTCACGAGTTTCCGGACTGCTCAGCCGCAGCTGTCCTCGTCATCATCCTCGTCGAGGTCCCAGTCCGGCGAATCGGGGTCGTAGTCGATTCGCTCACTGCTCCAGGAGGCCTGCTGGAGCTCCACCCCGGGGACCTGGCTGACCAGGTCGAACGGGTCCACGAGGTACGCGAGGGCCTCCGCGGTGTCCTCCGTCACAGCGCTCTCGGCGCGGGCCCGCTCCGCCGTCGGCAGCTCCGACTCGTCGGCGATCCGGCGCAGCGCGGACTTGGTGACCGCGTCCGCGTCGTCGACCTCCAGAACAAGTTCCACCCGAAGCCGTACAAAACGTGATGTCTCAGGAGTGCTCATGGCCGGAGCGTACGTCGAGGCCCTCCCGTGACTTTCCCGTGACCCGCGACTTTCACTAACATCGCCCCACACGGCCAATTCGCCAGCATCACAAGGGGATCGATATTCCGTGTCATCCGCTCGCCGTCCGTTGCTGACCGCCACCGCCGCGGCGTCCCTGCTGGGCGCCCTGTGGTTCGTCCCGTCCGCGAACGCGACGTCGGACTCCCCGGTGAGAGACGCGGTCTCGACGAGCCCGTCGCCGCAGGTCACGGAGCAGGCGCGGATCGCGGCCACGACCGCGGACGCCTCGGTCACCGACACCCGCCTCGCCGACACGGGCAGCTTCGACAGCACGCCGTACGTGATCGGCGGGACCTTCTGCCTGACGCTCGGCGCCGGGTTCGTCGTGTACTCGGTGCGCCGGGAACGGCTCGGTTTCTGACGGCGCTTGACGCGGGGCCGGCCGGACGGCAGGCCCCGCCCCCTGCTGACGACCGGGCCCCACCGCCCGGTCGACGACAGGGCCGGCCCATCGCCCTACTGCAGCGGCCCGGTGACCTTCTCGACCGCGGCCAGCAGCCGCCCGTCGCGCACGAACGCGTCCGCCGCCGCGAGGTCGGGCGCGAGGAACCGGTCCGGTCCCGCGCCTTCGACGCCCGCCTCCCGGGCGGCGTCGATGACCGCCCGCGTCGCGGGAGCCGGGGTCAGCCCCTCACGCAACTCCACGGCGCGCGCGGCGGCGTAGAGCTCGATGGCGATCACACGGGTGAGGTTGTCGACCGCCGTGCGCAGCTTGCGCGCCGCCGACCAGCCCATCGAGACGTGGTCCTCCTGCATGGCGGAGGACGGGATCGAGTCGGCGGACGCCGGTACGGCGAGCCGCTTCAGCTCGCTCACCAGAGCGGCCTGCGTGTACTGAGCGATCATCAGGCCCGAGTCCACACCGGCGTCGTCGGCGAGGAAGGGCGGCAGGCCGTGGCTGCGGTTCTTGTCGAGCAGCCGGTCGGTGCGCCGCTCCGCGATCGAGCCGAGGTCGGCGGCGGCGATGGCCAGGAAGTCCAGGACGTAGGCGACGGGCGCCCCGTGGAAGTTGCCGTTGGACTCCACCCGGCCGTCGGGCAGTACGACGGGGTTGTCCACGGCCGAGGCCAGCTCGCGGTCGGCGACCAGACGGGCGTGGGCCATGGTGTCCCGCCCGGCACCGGCGACCTGCGGGGCGCAGCGCACCGAGTAGGCGTCCTGGACGCGCGGGGCGTCGTCCTGGTGGTGCCCGGTCAGGCCCGAGCCCTTCAGCACGGCCAGCATGTTGGCGGCGCTGGCGGCCTGGCCCGGGTGCGGCCGGATGGCGTGCAGCTCGGGGGCGAGGACCTTGTCGGTGCCGAGCAGGGCCTCCAGGGACAGGGCGGCGGTGACGTCGGCGGACCGGTAGAGCGTCTCCAGGTCGGCCAGGGCCATCACCAGCATGCCGAGCATGCCGTCGGTGCCGTTGAGGAGGGCCAGGCCCTCCTTCTCGCGCAGCTCGACCGGCTGGATGCCGTGCGCGGCGAGCAGTTCCGCGGCCGGGCGCACGACGCCGTCGGGGCCCTCGGCGTCGCCCTCGCCCATGAGCGCGAGCGCGCAGTGGGACAGCGGCGCGAGGTCGCCGGAGCAGCCGAGGGAGCCGTACTCGTGCACGACCGGGGTGATCCCGGCGTTGAGGAGGTCGGCCATGGTCTGCGCGACCTCGGGCCGTACGCCGGTGTGCCCGGAGCAGACGGTCTTCAGCCGCAGGAACATCAGCGCGCGGACGACCTCCCGCTCGACGGCCGGGCCCATCCCGGCGGCGTGCGAGCGGACGATGTTGCGCTGCAGCTGGGCGCGCAGCTCGGGGCTGATGTGCCGGGTCGCCAGGGCGCCGAAGCCGGTGCTCACGCCGTACACGGGGTCCGGCTTGGCCGCCAGCGCGTCCACGATCTCGCGGGCCGCGGCGAGGGCGGCCACGGCCTCCTCGGAGAGCTCGACGCGGGCGCCACCGCGCGCCACGGCGAGCACGTCGGACGCGGTCACCCCGGACGTCCCCACCACCACAGTGTGCATATCCATATTCAGGAGCGTACGCAGTGAATTCGATGATGTCACCACTGGGGACGGCGTTCGCCCCTTACCGAATACGTCACACCGCCGGCGGGTGAGGGGACCGTGACACCTGGACGGGTTCAGGGTGCGTGCCGGCCCCGGAACCGCCGGCGCTCGCCGCCCTCCTCCGTGGACGGTTCGTCCGCGAGCCGTACGACGGGATCGTCCGGCCCGGCCCGGCCCGCCACCACCGGCCTGTCCGCCCGCTCCGCCTTGGCCCGGTACTGGGCGGCGTCGGCGAGCCGGAACAGCCGCCGGGCCGAGCGCACCGGCCCGATCGGGTCCTCGGTGGACGCAACCCCGCAGGCCACTCCGTCCCCGAGGTCCAACTCGGCCGCTCTGCGGCACAGTTCGCCCGCCGCCTTCACGACCTGGTCGGCGGGCGGCCCGACCGCGAGCAGACAGAACTCGTCCCCGCCGAGCCGCGCGGCCAGCGCCCCCGGCAGCATGGCCCCGCAGAGCGACAGCACCGACCCGAACCGCTCCAGGAGCCGGTCGCCGGCGGCGTGCCCATGGGTGTCGTTGACCCGCTTGAGTCCGTTCAGGTCGCAGACGACGAGGCTGACCACGGCGTCATCCCGTCGGTGCCGCTCGATCGCCTGCTCCAGGCGTACGTCCACGGCACGGCGGTTGGCCAGCCCCGTGAGGGAGTCGGTGAAGGCTAGCCGCCGGGCCTCCTCCAGGCGCTCCGTCTGGGCGAGGCCGGCGGCCACGACGGAGGCCAGGACGGTCGCGAAGTCGGCGTCGTCCCGGTCGAAGACGGCCTCACCGGCCGGCCGGGCGACATACAGCTCGCCCCACGCCCGGCCATGCAGCACGATGGGCGCGACCACACAGCAGCCACGGCCTCGGCGCCGCAGGGCGGCGACCCGCTGGTGGCAGTAGCCGGGCTGCCCGGCGGCGGGCCCCTCGGCGGTCTCCACCCACGCGTCGGGCTCCCCGCCGCCGGCCCACTGCTCGTGCAGGAACTCGGTGATCTCCGCGAACTGGTGCACCGGGTAGGCCTCGTCCTCCGGGAACTCCTCCTCCCCCTCGGCGAGCTCCCCGACGTTCACCAGGACCCGCAGCCACCCCAGCTCGCGCTCCCACACCGACAGCGCGGCGAAACTCCCACCCAGCGCCCGGCACGCTCCGGCGGCCGCGGCGCGCCACGCCTCACGCGACCCGTGTGCGGCCGCCATCCCCTGAGCCAACGCGACGACGGCCGCGAGCCGTCTGTCCTCACCCATCACTCCAGGCTAGGGAGTTTCCAGCCAGACTGACCTGTTTACGACGCGAACGGGGACGACCGTTATCGCAAGGCTCGGCTCCGTCATGCCGGGCCACCGCGTACGCAACCGTGCCCGTGCCCACGCCGCCGCTCCGGGGCCGCGCCGCCACCTCGGGGCCGGAGCCACCGCTTCGAAGCCGGAGCCGCCCCTTCGAGGCCGGAGCCACCGCTTCGAGGCCGGAGCCACCGCTTCGAGGCCGGAGCCACCGCTTCGGGGTCGTAGCCGCCGCTTCGAGGCCGGAGCCACCGCATCGCCGGGCCACGGCTTCGAGACCGGAGCCACCGCTTCGGGGCGGTGGCCGCCTCTTCGAGACCGGAGCCGCCCCTTCGAGGCCGGAGCCACCGCTTCGAAGCCGGAGCCGCCGCTTCGAAGCCGGAGCCACCGCATCGCCGGGCCACGGCTTCGAGACCGGAGCCACCGCTTCGGGGTCGTGGCCGCCTCTTCGAGGCCGGAGCCACCGCATCGAGAGCGGAGCCGCCTACTCCCCCGGCCACTGCGGCGTACGCCGCTGGTTCACTCCCCCGGCCACTGCGGGGTGCGCCGCTCGTTGAAGGCCGCGACGCCTTCCGCCCGGTCGCCCGAGAACGCCGTGGTCCGCCACGCCGCGTCCTCGACCTCCAGCCCGGCCCGCAGGTCCAGCCCCTGCCCGAGCCGCAGCGCCCGCTTGGCCGCCCGCAGCCCGACCGGCGAGTTCCCGGCGATGCGCGTCGCCAGCGCCAGCGCCTCCTCCCGGTCCCGCCCCTCCTCGACCAGCCGGTCGACCAGCCCCAGCTCGGCCGCCTCCCCGGCCTCCACCCGCCGCGCGGAGAAGATCAGCTCGGCCGCCCGGGCCGCCCCGACGCGCCGCGGCAGCAGCTGCGTACCCCCGCCTCCGGGGATCACCCCGACGGACACCTCCGGCAGGCCCACCACGGCCGTGCGGTCCGCCACGATCACGTCGCACGCCAGCGCCAGCTCGAACCCGCCGCCGAGCGCGAACCCGTGCACCGCCGCCACCGTCGGCACCGGCAGCTCCAGCACACCGGTGTACGCCGCCCTCGTCACCGGCCGCTGCCGCCGCAGATCCGCGTCACTGAACGAGTTGCGCTCCTTCAGGTCGGCCCCGACGCAGAAGGCCCGCTCGTGCGTCGAGGTCAGGACGACCGCCCGTACGTCCCGGTCCTCGCCGAGGGCCGTGCACGCCCCGGTGAGGGACCGCGCCATCTCCGTGGACACCGCGTTCATGGCCTTGGGCCGGTCGAGGACGAGCTCCGCGACGTGCCCCTGCTCATGCCGCCGCACCAGCACGAACTCCCCGAACCGTTCCTCACTCATGACACCCTCCGGTTAACGCGGGTTAACAAGGTCGACGCTTCGATCATCGCAGCCGCGCTTCGCCCGCGAAAGGGCGGACGCACCCGGGTCCGCACCACCCCCGCCCACCCGTTCGAGTGACATCACCCCAACTCCGACCCAACCGCCCATGGGAGCGCATAGCGTGCGTCCCTCACGGCGCACAGGGGGAGCACACGCATCGACACGCATCGAGGAGGGACGCCTCGGGGAGGGACCGCCATGACGACGAACACGCCGGCAAAGCCACGAGGGACCACCGGGCCCACCCCGGCACAGCCCCGACGCAAGCCGGCGCCCTGCCAGGACTCCACGGCGTCGCCCCGACGAGACCCCGCGCCCCACAAAGGCGCCACGGCACAGCCCCGGCCCGAACCCGCACCCCACCAGGGCAGTACCGCATCACCCCGACGTGAGCCCACATCACGCCAGGACTCGACGGCACCGCACCGACGCGAGCCGTCCGCGCCTCGGGCCTCGGCGCCGGGCGTGACCGGGCCGTTCGCGCCGCGCGGCCGGGGCCGGCACCGTAAGCCCCGCCCCCGCAAGGTCCTGCTCGCCACCGGCGGCCTCGCCCTCGCCGCCGGCGCTCTGAGTCTCCTGCGCCTGACCTCCGGCCCGGGCGCCGGGGCCGGCCCGCTCGAAGCGGGGCCCCGCCCGGACCCGGCCTCCACCGCCACCGACGGCGCCACCCGGACCGCCGCCACCTTCGCGGCCGTCCCCGTCGCGAGTCCCTCGTCCCGCACGCCCCTGGGAGGCCCGACCCCGTCACCGGTCACTGAGGGCGCCCGGCCGTCGCCGTCCACGACGGCCGACGCCCCGGCGACGGCCACCACCGCCGCCCCTGGCGCCCCCGCGGCCACGACCATCCCCGACGCGCCGAACGCCCAGACCCCGGCCCCGTCGCCCACGGCCTCGCACATCGGCGACGCCCCACGCCCGGCCACCACTCCCCCCGCACCGCCACGCCGGACCACACCGGCCCCGGCGCCCGCACCACCCGAGAAGGAGAAGCCACCGCACGACCCGCACGACCCGGGTCTGTGCGTGCCCATCGTCGGGCTGTGCGTGGACACGCCGGTCGGCCGCCCCTGACACGCGGCGGCACAGCGCTATGGCAAGGGGACCCGGCGGGCGGCTACGGCGTCCCGTCGCGCCGCGTGAGCAGCCACGGCTCCACCACGCCCAGTCCACGCACCGGCCGCTGCCACATCGGTTGCAGCCCGAACCGGTACGCCGGGGGCTCCTCGCCCTCCTTCTCCGCCGCCGCGGCCTCCTCGGCCGCCTCCGCCTCCGAGGCCGGGGCGTCCTGCGTGCGGATCAGCTCCTCGGCGAAGGCGGTGTCGACCAGCACGGCGTCCTTCGGCGCTATCGACGTCAGCCGGGAGGCCAGGTTCACGGTCGTACCGAACACATCACCCATACGGGTGGTCACCGTGCCGAACGCCATGCCGACGCGCAGCTCCGGCATCGTCTCGTCGTGCGCCATCGTCTCGATCAGCCGCAGGGCGATCTCGGCGGCCGTGCCCGCGTCGTCCGCGGCGTAGAGCACCTCGTCGCCGAGGGTCTTGATCAGCCGACCGCCGTTGGCCGCCACCAGGTCGGCGGCCGTGGTCTCGAAGGCCTCGACCAGCTCGCCGAGCTCCTCCTCCTCCATGCGCCGGGTCAGCCGCGTGAACCCGACCAGGTCGGCGAAGCCCACGGCCAGCCGCCGGTCGACCATCTCCTCGTCGTCGGCCGCCTGCACGACCCGTCCGGCCGAGGCGGCGAGCTGCCGGCGCCAGACGTAGACGAGGAACTCCTGAAGCTCGGGCAGGAGCAGCTCGACGATCGGGTACGTCACCTCGGTGCGGGTCATGCCCGGCTCGGGCGGCTCGGTCAGCCCCTCCAGGAAGGAGTCGATCTGCCACTCGGCGAGCCGCGCGGTGGTCTGCCCCGTGGACCGGGCCACCTGGACGGCCATGGCCTCGCTCAGCAGCCCCGCCTCCACCAGACCGGCCAGGCGTCGCAGCGCGAGGACGTCGGCCTCCGTGAGGGCCTTGGCCTGGCCTATGTCGGCGAAGCCCATGGCACGCCAGAAGCGGGAGGCCAGTTCCATGGAGACACCGGCGCTGCGGGCCGCCTGAAACGGGGTGTAGCGGCGCTCGGCGCCCAGGATGAGCCCTTCGAGGCGCAGGGCGAGCGGATCCTCGCCGGAGTCGGCGCCCTGCGCGTCCTCGCCGGAACCCGAGTCGTCGACGGTCACGCGTGTTGCCCTTCCGATCTGTCACGGTCATGTATCGACCGGCCTCAACTCTACGGCAGGTGTGCGCCAGCTCACTCCGTTAGGTTCAGCCGACGGGGGTGAGGCTCCCGGGGTGGCACAGGAACCCGGCGTCGGAGCCCCTGGACCCCCGATCGGCCTGAACGGCCTCGTCCTCAACCGCCGGACGGGCTGGTGAGTCCGAAGCCGCCGATTCACGCCCAAGCTGCGGGCATGCGTGCCGCCAGGGGCGATGGGGCTCCCTGCTCCAGCGAAGCCGAAAGCTCGGGGGAGGGTGGGCGCAGCGGCGGCACCCCGCTCCGCCGGGTCACGGTGCCACCCGGCCTCGGCTCACGCCGGCCGCAGATGCACGATGTCCCCGGCCCCGACCGGCTCCTGCACGCCCGCCTCCGTCGCCAGCACCAACCGCCCGTCCCCGTCCACCGCGACGGCCTCCCCCACGATCGCCCGGTCCCCCGGCAACTCCGCCCGCACCTCCCGGCCGAGCGTCGCGCACCCCGCCGCATATGCCTCGTGCAACCCACACGCCCCGGCGTCGCCCCCGGCCGCACGCCACCTGCCGTACCAGTCCTCCAGGGAGCGCAGCATCCCCCGCAGCAGTGGATCCCGGTCCGTGCTCACCGCCCCGGCCAGTGCCAGCGATCCGGCCGTCGGTACGGGCAGCTCGTCCTCCCGCAGGGAGACATTGACGCCGACCCCGATGACGACCCCTCCGTCACCGGCCCGCTCGGCCAGGATCCCGCCGGCCTTGCGCTCGTTGCGGCCCACCGTGACCAGCAGGTCGTTCGGCCACTTCAGGGACGTGTCGACGCCCGCCGCCCGGGACAGGCCCGTCGCCACCGCGACCCCCGTGAGCAGCGGCAGCCAGCCCCACCGCGCCACCGGCACCTCGCCGGGCGTGAGCAGGACGGAGAAGAAGAGGCCGGAGCGGGACGGTGCCGTCCACTGGCGGTCGAGGCGGCCGCGGCCCGCCGTCTGCTCCTCGGCGACCAGCACCGCGCCCTCGGTCACCTCGCCCTCGGCCGCCCGGGCCACCAGATCGGAGTTCGTGGAGCCGGTGCGCTGCACCACGTCCACCTCCGACCACAGCCCTCCCGGCCGCACCAGACCCCGGCGCAGGGCAGTGATGTTGAGGGGCGGACGGTCCAGGTCCGACCATCGGCTTCCGTTGGGCTCTGATGCATCTCGCGGCGTCATGCAAGCCACCCTAGGTGTGGTAAACGCCGCACTGCCGATGTGGAGGCACCCCACTAGTCTACGGATGAGTAACCGTCCCCCCTTTTGAGCAGGCAGGGAGCCGCATCCCGATGTCCGAGCCGGAAGAGCAGCAGCAGCCCGACATTCACACGACCGCGGGCAAGCTCGCGGATCTGAAGCGACGCATCGAGGAAGCGACACACGCCGGCTCCGCTCGTGCCGTCGAAAAGCAGCACGCCAAGGGCAAACTGACGGCCCGTGAGCGGATCGATCTCCTCCTCGACGAGGGCTCCTTCGTCGAACTCGACGAGTTCGCCCGGCACCGCTCCACGAACTTCGGCCTCGACAAGAACCGCCCGTACGGCGACGGCGTCGTCACCGGGTACGGCACCGTCGACGGCCGCCCGGTCGCCGTGTTCTCCCAGGACTTCACCGTCTTCGGCGGAGCGCTGGGCGAGGTCTACGGCCAGAAGATCGTCAAGGTCATGGACTTCGCGCTGAAGACCGGCTGCCCGGTCATCGGCATCAACGACTCCGGCGGCGCCAGGATCCAGGAGGGCGTCGCCTCGCTCGGCGCCTACGGCGAGATCTTCCGCCGCAACACCCACGCCTCGGGCGTCATCCCGCAGATCAGCCTGGTCGTCGGGCCGTGCGCGGGCGGCGCGGTCTACTCCCCGGCCATCACCGACTTCACGGTCATGGTCGACCAGACCTCGCACATGTTCATCACCGGCCCCGACGTCATCAAGACCGTCACCGGCGAGGACGTCGGCTTCGAGGAGCTGGGCGGCGCCCGGACCCACAACGCGACCTCCGGCGTCGCCCACCACATGGCGGGCGACGAGAAGGACGCCATCGAGTACATCAAGCAGCTGCTGTCCTACCTGCCGTCCAACAACCTCTCCGAGGCGCCGGTCTTCCCCGAGGAGGCCGATCTGGAGGTCGGCGACGAGGACCGCGAGCTGGACGTGATCGTCCCGGACAGCGCGAACCAGCCGTACGACATGCACACGGTGATCGAGCACGTCCTGGACGACGCCGAGTTCTTCGAGACGCAGCCGCTGTACGCGCCGAACATCGTCACCGGCTTCGGCAGGGTCGAGGGCCACCCGGTCGGCATCATCGCCAACCAGCCGACGCAGCTCGCCGGGTGCCTGGACATCAAGGCCAGCGAGAAGGCCGCCCGCTTCGTGCGCACCTGCGACGCCTTCAACGTCCCGGTGATCACGTTCGTCGACGTGCCGGGCTTCCTGCCCGGCGTCGACCAGGAGCACGACGGCATCATCCGCCGCGGCGCCAAGCTGATCTACGCCTACGCCGAGGCGACCGTCCCGCTGATCACGATCATCACCCGCAAGGCCTTCGGCGGCGCCTACGACGTCATGGGCTCCAAGCACCTCGGTGCCGACCTCAACCTCGCCTGGCCCACCGCCCAGATCGCGGTGATGGGCGCCCAGGGCGCGGTCAACATCCTGCACCGCCGCACGCTCGCCGAGGCCGAGGCGAACGGCGAGGACCTGGAGGCGGTCCGGGCCCGGCTGATCCAGGAGTACGAGGACGCCCTCCTCAACCCCTACGTCGCGGCCGAGCGCGGCTACATCGACGCCGTGATCATGCCGTCCGAGACCCGTCGGCATGTCGTGCGGGGTCTGCGTCAACTGCGTACGAAGCGGGAATCCCTGCCTCCGAAGAAGCACGGCAACATCCCCCTCTAGCCCGCAGCGAGCCCAGGAGGCCCACATGACGATCAAGGTCGTACGGGGCAACCCGACCCCGGAGGAGCTGGCCGCCGCCCTGGCGGTGGTCAGGGCCCGCGCCGCGGCGGCGGCAGCCGTCCCGCCCGGCGCGCCGGCCCCCCGCGATTCCTGGTCCGACCCGTCCCGCATCGCCGCCCACCGCCTGCCCCAGCCGGGGCCGTCGGCCTGGGGCCGCACCTACTGGCCGGCCTAGAGCTCCCGTCCCGAAGGCGCGGGGAACCGCGCAGGGTGGAACGAGTCGCGGGGAACCGCGCACGGTGGAACGACGCGGGGCGCCGATTTGAGTACCGCTACTCAGGCGCCCCGCCCTGCCAGGCCGCACGCTGGTGGCATGCTGTGGTCCGACCCCGAGAACGAACCGCCCGAAGAACTGCGTGACATGCAGGACATGCTGCGGCGGCTGAGCGTTCTCCTGGCCTTGGCCATGGTGCTGGTGATGATCGTGATCGGCGTGAGGTGAGACGCGCCGGGCGACGCCGATACGCTGAACGCATGACAGATCAGCCGCGCCGCCGACTCGTCCTCGCCTCCCAGTCCCCCGCCCGGCTCGGACTGCTCCGTCAGGCCGGGCTCACCCCCGAGGTGGTCGTGAGCGGCGTCGACGAGGACGCCGTCACCGCTCCCACCCCCGCCGAACTGGCGCTGGCCCTGGCCGAGGCGAAGGCCTCCGTCGTGGCGGCCCGGCCGGACGTCAAGGGCGCGCTCGTGATCGGCTGCGACTCGGTACTCGACCTGGACGGCCAGGCCCTCGGCAAGCCCGCGGACGCCGAGGAGGCCACCTCCCGCTGGAAGTCGATGCGCGGCCGCGCCGGCACCCTCCAGACCGGCCACTGCGTCTACGACACGCTCACCAGCCGGTACGTCTCCGCCGTCGCGTCCACGGTCGTGCACTTCGGCGACCCCTCCGACGAGGAGATCGCCGCCTACGTGGCCTCCGGCGAACCCCTCTACGTCGCCGGGGCGTTCACCCTGGACGGCCGTTCCGCCCCGTTCATCGACGGCATCGACGGCGACCACGGCAACGTCATCGGCCTCAGTCTCCCTCTCCTGCGGCGGCTGCTGGCCGACCTGGGCGTCGGCATCACGGAGCTGTGGGCGCCGGCGGAGCGCTGACCGGCGGCCCGTCGCCGCTCTTCCCGGGCACGGCGTCGGCGGGTTCCCCCGGACGGTCGTACGTCATCAGCAGCAGCACGATCAGGGCGAGCACCAGCACCATGAACAGGAACGCCGGCCAGCCGACGAGCCCCCAGGTGAACGCGCCCAGCACGCCGTGCACGACCGCCGCGCTGATCAGCAGCACGCGTCCGAAGCCCGCCGGCGGCCGGTCCCGCAGCGCCACCAGCAGGGCGACCAGGCCGCACAGGGCGAAGTAGAGGCCGAAGGCGATCCCGCCGATCTTCGACGAGACCGACATCATGTGCGGGTCCAGGCCGGCCAGTGACATGTCCTGCCGGTCGACGACGACCCCCAGGAACCAGTTGAGCGCCGCGACGCCGAACGCCTCGGCGAACAGCAACACCGCCACGACCCACGCCACCGGCCTGCGTATCACCGGGCCCACCCTCTTCCCTCACGAAGACACCGTGAACGCTACTAACCGGTAAACCGGGGGACAAGGGTCCGGCAGCGGGCAAAGAATCATTGGGCCATTCGTAGGGACTCGACAAAGAAACCGAGTGGCCCGCAGCACGTGATGACAGAGACCTTGACCACAGGGGACGGCTAGGGTTTCCCGAAGGAGTACTGCGTACCGCGGTGCGACAAGGGATTTCGCGGGTCGAGCTAGCCACGCATCACGCTCCGTGTGGGCAAGCTCACCACTGTGGACGGGTCGAAGTGTCGTGTCGGCTGTCCCTAAACTCGGCTTGTTTCAAGGAGGGAGCCTCAATCGTGCGCAAGGTGCTCATCGCCAACCGTGGCGAAATCGCTGTCCGCGTGGCCCGGGCCTGCCGGGATGCCGGTATCGCGAGCGTGGCCGTATACGCCGACCCGGACCGGGACGCTCTGCATGTCCGCGCCGCGGATGAGGCGTTCGCCCTGGGCGGTGACACGCCGGGCACCAGCTACCTCGACATCGAGAAGGTGCTGGGCGCCGCCCGTGAGTCGGGCGCGGACGCGATCCACCCCGGCTACGGCTTCCTCTCCGAGAACGCGGAGTTCGCGCAGGCGGTCCTGGACGCGGGCCTGATCTGGATCGGCCCGCCGCCGCAGGCGATCCGCGACCTCGGCGACAAGGTCGCCGCCCGGCACATCGCGCAGCGCGCGGGTGCCCCGCTGGTGGCCGGCACGCCCGACCCGGTGTCCGGTGCCGACGAGGTCGTCGCGTTCGCCGAGCAGCACGGCCTGCCGATCGCGATCAAGGCCGCCTTCGGTGGTGGCGGTCGCGGTCTGAAGGTCGCCCGCACCCTCGAAGAGGTGCCGGAGCTGTACGACTCGGCGGTCCGTGAGGCCGTCGCCGCCTTCGGCCGGGGCGAGTGCTTCGTCGAGCGTTACCTGGACAAGCCGCGACACGTGGAGACCCAGTGCCTGGCCGACCAGCACGGCAACGTGGTCGTCGTCTCCACCCGTGACTGCTCGTTGCAGCGCCGCCACCAGAAGCTGGTGGAGGAGGCCCCGGCGCCGTTCCTGTCCGACGCGCAGCGGGAGGAGCTGTACTCCGCCTCCAAGGCGATCCTCAAGGAGGCCGGCTACGTCGGCGCCGGCACGGTCGAGTTCCTCGTGGGCCTCGACGGCACGATCTCCTTCCTCGAGGTCAACACCCGCCTCCAGGTGGAGCACCCGGTCACCGAGGAGGTCGCCGGCATCGACCTGGTGCGTGAGATGTTCCGCATCGCCGACGGCGAGGAGCTGGGCTACGGCGACCCGGAGCTGCGCGGGCACTCCTTCGAGTTCCGTATCAACGGCGAGGACCCGGGCCGCAACTTCCTCCCGGCTCCCGGCACGGTCACGTCGTTCGCGCCGCCGTCCGGCCCGGGTGTCCGTCTGGACGCGGGCGTGGAGTCCGGCTCGGTCATCGGCCCGGCCTGGGACTCCCTGCTGGCCAAGCTGATCGTCACCGGCCGCACCCGCAAGGAGGCGCTGCAGCGTGCCGCCCGTGCGCTGGAGGAGTTCCAGGTCGAGGGCATGGCGACGGCGATCCCGTTCCACCGTGCGGTGGTGAAGGACCCGGCGTTCGCGCCGGAGCTCACGGACTCGTCCGACCCGTTCACGGTGCACACCCGGTGGATCGAGACGGAGTTCGTCAACGAGATCAAGCCGTTCGCCGCGCCGGCGGACGGTGCGGACGCGGATGAGGAGCCGGGCCGCGAGACGGTCGTCGTCGAGGTCGGCGGCAAGCGCCTCGAGGTCTCCCTGCCGTCGTCGCTGGGCATGTCCCTGGCCCGTACGGGTCTCGCGGCGGGCGCCAAGCCGAAGCGCCGCGCGGCGAAGAAGTCGGGCCCGGTGGCGTCCGGTGACACCCTCGCCTCTCCGATGCAGGGCACCATCGTCAAGGTCGCCGTCGAGGAGGGCCAGGAGGTCAAGGAGGGCGACCTGGTCGTCGTCCTGGAGGCCATGAAGATGGAACAGCCCCTGAACGCGCACCGCTCGGGCACGATCAAGGGCCTGAGCGCGGAGATCGGCGCGTCGGTGACGTCGGGCGCGGCCATCTGCGAGATCAAGGACTGACGCCCCCACTCCTGGCGCGGCGCCCACCCCACGACGGGGTGGACGCCGCGCCTCGGTGTGTCCCGCCCACCCCGCGGGGGTTGGGTCGGGGTGCAGCAGTGGGTGTCCGGCCTACCCCTCGGGGCGTGAGGCGAAGTGCAGCAGCAGGTGTCCGGCCTACCCCTCGGGGGTGGGTCGGGGCCGCGCCGGGGGTGTCCGTCCTCGGAACGGCGCGATCGACTTGCGTGCCGACTGACTGTCCGTCGACGCGCCAACCGCTGCGGGCGGACACCCCCCGACACGTCCCCTTGCGTCCGAGCGCGGGTGCGGGAGCATCGTGGCTCGCCCCTGGCTGCGGGCCTGCGCGCCGCCAAGGACGGCACGGGTGGGCGTGGGGGTCCCCCCTGCTCGAGCGAAGCCGAGAGCTTGGGGGAGGCACCCCGCTACGCCGGGTTGGGGGTCCACCCCGCCCCCGCGACAACGCCGGGTGCCGGAAAGGAAACCCGCGCCTCAGCCCACCGTCGGCGTCAGCGCCTCCGCAGATCCGCCACCCTCGCCCGCTCCGCCCCCGCCCCCTGCTCCCCCAGCATCGAGGCAGAAGCAGACCGCAACTGCCCCCCGGCCCCCGGCACCTGCCGTCGAGGCCCGGGCACCGGCACATCCCGGCGCTGCTGACGCGCCGGGACGGAATCACCCCCCGGGCCCCCCGCACCCGACCCGGCGGAACCCCCCTGCCCCCCGGCCACGGCGATCTGCACGCCCTGGTCGGCCAGCGCCTGGAGTTCCGTGGCCGCGCGGTCGTCATGGGCGGGCGGCTCGTCCGTGACCAGGCGCGTGATGAGATCCGTCGGCACGGTCTGGAACATGGTGTCGGTGCCGAGCTTCGTGTGGTCGGCGAGCACCACCACCTCCGCCGCGGCCTGCACCAACGCCCGGTCGACGGACGCCGACAGCATGTTGGACGTGGACAGCCCGCGTTCGGCGGTCAGCCCCGCCCCGGACAGGAACGCGCGCGACACCCGCAGCCCGTGCAGGGACTGCTCCGCACCGCTCCCGACCAGCGCGTAGTTCGAACCGCGGAGCGTACCGCCGGTCATCACGACCTCGACCCGGTTGGCATGGGCCAACGCCTGGGCGACGAGGAGGGAGTTGGTGACGACGGTGAGGCCGGGCACCCGGGCGAGCCGGCGGGCCAGCTCCTGGGTCGTCGTACCCGCCCCGACCACGATCGCCTCGCCCTCTTCCACGAAGTTCGCGGCGAGGTCGGCGATGGCGGTCTTCTCGGCGGTCGCGAGATGAGACTTCTGCGGAAAGCCGGACTCCCGCGTGAAACCGCCCGGCAGTACCGCACCGCCGTGCCGGCGGTCGAGGAGTCCTTCTGCCTCCAGCGCGCGCACGTCCCGCCGTACGGTCACTTCGGAGGTCTGGACGACGCGGGCGAGCTCACGGAGCGACACGGCCCCGTTCGCTCGCACCATTTCGAGGATCAATTGGCGACGTTCTGCAGCGAACACGAAACTGACAGTAACGCCAGCGACCGTCTGCTTTCAGCAGTTTGCGCTGAATAGCAGAAGATGTTCGCACCAGGTAGCGGGAAGTGGTATAGGGCCTAGTCCCGCCGCCTATGCCGTACGAATGGTCGAACACTCCCCGTGACCAGGGAGGAGTCGAATCCGGCCTCAGCCCTCGGCCGTCCCCTTGCGGGTGTGCAACTGCCGTGCCACCTCGGCGATCGAGCCCGACAGGGAGGGATAGACGGTGAAGGCCTTCGCGATCTGTTCGACGGTCAGATTGTTGTCGACCGCGATCGAGATGGGGTGGATCAGTTCCGAGGCGCGCGGCGACACGACGACACCGCCGACCACGATCCCGGTGCCCGGACGGCAGAAGATCTTGACGAAGCCGTCGCGGATGCCCTGCATCTTCGCGCGCGGGTTGCGCAGCAGCGGCAGCTTCACGACCCGCGCGTCGATCTTCCCGGCGTCGACGTCGGCCTGGGTGTAGCCGACGGTCGCGATCTCCGGGTCGGTGAAGACGTTCGAGGAGACGGTCTTCAGGTTCAGCGGGGCCACCGCGTCGCCCAGGAAGTGGTACATGGCGATACGGCCCTGCATGGCAGCGACGGACGCAAGGGCGAACACACCGGTCACGTCACCGGCCGCGTACACGCCGGGAGCGGTCGTACGGGACACCTTGTCGGTCCAGATGTGACCGGACTCGCGCAGCCTGACACCGGCCTCCTCCAGCCCCATCCCGGCACTGTTGGGCACGGCGCCGACGGCCATGAGGCAGTGCGAGCCGGTGATGACGCGCCCGTCGGAGAGCGTCACCTCGACCCGGTCCCCCACCCGCTTGGCGGACTGCGCGCGGGAGCGCCCCATGACGTTCATGCCGCGCCGCCGGAAGACGTCCTCCAGCACGGCGGCCGCGTCCGGGTCCTCACCGGGCAGCACCCGGTCGCGCGAGGACACGAGCGTCACCCGGGACCCGAGCGCCTGGTAGGCACCGGCGAACTCGGCGCCGGTCACACCGGATCCGACCACGATCAGTTCCTCGGGGAGCTCGTCGAGGTCGTACACCTGGGTCCAGTTCAGGATCCGCTCGCCGTCCGGCTGCGCGTCGGGCAGCTCACGGGGATGTCCGCCGGTCGCGATGAGCACGGCGTCCGCCGTCAGGGTCTCCTCGCTGCCGTCGGCGGCGCGCACCACCACCTTGCGCGACCCGTCGAGCGCCTGCATGCCCTCCAGCCGCCCGCGTCCGCGCATGACACGCGCCCCGGCACGCGTCACGGAGGCCGCGATGTCGTGCGACTGGGCGAGCGCGAGCCGCTTCACACGCCGGTTGACCTTGCCCAGGTCGACGCCCACCACCCGGGCGGACTGCTCCAGGGGAGGGGTGTCGTCGGCGACGATGATGCCCAGCTCCTCGTACGAGGAGTCGAAGGTGGTCATCACCTCGGCCGTGGCGATCAAGGTCTTCGACGGCACGCAGTCGGTGAGCACCGACGCCCCGCCCAGACCGTCGGAGTCGACGACGGTCACCTCCGCGCCGAGTTGAGCGGCCACCAGCGCCGCTTCGTATCCGCCGGGTCCGCCACCGATGATCACGATCCGAGTCACGTACTCCATTGTCCCGCACGCAACAAGGTGACACCGCCCCGGGGCCCACCCGTGCGCCTGTCGTTACACGAGTGACGCCGGACCACCTGCCGTACCCTTCCCCCATGTCGCTCTACGCCGCGTACGCCGGCAACCTCGACGCGCGGCTGATGTCCCGCCGCGCCCCGCACTCGCCGCTGCGCGCCACCGGCTGGCTGAACGGATGGCGACTGACCTTCGGCGGCGAGCACATGGGCTGGGAGGGCGCCCTGCCGACGATCGTGGAGGACCCGCTCTCCCAGGTCTTCGTCTCCCTCTACGACATCGCCCCCATGGACGAGGAGTCGCTCGACCGCTGGGAGGGCGTGGGCCTCGACATCTACCGCCGTACGCGCGTACGGGTCCACACCCTGGACGGTGAGGACTCCGCCTGGGCCTTCGCCCTGAACGCCTACGAGGGCGGCCTGCCCTCCGCCCGCTACCTGGGCGAGATCGCCGACGCGGCCGAGTCGGCCGGCGCCCCCCACGACTACGTGATGGAGCTCCGCAAGCGCCCCTGCTGACGGCAGCCCGCCGGAGGCCTCTCGTCGGAAACGACAAGACAACGATCGCCACCCCGTGAGCTCTGCCATCTACGCGCGTAGGCTTTCACCGGCTACCCTCGTCGGCGTGAACGCATCTCTTCTTCCGGACGACATCCAGCGCGACCCGCACGCGGCCGCCGACGCCGCCGCGGCCCGCCTGCGCGAACTGACGGGCGCCGAGACCCACGACGTCGCCCTCGTGATGGGCTCCGGCTGGGCTCCGGCCGTGGACGCCCTGGGCGCCCCCGAGGCCGAGTTCCAGGTCACCGAGCTGCCCGGTTTCCCGCCGCCGGCGGTGGAGGGCCACGGAGGCAAGATCCGCTCGTACCGGATCGGCAACAAGCGCGCCCTGGTCTTCCTGGGCCGTACGCACTTCTACGAGGGCCGCGGGGTGGCCGCGGTCGCCCACGGCGTCCGCACCGCGGTCTCGGCCGGCTGCAAGACGGTCGTCCTCACCAACGGCTGCGGCGGCCTGCGCGAGGGCATGCGCCCCGGCCAGCCGGTCCTCATCAGCGACCACATCAACCTCACCGCCACCTCCCCCATCATCGGCGCGAACTTCGTCGATCTCACCGACCTGTACTCCCCGCGCCTGCGGGCCCTGTGCAAGGAGGTCGACCCCACGCTGGAGGAGGGTGTCTACGCCCAGTTCCCCGGCCCGCACTACGAGACTCCGGCCGAGATCCGCATGGCCCGGGTCATCGGCGCGGACCTGGTGGGCATGTCGACGGTCCTGGAGGCGATCGCCGCCCGCGAGGCCGGCGCGGAGGTCCTGGGCATCTCCCTCGTCACCAACCTCGCCGCAGGCATGACGGGCGAGCCCCTGAACCACGAGGAAGTCCTCCAGGCGGGCCGCGACAGCGCCACCCGCATGGGCTCCCTGCTGGCTCAGGTCCTGGGCCGCCTCTGAGGGACTTCTGCAGGTCGTACGGCGGCTGCGGGCCCGTAGTGGCTGGTCGCGCAGTTCCCCGCGCCCCTAGAGGGCTGCAGTCGCCGCGCGAGAAACAACCGCGGCCGCCCATGGCGAGAATGGGACATGGCGGCGACGAGGCGCACCCGCGTACGGCGAGAAGGGGACGTGTCGGGGGGTGTCCGCCCGCAGCGGTTGGCGCGTCAACGGGGGGTTGGTCGGTACGCAACCCCCTCGCGCCGTTCCGAGGACGGACACCCCCCGACGCGGCCCCGACCCACACCCGGCGAACAGGCGAAGACGCGCACCCCCACCACGCCGCAGCCAGACCACACTGCAGCCAGACCACACTGCACCGCACCGCACGTCACCACACCGGAGAGGCTGACCCCACACCGTGCACGAAACACTCATCGCACAGGCCCAGGCGTGGCTCACCGAGGACCCCGACCCGGACACCCGCACGGAACTCGCCCGCCTCATCGAGGCCAAGGACGAGACCGAACTCGCCGCCCGCTTCAGCGGCACCCTCCAGTTCGGCACCGCCGGCCTCCGCGGCGAACTCGGCGCCGGCCCCATGCGCATGAACCGCTCGGTCGTCATCCGCGCCGCCGCCGGCCTCGCCGCGTACCTCAAGAAGCAGGGCCACGACAACGGCCTCGTGGTCATCGGTTACGACGCCCGTCACAAGTCCCACGACTTCGCCCAGGACACCGCCGCCGTCATGATCGGCGCGGGCCTGCGCGCGGCCGTCCTCCCCCGCCCCCTCCCGACCCCCGTGCTCGCCTTCGCGATAAGGCACCTCGGCGCGGTCGCCGGCGTAGAGGTCACGGCCAGCCACAACCCGCCCCGCGACAACGGCTACAAGGTGTACCTCGGCGACGGCTCGCAGATCGTCCCCCCGGCGGACATCGACATCGCGGCGGAGATCGCCGCCGTCCCGTCCCTCACCACGGTCCCGCGCCCCACCGAGGGCTGGGACATCCTCGACGACAGCGTCCTCGACGCCTACCTCGCCCGCACGGACGCCGTCCTGGCCGAGGGTTCCCCCCGCACCGCCCGCACCGTGTACACGGCGATGCACGGCGTCGGCAAGGACGTCCTGCTGGCCGCCTTCGCCCGCGCCGGCTTCCCGGAGCCGGTCCTCGTCGCGGAGCAGGCCGAACCCGACCCGGAGTTCCCGACCGTCGCGTTCCCCAACCCGGAGGAGCCCGGCGCGATGGACCTGGCTTTCGCGACCGCACGCGCCGGCGAGACCGCCCCGGACCTGATCATCGCCAACGACCCGGACGCGGACCGCTGCGCCGTCGCCGTACAGGACGGCGCCGACTGGCGCATGCTGCGCGGTGACGAGGTCGGCGCGCTGCTCGCCGCGCACCTGGTCCGCCGCGGAGCGACCGGCACCTTCGCGGAGTCGATCGTCTCCTCGTCCCTCCTCGGCCGGATCGCCGAGAAGGCGGGCCTCCCCCATGTCGAGACCCTCACGGGCTTCAAGTGGATCGCCCGCGCCGAGGGCCTGCGCTTCGGCTACGAGGAGGCCCTCGGCTACTGCGTGGACCCCGACGGCGTGCGCGACAAGGACGGCATCACGGCCGCGCTGCTGATCACGGAGCTGGCCTCCGGGCTGAAGGAGGAGGGCCGGACTCTCCTGGACCTGCTGGACGACCTGGCGGTGGAGCACGGCCTGCACGCGACGGACCAGCTCTCGGTGCGCGTCGAGGACCTGTCCCTCATCGCCGCGGCGATGCGGCGCCTGCGCGAACAGCCTCCGACGGAACTGGCCGGCCTGCCGATCACCCGTACGGAGGACCTCACGCAGGGCACGGCCGAACTGCCGCCCACGGACGGTCTGCGGTACACCCTCGACGGCGCTCGCGTGATCGTCCGCCCGAGCGGTACGGAGCCGAAGCTGAAGTGCTACCTGGAGGTCGTGGTCCCGGTCGGGTCGCACGACGGCCTCCCGGCGGCCCGGGCGAAGGCGACGGCCCTACTGGAGTCGATCAAGCACGACCTGTCGGCGGCGGCGGGCATCTGAAGCCGGCGAACCCGCACCACCACGGCCACCGCCGATGACCTAGACCCCCTTCCGGGCGGCCTCCCGCCGCTGCCGCTTGCCGAGGGGCGCACGGGAGAGGTCCTCGGCGGTGGAGCGGAGGTTCTTGTAGCCGTACCCGCGTTGCTCCAGCCAGGCCCGGGCCGACGCCTCGGCCCGCTCGGCGGCCTCCAGGATGTCCTCCTCGGCCTCCCCGGAGTCCAGGAAGCGGAAGGTGAAGGCGGGCCGCACGGCCACGTCGTAGGTGAGGCTCCCCTCGGGAGTGAAGGCCGCGCGCAGCACGTCGTGCTCCGCGGCCCGCTCCAGCAGCTCGGCCCGCTGCCCGGCGCTCAGTCCGTCGAAGACGCCTCGCACGGTGACACGGAAGGTACGGGTACTCATGCCCCGAACCTAAGCTGGGGCATGCCCGGGCTCCACCGGTTTTCACGGCACCGAACCGGTTTCCAGGCACGGGCCGCACTGCACGGGCACGGGCCTGGCAGCAAGCGCGGGTGGACGAGAAGCGCACGGGCAGGCCGACGAGCTCACAGCCGGAGCTACCGGTACACCGTGCGGAGCCCGGAACGCCTCGGCCCTCGGCCACCGGGATCAAGCGCACACCCGGACCTGCCCGTACACCGGGCGGAGCCCGGAGCGACTCAGCCCACCGCCACCAGGATCAGCAGCAGCACGGCCCCGGCCACCGCCGGCGCCAGCACCTCGTAGGCCCATCGCACGGTGACCTCGCCCTGTGCCGACTCCGCCCGGTGCCGCGCCTCGTGCAGCCCGCGCAGCTCGTCCATGATCCGGTCGGTCTCCGCCCGCACGGGCCCCTCGGAGACGGAGTCCCCGCCGAGGCCGCCGCCCAGGCCGGCCCGCATCCCGAGCGCACTGCCGCGGCCCTCGTCCCGGCCCATCTCCCGCCGGGCCTGCGCCGTCGCCCGCATCTCGCGCCGCGCGGCCTTCTTGCGGGCCCGCAGCGACACGGGCACGGCCCACAGCTGGTACTTCGCACCGGACTCGGTGAGGACCTCGTTGGAGTAGGAGGAGCGCAGCGAGGCGACCTGCCCCCAGGGCACGACGACGAGCCGGAAGGGGTTGCGGATCCGCAGCCGGTCGTCGCCCGCGTACACGGCGGGCCGCAGGGTGAAGGCGAGGACCAGCGGTACGGCGAGGAGCAGCACGGCCAGCGCGAGCCACGGCGTGCGTCCCTCACCGGAGAGCACCGCGTCGATGCCGAGCCACCCGGCGATGGCGAGCAGCAGCACGCCGCCGGCGATGGCCGGGACCGACCGGTACACCCGGTCCTTGGACTCGGGCTCCGAGGGCTGCGGTGCCGGTGACTGGGGTTCGGGGCTGGTCATGTCTCGATTCTGCCGGACCCTTCCTCCGGCCCCTCATCCGCCCGAGGGGTAGCGGCGGATCCGCTTCGGAAGGACCGGGGGCTGTACAGCCGCTACGCGCGTAGATATGCTCGTCTGGTGACCATGCCCAGTTCTGCACTCACCGCAGCTCACCCCCTCAAGGACGTCGCCGCGTCCGACAGCTCGCTGCGCCGCTTCCTCCACGGGCTCCCCGGCGTCGACGCGGTCGGACTCGAGGCCCGTGCTGCCTCCCTCGGCACCCGTTCGATCAAGACGACCGCGAAGGCGTACGCCATCGACCTCGCCATCTCGATGGTCGACCTGACGACGCTGGAAGGCGCGGACACCCCGGGCAAGGTCCGGGCGCTCGGCGCGAAGGCGGTCAAGCCCGACCCGACCGACCGTACGACGCCCGCCACGGCCGCGGTCTGCGTCTACCCCGACATGGTGGCCGTGGCCAAGGAGGCCGTCGCCGGCTCCGGCGTCAAGGTCGCCTCGGTGGCCACGGCGTTCCCGGCCGGACGCGCCGCGCTCGACGTCAAGCTGGCCGACGTGCGTGACGCCGTCGCCGCCGGTGCGGACGAGATCGACATGGTCATCGACCGCGGGGCGTTCCTCGCGGGTCGATACTTGAAGGTGTACGACGAGATCACCGCCGTGAAGGAGGCCTGCGGCACCTCGGCGCGCCTGAAGGTCATCTTCGAGACCGGCGAGCTCTCGACGTACGACAACATCCGCCGCGCGAGCTGGCTCGGCATGCTGGCCGGCGCGGACTTCATCAAGACCTCCACCGGAAAGGTCGCGGTCAACGCGACCCCGGCGAACACGCTGCTCATGCTGGAGGCGGTGCGCGACTTCCGGGCGCAGACCGGCATCCAGATCGGCGTGAAGCCGGCCGGCGGCATCCGCACCTCCAAGGACGCCGTCAAGTTCCTCGTGCTGGTCAACGAGACCGCAGGCGAGGACTGGCTGGACAACCACTGGTTCCGCTTCGGCGCCTCCTCGCTGCTGAACGACCTGCTGATGCAGCGGCAGAAGCTGGCCACCGGCCGCTACTCCGGTCCCGACTACGTGACGGTGGACTGATCACCATGGCTTCCGTATTCGAATACGCCCCGGCTCCCGAGTCGCGCGCGATCGCCGACATCGCCCCCTCGTACGGCCTGTTCATCGACGGCGAGTTCGTCGAGGCGGCGGACGGCAAGGTCTTCAAGACCCTCTCCCCGTCGACCGAGGAGGTCCTCTCCGAGATCGCCCAGGCCGGTTCGGAGGACGTCGACCGCGCGGTGAAGGCCGCGCGCCGGGCGTTCGAGAAGTGGTCGGCGCTGCCGGGCGCGGAGCGCGCGAAGTACCTGTTCCGCATCGCGCGGATCATCCAGGAGCGTTCGCGCGAGCTCGCCGTCCTCGAAACCCTCGACAACGGCAAGCCGATCAAGGAGACCCGCGACGCGGACCTCCCCCTGGTCGCCGCGCACTTCTTCTACTACGCGGGCTGGGCCGACAAGCTCGACCACGCCGGCTTCGGTGCGAACCCGAGGCCGCTGGGTGTGGCGGGTCAGGTCATCCCCTGGAACTTCCCCCTCCTGATGCTGGCGTGGAAGATCGCCCCCGCGCTCGCGACGGGCAACACGGTCGTGCTGAAGCCGGCCGAGACGACCCCCCTGTCCGCGCTGTTCTTCGCGGACATCTGCCGTCAGGCGGGCCTGCCCAAGGGCGTCGTCAACATCCTCCCGGGCTACGGCGACGCGGGCGCGGCGCTGGTCGCCCACCCGGACGTGAACAAGGTGGCCTTCACCGGCTCCACGGCCGTCGGCAAGGAGATCGCCCGCACGGTCGCCGGGACCAGGAAGAAGGTCACGCTCGAACTGGGCGGCAAGGGCGCGAACATCGTCTTCGACGACGCCCCCGTCGACCAGGCGGTCGAGGGCATCGTCAACGGAATCTTCTTCAACCAGGGCCAGGTCTGCTGCGCGGGCTCCCGTCTGCTGGTGCAGGAGTCGATCCAGGAGGAGCTCCTGGAGTCCCTGAAGCGCCGCCTGTCCACGCTGCGCCTCGGTGACCCGCTGGACAAGAACACGGACATCGGCGCGATCAACTCCGAGGAGCAGCTCACCCGCATCACCTCGCTCGTCGAGCTGGGCGAGGCGGAGGGCGCCGAGCGCTGGTCGCCGGCCTGTGAGCTGCCGGAGAGCGGCTACTGGTTCGCCCCGACGCTGTTCACGAACGTCACCCAGGCGCACCGGATCGCGCGGGACGAGATCTTCGGGCCGGTGCTGTCGGTGCTGACGTTCCGCACGCCGGACGAGGCGGTCGCCAAGGCCAACAACACGCCGTACGGCCTGTCCGCCGGCATCTGGACGGAGAAGGGCTCGCGCATCCTGGCGGTCGCGAACAAGCTCCGCGCGGGTGTCGTCTGGTCCAACACGTTCAACAAGTTCGACCCGACGTCGCCGTTCGGCGGTTACAAGGAGTCGGGCTTCGGCCGCGAGGGCGGCCGCCACGGCCTGGAGGCGTACCTCGATGTCTGAGAAGAACGACAAGACCGAGCGCGCCGAGCGGCTCTCCGTCTTCAAGACCTACAAGCTGTACGTCGGCGGGAAGTTCCCGCGTTCCGAGAGCGGCCGGGTGTACGAGGTGACGGACTCGAAGGGCAAGTGGCTGGCGAACGCACCGCTGTCCTCCCGCAAGGACGCCCGGGACGCGGTCGTCGCGGCGCGCAAGGCGTTCGGCGGCTGGTCGGGGACGACGGCGTACAACCGGGGCCAGGTCCTGTACCGCGTCGCCGAGATGCTGGAGGGCCGCCGCGACCAGTTCACCCGTGAGGTGGCCGACGCGGAGGGTCTGTCGAAGTCCAAGGCGGCCGCGGTCGTGGACGCCACGATCGACCGCTGGGTCTGGTACGCGGGCTGGACCGACAAAATCGCCCAGGTGGTCGGCGGCGGCAACCCGGTCGCGGGCCCGTTCTTCAACCTGTCGTCCCCCGAACCGACCGGCGTGGTCGCCGTCCTGGCGCCGCAGGAGTCGTCGTTCCTGGGCCTGGTGTCCGTACTCGCCCCGGTGATCGCGACGGGCAACACGGCGATCGTGGTGGCGAGCGAGAACTCCCCGCTCCCCGCCCTGTCCCTGGCCGAGGTCCTGGCCACCTCGGACGTCCCGGGCGGCGTGGTCAACGTCCTGTCGGGCCGCACGGCGGAGATCGCGACCCCGCTGGCGTCCCACCAGGACGTCAACGCGATCGACCTCGCGGGTGCCGACGAGGTGCTGGCGAAGGAGCTGGAGATCGCCGCGGCCGACAATCTCAAGCGCGTACTGCGTCCACAGCCTGTGGATTACGCGGAGACGCCCGGGATCGACCGTCTGACGGCGTTCCTGGAGACCAAGACGGTCTGGCACCCCACGGGGTCCCTGGGCGCGTCGGGTTCCGCGTACTAGCCGTACCGGCCACCCGCACAGCCGAAGCCCCGGCCCGCCTCCGTCCAGGAGGGCCGGGGCTTCTCCGTACCCGCGCCCACTGCTGCTGCGCCAGCAGCCCGGCCGCCTGTCCCACCACCGGGATGCACGCGATCGAACGGGCCTGCGCGACGGGCCCGTCAGCGCCTGGGACGTCATCGGCTCGAAGTCGCCGAGCTGGGGGGACCTTGCCCCGAGGGAGGTGGGCGGGTGTTCATCACGCCCAGGACCGAGGTCGTGTCCGCCGCGGCCGACGCCGTACCCGCCCCCAGCGCCACGCCCGCGGTCGGGAGGACGGCCGGAGTCGTGTCTGGCCATGTGTGTCACCTTCCGATGCACTGGGTGACCGGAACGGGACCGACGGTAGTTGAGGTGTGACGCGCGCATCAAAGCCGGCCCGCGGGGTCGTAGGGCCCCCGGTTGATGCCTCACACTGGTGTCCCGTGAGTTCTCCTCTGCCCATACCGACGCGAGTCGTGCTGCTCTGCGGCCCTTCCGGCTCCGGCAAGTCCCTCCTCGCGGCCCGCTCCGGCCTTCCGGTGCTGCGGCTCGACGACTTCTACAAGGAGGGTGACGACCCGACGCTGCCCCTGGTGGCGGAGAGCTCCGACATCGACTGGGACCACCCGGACTCGTGGGACGCTGACGCGGCGGTCGCCGCCATCGTCGAGCTGTGCGGCACGGGCCGTACCGACGTCCCCGTCTACGACCTCTCGCTCAGCGCCCGTACGGGTGCCGACACGGTCGACATCGGACGGACCCCGCTGTTCATCGCGGAGGGCATCTTCGCCGCGGAGATCGTCACGCGCTGCCGCGAACTCGGCGTGCTCGCCGACGCGCTGTGCCTGAGCCGGGGCCCGGTGCGGACGTTCCGCCGCCGCTTCCTGCGGGACCTCAGGGAGGGCCGCAAGTCGGTGCCGTCCCTGCTGCGCCGCGGCTGGCGCCTGATGCGGCAGGAGCGCACGATCGTCGCCCGCCAGACGGCGCTGGGCGCGTACGCCTGCGACCGCGACGAGGCGATGGGCCGGCTGGCGGCAGCGGCGGCCGGCCGATGCGCGAGCCTGCGCACGGCGGCCTGACCGGTCAGGGCGGCACCTCGAGGCACAAAGAAAGCGGGACTGGACGGACCCCCCGGCCCTCCAGTCCCGCTTCCGTACTCCCCCGTTGTCCTCCCCCGAGTCCCACTCTCCCGCCATGACGCCCCCCAGCGTCCCCGCGGTTCCCCCGTGGGCCCCCTTGTGGTGCTCCCCCCCAGCCTTCAGGCGACGAGCTCGCCGAAGGCGTCCTCCTCGTCACGGCCGAAGCTGAGGACCTCGTCCTCGCGCAGCCGGCGGAGCGACCGCCAGATGCTGGACTTCACCGTGCCGACACTGATGTCGAGGATCTCCGCGATCTCCGGGTCCGTGCGGCCCTCGTAGTAGCGCAGGACCAGCATGGTGCGCTGGAGTTCGGGCAGCCGGGCCAGCGCCTGCCACAGGACCGCGCGCAGCTCGGTGCCGCGCATCGCGTCCGTGTCGCCGGGCGTCTCCGGCAGTTCCTCGGTCGGGTACTCGTTGAGCTTGCGGCGCCGCCAGGCGCTGATGTGCAGGTTGGTCATGGTGCGGCGGAGGTATCCGCCGACAGCGGCCTTGTCGCTGATCCGGTCCCATGCCCGGTAGGTCGAGAACAGCGCGCTCTGCAGCAGGTCCTCGGCCTCGAAGCGATCGCCGGTCAGGTGGTAGGCGGTTGCGTACAGGGAGGCGCGGCGCTCCTGGACGTAGGCGGTGAACTCCGCCTCCGTCAGCGAGCGACGCTCCCCCGAGCCCTCCCCGTACGCGGCTCCCCCGTGAGCCGCCCCCGTCCCCTTGTTCTCCCCCGTGTGTGCGTCGACCACCGTCATGAACCCGGTGTGCTGACGCCCGGTACCGTGAGCGCACCCCCGCGTGCTCACGACACCGGACCTCTCGGAACCCCGGTGCACGTCGTGCAGACGCGTGACAACTGCGCTGGTGCTGATGCCGTGCAGCGTGTTCATCTCGCGCCCCCCGTCGTGGACTTCCGATGTGCGACCCGCCGGTTGGGCGGGCTTCCTTGCCTGTGCCGAAAAGCTTGCCGCGGCACTTTCATGGCCGTGTCCGCCGACTGTCACAGACCTGTCACAGGGGTCGGCCACCGTTCGTCCACAGGCCGTCCACACACGTCGGCGGTACCCGCCCGCACCGAGTGGGACCCACCGGTCGAACCCCGGCCCCTCCATGGGCCAGAATGAGCGCGTGCCTTCCCTGTTGCTGATCGAGGACGACGACGCCATCCGGACGGCCCTGGAGCTCTCACTGACGCGCCAGGGCCACCGCGTGGCGACCGCTGCCAGCGGTGAGGACGGTCTGAAGCTGCTCCGCGAGCAGCGGCCGGATCTGATCGTGCTGGACGTGATGCTGCCCGGCATCGACGGGTTCGAGGTGTGCCGGCGCATCCGGCGCACGGACCAGTTGCCGATCATCCTGCTGACCGCGCGCAGCGACGACATCGACGTGGTGGTCGGGCTGGAGTCCGGCGCCGACGACTATGTCGTCAAGCCGGTGCAGGGGCGGGTGCTCGACGCCCGGATCCGGGCCGTGCTGCGGCGCGGCGAGCGGGAGTCGAACGACGCGGCGAGTTTCGGCAGCCTCGTCATCGACCGCTCGGCGATGACCGTGACGAAGAACGGCGAGGACCTCCAGCTCACGCCGACCGAGCTGCGGTTGCTGCTGGAGCTGAGCCGGCGGCCGGGCCAGGCCCTGTCCCGGCAGCAGCTGCTGCGCCTGGTGTGGGAGCACGACTACCTGGGCGACTCGCGTCTCGTGGACGCCTGTGTCCAGCGGCTGCGTGCCAAGGTCGAGGACGTGCCGTCGTCCCCGACGCTGATCCGTACCGTGCGGGGTGTCGGCTACCGGCTGGACGCGCCTCAGTGACACAGGCACACCAAGGGGGGGCCCGCGGCTGGACCGGGGCGCGCAAGGGAGTTCTGTCGCCGCTGCGCTTCACCAGCCTGCGGCTGCGGCTGGTCGTCGTGTTCGGTCTCGTGGCCCTGACGGCCGCCGTGTCGGCGTCGGCCATCGCGTACTGGCTCAACCGCGAGGCGGTGCTCACCCGCACGCAGGACGCCGTCCTGCGCGACTTCGAGCAGGAGATGCAGAACCGGGCGGGCGCGCTGCCCGAGCGTCCGACGCAGGACGAGCTGCAGCACACCGCGGGCCAGATGGCGGGCAGCGACCAGCGTTTCAGCGTGCTGCTGGTCGGCCGCGACGCCGAGGGCAGGACCGTCTACGGCAGCTCCGGCGGGCTGAACGGCTTCTCGCTGCGTGACGTGCCGAAGTCGCTGCGCACGGCGGTGAACAGGACGCAGCAGGTCGACGACGCCAACAAGTACCCCTACCACCTGTACTGGCAGCGGATAGTCGACCACGACACCCCGTACCTGGTGGCCGGGACGCGGGTGATCGGCGGCGGCCCGACCGGTTACATGATCAAGTCGCTGGAGCCGGAGGCCAAGGATCTCAACTCGCTGGCCTGGTCGCTGGGCATCGCCACGGGGCTCGCGCTGATCGGCTCGGCGCTGCTGGCGCAGGCCGCGGCGACGACCGTGCTGAAGCCGGTGCAGCGGCTCGGGACGGCCGCGCGGCGGCTCGGCGAGGGCAAGCTGGACACCCGGCTCAGGGTGTCCGGGACCGATGAACTCGCCGATCTGTCGCGCACGTTCAACAACGCGGCGGAGGCGCTGGAGAAGCGGGTCGCCGAGATGGCCGCGCGGGACGAGGCGTCCCGGCGGTTCGTGGCGGACATGAGCCATGAGCTGCGGACGCCGCTCACCGCGATCACCGCCGTGACGGAGGTGCTGGAGGAGGAGCTGGAGGCGGAGACCGGGAGCATGGACCCGATGATCGAGCCCGCCGTCCGGCTGGTCGTCAGCGAGACGCGGCGGCTGAACGACCTGGTGGAGAACCTCATGGAGGTCACCCGCTTCGACGCGGGCACCGCCCGGCTGGTCCTGGACGACGTCGACATCGCCGACCAGATCACCGCCTGCATCGACGCCCGCGCCTGGCTGGACGCGGTCGAGCTGGACGCCGAGCGCGGTCTGCACGCCCGCCTGGATCCGCGGCGCCTGGACGTCATCCTGGCCAACCTCATCGGCAACGCGCTCAAGCACGGCGGCTCCCCGGTACGGGTGTCCGTGCGGGAGGCGGACGACTCGATCGTCATCGAGGTGCAGGACCACGGGCCCGGCATCCCGGAGGACGTCCTGCCGCACGTGTTCGACCGCTTCTACAAGGCCAGCGCCTCGCGACCGCGGTCCGAGGGCAGCGGCCTGGGGCTGTCCATCGCGCTGGAGAACGCCCACATCCACGGGGGCGAGATCACCGCGGCGAACACGCCCTCGGGTGCGGTGTTCACCCTGCGGCTGCCGCGCGGCACATCGCCCGCGGAGGAGCAGCCCGCCGAGGACGAGCTGGAGCCCGGGAGCGGTGGCGACCGGCCTCGGGACGAGGACGCGAAGGGGAACGCATGAGGACCGCGCGTGGGGCGGCCGTGTCCCGGCTGCTCGCCGTTCCGGCGCTCGCCGTACTGCTGGCCGGCTGCGGGATCCGGGCCACGGAGGTGCCGACGAACTTCGGGCCCGCGCCCTCGCGGGTGCAGTGCTCCCTGTCCGAGCCGGACGTCTCCGCCCAAGCCGCCCGGGGGTTGCCGGTACAGGTGTTCCTGCTGTGCGGGTCCTCGCTGGTGACGGTCGACCGGACCGTGCGGGTCCCGGAGGGCGCGGCGGACTCCGAGCGGCGCCTGCTCGTCGCGCAGGGCCTGCTGGACCAGCTCGCCGCACCGCCGTCGACCGCCGAGAAGGAAGCCGGTTACAGCACGGACGTCCGCGGCGGCATCACGGTCGGCAAGCCGCGTCCCGGCGACCCGGACGACACGCTGCGGCTGAGCACGGCTCCGTCCGGCCTCACCTCGTACGCCCTCGCGCAGATCGTCTGCACCTTCTCCGACTCGGCGGCGGCCGAGGGCGACGGCTCGGTGGTCCTGGGCGGCCCCGGCGCCGAGAGCCCGCGCCGCTACGAGTGCACCGACGAGGTACGGGCCCGCCCGGGCAGCACGGAACCACCGTCGAAGGACGTGGCCGGGGAGTGACCCACCCGGGGCTGTGACGCGCGCCCGCGGCCGGGAAGTGGTGCGGCCGGGGCTGGGACACACGCCCGCGGCCCGGGAATGTCCGGCCGGGGCTGGGACGCACGCTCGTGCCCGGGGAGTGTCCGGCCGGGGCTGTGGCGTATGCCTCATGGGGTCTGCGGGGTCCATCCCGGAACCGAAGGCGCCGGAGGCGGCGTCTTGGGGGGCGTGCAGCGTCAAGGCTCCATCGGCGGCAGCGCCGCGTCCCGCATCCGTGTGACAGGAGGTGTCCTCCTCGTCGCACACCTGGCGTTCGTCGCCTGGCTCACGCTGCGACCGCTGGACGTGCCCTGGGTGATGCCGGCGAATCTCAGGCCGTTCGCGGGCATCCGGGCCGATCTCGCCCTGGGCTGGCCCGAGGCGGCCCGCCGGATCGGGGAGGGGCTGGCCCTGCTCGCGCCGCTGGGTGTGCTGCTGCCGCTGACCGGCGGCAGACTGGACGTCTCACCGCTGGCGTCCCTGCTGCGCACCGTCGCGGCCGCCGCCCTGCTCTCCTGGGGCATCGAACTGCTGCAGACCGGCGTGCCCGGTCAGGTCGTCGACGTCGACTCGCTGTTCCTGAACACCCTGGGCGTGGCCCTCGCGCATCTCGCGCTGGTCCCGGCGGGCCGCTCCTGGCTGCGCCGCCGCACCACCGCCCGGCCTCCGCGCACGCCCCTGCTCCCGGAGGAGCCGGCTCAGGGTCGGACCCCGACGATTCCCAGGGTCGGGATCGCCCCGTGGAGCGACGCTCTACCCCCTTCGTCTCCCTAGCGTGGAGTGCAGATGGGGTACTCGGACGAGAGGCCTCACACACCCTCACGAAGGAGCCGCACATGTCCCGCCTCGCCCGCCCCACCCACGGCCGCATGATCGGCGGAGTGTGCGCCGCACTGGCTCGGCGCTTCGGCACCTCGGCCACCACGATGCGGGTGATCTTCCTGGTCTCGTGTCTGCTGCCCGGCCCGCAGTTCCTGCTGTACATCGCGCTGTGGATCCTGCTGCCCGCGGAGGGCAAGACACACGGCAAGGCACAGACCGCCTGGTAACGCCCATACGCGAGAACGCCGTTGGGGCGCATCCCGTGCGGGGTGCGCCCCATCGGCATGTGCGTCCGCGGGGGCGGGAGGTCAGCCGACCGGCACGCCGTTCACCGGCAGGCCGTGCGTGGGCAGTCCCTGCACCGGGAGCCCGCCCAGCAGCTGGGCGTCCGGGCCCGTCGGGCCGTTGGCGAGGGCCTGTTCGGCGACCGGCTGGGCGGCGGCGAGACCGGCACCGGCCGCCGTCTGCCCCTGACCCAGCACCTCACCCGAGCCCGGCAGCGACGGGGAGAGCTGCTCCGCCGGGAGCGCCGCGGTGACGGGCTCCAGCGACGGGGCGGTGTCCGGGACGGCTGCGTGGGCGGCGCCCGCACCGGAGGCGGCGAAGGCCGCACCGAGAGCGGCGACACCGAGGGACTTGGCAGCAGACTGCTTCATGAAATACGTCCTCGTAACGGGATGACGGAATGGGTGAGCGGTCCGACGACCGTAAACACCCGGCACCCTCGGCCGCAAACATCGGAATACGGACGGATGGCGAGAACCGTCGGCGTCCACCGCGTTCCGATTACCCCCGATTCAGTCGCCCGAAGGAACAGAACCGCTGGTGGAGGCGGTTTGACGGAACAGCCATTCGGATTTCAGCTCGGCATATCCGGGCTTGATGACCTCATTGATCATGGCCAGTCGTTCATCGAATGGAATGAACGCTGATTTCATCGCATTGACAGAGAACCACTGCATGTCGTCGAGCGTGTATCCGAATGCCTCGACGAGGTGCTCGAATTCTCGGCTCATGCTGGTGTGCGACATCAGGCGGTTGTCCGTGTTGACCGTGGCCCGGAAGTGCAGCCGGCGCAGCAGTCCGATGGGGTGCTCGGCGTACGAGGACGCGGCCCCGGTCTGGAGGTTGGAGCTCGGGCACAGCTCCAGCGGGATGCGCTTGTCCCGGACGTAGGAGGCGAGCCGCCCGAGTTCGACCCGGCCGTCCTCGTGGACCTGGATGTCGTCGATGATCCGCACGCCGTGACCGAGCCGGTCGGCGCCGCACCACTGGAGGGCCTGCCAGATGGAGGGCAGCCCGAAGGCCTCCCCGGCGTGGATGGTGAAGTGGTTGTTCTCGCGCTTGAGGTACTCGAAGGCGTCCAGGTGCCGGGTGGGCGGGTAGCCGGCCTCGGCGCCGGCGATGTCGAAGCCGACGACGCCCAGGTCCCGGTAGCGGTTGGCGAGCTCGGCGATCTCCAGGGCGCGGGCCGCGTGCCGCATGGCGGTGAGCAGCGCGCCCACGCGGATGCGCCGGCCGTTCTCCCGGGCGCGCCGCTCCCCTTCCCGGAAACCCTCGTTGACGGCCTCGACGACCTCTTCGAGAGCGAGGCCGCCCTCCAGGTGCTGCTCGGGGGCGTAGCGCACCTCGGCGTAGACGACGCCGTCCGCGGCCAGGTCCTCGGCGCACTCGGCGGCGACCCGGACCAGGGCGTCGCGGGTCTGCATGACGCCGACGGTGTGGGAGAAGGTCTCCAAGTACCGTTCCAGGGAACCGGAGTCGGCGGCCTCGCGGAACCAGACGCCGAGCTTCTCGGGGTCGGTGTCCGGGAGCTGGGTGTAACCGTTCTCGCGGGCGAGGGCGACGATCGTGCCGGGGCGCAGACCGCCGTCGAGGTGGTCGTGCAGCAGAACCTTGGGCGCCCGGCGGATCTGGTCCGGTGTCGGGGTGTTCGCAATGGTCTGGCTCGTCATTTCCGCACTCTAACTCCTACGCGCGTAGAGGGCGCGTTGCCGGATGCTGTGCGTTTTCGTCGATACGCAACGGTGACCCCGGCGACGGGTCGCGTACACCCGTGCTTCTGACACTGTTCTGTCATGGCACACCAAGCGACGCCGGTTCGCAGGGCACGGCTGGGCAGGGCACTCGGTCCGGAACCGACGGCGGTGAGCGGCGTGGTGCTGCTGCTCCCCGGCGGCGACGAGGTCTCCGGCCGCAGACCGTCGCCCCTGCTGGCGACCGCCTCGGTGCGCGCCGTCGGACGCCGGCTGGCCCGCGCGGGCCGGGCCGAGGGCCTCGTCGCGCACGTCGTGCACTACCGCTGCCGCGGCTGGAACGGCAGCGAGGCCAATCTCGCGCAGGACGCGACATGGGCGGCCGACGAGGTCGTACGGCGGTACGGGGACGTCCCGGTCTGCCTGGTCGGTGTCGGGATGGGGGGCCGGGCCGGGCTGCGAGCGGGTGGTCACGACGCCGTCAACTCCGTGCTGGCGCTAGCCCCTTGGCTGCCGGAGGAGGACGTCGCGGCGCCACCCGAACCGGTGAAGCAGTTGGTCGGGCGCCAGGTGCTGATCGTGCACGGCACGAATGACGGGCGGACGGATCCGGAGCTGTCGTTCCGGCTGGCGGCGCGGGCCAAGAAGGCGAACCGGGACGTGTGCCGCTTCGAAGTGCACGCGGACGGACACGGGTTGCACCAGTACCGGGACGAAGTGCTGGCGCTGGCCGAGGACTTCGTGATGGGGGCGTTGTTCGGGCGGGCGGTGTCGCGGCCGGTGCGGGATGCGTTTGCCGCGCCGCCGCCGTTGGGGTTGCGGATGCCGCTCGCTGCGGGGTTCAGCCCTTCGAGGCGGTAGGGCCGTGTGAGGTGCCCGTGGATTTCGGGGTGCGGGATTGTGGTGGTTGCTCGCGCAGTTCCCCGCGCCCCTTTCAGGTGGGCAAGAGGCTGCCTCTTCTTGAGAGAAGGAATTTCTTGAAAGCCGCCACCGGGGGTGTGTCCGGGTGGCCTTCCAGCCAGGCCACGCCGATCTCGCGGACGGCTCTCGGCGCCGTGACCGTCAGTTCCACGACGCCCGGGCGGGAGACGGCCGGTGGGGGCAGGAGGGCCACTCCGAGGCCCGCCGCCACCAGGCCCCTCAGCGTTTCCGCCTCCTCCCCCTCGAAGGCGATGCGGGGTTTGAAGCCGGCCTCCTTGCAGAGGTCGTCGGTGATGCGGCGCAGGCCGTAGCCGGGTTCCAGGGTGACGAAGGTTTCGTCTGCGGCCTCGGCGAGGCGGATACGGCGGCGGCCTGCGAGCGAGTGGTCGGCGGGGACGACCAGGCGCAGCTTCTGCTCGTCCAGGCGGCGGGCCACCAGGTCGGGGGCGTCCGGTACCGGGGACGTCAGGCACAGGTCGAGTTCGCCGGCGCGCAGGCGTTCCAGCATGGCCTCGCCGTAGTTCTGGACGAGGCTGAAGCGGACGCGCGGGTGGTCGGCGCGGAAGGCGTGCAGGAGGCCCGGGACGGTCTCGGCGCCCATGGTGTGCAGGAAGCCGAAGGCGACCTTGCCGGTGGTGGGGTCGGCGTCGGCGCGCACCTCCTCGGCGGCACGCTCCACCTCGGCCAGGGCACGTTCGACGGAGGCGAGGAAGGTGCGGCCGGCCGGGGTGAGGGAGACCGTGCGGCCGTGCCGGGCGAACAGGTCGACGCCCAGATCCTGCTCCAGGCGGGCCATGGAGCGGGAGAGGGTCGACTGGGGGACGTTCATCTCCTGGGCGGCGCGCGTGACGTGCTCGGTGCGGGCGACGCCCGCGAAGTACGCCAGGCGCGGCGCCAGCAGCTTCGACATCTCAGCCATGTCTTCTGTGTCACTGCTGGGTGACAGCCGGGGCTGTGAGCTCGGTTGATGCGCCATGGGAACGATTATGACCGTTCCATGCATTGGACGGATGAGTGCGGCCGTCCGTAGGTTCGAGGCATGTCTCCCGCCAGTACCGGGGCGTCCACCGTCGTGGGCGCCGATGCCTCCGTTCCCACCGCCGACTCACGTGTGTCCCCGGGCGGCCCCGGCTACCGCCGGATGAGCTTCGCCCTCTTCCTCGCGGGTGTCGCGACCTTCGCGCTGCTGTACTCCACCCAGGCCCTGCTCCCGCTGATCTCCGGCGAGTTCGGGGTGGCGGCGGGCGACGCGAGCTGGACGGTGGCCGCCGCGACGGGCGGGCTGGCGCTGTTCGTGCTGCCGATGAGCGCCCTGTCGGAGCGCTTCGGACGCCGTGCGGTCATGACCGCGTCGCTGGCCGTGGCCGTCACGCTCGGACTGCTGGTGCCCCTGGCCCCCTCCCTCGGTGTGCTGATCGCGCTGCGGGCGCTGCAGGGCGCCGCCCTGGCCGGACTGCCGGCGTCGGCGACCGCGTACCTCGCGGAGGAGGTCAGCCCCAAGGCGCTGATCACCGCGATCGGCCTGTTCGTCGCGGGCAACAGCGTGGGCGGGATGAGCGGCCGGGTCATCACCGGCTGGGTCGCGCAGGAGTGGGGCTGGCGGGTCGCCGTCGGGGTCATCGGGGTGATCGCCGTGGCGTGCGCGGTGGCCTTCCGGCTGCTGCTCCCCGCCCCGAGGCACTTCAAGGCCGGCTCGCTGCGGCCGCACGTCCTGGCCCGGACGGTCCGCGACCACCTGTCCAACCCGCTGCTGTGCCGGCTGTACGCGATCGGCGCGCTGTTCATGACGGTGTTCGGCGGCGTGTACACGGTCATCGGCTACCGGCTGACCGAGGCCCCGTTCTCGCTGCCGCAGGGCATCATCGGCTCGATCTTCCTGGTGTATCTGGTGGGCACGGTGTCGGCGTCGACCGCGGGCCGGCTGGTCGGCCGGCTGGGCCGCCGGGGCGCGCTGTACGCGGGCGGCGGTACTACGGCGGCGGGCCTGCTGCTGTCCCTGGCGGGCTCCCTCCCTCTGGTCCTGCTGGGCCTGGTCCTGATCACGGCGGGCTTCTTCGCGGGCCACGCGGTCGCCTCCTCGGCGGTCAGCAAGACGGCCACACACGGCCGCGCCCAGGCCTCGGCGCTGTACCAGTCGGCGTACTACATCGGCTCCAGCGCGGGCAGCACGGTCGGCGCGGTCGCCTTCCACGCGGCCGGCTGGGCCGGGACGGTCGGGGTCGGACTGCTGGCCGTCCTGGGCGTCGTGACGATCACCGTCTTCGGAACCCGGGCGGCCCGCCTGCATCGCCGCCACCTGGCCGCCGCCTGAGCGTCGACGACGATCCCCCTGCCGGGGTCGGTCGTCAGTGGGTGTGGACACCTTCCGCACCGGCTGTCACCGGACCGGGCAGGGGGACTTCCGCATGCGCTGACGAGGGGCGACCCGCGGGGGCTGCCGCGAGTGCCGGAGCGCGCCGGCGCCCGGTCATGCCGGTGGAGGAGTTCCCGTGAAGGGCGCCGGGGGACGGTCGCGGGCCTTCCGGGCCACACGCCCCGACCTGCTCCTTCGTGCGCTCGGGGGGCCGTTGTCAGTGGGCTGCGGTAGCTTCCGAAGTGCTGGGGCGCGACGGCGCGTGAACAGAACGTCCACAGGGGTGGGTGGAGATGGCGAACGGCACGGCGACACCGGCGGACCTGGACACCAGGCTGGAGGCGCACCGCACGGAACTGACGGGGTACTGCTACCGGATGCTCGGCTCCTCCTTCGAGGCCGAGGACGCGGTGCAGGACACGATGGTCCGCGCCTGGCGCAGCTACGACAAGTTCGAGGGCCGCTCCAGCCTGCGCTCCTGGCTCTACCGCATCGCGACCAACGTGTGCCTGGACATGCTGAACGCGGGCAACAAGCGCGCCCGGCCCATGGATCTGACCGAGTCCACCCCGCTCGCCCGGGCCGCCCTCTCCCCCCGGCCGGACAACACCTGGCTGGAGCCCATGCCGGACGCCCGTGTGCTGCCCACGACCGGCGACCCGGCGGAGGCCGCCGTCGCCAAGGAGTCCGTGCGGCTCGCCTTCATGGCCGCCCTGCAGAAGCTCCCGGCCAAACAGCGCGCGGTGCTGATCCTGCGCGAGGTCCTGGCCTGGAAGGCCAGTGAGGTCGCCGAGCTGCTGGACACCTCGGTGGCGTCGGTGAACAGCGCCCTCCAGCGGGCCCGCGCCACCCTGGCCGAGCGGCAGGAGCCGGGCGCCGACGCGGCCGTCTCCGACCCGCTGGACGAGGACCAGAAGAAGCTGCTCGACCGCTACGTCGCGGCCTTCGAGGGCTACGACATGACGGCGCTGACGGCCCTGCTGCACGAGGACGCGGTCATGACGATGCCGCCGTTCGACCTGTGGCTGACCGGTACGCGGGACATCACCGGCTTCATGACCACCCTCGGCGCGCCCTGCGCCGGCTCCCGGCTGGTGCCGGTCCAGGTCAACGGCCTGCCGGGGTTCGCCCAGTACAAGCCGGACCCGGAGCGCGGCGGCTTCGTGCCGTGGGCGGTGCAGGTGCTGGAGATCTCAGACGGCCGGATCACCGGGTTCCACTGCTTCCTCGACACCCAGCGCTGGTTCCCGCTCTTCGGCCTCCCCCTCCACCTCGAAGCGGAGTCCGACCAGGTCGAGCAGGACGCGTAGGGCCGGGTCGGGGGCGCGCAGCCGTATCCGTCCCCCGGCGCGGCGGGCGGCCAGCTGGAGTTTCGCCAGCAGCTCGACGGCGGCGAGGCCCGGCGGCCCCAGTCCCCCGACGTCGCACACCACGACCCGGGCACCGCTGCCGTGCAGCAGTGCGCGCACGTCGTCGCTGAGCCCCCTCACCTCGTCCCGGGTGACGGGGCCGGGCAGTACGAGCACGGGCGGTGTCATGGCGTCCACGATCGGTAGACCGGGCGGGTCGCGGTAACTCATCGCGAAGCGAGTCATCGCGACGTGAGCCACCACCACGTGACTCGTCGCGATGTTCCGTCCTCCCGGGGCGCGGTCACGGCCGGTCGGCGCCGTGAGGATCACATTGACCCGCGCAGTGCCTTCCCCGGAGGGTTGGGTGTATGCCCCAACCACCCGCTCCCGCCGCGCTGCCCGATGCCTTTCTCGCCGGTGAGGGGGCGCCGTGCAGGGGGTGTTGAGCGGGTTCGCGGTCATCGCCGTCGTCATCGGGATCGGCTATCTGATCGGGCGCCGGGGGTATCTGGGGGACGGCGGCCGGGAGGTCCTCACCAAGCTCGCCTTCCACGTGGCGTCCCCGGCGCTGCTCTTCACGACGCTCGCGCAGGCCGACCTGTCGGTGATCTTCTCCGAGCGGCTGCTGGTCACGGCGATGAGCACGGCAGCGGCGGCGGGTGTCTTCGTGGCGGTGGGCGCGGTGCGCGGGTGGGGCGTGGGCCGGACCACGATCGGCGCGCTGTGCTCCAGTTACGTCAACTCCGGAAACCTGGGCATTCCGATCGCCGTGTACGTGCTGGGCGACGCCTCCCTGGTCGCGCCGGTGCTGCTGTTCCAGCTGGTCGGTGTGACGCCGGTGGCACTGACGGTCCTGGACCTGGCGAGCGGCGGGGAGAAGCGGCCCCTGTGGCAGCGGCTGCTGACGCCGTTGCGCAATCCGATAGCCCTGGGCTCGCTGGCCGGGGTGGCGGTCTCGGCGTCGGGCCTCACGGTGCCGGGCCCTCTGATGGCCCCCCTGACCCTGATCGGCAACATGTCGGTCCCGGCGGTCCTGCTGGCCTTCGGCATCTCCCTGCGCGGCAGCACGCTCCCGCTGCGCGGCACGGAACGGGCCCCGGTGCTCCTCGCCGTGGCCCTGAAGTCCGTGTTCCAGCCCCTGGTCGCCTGGGCGCTGGCGGCGGGTGTCTTCGGCCTGCGCGGTGCCCTGCTGCTCGACGTGGTGGTGACGTCCGCGCTGCCGGCGGCGCAGAACCTCTTCACGTACGCGAGCAGCTACCGGGTGGGCGAGGTGCTGGCGCGGGAGGCGATCCTGCTGTCGACGGTGCTGGCGGTGCCGGTGCTGGTGGTCGTGGCAGCGGTGCTGGGGTGACTCAGTTCTCCGGGAACTCGCCGGTGTCGATGACGAGGTCGAAAGGAGCCGGCAGCTTGATCGACTCGCCGAACTTCGCGGTGCTCAGAGGGCGGTAGACATCGCCCTTGGGCTCGCCGTAGAGCGTCACGGTGGGGCCGTCGGCGGCCCAGCGGTCTACGAGGAGATAGAGCGGAATACCGGCAGTGGCGTAGGCAGCAGGCTTGCTGACGCGGTCGTGGCGAGCGTTGGACTTGGACGTGACCTCGACGACGAGTTCGGCGAGAGCGGCCGGGATGTGGGTGTCCGTGTCAGCGTCCTCCCATACGGGGGCCACCACGAGATCCGGGATGAGCATGCCGAGACGTGACGGCACGGCGAGCGCCAGCGTCTGGAAAATTTCCCAGTCCTCGGGGATCACGGAGTAGAGGCGACGCTGGATGCGGGCCGCGATCACGTTGTGGCGGTAAGCGGGAGCAGGTGACACGGTGATGATCCCCTCGATGATCTCCACCTTGCTGCCCTCGGGCCATTCCATCTCCTCCCAGAACCGGACGAGATCGTCCCAGCTCTGCTCGGGGTCCTGGCTCACGGTGAGTGCGCTCATGGCGGTCTCCTATCGGTGCGTCACCGATCCCAGCATGCCGAACGGGACCGGCGAGGGTCCACCGATCCCGTTCACCCGTACGAGGAAACCCCAGGTCAGGCGATTCGTTCCAGCACCACCGGCGACGCCGTGAAAGCCGTCCCGGGCGCTGCGACGTCGTAGGAGCCCTCGATGGACTGGAGGGCGTACTCGAAGCGCTCGGGGGTGTCGGTGTGGAGGGTCAGCAGGGGCTGGCCCTCGGTCACCGTGTCGCCCGGCTTGGCGTGCATCTCGACGCCGGCGCCCGCCTGCACCGGGTCCTCCTTGCGCGCACGGCCCGCGCCGAGACGCCAGGCCGCGACGCCGATGTCGTAGGCGTCGAGACGGGTCAGGACGCCGGAGGCCGGGGCCTTGATCACGTGCTGCTCACGGGCCACCGGCAACGTCGCGTCCGGGTCGCCGCCCTGGGCCGCGATCATCCGGCGCCACACGTCCATCGCCGAGCCGTCGGCCAGGGCCTTCGCCGGGTCGGCGTCCTTGATGCCGGCCGCGTCGAGCATCTCGCGGGCGAGCGCGATCGTCAGCTCGACGACGTCCGCCGGGCCGCCGCCCGCCAGGACCTCGACCGACTCGCGGACCTCCAGGGCGTTGCCGGCCGTCAGACCCAGCGGGGTGGACATGTCCGTCAGCAGCGCGACCGTCTTCACGCCGTGGTCCGTGCCCAGCCCGACCATCGTGGAGGCCAGTTCGCGGGCGTCCTCGATGGTCTTCATGAAGGCGCCGGTGCCGACCTTCACGTCCAGGACCAGCGAACCGGTGCCCTCGGCGATCTTTTTGGACATGATCGAGGAGGCGATCAGCGGGATCGCCTCGACCGTGCCGGTGACGTCCCGCAGGGCGTAGAGCTTCTTGTCGGCGGGGGCCAGGCCGTCGCCGGCCGCGCAGATGACGGCGCCGGTGGTGTCGAGGACGTTCAGCATCTCCTCGTTGGACAGCAGCGCGCGCCAGCCGGGGATCGACTCCAGCTTGTCCAGGGTGCCGCCGGTGTGGCCGAGGCCACGGCCGGACAGCTGCGGGACGGCCGCGCCGCAGGCCGCCACCAGGGGCGCCAGGGGCAGCGTGATCTTGTCGCCGACACCGCCCGTGGAGTGCTTGTCGGCGGTCGGGCGGGACAGGGACGAGAAGTCCATGCGCTCACCGGAGGCGATCATCGCGGCGGTCCAGCGGGCGATCTCGCGGCGGTTCATGCCGTTCAGCAGGATCGCCATGGCGAGAGCGGACATCTGCTCGTCGGCGACCTCCCCGCGGGTGTACGCGTCGATGACCCAGTCGATCTGCGCGTCGCTGAGCTCACCGCGGTCCCGCTTGGTGCGGATGACGGAGATGACGTCCATGGCCATGGCTTGGCTTCCTTCCGAGGTTTCCAGAAGCCGTACGGCCCCTCTGAGCCGGTCGCGTGAGCAACTCAGAGGGGCCGAACGGAAGTTACTTGCTGAGGTGCTCCGGGCCGAAGGCCTGGGGCAGCATCTCCGAGAGCGGCAGGATCCCCGCCGGGGTCTCCAGCAGGAGGTCCGGGCCGCCGAACTCGTGGAGCAGCTGGCGGCAGCGGCCGCACGGGACGAGCGTGTCGCCGTTGCGGTCGACGCAGGTGAAGTGCGTCAGCCGGCCGCCCCCGGTGTTGTGCAGCTCCGACACCAGACCGCACTCGGCGCACAGGCCGAGCCCGTACGAGGCGTTCTCGACGTTGCACCCGGAGATGATCCGGCCGTCGTCGACCCGGGCCGCCACGCCGACCGGGTAGCCGGAGTAAGGGGCGTACGCCCGGGACATGGCGTCCCGGGCCGCCGCGCGCAGCTGCTCCCAGTCGACGGCGGTACCGGCGTCGGTCACTTGCCCTGCCCCTTCCGGTACGGCAGTCCGTCGGCCTTCGGCATCCTCAGCCGCTGGGCGGACATGGCGAGGACCACCAGGGTGATGACGTACGGCGTGGCGGAGACGACCTGGTTCGGGACCTCGTCGGTGCTGGCGTACCAGGCGAACACCAGGGCGGCGACGACCGCGGTGATCATCGACGGGGCGTACTTCTTGCGGACCACCAGGAAGATCGCCCCGATGATCAGCAGCAGCGCGCCGAGCAGCAGCAGGGCGTGCACGTTGGCGGAGCCGCCGCGCAGGTTGAGGCTGTCGGTGTAGCCGAACAGGCCCGCGCCGAGGGCGAGGCCGCCCGGCATCCAGTTGCCGAAGATCATCGCCGCGAGGCCGATGAAGCCGCGTCCGCTGACCTGGCCCTCCAGGTAGAAGGGGTTGGCCACGATGGACAGGAAGACACCGCCGAGACCGGCCAGGCCGCCGGAGATGACGACGGCGATGTACTTGTACTTGTAGACGTTGACGCCGAGGGACTCGGCGGCCACCGGGTTCTCACCGCAGGAGCGCAGCCGCAGGCCGAAGGCGGTGCGCCACAGGATCCACCAGGTGGCGGGGATCAGTGCGATGGCGATCAGGGTCAGCCAGGACACGTTGGTGACCAGGCCGCCGAGCAGGCCCGCGATGTCGGAGACGAAGAACCAGCCCTGGTTGTTCAGGTCGCGCAGCGCGTCGGACAGTCCCGGCACGGTGAAGTGGCCGAGGGAGTCGACCGCCGGGGACTGCTTGGCGGAGCCGCCGGTGTGGCCCTCGAAGGCGAGGGGCGCGAGGTAGCGGGTGGCGCCGAGGGCGAGGATGTTGATGGCCACACCGGAGACGATGTGGTTGACGTTGAAGGTGACGGTCACGAAGGCGTGCAGCAGACCGCCGATCGCGCCGCCGAGGATGCCGACCAGGACACCGGTCCACGGGCCCCACTGGAAGCCGGCCCAGGCGCCGAACCAGGTGCCGAGGATCATCATGCCCTCGAGGCCGATGTTGACCACGCCCGCGCGCTCGGCCCACAGGCCGCCCAGACCGGCGAGGCCGATCGGCACGGCGAGCTGGAGCGCGGTGGACATCTGGCTGACGTTGGTGATGCCGTCGGCGCCGGTGATGAGGCGGACGATCGAGGTGAGCGCCAGGCCTCCGGCGATGATCAGCAGCAGGACGGGCCACGACAGGCGGCGGCCGGTCGGTGCCGCGGGCTGCAGCGTGGGCTGGTTGACGTCGGTCGCGGTGGTCATCGGCCAGCCACCTCCTTCGTGTTCTGAGCGCCGAGGACGTGTCCGGCGGCGAGTTCGGCGCCGACACGACGCTGCTGGCGGCGCAGACCCCATTCGCGGACGGCCTCGTAGGAGACGACGACCGAGAGCACGATCAGGCCCTGCATGATGACCGCGATCTCCTTGTCGTAGCCGTGGAAGTCCAGCTCGGGCGAGGCCTTGTCGAGCCAGGCCCACAGCAGGGCGGCGAAGGCGATGCCGACCGGGCTGTTGCGGCCGAGCAGGGCGATGCCGATGCCGAGGAAACCGATGCCGGTGGGGAAGTTGAGGCTGTAGGTGTGGGTGTCGCCGAGCAGGATCGGCAGGCCGGCCAGGCCCGCGATGGCGCCGGAGATCAGCATGGCGCTGAGCACCATGCGCTTGGGGTCGACGCCGCTGGCCGCGGCGGCGGTCTGCGAGGCACCGGAGGCGCGCAGGTCGAAGCCGAAGCGGGTGCGGTTGAGGACGATCCAGTAGCCGATGCCGAGCAGGACGGCCAGCAGCACCAGGCCGTAGATCTCACCGGCGTCGCCCAGGCTGATCCCGGGGATCCAGCCGGACTCGTACATCTCGCCGGTGGTGTTGTTGTTGCCGACCTTGACGCCGAAGACGTTCGGCAGCCACAGGTAGGCGATCACGGAGGTGGCGATCGCGTTGAGCATGATCGTGGCGACGACCTCGCTGACGCCGCGGGTGACCTTCAGGACGCCCGCGATGCCCGCCCAGAAGGCGCCGGTGAGGACCGCCGTCAGGAGCAGCAGCGGGACCTGCAGGGCGGCCGGCAGGTTCACATGGGCGCCGACGACGGCGGCCATCATGGCGCCGAGCTGGTACTGGCCGTCGACGCCGATGTTGAACAGGTTCATCCGGAAGCCGATGGCCACCGCGAGGGCCGCGATGTAGTACATCGAGGCCTGGTTGATGATCAGGACCTGGATGTCGGAGAAGCTCAGCTGCTCGAACATCAGGGCGAACGGCTCGAAGGGGCTCTTGCCCGAGGCGAGCAGCACGATCGCGCTCAGGACGAAGGCCACGGCCAGCGCGATGACCGGTCCGGCCACCGCCAGGAGCAGGCGCTCCTTGTCGAACTTCTTCATCAGCGGGCCTCGTCTTCCGGAGACTCGGGGGCGTCGGCCTTCGAGATCTCGGGGGTGTCGTCGTGCGCGAGGTGCCCGGTGGCGGCACCGGTCATGGCCGAGCCGAGCTCCTCGGGGGTGATGGTGGCCGGGTCGGCGTCCGCGACCAGCTTGCCGTTGTAGATCACGCGCAGCGTGTCGGACAGGCCGATCAGCTCGTCCAGGTCGGCGGAGATCAGCAGCACGGCCAGGCCCTCGCGGCGCGCCTCGCGGATGTGGTCCCAGATGGCGGCCTGGGCGCCGACGTCCACGCCCCGGGTGGGGTGCGCGGCGATGAGGAAGCGCGGCTTGTGGCTCATCTCGCGGCCGACGATCAGCTTCTGCTGGTTGCCGCCGGACAGGGAGGCCGCGGTGACGTCGATGCCGGGGGTGCGGACGTCGTACTCCGTCACGATCCGGCGGGTGTCCTCCTGGGCCGCCTTCGGGTCCAGCCAGACGCCCTTGGCGAGGGGCTTCTCGGTGACGTGACCGAGGATGCGGTTCTCCCAGAGGGGTGCCTCCAGGAGGAGACCGTGGCGGTGCCGGTCCTCGGGGATGTAGCCGATGCCCTGCTCGCGGCGCCGGCGGGTGGGCCAGGCGGTGATCTCCTCGTCGGCGAGCCGGATCGTGCCGCTGTCGGCGGACCGGAGGCCGATGAGCGCGTCGACCAGTTCGGTCTGGCCGTTGCCCTCGACACCGGCGATGCCGAGGACCTCGCCCGCGTGGATGGTGAAGCTGATGTCGTCGAGGAGCGCCTTGCCGCCGGGGGCCGCCAGGCGGAGCTTCTCGACGCCGATGACCGGGCGGTCGGTGACCGTGGACTCGGCCGTCTCGGGCGTGGGCAGCTCGCTGCCGACCATCATCTCGGCGAGCTGACGGGGCGTCGTCTCGGACGGGACGGCGGTGCCGACGGTGGTGCCGCGGCGGATGACGGTGATCTCGTCGGCGACGGAGAGGACCTCGCCGAGCTTGTGCGAGATGAAGATGACCGACAGGCCCTCGGACTTCAGTTCGCGCAGGTTGGCGAAGAGGGCGTCGACCTCCTGCGGGACGAGGACCGCGGTCGGCTCGTCGAGGATGAGGGTGGTCGCGCCGCGGTAGAGGACCTTGAGGATCTCCACACGCTGGCGGGCGGCGACACCGAGCTCCTCGACCATCAGGTCGGGCTCGACACCGAGGCCGTAGCGTTCGGAGAGCTCCTTGATCTTGCGGCGGGCCTTGGCGCCGATGCCGTAGAGCTGCTCGCTGCCGAGCGCCACGTTCTCCAAGACCGTGAGGTTGTCGGCGAGCATGAAGTGCTGGTGGACCATGCCGATGCCGCGGGCGATGGCGTCGGCCGGCGACGAGAAGCCGACCTGCTGCCCGTCGACGGCGATGGTGCCCTCGTCCGGCTTCTGCATGCCGTAGAGGATCTTCATCAGTGTCGACTTGCCGGCGCCGTTCTCGCCGACGAGGGCGTGCACGGTGCCCTTGCGGACGCTGAGGTGGATGTCGTGGTTGGCCACGACTCCGGGGAAACGCTTGGTGATCCCGGCGAGTTCGACGGCGGTCACCGATTCGTTGACCGCCGCTCCGGCCGGAGGGCTGCTGGACGCGTTGATGGCGCACTCTCCTGGGGACGGGGGCCGTCTACGCGCGTAGCGCCCCTAGGGCATACAAAGGGGCCTACGCCCCGCGGCAACGGGGCACGGGGAGCGGCTCCCCGTACCCCGTCGAGCGGACGTGACCCCGGGGGTCACCGCCTGCTTCGAGGCAGTCGCTCGTCAGCTGCTCTTGACCTTGATCTCGCCGCTGATGATCTTCTCCTTGGCCGTCTTCAGGGCTGCCTGAAGGTCGGCGTCGTCCGCGAACTTCGGGTTGGAGTTCGACAGGCTCACCTCGCCGGTCTTCAGATCGCCACGAACGATACCGGTCTCGGGCTTTCCGTCCTCGACCGACTTCGCCAGGTTGTACACCGCCTTGGCGACGTCCTTCATCGCCGAGGTCAGGATGGAGTCCTTGTACTTGGCAAGGGCTTCCTGCTGGTACTGGTCGGAGTCCACACCGATGGCCCACACCTTCTCGGCGGCGGCGGCCTCGATGACGCCCTGACCGGACAGGCCGGCGGCCGCGTAGACGACGTCGGCCTTCTTCTCGATCTGACCCTCGGCAGCCGTCTTGCCCTTGTCGGGGCTGGCGAAACCGCCCTCCTCGGCCGTCTGGGTGAGGTACTGCGAGAGCACCTTGACCTTCGGGTCGGTGTCCTTGACGCCCTGCGCGAAGCCCGCCTGGAACTTGTGGATCAGCGGGATGTCCACACCGCCGACGAAGCCGACGACCTTGGTCTTGCTGGTCTTGGCGGCGGCGACACCGGCCAGGTACGAGGCCTGCTCCTCGTTGAAGACCAGGTCGGCCACGTTCTCGGTGTTGATCGTGGCGTCGTCGACGATGCCGAACGTGGTCTTCGGGAACTTCTCCGCGGCGCCCTTCACGGCGGCGGCGTAGGCGTAACCGACACCGACGACGGGGTTGTAGCCCTGCTTGGCCAGCGAGACCAGGCGCTGCTCCTTGTCGGCGTCCGTCTCGCCCTCGGTGGGCTCCACGTCGGCCGTCTGGTACCCGAACTCCTTCTTCGCCTGCTCCAGGCCCGCGAACGCGGCGTCGTTGAAGGACTGGTCGCCCTTGCCGCCGACGTCGTAGGCGATGGCGAGACCCTTGTCGCCCTTCGAGTCCGACGACCCGGCGGAGGTCGAGGTGCCGCCGCAGGCGGAGAGCGCGAGGGCCAGGGAGGCGGTCGCTGCGCCTGCGACCGTGATCCGGGAAATCCGGCGCATGTGTGGGTGCTCCTGTCGTACAACCGAGGTGCACAGCGCCGGACGGTTCAGCTTCAGCGCTGGCTTCGCCGCAGATTAACGCGCGTAGACCTGCCTGAAAACCCCTTCTGTCCACCTTGTTATGCGCCCGTGGCCAAGCCATCACCGGTCCTTGGCCGGGCCGTTGCCGACCGCGAACGGGGCGTGGCGCTGGGTGATCCGGTTCCCCGGGAGGGGGCCGGGAAACGCGGAGCGGGCGGACACCCAGGGGGTGCCCGCCCGCTCCGGCCGGTCAGACCGGCCGGCTCACTCGGTGTTGACCTTGATCTTGCCGTCGATGATCTCCTGCTTGGCCTTGTTCACGGCGTCCTGGAGACCCGCGATCTTCGCGTACTCCGGGTTGGACTCCGACAGGCCCACGCCGTTGACCTCCAGGTCGAACGTCTGGGTGCCGCTCAGCGGCTTGCCGTCGTGGACCGACTTGGACAGCGTGTAGACCGCGCCGCCGACGTCCTTGAGCGCGGAGGTGAGGATGTAGTTCTTGTACGGCGCCAGGGCGGCCTGCTTGTACTGGTCGGAGTCGACGCCGATCGCCCAGACCTTGGCCTTGGCGGCGGCCTCGATGACGCCCTGACCGGACAGACCGGCGGCCGCGTAGAGCACGTCGGCCTTCTTCTCGATCTGGCCCTCCGCGGCGGCCTTGCCCTTGTCGGGGCTGGAGAAGCCGCCCTCTTCGGCCGTCTGCGTCAGGTACTGGGACAGGACCTTCACCTTGGAGTTGGTGTCCTGCACGCCCTGCTTGTAGCCGGCCTCGAACTTGTGGATCAGCGGCACGTCGACACCGCCGACGAAGCCGACGACGTCGGTCTTCGTGGCCTTGGCGGCAGCGACACCGGCGAGGTAGGAGGCCTGCTCCTCGGCGAACACGAGGGAGGCGACGTTCTTGCCCTCGACGACCGAGTCCACGATGCCGAAGGTGGTCTTCGGGTACTTGGCGGCGACGGCCTTCATCGCCGGGCCGTAGGCGAACCCGACGCCGATGACCGGGTTGTAGCCCTGCTTGGCCAGCGACGCCAGGCGCTGCTCCTTGTCGGCGTCCGTCTCGCCCTCGGTGGGCTCGATGTCGGCCGTCTTGTAGCCGAACTCGTCCTTGGCCTTCGTCAGGCCGGCGTAGGCGGCGTCGTTGAAGGACTGGTCGCCCTTGCCGCCGACGTCGTACGCGATGGCGAGGCCCTTGTCGTTGCTGTCGCTGTCGCCGCTGTCACTGCTGGTGCCGCCGCAAGCCGTGGCGACGAGCCCGAGCGACGCGACCCCCACCGCGACACGGGTCAGTTTGGAAATCCGACGCATCTGAAGTTCCCCATTCTCCAAAGCCCCGCGATGGGTGCTCGGTTCGGCGCACATTAACGCGCGTAGACACTCCTGGGAACGGTTCGCCGCGGGGCCGTTATCCATTCGTGCCGATGGCCGGTTACGCCCTTGTGAACCACGGGAGGGAACGGGGTCGAAAGGTGTAGTCGGGAACACGGCGCGTGCCTACCTCGTGACGCGCACCAGGCTGCCGTGAGGCTGCGCCGCTCGCAACCGGAGGGTCTGTCGGGGTGAGCGGGGTGGGGGCGCGGGGCTGTCGATCCCTGTGCGGCCCTGTGCGGCGCCGTCGTGGCCGGTCGCGCAGTTCCCCGCGCCCCTGCGAACGCGTGCGGCGCCGTCGTGGGATGTGCGCAGTTCGCCGCGCCCCCATGCGTCCGTGCGGCGCCGTCGTGGCCGGTCGCGCAGTTCCCCGCGCCCCCATGCGTCGGTGCGGCGCCGTCGTGGCCGGTCGCGCAGTTCCCCGCGCCCCTGCGAACGCGTGCGGCGCCGTCGTGGGATGTGCGCAGTTCCCCGCGCCCCCAAAAGGGGGCGTGTCAGCGGAGGCCGTTGACCAGAGCTGCTGCCGTGAAGAGTTCTACTCCGACCGTGATGGCCGACTCGTCGACGTCGAAGTCGCCCTGGTGGAGGTCGCGGATGTGGCGTTCGCCGGGGGTGCGGACGCCCAGGCGGGCCATGGCGCCGGGGACGCGCTCCAGGTACCAGGAGAAGTCCTCGCCGCCGAGGCTCTGCTCGGTGCCCTCGACGGACTCGACCCCGCGGCGGGCGATCATCGCCTCGCGCAGCAGCTCGGTGACGCCGGGCTCGTTGACGACGGGCGGGACGCCGCGGACGTAGTTGATCTCGGACTTGGCCCGGTGCAGGTTGGCGATCTCGTCGATGGCCGCGACGACGACGTCGGGAGCCTGCCGCCACGCCTCCAGGTCGAGGCAGCGCACGGTGCCGGAGAGCTCGGCGTGCTGCGGGATCACGTTCGGCGCGTGACCCGACTCGACGCGGCCCCAGGTGATGGCGAGCCCGCTGCGGCTGTCGAAGCGCCGGCTGACCAGCGCCGGTACGTCGGTGACGACACGCGCTGCGGCGGTGACCAGGTCGGTCGTGAGGTGGGGGCGGGCGGTGTGGCCGCCCGGTCCGTCGAGGCCGATCTCCAGCCGGTCGCAGGCGGAGGTGATGGGCCCCTCCCGCAGACCGATCCTGCCCGCGTCCACCCGGGGGTCGCAGTGCACGGCGATGATCGCGCCGACGCCCTCCAGTGCCCCGCACTTGATGGCGTCGGCGGCACCGCCGGGCAGCACCTCCTCGGCGGGCTGGAAGATCAGCCGGACGGGGCGGGGCAGCGCACCCTGGCGGTGCAGCTCGGCGAGGACGAGTCCGGCGCCGAGCACGACGGTGGTGTGCACGTCGTGACCGCAGGCGTGCGCGCGGTCGGGCACGGTCGAGCGGTACGGGCACTCCGCCTTGGTGTCCGGGATGGGCAGGCCGTCGATGTCGGCCCGCATCGCGAGCATGCTGGGACCGCCGTCCCACTGCTCGCCCTCCACACCGATGTCACAGACGAGTCCCGTCCCCACGGCGAGGACGCGCGGCTTGAGGCCGGCCCGCTCGAGCCGCTCCTTGATCGCGGCGGTCGTGCGGAACTCCTGGTTGCCGAGCTCCGGGTGCATGTGGAGGTCGCGCCGGAACGCGATGAGCTCGGCCCGCAGAGCGTCGGGCAGTGCACCGGGAAGGACTGCTCCGCCGGGAAGATCGACCTCGGACTCCAGTGACATCAGTGGCTTCACCCTCTGAAGGGTAGGGCGCCGGGGCGGTCGGCTGACCCTGGATCAACAAAAGTTCAACCCTATAGGGGAAGAAAATATGACCGCCTGACGCATAGCTATCAAGTGAGGTGGGTAAACTTGCCCGCCTTTTGGGGTCTGGCAGGCCTCCACCCCCCGGAGTGTGACTTCGACCACATCGACGTCGGAACTCCGGTATCCATCCTCTCCACGGATACCACGCCCTGCGCGGCGAACACGGGCGTGTTCATCTGCCGGACGTCCGCCCCCGCTAGTGTGCGCCCCGTGCGCGCCCCTGAGTTCCTGGAGTCCACGCGAGCCTCGTACGACGCCATCGCCGAGGCCTACGCCGCCGAGCACCCCGACAGCCTGGCCGGGAGACCGCTGGAGCGGGCGCTGCTGTCGGCCTTCGTGGAGCTGGCCGAAGTGCCGGGGGTGCCCGGGCGGCCGCCGGTGGCGGACCTCGGCAGCGGGCCGGGGCACGTCACGGCGCGGTTGCGCGACGCGGGGCTGCCGGTGTTCGGGGTCGACGCCTCGCCCCGCATGGTGGCCCTGGCCCGCAGGGCGCATCCGGAGCTGCGCTTTCACGTCGGGTCGATGACGGCCCTGGACCTGCCGGACGAGACGCTCGGCGGCATCGTCGCGCTGTACTCGATCATCCACGTGCCGGACGATCACCTGCCGTCCGTGTTCGCCGAGTTCCACCGCGTCCTGCTGCCGGGGGCGCCGGTGCTGCTCGGTTTCCAGTCCGGGGCGCAGGACGGGCACCGGCGCCTGACCGAGCGCTTCGGGCAGGAGATCTCGCTCGACTGCTACTGGCGCACCCCGGACACCGTCATCGGGCACCTCACCGGGGCCGGCTTGGCCCTGCACGCCCGCGTGCTGCGCGAGCCGGAGGCCGGGGAGGAACTGCCCCGCGCGTTCCTGCTGGCGCGCAGGCCCGCTCCGGTACCAGGGGAGGAGTGAGCAGAACCCCTCACGACGCCGCCGGACCGACCAGCCCGGCGGACGGCTGTGTGGCGGTGAAGGGGGCCCGGGCGGACGGGCCGGTGGGAGGCTGCGTCGCCGGGGCAGGTTCCGGGGCGGATTCGGCGGACGGCTGTGTGGCCGTGAAGGGGGCCGGGGCTGTCGGGTCGGGTGGGCTTGCCTGTTCCGGGAGCACCGGCGGGTCCGTCGGTGACAGCCGGTGGACGTCCCGGGCCGTTCCGGTGACCCCGGACAGGAAGCCCTGGGCACGCGGGGAGGCGTGCTCGGTCAGCCAGGCGGGGTCGATGTCGCAGACGGCCACGCGTACCCCCGTGCCGGACAGGGCGAGCGGGAGGGTGTGGACGACCGTGGAGGGGAAGCTCAGGATCGTCCGGCCGATGGGGCCGCGGCGGGCGATCAGTTCGAGGGGGAGTTCGGGGCGGACGATCTCCAGGCCCGTCTCGACCGCGAGGCGGTGGAGCTTGTCCGTGCTCTCGCGGCGGTGGGCGAAGTAGCGGGTGGCGCCGTGCGCCGTGGCCAGGGCGTGCACGGCCTCCAGATAGCGGCCGTCGTCCACGACGCCCGTCTCCACCAGGGACGTGCCGACCAGGTCGGCGCCCTTGGTGATCCGGGGCGGGCCGAAGCGGGCCCGGGTCCAGGCGAAGGTGTGGGCGCTGACGGTGACGCCTGCCGGGGTCTCCTCCATCGGCATGGAGGAGAAGATCTCGATGCGGCGGCGGTCGCCGGGGGTCAGCAGGCGGCGGGCCGAGGCGGACACCGGCGCGAAGACCACGTCCCGGGGGCCGGGGCGGCCGCCCTTGCGGTGCCAGCGCACCAGCCGTTCACCGCGGGCCAGCTGCCCGACGAACTCCATCGTCGCCGTGCCGTCGTCGACGACGACCAGGTCACGGGCGCGGGTGATCGTCAGCAGCAGCTGGACGTAGCGGGAGAAGGGGTCCCCCAGCACGACCCGGCGCGCCCTGCGGAGCAGGCCGGTCAGACCGCCGATGGTCTGGAAGGGCGCCAGCGGGCCGCCCCTGGCCTCCTCCCAGCGGACCTCGTGCCCCTCGTCGCGGGCCAGGTCGGACATCCGCCGCAGCTGGCCGCGCGTCATCGGGTCGACGGGCGACAGCACCACGAGGGTGAGCCCCACGCCGGGCGCATGCGCGTGCGCCCACTCCAGCACGTTCAGCAGCTGTACCGGGCTCTCGACGAAGGCGAGAGTGTGGGGGCCGGTGTTCCCGGCGCGGGGGCTCATCGACGTACGACCGTCCCGTCGTCAGGGGGTTGTGGGGGTGGGGCGTTCAGACGCCGACCGGCTCGCCCGCGGCCGTGGCGATCTCCGCCTCGGCGACCACGCCGGCCACGCGGCGCAGCTTCTTCATCGGGCCGAGCTCGGACTCGTAGACCTTCTTGACGCCGTCGCCGAGGGAGGCCTCGATGGTGCGGATGTCGCGGACGAGGCGGGACAGACCCTGCGGCTCGACGGAGGCGGCCTGGTCCGAGCCCCACATGGCGCGGTCGAGGGTGATGTGGCGCTCGACGAAGGTGGCGCCGAGGGCGACCGCGGCGAGCGTGGTCTGCAGGCCGGTCTCGTGGCCGGAGTAGCCGATCGGGACGTTGGGGTACTCGGCCTGAAGGGTGTTGATGACGCGCAGGTTGAGCTCCTCGGCCTTCGCCGGGTAGGTCGAGGTGGCGTGGCAGAGCAGGATGTTGTCGCTGCCCAGGACCTCGACGGCGTGGCGGATCTGCTTCGGCGTCGACATGCCGGTGGAGAGGATGATCGTGCGGCCGGTGGCGCGCAGCGCGCGCAGCAGCTCGTCGTCGGTGAGGGAGGCGGAGGCGACCTTGTGGGCGGGGACGTCGAACTTCTCCAGGAAGGCGACGGCCTCGGTGTCCCACGGGGAGGCGAACCAGTCGATGCCCTTCTTCTTGCAGTAGGCGTCGATCTGGCCGTACTCCTCCTCGCCGAACTCCACGCGGTGGCGGTAGTCGATGTAGGTCATCCGGCCCCAGGGGGTGTCGCGCTCGATGTCCCACTGGTCGCGCGGGGTGCAGATCTCCGGGGTGCGCTTCTGGAACTTGACCGCGTCGCAGCCGGCCTCGGCGGCGGCGTCGATGAGCTTGAAGGCGTTCTCGATGTCGCCGTTGTGGTTGATGCCGATCTCGCCGGTGACGTAGACGGGGCGGCCGGGGCCGGCCTCGCGGGTGCCGAAGGTGCGGATGCGGGAGTTGTTGCTCATGGCGTTGCGTTCCTTACTTGGTGAGGGAATCGAGAGAGGGGCCGAGGATCCAGCTGGCGATCTCCCGGATCGCGCCGTCACCGCCGGGGACGGTGGTGACCGCGCGTGCGGCGCCGCGCACGACGTCGTGGGCGCTCGCGACCGCCACGGGCCAGCCCACGAGGGCGAAGCACGGGAGGTCATTGACGTCGTTGCCGACGTAGAGCACGCGCTCCGGCGCGATGCCCTGCTCCTCGCACCACTGCTTGAGGGCGAGGTCCTTGCGGTCGATGCCGTGCAGCACCGGGAGCTTGAGCTTCCGGGCCCGGGCGGCGACCACAGGGTTCTGTTCCGTGGACAGGATCAGCATCTTCAGGCCGCTTCTGCGCAGCGCTGCGATGCCGAGTCCGTCCCCGCGGTGCACGGAGACGAACTCCCGTCCGTCGGAGTCGACCAGCACCCGGTCGTCGGTCTGGGTGCCGTCGAAGTCGAGGACGACCGCGTCGACGTCGTCGGCGGTCGGGAGGGCACCGGGGCGGTCCGCGTCGAAGAGCGGCGCGAGGGCCCGGGCGCGGGCGAGGTCGTGCGGGTCGTCGATCTCCAGCACGCGCGCGGGGTCCGTGCGGACCAGTTCGGTGCGTCCGAAGAAGCGGTGCCGGTGCTTGCGGAAGCCGGTCGCCTCCATGGCGTAGGCGGCGCCGGTCTCCAGCAGGTCCTGGGGACGGTCCTGGCGGCGGGGCCGGAAGGACTTGTCGTGGTTGACGCCGTAGCCGCCGCCGACGGCGGCGCCGGACTCGGCGGCGGAGCCCGCCGCGATCTCGTCCTCCGCGTCCCGCCAGACGAATCCGTGGAAGGGCGCCACGGTCACCGCGCTGTCGGCGCCGTTCTCGGCGATCGCGCCCGCCACCCCGTCGATGTCCTCGCGGACGATGAAGGGGCTGGTGCACTGCACGAGCAGGACCACGTCCACCGGCGCCCCGTGCAGGGCCTCGTGGGCGTCCATGGCGTGCAGCACGGCGGCCTCGGAGGTGGCGGTGTCGCCGGCGATGGCGGCGGGCCGCAGCACGACCTCGGCGCCGGCCTCGCGGGCGGCGGCCGCGATGGCCTGGTCGTCGGTGGAGACGACGACGTCCGTGACGAGCCGCGTGGCGCGGCACTCGCGCACCGCCCGGGCCACCAGCGGGACGCCGCCGACGGGCAGGAGGTTCTTCGCGGGCACGCCCTTGGAGCCGCCGCGCGCGGGGATCACCGCGAGCACGCGGCGCACCGAGGCGCCTTGGCCCGCTTCCGGGTGGGACATGGGGTCTACTCCTTGGGCAGGGGTCTCGGGGCGGCTCACAGCTCCCCCATCCGCCGGATGACGGGCGCCACGCGCTGCACGCCGTGCCGGTAGGCGCCGCGCGCCGCCCGGCGCACGATCTGCCGGACCGGTCCGGGGTCCTTGTCGGCGGCGGGCGCGCCGGGCAGCGGGGTGCCGTCCGGGCCGAGGTGGTGGCGGGCGAGGATGCCGGGCAGGTAGCCGGGCGCGGTGACGGGGGTGTAGTACGGGGTCAGCGGGGGCAGGCCGCCGGGCCGGTCGAGCAGCCCGGCGATGCGCTTTCGGGCCGCGTCGAAGGCGGAGTCGTAGGAGCCGTCGGCGGCGACGCCCTGCCGGGACACCCACTCCTCGTCCGGCACGGGCCGGTGCCCTGCGTCGAGCTGTTCCCAGGAGGCGAGGCAGCCGGAGCCCACGAAGTGGTGGTTGCCGAGCGATTCGCGGATGCCGAGGTCGGTCAGCACGACGGTCGGGATGCGGCGGTGCAGCGACTCCAGTGCGGCGGTGGAGCTGACGGTCACCAGCAGGTCGGTCCGGTCGAGGACCTCGCCCATGTTCCCGTACACCAGGCGGAAGTTGGCGGGCGGATCGAGGCGCTGCACCAGCTTCTGGTACGGCAACTCCTCGATGTGGGTGGTGTGTTCGCCCGGCCTGGAGCGCAGCTTCAGCAACACCTCGCGCTCGGGGTGCCTGCGGGCGTGCTGGACCAGCCGGTTCAGCAGGTACGTACGGTCCTTGCGGCTGTCCGGGACGGACGGCTGGGCGGCGAAGACGACCGTGTAGGGCCTGCGCCCCTGCTGCGCGGTGGGGTCGTGTTCACCGTCGTACGGCGCACCGCCGAGGAACGGCAGGGCGACCTCCGTCACCGCGGAGGCGTCGGCGCCCACGCCCTCGTAGACGGCCCGGAAGCGGTCCGCGTCCTGGCGGGAGTTGGCGAGGACCAGGTCCGCGCCGTGCCGCAGCAGCAGGCCGTCGGCGAGCTTCTCGTAGACGACCCCGACGTAGCCGGTGACGACGACGGGCCGCCGCGTGCGGTGCTCCCAGACACGTGCCAGGCCGTGCAGCATCGCCTGCACACCGCCGCCCACCAGGGAGAGGACCACGACGTCGTAGGACCCCTCGGCCATGGCGCGCAGGAACTCCACGGCGGTGACCTCGCGCAGCGAGTCGGCGCGCACGCCCACTTCCCTCAGCTGGCGCGGGGTGGGCGTGGCCCGCCCGCGCAGCAGGAAGCCGTCGAGGAGGGGGCCGGCTTGCGCGGCGTCGCGCGATGCGGCTTCCATGGACGGTTCCGGGGCGATGCGGTCCGCGGTCAGCGCACCCCATTTCCAGCGGGTGTCGGAGTCCGCGAGGACGGCGATTCGCGGGCGCTTCGGTGTACTTACTGGCACGTCGAAGACGCTAGGAAGCGAATCCTAGGTATGGCGGAACCGCGACTCAACGAAAAGTTAACAACAGCCCACTGAGAGCCGAACTGGCCTGCTGGAAGGCGGGAAGTACACGGGGTGCACCGTTCTGACACATCGAGTTCACCCGGTGTACCTTCATCGTCAATTTCTGCTGCCGGGCGGGCTCCTAACGTTTTGCGGGTGCCTAAGCTTTCCGTGATCGCGCCGTTCTACAACGTGCAGCAATATGCCCCGGACACCCTCAGAAGCCTTCGGTTGAACGCCGACCGGGATTTCGAGTTCATCCTGGTCGACGACCATTCGAAGGACGAAACTCCGGCCATTCTCGAACGAGCGGCCGAGGAGCTGGCGGATGTCGCCCAGGTGCGGTACATCCGCCACGAACAGAACGGCGGGCTCGCCACCGCCCGCAACACCGGCCTGGACGCGGCGCAGGGCGAGTACCTGACGTTCCTGGACGGCGACGACTGGCTGGCCCCCGGCTACCTCGCCGAACTGGTGTCCGCGATGGACGACTTGGGGTGCGACTTCGTGCGCACCGACCATGTCCAGGCCACCGCGCGCGCCCGTTCCGTGCACCGGGTCCCGGTCGGGCGGCGCTGGGAGGCGTTCGACCCGCGGGAGGCGATCCTGCCCGCCCACCGCTCCACCTCCGTGGACTACGCCTACGCGTGGGCCGGCGCGTACCACCGCCGGCTCGTCGACAAGGGCGTGCTCCACTTCACCCACGGGCTGCGCACGGCCGAGGACCGGCCGTGGATCTGGAAGCTGCACCGTGAGGCGGAGTCGTTCGCCGTGGTGAGCTTGCTGGGCGTGTTCTACCGGCGCGGGGTGGCCTCGTCGCTGACGCAGATCGGCGACGTCCGGCAGCTCGACTTCATCCGGGCCTTCGACCAGGTGATCGAGGAGACGGCCGCGGACCGCGACGCCGACCGGCTGCTGCCCAAGGCGGTGCGCACCTACTGCGCGATCATCGCCCACCACCTCTCCCACGAGGACAGGTTCGAACCGGCCGTGGCCAGGCGGCTGCGGTCGATGAGCGCGGCGGCCATCAAGCGCATGCCGCAGGACGCACTCGCCGACGCACTGGAGGCCATGGACATGGACCGCTCGTCCAAGCTGCGGCGGCTGCGGCGCCGGGTGACCACGACGGGAGCGGCCGCCTGATGCCCGGGACCACTCAGATCTTCTGCGCCTCGACGCTGTACGGCGTCGCCACCCTGGCGGCCGCGATCGACTCCGACCTCTTCGAGGAACCGGACCGCCGGGTGCTGCTGGTGTTCAACAACTCCGCGACACCGGAGACCACTCCGGCCCTCGACGAGATGCCGGGGTTCGCGCCGCTGCGCGAGGACTTCGACGAGGTGCTGTCCTGGAACGAGGCCATCCGCCCCTTCCACCCGGGGGCCTGGACACCGCGCGCCGACGACATCCCGCTCTTCGAGCGCTATCTGCGGCTGCTGTGGGGGCTCGGCGACGACCGGGTGAGCCTGGTCCTGGAGTCCATCCAGGTGGCGCCCGCCCTGACGGTGGCCCAGCTGTTCACCGACGCGCCCGTCGACGTCTACGCCGACGGGCTGATGAGCTACGGCCCCACCCGCAACAAGCTCGACCCGCTGGTCGGCACCCGGGTGCGACGGCTGCTGCACCTGGATCTGGTGCCGGGGCTCACGCCGATGCTGCTCACCGAGTTCGGCGTGCCGGCGCACCTGGTGCCGACGCCCGCGTTCCTGAAGGTGCTCGGCGAGGTCACCGAGACGGTGCCCGAACTGCCGCAGCTGCCCGGCGACTCGGCGCTGCTGCTCGGCCAGTACCTCTCGGCGCTGAACATCCTCTCCCCCGAGGAGGAGGAGGACCTGCACGTGCGGATGATGCGGGGCGCCGTCGCCCGCGGCCACCGCACGGTCGTCTTCAAGCCCCACCCCACCGCCCCCGCCCGCTACAGCCGGGCCCTGGAGACGGAGGCCGGGAAGCTCGGAGTGGACCTCACGGTCCTGGACACGCCCGTGCTCGCCGAGGTGCTGTTCGACCGGGCCCGGCCCGCGTTGGTCGTCGGCTGCTTCTCGACGGCCCTGTTCACCGCCTCCGCCTTCTACGACCTGCCGGTCGCGCGCATCGGAACGGAGCTGCTGCTGGAGCGGCTGACGCCGTACCAGAACAGCAACCGGGTCCCGACCGCCCTGGCGGACGCGCTGCTGCCCGGCCTGGAGAGGGGCGAAGACGGTGACGTCCTGCCGGCCGCACGGCTGTCCGCGCTCGTCACGGCCCTCGGGTTCACCATGCAGCCGCAGATCTACCCGGATCTGCGCCCACAGGCCGAGCAGTTCCTCGCCCGGCACCTCGGGCCGCGCACCCGGCGCTACTTCAAGAAGCGCCGCCTCACCGCGCTCGGGCTGCCCGGGGGCATTCCGCAGCGGCTGGCGTTCCTGCCGCGCAACTCCACGGCACGCCGGGTGGTCCGCAGGGCCCGGGCCCTGCGCAAGGCGGTGCGCCGCTGAGCCGGTCGCGCCCGGCGACCCGGCCCGCCCCGGCGACATGCAGATGAACCCATGGGGACCGGCAGGCGAAGCCTGTCGCCGTCGAACGCAATTCCGTCAACTCTCGTCCTAGGGTGACAGGCGCGTCCGCCCACAGGCGGCTCAGGCAAAGGACACACGAGCCACACAGAGGTTTCCAGCGTGACCGAGACGGTCGTCAGCACCCGCAAGCCACAGCCCGGCGTCGCCGTGCTGGTCGAACCACCGGGCGCCACGACCGTCCCCCGGCGCGCCGGGGAATCCGCCGGCCGGCTGCGCGCTCTGGACGGGCTGCGGCTGGTGGCCGCGCTGATGGTGGCGCTGTACCACTACGGCGGGCGCGGCGGTGAGGTCGCCCGGGCCTGGGGGACCTCGCCCCGGGACCAGTTCCCCACCCTGCACTCGCTGTTCGCCTACGGCTGCCTCGGCGTCCAGGTGTTCTTCGTGATCAGCGGGTTCGTGATCTGCATGAGCGGCTGGGGCCGCCCCCTGCAGTCGTTCTTCGCCTCCCGGGCCTCCCGGTTGCTGCCCGCCTACTGGGCGGCGGTGCTGCTGGTGACCGGTGTCTTCGCGCTGCCGGTGGTCGCCTACCAGGCCGTGTCGCCGAGCGACGCGCTGGTGAACCTGACGATGCTGCAGATGCCGCTGGGCGTCGACCGTGTGCTCGGCGTGTGCTGGACCCTGTGGGCGGAGGTCCGCTTCTACGCCCTGTTCGCCCTGTGCGTGGTGCTGCCCGGGGCGAACCGGCGCCGGGTGATCATGTTCTGCGCGGGCTGGATGCTGGCGGCGGTGATCGCGGAGAACGCGGACATGCCGCTGCTCGACATCGTCCTGATGCCCGAGTACGCGCCCTTCTTCATCGGCGGTGTCGGCCTCTACCTCGTGCACCGCGACCGGCGGGACGTCCACGGCTGGGGCATCGTGGCCGTCAGCTGGCTGACAGGCCAGCACTACGCGGTGCAGTCGCTGTGGCACGCCCCGGACCCGGAGGCCTTCTCCTACCGCTCGTCGTTCGGGATCATCGCCGTCGTCACCCTGGGGTTCGTGGCGGTCGCCGCTATCGCGCTGGGCCTGCTGGGCCGGGTGAACTGGCGGTGGCTGACGGTCGCGGGCGCGCTGACGTACCCCTTCTACCTGGTCCACGAGCATCTCGGCTGGGTGGTGATCCAGGCCCTGCACCGCGGTCTGGGGGTGGCCTCAGGGGTGACCTTCGCGCTGACGGTGGCGTCAATGCTGCTGCTGGCGTGGCTGCTGCACAAGTATGTGGAGAAGCCGCTGACGCCCCGGTTGCGGACGGCCCTGTCGAAGACCCGCTGACCCTGTTCACGGGGCGTTCAACCGGCCGTCGATCGGGGCAATGCTCGGAGAGAAGGCTCGTCTCATGACCCACGCACAAGTGACCGACAAGCACCCCGGCGAACTCGCCGACGTACCGGGCTGGTTCCCGGCCCTGGACCAGACGCTGTTCACCTGGTTCCTCGAGCAGCAGACGAAGGCCGGCATAAAGGGTGACCTGCTGGAACTCGGCGTCTACATGGGCAAGAGCGCGATCCTCCTCGGCCACCACCTCCAGGACGGCGAGCGGTTCACGGTCTGCGACCTGTTCGAGGGTGACGCCCCCGACGACGCCAACCAGGCGGAGTCGGCCCAGTCGTACGCCTCGCTCACCCAGCAGGCGTTCGAGCGGAACTACCTCTCCTTCCACGACGTCCTGCCGACGGTGATCACCGGCCCCAGTTCCCTGGTGGACGAGAAGGTCTCCCCGGACTCCTGCCGCTTCATCCACATCGACGCCTCGCACCTGTACGAGCACGTGTACGGCGACATCGGCGCGGCCCACGACATCCTGCTGCCCGAGGGCGTCGTGGTGCTGGACGACTTCCGGTCCGAGCACACCCCGGGTGTCTCGGTCGCCGCCTGGGAGGCGGTCCTCAACCGCGGCCTGCGCCCGATCTGCCTCAGCACGCAGAAGATGTACGCGACCTGGGGCGATCCCGAGCCGCTCCAGGAGGAACTGCTCGCCATGCTACGGCTGCGCACGGACGTCGGGCTGAGCGTGCAGGAGGCGGCCGGGCACCGGCTGATCCGGACCCGTTCCCGGGGCATGAAGCCGCCGCCCTTCCCGCTCTCGCGGCACTACGAGGAGCCCGCGCCCGCGCCGGCCCCCGCTCCCGAGGCCGCGTCGAGTGCGGCGCGCCCGGCCCGGCCCGCCCCGTCCGCGGCCCGCAGGCTCGCCAAGGACCTGCTGCCGCCGCTGGTCACCCGGGCCGTACGGCGGGCCCGCGCGAAACGGTCCTGACGCGCCGGACCGCGTCATGAGACCCCGTAGCGCACCCCGATCCCCCCGATCACGAGGGCGAGTCCCTCCTCGAAGTGCCGGTCGTAGTCCTCGAAGATCTCCGCGCCCGCCTGGGCCGACAAGGGAAAGTCGGCCATCAGGCGGGCGCGTTCGTCCATGTCGTAGCCCTCGCGGCGCTCGCCCGGCAGCGGCTGCACGCCCTGCTCCTCGGTGACGAAGCCCAGCGTGTACAGGTACGCCGTGGTGAGCGCGCGGGCCGCCTGGGCGAGGGTGAACCCGGCGGCCGTGAACAGGCGCAGGTTGTCCTCCATCTGCCCGGCGTGCTCGATGCCGGTGAAGCGCGAGCCGCTGAACACCTTCGCGCCGTCCCGGTAGCCGAGCAGCGCCGCGCGCAGGCCCCGGTTGGCCTTGAGCAGCCGGTCCTGCCAGGTGTCGGCCGGGTCGAGGGCGGCCCCGGCGACCATCCGGCGGTACATCTCCGTCGCCATCTCGTCGAGCAGCGCCTGTTTGTCCTTGAAGTGCCAGTAGAGGGCGGGCGCCTTCACGTCCAGCTCCCGGGCGATGGCCCGCAGCGTCAGGCCGTCCAGGCCGGTCTCGTTCAGCAGCCGCAGCGCGGTGTCCGCGACCCGGCGGCGGTCCAGGGGCTCGCGTCGGTCCGTACTCACGCTTGACAACTTAACACCGTTAAGGCGACCCTCGGAAACGAAGCTACTTAACAGCATTAAGGGGAGGCTGGCGTGATGGACACGGACGTGCTGGTGGTGGGCGCGGGCCCGACGGGCCTGGCGCTCGGCATCGACCTCGCCCGGCGGGGCGTGACGGCGCTGGTCGTCGAGCGGGCCGGGGCCCTGTTCCCCGGCTCACGCGGCAAGGGCATCCAGCCGCGCACGATGGAGGTCTTCGACGACCTGGGAGTGCTCGACGCGATCCGCGCGGCGGGCGGCCCCTACCCGGTGGGGCGGATCTGGCAGGACGGCAGGCCGGCGGGCGAGCACCGGATGTTCGACGCCACCGAACCGAGCGAGGACGCGCCGTACACCGAGCCGTGGATGGTGCCGCAGTGGCGCACGCAGCAGATCCTGCGGGCGCGACTGGAGGAACTCGGCGGAGGAGTCGCCTTCGGCCGGGAGGTCGTCGGGCTGACGCAGGACGGGGAGGGGGTGCGCGCGGAGTGCGCCTCGGGCGAGGCCGTCACCGCCCGGTATGCCGTGGCGGCGGACGGCGGCCGCTCCACCGTGCGCGGACTGCTGGGCATCGGCATGGCGGGCGAGACCGTCGACCCGCACCCGACGCTGGTCGCGGACGTCCGGATCACCGGCCTGGACCGGGACAACTGGCACGTCTTCCCGCCCGGCGCGGGCGACGGCTTCCTGGCGATCTGCCCACTGGCCGGCACCGAGGACTTCCAGCTGGTGGCCCAGTTCCCGGAGGACACGGCACCGGACCTCTCCCTGGAGGGCGTCCGCAAGGTCGTCGCCGCACGGTCCCACCTCGCGCCCGAGTCGGTGACGGAGCTGCGGTGGGCCTCGGACTTCCGCCCCCGGGCGGCACTCGCGGACCGCTTCCGCTCGGGGGGGGTCTTCCTCGCCGGTGACGCGGCGCACGTCCACTCCCCCGCCGGCGGCCAGGGCCTGAACACCAGCGTCCAGGACGCCTACAACCTGGGCTGGAAGCTGGGTGCGGTGCTGTGCGACGGCGCGGACGCGGCCCTGCTCGACTCCTACGAACAGGAGCGCCGGCCCATAGCCGCCGAGATGCTCGGGCTGTCCACCCGGGTGCACCGCGGCGAGACCCGGCGCGGCGAGGCGACCGGCCAACTCGGCATCGGCTACCGGCGGTCACCGCTCACCCGCGAGACCCGGACCGACCCCGGCCCGGTGCGGGCGGGTGACCGCGCACCCGACGGGTCCGTGGCCGGCGTCCGGCTCTTCGCCGCGTTCCGCGGCCCGCACTGGACCCTGCTGGCCCTCGGGGACGCACAGGCTCCGGACCTCGGCCCGCGGATCCCGGTCGTACGGGGCCCCGCACCCGGGCCGTACGGGCCCGGTCTGTTCCTCGTCCGCCCCGACGGCCACGTCGGCTGGGCCGGGGACACGGCGGCCGGACTCGCCGACCACCTGGCCCGCTTCGGCCAGGGCTAGGGCCTGCCCCGCGTCTGCGTCATGATCCGAACGACAGGTCCTGGCAGCGCCCTACGAGCTCGCCAGGGACAGCTTCACCGCGAACCCGAGGAACAGCGCGCCCGCCGCCGAGGTCGCCCCCGCCGACAGGCGCCTGCGGCGGCGGAAGGCGGCGGCCAGCCGGGTGCCGCCGAAGATCAGCGCGCTGAGGTAGAGCACGCTGGCGAGCTGGGCGAGGGAGCCCAGAACGACGAAGGACAGGGCCGGATAGGCGTACCCCGGGTCCACGAACTGCACGAAGAAGGCGACGAAGAAGAGGATCGCCTTGGGGTTGAACAGACTGACCACGAAGGCACGGCGGAAGGGCCGCTCCCCGGCGGGCGCGGGCGCCTCGTCACCGGCGGACCCGCTCGCGCGCGTCCGCCACATGCCCCACGCGGCCCGCAGCATGCCGACGGCCAGCCAGGTCAGGTATCCGGCCCCCGCGTACTTGACGACCGCGAACAGCACAGGGTTCGCCTGGAGCAGCGAGGCGACGCCCGCGGCGGACAGCGTCATCAGCACCGCGTCCCCGCACCAGACCCCGGCCGAGGCGGTGTACCCGGCGCGCACACCACGGCGGGCGGCCACGGACAGCACGTACAGCGAGTTGGGACCGGGCAGCAGGACGATCAGGACGAGGCCCACCAGGTAGGTGGGCAGATCGACGACACCGAACATGCGCATGAGTCTCGCACGCGGGTCCGGCCTCCCCGCCCGGGGCCTCGGTCAGAAGGCGTCGGTCGGGACGTACGCGCCCCACACCTCGCGCAGGGCGTCGCACACCTCGCCGACGGTGGCCTTCGCCCTGAGGGCGTCCTTCATCGGGTAGAGGACGTTGTCGTCGCCCCCGGCGGCCTTCTTCAGCGCGGCCAGGGCCGCGTCGACGGCCGGCTGGTCCCGCCCCGCCCGCAGCTCCGCCAGCCGCCGGGCCTGCCGCGCCTCGATGGCCGGGTCGACGCGCAGCGGCTCGTAGGGTTCCTCCTCGTCGAGCTGGAAGCGGTTGACGCCGACCACGACCCGCTCGCCGGAGTCGGTCTCCTGGGCGATGCGGTAGGCGTTGCGCTCGATCTCGTTCTTCTGGAAGCCGCGTTCGATGGCGTCGACGGCACCGCCCAGCTCCTCGACCCTGGCCATCAGCTCCATGGCGGCGGCTTCGACGTCGTCGGTCATCCTCTCGACGACGTAGGACCCGGCGAAGGGGTCGACGGTGGCGGTCACGTCCGTTTCGTGGGCGAGGACCTGCTGGGTGCGCAGGGCGAGGCGGGCGGACTTGTCGGTGGGCAGGGCGATGGCCTCGTCGAAGGAGTTGGTGTGCAGCGACTGCGTCCCGCCCAGCACCGCGGCCAGCCCCTGCACGGCGACCCGGACCAGGTTGACCTCGGGCTGCTGGGCCGTCAGCTGCACCCCGGCCGTCTGGGTGTGGAAGCGCAGCATCAGCGACTTGGGGTCGCGCGCGCCGAACTCCTCGCGCATGACCCGGGCCCAGATCCGGCGCGCGGCACGGAACTTGGCGACCTCCTCCAGGAGCGTGGTGCGGGCCACGAAGAAGAACGACAGGCGGGGGGCGAAGTCGTCGACGTCCATGCCGGCCGCGACCGCGGTGCGCACGTACTCGATGCCGTCGGCCAGGGTGAAGGCGATCTCCTGCACGGGCGAGGCACCCGCCTCGGCCATGTGGTAACCGGAGATCGAGATGGTGTTCCACCTCGGGATCTCGGCCCGGCAGTACTGGAAGATGTCCGCGGTCAGCCGCAGGGACGGCTTGGGCGGGAAGATGTAGGTGCCCCGGGCGATGTACTCCTTCAGCACGTCGTTCTGGATCGTGCCCGTCAGCCGGTCCGCCGGGATGCCCTGCTCCTCGGCCACCAGCTGGTACAGGAGCAGCAGCAGGGCCGCCGGGGCGTTGATCGTCATCGACGTCGAGACCTGGTCCAGCGGGATCCCGCCGAACAGCACCCGCATGTCCTCGATCGAGTCGACGGCCACCCCGACCTTGCCGACCTCGCCGTGGGCGATCGGCGCGTCGGAGTCGTGGCCCATCTGGGTGGGCAGGTCGAAGGCGACCGACAGCCCGGTCGTGCCGTGGGCGATCAGCTGCCGGTAGCGGGCGTTGGACTCCGCGGCCGTGCCGAAACCGGCGTACTGGCGCATGGTCCAGGGGCGGCCCGTGTACATCGACGGGTACACGCCCCGGGTGTACGGGTACGCCCCCGGCTCCCCCAGCTTCTCCGCCGGATCCCAGCCCTGAAGGTCCTGCGGCCCGTAGAGCGGCTCGATGGGCAGTCCGGACTCCGACTCACGCGCCATGGTGGGTTGCCTCCCGCAGAGCAGTGACCTCGCTCACCACCATGCCCCCTGGTTCGGCGCGGGTCACGCCCGGGGAACATCTCAGGTGACATCCGGGGTGCCGGTGAGACGAGCGGGGGGCCGTGTGCGTACTACGGGCATGGGGAGAGCGTTCGTGGCGGGACTCGCCGTGCTGGCCGCGCTGGCCGGCTGCACGGTGCAGACCCCCGACGGCGAGGGCAAGCGCCGCTTGCCGGTGCACATCGAGCTGCCCGACGACACCCCGTCCCCGGGCCGCACACCCGCCGGTGGCGGCGACGGGCCGCGCTCCGCGCCGCCGTCCGGCGACAGCAAGCCGCGTTCCGCCCCCATCCCGTCCCGTGTGCTGTGGTCGCGCGGCGACACCGGCCGGGACGTCCGGGAGCTCCAGGCCCGGCTGCGCCAGGTCGCCTGGCTCTTCGAGGGACCGACCGGGACGTACGACGAACCGACGCAGCGGGCGGTCGGCGGCTTCCAGGGCAAGCGCGGGCTGCCGCGCACCGGGCAGACCGACACCGTCACCTGGCAGCGGCTGCTGGGCATGACACGCGAGCCGGGCCGCTGGGACCTGTATCTGATGGGCGGGCAGCCGGCCGACCCGCCGGACGCGCGCTGCCGCAGCGGCCGGGTGCTGTGCATCGACAAGACCAGCAGGACACTGCGCTGGATGATCGACGGGCGGACGGTGTCGACGATGGCGGTCCGCTTCGGCTCGCAGGGCACGCCGACCCGGGAGGGCGTCTTCTCCGTCTACTGGAAGTCACGCGACCACGTCTCGACGCTCTACGACTCGCCCATGCCCTACGCGATGTTCTTCAGCGGCGGCCAGGCCGTGCACTACTCGGCGGACTTCGCCGCCCGGGGCTACGCGGGCGGCTCGCACGGCTGCGTCAACGTCCGGGACGAGGCGGCGATCGCGGAGCTGTTCGCGCAGGTCCGCAACGGCGACAAGGTCGTCGTGTCCTGGTGACGGAGCGGGGAGGAAGTTGGGGCGCGGGCGGGACCGGGGGAACGTGTCCCGCCCGCGCTCAGGTGCACGAGCCGTAGGTACGGGGGGAACCCCGGCTCTGTGCGACGGCCGATGACCAGTCGGCTCACTCATTACTGCGCCGGGGCGGCCGAAAACGTCACACCCTCGGCCCGACGATTTTCACGGAGTGCGAAACCACAGGTCGCAGCGGTGCGAGCGAGGTCCGGAACCGGCCACGGTCCGCGCCGTCCCCGTGCCCGTCCTGGTCCCCGTCCCGCTGCGCGGCCCGCTTCTCGGCCTTCCGCTCGGCCTTCCGCTCGGCCTTTTCCTGCTGTGCCTCACGGCCGCGGTCCTGCTTCCGCTCGTGCTTCCGGTCCCGGTCGCGGTCCTGCCGGTGGTCCCGGTCCGCGCCCTTTCCCTGGTGACGCCCCTGGTCGCCGGAGGACAGGACGCCCTTGCAGTACTTCCACACCCGCAGGCCGCCCGCCGCGTCCAGCAGGGCGCGTCTGCGGTCGGGATCCGGCCGCCGCCCGTCGCGCAGGTCCCGGCAGGCGGAGACGATCTCGTCACGGTCGCCGGGGCGCGCCTTCGGGCCGTCCGGCTGCGCGGCGGCGTCGTCGCGCCGCTCGTCCCGGTCCCGGCCGGGAGCGTCGTCCGGGGTGGAGCCGCCCTGGGCGGCGTCGCTCGGCGACGGCGACACCAGCGGGCGTTCCGGATGCGTCACGGAGGCCGAGACGGAGGCGCCCGGGTGGGGCTCGTCCTCGCCGAAGGGTGCCTTCAGCGCTCCGGTTCCGGCCGCGAGGGCGACCCCGCCGACCATGCCGACGGCCAGCGCCGCGGCCAGGGCGAGACGTACGGGACGGGCCCAGCGCGGCGGCCGGACCGTGACGGTGCCGCGGTCGCCGGGAGTGCCGATACGGACCAGCCCGGCGTCGGCGACCTCGGCCGCGTCCCGTCCGGCGGCGTCCGCACGGGCCGCGGCCGCGTCGGCGCGCTCTGCCCGTGCCTTGCGGAAAGCGGCCACCGCGGCCGCCTCGCCGGGGAGTTCATCACTGGTCAGCGGGGGTGTGGCGGACAGCGCGCCCAGGGTCCTGGCAAGGTGTTCGGCTTGGTCCCGGCCGGCGCCTTCGACAGCTCCGAGTGGCTCTCCGCTCAGCAAACGCTCCGCCGTTTCGCGGTCCAGCCACCTGTACTGCTCGTCGGCCATCACACATCCTTCTGCGTCCGCGCGACGCTGTGCGTCACACGTGCGGACGTCACCGCGCCACCGCGCGGTTCTCTCTGGGGCGGCAGGGCGTCGAGCACCCCGGCGGATTCCGGATCGGCCTGCGGGTCGTCGCCGAGCAGTTCGGCGAGTCGCTTCAGACCCCGGTGCGCCGCCGTACGGACCGCACCGGGGCGCTTGCCGAGCGTCTCGGCGGCGGTCTTCGCGTCGAGCCCCACCACCACGCGCAGCACGACCGCTTCGGCCTGGTCCTGCGGCAGCCGGGATATCAGGGAGAACGCGCCGTCGGTGGCCAGCGCCTCGATGGCCTCGCCCGCGGTGTCCGACTCGGCGGCCCGGCCGGTCAGCTCGGTCTCGTCACCGCCGATCGCGGGCCGGCGCCCGCGCATGCGTATGTGATCCAGCGCACGGTTGCGGGCGATCCGGGCGGCCCAGCCGCGGAACCGGTCCGCGTCGCCGGTGAACCGCTCCATGTCGCGGGCTATCTGGAGCCACGCCTCGGACGTCACGTCCTCGGCGTCGGGATCGCCGACCAGCGTCCGTACGTACCCGAGCAGCCGCGGGTGCACGGTGCGGTACACGGTCCGGAACGCGTCCTCGTCCCCGTCCTGTGCCGCACGCACCGCGGCGGTCAGCTCCGCGTCGTCCCCCAGCACCGCGCGCCCTTCTGCGCCTGAACCGGCGCCGCTCTCGCGGACCGGGTTGTCGCTGTCGTGGTTGCCCAATTGGTGGTTGCGGTATCAAGACCGCAGGTGGTTGCGGTGGTCGTACCGCCTTCGCCTTGGCGCGAATGGCACGTTACGACCTGAAACCACTCCCCGTCCATGTCCGTCCAGGATGCAACTAAGCCGTGACGCGGTGGGGTGTGACAGAAAACGCACACGGGGCGCTGTAGGGAGTACGGGCCGCCGCGCGGCCCGTGCCGCGCGACGGCCGGGGCCTCTCCTGTGGGGGGTGGCGGCCTCGGCCGTTGCCAAGGCGGGGACCGGAGGGTGCGCACAGTGGCCCGGCGGTGACGGTCGGCGCTCGCGAAATCCCTTACGGCTGACGATCGTTGGACTGGGAGCGCTTGTCCTCGCCGCGGTTCTTCCCCGCGCCGGTCTCCGCGCTCCTGCCCGAGTCGTCGCCCGACTCCTTGCCCCCGCCCGGGTCCGTGGTGGGCGTGCCGTCGTGCTGCGCGGGATCGCCGTTCCCGGAGTCACGGCCGTTGTCCTTCGAGTCGTCCAGCCGCTCCGCGCAGTACGCCGTGACGTTGCTCTCACCGCCCGCGGCGGCCACCAGACGCTGCCAGGCCGTCGCCTCCATCGCCTTGCCGTGCTGCCGGGCTCCTTCATAGGCGCGGCAGTGGGCTTCGGTGTCCCGGGCGGGAGCCGGGCGTTCCGGGTGCGCCGGGGCCGAGCGGGTGCCCGGGCCGGGGTCGGGGCTGTGGCTGCCGGGGGCAGGCTGTCCCGCCGGGTCGCGTGGGGCGCTGCTCGGGGCGGGCCGGTGCTCGGGCGTGTCCTCGGTGCCCTCCTCCGGCGATCCCGCCACGCCGATCGCCGCCATGGCGACGCCGCCGAGCGTGAGGCTGGCGAGCAGCACGGAGAGCGTCGTCCGCAGGGACCGCCCCGGGTACCGCCGCTCGCGGGCCCGCCAGTCGTCCCGGCCGCGGGTGCGCGTGCGCGCGGCCCCGGCGTCCCGGGCGGCCCGGAAGGCGGCGACGGCCCGCTGCTCGGCCCCGGCATCGACACCGTCCCGGACGAGGGAGGCGACGATCAGCGCCTCCACGTCGGAGTCGAGGAGGGCATGACGGGAACCACGGCTGGAAAGCCCGCCGTCGTTCGGCCGTTCACCCATGTCCGTTTCCGTCCCTGCTCGATCCGATCGATTCTTCTTGCGAACCGGCGCGGGCCGGTCCGCCGGGCCCCAGTACGTCCCGCCGGTCCGCCCTGTTCAGAGCGCCCGGCCCACGCCGCCCCTGTGGACCCGTTCCGCGAAACCATCGATTCCGCTACGTCGACTCACCCAGCGTCCGGGGAGCCTCATCCGTCACACTCTCCGCGCCCAGCTGCCGGGCGAGGCGCTTCAGGCCCCGGTGGGCGGCCGTGCGAACCGCGCCCGGCCGCTTGCCCAGGACCCGTGCGGCAGCCGGGCCGTCGAGGCCGACCACGACCCGCAGCAGCACGGCCTCGGCCTGGTCCCGCGGCAGCCCCCGGACCAGCTCCAGGGCGTGCTCGGTGGAGATGGCCTCCAGCGCCAGGTCGTACGTGTTCTGCGGTCCGGGCAGTTCCAGGACGTCCTGCTCCAGCGCGGACGAACGGGGCCGTACCCGCTGCCGGCGCAGGTGGTCCAGCGCCCGGTGCCGGGCGATGGTCGCCGTCCAGCCGCGGAAGCCGGCCCCGTCGCCCCGGAACCTTCCGAGGTCCCGGGCGATCTCCAGCCAGGCGTCGGACGCCACGTCCTCCGCGTCGTCCCCGACCAGGCCGCGCAGATAGCCGAGCAGTCCGGGCTGCACGAGCCGGTAGGCGACCGCGAAGGCCGCCTCGTCGCCCTGCTGGGCCCGCGCGACGGCCGCACCCAGTTCCCCGTCGTACGCCTGCCCGCGCCGGGGTGCCGCTCCCTGACCCAAGTACCGTCCTCGTCCGTGCCGCCTGCGCGCCCTGCCACGGTGATCAGCGCCGGTCCGCGCGGAAGTGTCACAGCGCGTCAGACGCCGGGGTCCGAAGTCCCTTCGAGGCGAGCAGCCCTGACGACCGTTCGGCGCGACGCGGCCTGGCCCTTCGAGTCCTCCGGCCCGACGACCGTCCGGGGCATCCGGCCGACGGCCCCGCTGGGCCTCCCGGCACGAGGACCGTTCGGGTCATCCCGGCCCGCCGTCCTCGGGACGCCGGCGCCGTGGACGTTTCGGCCAAGTGACGGACCGGGGACCTCTGCCGGCGATGCCACCGCCCACGAAAGGCGAGCGCCGTATGACATCCCGCCTCCTGCGCACCGCCGTCGCCACCGCCCTGGCCCTCGGTGCCCTCGGCCTCACCCAGCCCGCCCGGGCCACCCCCTCGGACGGTGTGCACACCCTCGGGGTGCCGGACGACGATCCCCACGACAGGTCCCTCGCCCCGCGCACCACCGAGCCGTTCAGTCTGATCGGCATCACCTGGGACGACCCGCACGCGACCCTGGACGGCACCGCCCAGGTCCGCACCCGCTCCCGGGAGAGCGGCGCGTGGACCGCCTGGCGCCCCCTGGAGGCCGACGGCCGTGCGCCCGAGACCGGCCCCGACCGCGACCGGACCGGCGTGCGCGGCAGCACCCAGCCGCTGTGGACGGGGCCCTCGGACGGCGTCCAGGTGCGGGTGACGGGCTCACGCCTGCCTGAGGGGCTCCGCGTCGAACTGGTCGATCCCGAGGCCGGGCCGGCCGCTGTGCACACCGCGGCCGTCGGGCCGAGCGTCGTCCGCCCGGCCGCCGGTCCGCGGTCGGCCGAGCGTCCCGTCATGGTCTCGCGCTCCGCCTGGGGGGCCAACGAGTCCCTGGTGAAGGACCCGCCCACCTACACGGGCAACACCAAGGCGATGTTCGTCCACCACACGGCGGGCACCAACAGTTACGCCTGCTCCGAGTCGGCGTCGATCGTGCGCGGCGTGTTCCTCTACCACGTGCAGAGCAACGGCTGGAACGACATCGGCTACCACTTCCTCGTCGACAAGTGCGGCACGGTCTTCGAGGGACGTGCGGGCGGCGTCGACAAGCCCGTCCTCGGCGCGCACACCTACGGGTTCAACACCGCCACCAGCAGCGTCTCGGTGCTCGGCGACTACTCCACGGCGGCCACCAACGCGGCGGTGCGCCAGTCGGTCGCCAAGGTCGCCGCGTGGAAGCTCGGCCTCTACGGCATCGACCCGACCGGGACGGTCGTGCTGACCTCGGGTGCCGACAACGGCAAGTACAAGCTGGGCCAGCGGGTGACGTTCCACCGTGTCTCCGGCCACCGCGACGGCTACCCGACCGAGTGCCCCGGGCAGCACCTCTACGACGACCTGCCCGCGATCCGCGCCCTGGCCGCGAACGCCACCACGACGGCCGCACTCGCCACCGAGCCGCCCTGGCCCGGGGCCGAGGGCCTGGAAGAGGACCGCGACGAGGGCGAAGAGAACCTCCCGGCGCGGTGACGCTAACGCCGGGGCGCGGTGCTCATCGCGTCCCGGCACAGCAGCCGCAGTGAGCCATGGCCGCCGTAGCAGCGGCGGGCCTCGTCGAGGGGGTCCCACAGGCGCCCGTCGGGGGTGCGGATCCAGTGGTCGCCGCCGGTCGCCCACCACTCGGCGCCGGTCTGACGCGCCATCACCTCACCGGCGTACGCGCCGAAGCCGCGCAGCACCTGCTGCACGGCGGCGTCGGGCGCCCCCTCCCGCCGTATCCCCTCGATCATCCGGTCGACGCTCCACAGGCTCTGCGCCGAGTAGTCGAGGTGCAGCCGGGCTCCCTCGCGCATCGTCGCCACCGTGTCCGCCGCCCATCGCAGCGGCTTCGCAGCCGCCGATGGCCTGGTCTCCGCTTGAGTCGTCACACCCGGGAAAGCGCTGGGGCGAAGCGTTTCGTCACCCGGAACCGGCGACTTCTTCGAAGCGGCGCAGGACCACCCCACCTCGCCCAAGGGACAGTCACAGGACTCTCCCAGGAACGGGGTTTAGGCCGGTCAGGGCACCCGGGGCCGCTTCCGTCAGCCTTGTTGCCGGCTCCGGCGGGAGACCACCGCGCGCAGGACCCGACGTCCCTCGACCGACACCTCCAGGGCCCGGCGCAGCCCGGCCGGACCGTGTCCGGCGAGGACCTCCAGGACGGTGACCTGGCGGCGCAGTTCGGCGGCGACGAGGGGCGACATGCCGTCCGTGCGCCCTTCGCGGCGGGAGTCGACGGACGCGGCGTCGTCCTCGGCGGTGTCGAGGAGCCGGTGGATCTGGAGGGAGGCCACGGAGCAGGCGTCGGCCCACACCCGGACCGCGGCGGCGGACCGCTCGGCGGGGGCGGCCTCGAGCATCCGGTGGGCGAGCGCGGCCGCCTCGTCCCCGGCGCCGGCCGCGTCCAGCTTGCCGCGCGCCTGCTCCAGCCGCTCGCCCCACTCCTCGGCACCGGCGCCGTCGCTGAGACTCGCCCACACCGGCCTGAGGATCTCGTCGTCGCCGCCCAGCAGGGGCACGCACCGATCCAAACAAGCCAGCCCGCTCGCGGCCAGCCCGCGCTCGTCGGCCTGTGCGATCAACTCCACCAGGCTCATCCACGTCTCCCTCCGCGGGCCTTCTCCGAGGCCCGGCCAGGCCGCTGCCAGCCGTCACCCCTCACGGAACCCGCACCTCCCCTTACTGCGTGCGACGGCCCCGGAGTGTCACAGGGGCACCACACCCAGCCTGTCGAGGAAGCGGAACAAGAGGTTTTCGGCCAGGGGATCAGGGTCTGAAGTCAGTACGTCCACCAGCGCGTCGGCGTTCACCTCGCGCCCGGCCTCCGCGGCCCAGCGCACCGCCCGCTCGGCGGCGTCACCGGGCTCCAGGAAGTAGTCCTCCAGCGCGAGCCCCTCCCGGCCCGACCCCAGGTACCCGGCCATCGCGGAGCGCGCGAGGCAGGTCGTCCACGCCCCGCTCTCCGGGGCCGCGGCCTCCAGCACCACGCACGCGCTGTTCATGACGTACCCGAAGAGCGCGGGTGCCCCGGTCTCCCGGGCGAGGGCGTTCATGTTCCCGATGTCGCCCTCGCTGCTCGGGAACTCCCACACCTGCCATCCGCCCGGCGCCGAGGCGCGCTGCGTGACGGCGTCCCCGGCCCCCGCCAGCGCGTCCAGCTCCGGCAGCGGACGCTCCCCGCGGCCCACGACGAAATATCCCCAGTAGCCCATGTCCCGGTTCCCCCCGGCATATTCGATGCTGCTCGCGAGAAGACCACCACAGTCGTACGGGAGTTCGCAGGCGTATGGCCCAATTCGTGCCGGTCAGCCGAGCCTGTCCGCCAGCGCCCGGAACTGCGCCCAGGTCAGCTCGGGCTCGCCCGGGTCCCACAGCTTCTGGACGGTCGCCCGCAGCGGCATCCGGACCCCGGCCGCGACCTGGCCCTGCGTCTGGGAGTTCGCCAGGTCGCACCAGACGGCGAGGTTCCCGCCGAGGATCTGGCCGTCGTAACGCGCCGGCACGGCCGCGGTGCCGCGCAGCACCCGTGGCGTCCACTGCTCGTAGATCCGCTGCCCCGTCGGGTAGACGAAGGTCTGCGGCTCGCCGAGCACGTAGTACAGGAACTCGTCGTTGTAGTTGATCACGTTGCGGCCGGCCTGGAGGTACTCCAGGGGCTCCCGGGCGCCGATCTCCTTGCCGGTCCAGTAGGCGACCTGGATGTCCTTGTCGGGCTCGACGGACGTGCCGCGGAAGAAGCCGTCGTTCCACGCGCGCGGGGTGCGGTCGTGCTTGCGGACGGTGGCGGCCCGGTCGTTCAGCCATCCGGTGGTGAGGTCGGCGACCGTGGCGCCGGAGCCGTATTTCTCCTGCGCGGCCGCGGCCAGCTGCGGGAACGACGCCTCCGGGTCGGAGCGGACCAGCGCCTGGTACTCGTCGGCCCCGAGGTGCCAGGGCTTGCCGGGGAAGAGGTCCGCGTACTCGTTCAGCAGCTCGTCGACGATCTCGGCGCTCTCGGGTTTGGAGATGTCGATGGCGCCCTGCACCGCCGAGCCCTGCGCGGTGCGCAGCTGCAGGTCGGGGTGGGCACGCAGGACCGCGCCCAGGTGCCCGGGCGAGTCGATCTCGGGCACGACGGTGATGTGCCGGCTCTCCGCGAGGTCGATGATCTTCCGTACCTGCGCCTTGGTCAGATGCGGCTGGGACACGATCTCCGGTTGCGTGTCGGACTCGATCCGGAATCCCTGGTCGTCGGAGAAGTGCAGCCCCAGCTGGTTGAACTTCAGGTCGCCCAGCTCCCGGACGCGGTCCTCGATCCAGTCGGCCGTGAAGTACTTCCGGGCGATGTCCAGCATGAACCCGCGCTGCGGCTTGGCCGGCTCGTCCTTCACGACGCCCTCGGGGGCCGTGCCGCCGTCGTGGGTCTCCTGCTTGAGCGTGCGGGTGCCGTAGAAGACCCCCGCGTCGGTGGGCCCGTCGATCTCCACCCGCCCGTCGCGCACGGTCATCACGTACGACTCGGGGTTCGCCCCCTTGTCGCCGTTCAGTGTCAGCCGCAGGTCCCCGGCCTTCTTGTCGCCCTTCTCGCCCGCGTACGTCATCCCGAGCTCGTCGGCGACCAGCTTCCCCTCGTCGGCCAGCGCGGGGTCGTCCACGACCACCCGGCTGCCCTTCTCGGGCTGCCAGCCCGGGCCGCGCGCCGGCTCGTGGTCGCGCACGGCGGGGATGGTGCGGGGCGCCTCGGACAGGGGGTAGGAGCGGGTCGGGCTGGGGGTGGGGGCCGCTTCCGGCGCCCCGTCCGGGGGCGCCGCCGCGCTGGCCCCCTGCGAGGATCTGGCCTCCGAGCCGGTGGACCCGTCGTCGCCGCCCGAGGCCGCCCAGAGCCCGAGACTCACCCCGGCCGCGACGACGACCAGGGCTACCGCCATCGCCACGACCAGCACCTGCCGCTGTTTCCCCTGCTTCGCCGAAGTCCGGCGCCTGTGCTGACTCACCCAGCCAACCTAAGACCCGGGGCCGCATGGCGCGCGTCCACCACGCGCGTCGAAACCCTCCCTCCCGAGTGAAATTCAGGCATCCCTCGGACACGTCATGGTCGTACTCGATAGCGTGGCGTCACATCTCTCACGACTTGCCCTGCTGATACACGTGACGCCCACGAGGACCCACGCTGCCCGCGCACCGTCTCCCCGATCTCCCCGGTCGACGCGCCATACCGGTGGAGCACCTCAACGCCGCCTCCGAGGAGGACCTGGAGCAGGTCCTCCTCTCCTGCCTGCGCAGCCTCCGCTGGGCCCGGCGCGTCGCGGAGCACCGTCCCTACCCGGACCTGGACTCCCTGCTGGCCGCGGCGGACGAGGCGGCCTACGACCTCGGCTGGCCCGACCTCACCGAAGCACTGGCGGCCGAGCCGCTTCCCACGCTCCCGCCCGACATGTACTCCGCCGCCCACACCGCCCTGAGCGCGGCGCACGCCGCCTACGAGGCCCGCTTCGGACACGTGTTCGTCATCTGCCTGGACGGCGTGTCCCCCTCCGAGGCCCTGGACCGGCTCCTGGAGGCCGTCCGGTCACGATTGACGAACGATCCCGAAGAGGAGCGCGTGGTCGCGGCGGACGAACTCCGGCGGCTCGCGAGGGAACGGCTGCTGCACGCCCTCAGGGGCGCGGGACCCCAATCGACAAGCGGCTGGCGCCGCGCGGGCGCGATCAACCACTGACGGCCCGCACCCGGCAGCCCCGGAGGCACCCCTCGCCTCCCTGGCCGCACTAGCCCACCAGTACCCCTTTGCGTGCCAGTTTGATCACACCCCGGGACCCCGGCTCAGCCCAGCGGCAGCGCCTCGCTACGATGCTGGGGGCCGGTGGACCGTACCCGGCCGGGCCCGACCGACACACCAAGCCGGCGCGGCCCCAATCCCCGCTCCCGGAGGAAACTTCCGTGCCGGCTGGAACGCTGTACCGCGGCCGGGAAGGAATGTGGTCCTGGGTGGCTCACCGAGTCACCGGCGTCCTCATCTTCTTCTTCCTGTTCGTTCATGTGCTGGACACCGCCCTCGTCCGCGTGTCCCCTGAGGCCTACGACAACGTCGTGGCCACGTACAAGACGCCGATCGTCGCGCTGCTGGAGTACGGCCTCGTCGCCGCCATCCTCTTCCACGCGCTCAACGGCCTGCGCGTCATCGCCGTCGACTTCTGGATCAAGGGCGCCCGGTACCAGAAGCAGATGCTCTGGACCGTCGTAGCCCTCTGGGTCGTGCTGATGCTCGGGGCGATCTACCCCGTTCTCGGCCACGCCGCTCGTGAACTCTTCGGGAGCTGACGCCAATGTCCACGACTGAGAAGTCCGCCGCCGGCGTCGGCCCCGTCGAGGGCGGCGCCGTCTACACCGTCGACAACCCGGCGCCGCTCATCGAGGCCCCGCGCCAGCGCACCAAGAAGACCCCGAAGAGCACCCGGGGCAACTTCGAGCTGGCCGCCTGGCTCTTCATGCGTCTGTCCGGCGTCGTGCTGGTCGTCCTCGTCCTCGGCCACCTGCTGATCCAGCTCGTGCTGGACGGCGGCGTCTCCAAGATCGGCTTCGCCTTCGTGGCCGGCCGCTGGGCGTCCCCGTTCTGGCAGGTCTGGGACCTGCTGATGCTGTGGCTCGCCATGCTGCACGGCGCCAACGGCCTGCGCACGGTCATCAACGACTACGCGGAGCGCGCGAACACCCGGCTGTGGCTCAAGGGCCTGCTCTACACCGCCACGGTGTTCACCATCCTGCTGGGCACGCTGGTGATCTTCACCTTCGACCCGAACATCCGCTAGGCACGGGGCTGCGAGAATCATGAAGATCCACAAGTACGACACCGTCATCGTCGGCGCCGGTGGCGCGGGCATGCGCGCGGCCATCGAGTCCACGAAGCGCAGCCGCACCGCCGTGCTGACCAAGCTGTACCCCACCCGCTCCCACACGGGCGCCGCGCAGGGCGGCATGGCCGCCGCGCTCGCCAACGTGGAGGAGGACAACTGGGAGTGGCACACCTTCGACACGGTCAAGGGCGGTGACTACCTGGTCGACCAGGACGCCGCCGAGATCCTGGCGAAGGAGGCCATCGACTCGGTCCTCGACCTGGAGAAGATGGGCCTGCCGTTCAACCGGACGCCCAACGGCACGATCGACCAGCGCCGCTTCGGCGGTCACAGCCGGAACCACGGCGAGGCCCCGGTCCGCCGCTCCTGCTACGCGGCCGACCGCACCGGCCACATGATCCTCCAGACGCTGTACCAGAACTGCGTCAAGGAGGGCGTGGAGTTCTTCAACGAGTTCTACGTCCTGGACCAGCTGATCACCGAGGTCGACGGCGTCAAGAAGTCGGCCGGTGTCGTCGCCTACGAGCTGGCGACCGGCGAGATCCACGTCTTCCAGGCGAAGTCCGTGGTCTACGCGTCCGGCGGCTGCGGCAAGTTCTTCAAGGTGACGTCCAACGCCCACACGCTCACCGGTGACGGCCAGGCGGCCGTCTACCGCCGCGGGCTGCCGCTGGAGGACATGGAGTTCTTCCAGTTCCACCCGACCGGCATCTGGCGCATGGGCATCCTGCTGACGGAGGGCGCCCGCGGTGAGGGCGGCATCCTCCGCAACAAGGACGGCGAGCGCTTCATGGAGAAGTACGCGCCGGTCATGAAGGACCTCGCGTCCCGTGACGTCGTGTCCCGCTCCATCTACACGGAGATCCGTGAGGGCCGCGGCTGCGGTCCCGAGGGCGACCACGTCTACCTCGACCTCACGCACCTCCCGCCGGAGCAGCTGGACGCCAAGCTCCCGGACATCACGGAGTTCGCGCGCACCTACCTCGGCATCGAGCCCTACACGGACCCGATCCCGATCCAGCCGACGGCCCACTACGCCATGGGCGGCATCCCGACGAACGTCGAGGGTGAGGTCCTGGCGGACAACACCACGGTCGTTCCCGGCCTGTACGCCGCGGGTGAGGTCGCCTGCGTCTCCGTGCACGGCGCCAACCGTCTCGGCACGAACTCGCTGCTGGACATCAACGTCTTCGGCAAGCGCGCGGGCATCGCCGCCGCGGAGTACGCGCAGAAGGCGGAGTTCGTCGAGCTGCCGGAGAACCCGGCGGAGCTCGTGATCGAGCAGGTGGAGCGGCTGCGCGACGCCACCGGCAACGAGCGGGTGGCGGAGCTGCGGCGCGAGCTGCAGGAGACCATGGACGCCAACGTCATGGTGTTCCGCACCGAGCAGACCATCAAGACGGCGGTCGAGAAGATCGCGGAGCTGCGCGAGCGCTACAAGAACGTCTCGATCCAGGACAAGGGCAAGCGGTTCAACACGGACCTGCTGGAGGCCATCGAGCTGGGCAACCTGCTCGACCTCGCCGAGGTCATGGCGGTCTCCGCGCTCGCCCGCAAGGAGTCCCGCGGCGGTCACTACCGCGAGGACTACCCGAACCGCGACGACGTCAACTTCATGCGGCACACCATGGCGTACCGCGAGGTCGGCGCCGACGGCTCCGAAACCGTCCGTCTCGACTACAAGCCGGTCGTCCAGACCCGCTACCAGCCGATGGAGCGTAAGTACTGATGGCTACCCCCGTTCTGGACAAGGAAGACGCGGCCGGCAAGCCCGAGCCCGGTTTCGCCGACTCCCCCTACATCACGGTCACCTTCCGCATCCGCCGGTTCAACCCGGAGGTCGCGGCCGAGGCCGTCTGGGAAGACTTCCAGCTGGAGATCGACCCCAAGGAGCGTGTCCTCGACGGTCTCCACAAGATCAAGTGGGACCTCGACGGCACCCTCACGTTCCGCCGCTCCTGCGCGCACGGCATCTGCGGCTCGGACGCGATGCGGATCAACGGCAAGAACCGTCTTGCCTGCAAGACGCTGATCAAGGACATCAACCCCGAGAAGCCGATCACGGTGGAGCCCATCAAGGGCCTCACGGTGCTGAAGGACCTCGTGGTCGACATGGAGCCGTTCTTCCAGGCGTACCGCGACGTCATGCCCTTCCTCATCACGAAGGACACGAACGAGCCGACGCGTGAGCGTTTCCAGACGGCCGAGGACCGTGAGCGCTTCGACGACACGACGAAGTGCATCCTCTGCGCGGCCTGCACCACCTCGTGCCCGGTCTTCTGGAACGACGGCCAGTACTTCGGTCCGGCCGCCATCGTCAACGCGCACCGCTTCATCTTCGACTCGCGTGACGAGGCGGGCGAGCAGCGCCTGGAGATCCTCAACGACCGCGACGGTGTGTGGCGCTGCCGCACGACCTTCAACTGCACGGACGCGTGCCCGCGCGGTATCGAGGTCACGAAGGCGATCGCCGAGGTGAAGCGTGCGCTGATCACGCGCCGCTACTGAGCCTCGCAGGTTGCTGAGGAGGGCCCCGTTTCCGCTGGAGACGGGGCCCTCTGGCATATGCCACACCATCGGGTGAACACGCTTGGAACGGACCCGTGGGCCGGGCCCGGCCTACGATGATGCTCTCGACACCAGTTCCCAGGAGGCACCTGATGTCCGCAGCTTCCGTCGAGCAGCCCTTCCACGACGAAGAGCCGGTCACCCTGACGACCATCGCCGACGAGATCATGGAGCGCCATCCGGGCTACCGCGTCGAGATCATCGGAGGCCATCTCCTCGTGACCCCGTCCCCTGACGGCGCCCATGCTCGCGCGCTGACCAAGCTCATGCGTCCCTTCATGGCAGCCGACCTGGATGGAGGCGAAACCGAGGTCCTTCAGGGCGTCGGTCTTTGGCTGCCCATGGAGGCGGAGGACTACGCCATCCCCGATCTTGCGATCGTGGACGCCGACTTCGAGGACCATCACGTCGAGAACAACGCCTACGAAGCGGTGTGCTTCCGCATGGTGCTGGAGGTCACCTCCAGCAATTGGAAGAACGACCTGAAGACGAAGGTGGCCGCCTACGCCGAGGCGAAAGTCCCGGTCTACGTCATCGTGGACCGCAAGCACCAACGCCTCCACGTCCTGACCGACCCGGCGGGAAGCGGCTACGAGAACCACCGCCCGCACGCCCCCGGCGAGCTCGTCACCCTCCCCGACTCCATCGGCGCGAAGGTGACCCTCGACGTGGCCGAGATCCTCAAGGCCGGGCAGGCGAGGACGAGCGACTGAGTCTCACAACTGGCTCAGGATCGAAGGGTCTGTGATCTTCGTGTCCGCCGCCAGCAGCATCGCCTTGCTGAGGATGACCGCCAGCATGCGGTCGCCCTCGTAGGGGAGGTAGCCCGTTGCCGGGGTCGTCGGGGTGGACTTCGGGACGATGCAGACGTACTGGTCGTTCGGGGTGCGGAGGATGTTGCCCGAGCCCAGGTGGATCTTGTACGTGTGGCGGTCGCCCTTGACGTGGAGGAAGCGGCCCTCCAGCGTGCAGCGCTCGGCTATCGCCAGGCGCGGGACCAGGCGCTCCAGCAGGAGCCTGCGGGTCTCGGCGCTCGCGTTCAGCTCGCCGAAGCCGTACGACGTCCAGTACTCCTGGAAGCGGCCGCCGGGGCCGCCGTCCTGCCAGGTCGGGTCGTTGCCGACGCTGGCCACGCCGACGAACAGGTCCACGTCGCGCAGGACTTCGGAGAGGACCAGGGGCGGGATGTCCTCCAGCGGCACCGGGGCGACGGGGTCCTGGCCGGGGGCGAGCCACATGGTGTACGCGCCGCCGTAGCAGTGTGCCGAGTTCTGCGGGGCGTCGAGCGGGTAGAAGCGGACCTGGTCGGTGCGCAGGCGCAGATAGCTGCCGGAGTCGGTGGTGTCGACGCCGTACTCCTCGCCGTCGCCCTCGATCCAGTACTCGGCGCGCAGGCCCCATCGGGGCAGCTCACGGGTCGCGGGCGGAGCCGAGTCGTCGACGCACAGGCGCAGCTTGTTGTGCCAGCCGCGCAGCGCGGCCAGGGAGTGGAACTGGTGCTGGCGCACGATGTGGGCCGCGAAGCGGTTGGAGTACGTGCGGGTGGCCCGCTCGGCGTCCGTGAGCAGGTAGACCTCGCGGTGGGCCTGCTTGAACGGCTGGGTGACGCCGTGCCGCTCCAGCCAGTCGCGCCAGGCGACGATCTGCGCGGGTTCGTGGCCGACCGGGTGCCACAGTTCGACCCGGTCGCCCCCCGTCAGGGGTTCGTCGGCCAGCGTGCGCAGCTCACCGTCCGCGTAGCCGGCCGTCGTGCCGTCGATCGTCCACAGCAGGCGGCGGGCCAGGGTGCCGACCAACGGGTGGTCGAGGTACCGCTCGCGCCACACGGCGTACGGCCAGCTGCGGCGGGCCAGGAACTGGCGGTCCAGGCGCTCGGTCTGCGCCGAGAGCATTTTGTCGATGTCCTTGACCGCCGTCTTGAGGTCCTTCAGTTCGTCCGGGTGGTCGCGCTTCACGGCCACCGGCACCGTCCTGACCGGCTTGCCCGCGGCGTTGCGCCAGCTCAGCACGGCGCGCGGGCCGCGGACTTCGAGGAGTGCCGTCGTCTCGCCCAGGCGGTGTTCGGCGTGGCCGACGTCCGTCAGGCCGTACGCCGGTACCGCCAGTTCCTCGATCTCCTCGCGGGCGAGGCCGAGGGCGGTGGCGCGCGCCTCCAGGGCGGTGTCGAGGAGCTTGGCGGTGTTCTTGTACGTCACCCGGGTGGCCAGCCGGGCGAGTTCGGCGAGGGCCGCTTCGGAGTCGATGCGGGCCAGCGCGACGACGCCGGCGTTGGCGACCTTGGGGTTGCGCGGGCCGAGGCCCGCGACCTTCTTCAGTGACGTCTCGACCAGGGCGCCCAGGGCCCGGGCCGTGCCGGGGTGGGGCGGCAGCAGGGAGAGGAGCCAGGCCAGGCCGCGCAGGGCCGTCGCGTTGTACGGGTCGTAGGCGTTGTCGACGTCCGGCTCCCACGCCCGGCGTTCCAGCGGGAGGGTGCGCGGGCGGCCGACGAGGGCGAGCCAGGACAGGACCGTCTCGCGGACGCGGTCGGTGCCGAGGGCGTCCAGGAGGGCACGGGCCCCCTTGTCCCACTTGGCCGTGGGCCTGGAGGCGGTGGCGGTGAGGGCGTGGGCCAGCAGGGCCTGCCAGTCGGGGCCGGTGGCGTCGCTCAGGGCCTGTTCCGCCCAGGCCTCGCCGACGTTGAGGACGGGGTCGGTGAGCTGCCGGGCCAGCGCGACGAGGTCGGCCGCGCGGTAGGCGTCCAGGGCCGCGCGGCGGACGACGGCCACGACGGGGGCCGGGAGGGGGCGGCCGGCGGCCAGTTCGGCCCGGCACAGGACCTCGAAGCGGGCCGCGTACCAGAAGGAGTGTTGGCGGGCGAGGTCGTCCAGGGCCTTGCGGCGCTCGGCGGCCAGCGGATCGTCGGCGAGCCGCTCCGCGCCGTCGAGGCCCTCGGCGACCAGGGCGCCCAGGGCGAGATGGCGGCAGCGGGCCTCGGTGTCGTCACCGGCCTGGTGGAAACGGTCGGCCAAGGCGTGCAGCAGCGCGCGGCGGTGCTCGGCCGGCAGGGACCGGAGCTGGTCCAGCACCCTCTCCCAGCCCGCGCCCCAGGCGCCCCGGCTGGAGTCCATGACGCGCAGCGCCTCGTCGGCGACCCCGCCGATGTCGCCGTCGGCGATCCTGTCGCGCAGCCGGTCCGCGTGCGACCGGGGCGTGCGGAAGGAGCTCATCAGCCACCTACCAGGGGACGAGCTTCAGGAACGTGACCTCGGTGCCGAGGGCGAGGTCGATCTCCTCGTCCGGGTCGGTGACCTGACGGTCCCCCACCAGCACCAGGAAGCCGTTCCCCGCGAAGGCCCGCTCGGCCAGGGCCGTCTGCCTCTCGGGGTCGATCCGGCGGGGCGTGCGCACCGCGTAGCCGTTGAGCACGCGCTCGGTGTCCTCGGGCTGCACGAGTCCCTGGAAGACCTCCGGCGTACGGGCGTTGTACTCGGCGACCTCCTGGAACACCCGGCGCCGGATCAGTTCCCGTACGGTCAGCCGTTCTTCGGCGATCTCCAGCCCCCAGGCCGTCCGTCGCTCCCCCGCCGTCGTCTCGTCGACGAACGTCACGATTCCCATGCGGACGACAGTACGAGGCACCACTGACAATCCCACCGAGCCCTTGTGTTGAACATGTTCAAAAGTAGGTCTAGAGTCATCCCCGACAGCGTTTTGAACGTGTTCAAGAAGGGTGGGGCAATGGACCGCACGGTCATCGCCTACGTCATCTACCTGCTGGTCAGCATCGGCCTGACCGTCTGGGTGGCCCGCACGCTCAGCCGGAACGGCAAGGTCTTCCTCGCCGACGTGCTGCACGGCAACGAGAAGCTCGCCGACGCCGTCAACCACCTCCTGGTGGTCGGCTTCTACCTCGTCAACCTCGGGTTCGTCGCGCTGTACCTGAGTGGCGACGGGACCATCACCGACGCACGCGGCATCTTCGAGGCCCTGTCGACGAAGCTCGGCGTGGTGCTGCTGGTCCTCGGCGTGATGCACCTCGCCAACGTCTACGTGCTCAACCGGATCCGGCGCCGGGGCGCCATGGAACGGGAGCAGGTGCCGCCGGTGCCGCCGCAGGGCTGGGTCGCCCCGCAGCCGCAGGCCTGAGCGGAGACCCACGTGAACGCCACCGGCACCAGCACCAGCACCAGCACCAGCACGACCGGAACGCGCGCCACCGGCACACACGCGGCCACCCCGGTCCGCCGGCTCACCGTCCTCTACGACGCCGAGTGCTCCCTGTGTGCGTTCCTGCGCGACTGGCTCCTGCGGCAGCCGAAGCTGGTGCCGCTGGAGCTGGTCCCGGCCGCCTCCGAGGAGGCCAGGCGGCGCTTCCCCGGCCTCGACCACGGCGCCACCCTCGACGAGATCACCGTCGTCGGCGACGCCGGGCAGGTCTACCGGGGCCCCGCCGCCTGGGTGGTCACCCTGTGGGCGCTGCGCGAGCACCGGCCGCTCGCCCACCGGCTGAGCACCCCGGCCGGCGCCCGGCTCGCCAAGGGCGCGGTGCTCGCCGCCGCCAAGTGGCGTGGCGCGCAGTGGCACCGGGGACAGCGCGGCGGGGCGCAGTGGGGCGGCCGGGTCTACCGGCGGGCGGACGGCTGGTCGTACGACCCGGACGGTGGCTGGAGCTACACCGCGCCGGGCTGCGCCGACGGCACCTGCGCCCCGCGGTGGCCGGACCCGCGCTGACGTTAGGCTCTCTTCCCGTGTCCGCGAAGAACGACGGCCCCGACGACGGCGCCCTCCCCACCAAGTCCGAGCAGACCCGCGCCCTGATCCTGGAGACGGCCATGAGGCTGTTCCAGGAGCGCGGCTACGACAAGACCACGATGCGGGCCATCGCCAAGGAGGCCGGGGTCTCCGTCGGCAACGCGTACTACTACTTCGCGGGCAAGGAGCACCTGATCCAGGGCTTCTACGACCGGATCGCCGCCGAGCACCAGGTGGCGGTCCGGGAGATCCTGGACCGGGAGCGCGACCTGGAGCCCCGCCTCGCGGGGGTGCTGCGGGCCTGGCTCGACATCGCCGCGCCGTACCACGAGTTCGCGGTGCAGTTCTTCAAGAACGCCGCCGACCCGGACAGCCCGCTCAGCCCGTTCTCCCCCGAGTCGGAGCACGCGCGGGAGGAGGCCATCAGCGTCCACCGGGAGGTGCTCGCCGGGGCCACGAAGACCAAGGTCCCCGAGGAGCTGCGGGACATCCTGCCCGAGTTGATGTGGCTGTCCCAGATGGGGCTCGTCCTGTACTGGATCTTCGACCGCACCGAGGGGCGCGAGCGCAGCTACCGGCTGGCCGAGCGCGGTGCCCGGCTCACCGCGCGGGGTGTCGCCCTGGCCCGCTTCCGGGTGCTGCGGCCGCTCGTGCGCGAGGTGCACGAGCTGTTCACGGAGTTCCTGCCGGGGATGACGAACGCCATCCCCGATCCGGCGGCCCGGCGGCGCACCGAGTCCTGAGGGGGCGGGCCCTCAGAGCGCGGTGAGGCTCCGCAGACGGAACACGCCCGTGCCGTCCGACGGGTACTGCCCGCCGCCGACCTCCGAAAGCACTGACTAATGGGCCGTTCGGTCCGGTTTCACGGCGTTCTCACCGGGTTGCGGCGGTCAGGCCTGTTTCGATGCGAGCTCGATGACGGTGATGTCCGAGGGTGCGCCGACGCGGGTGGGCGGGCCCCAGGCGCCGGCGCCGCGGGAGACGTAGAGCTGGGTGTCGCCGTAGCGGTCCAGTCCCGCGAGGGTGGGGTTGGCGCCGGAGGCGATGAGGTTGCCGGGCCAGAGCTGGCCGCCGTGGGTGTGACCGGAGAGCTGGAGGTCGACGCCGTGCTCGACGGCCTCGTGGATCTGGACGGGCTGGTGGGCGAGCAGCACGCACGCGCGTGCGGTGTCCCGGTCGCCGAGCGCCTTCACGAAGTCGGGGCCCTGTCCCTCGTTCTCGCCCGCGACGTCGTTAACCCCGGCCAGGTCGAAGTACGGCATCTCCCGGCGGGCGTTCTCCAGGGGGTCGATGCCCAGGCGGCGGACCTCCTCCACCCACTGCTCGGCGCCGGAGAAGTACTCGTGGTTGCCGGTGACGAAGTAGGACCCGTGACGCGCCCTCAGCCGGGCGAGTGGGGCCGCCGCGGGACCGAGGTCCTTCACGCTGCCGTCGACCAGGTCGCCGACGACCGCGATCAGGTCGGGCTGGGTGCCGTTGATCGTGTCGACGACCTTCTGCGCGAAGCCACGTCCCAGGACCGGGCCGAGGTGCACGTCGCTGACGACGGCGATCCGGTACCCGTGCGCGGCGCGCGGCAGCTTGGCCAGCGGCACGGTGACCCGCTTGACCTTCGGCCCGCGCAGCACATCGTACGTCCCGTACCCCACGGTCCCGACGGCGGCTGCCGCCGCGGCCCCGGCGACGATCCGGGAGACGAACAGACGGCGGGAGGGGCCGACGGGGGTGGCGGTGCCGGTCGGGTCCGGGGTGGCAGGGGGTTCCGGAGCGCCCTCGGGGGGCGTGTCCGCACCGGGGCCGAGGGTGGTGCGGGGCTCCGCGGAGCCCTCGGGTGGCGTGTCCGCGCCGGGGCCGTTCGGCGGGTGGGTGGCGGTCGCGTGGGCCGTCGCGGGACCGGTCGCCCCGCCCGTGCCGCCCGTCCGCGAGGCGGTCGCGGTCTCGCGGGTCGCGCCGGTGCCGACGTCGTTCCCCTGTGAACCCTCGCTCGGGACCTGGTCCGTCCGTCTCGCCCGGTGGTCCAGGAACCGGCGCAGGAGCGGCCGGACGATCTCGCCGGCCACCACCGCCAGCAGCAGGTACATCGACAGGGCCAGCCACAGGAAGCCCGGCCAGGCGAGGGTCTGCTGGAGCCCGAAGGGGGCCCCGGAGCGTTCGGCGACCAGGGCTCCGATCGCCAGCAGCCAGCCACCGGCGATCAGCACCGCACCCGCGCGCCGGACGAGGCCCGGGCCGCTCGTCGTGTCGCGGAACAGGCGGCGCCACATGAACCAGTTGGCCGTCACGACGACGGCCAGGACCAGTACGGCGACGAGTACGAAAACGATGACCACGGTGTCGAGTCTCCCGATCGCCGCTATGACGTCCGGCGCAGTGCGCGCAGACCACGCAACCCGATGGCCCCGATGACCGTCCCCAATACGAAGGAGACGACGGCGAGCAGCAGGTGCACCCAGAAGTAGGCCGTGGGACGGCCGTCGTCGAAGGCGAGCCCGCTGCCGTCCTTGACCAGGTTCTTGACGAAAGTGATCCAGATGACCCAGCTCCACACCCCGAAGGCGAGCAGGAACCAGGAGACGGGGCGGCTGAGCTTCATGCACCCAGTATCGCCAGGACCTGTCCGGTTCCGTTCGCGGGGTGGAGCCGGGGGCGGGACTTCCCCCCGTACGGCATGTACGTTTCCGACCGTGCCCGCTCCGAAGCAGACCGTCAGGCGATCCCTGCTGGTCACCTCCGCCGTCCTGTCGTCCCTCGCCCTGGCCGCACCCGCCGCCGTCGCCGCCCCGAAGCCCTCGGGCAGCCCGTCGGCGAGCCCCTCGGCCACGCCCCCGGCGTCGATGTCGACCGTGGGCGGTGCCCGGCTCGGCAGGCCCGGTACGCAGGTGAACCTGGCGAGCGGCGTGCCGGTGCTGCCGAAGGACGTGACCGCCCGCTCCTGGATCGTCGCCGACGCCGAGTCCGGGGACGTCCTGGCCGCGCACAACGCGCACTGGCGCCTCGCCCCTGCCAGCACGCTGAAGATGCTGTTCGCGGACACGCTGCTGCCGAAGTTCCCGGGGGACACCCGGCACAAGGTCGTCCCCGCCGACCTGGCCGGGATCGGCTCGGGCTCCAGCATGGTCGGCATAAAGGAGGAGGAGACGTACACGGTCCACGACCTGTGGCTGGGCGTCTTCCTGCGCTCCGGGAACGACGCCGTGCACGTGCTGTCCGCCATGAACAAGGGCGTCGACAACACCGTCGAGGAGATGAACGAGCACGCCGAGGAGCTACAGGCGCTCGACACGCACGTCGTCAGCCCGGACGGCTACGACGCCGAGGGGCAGGTCTCCTCCGCGTACGACCTGACGCTGTTCGCCCGGTCCGGGATGCAGAAGAAGGACTTCCGCGAGTACGCCTCGACGGTGCGGGCCAAGTTCCCCGGGGAGACCAAGAAGGGCAAGAAGGGCAAGAAGGTCCGCGAGTCCTTCGAGATCCAGAACACCAACCGGCTGCTGGCCGGCGACTCGGACGTGCCCGTCTACCAGGGCATCGCGGGCGTCAAGAACGGCAACACCACCAACGCCGGCGCCACCTTCACCGGTGTCGCCGAGCGCGGCGGCAAGGTGCTGCTGGTGACGGTGATGAACCCGGAGAAGCCCGAGCACAACGAGGTCTACAAGGAGACGGCCCGGCTGTTCGACTGGGGCTTCAAGGCGGCCGGGAAGGTGCAGCCGGTGGGTGAGCTGGTGCCGCCCAAGGGTGCCGCGCAGGCCAAGCCCGGGGCGAACCCCTCCGGCGAGGCGGGCGGCTCCGGGGACGGCGGCAGCGGCACGGGCGGGACCGGTTCGAAACCGGCGGCGAGCGCCCCGGCCGCGGACGGCTCCAGCGGCATAGGGACCGCGCTCGGCATCACGGGCGGGCTGCTGGTGCTGCTCGCGGGCGCCGCGTTCCTGGTCAACCGCCGATGGCCGCTGCCGGATCTGGTGCGCCGCCGGCCCCGTCCGTGAACTCCGGGACTTCGTCCGCCTTGCTCTGCGTCGCCGTCCAGGCGGCGCAGAACAGCACCAGCTTCGAGGTGAAGTTGATCCACAGCAGCAGCGCGACGGGCACGCCGAACGCGCCGTACATGCTCTTCGCCGCCACGCCCTGCAGATAGCCGCTGAGCAGCAGCTTCAGCAGTTCGAAGCCGATCGCGCCGGTCAGTGCCGCCACGAACAGGCGGTGGCGCGTCGGCTCGACGCCGGGCAGCAGCGTCAGGACGTAGAGCAGCAGCAGGAAGTTCGCGAGCACAGCGATCAGGAACGCGGCGATGTGCAGCAGGACCCCGCCCCAGCCGCCCTCGTCGATGCCGGCTTCCCTGGTGATCCAGCCGACCATCGCGGAGGCGACGGCGGACGCGGCGATGGTGACGAGGAGCGCGCCGCCGAGGCCGATGAGGACGCCCGCGTCCTTGCCGTAGCGCACGGCGGGGTTCTCCTCCTCGTCGGGCAGCTCCCACACCGCCCGCAGGCACTCGCGCATCGACCCGGCCCAGCTGACGCCGGTGAAGAACAGCAGGCCGCCCGCGATGAGCCCGATGGTGCCGGCGTTGTCGACCAGGCCGGCGATGTCGAGCTGGTCGGAGATGCCGGGGACCTGCTGGGCGAGCTTGTCCTGAAGTGTGTGCTCCTGCTCCGTGCTGAGGGTGGCGGCGGCGATGGTGGCGGACACCGTCAGCAGCGGGAACAGCGCGACGAAACTGGTGAAGGTCATCGCGGCGGCCAGCCGCGTCCACTTCACGCGGTCGAGCCGCTCGTACGACCGCCACGCGTGGGTGATCATCAGCCGTTCCGCCCACGGCCCGATCACCGGGAGTCTTTTCAGCCAGTCCATGATCCGACTCTGCCCTCCGCCCGGAACACCCATGTACGGGTACCCCAGAACCGCAGGACTGTGGCCAGCGCCATACCGACGACCGTGCCGGAGACGGTGTCGGCGCGCTGCGAGGTGAGGCCGAGGCCGTAGTGGCTGACGGCCAGGCAGAGCAGCTGGACGGCGGCTCCGGCGAGGTTCACCGCGAAGAACGCGGCGTACGCCCGCAGGCCGGGTGTGCGGGCGGTGCGGTAGGTGCCGAGGGCGTTGCCCGCGTAGGCGACCGTGCAGGCGGCGAGGAAGGACAGGGACTTGGCGGTGATCGGGTCGAGTCCGGCGGGGCCGCGCAGCGCGGTGAACAGGGCGAGGTCGACGGCGTAGGCGAGGAGCCCGACGGCGGCGAAGCCGAGCAGTTCCCGGCGACCGGGGGTGCCGGGACCGCGCCACGCGCGCGACCCGCGGCCGGGGATGGCGGGGCGTCGCCATGCCCGCCACCGGCGGCCGGGGATGCCGGGGGCTCGCCACGCCGGCCACCGGCGGCCGGGGATGCCGGGGGCTCGCCATGCCCGCCACCGGCGGCCGGGGATGCCGGGGGCTCGCCACGCGCGCGACCGGCGGCCGGGGGTGGCGGAGCCTCGTCGCGCGTGTGTGGTCACCAATTCGCCACGGCCAGGCCGTACATCGCCATCCAGACCACGCCGATGAGGGCGAGGGCGCGGTCGTGCAGGACGACGTCCTCGGGTTCGCCGGCCGTGCCGCGGTCGGCGAAGACGGCATATCTGAGGATCGCCAGGATGAAGGCCACCATGGACAGTTGGCGCCAGGGCAGCACGCTGGTGTGCGGGACGCCGCCCTCCTCCATGGCCCACAGGCAGTAGCCGAGGACGGCGACACCGGCCGCGAGCTGCCAGACGAAGCGCAGGTAGCCGGTGGTGTACTCGGTGAGCAACGCCCGTGTGGCGCCCGCCTTTCCGGCCATCTGGACGGCTTCCGAGTAGCGCTTGGCCGACACCATGAACAGCGCGCCGAAGCCGGTGGTGATCAGGAACCAGCGGGACAGCGGGATGCCGAGGGCGAGTCCGCCGACCATGGCCCGCATCAGGAAGCCGGTGGTGACGACCGCGAGGTCGACGACGAGGACGTGCTTGAGGCTGATGCAGTAGGCCAGTTGCATCGCGAGGTAGGCGGTCAGCAGGGCCGCGACGGCCGGGCCGCACAGCCAGGCCGCGGCGGCGGGCGCGAGGAGGCCGAGGCAGCCGCCGACGGCGTAGGCGACGGGTACGGGGACCTGCCCGGCGGCGACCGGGCGGTGCCGTTTGACGGGGTGGGCGCGGTCGGCGTCGGCGTCGCGGGCGTCGTTGACGAGGTAGACGGCGGCGGCGCACGCCGTGAAGAGGAGGAAGACCAGGGCCAGTTGGATCAGGGCGTGACGGGAGAAGAGCTCGCCGGCGGCGGTCGGGGCGGCGACCACGAGGACGTTCTTGACCCACTGCTTCGGGCGCGCGGTCCTGAGGAGCCCGGCCAGGAGACCACCCTTGTGAGGTGGTGCGGGCCGCTCCTCGTGGGTGCGCTGCCGCAGGACGGCCGTCTCAGGCATGGTGGACCCCCTCCCGCATCCAGCGTGCGCCGAGCCGGGCCGTGAGGGCGCCGAGGGCCGCCCCGGCGGCGATGTCCGTGGGGAAGTGGACGCCGGTCACCAGCCGTGAGACGCACACCAGGCCGGCGAGCGGCGGCACCGCGTGGGCACCCAGGGCGCCGAAGGCGACGGCGGCGGCCGCGGCGGAGGTGGCGTGGGAGCTGGGGAAGGAGTGCCGGCCGGCGGTGCGCACCAGGGGCTCGACGTGCGCGGGGCGCGGCCGGCGCACGACCCGTTTCAGCCCCATGCTGACCAGGTGCGCCCCGGCGGTGAGGGCCGTGCCGCGCAGCCAGGCGCCGCGTCGTCCGCCGTCGACGGTGGCTCCGGCGAGCCCCGCCGCCAGCCACAGCGCCGCGTGTTCCCCCGCCCAGGACAGGGCACGGGCGGCGCCGGCGACGCGCGGGTCGGTGCCGCACTCCCTGAGCGCCGAAACGATCCGGTGGTCCATGTCGTGCAGGTCGTCGAGGTCGTCCATGTGGACTCACTGTTCACGCCCATCAGGCCTGAACTCCGGCAATATTGAGCGACATCCCATTAATCACCCATTTCGGGGAGGGATGCCATGTTCACGAACTGATCGGTCATAGTGGGGCGATACGGTCACGCACATGTCTGCCGACACCGATTCCGACCCGGACGTCATGGGCCTGGACCACACCACCGTCACGGGCTGGGGCCGCACCGCACCCACCGCCGCCTGGCTGATCCGTCCGCGGACGTACGAGGAGGCCGCGGCGGCCGTCCGGGACTGCGGGGCGCGCGGCGGGATCCCCCGGGGCCTGGGGCGGGCGTACGGGGACGCGGCGCAGAACGCGGGCGGCTCCGTGCTCGACATGACGGCTCTGGACCGGGTGCACGCGATCGACGCCGACGGCGGCACCGTGCTGTGCGACGCGGGGGTCTCCCTTCACCGGCTGATGGAGGTGCTGCTGCCGCTCGGCTGGTTCGTGCCGGTCACCCCCGGCACCCGCTACGTCACCGTCGGCGGGGCGATCGGCGCCGACATCCACGGCAAGAACCACCACGTCTCGGGCTCCTTCGCGCGGCACGTCCTCGCGCTCGAACTGCTCACCGCCGACGGTGAGATCCGCACGGTGATCCCCGGCACGCCGCTGTTCGACGCCACGGCCGGCGGCATGGGTCTGACCGGCGTGATCCTCACCGCGACGATCCGGCTCCAGCCGGTCGAGACGTCCCTGATGTCCGTCGACACCGAGCGGGCGTCGGACCTCGACGACCTGATGGCCCGGCTGGCGGCCACCGACCACCGCTACCGCTACTCGGTCGCCTGGGTCGACCTGCTGGCCCGGGGCGCCGCCACCGGGCGCGCGGTCCTCACCCGCGGCGACCACGCGCCCCTGGACGCGCTCCCCGCCCGCCTGCGCCGGGACCCGCTGGCCTTCCGCACTCCCCGCCTCCCGGCGACCCCGGCGATCCTCCCCGAGGGCCTGCTCAACCGGACGACCGTGGGTCTGTTCAACGAGCTCTGGTACCGCAAGGCCCCGCGCGCCCGGACCGGCCAGCTCCAGCGGATCTCCGGCTTCTTCCACCCCTTGGACGGCGTGCCCCACTGGAACCGGGTCTACGGCCGCGGCGGCTTCGTCCAGTACCAGTTCGTCGTCGGCTACGGCCGGGAGGACGCGCTGCGCCGGATCGTGCGCCGCATCTCCGAACGCCGCTGCCCGTCCTTCCTGGCCGTCCTCAAGCGGTTCGGGGAGTCCGACCCGGGCTGGCTGTCCTTCCCCGTGCCGGGCTGGACGCTGGCGCTGGACATCCCGGCGGGCCTGCCCGGCCTCGGCGCGTTCCTCGACGAGCTGGACGAGGAGGTCGCCGCCGCCGGGGGCCGCGTCTACCTCGCGAAGGACGCCCGGCTGCGTCCCGAGCTGCTCGCGGCCATGTACCCGCGTCTCGACGACTTCCGCGAGCTGCGCGCCCGGCTGGACCCGAGCGGGGTGTTCGTGTCCGACCTGGCCCGCCGTCTCAGTCTCTGAGCCCTCCCCTAGGAGCTGTCATGAAGGACGCCTTCGGCCTCCCCCAGTCCCTGCTCGTCCTCGGCGGTACGTCGGAGATCGCGCTGGCGACCGCCCGCCGGCTGATCGCCCGCCGCACCCGCACGGTCTGGCTGGCGGGCCGCCCCTCCCCCGCCCTGGAGGAGGCCGCCGGCCAGCTGCGCGGGCTCGGGGCCGACGTGCACACCGTGGCCTTCGACGCGCTCGACCCGGCCTCCCACGAGGCCGTGCTCGGCAAGGTCTTCGCCGAGGGCGACGTCGACATGGTGCTGCTCGCCTTCGGGCTGCTGGGCGACCAGGCCCGTGACGAGCGGGAACCGGAGGCGGCGGTGCGGGTCGCGCAGACCAACTACACCGGCGCGGTCTCCGCGGGCCTGGTGTGCGCCCGCTCGCTGCAGTCCCAGGGGCACGGCTCGCTGGTCGTGATGTCGTCCGTGGCGGGCGAGCGGGCCCGCCGGGCGAACTTCATCTACGGCTCCAGCAAGGCCGGCCTCGACGCCTTCGCGCAGGGTCTGGGGGACGCGCTGCACGGCACGGGGGTGCACGTCATGGTCGTACGCCCCGGATTCGTGCGGACGCGGATGACCGCCGGGCTGCCCGAGGCGCCGCTGGCGACCACGCCGGAGGCGGTCGCGACGGCCGTGGAGCTGGGGCTGCGGCGCCGCACGGAGACGGTGTGGGTACCGGGGACGCTGCGCGTGGTGATGGCGGCCCTGCGGCACCTGCCACGCGGGGTGTTCCGACGCCTGCCGGTCTGAGCGGCGGGGGCCGCCGCGGCTGACGGTGTGAGAGGCGGGAGGCCTCCGCGGCTGCCGGTGTGAATGGCGGAGGGCCTCCGCGGCTGCCGATATGACCGGCGATGTATTCCGGTGGCTGCCGGTGTGAGCCGACGGGGTATTCCGGTGGCTGCCGGTGTGAGCCGACGAGGTATTCCGGTGGCTGCCGGTGTGAGCCGACGAGGTATTCCGGCGGCTGCCGGTGTGAGCCGACGAGGTATTCCGGTGGCTGCCGGTGTGAGCCGACGGGGTATTCCGGCGGCTGCCGGTGTGAGCCGGCGAGGTGTTCTGGTTGTCGGTCTGACCGGTGAGGTGCTGCGGCAGCTGTCGGTCTGAACGGCGCGGTGTTCCGGCGGCTGTCGGCTCGACCGGCCGGGGGCTCAGCGGGTGGGGACCGAGCCGCGTTCCGCCCGTCCGGCCTGCGGGGGGACCACCGAGCCGCCGAAGGGGAACTCGCGGAGCTTGCGCCATACGCCGTCGGCACCCTGCTCGTAGAGGGCGAAGCCGGTGCAGGGCCACTCGGCCTCGTACCCGGCGAGCTCCTCGAAGGCGCGGTCCATGGCCGCCTCGTCGATGCCGTGCGCCACGGTGACGTGCGGGTGGTACGGGAACTGCAGTTCGCGTGCGGCCGGCCCGGCGGGGTCGCGGACCTGCTGCTGGAGTTGCGTGCAGGCCTCCGCGCCCGCGACGACGCGGACGTACACCACCGGCGACAGGGGCCGGAAGGTACCCGTGCCGGACAGCCGCATGGGGAACGCGCGGCCGGCCGCGGCGACCTCAGCCAGGTGCGCCTCGACCGCCGGCAGGGAGGCCTCGTCGACCTCCGTCGGCGGCAGCAGGGTGACATGCGTGGGGATGCCGTGAGCAGCGGCGTCGCCGAAGCCCGCGCGCAGCTGCTGGAGCTCGCTGCCGTAAGGCTCCGGGACCGCGATCGAAACGCCGATCGTTACGGTCCCCACGTCGTCTCCTGTCGTGTCAGTGTGGCCGCTGATACGACCACCCGGTTATCGACTGTAAGGCCACGGCCGGGTTACGGGCAGGCGCAACCGGAGTGATGTACAGCGCTGTTCGGTGGTACGGCTGTGCGCGGGGGGCCGGTTCAGTGCTTGGCGGGCAGGAAGCCGACCTTGTCGTACGCCTCGGCGAGGGTCTCCGCGGCGACCGCGCGGGCCTTCTCGGCGCCCTTGGCGAGGATCGAGTCGAGCGTCTCGGGGTCGTCCAGGTACTGCTGGGTGCGCTCCCGGAACGGCGTCACGAAGTCGATCATGACCTCGGCGAGGTCCGTCTTGAGCGCGCCGTACATCTTGCCGGTGTACTTCTCCTCCAGCTCTCCGATGCTCTCGCCGGTGAGGGTCGAGTAGATCGTCAGGAGGTTGCTGACGCCCGGCTTGTTCTCGGCGTCGTAGCGGATCACCGTGTCCGTGTCGGTGACGGCGCTCTTGACCTTCTTGGCCGTGGCCTTGGGCTCGTCGAGAAGGTTGATGAGGCCCTTCGGCGTGGACGCCGACTTGCTCATCTTGATCGACGGGTCCTGGAGGTCGTAGATCTTCGCCGTCTCCTTGAGGATGTACGGCTTGGGGAGCGTGAAGGTCTCGCCGAAGCGGCCGTTGAAGCGCGCGGCGAGGTCACGAGTGAGCTCGATGTGCTGGCGCTGGTCCTCGCCGACCGGGACCTCGTTGGCCTGGTAGAGCAGGATGTCCGCGACCTGGAGGATCGGGTACGTGAACAGGCCGACCGAGGCGCGCTCGGCGCCCTGCTTGGCGGACTTGTCCTTGAACTGCGTCATCCGGCCGGCCTCGCCGAAGCCGGTGAGACAGTTCATGATCCAGGCGAGCTGGGCGTGCTCGGGGACGTGGCTCTGCACGAAGAGCGTGCAGCGGTCCGGGTCGAGGCCCGCCGCGAGGAGCTGGGCCGCGGCCAGGCGCGTGTTCGCGCGCAGGTCCGCCGGGTCCTGCGGGATGGTGATCGCGTGCAGGTCGACGACCATGTAGAACGCGTCGTGAGTCTCCTGCAGGGCCACCCACTGGCGGACGGCGCCGAGGTAGTTGCCGAGGTGGAACGAGCCGGCGGTGGGCTGGATCCCGGAGAGCACGCGAGGTCGGTCAGAGGCCATGCTCACCATTCTCTCAGGTCCCGGAGGCCGATCCGGAACCGGCCGGAAACAGACGGGCTCCCGTGCGGCTCCGGCGGTGTGACCAGGGGGGAGGCACGCGGAGGTCTTCCTGGCGGTGCCCGGGCGGGGCGGACCTGGAGGGGTCCGATGCGGGCACGAGGCGGGGCGGGAGGGCGCGGCTGGACGGGGCACGGCTGCTCGGGGCCGTGGCGGGCGGGCCTCTCGCGGACCCGGCCGCGGCCTCGGACCTCGACGGTCCGGCGCGGGTTGAGGTGCGCTGGGGCGCGGCGGCAGGGGCACCGGGGCTCGCGGCCGGTGCCGGCGGCACGCTGCTGATACGCCGCGCGGCGGCCCGGCGGGAAGCCGGACCGCCGCGGGAGGAACCGCGTCAGGTGCTGATCGACCTGGACGAGTGAGAGGCCGCGGGCGCCGCCCCCGTCCCGGACGGGTGATGGGCCGCAGGTGTCAGCCGAGGTCGATCTCCGGGTACAGCGGGAAGCCGGACACGAGGTCGGTGGCGCGCTGGGAGATCTCGTCCGCCACCTTCGCGTCGAGGACGTGGGACGCCTTGGAGGGGGCGCCCGACTTGGTCGTGCCCGGCTCCGCGGTGGTGAGGACGCGGTCGATGAGGCCGGCCACCTCGTCCATCTCCGCCGTGCCGAGACCACGGGTGGTCAGGGCGGGGGTGCCGATGCGGATGCCGGAGGTGTACCAGGCGCCGTTCGGATCGGCGGGGATGGCGTTGCGGTTGGTGACGATGCCCGAGTCCAGCAGGGCGGCCTCGGCCTGGCGGCCGGTGAGGCCGTAGGAGGTGGCGACGTCGATCAGGTTCAGGTGGTTGTCCGTGCCGCCCGTCACCAGGGTCGCGCCGCGGCGCATCAGGCCCTCGGCGAGCGCGCGGGAGTTGTCGACGATGCGCTGGGCGTAGTCGCGGAAGGACTCCTGGCGGGCCTCGGCGAGGGCCACGGCCTTGGCGGCCATGACGTGCGGGAGGGGGCCGCCGAGGACCATCGGGCAGCCGCGGTCGACCTGGTCCTTCAGCGAGTCGTCGCACAGCACCATGCCGCCGCGGGGGCCGCGCAGCGACTTGTGGGTGGTCGTGGTGACGATCTGGGCGTGCGGGACCGGGTCGAAGTCGCCGGTGAGGACCTTGCCCGCGACCAGGCCGGCGAAGTGCGCCATGTCGACCATGAGCGTCGCGCCGACCTCGTCGGCGATCTCCCGCATGATCCGGAAGTTCACCAGACGGGGGTACGCGGAGTAGCCCGCGACGATGATCAGCGGCTTGAACTCGCGGGCGGAGGTGCGCAGCGCCTCGTAGTCGATGAGGCCCGTGGCCGGGTCCGTGCCGTAGGAGCGCTGGTCGAACATCTTGCCGGAGATGTTCGGGCGGAAGCCGTGGGTGAGGTGGCCGCCGGCGTCCAGGGACATGCCGAGCATGCGCTGGTTGCCGAAGGCGCGGCGCAGTTCGGCCCAGTCGGCCTCGGAGAGGTCGTTGACCTGGCGGGCGCCGGCCTTCTCCAGGGCGGGGACCTCGACGCGCTGGGCGAGGACCGACCAGAAGGCGACGAGGTTGGCGTCGATGCCGGAGTGCGGCTGGACGTAGGCGTGGCGGGCGCCGAAGAGCTCCTTGGCGTGCTCGGCGGCGAGGGACTCGACGGTGTCGACGTTGCGGCAGCCGGCGTAGAAGCGGCGGCCGATGGTGCCCTCGGCGTACTTGTCACTGAACCAGTTGCCCATGGTCAGGAGCGTGGCCGGGGAGGCGTAGTTCTCGGAGGCGATCAGCTTGAGCATCTCGCGCTGGTCGGCGACCTCCTGGCCGATGGCGTCCGCCACGCGGGGTTCCACGGCGCGGATCACGTCGAGGGCGGCGCGGTAGGCGGTGGAAGCGGGGGAAAGGTGCTCGGCTGACATGTGTGGACCTCCGGACGTTGCGTTCAGCGTTCACGGTACGGCCCAGGCGCACGGCTCTGTCTGCTCGGGCCGCTCCCCGATGGTTCATCCCATCCCAGCGCGCCAGTCACGGCCCTCGGTCAGCCTACCGGGTTGCTCTTCCTTGCCGAGTGCGGGTCGTACGTGGCTTGTCGCGCCCACGCGGCGGTAGCCGAACATCGATACAGCCCCGTGCCCCTTTCGGGGCGTCCCCCTCCCGCGCCGACTAAAGGATCACGTGGGGCAGGAATCTCGCGTACTCGTCCGTTATCAGGCCCGAGGACTCCCGGATGCCCAGGCCCGCCGACTCGTCCCCCACCACCCAGGCGCCCAGGACGACGCGATTGCCGTCGAAGTCGGGGAGGGGGGCGAGCTGCTGGTAGCAGCAGGGCTCGTCGCGGACGGTCGGGGTGGATCCGGGCTCGTGGATCGTGACGCCCGCGCCCTCCCGGCCGAGGAGTGGCTTGGCCACCCAGCCCGTGGCGGACAGGTCCCTCGGACCGTCCAGGTACGCCGGGAGGAGGTTCGGGTGGTCCGGATACAGCTCCCAGAGGATCGCGAGCAGCGCCTTGTTGCTGAGGAGCATCTTCCAGGCCGGCTCGATCCACAGGGTGGAGCCCGTACCGCCGCCGTTGTCCAGGGTGTCCAGGACGTGGTCCGCGAAGCGGTCGGTGGTGAGCCATTCCCACGGGTAGAGCTTGAAGATGCTGCGGATGAAGCGCAGGCGGTTGTCGACGAAGCGGCCCGAGAGACGGTCCCAGCCGATCTCCTCCATGGCGATCCAGTCGGTCGCCAGGCCCGCCTGCTCGGCGGTCTCCTTGAGGTAGGCGACCGTCATCATGTCCTCGCCGAGCTCGTCGGCGGAGGAGTACGCGAAGTACAGGGGGCTGCCGGGCGGCAGGAGGACGGCCTGCTTCTGCCACGCGTCGATGAGGCGCTCGTGGAGGGAGTTCCACTGGTCGGCGCCGGGGAAGCGGTCCTCCATCCAGAACCACTGGGGGGACGCGGCCTCGACCAGCGAGGTGGGGGTGTCCGCGTTGTACTCCAGCAGCTTGGCCGGGCCGGTGCCGTCGTAGCGGAGGTCGAAGCGGCCGTAGACGGAGGGGAGTTCGGCTCGGCGCTGCCAGGCCTCGGCGACCGTGCGGGCCACGCGGGGGTCGGTGATGCCGAGGTCGGCGAAGCGGTCCTCGGTGACGATGTGGCCGGCCGCCGCCAGGCACATGCGGTGCAGGTCCTCGACGACCTCTTCCAGCGCCTCGACCTCCTCCAGGGAGAAGACGTAGTAGGCACTCTCGTCCCAGTAGGGGCGCAGGGAGTCGTCGGGGTAGCGGGTCAGGGGGTAGATCAGGCCCTGTTCCTCGACGGTCTGCTGCCAGCCGGGGCGGGGCTCGGCGGTTCTGCGTTCCATCTGCCGTACCCGCCCGTCAGCCGCCGCCGCTGCCCGAGCCGGAGCAGCCGAAGCCGCCCCGGTCGACGGCCTCGCTGCGGCTGAAGGTGCCGTGGTCGGCGTAGCCGCCGCTGACGTCGGAGTCGTAGTACCAGTCGGCGTCGGAGACCCTGGTCTTGCCGGTCTTCTTGCGGCCCTTGCCCGAGGAGGACGTGCCGGACGAGCAGTTCTTGTCGGCGACGATCTTGTAGCCGTTGATGTAGTCGTAGCTGTCCCGGTCCACACAGCGGCGGTCCGGGTCGGAGCCGCAGGCGGACAGGGCCGCCGCGAGGACGCCCATGCCGCCCAGCACCACCGTGCTCGAACGCAGCCGTCGCCGTGTTTCAGCCATGTGCGTGTCTCCCCGTGTCTCCCCGTCCGTGCACTGACAGACGGTCAGCCTAGAGAGGGGCGCGGACGGGCGCGCATGGCCCCCCGGCCGCGACCGCTCCCCTACTGTCGTTTTGTGATCTTTGGAATGGTGTGCGCCCTTGGTGCGGCGGTCTGCTTCGGTACGGCGACGGTGTTGCAGGCGATCGCCGCGCGGTCGGCGGCGGCGAGCGGGCCCGGCGGGGACGTGGCACTGCTGTGGCGGGCGCTGCGGCAGTGGCGGTATCTGGCCGGTCTCGCGCTGGACGGGCTCGGGTTCGTGCTGCAGATCCTGGCGCTGCGGTCGGTGCCGATCTACGCGGTGGGGGCGGCGCTGGCCGCGAGTCTCGCGGTGACGGCGGTGGTCGCGGCGCGGCTGCTCACGGTGCGGCTGAGCCGCGTCGAGTGGGCGGCGGTGGCGGTGGTGTGCGCCGGGCTAGCGCTGCTGGGGCTGGCGTCGGGGGCGGAGGGCGACGAGCCCGGGCCGGGCTGGCTGCCGTGGGCGATGCTCGGTGCGGCGGCCGGGGTGCTGCTGCTCGGGGTGTTCGGCGGGCGGCTGCCGGAGCGGGGGCGGGCGTTGACGCTCGGGCTGGGGGCGGGGCTGGGGTTCGGGGTGGTGGAGGTGTCGGTGCGGCTGATCGACGGGTTCTCGCCCGGTGAGCTGTTCCCGAACCCGGCGACGTACGCGCTGCTGCTCGGCGGCGGGGCGGCGTTCCTGCTGCTGACCACGGCGCTGCAACGCGGGTCGGTGACCACGGCGACGGCCGGACTGGTGCTCGGGGAGACCGTGGCGCCCGCGCTGATCGGGGTGGTGTGGCTCGGGGACCGTACGCGGCCGGGGCTGGGGTGGCTGGCGATCGCCGGATTCGCGGTGGCGGTGGCGGGAGCGCTGGCATTGTCGCGGTTCGGGGAGGCGCCGGTGGAGACGGAGGCGAGCGCTGCCGCACGGCCGTGAGGGCAGTCGCTCTTCCGCCTGCCGAAAAGCCCGCACTTCGGGGGCGGATCCCGCGAACGGCCGGAGCATCTGCGATCATCCCGGCAGTACCGCGCAGAGTCCGTCCAGCGCTGCCGACCAGGCGTGGTCCGGCGGGGTGCCGTAGCCGACGACCAGGGCGTCGACGGGTTCGGCCCGCGCGCCGGGGTGGGTGTAGCGGGCGAGTCCGTGCAGCGCGAGACCCCGCCAGTGCGCCGCCTGCACCACCGACTGCTCGGTGCCCGGCGGCAGCCGCAGCAGGACGTGCAGACCGGCCGCGATGCCGCTGACGCGGGCTTCGGGGGCCCGGGCCGTGACGGCGGCGACCAGGGCGTCCCGGCGGCGCCGGTAGCGCAGACGGGTCGCCCGGACGTGCCGGTCGTAGGCACCGGACGTGAGGAACTCGGCCAGGGTCAGCTGATCCGGCGCACCGCACAGGTCGACGCCGCCCTTGGCCGCCGCGACCTCCTCCGCGAGGCCCGGCGGCAGCACCATCCAGGCCAGCCGCAGCCCGGGCGCGAGCGATTTGCTCGCCGTGCCGAGGTAGACCACCCGGTCGGGGTCCAGGCCCTGGAGCGCGCCGATAGGCTGCCGGTCGTAGCGGAACTCGCCGTCGTAGTCGTCCTCCAGCACCAGACCGCCGGTGTGCCGCGCCCAGTCCACGACGGCCCTGCGGCGGTCGCGGTGCAGGGGCACGCCCATGGGGAACTGGTGGGCGGGGGTGAGGAGGACCGCGTCGGCTCCGGACAGCCCGGCCGGGTCGGTGCCGAGCCGGTCGAACGGCAGCGGGTCGGTGCTCAGACCGGAGCCGGACAGAATCCTGGTGTGCACGTCGAGGCCGTAGGACTCCACCGCGACGGTTCGCGCCCCGCGCGCCCGCAGGACTTCGGCGAGCAGCTTCAGGCCGTGTGCGAACCCGGCGCACACCACGATCCGGCCGGGGTCGGCGCGAACGCCCCGGGCCCGGGAGAGGTACCCGGCGAGCGCGGCCCGCAGCTCCGGACGCCCGTAGGGGTCGCCGTAGTCGAGGGCCTGGTACGGGGCGGCGGTGAGGGCGCGGCGGGCGGCCTTCAGCCATTGCGCGCGCGGGAAGGACGCGAGGTCGGGGCTGCCGGGGCGCAGGTCGTAGGCCGGGCGGCCGGGCGCGCGGGGGTGGGGCGCGGCGCCGGTGGGCGGGACGACCCGCCGCTCGGCGACCCGGGTGCCCGAGCCCTGCCGGGCGGTGAGCCAGCCCTCGGCGACCAGATCGGCGTAGGCGTCGGCGACGGTGTTCCGGGCGATGCCGAGGTCGGCGGAGAGGGCCCGGGAGGACGGCAGCCGGGTGCCGGGGGTCAGCCGGCCCGAGCGCACGGCCTCGCGCAGGGCGTCGGTCAGCCCCCGTCGCAGGCCCGGCCCGGTCGGCTCCACGTGCAGGTCGAGCCCCAGAGTGGCCCATGATTCCGCCATGGAAATGGACCATACTCCTGGGCTGCTTCCTCCCTAGGGTCGAGGGCATGACGACGCACACCGACGAGACGACGGCCCCGGAAAGCACGGAGTACGCCCCCGAGCGGCCCGCCCGCCTGGAGTGGGCCGAGCACGCGCCCGAGGTCTACAAGGCGATGATCCGGCTGGAGACGGCCGCCCGTAAGGGCCTCGACCCCGCGCTGTACGAGCTGGTGAAGATCCGGGCCTCCCAGATCAACCGCTGCGCGTTCTGCCTCGACATGCACACCAAGGACGCCCTCGCGGCGGGCGAGAGCGTCGAGCGGATCGTGCAGCTCAGCGCCTGGGACGAGTCGCGGCACTTCTACACCGCGAAGGAGATCGCGGCGCTGGAGCTGACCGAGGCGGTGACGGTCCTGACGGACGGTTTCGTGCCGGACGAGGTCTACGACAACGCCGCGAAGCACTTCGAGGAGGCCGAGCTGGCGCAGGTCATCGCCGCGATCACGGTGATCAACGCCTGGAACCGGTTCGGGGTGACCTGCCGCATGGCGCCGGGGCACTACGAGCCGGGCCAGTACAAGTGACGGCCGGGAGGACCCAGCGATGACCAAGGCCGAGGTGTTCCGCGCCCTGCACCACCACCGGCTGCCCGGGGATCCGCTCGTGCTGCCCGGGCCGTGGGACGCGGCCAGTGCGCGGGTGTTCGCCGACGCGGGCTTCCCGGCGCTCGCCACACCCAGCGCCGGGGTCGCCGCCTCCCTCGGGTACGAGGACGGGCAGGTCCCGGCCGACGAGATGTTCGCGTCGGTCGCCCGGATCGTCCGGGCCGTCGACCTGCCCGTGTCGGCGGACGTGGAGGGCGGTTACGGACTCGCCCCGAAGGACCTCGTGGAGCGGCTGCTGGAGGTGGGGGCGGTCGGGTGCAATCTGGAGGACTCCGAGGGCGGCGTGCTCAAGGACCCCCGCGCCCACGCCGACTGGCTGGCCGAGGTGCGGGAGGCGGCCGGTGACCGGCTGTTCGTCAACGCCCGCATCGACACCTTCGCCCGCGGGGTGGACGATCCCGGTGCGGCCATCGAGCGGGCGGCGCTGTATGTCGCCGCGGGAGCCGACTGTGTGTACCCGATCGGGGCCCCGCCGGAGGTGCTGCCGCTGCTGCGGGCCGGAATCCGGGGGCCGATCAACGTGGGGGCCCCGGCCGACGGTGGCCCCTCACCCGCCGAACTCGGCGCGCGAGGGGCCACCCGGATCACCTTCGGACCGGGACTCCAGCGGCGGGCCGCCCGGGCCCTGCGGGAGATCGCCGACCTGCTGGCGCGGTGAACGTCAGGACAGCCACTTCCTCCACGTGGACTCGTGGCTGTCCACCCACTTCTTCGCCGCGTCCTCCGGCGTCATCTTCTTGTCGGCGATCATCAGGGAGACCTCGTTCTGGTCCTCGGTCGTCCACGTGAACTTCTTCAGGAAGGCCGCCGCCTTGCCGCCCTTCTTCGCGAAGTCCGCGTTGAGGTACTTCTGCAGCGGGGTGTGCGGATAGGCGCAGGCGACCTTCTCCGGGTCGGCGTCGCAGCCCTCCTTGTACGGCGGCAGCTTCACCTCGGTCATCGGGACCTTCTTGAAGAGCCACTGCGGGGAGTACCAGTAGGTGAGGAAGGGCTTCTTCTCCTTGGCGAACTGCTTCATCTGCGTGATCTGCGCCGCCTCGGACCCGGCGAACACCACCTGGTAGTCCAGCTTCAGATTCTTCACCAGCGCCTTGTCGTTGGTGACGTAGGACGGCGAACCGTCCATCAGCTGGCCCTTGTTGCCGCTCTCCGGAGTGCGGAAGAGGTCGGCGTACTTGTTGAGGTTCTTCCAGTTGGTGATGTCCGGGTGCTGCTTGGCGAGGTACGTCGGGACGAACCAGCCGATGTGGCCGGTGACGCCGAGTCCGCCGCCGGCCGCGATCGTCTTCTTGTCCTTGACGTACCGCTGTTCCTGCTCGGGGTGGCCCCAGTCCTCCAGGAGCGCGTCGACGCGGCCCTGGCTGAGGGCGTCCCAGGCGGGCACCTCGTCGACCTGGACGGTGTCGACGCGGTAGCCCAGCTCGTGCTCCAGGATGTACTGGGCGACGGCCACGTTGGACTGGGCCCCCACCCAGGACTGCACGGACAGGGTCACGGTCTTGGCGCCCTGTGCGTTGGCGAAGGGCGAGGCCTGCTTGGTCATGTCGGCCGCGCCGCAGCCGGTGAGCAGGGCCAGGGAGCTCGCCGCGGCGATCACGGCAGTCTTGCGGATTCGCATGTCACGCTCCCTTCTTCGCGCGGCGTTCGGTGGGCTGGGTCACCCGGTCGAGCATCAGGCCGAGGCAGACGATCGCGGCACCGGCCACCAGACCGGTCGCCAGGTCGCCCTGGGCGAGGCCGAAGACGACGTCGTAGCCGAGGGCACCACCGCCGACCAGGCCGCCTATGACGACGACGGCGAGGACCAGCACGAGGCCCTGGTTGACGGCGAGCAGCAGCGCGGGACGGGCCAGCGGGAGCTGGACCTGCCGCAGTTGCTGCCAGCTGGTGGCGCCGAGGGAGCCGGAAGCCTCCATCACGGACGGGTCGACCTGGCGCAGGCCCTGGGTGGTGATGCGGACGACCGCGGGGAGGGCGTAGACGATGGCGGCCGCGACGGCCGGGGCGCGGCCGACGCCGAACAGGGCGACGACCGGGATCAGGTACACGAACTGCGGCATCGTCTGGAAGACGTCGAGGACCGGGCGCAGCGCCCGCTCCAGCCGGTCGCTGCGGGCCGCGGCGATGCCGACGGCGAAGCCGACGACCAGGGTCACGGCGACGGCCGCCAGGACCTGGGAGAGGGTGTCCAGGGACGGCTTCCAGACGCCGAGGACGCCGATCGCGGCCATGGCGAGGACGGCGGTGAGCGCGGTGCGCCAGGTGCCGATGACCCAGGCCAGGGCGGCGATGATCAGCAGCACCGCCCACCAGGGCAGCGCCTGGAGGCCGTCGCGCACCGGGTCGAGGACCCAGGTGGTGAAGTGGCCCGCCCAGTCGGCGGTGCCGCCGACGACGGGGACGCCCGAGTACAGGTGCGCGGTCATCCAGTCGACGGCGCGGTTGACCGGCTCGGCGATGCCGACGACCCAGGAGTCGGGCCAGTCGAGGCGGCCCGCGAGCCGCCCGGCGACCGCCACGGCGACGACGCCGGCCAGCGCGAAGAGCCAGCCGCGGCCGCTGTGCGGCTCGGGTTCGGCGCCGAGCTTCTCCCCCGCCGCGCCGGTGACGCGGTCCAGGACGACGGCCAGCAGCACGATCGGGATGCCGGCGGCGAGCGCGGCACCGACGTCGACCGAGGCCAGGGCCTGGTAGACGCGGTCACCGAGACCGCCCGCGCCGATGACGGCCGCGATGACGGCCATGGACAGCGCCATCATGATCGTCTGGTTGAGCCCGAGGAGGAGTTCCTTGCGGGCCAGCGGGATCCGGGCGGTCAGCAGGCGCTGGCGCGCGGTGGAGCCGAGCGACTCGACGGCCTCCAGCACCTCCTTGTCGGCACCGCGCAGCCCGAGCGAGGTCAGGCGGGCCATGGGCGGAGCGGCGTAGATGACGGTGGCCAGGACGGCCGCCGGGACGCCGATGCCGAAGACCAGGACGACCGGCAGCAGATAGGCGAAGGCGGGCAGCACCTGCATGGTGTCCAGGACCGGGCGCAGCATGCGGTCCATCCGGTCGGACAGCCCGGCGGCAAGCCCGAGCAGCGCGCCGACGACGACCGACGCGAGGACCGCGACGACCATCAGGGCGAGCGTCTGCATGGTGGGCACCCACATGCCGAGCAGGCCGCAGGCGAGGAACGCGGCGGCCGTTCCGAGTGCCAGCTTCACGCCCGCCACGCGCCAGGCGACCAGCGCGCCGATGGCCGTGACGCCCGCCCAGCCGACGGCCAGGAGCGTGAGGTAGACGGCCCGTACGGCGATGACGACGACGTTGCTGACGTGGCCGAAGAAGTAGAGGAACAGCGGGTGGCTGTCGCGGTTGTCGATGATCCAGTCGCTGGCCTTGGCGAGCGGCTCGGAGAAGTCGACGGTCAGCGCGCTCGGCCAGGTGCCGCTCGCCCAGCGGGCGTTGGCGAGGGGCACGAGGATCGCGGCGGCGAGGGCGAGCAGGAACAGCTTCTGGACCGCACGGTTCTTCAGCAGCCCGGGCAGGCCGAGGCGCGGCGGGTTCGCGGTGACGGTGGCCATCACACCGCCTCCTTGGGCTGCTCCGTCCCGGGCGGAGCGGGCTGCTCCGTCCCGGCGACGACACCGAGGAGCGTGTCGGAGTCGACCACGCCCACGCACCGGCCCTTGTCCACGACCCGGGCCGGAGCGCCGGCGCGGGCGACCGCCTCGATGGCCTCGGACACCGTGGCGTCGGGGCGCACCGCCGGTCCGCTGCCGTCCTGGCCGGCCGAGGGGCGGCGCATGGCCGTGCGCACGGTGAGGACCTGCTCGCGCGGGACGTCCCGGACGAACTCGCGGACGTAGTCGTCGGCGGGCGAGCCGACGATCTCCTCGGGCGTGCCGAGCTGCACGACCCGGCCGTCGCGCATCAGGGCGATGCGGTCGCCCAGCTTGAGGGCTTCCTGGAGGTCGTGGGTGATGAAGACCATCGTGCGGCCCTCCTCGCGGTGCAGCCGGACGACCTCGTCCTGCATGTCGCGCCGGATCAGCGGGTCGAGCGCGCTGAACGGCTCGTCGAAGAGCAGGACTTCGGGGTCGGCGGCGAGCGCGCGGGCGAGGCCGACGCGCTGCTGCTGGCCGCCGGACAGCTGGGTGGGGCGGCGGTGCTCCATGCCCTCGAGGCCGACCTTGGCGACGACTTCGGCGGCCCGCTCGCGCCGCTCGGCCTTGCCCATGCCCTGGATCTCCAGGCCGTAGGCGACGTTGTCGAGGACCGTGCGGTGCGGCAGCAGGCCGAAGTGCTGGAAGACCATGGCGGCACGGTGGCGGCGCAGTTCGCGCAGCCGGGAGCGGTCCATGGCGCGGACGTCCTCGCCGTCGATGGCGATGGTGCCGGCGGTCGGCTCGATCAGCCGGGTCAGACAGCGCACCAGCGTGGACTTGCCGGAGCCGGACAGGCCCATGACGACGAAAACCTCGCCCTTGCGCACGTCGAAGGTGACGTCGCGGACGGCGGCCGTGCAGCCGGTGCGGGAGCGCAGCTCGACGGGGTCGAGGGCGGTGAGCTCGGGGTCGCCGGGAACGCGGTCGGCCTTGGGGCCGAACACCTTCCACAGGCCCTCCACCGAGAAGACGGGTGCGGTGTCCATGATCTGCTCCGTGGGGGGTTCGAGGGTCGCGGTCATCGGGAACCACCACCGATCAGCTCGGCGGCCTTCTCACCGACCATGAGCACTCCGATCATCGGGTTGACGGTGGTCATCGTGGGGAACACGGAGGCGTCCGCGATGCGGATGCCCTCCAGGCCGCGGATGCGCAGCTCCGGGTCGACGACGGCCTGCCGGTCGTCGGCGGCGCCCATCTTGCAGGTGCCGGCCGGGTGGTAGACGGTGTGCGCGACCTTGCGGGCGTACTCGCTGAGCTCCTCGTCGCCGGTGACGTCCGGGCCGGGGGCCACCTCGCGCTTGAGCCAGCCGGCGAGCGGCTGGGTCTTGGCTATCTCGCGGGCGATCCTGATGCCGTCGACGAGGGTCCTGCCGTCGTAGTCGTCCTCGTCGGTGAAGTAGCGGAAGTCCAGCGCGGGCTTGACCTCGGGGTCGGCGCTGGTCAGGTACAGCCGGCCGCGGCTCTTCGGCTTGGGGATGTTCGGGGTCATGGAGACGCCGAACTCCGGCCGCTGGTAGCCCAGTCGCTCCGGGTTGTCCGTGAAGGGGATCTGGTAGAAGTGGAACATCAGGTCCGGGTACGGCTGTTCGGGGTCGCGGCGCACGAACAGGCCCGCGTCGGAGTCCATCGCGGAGTTCTCGGGGATGGGGCCGTTGGTCTCCCAGACGATGACCGACTCGGGGTGGTCGAGCAGGTTCTCGCCGACGCCCGGCAGGTCGTGGGTGACGGGGATGCCGAGCTTCTCCAGGTCGGCCTTGGGGCCGATGCCGGAGTGCATCAGCAGCCGGGGCGAGTCGACGGCACCGGCGCACAGCAGCACCTCGTTGCGGGCCTTGACGAGAATCTCCTCGCCGTCCTTGGTGCGCACGTGCACGCCCTCGGCGCGGTCGCCGTCGAGCTGGAGCTTGTACGCCCAGGTCTCCAGCAGGATCGTCAGGTTGGGCCGCTCGTCCATGATGGGGTGCAGGTACGCCACCGACGCCGAGGAGCGCTTGTTGTTCTCGGGGTGGTAGGCGAGGTCGAAGAAGCCGACGCCCTCGGTGAACGGCTTCTTGTTGAAACCCTCCACGCGCGGCACGCCCAGCGCCTCCTGCGCCGCGTCGACGAAGTCCCGGGCGATGGCGTTCCGGTCCTTCTCGTCGACCGGGACGATGTTGTTGAGCAGCCGGGCGAAGTACGCCTCCATCTGCACCGCGCCCCAGCCCTTGGCGCCGGCCGCCTCCCACTCGTCCCAGTCGGCGGGCAGCGGCTTGAAGGCGATCAGGGTGTTGTGCGAGGAACAGCCGCCCAGGACGCGGGCCCGGCTGTGCCGGATATGCGAGTTTCCGCGTGGCTGTTCGGTGGTGGGGTAGTCGTAGTCGAGTTCGCCGCCGAGCAGACCCATCCAGCGGCGCAGGGTCAGTACGTCGTCACGGCCGACGTCGCTGGGGCCGCCCTCGATGACGGCGACGGTGACGTCCGGGTTCTCGGTCAGGCGGGAGGCAATGACGGAACCAGCGGTTCCGCCGCCTATCACGACATAGTCGTACTCATGGGTGTGGGACATGGCGTACTTGCTCCAGTGGGGATGAAGTGAACGGGCTCGGGGGACGGGGACGTCAGCCCGGGGTGTGGGGGTCAGCCCGGGATGGGGGGTCGGCAGCCCCGCGGGGGACGGGAATCAGCCCGCGAACCAGCGCACCGGCTTCGGAGCGAGGTTCTGGTAGACGTGCTTGGTCTCTCGGTACTCGGCGAGTCCGGCCGGGCCGAGTTCCCGGCCCACTCCGCTCTTGCCGAAGCCGCCCCACTCCGCCTGCGGCAGGTAGGGGTGGAAGTCGTTGATCCAGATGGTGCCGTGGCGCAGCCGGCCGGCGACACGCCGGGCGCGGCCCGGGTCGGCGGTCCAGACGCCGCCCGCCAGTCCGTACTCGGTGTCGTTGGCGAGGGCGACGGCCTCGTCCTCGGTGCGGAAGGTCTCGACGGTGAGGACCGGCCCGAAGACCTCCTCCCGCACGACGCGCATCTCGCGGTGGCAGTGATCGAGGACGGTGGGCTCGTAGAAGTAACCGTTCTCGGGGCGCTGCGGGGACGGCTCGGGGCGCTTGCCGCCGGAGCGCAGCACCGCGCCCTCCTTGAGGGCGGACTCGACGTACATCTCGACCTTGGCGCGCTGCTGCTCGGAGACGAGCGGGCCGCACTCGACGCCGTCCTCGGTGCCGCGGCCGAGACGGATCTTCTCGGCGCGGCGGGCGAGTTCGGTGACGAAGCGGTCCCGGACGGACTCCTCGATGATGAGGCGGGCACCGGCCGAGCAGACCTGGCCGCTGTGGATGAAGGCGGCGTTGAGGGCCTGGTCGACGGCGGTGTCGAAGCCCTCCTCGGTGGCGCAGGCGTCGGCGAAGACGACGTTGGGGTTCTTGCCGCCGAGTTCGAGGGCGACCTTCTTGACGGTCGGGGCGGCGGCCTGAGCGACCTTGGTGCCGCTGACCAGGCCGCCGGTGAAGGAGACCAGGTCGACGTCGGGGTGCTCGGACAGGCGCGCGCCGACCGAATGCCCCGGGCCGGTGACGATGTTGGCGACACCCTCGGGCAGTCCGGCCTCGACGAGCAGGTCGATGAGCGCGATCGTCGTCATCGGGGTGATCTCGCTCGGCTTGATGACGAAGGTGTTGCCGGCGGCGAGGGCGGGGGCGATCTTCCAGCTGGCCTGCAGCAGCGGGTAGTTCCAGGGCGTGATCATCGCGCAGACGCCGATGGGCTCGTGCACGACGACGCTGTGGATGTCGGCCGCACCGGCGTCCACGACCCGGCCGGGGGCCTCACCGGCGACCAGGTCGGCGAAGTAGCGGAAGGCGTCGGCGACACAGTCGATGTCGACGCGGCCCTCCTCGACGGTCTTGCCCGCGTCCTGGGCCTCCAGCCGGCCGAGCTCCTCACGGTCCCGGACCAGGAGATCGGCGACCCGGCGCAGCAGCGCGGCCCGCTCGGGGACGGGGGTGTGCGGCCACGGGCCTTCGTCGAAGGCGCGCCGGGCCGCGGCGATCGCCAGATCGGTGTCCTTCTCGTCGCCTTCCGCGACGACGGCGAAGGGCAGCCCGTCCGCGGGGTCGAGGATCTCGCGGGTGCCCCCGGAGGTGGCCGCCCGCCATTCTCCTCCCGCATGGATGGTTTGACGCGCCTGAAGTTCGGTACTTTCCGCCATGATCGCTCTTCGCCTTCCGTTCCTGATCAGCGCCCCTGTGTCACAGTCGTGTCACTAAGAGACCGAGTTCGCCTGCCCGACTCCCGCAATTGCATGCGCACCCGTGGCTGAAAGTGCGCTGCGTCACTGAAAATGCGGACAAACAAGGGCAAATTACTCAACATTCACATGGCGCGAGCACGACCGGACAGCCCGGCCTCCGGAGCGTGACCTGACAGTCACGGCACGGCCGGCCGACCCGGCGGTTCACTCCGCGCGCGACCGGCCGACGAGGGTCTCCCGCACCGCGGCCCGCAGCCAGGCGTGCGCGGGATCGACGTCGTGACGCGGGTGCCAGGCGAGACCGACCTGGAGCGGCGGGAGCGGCAGCGGCACCTCGAAGGTGGCCACGCCGAGGGCCCGCGCCATGGGGACGCTCCAGTAACTGATCAGCCCCGTCAGGTCGGTGGCACGCACGACGAAGAGGGAGGCGGGGAAGGTTCCCACCGAGCCCCCCACCCGCCGGGTCAGACCGAGTCCGGCGAGGGCCTCGTCCACCGGACCGCGCAGCCTGCCCCGCCGGGAGACGACGAGGTGATCGACCTCACCGGCGAACCGCTCGGGCGTCACCTCACCCTCCAGCAGCGGATGTCCGTCCCGTACGACACCCATCATCCGGTCCTCGTACAGCGGTTCCACGCGCACCTCGGGCGCCACCGTGTCGATCACGCCGACCTCCAGATCGGCGGTGCCCTCCCGCAGCAACGGCGCGTCCACATGGCTCTCGGCGAGGAAGCGCAACCGGATGCCGGGTGCGTCACGGGCGGCCCGCGCGAACAGGTCGGAACCACAGGCGGCGGCCACGGCGTCGTGGCACAGCACCGTGAACGTCCGGGTCACCGTGCGCAGGTCGGTGTCGGCGGGAGGCGCGAAGAGGGCCCGGGCCCGCTCGACCACGGCACTCACCTCGGCCCGCACGGCGAGCGCCCGCGGGGTCGGCACCATCCGCCGCCCGGCCCGCACCAGCACCGGATCCCCGAGCGCCTTGCGGATTCGGCCCAGGGTGCGGCTCATCGCCGGTTCGGACAGATGAAGCCGCCGCGCCGCCCCGCCGACGCTCTGCTCCTCCAGCAGCACGTCCAGCGCGACCAGCAGATTCAGATCCAGACCGTTGGATTGCGTCACACGCATCGACCCCTTGCAAAGGTTGCACTGGAGTACAGGTATCTCCCGAGCCTACGGTCGGAAGTGCGATCCCCACCCACCGAGCTCCCGGGAGGAGCCTTGCCCTCGCACGCCCTGAAACGGCCGACCCTGCTCGCCCTGTGCGCCTGCGCCCTGGTCGCACAGAGCATGGTCGCGGCCGTCAACCTGCTCATCCCGCAGCTGAGCGCCTCGTCCCTGCACCCCTCTACCGGCGAGATCCTCTGGACGGTCGACGCCTACGTCATCGTCTTCGCGGGACTCCTCATCCCGGCCGGAGCCCTCGGCGACCGGTACGGCCGCAAGGGCGCCCTGCTCGCCGGGCTCACGCTGTTCGCGGCCGGGGCCGCCCTCAGCGCCCTCGCCCGGGACCCCGCACTGCTGATCGCCGGGCGCGGCGTCTGCGGGGCCGGGGCCGCGCTGATCACGCCTGCGACGATGTCGATCCTGGTGCACCTCGCCGGGCCGGAAGGACGCGCCCGTGCCATGGCCTCCTGGACCCTGGCGCTCGGCCTGGGCGGGCTGGCCGGGAACCTGGGCGGCGGCCTCGCCGGCCAGTACGCGTCCTGGCGGGTCCTGTTCGCGGCCATCGTGCCGCTGGCCGCGCTGCTCGTCGTCGCGGTCGCCGTCACCACCCCGCGCACGGACCGCTCCCCGCACAGCAACCTGGCCCCGGCCGGGACACTGCTCCTCACCGGCGGACTGGTCGCCGTCCTCTTCGGCATCATCGAGGGTCCGGCGTACGGCTGGACCTCGCCCCGGATCCCGCTCGCGTTCGCGGCGGGCGCCCTGCTCGTCGCCCTGTTCACGCTCGTGTCCCTGCGTTCGCGGGCCCCGCTGTTCGACCCGCGCGCCTTCACCTCGCCCCGTCTGCGCGCGACGACCCTCGGCATGGCGACCGGCTTCTTCGGCCTGTTCTCCCTCTTCTACGTCAACTCGCAGTACCTGCAAGGCGTCAAGGGCTACGGCCCCGCCCGCACCGGCGTCGCGATCGTGCCGCTCATCGTCGGCATGGCCCTGGTGCCCAGGCTGGCGGCCCGCTGGTCTGCCCACCCCCGCCCCGTCATCGGCGGCGGCCTCGCCCTCATCGGCACCGGCCTGCTGGGCGTCTCCACGGCCGGAGCGGGAACGCCCTACCCGCTCTACGCCTGCTGGCTGCTGGTCATCTCGGCCGGCACCGGGCTGTGCATGCCGGCGCTGACCCTGGGAGTGGTCACGTCCCTGCCGCCCCACCAGGCGGGCCTCGGCTCGGGCCTCGGCACCTCCGCCCGGGAGACCGGTGCGGCCCTCGGCGTCGCCGTCACCGGCACGGTCCTGGCCTCCCACGGCGATCTGCACAGCGGCATGGCACCGTCGCTGCGCGTGGTGGGCCTGCTGGTCCTGGCGGCCACGGTGGCGGTGACGGTGGGACACGGCGGGGCCGGCGAGGGCTCCGACCCCGCGAAGCCCGCAGGCCCCGCACCGGAAGCGACCGGTACGGGGCCTGCGAACGAACGCGCAGAGAAGGCTCTGGGCCGTGGCGTCAGATGAGGCCGAGACCGCGGACCGCCTCGCGCTCCTCCTCGAGCTCCTTGACGGAGGCGTCGATGCGGGCGCGGGAGAACTCGTTGATCTCCAGGCCCTGGACGATCTCGTACTGACCGTCCTTGGTGGTGACGGGGAAGGAGGAGATGAGGCCCTCCGGCACGCCGTACGAACCGTCGGACGGGATGCCCATCGAGACCCAGTCGCCCTCGGCGGTGCCGTTGACCCAGCTGTAGACGTGGTCGATGGCGGCGTTCGCGGCGGAGGCGGCCGACGAGGCGCCACGGGCCTCGATGATGGCGGCGCCGCGCTTGGCGACGGTCGGGATGAAGTCCTCGGCCAGCCACTTCTCGTCGTTGACGACCTCGGCGGCGTTCTTGCCGGCGACCGTGGCGTGGAAGATGTCGGGGTACTGGGTGGCGGAGTGGTTGCCCCAGATCGTCAGGCGCTTGATGTCGGCGACCGTCGAACCCGTCTTCTTCGCGAGCTGCGTCAGCGCGCGGTTGTGGTCGAGGCGGGTCATCGCGGTGAACCGCTCGGCCGGTACGTCCGGCGCGGCGGCCTGGGCGATGAGGGCGTTGGTGTTGGCCGGGTTGCCGACGACCAGCACCTTGATGTCGTCCGCGGCGTGGTCGTTGATGGCCTTGCCCTGCGGCTTGAAGATGCCGCCGTTGGCCTCCAGCAGGTCACCGCGCTCCATGCCCTTGGTGCGGGGGCGGGCGCCGACGAGCAGGCCGACGTTGGCGCCGTCGAAGGCGACGTTCGGGTCGTCGGTGATGTCGATGCCCTGGAGGAGCGGGAACGCGCAGTCGTCCAGCTCCATGGCCGTGCCCTCGGCCGCCTTCAGCGCCGGCGTGATCTCCAGGAGGCGCAGCTTCACCGGCACGTCCGCGCCGAGCAGCTGACCGGAGGCGATGCGGAAGAGCAGGGCGTAACCGATCTGGCCGGCCGCGCCGGTGACGGTGACGTTCACGGGAGTGCGGGTCATGGCGTTCTCCGTATGACAGCTGGCGGTGGGGCGGGGTCCCTGCCCCGGACGTTTGATCGATCTCTTGGCGTCAAGAGATCCGACCAGCGGTCAGGCTATCGCGCATCCGGGATCCCGTACGTCCGGGTCGGTGTGGCCCGGCCCACAACCCCGTCAGCCCGCACACGCGTACGTGCCCCACGCGAGAGGCGGCCGCCCGTCCGGGAGAGGAGGACGAAGGCGGCCGCCTGGGGGATACCGACCGTGCCGGACTCCCGTGGGGGTACCGTTCGCCTGCCCACGATTCCGACGGGCATTCCTCCCCTCCGAAATTTCCGGCCGAATCCGGCCGGACCGCGAGGCCACACGGATCTTCCCGGCCGGCCACGGGCGGACCGCTGGGCCGCAGGGGTTTTCCCGCCGGGCACAGGCGGACCGCACGGCCGCACAGGTTTTCCCGCCGGGCGCGGGCGGACCACAAGGCCACACGAGTTCTCCCCCCGCCGGGCACAGGCGGACCGCAAGGCCGCACGGGCCCTCCCCGCCGGGCACAGGCGGACCGCACGGTCGCACGGATCTTCCCGGCCGGCCCGGTCCCGGGGCGGGCCGGGCCGCACGGTCAGTGCGTCGTCAGTCGGTGCACCCCTTCTGGCCGGCCGTCAGCGTGGCGCAGGCCTTGGCGTCCCCGGCGCTCTTCACGGCCACCATCGGGGTGTAGGCGATGGCGTCCCCGGCCTCGGTGATGCTGCCGGTCTGCTTCGCCTTGCCCGAGCTGATCTGCACCTCGTCGCCCTGGGCCGCCTGGGTGATGCGCCCCCACGCCGCCTTGCAGGTCTCGCTGTAGCGGACCTCGACCGTGGCCGTGCCGACGGTCGCCGTCTGCGCGGTGGTCACCAGGTCACCGCTGCACCCCATGGCCTCCGCGTCCTTGCCGGTGCAGCTGTCACCGCTGCACTTCACGCCGGGCGGCAGCTTCGGGTCGCTGCTGACGGTCGGCTTGGGCGACGCGTTGCCGCCCTTGGCCTCGTCGTCGCCACCGCCGCCCATGAGGTAGAAGGCACCGGCGATCACCACGAGCACACCCACGACCCCCGCGAGGAACGTCATGGTCCGCTTCTTGCCCGCGGCGGCGGAGGCGGAGGCCCCCCGGCGGTTCCTCCCGGGACCACCGGACCCGGCGGCGCCACCGGCCCCTCCGGCCCGGGACGGGACGGCGTCCTGCGGTTCGCCGTACGAGCCCGCTCCGGCACCGCCGCTCCGGCCGGGGCCGGGCGATCCCGCGGAGGTCCCGGAAGCCGAGCCGGGCCGGGCCCCCCTGCCCGCACCCGCGCCGGCGGAGCGCCCGCCCGACGGCGACGGGCCCTGGTAACCCGCCAGGCCCCACGAGTTGACCTCGGGCTCGGCGGCCCGGCCGCTCTCCTCCCGCAGTCCGGAGCCGGTGGAGTCCTGGACCTCGGGGGCCGTCGGCTGGGGCGGCACGGTCGGCGCCACACCGGCCGGTCCCGCGATGCCCGGCGTGACCGTGGTGCCGCCGCTCCGGCGGGCGGGCTTGGCGCTGCCCGCGGAGGCGGTTCTGCCCTCGCTCCCCGTGGCCGCCTTGCCACCCGCCGCGGGGTCGCTGAAGTCCTGACCGCCGAACTCCCCGAGCGCCGCGCGCGCCTGGGATATCCGGATGGCCTCCATCGTCATGTCGTGACGCATCTCCGAGCGGCTCCAGGCACGCTCGGCGAGCTCCCACATCGTGGTCAGGTGCACCGGGTTGGTGCCGGTGACTTCGGCCAGGGCCACGATCGCGCCCTTGGGGGCGAGCAGCCGGCCGTTCAGATAACGCTCCCACGACGTCTTGCTGTAGCCCGTGCGGTCCGCGACCGACGCGATGCTCAGACCACCGCGGTCCACGAGCCTGCGCAGCTGGCTGGTGAACTCCCTGATCTGCGGATCGAGCTCATCCGGCAAGGCCTTCCAACGAGGCATTGCTCCCCCTCTTCCCCCCGAAACGTGCTGATATTTCTCGCGCTGTTCGCCCCGCGCGTGGTGGCCTTGGCCGAGTCCCCGTTCTGGATACCCACAGGGATGCGCCCAGTCAGGATCTCAGTTCCCTGACGAGGGGCGCACAGAAGCATGATGACCGCGCGCGATACACCCTGGACCGTCCCGATTGTCCATGCCAACCCCGCCGTCGCACCACGTTGTGTGGTAACGGAAGCCAGACGTACCGGAACCGTCACCTCCGTGCCACAGCGCACTGACAGCCGTTGAACAGGCAGTTCGCCGTGCAGGAGGGTGGTGTGTGACGGCGGTCCGTCCTTCCTCGGGGGAGAGGACGGGCCGCCGTCCCGTCATTCGTTGGTGACCGTGAAATGCAGGGTGTCCTTCAGGAACGGGATCTGCAGCCACGGATTCGGCTGGGCCATCAGCGCCAGCAGAACGATCACGGTGCCCAGCAGGCCGCAGGTGACGATGTCCGTGAACCGGGAGCGGACGGCGAGCATGCCGACGTCCGGCAGCAGCCAGCGCATCGCCCCGCCGCCCAGCAGGGCGACGCCGATCAGCAGCGTCCCCAGCCGGAACTGACCGAAGGCGGTCACCAGCAGTCCCAGTCCGGTCAGTCCCAGCACGGCGAGCACCGGCCACTGCCGGGCCGGCGCGGGGGCGTCCCCGGGTGCGGCCCGGCCACCGCCCTCGGGCCGCGCGGTGTCCTTGGTGAACAGCGGGAAGCGCCGGGTGACCCGCCGCGGCCGCCCCTCGGCGTCGGGGGCGCTGACGGGGTCCCGGACGGTGATGTCCTCCGGCGACTCGGGCCCGTCGAGGGACCCGTGCCCGTCGAGGGGCTCGGGCCCGGTGGGGTCCTCGTGTCCGCCGTCGGCCTGCCGCCCGCTGGGGGCCTGGTGCTCAGCCGGCACTGCGCTCCGCCGCCTCGACCACGTTGACGAGCAGCTGGGCACGGGTCATCGGGCCGACTCCGCCGGGGTTCGGGGAGATCCAGCCGGCGACCTCGGCGACGTCGGGGTGGACGTCGCCCACGATCTTGCCCTCGGCGCTGCGCGAGACACCGACGTCGAGGACGGCCGCGCCGGGCTTCACGTCCTCGGCACGGATCAGATGGGCGGAGCCGGCGGCGGCCACGATGATGTCCGCGCGCTTCAGGTGCGCCGACAGGTCACGGGTGCCGGTGTGGCACTGCGTCACGGTCGCGTTCTCGCTGCGGCGGGTGAGCAGCAGCGGCATCGGCCGGCCGATGGTCACACCGCGTCCGACGACCACGACCTCGGCGCCCTTGATCTCCACGCCGAAGCGGCGGAGCAGCGTGAGCACGCCGTTCGGGGTGCAGGGCAGCGGGGCGGGCTCGTTGAGGACGAGACGCCCGAGGTTCATCGGGTGCAGACCGTCCGCGTCCTTGTCCGGGTCCATCAGTTCGAGGATGCGGTTCTCGTCGATGCCCTTGGGGAGCGGCAGTTGCACGATGTAGCCGGTGCAGGCGGGGTCCTCGTTCAGCTCGCGGACGGACGCCTCGATCTCCTCCTGGGTCGCCGTGGCGGGCAGTTCGCGCTGGATGGAGGCGATGCCCACCTGCGCGCAGTCGCGGTGCTTGCCGGCGACGTACTTCTGGCTGCCGGGGTCGTCCCCGACCAGGATCGTGCCGAGGCCGGGCGTGACGCCCTTCTCCTTCAGCGCCGCCACGCGGGCGGTCAGATCGGACTTGATCGCGGCTGCGGTGGCCTTGCCATCGAGAATCTGGGCGGTCATGACCCCATCCTCGCGGATGACCCCGCCGCGGTTCCAATCCGCCCGCAATCCGGGCACCGGGGGCTCCCCCGCCCCGTATCCGACCATGATCGGCGATGTTGCACTTGCACAACACATCGGGAATGCGGCTGGACAAGCCGGTCAGTGGCGCAGAACGATGACATGACAAGTGCCGCGGGCAGCTCAACGGGGGGACGGTCGCAATACTGAAGGTTTTCCTCCGTGCGGATGTCACGCGTCGTCCCCGCACAAGGACCAACGGAGGAAAGCCCCCATGAGCTACGGCGACCCGAACAACCCCTACGGCGCTCCCCAGGGGCAGCCGCAGCAGCCGGGCTACGGTTACCCGCAGGACCAGGGGCAGGCTCCCGGTTACGGCTACCCGCAGGCCCCTCCGGTCTCCCCCTACGGCGGCCCCGCCGCGCCGACCACGATGCCCGGCTCGGTGAGCGCGGCCCGCGTGATGCTGTGGGTCATCGTCGGTCTGCAGGTCATCGGTGTGGCCCTCTTCGCCTTCGGCGCCGCGGCCCTGAACGCCGCGAAGGACGACGAGTCCCTCAAGGACAACACCGCCTTCCAGGACCTCGTCGGCGACTCGACCGGCCTGATCTGGGGCTACGTGGTGTTCGGCCTGGCCTGGCTGGTGTTCGCGGCCGTCCTGGCGACGAAGTTCAAGAACGGCGGCAACGGCGCCCGGGTCACCATCCTGGTCTTCGCCATCATCACGGCGGTCCTCGGCATCTACCCGTTCGTCATCGTCGGTCTGGTGCACACCATCCTGGCCGTCCTGGTCGCGGTGTTCGTCGGCAACGCGGCCGGCAAGGCCTGGTTCAACCGCCCCCGCTACTGAACGGACCCGGTCGGCAGGACCGGTTCACGCCATTCACGTCCAAGGGCCGTGTCTCACCCGTACGAGGGGGGCACGGCCCTGGTGCGTCGCCCTAGTCTGACGGTGGTAGCTGTTCAGGCACGGGGAGAGCACCTTGTACAGCATCGTCGTCGCACCTCCGCCGACCACGGAGGACGAGCGAAACCCCACCCCCCTCCACCTCACGCCCGGTGAACGTCTCGCCCACGGCGGGCCCGCGCACCGCGCCGACGGCCTGTGGCCAGGCCACTCCCGCCCGGCGACCGGGGAGACACACGGGGCCGACGACCGGCTCCCGGCCGTCGCCACCGGCCGCGCCCCGCGCGTCCCCGGCCGCCCCGACCCGGCCGGGCCGGCCCGGTGACCGAGGCGTACGCCGTCCCCGTGCCCAAGGGCTACCGGGTCGGCGTCTGGGAGGTGCGCGAGCCCATCGCGACGGGCGCCTTCGGCAGCGTGTACGCGGCCCGGCGCGTCGGCGACGGCACCGGACTGCCGCCCACGGCCGCGCTGAAGTTCCTGCCGACCGGCACGGCCACGCCCCGCCGGCTGACCCACCTGCGCGAACTGATCGAGCGGGAGGTCGAGCTGTACCGGCGGCTGAGGCATCCGCGGCTGGTGCGGATGTACCAGACGCTGACGGTCGACGACCCGGGCCGTCCGGATCTGGACGGCGCCACCGTCCTCGTCCTGGAGCGGGCCGAGGGCTCCCTGTCGGCCCTGCTCGCCGCCTCGCCCCGGCCGGCCGCCGGACCCGAGCTGCTCCGGCAGATCGCCGAGGGCCTCGCCCAGCTGCACGGCGCCGGCTGGGTGCACGGCGACCTGAAGCCGGCCAACGTGCTGCTGATGGCGGACGGTTCGGTCCGCCTCGCCGACTTCAACATGGCCGCCGAACTGGAGGGCACGCACGCCTACACCCCGGCCTTCTCCACGCCCGACTACACCCCGCCGGAACTCCTGTGGACCGAGATCGGCGAGCGCGGCCACCGTATCCGCCCCTCCGCCGACGTCTGGGCCTTCGGGGTCCTCGCCCACCTCGTGCTCACCGGCGCCTTCCCACTGCCCGGCGCCACCCCGGCCGCCCGCCGGGACGCGGCGGCGGCGTACGCCCGCGGCGCCGACGAGCTGCGGCTGTCGCCGGAACTGCCCGACGGCTGGCGGGAGATCGTGCGCGCCTGCCTGACCCGGACGCATCAGCAGCGCATCGGCGGCGCAGCACTGCTGCGCCGTGTGACCTGCGCTGCGGGCCCGGGCGGGCACACCTTCCGCCTGCCCCGCCCGCGCCCCGGCCGCCGCCTGCGCCGCTGGTCCGTCGCGGCCGTCCTGGCCGGGGCGGTCGCGGCCGTGACCGCCCTCGCGTACGGAACCGGTGTCTGGCCCGGTGCCGGGGGCGGCGGCAGCGGCAGCGGCTCGGGCACGACCGCGAACGTCTCGGCGGCCGCGTACGGCGCCTCGGAACTGCGCACCGACCGGGGTGTTCCGCCCGCCTACCGGCTGCTGATCGTGGAGACGGCGCACGACTGCGACCAGGAAGAGGTCAGCCCGGTCCTGATCGCCGCCATGCTGAAAGTGGAGAGCGACTTCGACCCGGACCTCTCGGACCCCGACAACAACGAGTACGGCATCGCCCGCTGGACCCCGCGCGTCCTGCGCTGGTGGATGAACGAGGACGGCACGCCCGGCGAGACGGTCCCCGAGCCGCCCTTCCCGCCCGCCGAGTCCATCCCGGCGATGGGCCGCTACCTGTGCTGGATCGCCCCGCGTCTGCATGAGGACCTGCCGGGCGACCGGCGCGTCCTGATCGCCGCCGCGTACCGCACGTCGTACCGGACGGTGAACGCGACGGGTGGCGTCCCGCCGGACGTGCACGCCTACGCCGACCGCATCGCGCACTTCCTGGAGCGGTACACGCCCGAGAGCCGGAAGTGAGCGCACGGGGGTGGCTGACGTGTCGTCGGCACGCCGGTGGAGGGCCTCCGGGAGGGCGACCGCTGAGTCGTGCGGGGCGGGCCGGTTCGTCGCCGGCCCGCCCCGGCACCGTCAGTGGAAGAAGTGCCGCGTGCCGGTGAAGTACATCGTCACGCCGGCCTTCTGCGCGGCCTCGACGACCAGCTCGTCGCGGACCGAACCACCGGGCTGCACCACGGCCTTCACTCCGGCGGCGGTGAGGATCTCAAGGCCGTCCGGGAAGGGGAAGAACGCGTCCGACGCGGCGTACGCGCCCGCGGCACGCTCGGCCCCGGCCCGCTCGACGGCCAGCTTCGCGGAGTCGACGCGGTTGACCTGGCCCATGCCGACACCCACCGAGGCACCGTCCTTGGCGAGCAGGATCGCGTTGGACTTCACCGCGCGGCAGGCCTTCCAGGCGAACGCCAGCTCGGCCAGCTCGGCCTCGCTCAGCGCCTCACCGGTCGCCAGCGTCCAGTGGGCCGGGTCGTCGCCGTCGGCCTGGAGGCGGTCGGTGACCTGGAGCAGCGCGCCGCCGTCGATCGGCTTGACCTCGACGGGGGCGGTGGGCCCGTCCGCGCAGCGCAGTACGCGGATGTTCTTCTTCTTGGTGAGGGCCTCCAGGGCGCCGTCCTCGTAGCCGGGCGCGACGATGACCTCGGTGAAGATCTCCGCGACCTGCTCCGCCATCTCCTTGCTGACCGGTCGGTTGACGGCGATCACGCCGCCGAACGCCGACAGCGGGTCGCAGGCGTGCGCCTTGCGGTGCGCCTCGGCGACGTCCGCGCCGATCGCGATACCGCAGGGATTGGCGTGCTTGATGATCGCGACGCAGGGCTCGGTGTGGTCGTACGCGGCACGGCGGGCGGCGTCCGTGTCCGTGTAGTTGTTGTACGACATCTCCTTGCCGTGCAGCTGCTCGGCCTGGGCGAGGCCTCCGGTGCCGGAGACGTAGAGCGCGGCCGGCTGGTGCGGGTTCTCGCCGTAGCGCAGGGTGTGCTCGCGCTCCCAGGTGGCGCCGAGGAAGTCGGGGAACTGCGACTCGTCGACCGGCGCGTAGGAGGAGGCGAACCAGGAGGCGACGGCGACGTCGTAGGCGGCCGTGTGCTGGAAGGCCTCGGCGGCGAGCCGCTTGCGGGTGGCGAGGTCGAAGCCGCCGCTCCGGACGGCCTCGAGCACGTCGGCGTAGCGGGCCGGGCTGGTGACGACCGCGACCGAGGGGTGGTTCTTGGCGGCGGCGCGGACCATCGAGGGGCCGCCGATGTCGATCTGCTCGACGCACTCGTCGGGAGAGGCGCCGGAGGCGACGGTCTCGCGGAACGGGTAGAGGTTGACGACGACCAGGTCGAACGGCGCGACGCCCAGCTCTGCCAGCTGCTCGCGGTGGCTGTCCAGGCGCAGGTCGGCGAGGATGCCGGCGTGCACGCGCGGGTGCAGCGTCTTCACACGGCCGTCCAGGCACTCGGGGAAGCCGGTGAGCTCCTCGACCTTGGTGACGGGGACGCCGGCAGCGGCGATCTTCGCAGCGGTGGAGCCCGTGGAGACGAGCTCGACCCCGGCCTTGTGGAGCCCGCGGGCGAGGTCCTCGAGTCCGGTCTTGTCGTAGACGCTGACGAGCGCCCGGCGAAGGGGCCGCTTGTTGCTCTCGGCGGTCACTGGATAACTACCTTTCGTCCCTCAATGCGATAGCCGTTGCGGGCGAGGCGCCCCACGACCTCGACGAGCAGCCTTCGCTCGACTTCCTTGATGCGCTCGTGCAGAGCGCCTTCGTCGTCCTCGTCCCGGATCTCCACCACGCCCTGCGCGATGATCGGCCCGGTGTCGACCCCGTCGTCGACGAAGTGGACGGTGCAGCCGGTGACCTTGGCGCCGTACGCGAGCGCGTCCCGCACACCGTGGGCTCCCGGGAAACTGGGCAGGAGCGCGGGGTGCGTGTTGACGAACCGCCCGCCGAACCGCGCGAGGAACTCCTTGCCGACGATCTTCATGAACCCGGCGGAGACGACGAGGTCCGGCTCGTGCGCGGCGACGGCCTCGGCGAGGGCGGCGTCCCACTCCTCGCGGCTGCCGTGGTCCTTGACCTTGCACACGAAGGTCGGCAGCCCCGCGCGCTCGGCCCGCGCCAGCCCCTCGATGCCCTCGCGGTCCGCGCCGACGGCCACGACCTCGGCCCCGTACTCCTGCGCACCGACGGCGGCGATCCCGTCGAGCAGCGCCTGCAGGTTGGTGCCGGATCCGGAGACCAGCACGACGAGGCGCTTGGCGCGCGGGGCCACGGGCTTGGCGGCCACGGTGGGGGCCTTTCTCGGGGGAGCGTCTGTCCAGGGTGGCCGGCACCCGACGTCTTGTGCGTTCATACGAATGCTTTGCGTCCCCGGATACGGGGAAGCCTACGAACCGGCCGACCGTCAGCAACGATACCGGCACACCGGACGGCCCCCACGGGACGGGGGCAGGGCCGGAAGGTAGCGTCTGGGCGGAGCCGGTTCGGGAACGACGTCCGGACGTGGTGCGTTCAGGAGGTGACGGACCCGGGTCCGACGCCGTTCCGTTCCGTCCACCCATTCCTCCTCACCAACGGGAAGACGCTCACTTGATGCCGGACCGCAGCCTGCGACTCCTCACGTTCCCCCAGCTGTCGATGCAGGGAGGGGAGCGCGGCGCCGTGCTGCTGCGGGAGCGCCCCGGCTCTCCGCCCGACGCGCCCTCGAGCAGCGACGGCGAGGACCGCAAGGGCCGCGGCTCCCAGGAGGACAACCCTTTCGCCCCGCCGCCCGAGGGCACGCCGGACCGGCCCTGGCAGCCGCGGCGCCCGTCGGGTGAGGACTCCCAGGGTCCGCGTGACTCCCAGGACGGCGGCGGGCGTGACCGCTCGCCCTGGGGCAGCCAGTGGAGCGACCAGCAGCCCGGCCGTTCCTCCGGCGGTTTCGGTGAGCGTCCCCGCAGCGGGCCCGAGGGCCAGGGCGGCGGCCCCCAGGGGGGTGGCGGCCCCGCGATGCGCTGGGACCCCACGGATCCCGCGCAGCGCCGGGCGCGCTATGCCCTGCTGTCGGGCATGTGGGCCTTCTTCTTCTCCCTCTTCAGCTGGCCGTACGTGGCGCTGCTGCTCGGCGCGCTGGCCCTCTACTGGGCCATCAGCTCCCTGCGCGCAGGGCCCCGCAGGACGGACCCGGACTCCCCCGCCCCCGAGCAGCAGCAGGGCGGCGGCCGCCCCCAGACGACGGCGGCGGTGACCGGCCTGGTCACGGCGTCCCTGGCGATCGCCCTGGTCGCGGCGACCTTCACGGCGCAGCTGGTCTACCGCGACTACTACACGTGCACCAACGACGCCCTCACCAACGAGGCGAAGCAGTCCTGCTCCAAGCTGCTGCCGGAGGAACTGCGAGGGCTGCTGGGCACGGAGGGCTGAGGCTTCGGGGGCTGTTGGGCGCGGAGCGCTGGAGCTCAGGGGGCTGTTGGGCGCGGAGCGCTGGAGCTCAGGGGGCTGTTGGGCGCGGAGCGTTGGGGCTTAGGGGGCTGTGGCGCGGAGCGTTGGGGCTTAGGGGGCTGTGGCGCGGGGGCTGAGGCTTCGGGGGCTGTTGCGCGGGGGCTGAGGCTTCGGGGCGGGCTCGCGCGCTTCAGGGGTCAGGGGCTCTCTCGCGTTTCAGGGGCTCTCTGGCGCTTCAGGGGCTTTCCGGCGCGGTGGCCGGTCGGCCGGGTTCGGGTTCGGGTCCGCGTCCGGGTTCGGGTGCGGGTTCGGGTCGAAGGGCAGGAAGTCGTAGAGGCCGAAGTCCGACTCCGGATCCCACTGCCCGCCTGGGCCGCGGTCCCGGTCCGGGGCCCACTCCTGGTCTCGCCTCCGGCTCCTGCCCGGGCCCCACTTCCGGTTTCGCCTCCCGTCCCGGTCCGAGTCCCACTCCTGGTCCTGCCTCGGGCTTCCGTCCCGGAACGGGTCCCGCTCCTGGTTCCGGTCGGTGCTCCACGCGGCTCCGTCGTCCTCGACCTCGACCTCTCGGGGAGCTCCGGAATCCGTGCGGTCCCGGAGGCCTTCGGAGTCCGCGCCGCCGGGGTCGCCGGCCCCTCCGCTCCCCCCGGCCACCCCCGCGATCCCGGCGACCCCGGTGCGCGTGAACCAACCGCGGCCGGTCCGCCCGATCCAGCCCTGTCCTCGAGGGCCCGGGGCGTCTTCCTTCCGCTGTTCGCCGATCCTCGGCTCCTCCGCCCGGGGCGTCCGCCGCCGCCAGGCGCGCACTGCCAGCGCCGTCAGGATCGCCGGCAGGCCTGCCCAGGCCAGCGTCGCGGCGCCGACCTGCCACCACACCGGGCCGAAGCGGGACAGCACGGCAGCGCCGAGCGGGCCGCCCGACAGCGCGGCCAGCCCCGCGAACACGACCGCGCACAGGAGCGACGCCAGGGCGGCGGCGCGGACCGTGCGGCCGGCCGGCCAGGTCGCGGCCCCGCCGCCCCCCGGCCCCGTCCCGCCGCGCTCCGTGGAGGCCGCCCCCTTGACCACCGTCCAGCCCACCATCACCCCGGCGGCCAACGGCACCACCCCGGCCGCCCAGTGCATCGGCGTCCCCTGCCCCGCGTCCGGCACCGCCGCCAGCAGCGGGAACGGCGGCAGCAACGGGGCCGGCGCCGAGGACAACGGGTTCACCGCATGGCCCGCACCGAGGGCGAAGCCCGGTCCGAGGGCGTAGGCGGCGCCCCACACCGCCGCGTTCGGGACCAGGGCCACACACAGCAGCAGCACGGTGAACCGCCCCGACCACCCCTCGGTCAGCCCGAGCCACGCCGCCCGGGCCGTCCCACCGTGCCCCACCAGCGACACCGCCAGCAGCAGCGCCCCGCCCCCGAGGAGCACCGTCGTCCCCGCCGCCGCGGCCCGGGCGGCGACGCCCGGGCGCCCGTCCGGGCCGAGCACCAAGGGGCGTACTCCCTTGGGCAGCACGCCCAGCAGCCGCCGTAGCGGCCGGCCCGGACGGCCGTACGCCGACCACACGCCCGCCCCCGCCGCCACGACCGCGATCACGGGAACGCACAGCCCGGTCCACACCCACGACGGCCGCAGCACACCGCCCGAGGCATAGAGGGCGGCGGGCGCGGCGACGGCGAGGTATCCGACGACGAGTCCCGTCCACGCGGTGCGGGCGGGGACAAGGAACGGGCTCGCGGCCGTCCCGGTGTCCTCCTCGCCGCCGTCGTCGTCCCGGTCCCCGCCGCCCTCCGTGGCGTCCCGCGCCGCCCGGTGCAGCAGCCACACCGGAAGCGCGAGCAGCAGCAGCGGCGGCACACCCAGGGGGGCAGGGACGCCGGAGAGCGTGTCGGTGCGGACCAACTCGGCACCGTGGGCCAGCAGCCACAGCGCCGCCGCCACATGCATGGCCCCGCCGGGCCCGCTGTCCGGGTAGGGCGAGCTGATCCACAGCAGCGTCACGAGCACGGCGAACGACGCGAGTCCGAGGCCCGCCGCGAACGCACCCGCCAGGAAGCAACCGGCCAGGCCGGGCGAACGGTCGCGCATCCGGGTGAGCAGGGGTGACGGCGAACGTCGGCGAGCGGTCATCTCGATCACGACGGCCATGCTCCCAACGACACGCGCTTTACCGGCGTAACAGGCGAACTTTCGCTGTGTCGCTAAAAATATGTTTATGTACTTTTTCGGACGGAGGCGTGCCCTGTGACGCAGAGCCCTGCCCGCCCGCTCCCCGCCCCCAAGGAACGCCGACGCCTGCGCGAGGCCGCCTCGCTGACGCGGGCTCAGCTTGCCTCCCGAGTGGGCGTCACCAGCGAGACCGTGCGCGGGTGGGAGACCGGCCGTTCGACGCCGCGCGGCCGCAAGGGTGAGAAGTACGTGAAACTGCTTCACTCGCTGGGCGACGAGGCGGAGATGACGTCACCTCAGGAGACTGCCGCCGACTCCGACGACGACCCGGAGCCGCCACCCCCGACGGCACCCGAGACGGCGTCCGCACCTCGGTCCGCCCGGGCTCGGCGCAAAGCCGCCGCGGCCACCGACCGGAAACGGCCCGCCGCGAAGGACCGGGGACGGGGCCCCGTCACCGTGCCCGCCCGGAGCCACACCCCCGTCCCGCACGGACACCGCCTCATCCTCACCGAGCGCCCGCGCACGACGACGCCGCTCCGGCCCGACGACGCCGTCGCCGCGCTGACCCCCGATCAGGCCTTCGACGCGCTCTACGCCTTCTGCGCCCCCGCGCTGGTCCGGCAGACCTATCTGCTGACCGGCCGCCGCGAACTGGCCCGGGAGTCGGTGGAGCGGGCCTTCCAGAACGCCTGGCAACGCTGGCCCGAGGTGGCCCGCGACCGCGACCCGGCAGGCTGGGTGCGCGCGATGGCGTACGAGTGCGCGCTCTCCCCCTGGCACCGGCTCCGACCGCGCTACCGGCATCCCGAGCCGCCGCCGTCCGACGCGTTCGACCGGGCGCTGCTGGACGCCCTGCTGCAGCTCCCGCCGACCTGCCGCCGCACACTCGTGCTCTACGACGGCGTCGGGCTCGGCCTGCCGGAGACGGCGGCGGAGACGGAGGCGAGCACCCGCGCGGCCGTGAACCGGCTGGCGCACGCGCGCGAGGCGCTGGCGGAGCGGCTGCCGGAGCTCGCGGACCCGGAGACGCTGCACTGGCGGCTGGTCGAACTGGCCTCCACCGGCCGACTGCGGGCCGCCAAACCGCCGGCCGTGCGCCGGCGCGGGGAACGCCGGGCCCGCTTCTGGACCCGGGCCGCCATCGCCTTCACGGTGGCCCTGATCGGCACGACGGCCCTCACCGTCCGCACGGCCCCCACGCATTACGAGCCACCGGTACCGCCGGGAGAGACGGTGCAGGGCGTACCGCCGCCGGTCGCGCCCGGACCGCTGTCGGAGAAGGAGCGGAAGCTGCGCGTCAAGCTGCGCGAGGAGCAGCAGAGGGGACCGGACAGACTGCTGCCGCAGGCGCGGTGACCGGCTGCGGGTGAGCCCGGGGGCCGCCCGGACCGCCAGACGACGATGCCCCGCCCCCTGGGTACAAGGAACCGGCGAACGACGATGGGCCCGCCCCCGTTTCATGGAGGCGGGCCCATCGATGAGCTCCGAGACTCAGCCCCACGGCTGATTCAGCGCTACGGCTGGTTCAGCCCTGCGGCTGATTCAGCGAGACGGCTGGTTCAGCCCTGCGGCTGATTCAGCGAGACGGCTGGTTCAGCCCGCGAGGATCGCGCGCGCCAGCTTGGCCGTCTCGGTCGGGGTCTTGCCGACCTTGACTCCGGCGGCCTCGAGGGCCTCCTTCTTCGCGGCGGCCGTGCCGGAGGAGCCGGAGACGATGGCGCCGGCGTGGCCCATGGTCTTGCCCTCCGGCGCGGTGAAGCCCGCGACATAGCCGACGACCGGCTTCGTCACGTTCTCCTTGATGTACGCCGCGGCCCGCTCCTCGGCGTCGCCGCCGATCTCACCGATCATGACGATCAGGTCGGTGTCGGGGTCGGCCTCGAACGCGGCGAGCGCGTCGATGTGCGTGGTGCCGATGACCGGGTCGCCACCGATGCCGACGGCGGAGGAGAAGCCGATGTCACGCAGCTCGTACATCATCTGGTACGTCAGCGTGCCCGACTTCGAGACCAGGCCGATGCGGCCCGGCTTGGTGATGTCGCCCGGGATGATGCCGGCGTTGGACTGGCCCGGGGTGATGAGGCCGGGGCAGTTCGGGCCGATGATCCGGGTCTTGTTGCCCTTGGACACGGCGTAGGCGTAGAACGCGGCCGAGTCGTGGACGGCGATGCCCTCGGTGATGACGACCGCGAGCGGGATCTCGGCGTCGATGGCCTCGACGACGGCGGCCTTGGCGAAGGCCGGCGGCACGAAGAGGACGGATACGTTCGCGCCCGTCTTCTCGATCGCCTCGGCGACCGTGCCGAAGACCGGGATGTCGTTGCCGTCGATGTCGACCGACGTGCCCGCCTTGCGGGGGTTCACGCCACCGACGATGTTCGTGCCGTCGGCCAGCATGAGCTTGGTGTGCTTCATGCCCGTGGCACCGGTCATGCCCTGGACGATGACCTTGCTGTCCTTGTTGAGGAAGATAGCCATGGCTGTGTGTCCTCGTCCCTTACTTCGCAGCCGCGAGCTCGGCGGCCTTGTCGGCCGCGCCGTCCATGGTGTCCACGCGCTGGACCAGCGGGTGGTTGGCGTCGGAGAGGATCTTGCGACCCAGCTCGGCGTTGTTGCCGTCCAGACGGACGACGAGCGGCTTGTTGACTTCCTCGCCCCTGTCCTTGAGCAGCTGCAGCGCCTGGACGATGCCGTTGGCGACCTCGTCACAGGCGGTGATGCCACCGAAGACGTTGACGAAGACGGACTTGACGTCCGGGTCGCCGAGGATGATCTCCAGGCCGTTCGCCATGACGGCGGCGGAGGCGCCGCCACCGATGTCGAGGAAGTTGGCCGGCTTCACGCCGCCGTGCGCCTCACCGGCGTATGCGACGACGTCCAGGGTGCTCATGACGAGACCCGCGCCGTTGCCGATGATGCCGACCTCACCGTCGAGCTTGACGTAGTTGAGGTTCTTCTCCTTGGCGGCGGCCTCGAGCGGGTTGGCCGCCTCCTTGTCCTGGAGGGCCTCGTGCTCCGGCTGACGGAACTCGGCGTTCTCGTCCAGGGAGACCTTGCCGTCCAGGGCGATGACGTCACCGGAGGCGACCTTCGCCAGCGGGTTGACCTCGACCAGGAGGGCGTCCTCCTTGATGAAGGTGTCCCACAGCTTGACCAGGACGTTCACGACCTTGTCGGCGACCTCGGCCGGGAACTTGGCGGCCGCGACGATCTCGCGGGCCTTGGCCTCGGTCACGCCCTCGTTGGCGTCGATCGGCGTCTTGGCGACGGCCTCCGGACGGGTGGCCGCCACCTCCTCGATCTCCATGCCGCCCTCGACGGACGCGATGGAGAGGAAGGTGCGGTTGGCACGGTCCAGGAGGAAGGAGACGTAGTACTCCTCCACGATCTCCGGGGCCGTCTCGGCGATCATCACCTTGTGGACCGTGTGGCCCTTGATGTCCATGCCGAGGATGTTGGTCGCGTGCTCGACCGCCTCGTCGGCGGTGCCGGCGAGCTTCACGCCGCCCGCCTTGCCACGGCCGCCGACCTTCACCTGGGCCTTGACGACGGACTTGCCACCGAGGCGCTCGGTGGCTGCGCGGGCCGCCTCAGGCGTGTCGATGACTTCACCGGCCAGCACCGGTACATCGTGCTTGGCGAAGAGGTCCCTCGCCTGGTACTCGAACAGGTCCACGCGCTTCCGTCCCTATCAGTGATCTCGCGGTTCGTTGTCTGCGTGGGCGTGCCGCGAGGGCAACGTGACGTCCGCTGTCTGTCACAAGGGAGGCGCACACGGTGTCCGAGCGCGCGGCATGTCCGTCTCGCAGGTTATCGCTGCTTCCGGGAGGCCTCTAAATCGAGGGTCACACCTGAGCGGTGATACCTGTCACATGATGCCGTCCTCTCTGGCACGGCGTGCCGGACGTGAGGCGCGGGTGACAGGTGGTGAGGGGCCTCACCGGGCTGGGGCTGGCCCGGTGAGGCCCGCCGGACACCCCCGGACGAGCACGAAGGCCCTGTTCAGGGCCCCGGCTCCCCGGGGGCGCGGGCCGGGTGTCCCCACCCCTATGGGGACCCCCGGCCCTCCCACGAGGTTTCGGCCGCGGACCGCCGACGGCTTTCGACCGTCCGGGCGTGACGCCTCGTGAAGCAGGGGGTGGGAGGGCGTGCCGTGGCACCCCGGGGGCGGCCGAGGGACCGACGCTGCGCCCCCTGTGGACGGGCTCACGGGCGGCTCAGCCTCGGCGTGGCCGGTCCGCGCTAAGCGGGGAAGAGCGAAATGTCCCGGTGGGCGTCCCCGGCTCCGGCCACGTCCGTAGGGGCCTCGACACCGGACACGAGCCTGAGCGGCGCCAGAAGGCTCATAGCGACCGCGTGTGCGTCACCGTGCCGCGACGAGCCACCGTCCCCGACGACCCGGTTGCCGAGCACACCGTCGGGATGCCCGCCGGGCGGGTGCTCGGCCGGGGCAGGTGCGGTGCGGGCGGGCGGGTCGGGGTGGCGGGGGTGACTGTGGTCGCGCGGGTGGCTGAAGTGGCTGCTGAGGCTGAGGCGTCCCGTGTGGCTGGTGTGAGTGGCGTGGCTGGTGCGGTGGTCCGGGTCTCTGAGGTGGTGGTCCGTGTGTCTGAGGTGGTGCGCGGGGGTGTCGCCGGCGCCCACCGAGCTTGCTGTGGTGGGGGGTGGCTCATGGCCGTGGGTCATCGGGTTCACCGTCGGCACCGCGTCCGCCGTCGGCACCGCGTCCGCCGTCTGCACCGTCGTCGGGTCCGTCTGCGGGGCGGAAGGATCCAGGGCGGGGAGCTGGCGGGTTCGGAGTTCCAGGTGCGGCAGCCACCCGGGGAGCTGCGGCTGCTGCGACGGCTGTGGCCCCGGTTGCGACTCCGACTCCGACGGCAACGGTGGGGGCACATGGCCGTGAACACGAATGTCGACCTGCACGGCCCGGCCTCCCGGCAGTGCCGCCCCCACGCCGCTCTCGGCGTGCGCACGTTCGCCCCAGATCAGTCCGACCGCCAGCAACCCGCCGACCAGCAGGGTCAGTTGCACGGCACGCCGTCCGGCCGCTGTGCGCGGCAGGCGCAACGCGGCATCAGACAGGGCTGCTGACCAGGTCAAGAGGGGGAAGCTTCCTCCCGTGCGACGGAAGCGGCACCGCCCGGCCGGCACACGCGCGGTCAGGCAGGCGCCGATCCTCGCACGGGAGTGCTCAGTTCGCGCAAGCCCTTGCTACCCATGGAGCGTCATGTCCGTCACCGATGGGTCGTCATGTCCGTTGTGCTGCCACGCGTCGGACGACGATGCATCGACAAGTCGTCATCTGCCCTCCTGACCAGCCCCCTCAGGCCGCGTCCGGTATCGGCAGCGGCCGCTTCTCGATCGCCGCCGCCATCACCTCCGGGAACAGATCGGGCGTGCACGCGAACGCCGGTGCTCCCAGCGCCGCGAGCGCGGCGGCGTGTTCCCGGTCGTACGCGGGTGCCCCCTCGTCCGAAAGCGCCAGCAGCGTCACGAACTGCACGCCCGATGCCTTCATCGCGGAGACCCGTTTGAGCATCTCGTCGCGGATGCCGCCTTCATAGAGGTCGCTGATCAGCACGACGACCGTCTCGGCGGGCCGGCTGATCTGCGACTGGCAGTACGCGAGCGCCCGGTTGATGTCCGTGCCACCGCCCAGCTGTGTGCCGAACAGCACGTCGACCGGGTCGTCCAGTTGGTCCGTGAGGTCGACGACCGCCGTGTCGAAGACGACGAGTCGCGTGGAGATCGTCCGCATCGAGGCGAGGACCGCTCCGAACACCGATGCGTACACCACTGATGCGGCCATGGATCCCGACTGGTCGATACAGAGGATGACCTCCTTCTTCGTGGACCGGGTAGCACGCCCGAATCCGATGAGCCGCTCCGGCACGATCGTCCGGTGCTCGGGCAGGTAATGCTTGAGGTTGGCCGCGATGGTGCGGTTCCAGTCGATGTCGTGGTGGCGGGGCCGGTTGATCCGGGCGCTGCGGTCGAGCGCACCGGTGAGCGTGGCCCGGGTGCGGGTGGCGAGCCGCTTCTCCAGGTCCTCGACGACCTTGCGCACGACGGCCCGGGCTGTCTCCTTCGTCGTCTCCGGCATCGCCTTGTTGAGTGACAGCAGGGTGCCGACGAGGTGCACGTCGGCCTCCACCGCCTCCAGCATCTCCGGCTCCAGCAGCAGCGTGGCGAGCCCGAGCCGGTCGATGGCGTCGCGCTGCATGACCTGCACGACGGACGAGGGGAAGTAGGTCCGGATGTCCCCGAGCCAGCGCGCCACGGACGGCGCCGACGCCCCGAGCCCCGCCGAACGCTCCCGGCCCCCCGGTGCTGTGCCGTCCTTCCTGCCGTAGAGCGCGGTGAGCGCTCCGTCCATCGCGGCGTCCCGGCCCGACAGCGCGCAGCCGGTTCCGTCCGCGGAGTCCCCTCCGAGCACGAGCCGCCAGCGCCGCAGCCGCTCCTGCGCCGGGTCCGTTGCCTCAGCCGTCATCCCCGTCCCCCCTTGCGAGGCCGTTCCCACAGCGGGATCACCGGCACGGTCGTCGCGGGCCGTACGTCCACCCGGAGCCCGCCCGTCGCGGAGTCCCCCGCCGCCGGCGTAGCCGTCCGCTCCCTCACTGCCACGGTCGTCATCCCGTCACCCCCGCCAGGTCGTTGTTCGTGTTCTCGTCCACGTCGTCAAGCCCCAGCAGCAGCCGCACGACCGGCAGCACGGCGTCCGCGCGTGCCGTGTCGAGGTCGGCCGCGAAGCCGGGTATCCCCGCGCCGGCGGCGCTCGCGCCACTCCCGGCCCCCGGCCCGCGCCGGACCAGTTCGCCGAGGGTCCGGCGCACCCCCGGTTCGTACGCCGAGAACGTCCGCCGCAGCAGGGGCAGTACGTCTGTGAAGGCCTCGGCCGGCACCCCGGTCAGCCACGCGTCGACCAGGGCGAGCAGCCGCTCGTCGTGCACCAGGAGCATCCCGCCGCCGGAGCCCCCTCCGACGAAGCCCTCGATCCAGGCGGCCGCGTCCGCCGGAGGAGTGCCCGGTGACAGGACGAGTCCCATCAGCACGGCAGCCTCGTCCTGGGCCAGTTCCCCGTCGTCGAGCAGGAGGCGCACGGCCCGCCCACGGATCACCCCGGGCACGGTGTCTCGCCCGGACAGCACGCGAAGCACCGACTGCCAGCGGCTTCTCAGCCGGCCGTGTCCGGTGGCGGGGGCGTCGCCCAGGAGACCGACGGCTCCGTGCACCGCGTCCACATGGCGCCGCATCTCCTCCGCGGCGTCCGCGTCGAGCGCGGCGCAGGCCGGGGGAAGGCCGACGAAGACCCGCTCGGCCAGTCCCGCGGCGACCTCCGCCAGGGCACCGGTGTGCGTGCCGCGCACGTCGCCGTAGCGCAGGGAGCGGACCAGGGCCGGGAGCGCCTGGGCGAGGTGGCCGACGTCGGTGTCGAGGGCCGCCCGGTCGGCGAGGACCCGCATCACCGTCGGCAGCGCGTCGGGCAGTTCGGCCAGCAGGCAGCGCTCGGCGAGCGCGGTGACGTCGGCGAGGGCCTCCGCGGTGACGGCGTCCGCCTCGGCCTTCGCGGTCGCGGCGGACAGGACGGTCGTCCCCCACACCCCGGCTTCGGCGACTCGCACGGACAGCTCGGGTTCCCAGCGCAGCCGCCAGGTCTCCCGGAACGTGCCGGTGCTGCCGCGTGAGGCGGCCGGTTCGCCCCAGGCGATGCCGAGCAGCCGCAGCCGGTGCAGCAGTCTGCTGCGGGCGGCGTCGTTGTCCTTGCGCAGGTCGAGCTCCAGCTCCCGCTCCAGCGCCTCCGGCTTCAGCCGCAGCCGGCGTTGCAGCGCGGTCAGGTCCCGTTGCAGGGGCACCGCCGGCGCCGACGGGGGCACCTCGCCCAAGACGTCCCCCACGACCAGCCGGTCCCGCACCAGCGCCAGCGGCACGTCCGAGCCCTCGCACATCACCGCCCGCACCGCGTCGGTCGTCTCGCTCAGGCCGGGCAGCGGACGGCCGCGCATCGCTGCGAGCGTCTCGGCCAGCCGCACCGCCTCGATGACGTGCGCGGAGGAGACGATCCGGTCCTCTTCTCGCAGCAGCCCCGCCACCTTGGTGAGCCACCGCTCCACCGGCCGGTCCGGGGCGCTGAACAGGTGCCCGTACCAGCCCGGGGAGTCGATGCCCGCCCCGTACCCGCTCGTCCGGGACAGCCGGCGGTGCGTCCACGGCACCCAGGTCATGTCCGTCTTGACCCGGGGCAGCCCTTTCAGCAGCGCCTTGTCGGCGGCGACGGTGGTCTTCTGCCGCAGCGCGGGCACGTGCCACGCTCCGCAGACGACGGCGACGCCGTCCTCGAACTCCCGCTGCGCGGCCCGCACCTGGAGCCTCATGTACGCCTCCCGCACCAGGTCGCGGTCGTGCCCCCCGCTGCCATAGGCCTCCCGCAGCGCACCCATGGCCTCCTCGAGCGCGGTGAACGGCGCGAGCGCGTCGCCCTCCCCCGCGCCCCGGTGCTCCACGACGTCCTCCCACCACCGCTCCGGGTCGTCGTAGCCGGCGGCTTCGGCGAGTACTCCCAGGGGATCGATCCGCAGGTCCGCGGGATCGGCTGCGTCAGCGGTGTCGGGCGAGTCGGCGGGGTCGGCTGAGTCGGCGGGCTCGGCGCCGGTGTCGTCCGCTGCCGCCTCCTGGGCGTCGAGCGGTCGTTCGCCCTCCGTCGCCGCCTCGTCCTCCTGCCGTCCCCAGGCCAGCGTGTGTGTGGCCGGCAGGTCGATGAAGCGGGCCGGGACGTCGTGCTCCAGGGCCCAGCGCAGGGCGACCCACTCCGGGGAGAACGCGGCCAGCGGCCAGAACGCCGAGCGGCCGGGCTCGTCCACGGCATGGGCGAGCAGGGCGACCGGCGGCCGCATCTCTTCGTCGGCGGCGAGCGGGATCAGCGCGTCGGCCTCGGGCGGGCCTTCGATCAGCACGACCCCCGGCCGGACCTCCTCCAGAGCCGCCCGCACCGCCCGCGCGGACCCCGGCCCGTGATGCCGCACCCCGAGCAGCACCGGACCCGACCCGGCGCGCCGGCCCACGGCCTTCTCCCCAACGGTCACTTCACGCCCCCTGCCGTCCCGCTCGTCCGCGGCCCTTGCCTCACCGGTCACCTCATCCCCCTCCCGTCCCGCACGCCCCGTCTCCCCCCGTTCCGGACCGACCGACGACCGCCGTACCGACCGACGACCGACGGCCCGGGCACCGGGCTCCCGGGCCGGCATCCCTCACCCGCTCACCTCGCGGCAGGCCCGGTAGAAGTCCTTCCAGCCGTCGCGCTCGCGGACCACCGTCTCCAGGTACTCCTGCCAGATGACCCGGTCCGCGGCCGGGTCGCGGACCACCGCGCCGAGGATGCCCGCGGCGACGTCGCCCGGGCGCAGCACGCCGTCGCCGAAGTGGGCCGCCAGAGCGAGTCCGTTGGTGACGACCGAGATCGCCTCGGCCGTGGACAGCGTGCCGCTGGGCGACTTCAGCTTCGTCCTGCCGTCGGCCGTGACACCGGCGCGCAACTCGCGGAAGACCGTGACGACCCGGCGGATCTCGGCGAGCCCGTCGGGCGCGGCCGGCAGGTCGAGGGAGCGGCCGATCTGGTCGACGCGCCGCGAGACGATGTCGACCTCCGCCTCGGCGCTCTCCGGCAGCGGCAGCACCACCGTGTTGAACCGGCGGCGCAGGGCGCTGGACAGGTCGTTCACCCCGCGGTCGCGGTCGTTGGCCGTGGCGATGAGGTTGAAGCCGCGGACCGCCTGCACCTCCTGGCCCAGCTCAGGTATGGGCAGCGTCTTCTCCGACAGGATCGTGATGAGCGTGTCCTGCACGTCGGCGGGGATGCGCGTCAGCTCCTCGACGCGGGCCGTCATGCCTTCCGCCATGGCCCGCATGACCGGGCTGGGCACGAGGGCGTCGCGGCTCGGGCCGTGGGCGAGCAGCTGCGCGTAGTTCCAGCCGTAGCGGATGGCCTCCTCCGGGGTGCCGGCGGTGCCCTGCACCAGCAGCGTGGAGTCGCCGCTGACGGCCGCGGCCAGGTGCTCGGACACCCAGGTCTTCGCCGTGCCCGGCACACCGAGCAACAGCAGGGCCCGGTCGGTGGCGAGCGTGGTGACGGCGACCTCGACGATGCGGCGCGGGCCCACGTACTTGGGACTGATCACCGTGCCGTCCGGCAGCGTGCCGCCGAGCAGGTACGTCGCGACGGCCCACGGCGACAGCTTCCAGCGGGCCGGGCGCGGGCGGTCGTCCTGCGCGGCCAGCGCGACGAGTTCATGGGCGAAGGCGTCCTCGGCGTGCGGTCGCAACGCCTGGGTCGATACCGTCTCCCCCGCTTCGACGGACGTCGGCTCCACGGACACGGTCATGGCAAAGTCCCCCTCCAGCTCGGCCGGTTCGGATCTGGCACCAACCTTGCACCACACCACTGACAATCCGTCACGACCTGCGGAAACGCCGTGCCGGAGCCTCTCGCGGACCCGATTGTCAGTGGCGGGATCTACCTTCGATGACATGACTCAGCAGGGGGTGCGCTGGACGGCGGACCAGGTGCTGGCACTGGCACCTGACGCCGCATCACGCAAAGCGGGAAGCAAACTCGGCGCGGCCGGGCCGTGGTCCGAGGCGGGGTGTTCCGACGAGGGGACGGTGTGGGGGCTGTGCAAGGGCAGCGGAAGCAAGCCGTATCAGACGGTCGTCGACCTCGCGGACGCCGCGGGCCCGGCCTACAAGTGCACTTGCCCGAGCCGCAAGTTCCCGTGCAAGCACGCGCTCGGGCTTTTGTTGCTCTGGGCCGCCGACGACACGGCGGTGCCGCCGGGGCAGGCCCCGGAATGGGCCGGGGAGTGGATAACGGGGCGGCGCGGGCGCACCGCGGCGAAGGAGGCCGGCGAGCGTTCCGGCGCAACGTCGGGGTCCGCTGATCCGGAGGCCGCGCGGCGCCGGGCGGAGCGCCGGGCCGAGCGGGTCACGGCGGGTGCGGTGGAGCTGGAGCAGCGTCTGGCCGATCTGTTGCGCGGCGGCCTGGCGACCGCGGAGCAGTCGGGGTACGGGCTGTGGGAGGAGACGGCGGCCCGCATGGTCGACGCCCAGGCCCAGGGCCTGGCGGGCCGGGTGCGGGAACTGGGGGCGATACCGTCCACGGGCCCGGGCTGGCCGGTGCGGCTGCTGGAGGAGTGCGCGCTGCTGCATCTCCTCGGGCAGGGCTGGCTGCGCCGCGAGCGGCTCCCGGACGGCCTTGCCGCCACGGTCCACTCGCGCATGGGCCTGCCGGCCTCTGCCGACGGTCCGCCGCTGCGCGACCGCTGGCTGGTCCTCGCCCAATACGACACGACGGACCCGCGCCTGACGACCCGGCGGATCTGGCTGCACGGCACCGACTCGCAGCGCACCGTGCTGCTCCTCTCCTACGGCGCCGCGGGTCGTGCCCCGGAGCTGGCGCTGCCGGTGGGACTGGCCCTGGACGCCGAGGTGTGCGCGTACCCGGGCGCCGGGCAGGCGCGGGTGTCCCTGGGTGAACAGTTCGCCCCGCCCGCACCCGCGCAGATACGTCCCCCGGGGATGACGACGTCCCGGGCCGCGGCCCGTTACGGCGACGCCCTGCGCGACGACCCGTGGCTGGAGTCCGTTCCGGTGACGCTGGACCGGGTCGTTCCGGTACCGGACGGCGACTCCTGGCAGCTCGCGGACGCAGACGAAGACACGGCGTTGCCGCTCAGTCCCGGGGCGCGCTCCCGGCCGGGCCTGTGGCGGCTCGTCGCCCTGTCGGGCGGGGCACCGGTCAGGGTCTTCGGCGAATGCGGCCACCAGGGCTTCACCCCGCTGACGGCCTGGCCGGAGGGCCCGGGTGACGCGGTCGCGCTGTGCTGATCCGGTGACGGCGGCTCAACCCACGGCCCTCCACCCGATCCGCCCATCCAAGACAGCCCCCTCTGCCCATACCGGAACGGTCCCCGCCGCCCATCCCCGGACAGCCCCCTCGGCCTATCCCGAGACCGTCCGCCTCACCCTTCCCACCAACTCACGCATCTTTCAGGCATCACGGGACAACCGGTATGGACGAGCCTTCAACCACCGGGCGCCCCGCGGAAAGGAAGCTCATGACCAGGACCTCCACTCCTGTGGACGCGCCCGGCGCGGACGCGTGGGAGGGGCTCGTCACCACCGCGCTGCTCGGCACGGCCCGGCGCACCCCGCCCGGTGTCGCGCCGGGCCCGGGCGCACCCGCGGCCCTGCTGGACGCGGCGGCCGTGGAAACCGTGCGACGGCGGGCCGGTCTGCGCCCCGCGCGGGCCGCCGAGCGGCCGCAGCCGGCTCCGCGGGACACGCGTCCGCCGTTGCCGTCGGCGGCCGCGCGCAGACTCGCGATGCTGCTGGCCGACCGCCCCGGCCCCTCCGGCGGCGGCCGGCGGGGCACCGCACCCGACCTCACGGAACTGCTGCCGCAGTGGCTCGCGGCGGCCAACGCCCGCGGTTTCGCGCCGCCTCCCCATCTGCTTCCGGCGTTGCTGGACGCGGCCCGGGGGCGTACCGACCTGCGTCCGGCCGCCCTGGAGTTCGCGGGGCCCCGGGCCCTGTGGCTGGCACGGCTCAACCCGGACTGGCGGTTCGCCCTGCGCGCGACCCCGGGCGGGAGCGCCGCGCTGCCGCAGCCCGAGGACGACGACAGGGTGCAGCGGCTGTGGCAGGAGGGCCTGTTCGCCGAACGCGTTGCCCTGCTGTCCGCCTTGCGCTCCCGCGAGCCGGCCGCCGCGCGCGACCTGCTCGCGACGACATGGTCGACTGAGCGGGCCGAGGACCGGCTGATGTTCCTCGACTCGCTGCGTGCGGGCCTGGGCCCGGACGACGAGCCGTTCCTGGAACAAGCCCTGGCCGACCGCAGCCGCAACGTCCGGGCGACGGCGGCGGAACTGCTGTCGGCCCTGCCGGGTTCGGCGCTCGCCGCGCGGATGGCTGCCAGGGCGGCGGCCTGTGTGGCCATCGACCACCTGCGGACGGCCCGGCCTCGAAGGCCCGGCACCGGGGACGAGGTCCTCGGCGAGACGGCGGGGACCACATCGGCCACGGAAGCCACCGCAGCCATGGAAACCACGGCAGCGGAGGCCAAGGGATCCACGGGAGCCACAGGAGCCACAGAAAGCACAGGCGCCCCCACGACCGTGGGGGCCACGGCAGCCGGGAAGGCCACCCCGACGATCGCCGTCGAGGCGCCGCACGAGTGCGATCCGGGCATGGAACGCGATGGCGTCGTGGCGAAGGCCCCCGCGGGGCGCGGTGAACGCTCCTGGTGGCTGGGCCAGTTGGTGGAGGCGGCACCGCTCGGGACCTGGTCGCGGCGGCTGGGCGGTCGCACGCCCCAGGAGATCGTGGCGCTGCCGGTGGCGGACGACTGGCAGGGCGAACTGCACGCGGCATGGTGCCGGGCGGCGGTGCGTCAACGGGACGCCGAGTGGTCGCGTGCGCTGCTCGGCGACCCGTCGGCGCCGGAGGCGGGCGGTCCGGGAGCCGTGTCCCTCGCCGAGCGCGCCAAGCTGCTCGGCACGCTGGGCACCGCCGAACGGGCCGAATGGGTGGCCGGTTTCATCGGCACGCACGGCCTGTCCGAGGCCTTCCAGTTGCTCGGGGTGTGCGCGGTGCCCTGGGCGGGGCCGCTCGGCCGGGCGGTGGTGGACGCGCTCAACATCGCTCGGGACGCGGGGAGTTATCCATGGAGTTTCAGCGGAGTGATGGGGCTGGCGGAGCGTTGCCTGGACCCGTCCGAGGCCTCCCGGCTCGATGCCCTGCTGGCCGTACCCGACGAGCCGGAGAACGCGTCCCCGGGAGCCGGCGGCTACTGGGCGGAGGCCTTCCAGCGCCTGGTCACGACCCTGCGTCTGCGCGCGGCGATGGCCGAGGAGCTGGGGGCGGTCTGACGCAGGCCGGCGCCCGCGACGCCGGACACGACGGCGATCCGGCCGACGGCCCCGACAGCACACCGGCCGAGTACCGCCAGACGGCACCCGCCGCCGGGCCCCACCGGAGGCCCGGCGAAGCGCCACACCAGGAGCCCGGAGAAACGCACCACCCGGAGCCCGGCGAAGCGCACCACCCAAGGCCCGGCAAAGCGCCACACCCGGAGCCCAATGAAAGGCACCACCCAAATCCCGGCGAAGCGCATCACCCAAAACCCGGCGATGCGGACCGCCCGGAGCCCGGCCAAGGCCGCCACAAGGACCCCGGCGGCAGGCACCCGGCATCAGATCTAAGTCCCCGCGACCGGCAACGCCCCCTGTGCCGGAGCGCCGCAGGCCTACGCCTGCGCGGGCTGGCGTGCGTTCGTCCGGACCCAGTCCACGATGGACGCCGTCGTCGCGCCGGGGGTGAAGATCTCCGCGACGCCCTTCTCCTTGAGCAGGGGGATGTCCGCCTCGGGAATGATCCCGCCACCGAAGACCAGGATGTCCTCCGCGTCCCGCTCCCGCAGCAGGTCGATCACCGCCGCGAAGAGCGTGTTGTGCGCCCCGGAGAGGATGGACAGCCCGATCGCGTCGGCGTCCTCCTGGATCGCCGTGTCGACGATCTGCTCGGGAGTCTGGTGGAGGCCCGTGTAGATGACCTCCATGCCGGCGTCGCGCAGGGCCCGCGCGATCACCTTGGCCCCGCGATCGTGGCCGTCGAGCCCCGGCTTGGCCACCACCACGCGGATCGGACCGGCTGCCACACCCATCACTGCCTCCATGAAGCGACTACATCCATCCGTACCGACAAGTACCGCACACATCGGGCAAGCCGTACACGCCGCACCGCACGGACACCCCGCCCCGAACCGGCCGGGCAAGTGAACGAACGTTATCTCCAGGATCCCGTAACCGGCAGTTTCGCGGTGGATACCGAGGGGGAAATCACACGTTGGGACAAGCGCAAGGGGAGCCGCATCGGGACTGCCGTACCGCCGCACCACCCACACACCGCGGCGGCAGGGCACCTCGGCGAAGGCGAACAGGGCACACAGGGCACGCACCGCACGTACCGCACGCACAGCGCACCGGGCACGCACCGCACGCAGGGCAGACACGGCGCACGGGCGGGGAGCCTCGTCACCCCACAGATCGGGGACCCCCGTCGCACCACCGGCGTCACACACGCCACACGCCACGCTCTACCCCAGCAGCTCGGGCGACTGATGCGGCTCACGCGGCTCACGCCGCTCTCGCGGTCGACGCCGCCCGTCTTCGCAGCTGCTTCCCACGAGGGCACACGGGGGGCGGAGCCGTCCTGTCGTGTACCGACAGGAGGTCGGCCATGAAGGTCACCAGGGCTGCTCTGCCCTTTCTTCCGCTCTGCGAGCGCCTGCTGCCGGGCCGGCTCGCGGGACTCTCCATGGCCCTGCTGAAGGCCACCGCCCTGGAGATCGCGATCCTGGCCGGGCATCTCCTGCTCTACCCGTCCGGCATCACCCAGGAGCGGCGCATCCCCGCCCCGGCACTGCCCGCGGACGGCGCCGCCCAACTGCCCACGCAGGCCAAGCCGCCGGTCCTCCTGCTGCACGGCTTCATCGACAACCGCTCGGTCTTCGTCCTGCTGCGCCGCAGCCTCGCGCAGCACGGCAGGCAGCGGATCGAATCCCTCAACTACTCACCGCTGACCCGCGACATACGCGCCGCCGCCGAACTGCTCGGACGGCGCGTCGAAGAACTCTGCGAGCGCACGGGGGCCGAGCAGATCGACATCGTCGGGCACAGCCTGGGCGGCCTGATAGCGCGTTACTACGTGCAGTGCCTCGGCGGTGACCGGCACGTGCGGACCCTTGTCACGCTCGGCACGCCGCATTCGGGGACCCGAGTGGTGCCCTTCGCCGACGCGCACCCCATCGTGCGCCAGATGCGCCCCGGCTCACCGGTGCTCGAGGAGCTCGCGGCGCCCGCCCCTGACTGCCGTACGCACTTCGTCAGCTTCTGGAGCGATCTCGACCATGTGATGGATCCGCTGGAGACGGCCCGTATCGACCATCCCGACCTGATGGCGGAGAACGTGCGCGTGACCGGCATCGGTCATCTCGCCCTGCCCGTGCACCCCGCCGTCGCCAACGGCGTACGGCAGGTCCTCGACACGGCCCTCCCGGGTGAACCGTCCACCGAACACACCGACGGTCTGACAGTCGCCTGAGACTCGTCATACAGCGGACACTCAGCGAAACAGCAGCGATCAACCTCGAACAAACTTCGAACACAGGGCCAAACCCGTGCCCGCCGTCCGCCAAAACACGGCCGAATGCCCGTTTCCTGCGCGCGCGAAACCTGCCGAAGATTGTCGTGCCCGCGTACCGCCGGGTACAGTCGCCGCACTGCTCTGGCAGCCCCTGTTGTCGAGGCGAAAGAGAAGTTGGTGAACGACCGTCACCCGTCGGGGACCATGACCCCGGCTCCGGCTTCCGACGCCGCCTCCGCGCACTACGCGTCGTACAACACCCAGGAAGCCCAGTACGGCGACTTCACCACGTACGGCGACTACGCCGCCACCGGATTTGACGCCTCGGGTACCCACGGCGCCGGTTTCGAAGCCACCGGGCACACCACCGCGAGTTTCGCCCACGACCCCCTCTTCGGCGACATGACGGGTGCCGGCCACGACTCGGGGACGTACGACACCGGCCACTGGCCCACCGGAACGCACGAGAACGCGCACTACGACGCGTACGCGGCCCAGCACCACGCCGCCTACGACACCGGTGTGTACGACACGACCTCCTGGTCGGCCGAGCAGCAGCCGATGTCGGCCATCCCGTCCCAGAGCCCGTCCCCCGACGCCACCGGACAGTGGGAAGCCGGCGCCTGGCTCCAGCCCGACCAGTCCGGCAACCCGGCCGACCACACCCAGCAGTGGGACTGGGGCACGCAGACCTTCGACACCGGCGCCTACGACGCGACCCAGTGGAACTCCGACGGCACCCCCGCACCGGCCCCCGACGCGTACGAGCGCCCTGCCGACACCTTCGACCAGCACGGGACGACGGCCTTCGACCAGCTGGAGACCGCGACCTTCGACCAGGTCACCTACGACGAATCCGCCGAGGCCGGCTACCACGGCCCCGACGCGGACGGCGACAAGCCGGGCTCCACCGGTGAACTGCCCGTCGTCGCCCCGCTCCTGGACGGCCAGGAGGACGTCGCCCCGGCCCCGTCCTCGCGGGCGGCCGCGCGCGCCGGCTCCCGCTCCCGCCGCCGTACCCCTCCCAAGCGCTCGGCGCTGATGACCATCGCGGTGCCCTCGGCGTGTGTGATGGGTGTCGCCGGGATCGCCGCCGCCTCCGTCGGCAGCTTCGGCGACGACAGTGCCGCGGAGGCCCGGACGACCGCGGCGGACGCGCAGCCGGTCAAACCGGCCGCCGCCAACAACAAGCTGGACACCCAGCTGCAGAGCCTCTCCGCCGGTGCCGACGACTTCGCCGACCGGGCCAGCCGCACGCAGGAACGCATCGACCTCAAGGCGCAGCAGGCGGCCGAGCGGAAGCGGGCGGCGGAGGAGGCGGCCCGCAAGGAGCGGCTGCGCCCCAAGTTCGCTCTGCCGGTCGCCCGGCACGGACTCAGCGCCTACTACGGCCAGTCCGGCATCAACTGGATGTCCCTGCACACCGGCATCGACTTCCCCGTCTCGTACGGCACGACCGTGATGGCCGCGACCGACGGCACCGTGCGCACGCAGTGGAACAGCGCGTACGGCAACATGCTGATCCTCACCGCGAAGGACGGCACGGAGACGTGGTACTGCCACCTCTCCACGTACACGGTCCCCTCGGGTACGACGGTGAAGGCCGGGGATCCGATCGCGCGCTCCGGCAACTCCGGCAACTCCACCGGCCCGCACCTGCACTTCGAGGTGCGCCCGGGCGGCGGCTCGGCGATCGACCCGCTGCCGTGGCTGCGCAGCCACGGCATCGACCCGTCGTAACGTCCCGGCAGCCGCGGCTCCCACCCGCACCCGGTCACGTCCCGGCAGCCGCGGCCCGACCGCACCTAGTAACGCCCCGGCTCCCGCCCGCGTCGAGCGCGCGGGAGCCCAGCGGTTCACCTCACGGCGCTACAGCTTCTCCACCGGCGCGTACCGCAGCAGCAGGCGCTTCGGTTTGGTGTCGCCGAAGTCGATCGTCGCCTCGGCGTTGCCGCCCGTGCCCTTGACCGCGACGACGGTCCCGAGTCCGAACTGGTCGTGGGTGACCCGGTCCCCGACCGCCAGTGACACCACCGGCTTCTCGGAGGTGCGGCGCGTGGCGAAACCGGAGGCGCCCGAAGCCGACGAGCGCGAGCGGGACGACGACAGCGAGGCCGCCACCGCCGAGACCGGCCCGGAGGACGCGGGCGCGGTCGCTCCCGTCCGCTTCCACTCCACGTGGGCCGGGGGGATCTCCTCCAGGAACCGCGAGGGCGGGTTGTACGAGGGCTGGCCCCACGCGCTGCGCAGGGTGGACCGCGTCAGATACAGCCGCTCCCGCGCGCGCGTGATGCCGACGTAGGCCAGGCGCCGCTCCTCCTCCAGCTCCTTGGTCTGGCCGAGGGCGCGCATGTGCGGGAAGACGCCGTCCTCCATGCCGGTCAGGAAGACGACCGGGAACTCCAGGCCCTTGGCGGTGTGCAGGGTCATCAGGGTGATGACGCCGTCGCCGTCCTCCTCGTCGGGAATCTGGTCGGAGTCGGCGACCAGCGCGACCTGTTCGAGGAAGTCGGACAGGGAGGCCTGCTCGTCCTCGCCGCGCTCCTGTTCGAACTCCATGGCGACGGCGGCGAGTTCCTGGAGGTTCTCGATCCGGGTCTCGTCCTGCGGGTCGGTGGAGGCCTGGAGCTCGGCGAGGTAGCCGGTGCGTTCCAGGACGGCCTCCAGCACCGTGGCCGGCCCGGCGCCGGACTCGACGACGGTGCGCAGGTCCTCCATCAGCGTGTTGAACCGCTTGACGGCGTTGGTGGAGCGCGCGGCCATGCCGTAGGCCTCGTCGACGCGCTTGAGCGCCTGCGGGAAGCTGATCTTCTCCCGCTGGGACAGGGCGTCGATCATCGCCTCGGCGCGGTCGCCGATGCCCCGCTTGGGGACGTTGAGGATCCGGCGCAGCGGCACCGAGTCCTCGGGGTTGGACAGCACGCGCAGGTAGGCCAGGACGTCCCGGACCTCCTTGCGCTCGTAGAAGCGGACGCCGCCGACGACCTTGTAGGGCAGGCCGACGCGGATGAAGACCTCTTCGAAGACACGGGACTGGGCGTTGGTGCGGTAGAAGACGGCGACGTCGCCGGCCTTGGCCTCGCCGGCGTCCGTGAGGCGGTCTATCTCGTCGGCGACGAACTGCGCCTCGTCGTGCTCGGTGTCGGCGACGTAGCCGGTGATCCGGGCGCCGCTGCCCGCGTTGGTCCACAGGTTCTTGGGGCGGCGGGACTCGTTGCGCTCGATGACGGCGTTGGCGGCGCTGAGGATGGTCTGCGTGGAGCGGTAGTTCTGCTCCAGCAGGATGGTCGTCGCGTCCGGGTAGTCCTCCTCGAACTGGAGGATGTTGCGGATCGTCGCGCCGCGGAAGGCGTAGATCGACTGGTCGGCGTCGCCCACCACGCACAGCTCGGCGGGCGGGATCTCGGCCTCGGGCGGCACGTCGACCGGGTGCTCGGAGGTGCCGACCAGCTCGCGGACCAGGGCGTACTGCGCGTGGTTGGTGTCCTGGTACTCGTCGACCAGGACGTGCCGGAAGCGGCGGCGGTAGTGCTCGGCGACGTCCGGGAAGGCGCGCAGCAGGTTGACCGTCGTCATGATCAGGTCGTCGAAGTCGAGGGCGTTCGCCTCGCGCAGCCGCGACTGGTACATGGCGTAGGCCTGGGCGAGGGTCTTCTCGAAGCCGTCGGTGGCCTGGGCGGCGAAGTCCTCCTCGTCGATCAGCTCGTTCTTCAGGTTGCTGATCTTGGCGCTGAAGGACTTCGGCGGGAAGCGCTTGGGGTCGAGGTCCAGGTCGCGGCAGACCAGGGCCATCAGACGCTTGGAGTCGGCGGCGTCGTAGATCGAGAAGGAGGAGGTGAAGCCGAGCTTCTTGCTCTCCCGGCGCAGGATGCGCACGCACGCGCTGTGGAAGGTCATGACCCACATGGCGTTGGCGCGCGGGCCGACGAGCTGCTCGACACGCTCCTTCATCTCACCGGCGGCCTTGTTGGTGAAGGTGATCGCGAGGATCTGGCCCGGGTGCACGTCCCGCTCGGCGAGCAGGTGGGCGATGCGGTGCGTGAGCACACGGGTCTTGCCGGAGCCGGCGCCGGCCACGATGAGCAGCGGGGAGCCGGAGTGGACGACGGCGGCGCGCTGGTTGTCGTTCAGCCCCTCCAGGAGGGCGGCGGCGTCCACCACGGGGCGGGGGGCTCCGTCCCGGTAGTAGGCGTCCCGGTCCGGGGGCGCGTCGAACTTCCCGCCGAACAGATCGTCCGGGATCGGCTCCGGAACGTGATCGTCCTCGGGCGGCGGCGGGGGTTCGTCGGCCGGGCCCCGCTGGGCCTGGAGGTTCGCCAGGAAGTGGTCGTCAAAGAGGCTGCTCATCGCTCTCCGAGTCTAGGGCGCCCCACTGACAGCCCGCCGCCGCCCTGAGAACATCGCCGCGCACCCGGTGTCCCGCCGACCGCACGGAGGCGCGTTGTCGCCCTCCATGACGGCATGATCACGCCCTGCTATTGCCACTACATACGCGGATCTTTGACCACGAATCCCCCTTGATCGCTCACTCTCGGCAACGCCCGGGGATAAGGTCACGAAAATGTATCGGGCATATCACCCATCAACCTTCACAGGGGCCACACCAGTTGGCTACCGTGCGACCAGGCCGCACGACCCCCACCGGCGAACGTCGCCGGGCCGCGCGGCCTCCGCCGAGTCCGGTGTGCCGCAGTGGCAGCCGGAGCCGGGGACCCAACCGTGAACCTGGGGTGAATCGGCCCGACTCCCTGAGCGGAGAGGCCGTAGGGCAAACCTTCCGAACCACCCGCCCGAACCCGACAGCTAACCCGGTAGGCGGAACGTGGAAGGAGTCGCCTCCCTTGGCGTCGCACCGCAAGTCGCGTCCTACGGGTACGCGCGTGGCAGGCATACGGACCCCCGCCCTCGCAACGGCGGCCCTCACCTCCGTGGCCCTGCTCTCCCAGTCGGCCAACGCCGCCCCCGCGGCCGACGACAAGCCCAGCCTGGAGGAAGTCGAGAAGAAGGTCGACGACCTGTACCGCCAGGCCGAGTCGGCGACCGACAAGTACAACGCGGCCAAGGAGAAGACCGCGAAGCAGCGCAAGCGCGTCGACACCCTCCTCGACGACGTCGCCCAGCGCACCCAGAAGCTCAACGAGGCGCGCGAGGAGCTCGGCTCCTTCGCCTCCGCCCAGTACCGCACCGGCGCCGCCGCCCCGGACACGGCGACGTTCCTGCTGGCGGACACCCCGCAGGACTACTTCGACCAGACCCAGCTGATGGACCGGATGACGGGCCGCCAGAAGGTCGCGGTCGACGACTACGTCACCCAGCAGTCCGAGACGATGAAGAAGCGCCAGGAGGCCACCGAGAGCCTCGAGACGCTCACCGAGTCGCAGGGCGACCTGAAGACCGCCAAGGCCACCGTCCAGCGCAAGCTCGCCGACGCGCGCGAGCTGATGTCGAAGCTGACCGCCGAGGAGAAGGCCCGGCTCGCGGCGATCGAGAAGGAGAAGCGGGAGGAGGCCGCCCGCAAGGCCGACGAGCTGGCTCGGCAGCAGGCCGCGCGTCAGCAGGCGCAGGAGGAGGCCGCCCGGCAGCAGGACAGCGGGACGGCCTCGTCGGGCTCCACGGGATCGACGGGCTCCGGCTCGTCCTCCTCGACGGCCCCGGCCGACTCCTCGTACGCCACCAAGGCCGACAAGGCGCTGGCCTTCGCCCGCGCCCAGATCGGCAAGCCGTACGTGTGGGGCGCCGTCGGGCCCGGCTCCTACGACTGCTCGGGCCTGACCCAGGCCGCCTGGAAGGCCGCGGGCGTCACCCTGCCGCGCACGACCTACGACCAGGTGAACGCCGGAACCACGGTTCCGCTCTCCCAGGCCCAGCCGGGTGACCTGGTCTTCTTCTACGACGACGTCACCCACGTCGGGATCTACATCGGGAACGGCATGATGATCCACGCGCCGAAGCCCGGCACGTACGTGCGCGAGGAGTCGATCTACTACGACGGCGAGTCGGCGATCCACAGTGTGGTCCGCCCGGCCTGAGTGGTCTCCTGAGGGCCTCTTCGGATCTGTCGGATTCCCGGCTGCCTGTCGTCAGCTTGTCGTCCGCGACGGACAGCCGGGCATCGCTCCGCGGAGTGACCGGCGTGAACACAGGGCTCCCTTCCGGCCACCTCGGTTCCGGTAGTGCCCAGCGTCGACAATGACCTCGCCGCTTCCATCAGAAGCGGTGACGAATACCCGGCCCATGAGAACTCTGAGAACTCGACCGGACGGTTTCCTCGCATTTCGAGGGGCGCGCGCGTGCCCCTCCCGTAACGCGCGCGCCGCTCTCTAGCATCAGCGCTATGTCCGGTCCCTCCCCGTTCGCCACCTGGTGGTCGACATATGCGCTGGCGACCGGCACCGTGTCGGTCGGCCTGGACTCGGCGGGGTACGCCGTCCCCGCCCGCGTCACCCTCGCCCTGGCCTGCGCGGCCTGGCTGGCCGCGGCCGCGGCCCTGGCCCAGCGGGCGCGCGGCGAGTGGCGGACGGAGACCCCGGCCGCGCTCACCATGGTGGCGGCGACCGCCGTCCTGGGCACCGGCTTCTCCGCGGCCGGACAGCAGACCCTGGCGGCGGCGCTACTGGCGCTCGCCATGATGCTCTGGGCGGTACTGCTCAGCGTGGAGGCCCAGGGACGCCGCGGAACGGTGTTCCTGCGCTGCGTGGCCACCGAGGGGCTCGCCGTGCTCGGCGCGACACTCGCAGCGGCCGACGCGGCGGCCTGGCTCGCCCACGCGGCCCTCGTGCTGTTCTGGCTGGGGCTCGCCCTCTACGGCCTCGCCCTGTTCCGCTTCCAGCCCCGGCAGGTGGAGGAGGGGCGCGGGGACCACTGGCTGGCGGCCGGTGCCCTCGCCATGTCGGCACTGGCCGGGGCGCGGCTCGTCGCCGCCGACAGCCCGCGCCTGTACCTGTGGAACGAGGAGAACGCCGACGTCCTGCGCACGACGACGGTCACGCTGCTCGTGCTCGCGCTGATCGCCTGCGTCGCCCTGCTGCTCGCCGAGCTCTTCTGGCCCCGGCACCTCTACGACGTACGGCGCTGGGCGACCGTGTTCGCCGCGGTCGTGACGGCCGCGGCCACCCTCGCGGTCGCCGCCGCCCTCGACGTCCCCTGGCTCGACGCCGCCGGGGAGGTGCTGCTGTGGGTCGCGGTGTCCGCCTGGCTCGGGTGCACCGCCTGGGCCCTCGACTCCGCCCGGCGCTCCCTGATCAGGTCCAGAGCACGGCGATGAAGATGTTCGCCGTGGTCAGCAGACCCACCAGGCCGAAGAGGCCCTTGTCGACCTTCTCGTCGTCCCGCTTCACGTAGACCAGGCCGAGAATCACGATCAGCAGGGCCAGCTTCACGCCGATCTTTATGTTGTTCACCGTCTGGTCGTCGGCCTGGTTGAGGCCGACCAGGATCACACCGGTGACCAGCATCGTGAACGCGCCGTGCAGCATCGCGGGGGTGAAGCGGGCGGTACCCTCGCCCATCGCCTTCATCTGAGTGAGGAAGCCGCCCAGGAGCGAGGCGATGCCGATGATGTGGAGGCCGACGAAGAGGTGGATGAGTACGTCCATGAGGCCGGAGCCTAATCAGGGGCTCCGGGGCCGCCCGACACCGGCCCATGGGTGCATAAATGCACCCCATAGCAGTCGATCACGGTCACTCGCCGACGAATCGACGCATCGGTCATCACGCTGAGTGAAGTAGACGGCGCGCGAGCCGGCCCACGGTCGCATATGGTCACCGTCGGTCCTCTCGGGACACTTCCGCACACCCGCCACCACGCCGCCACGGTGACGCTTAGCGTCCCCACCAGGTGCCCGGCTCCCCACCGCCGCCCGGGCCAGGGGCGGCAGTCGGACACCACCGCCGAAATGGTCCGGCGGCGGTCCGCTCCCCCCTGTGCGGGTCGTCGCCGGACGCGCAGGCCGCCCGTCCGCTCCCCGCCGGCGGCCGCACCCGCCGGCGGTCGAGGAAAGGACGTGGCCTCCAGTTGGCAGCGCACCGCAAGCCCCGACAGCGCGCATTGGGTGGCGGCAAGGCCCGTACGGCCGCCACGATCGCCCTCGCGGGCGCGGCGACGGCGACGGGCTTCGACGGGACCGGACACGCCGAGCCGCAGCTCACCCCCGGCCAGGTCAAGGCCGAGGTGGACCGGCTGTACCAGGAGGCGGAGGTCGCCACCGAGAAGTACAACGGCGCGAAGGAGAAGGCCACGGCGGCCGGGCAGCGGCTGAAGGACCTCCAGGACCGGGCGGCGCGCAAGGCGGAGCGGCTCAACTCCGCCCGGGACGCCCTGGGTTCGGTCGCAGCAGCGCAGTACCGCGCCGGCGGTCTCGACCCCGCGGTGCAGCTCGCCCTCTCCGACGATCCCGACCGGTACCTCGAGAACGCCGAGTTTGTCGAGCGGGCCGGCACCCGGCAGAACACCGCCGTGGCGCGGGTGCGCCGGCAGCTCCGGGAGATCGAGCAGCTGCGCGGGGCCGCCCACATCGAGCTGACGTCCCTGAAGTCGCGGCAGGGTGAGCTGAAGCGGCACCAGAAGACGATCACCGGCAAGCTGGGCTCGGCACGGCGGCTGCTGTCCCGCCTCGACCCGCAGGAACGTTCCCGGCCGGGCGTCTCCCAGGACCGGGCCTCGCGGTCGGCGGGTGGCAGGGACACCCTCGCGGCCCCCGGCTTCGCCTCCTCGCAGGCGCCCAACCCCCGCGCGGCGGCGGCCGTCTCCTACGCGCACCAGAAGCTCGGCAGCCCCTACGTCTGGGGCGCCACCGGCCCGAACGCCTTCGACTGCTCAGGGCTCGTCCAGGCCGCGTACCGCGCGGCGGGCGTCTCCCTCCCCCGCACGACGTACTCCCAGATCGCCGCCGGCCGCCGCGTCGACCGCTCCGAACTCCTCCCCGGCGACCTGGTCTTCTTCTACGCCGGCATCAGCCACGTCGGCATCTACGTGGGCAACGGCCGGATGATCCACGCCCCTAACCCGTCGGCACCGGTGCGCGTCGCGCCGCTGGACGAGATGCCGTTCGCGGGAGCGACGCGGGTGGTGTGAGCGGTGACGCGGGTGGGACGGGCGGTCCGGCCGGGCGCCGGGTCCCGCCCCGGGTCACACCAGGCGCCGCGCCGTCGCCCAGCGGGTCAGCTCGTGACGGTTGGAGAGCTGGAGCTTGCGCAGCACCGCCGAGACATGCGACTCGACCGTCTTGACGGAGATGTACAGCTGCTTGGCGATCTCCTTGTAGGCGTAACCCCGCGCGATGAGCCGCAGCACCTCGCGCTCGCGCTGGGTCAGGCGGTCCAGGTCCTCGTCGACCGGCGGCGCGTCCGTGGAGGCGAAGGCGTCCAGGACGAACCCGGCCAGCCGGGGGGAGAAGACCGCGTCGCCCTCCTGGACGCGGAAGATGGAGTCCACGAGGTCCGTGCCGGTGATCGTCTTGGTGACGTAGCCACGGGCACCGCCGCGGATCACGCCGATCACGTCCTCCGCGGCGTCCGACACGGACAGTGCGAGGAAGCGCACCGGCTGCTCGGTGTCCGCCATCAACGGGGCGCAGCGGCGCAGCACTTCGACGCCGCCCCCGCCCGGCAGGTGGACGTCGAGGAGGACCACCTCGGGACGGGTCGCGGTGATGACCGTGACGGCCTGGTCGACGTCGGCGGCCTCGCCGACGACCTCGACGCCGGTCTGCACGGTCTGCCCGATCTCGGCCTGGACCCCCGTACGGAACATGCGGTGGTCGTCCACGAGGACCACGCGGACATGACGCCCCGGGCCGCCGCTCTGCTCCGCGGGCCCCGCCGTCTCCGCCGATCCCGCCGTACCGTTCGCCTCGGTCGGGTCGCTCATGACGTCTTCTCCGCCCTCTCCATCTCCAGCTCGACCTCCGTGCCGCCGCCCGGCACCGCGCGCAGCCGCGCCGTGCCGCCGTTGCGCTCCATACGGCCGATGATCGATTCTCTGACACCCATCCGGTCGGCGGGTATCGCATCGAGGTCGAAGCCGGGGCCGCGGTCCCGGACGGACACGAAGACCGTCTTCCCCTCGACCTCGGCGAAGACCTGCACGGCGCCGCCCTCGCCACCGTACTTGGCAGCGTTCACCATTGCTTCCCGCGCGGCCTGCATCTGTGCGGCGATCCCGTCGTCCAGGGGGCAGTCGCCCACGACGACGACCTCGATGGGCACACCGTGCTTGTCCTCCACCTCGGCGGCGTTGCGCCGGACGGCGTCGGCGAGGGTGGTGGGTTCGTCGGCCTCGTCCTTGCCGGTGCCCTCGGGCTTGTAGAGCCAGGTGCGCAGGTCGCGTTCCTGGGCGCGGGCCAGGCGGCGGACCTCGTTGGCGTTGTCCGCGTTGCGCTGTATCAGGGTGAGGGTGTGCAGCACCGAGTCGTGCACATGGGCGGCGACCTCCGCGCGCTCCTGGGCGCGGATGCGCATCAGGCGCTCCTCGGAGAGGTCCTGCGTCATGCGCACCAGGTACGGCCCGGCGAGCAGCGTGATGCCGACGAGGACGGCGAGGGCCGCTTGGAGGACGGAACCGAGGTGTGCCGCGGAGCCCTGGAGGACGAAGATGCCGGAGACGCCGGCCGTCACCAGCAGCACGCCGCCCACCGAGCGCATCAGCGTGACCGTGCGCCGGCGGCGGCCGACCTCGGCCCAGCGGGCCCGCCGGGCGTTGTCCGCCTGCCGCCAGACCAGGGCGACGCCCGCGCCGACGAGGACGGCGGGCCAGAGGTAGGCCCGGGCGCCCCCGCTGAGGTTCACATTTCCCACGAAGACCATGGCCACCACGACCATGAGGAGCAGGGCGACGATCTGGCCCCGGTCCGGTCTGCGCGCGACGCGTCTGCGGCGGCCGTCGGGCGATGTCTCCTCGGTCATCGGCGACGGCGGTCGCTGGGCCTCGACACCCCCGACGCCGAGTGGGACGAAGAACCAGAACGCGGCGTACAGCAGCGCACCGAGGCCGTCGGCCATGAACAGGCCGACGAAGACGAGCCGTACCCAGATCACGGGCAGCCCGAGATGCCCGGCGAGGCCCCGCGCCACACCCCCGAGCCAGCGTCCGTCACTGCTGCGGTAGAGCTTGCGCGGCGGCCGCGGTTCGGCGAGTGGCGCTGCTGCGGCTTCCGACATGCCATTGATGGTCACACGTGCGGGAGTCCGGAGCATCAGGGTCGGCCCCTGAGGCTCCCCTGATCTCCGTCGGCCCCCCCCTCGAACGCTTCCCGAGCCGCTTCTCAGGGCCGATATCAGGGTCCGGCCAGGGTCGTTCCGACTCCCGCCGCGGCGCCGCGCCCGTCACCATGGACCCATGACCGATCACGAGCACGCCGCGACGGGTCCGGGACCCGGCTCCGGCCCGCGCCCCGAGGGTGCCGGGCCGGAGGATGCCGCGCCCGCCGCGGGTCCCGCGCCCGGGCGCGCGGGCGCGGGAGAACAGGGAGGAGCACCCGGTACGGCCGCCCCCGGCGAGGAGGCCGTCCCGCCCGGGCCGCCGCACGCGTTCCGCCGCGACCGCCGCCACAAGACGCTGGCCGGCGTCTGCGCCGGGCTCGGGCGGCAGTGCGACATGGATCCGGTGATCTTCCGCATCACCCTCGCCGTGCTCTCCGCCACCGGCGGCATCGGCCTCCTCTTCTACGGCTTCGCCTGGCTCTTCGTCCCCTACGACGACGAGGAGGAGAACGAGGTCCGCAAGCTGCTCACCGGCCGCGTCGACGGCCAGGCCCTGGTGGCCGTGCTGTTCGCGCTGGTCGGCTGCGGGGTGTTCCTGACGATGTTGCACAACGGCGGGGTGCTGACCTTCGCCGTCGTCCTCTCCCTGGTCCTCGCGGGCGCCGGTTACTGGTCACGCCAGCGCGGCGCCCCCAGCCCCGACCCGCTGGCCGCCCAGGCCGCCGCCGACGCGCCGCCGGAGCCCCAGGCGCCGCCGGTGTTCCTCACCTCCCCGTCCTGGTGGCGCGACCCGATCGTCAAGGACGGCACCCACATCGGCGGCACGGGCTATCTGTGGGGCCCGCGCGACACCCGCGACCTGGACGTCGCCGCGGCCGTCAACATCGGCCTCGGCACCCGCCCCGGCACCGGCGAGGACATACCCGCCCGTCACCCCCGGCCGCCCCGGCCGCGCGGCCCCCGCTGGATCGGCGGCTGGGTCTTCCTGCTGGCGCTGCTCGCCGGCGCTCTGGGCACGAGCCTCACGTGGGACGGGCACCCGCTCGGCACCAGCCTGCAGACGGGCCTGTCCTGGGCGCTCGCCGTGCTGGGCCTGGGCATAGCCGTCAGCGCCCTCCTGGGCCGGACCGGCGCGGGATCGATCTTCCTGGCGATCATCACGGCGGGCCTGATGGTCGGCGCGGCGGCCCTGCCGAGGGCGATCGACACGCACTGGGCGCGCACCACCTGGCAGCCCGCCACGGTGGCGGACGTACGGCAGCAGTACGAGTTGGGCACCGGCGTCGGCACCCTGGACCTGAGCAGGCTGGACGTGTCCGGGAAGCAGACGGTCACGACACGGGCGGAGATCGGCATGGGCAAGGTCAGGGTGCTGGTGCCCGACGACGTGATCGTGCGGCTGGACGTCGAGGTCGGCGTCGGCGATCTCCAGCTGCCGGGCGACGACCCGAAGGACGTGGACGTGCAGCCGGGACGGCACAAGCGGATCACCCTCTCCCCCGCCGGGGGCGTCGAGAAGTCCGGAACCATCGACCTGGACCTCCAGGTCGGCGTAGGACAGGCGGAGGTCAGCCGTGCTGCGTCATGAACTCCAGCCCGGGAAGCTGGTCGCCGGCACCGTCCTCGTGGTGGCGGGCGTCCTCTACGCGGGTGACGCGGGCGGTGCCTGGGACATCCCGTGGTTCGTCGCGATCCCCCTCGTCACGGGCGGGCTGTGCCTGGCGGGCGCGGTGGCGCTCCTGACGGGCGTGGTGCGCCGACGCCGCCGGGACGGCGGTACGGGCGCGGACATGGGCTGACGTGGGCCGGCCGGTGCGGCCTGCGTCGGCCCGCCGCCGGTACGGCCTCCGCTACCGGTACGCGCCGCTTCGCTGCCGTCGTCGCGACCGCAGCGCGGCGTCGAGGGACAGCAGGGGCGCGCCGGCGAGGATCAGGGGGGTCCAGGCCATGAGGTAGGCGAGGTCGTTGCCGTAGTAGTACGGGTCGGAGGCCCAGCTCACGGTCAGCCACAGGCTGAGGGAGATCAGCGCGCCGCCGAGTGCGGCAAGACGGGCGAGCAGGCCGAGCAGGGTGCCGATGCCGACGGCGAGCTCGCCGAAGGCGATGGCGTAGCCGAACCCGACGGGGCTCTTGAGGGAGAGGTCGACCAGGGCGGGAATGGCGGAGGAGTCGCGTACGGCGCGCATCATGTCGCCGATCGACCCGGCACCGGAGTCCTTCATGAAGGCGCTGTCGGTGAGCTTGTCCAGGCCGGCGTAGATGAAGGTGACGCCGAGGAAGATGCGCAGCGGCAGCAGGGCGTAGCGGGTGGCGTTGTCGCGCCAGCCTCCCCCCTGGCCGAAGTGGGGGGTGTGCGTGTCCGTTCGCATACCGTGAGTCATCGCTGCTAGCCGCCTCTCGCCCGCCGGTGCCGAGCCCCCTCAACAGACGATACGTACGCCGCCCGGACCGCGCTCAATCCTGAGCGAACGGCTCGGGCCGGCCTTCCGGCGACGCGGGGTGCCGCGGTGTGGTGCCCAACGGGGTGGTCACCGCGGGGGATGGTCTCCAGGGCGGCCGTGCGGGGTGCTGCGGCGTGGTGCCCCACGGGGTGGTCCACGCAGTGGCTTCCGGGCCGCCGCCCTCACTCCGTCACATCGACCGCGTACCGATTCGTCTCGGCCCCTGCGGCGGTGACGACCTGCACCTCCACCCTGCCGGGTTCCACGTCGGCCGGTACCGGCACGGTCAGCAGCGTGTCCGTGGGGTTGCGGAACCCCCCGGGCACCGGCACCAGCGGCACGTGGACGTGCACCGCGCCGACGCGCACGACCATCCGGGCCAGCCGGTCGGCGCCCTGCGCCCCCGGCGGCACGAAGCCCGCACCGCGGATCTCGATGTCGTCGCCGGTGCGGATCGGCCCGTCCAGGTCGCCCGCCTCCCGGGCCCGCACCACGGAGAGGATGACCGGCCGGCCGCCCTCGGCGTACTTGCCCGCCAGATACGTGGCGCCCGACACCAGCACCACCACCGCCAGTCCCCAGGGCAGATCCGGCAGCTGCTCCGGGTGCCGGGCCAGCCGTACCGCCGCGAAGACCAGGGCGACAGCGCTGACGACGACGTACTGGATGTCGGCGAAGGTGCCGCGCCCCGCGTCATCGGTCAGGAGGTCGGCGGCCCGTGGCCGGTGGGCGCGTACCTTCTGCAGCCGCTGGCCCAGCACCCGCAGTCCGACCACCCGCCGCACGAGCACGGCGATCCCGCACAGCGCGGCGAGCACGGTCACGATGCCGGCGCCCCGGGCGAGGTCCAGGCCGGAGATCAGCGCGTCCCGCTCCCGGTGTCCGGAGGCGGCGGCCAGTCGCCCCGCCAGGACGAGCACCGAGTACGCCACGAACAGCACCCAGGCCGCGGCGACCGTACGGGACGTGGACAGCCGGTTGTCCTCACCGATCACGGGTGCCAGCACCCCGCCCCTCGCCCGGTGGAACCAGGACGCGACGGTCAGCGCCAGGGCCGTGACCAGCGCCGCGGCCAGTCCGGCCGTACGCGCCGCCGTCCACCCGGCGCCGACCGCGGTGAGGGCCTGACCCAGCAGCAACAGCACCACGGCCGCCCAGACGACGGCCGCGGTGCGCCGCCACAGACCCGTCAGCCAGGCCTGCCCCTCCGCCCGCCCTCGCTCGGCGACCTGCTCGGCGGACTGCGCCAGTTCCTCGGAGACCCACTGGCGGGAGGCGGAGGCGGAGTGGGCCACCGCGGCCGGCAGTCCGCGCCCGGCGGCGAACTCGTCCCGGCGGCGCAGGAACGCGGCGACGGCCCGCCGGTGCCCCTCACGCGCCCCGTGCGGGCAGTCCCCGCAGGCGCACCCGCCCTCGTGATCACCCCCCGGTCCGCCCGGGTGCACTCCGGCGTACCCGCCGTGTCCACCGGTGGGCACACCGGCGTAGCCGCCCGCGTACCCCTCGGCACGGACACCCGCACGCGCGGCCGCGTACCCGCCCGGGTCCGCGCCGCTCTGCCCCGTCTCCCGCACCGCCACGCCCGACGCCCGCCTTCCCGCGACCCAACCGCCACCGGCCTTCCGGACCCCGGAAACACCGCTGTGCAACTCCCGTGCGACGACAGCGAATTGTGCCTTACATCACCCCGTCCGCGTCCGTCCGGTCTGGTCAACACGGGTGAACTCCAGTGCGCCCTGTTGACCCGGCTGGGAGAATTCCCCTATGGCCGAGATCATCCAGCGGGACGGGACCTGGGCCTTCGACGGCGACACGATCCGGATCACGCCCGGCCTGAACCGCTCCGTGCCGCTGTTCCGGCGGACGTGGGGAGAGATCGACGTGCCGCTCGCGGCGGTGGCCGGGATCGTCCTGGAGTCCGAACGCAGGCGCGGGCGGCTGAGGTTGCGGCTGCGGCAGGGCGCCGATCCCCTGCTCCAGGCGACGGGCGGGCGACTGCCGGACGCGGCCGATCCCTACCGGCTGGCCGTGGCCGCCGACCGGACGGGGGTCGCCGAGTACGTCATCGAGGAGATCCGCCGTGCGCTGCTCCTCGACCGGATCCCGCGGGAACCGGCGCGGACCTATCTGCTGCCCGGCCCGCCGGTCCCGGTCTCGGTGCGCACCTCGGACGGGACGGTCTCCTTCGACGGCACCCGGATCCGCATCGACTGGGCGGAAACCTCAGAGCGGGTCAAACGCGCCACCGGCCCGCGGATCATCGACATCGGCGACCTCGTCCGGGTCGAGTGGCTGCCGAACACCGGCCGCGTGGACGGTTCCCTGCGCTTCGTGACCCGCGAGACCGTGTCCTCGGCACTGCCGCCCGAGAAGGACCCGTACGCGCTGGACCTGTGGGGCAACGCCCGCCGGGACCTGCTCACCGCACTGGTCGCCGCGGCGGTCACCGCCCGGCTGCCGCACCCGTCGGCACGCACCGCGACGGGGAGCGACGGGATCGAGGCGCCCTGCGTGCCGCCGCCCGCCTCCGACCACCACGACGTGCTCCTGCGCCGGCTGCGCGAACTGGGGCGCCTGCACCGCGAGGGCGTCCTCACGGACGAGGAGTTCACGAGGACGAAGACGGCGATCCTGCGGGGCTTCTGACGACACGCATCCCACCCCGCGGCCCCCGGCCCCACTACCCGGCCCGGCGGCCTAGTCGAGCAGCCCCGGCTCGCTCCGGCTGACGTCCTCCCACATCGGCTGGTAGTTGATCCACGCGACCAGGTCGCCGCCCAGCTGCTCCCGGGTCGCCACCGCCATCCGGTGCTCGATCCGGACCGGCCGCCCCGCCGCCTGCGCGGTCAGCTGCACCTGGCAGGAGCGCTCCATCGACACGAACCACCAGGCCGCCGCGTCCACCGAGTCGCCGACGGTCAGCAGCCCGTGGTTGCGCAGCACGAGCGCCTTGCGGGAGCCCAGCACCTCCGCGATGCGCCGCCCCTCCTCGGCGTCGACGGAGACACCGGTGTACGTGTCGTAGAGGGCGTGGTCCTCGTAGAAGGCGCAGCTCTCCTGGGTGATCGGCTCGAGCAGTTCGCCGAGGGCCGCGAGCGCCCTGCCGTGCACCGAGTGGCAGTGGGCGACGGCGACCACGTCCGGCCGGGCGGCGTGGACCTGGGCGTGCACGGTGAAGGCGGCCTGGTTGACGTGGTAGCCGCCCTCGACGACCTGGCCGTCCTGGTTGGCGAGCACGAGGTCGCTCACGGTGACGTGCCGGAAGGGCATCCCGAACGGGTTGACCCAGAAGCAGTCGGTGAATTCCGGGTCCCGGGCGGTGATGTGGCCGGAGACGCCGTCCTCGTAACCGAGCCGCCCGAAGATCCTCAGGGCGCCGGCGAGCCGTTCCTTGCGGTGCCGGCGCTCGTCCTCGACCGACTCGTGCATCGGCGGCATGGCGAAGCGCAGCCGGTCGGTGGGCAGCGGCAGGGGCGGCGTGGGCCCGTGCATAGGTCCTCCAGCACTGATTCTGCGTACGGGCGGAAGTTACCGTCCGTGAGGCCGGGAAGAACAGGAGCGGTTCGTGAAGATGCCACGTGCGCCCCTGCGAGCACCCTGTGCCCATACGAGTGCCCCTTGGCTCCCGCGCCCCACGAACAGCCGACAGAAGATGTCGTAATTCGGCGCGACACTCATCTCATGACAGCGAACTGGACGGCTTTCGCCGCAGCCGAACCGGATCTGGCCGGCACCGTGGAGAAGCGCTTCGGTGCCTTCACGCACCACATCCTCGCCACCCTCCGTAAGGACGGTTCGCCCCGCACCAGCGGCCTGGAAGTGCGGTTCCTCAACGGCGAACTGTGGCTCGGCATGATGCCCGACTCGCTCAAGGCCCTCGACCTGCGCCGCGACCCGCGCTTCGCGCTCCAGGCGAACCCCGGCGCGGGCACGGGCATGGGCGGCGGCGACGTCCGGATCAGTGGCCGGGCGATCGAGGTCGACGACCTGGAGACCAAGGCCGGATACGTCGAAGAGGTGGAACCGCCGGAGCCGTTCCACCTCTTCCGCACCGAGCTGACGGAGGTCGTACGGACCTACGTCGAGGACGACACGTACCTCGTCGTCCAGGTCTGGACGCCCGGCGCTCCGCTGCGCACGATCAAGCGCACATAGGCCCGGGGGTCACTCCCACTCGATGGTGCCCGGCGGCTTCGAGGTCACGTCGAGGACCACCCGGTTGACGTCCTTGACCTCGTTGGTGATGCGCGTGGAGATCCGGGCGAGGACGTCGTACGGCAGGCGCGACCAGTCGGCCGTCATGGCGTCCTCGGACGAGACGGGGCGCAGCACGATGGGGTGGCCGTAGGTGCGGCCGTCGCCCTGGACGCCGACGCTGCGCACGTCGGCGAGCAGGACCACCGGGCACTGCCAGATGTCGCGGTCGAGGCCGGCCGCCGTGAGCTCCTCGCGGGCGATGGCATCGGCCTCGCGCAGCAGGTCCAGGCGCTCCTTGGTGACCTCGCCGACGATGCGGATGCCGAGGCCGGGGCCGGGGAACGGCTGGCGCTGGACGATCTCCTCCGGCAGGCCGAGCTCCTGGCCGACCATGCGGACCTCGTCCTTGAACAGCTTGCGCAGCGGCTCGATCAGCTGGAACTCGAGGTCCTCGGGCAGCCCGCCCACGTTGTGGTGGGACTTGATGTTGGCGGTGCCGGTGCCGCCGCCGGACTCGACGACGTCCGGGTAGAGCGTGCCCTGGACCAGGAATTCCACGGCCGGGCCCTGGTCGGCGATGATCTCGGCCTGGGCCTGCTCGAAGACGCGGATGAACTCGCGGCCGATGATCTTCCGCTTCTCCTCGGGGTCGGAGACCCCGGCGAGTGCCTTGAGGAACCGCTCCTCGGCGTCCACGACCTTCAGCTGCACGCCGGTCGCGGCCACGAAGTCCTTCTCGACCTGCTCGGTCTCACCCTTGCGCATGAGGCCGTGGTCGACGTACACGCAGGTCAGCTGGGAGCCGATGGCCTTCTGCACGAGGGCCGCGGCGACCGCGGAGTCCACACCGCCGGACAGGCCGCAGATGGCGCGCCGGTCACCGACCTGCTCGCGGATGGCGGCGACCTGCTCCTCGATGACGTTGCCGGTCGTCCAGTTCGGCGTGAGCCCCGCGCCCCGGTAGAGGAAGTGCTCCAGCACCTGCTGCCCGTGCGTGGAGTGCATCACCTCGGGGTGGTACTGGACGCCGTAGAGCTTCTTCTCGTCGTTCTCGAAGGCAGCGACCGGCACGACGTCGGTCGAGGCCGTGACGGAGAAGCCCTCGGGGGCGGCGGAGCAGGCGTCGCCGTGCGACATCCAGACGGGCTGCTCGGCGGGGGTGCCCTCGAAGAGCGTGGAGGACACCTTGGAGACGTGCAGGTCGGTGCGGCCGTACTCGCGGGCGCCGGTGTTGTCGACGGTGCCGCCGAGGGTGCTCGCCATCAGCTGGAAGCCGTAGCACATGCCGAAGACGGGGACGCCGGCCTCGAAGATCTCGCGGTCCAGGCTGGGCGCGCCCTCCGCGTAGACCGACGAGGGACCGCCGGAGAGGATGATCGCCGCGGGGTTCTTGGCGAGCATCTCCTGGACCGGCATGGTGCTCGGCACGATCTCGCTGTAGACCCGCGCCTCGCGGACGCGACGGGCGATGAGCTGGGCGTACTGCGCGCCGAAGTCGACGACCAGGACGGTGTCGGCGGCGTTGGCAGCGGGAGTCGCTGATGACACGGGGTGCCTTCCGGCGGTGGGGCGGGGGTCTTGTGCCACCCGATTCTACCGGGGGGCCGCCGGGCTCCTGCCGTGAGCCGGACGACCGCCCCGTCTCAGGATGCGAACCGGCTTGGACGGCCCCGGGCCGGGGTGCATACTTGCCCCCATGTTCCAGCAGCAGACGTTCGTCTTTACCTATGGCATCCGGCCCGCCGGACGCCATGGTCGTGCTGCTTGAGCAACTGACGAGCGACTTCCCAGGCGCCCCGGGCCGACAAGGCCCGGGGCGTCTGTCGTCGTCCGGGCCGTGTCACCCCGGGGCGGCCCCGACGACGAGGAGCCCCCCATGACCGCCATCGACACGACCGCCGTCGACGTGACCGGCGCCCGCACCCCCGAGGCCGCCGACGTGATCACCGGCGCACGCGAGCGGATCGACGCGCTCGACGACCGGATCATCGGCCTGATCCAGGAGCGGGTGGCCGTCTCCGCCGTCATCCAGGAGGCGCGGATCGCCTCCGGCGGGCGGCGCGTGAACCTTTCCCGCGAGATGGACGTCCTCGGCCACTACAGGGAGGCGCTGGGCAAGCCGGGAACCGCGCTCGCGATGACCCTGCTGGAGCTGTGCCGCGGCAAGATCTGAAGCCGCGCGATCAGAAGCGAACAGATCGAAGCCTCGGGATCCGGAGCCTCGAGACCCGGAGCCTCAGGGCCCGGGTCCCTGTTCCCGGGACAGACGTACGCATCGCTCTCACCCGTACGGCGCGTGACCGGCGCGGCACCGCGTCGTTGGTCCCGGTGTCCGTGCCAGCCAGGGGCGGGCCCGAAAGAACCACGCGTGGCTCACTGGGGCGATGAGACGCACGGATCGTGCCGTGCGTCGTGGGACCTCGCTCCAGGGACGTGACCGGACGGCAGGGGACAGCAGCCCGGTCACCAAGAGAACGGTCGGCTCCGGGGACGCCCGGGGCCGACCGGCGGACCTTGCATAAATGCACGAGTCTGGGTCAAACGGTTGCGGGCGCCGCGTTCATCCAGCACGATGCGTACACAGTCCAAGTCCCCCAGCGGCCACCCGCATTGCCGTACTGCCAGAGGTACAGACCAGCGGCGCAACCCCCCGGCGCCGCTTCCAGGCACCGGCGCTGCCCTGACGTCGGTGCTGACGAGAAGAAGGGCCCCGCGGCTCCACCCGCGGGGTCCTTCGCTCTGCCTGGTGCCGGTCACCGTCCGCTCAAGTGCGGGTGACCCTCCCGCAGGCGCCGCCGTCGTCGTGGTCGATGTCCCTGCTCCGGTCGTACGGGTCCGTCGGCGGGCCGCTCGGGTCGGGGCCCTCGGACGGGCTCGACGAGAATCCCGGATGCAGGTACCCGTCGTGGACGTCACAAGCGGAGTTGCCTATCTCCTGGTCGTACTCGACCAGCAGCACCCGGCCCGGTGTGACCTTGTACCGGGCGGGGTCGGCGAGTTCGATGTCGAGGACCCTGCGCACGATGGTGCGGGTGACCTCGGGAGGGCCGTCCGCCCGCACGACGGGGTAGACGAAGGTGTAGTCGGCGCGCACCGCGACACCACCCTGCGTTCCCTTCTTGAACGTCATGCGCCCGCGGGTCTTGATCACGTCGCCGACCGGACGCACCTCGTCGGGGTCGAAGCGGCTGAACAGGGTCACCGGGTCGTGCTCCCTGCTGGGTGAACGCAGCCCGGTGTCGAGGTCGTCGAGGAGCCCGGGCTGCTTGGGGTCCAGCACGGAGAGCGCGGCAGCGGGGCGCGCCCCGCGTACGGCCTTCCGGTCGAGGTTGGCGCCCACCAGCAGCTTCTTCGTCAGCTTCAGCGCCTCTTCCACCCGGCCGGCGGAGACCGCGCCGACGGCCTTCGCCTCCGGCAGGACGATGCCGGCCTCGCCGTCGGCCCAGCGCAGGGCCGGGGAGCCGGCGAACGGCCGGTCCAGGGTGGGGGTTTCCGGGTCCGACGCACCCGGCGCGGCGCTGGGCGCCGCCGTCTCGTCGGGCAGCGGTGAGGCCTCGGCCGCCTGCGGACCCCCGGTGCCGAAGGGGTCGCCGGGCAGCGACGACGGCTTCAGGGCGATCAGCACCACGGCCGCCGCGACGGTCACACCGAGCGCCGCCCACAGCTTGCGGCGCCGGGCGGCGCGGCCGTTCGTGCCCTGCCACTCCGGCCCGGTACGCCACCCGGGTGGCTGCTCGCCCCGGGCGTCCTGTTCGCGTAGCCGCTCGGTCACCATGCGGGCCCGCGCGGACGGCTCCTTCGGGGCGGAGGATCGGATGTCCCGCTCGGTGTCGCGGATGAACTGCTCCCAGACGTCGTCGGGGAGCCCGGAGGCCGACGACGAATCGTCGGACGGTTTCTCAGACACGAACCCAAGATCTAAGCGTGTGGCAAGGGCCTTCACAAGAAGGTCTTGGGTGTGACCCAACGCACATAAGAATTCTGTGAATGCCAGCACAACCATTCACAGGTGTCGCGGATCAAACCTGCCGAACCAAGGGCCACTCCCGCGCCCCACACGCGGAGGCCTCCCCCAACGTTCGTGCCGCATCCCGCGGTACGCCGGACTCTCCGAGGTCTTCATGAAGCTTCGCCGCGCCATGGCAGCAGCGGCCGCAACGGCGGTCATAGCCCCGGTGGCACTGCTCGCGGCACCGGCCGCGTACGCGACCGAAGAAACCACGCCTACGCCGAGCGCGTCCGTGAGCGAGTCCGCTCCGGAGACGTCGGCCTCGCCTTCCGCTTCCGAGTCCACGCCCGCCGAGACCACCACCACGCCGGCCCCGAGCACGTCCGCGAGCGAGTCCGCTCCCGAGACGTCCAGCTCGCCGAGCGCGTCCGCGAGCGAGTCCTCCCCCGCCCCCAGCGCCTCCGAGCCGGAGGAGTCGGAGTCCCCCGACCCCGAGCCCTCGGTGTGCGAGGACACCAAGGTCGACGTCAGCATCACCGGCCTGCCGGGCAAGATCGCCGCGGGCAGCGGCTGGCACAAGTTCTCGCTGAACGTGCTGAACAACAGCGACTCCACCCTGAACGACCTCGACTTCTTCGCCGGGGCCTCCCCCGACAAGAACGGCGAGGAGCTGTTCACCAGCAAGCAGGTCCAGCTCCAGGCCTGGGACCCGCAGGACAAGACCTGGGTCGACCTCAACGAGGGCGGCTACGCGGTCGGTTACGTCGGCTACACCGACGAGCTGAAGCCCGACTACGAGGTCGACATCCCGCTGCGCCTCAACGTGAGCAAGTCCGCCCCGGTCGGCGCCGGCTTCTCGCTCGGCGCGACGATCTACGGCGACGACGACGACCAGTGCACCGGCTTCGGTGACGTGTCGTACAAGTTCCAGATTGTCTCCGCCGGTACGGACACCGACGGCACCAAGCCGCAGGAAGGCGGCAAGGCGCCCGTCACCGACGAGAAGCCGAGCGGTGACACGCCGGAGGTCACCGGCAGCCTCGCCGAGACCGGCTCCAGCTCCGCCCTGCCGATGATCAGCCTGGTCGGCGGTGCCGCGGTCGTGGCCGGTGCCGGTGCGATCTTCGTCGTCCGTCGCCGCAAGGCCGGCGCACAGGCGTAAGCCACAGCGGCCGACAGGCCGCACCAGCAGAAGAGGGACCTGCGCTCGGAGGGGGGTGCAGGTCCCTCTTCCGTGTCGTCCTCCTGGTGGGGACCCCGGTTACTTCTTCGGTGGTACGGCCGGCATGCCGAGGAACGGCAGCCGCAGCGCACCGAACGCCTCCGCCGGGACCGCCGGGGACTTCGGCTCGACCGGCTGGAGCCGCACGTAGGCCGTGCCCTGCTCGGGACGCTGGTCGGGCTCGCCCTTGTTGGGCCAGTACGACATCGCCCGTTCGGCCTGGGCGGTGATGGTGAGGGACGGGTTGACGCCCAGGTTGGCGGAGACCGCGGCGCCGTCGACGACCGAGATGCCCGGGTGGCCGTAGAGGCGGTGGTACGGGTCGATCACGCCGGAGTCGCGGGAGTCGCCGATGGGGCAGCCGCCGAGGAAGTGGGCGGTGAGCGGGGTGCCCATCAGTTCGCCGACGTTGGAGCCGGCGAAACCGTTGATCTCGGCGGCCAGCGCCGAGGCGCCCTTCGTCGCGGCCTTGATCTGCTTGGGGTTGGGGGCGCCGTGGCCTTGCCGGGCGGTGAGCAGGCCGCGGCCGACGCCCGACGGCTTCAGGTACGTCGTCAGGGAGTTGTCCACCGACTGCATCACCAGGCCGATGATGGTCCGCTCCGACCAGCGGCGGTTGGACAGCGAACGCAGCACCAGCAAGGGGTGTCTCGCCGCGTTGGCGAGGAAGCCCAGGACCCGCGAGGCGCCCGAGTCCGTCCCCGCGTACGGGACCTGGAGGATGGACAGGCCGCCCATCGCGTTGGAGCCCTTGCCGTAGCGGACCGGTTCGATGTGGGTGTCGGCGTCGGGGTGGATGGAGGACGTGATGGCCACGCCCCGCGTGAAGTCGGCCTTCGGCGCGCCGTGCGCCTTGCGGTAGCGCCGGTCGTCGGTCTGGGCGCCGACCAGGGCCTCGGAGTTGGTGCGGGTCAGCTCGCCCAGCCGGTCCGAGAGGTGGGGCAGTTGGCCGCCCGCCTTCATGCGGTGCAGCAGGGTCTGGGTGCCGTAGGTGCCGGCGGCGAGGACGACCTTGCGGGCGGTGTAGGTGCGGCCCTTCGCCTTGCGGCCGCGGTCCGTCGGCAGGGTGGCGATCGCATAGCCGCCGCGCGAGTCGTCGGTGACCGAGAGCACCGTCGTCATGGGGTGGACCACCGCGCCGGCCTTCTCGGCGAGGTGCAGGTAGTTCTCGTTGAGGGTGTTCTTCGCGCCGTGCCGGCAGCCGGTCATGCACTCGCCGCACTCGGCGCAGGCCCTGCGGGACGGGCCCGCGCCGCCGAAGTACGGGTCGGGCACCTCCTGGCCCGGCTTCGCCTTCGCCGTCCCGTCGGCGTCCTCGCCGTCGCCGAAGAAGACACCGACCGGAGCGAGGTGGAAGGTGTCGCCGCAGCCCATCTTCTCCGCCGCCGCCTTCAGGTGGACGTCGGACGGTGTCATGGTCGGGTTGAGGCGGACGCCCAGCATCCGGCGGGCCTGGTCGTAGTACGGCGCGAGTTCGTCCTGCCAGTCGGTGATGTCACGCCACTGGGGGTCCTCGAAGAACGGCGTCGGCGGGACGTAGAGGGTGTTGGCGTAGTTGAGGGAGCCGCCGCCCACGCCCGCGCCCGCCAGGACCATGACGTTGCCCAGCAGATGGATGCGCTGGATGCCGTACATGCCGAGCTTCGGCGCCCACAGGTAGTTCTTCAGGTCCCAGGAGTTCTTGGGGAGGGTCTCGCGGGTGAAGCGCCGGCCGGCCTCCAGGACGCCTACGCGGTAGCCCTTCTCGGTGAGGCGCAGGGCGGTCACCGAGCCGCCGAAGCCGGAACCCACGACGATGACGTCGTAGTCGTAAGCGTCCTGAGGCACGTGCCGTCTCTCCTTCGAGTGTGCAGTGCGGGTGGCTCAGCGGAACCCGAACGCCTTCATCAGGCGCAGGCTCCTGCTCATGAACTGGGCGTACTTCTCGTCGTCCATGCCCAGGGACGGGGCCATCGGGATGACCCGCTGGTGGGCGACCGTCTGCGCCTCGGTGTACTTGAGGATGCCCTCGGAACCGTGGCGGCGGCCGAGGCCGGAGTCCTTCATGCCGCCCATGGGGGACTGGACGCTGCCGTAGGCGGGGGCGTAGCCCTCGTTGATGTTGACCGTCCCGGTGCGCAGGCGGGCGGCGACCTCCTGGCCGCGGCGGCCGTTCTTCGTCCACACCGAGGAGTTCAGGCCGTACGCCGTGGCGTTGGCGCGCTCGATCGCCTCGTCCTCGTCCTTGAAGCGGTAGACCGAGACGACCGGGCCGAAGGTCTCCTCGCCGCAGACGGACATGTCCGTGACGACCCCGTCGAGGATCGTGGGCTCGAAGAAGTACGGGCCGATGTCGGGGCGTGCCACACCGCCCGCGACGACCTTCGCGCCCTTGGCCACGGCGTCCTCCACGTGCCGCGTGACCGTCTCGAGCTGCCGCTCGCCGACCAAGGAGCCCATGTCGGCGCCGTACGCCAGGGACGTGCCGAGGCGCATCGCCTTCGTCCGGGCGGCGAAGCGCTCCAGGAAGGCGTCCGCGATCGACTCGTGGACGAACAGCCGCTCGATGGATATGCACAGCTGGCCGGCGGAGGAGAAGCAGGCGCGGACGGCTCCGGCCGCCGCCTTCTCGATGTCGGCGTCCTCCAGGACCAGCATGGCGTTCTTGCCGCCGAGTTCGAGGGAGACGCCGACCAGCCGGGCGGCCGCGCCCTGGGCGACCTCGCGGCCGGTGCGGGTGGAGCCGGTGAAGGAGACGTAGTCGGCGTGCCGGACGACCTCGGGGCCGACGACCGGACCTTCTCCGAGGACGACCTGGAAGACGTCGGCGGGCAGGCCGGCCTCGATGAGCAGGTCGCGGGCCCACAGGGCGGTCAGGCAGGTCTCCGTGTCCGGCTTCATGACGACCGCGTTGCCCGCGACGAACGCCGGGAGCGCGTCGCCCACGGACAGTTCCAGCGGGTAGTTCCAGGGGGCGATCTGGCCCACGACCCCGCGCGGGTGGCGCAGTTCGGTGACCTTGGTGAGGGCCGGCATGGCGCCGGCGTGCCGCTTGGGCCGCAGGTAGGCGGGGGCCTTGCGGCCGTAGTGCCGGGCGGCGACCGCGACGGCCTGGACCTCCTCGTGGCCGTGCAGGCGGGCCTTGCCGGTCTCCAGCTGGATCAGGTCGAGCACCTCGGCCTGTCGCTCCAGCACCAGGTCGTGGAAGCGGAGCAGGACGGCGGCGCGCTGCCGTACGGGGGTCTGCGCCCACACGGCCTGGGCGGCGCGGGCCAGTTCGAAGGCCTGCGCCACGTCCTCGGGCGTCGACTCGGGGAGGTCGGCCAGCTTCTCACCGGTGAACGGCGTGTGGTTGGCGGTCCGGCCCGAACCGACCACACCCTTGGTGAGCTGGGCGACCAGCTCGGGCGTGACCACGTCCGCGGCGGTGCGGACGCCCTCCGGGGCGGGGGCGTGAGGGTTCCTACCCGTCTGTGCCGTACCGGTCTGTACCGTGCCGGTCTCTGCCGTCTTCTCGGCGGCCTGCGCGTCCGTCATGAGCCGCAGGGTATGCCGCGAAGGAGGCTTTGGGTACCCGTCGGTAATACGGCTTCACCGACCGCACACACGACGCCAGTGACTGCTGGCAACAAACGCGCTGATCAGGACGTTGTGCGGTGACGGGTGTGTGATTCAGCCTTTTACGATCGTGAGCCGCTCCCGGGCTCCCTCGAACACCGAGGTGCCCTCTTCCTCCTCCGGCGTGCCCCTGGGCATGTCGACGCGGAGTTCGTACATGCGGTCGTCCTCGGTGCGGACGACTGCCCGCAGGAGCCGCCGGGGCACACCGCCCCGCTGGTACGCGGTGTCGGCGAAAGCCGCTTCGTGGCCCTGGACGCCGGTGCGGGCGTACCGGGTCTCTCCCCCGGCGTCGTGTGCCCTGGCCTGTTCCATCGGCGCGGCCGGGGCCTTGTCCCAGCTGAGGATGCGGACTTGGATCGTGCCGGCTTCGGTGTCGCCGTAGCGCGCGGTGCGGGGCTGGTCGGTCGCGCTGCCGGTACGGCCGAGGGGCCGGTAGTGGCCGGGGAGATGGAGGACGACCCCCATGTCCGGCTCGGGACGCGGGGTCCAGGCGTCGGCTGCGCCGGCCGCGTCGGTGACCTGCCCGGCGCTCTCGGCGCTGCTGGGTTCGGCGAGTTGGGTGACGGCGCCCATGCCTCCGGCGAGCAGGGCGGACAGGAGGGCGAGGGGGCCGGGGCGGAGGATGCTCTGACGCTTGGCGGGGAGGGGGTCGGGGTGGTTGTGCTCGGTCGGAGGGGGGTCCTGTTGCGCGAGGGCACCGGTGAGCACGGGAGCGGGCAGGGCGTCGGGGACGGCATCAGGCTGTGCGGCCGGGGCGGCGGACACCGGGTCGGTTGGTGATGCGGCCCGGTCGGCGGAGCTCCCCGGGTGTTCGGCCGCCCGTAGGTCCTCGACCCGCAAGGGCCCCGCCACCGCCTCGAGTTCCTTCGCGACCTCGTCCGCGTCCGGCCTTCGGTCCGGGTCCGGGACCAGCAGCCGGGCTATCAGTGGTCCGAGGGGCCCGGCCCGCGTCGGTTCGGGCGGCTCGGCGGCGAGGACCGCGGCGAGCGTGGCCTCCGGTGTGGTCCGCAGGAACGGCGACGAGCCTTCGACGGCCGCGTGCAGCAGGGCGCCCAGGGACCACAGGTCGGAGGCGGGCCCGGCGGTTCGGCCGAAGATCCGCTCGGGGGCCACGAACTCCGGTGCCGCAGCGGACTCTGACGGAGCAGCAGGCCCGGATGGGGCGACGGGCTCCGACGGGACGACGGGCTCCGAAGGGACGGCGGGCTCCGACGGCACTGCGGCGGACTCTGGGCGGCCCCCTGGGGGCTCGGCCGGGTCGGCTGCGGACTCCCCGTTCACCGTGAGCGGGTCGTCCCCCTGCACCTGGGCGATGCCGAAGTCGGTGACGACGACGCGCCCGTGCGGACCGATCAGCACGTTGGCGGGTTTCACGTCGCGGTGCACGATGCCGACGGAGTGCGCGGCGCGCAGGGCACCGAGGACGGCGAGTGCGATCCGCGCGGCTTCGGGCACGGCGACCGGGCCCCGGCGGAGCCTCTCCCGCAGGGACTCGCCGGGCACCAACTCCATGACGATCCAAGGGAGTCCGTCCAGTGCCTCGGCCGCGTCGAGCTCGTCGGGGCCTATGGGGCCCGGTCGTTCGTCCCGCTGCTCCGCCTCGACGACCACGTCGTGGATGGTGACGGCGGCGGGATGGTCGACGCGGGCCGCGGCACGGGCCTCGCGGTGCAGCCGGTGAGCCGCCCGTCGGTGGCTCTCGGTGTCCGGGTCGCCCGGCAACCGGGGCTGTCTGACGGCGACCTCACGCCGCGCGTGTTCGTCGAGGGCCCGCCAGACGGTGCCCGTGCCGCCGGCACCGATGCGTTCGACCAGCCGGTAGCGCCCACCGACCAGCCGGCCCAGCGCGGCGTCCGTCCCGCCCCCGTCGTTGCTCATGCCCCATCAGTACCCCGACGGGCGGCACATTGTCGACGCGGGCCGTTTTCAACGGCGTTGGGCCGCCGGGATCAGGTCCCGTCGATGTCCAGGTTCGCGATCGCCGTGCTCGCCACCTCGCGTCCGCGGGCGGTGAAGTCGCTCTTGTCCGGGTAGCTGACGGTGAGCTTGTACATGTCTCCGCCGGGGGTCCGGTAGTAGAAGATCTGGACCTCCCGGGGGCGAGGGTTCTCGCTGTCGTCGGTCGTGAACGGGACGGTGTTCCAGGCGGCCTTCCTGTCCCGGTAGGTGGTGTCCCGGGGATCCGACTTCTTCGGCCCCTCGTCCATGTCGAGCTCGTAGCTGCCGCTCTCCTTGAACCGGGTGTCGTCGTCGTACATCTCGGCGGCCGCGGAGCCCGCGATGGTGCCGCCGGTGTCCTCGGCCTTCTTCTCCAGGGACAGGGCGATCCAGATACTGCCGCTCCAGTCGGTGTACCTGACCCAGTGGGTCTGGTCGGACTTCCGGTCGGGCACGGTCCGCTGGTACGCGGCGGGGACGGCGAGCGACGCGGCGAAGTCCTTCTCCTGCTTGACCTCCCAACCCCCGGGCAGCGGCCCGGCGAACGGATCCGCGATCACCAGGTACGCCGTCACCGCCGCCGCGACGACCGCTGCGCCCAGTCCGATCCAGGCCGTGCGACCGAACCGGAGACGCCGGCCGCCGGTGCCCTGGCCCGGGATCCGCGCGACCTGGGTGGGCTGCGCAGCGGGCGGGTGCGCGGCCGCCTCCAGCAGGGCCCGCACTCGTGCGGCGTCCGGGCGGCGGGCCGGGTCCTTGTCCAGCAGGCCGCGGATGGCCTCGGCGAGCGGACCCTGGGCGGAGGCGGGGGGCGCGGGCGTGGCGTTGAGGACGGACTGGAGCGTGGCGGGGGTGTTGCTGCGGCGGAACGGCGAGACGCCCTCGGTCGCCGCGTACAGCACCACCCCGAGGGACCACAGGTCGCTCGCCGGGCCGGGGCGCTGCCCCAGCACGCGCTCGGGCGCGATGTACTCGGGTGAGCCGACGAAGCCCCCGGTGTCGGTCAGGCTGGTCTCGCCCTCGATCTGGGCGATACCGAAGTCGGTGAGGACGACCCGGTCGTAGCGGCCGAGCAGCACATTGTCCGGCTTGACGTCGCGGTGCAGGATGCCCGCCGCGTGGGCGGCCTCCAGCGCGCCGAGCACCTCCAGGCCGATCCGGGCGGCCTCGCGCGCGGACAGCGTTCCCTCCTGGAGCGCGTCGCCCAGCGAGCGGCCCCGCACCAGCTCCATCACGATCCAGGGCTGGTCGTCCACGACCGCGACGTCGTGGACGTTCACGACGGCCGGGTGGTCGAGCCGGGCCGCGGCCCGTGCCTCGCGGCGCATCCGCTCGAAGGCGTTGGCGCGTTCGCGTTCGGGAAGGTGGTCCGGGACGCGGGGCTCCTTGACGGCGACCTCCCGGCCGACCGTCTCGTCCTCGGCCCGCCACACCGTGCCCATGCCGCCGTGCCCGAGTTTGGCCAGCAGCCGGTAGCGCCCGGCGATGAGCCGCCCGGCACCGGGGCCCTCGGGCGCCTGGGCCGACCCGGGCGGCACGGCCCGGGTGGGCGACGGGGGCGACACGGCGTAGGGATTGCCCGGCACCGGCCCCTGCCGGTTCGGTGGTTGCAGGACAAAACTCGTCGGCTCGTCGGCCCCGGACCGGGCTCCCCCGCTGTTGCTCATGGGCTCATCCATACCGCGCCAACCGCCCGCGGATCCACAAAGGACGCGAGCCGGTCACAGACCCGTGACGTCGATGTACGGCTCTTCTCCGCCTATGTGACGGTACGGCAGGCCGCCAAGAGCCGGGTACCGGACGCATGCGCCGGTCACGGGCCGGGCGAGGCGTCCTCGCGACGCGCGCGCCGGTCACCGGCCTGACGCCGACCCGCTCGGCGAAGCCTGCCGGGTCGGCGGGGTCTTCGGTGTCGTCGATGCGGAACTCCTCGGGGTGGGGCCGCCGTCCCCCTTGCCGCCGTCCCTGAGCAGCGCCGCCGCGGACACCCCGGCTCCGGCCATCGCCACGACCAGCAGCGCCGCGATGAGGGCGCGCCGCGCGGGCTGCCCGAGGAAGGGTTCCTCCGGCCGGTGCGCACCGCGCGCGTCCACCTGCGGCGGGGGCGGTTGCCGCAGGGCGGGCACCGACGGCCGTCGGCGCGACACGGCACCCACCGTGGGCGCGTAGGCGGGCGGCGGCATCGGCGGCGTACGGCCCGTGTCGCGGTAGGCCCGGAGCATGCGCTCCGCCCGGTCCGCGTCCAGCCGCCGGTCCGGATCACGCTCCAGCAGGCCGCGTACGACGGGCAGGAGAGGCCCGGCCTGTGCGGGCGGCTGGATGTCACCCACGACGACCGCGTGCAGGACGCCGCCCAGCGAGTCGCGGTGGAACGGCGACTCGCCGCTGAGGGCCGCGCACAGCAGCGCGCCCAGTGACCACAGGTCGGACTCAGGCCCGGTTCTGACCCCGGACATCCGCTCGGGCGCGGTGTACTCCGGCGAGCCGACGAACGCTCCGTTCTCGGTGAGCGTGGGGGTGCCCGCGACCTGGGCGATGCCGAAGTCGGTGAGGACGACCCGGTCGGTGCCGGTCTCCAGCAGCACGTTGTCCGGCTTGAGGTCGCGGTGCAGCACCCCGGCCCGGTGCGCGGCGCCCAGTGCGCCGAGCAGGGCGATGCCGATGCGGGCCGCTTCGGCGGCGTCGACCGGCCCTTGGTGGGCGAGCCGGTCGGCGAGCGAGCCGCCCTGGACCAACTCCATGACGATGTAGGGGCGTTCGCCGTCGTCGACGACGTCGTGGACGACGATGATGTGCGGGTGACTCAGCTGGGCGACGGCCCGGGCCTCGCGCAGGGTGCGGTCCCGCTGCCGGCGGGCCTGCGCCGCGGAGAGCGTCTCGTCGTAGGGGAGTTCCTTGACGGCCACGCTCCGGCCGAGGAGCTGGTCGGTCGCCCGCCAGACCACTCCCATTCCGCCACGACCGAGCCTCTCCTCCAAGCGGTAACGCCCCGCGACCACACGGAAGTTCGCTCCCTCGGTCCCCATGAGCCCCATCATGCCGCAGACGGCGTCAACGACCACGAAATCCGGTCGCCCGCCCGGCACAGCCCGGGTGACGCGCCGCTCAGCAGTGCTTCAGGCTGATGTGATCCGGGAGCAGGTCACCGTGGACCCGGCGGAAGAAGGGCGCGCGCCGGCTAACCGATCTGCCGCGGCTGTTGCCAGCCCTGGAGTACCCATTTGAACTGCTTGCTCGTCTTCGCCCAGTCCTTCTCCGGCGAGGAGATGTAGATCGCGTACTCGACGCCGTCCCGCGAGAAGTACGTCTCCTCCATGGCGTGGCGCGGCCCGGCGACGTAGGGCGGGTCCTTGGCCAGCGCCGTCCAGGTGTACTCCCACAGCGAGCCCTTGCGGTCCCGGTAGGTGTTCTCCTCCATGGTCACCCGCTTGTAGTCGACCAGCCGCTGGACCTGCTGCTCCAGATCCTCCTGGTGGGACCTGGCGTCGGCGAAGTCGGGCGAGGTGTCGATGGCGATGCGGACGAAGTGCAGGCCGCCGTCCGGCGAGTAGTCGATCTGCTGGAGCTCGCCCCGCGGGCCGAAGGGCTTTCGCTTCCAGCCCTTGGGCAGGTAGAGGCTGAACCCGACGGGGTCCTCGTAGCGGACCCAGCTGTCCGGAACCGATCCTCCGGCCGCCTGCGTGCTGGTGGACGTCGTGGAGCCGGAGCCGTCACCCTGCGACGTCCCGTTCCCCTGCTGGAGCACGACGGCCGTGCCCCCGCCGATGATGGCCGCGAGCGCGACCACCAGGGCGAGGGTGCGCAGCCGGCGGCGCCGACCGGAGCCGCTCCGCTGCGGGCCCGTCGCGCCCTGTCCGGCCCCGGTGGGACCGTACGGCTGGGTGCCGGCCGCGGACGTTCCGCCGGCCGCGGTGCCGGCCGGCGGCGGGAGCGGTGTCCCGGTGTGCGAACCCGAGTTGCCGCCGAACGGGCCGGAGCCGGTCGTACCGGTGCCGGTGCCGGTGCCGGTACGACCGGCTGGGCCCGGTCCGGTTCCCGTTCCGCTGTGCTGGTCCCGGTACGGCGTCGTCCCCCCGTACTGCTGCGTCGGCACGTACGCCTGCGCCCCGTTGGGCCGTCGGCCCTCCGCCGCCTCGGCGAGCATGTGCTCGGCCTCGGACGCGTCGGGCCGGGCGGCCGGGTCCTTGCGCAGCAGGGCGGTGATGACGGGTTCGAGCGGCCCGGCGTGCCGGAGCTCGGCGGCCTCCTCCTCGACCACGGCCTGCATGGTGGTCAGCGGGGTGGTGCGGCGGAACGGCGACCGGCCCTCCACCGCCGTGTAGAGCGTCGCGCCGAGCGCCCACAGGTCGGAGGACGGGCCCGGGTCGTGGCCCCGCACGCGCTCGGGCGCCAGGTAGTCGACCGAGCCGACGACCTCTCCGGTGCGTGTGATGGTCGTGTCGCCCTCGATCTGCGCGATGCCGAAGTCCGTGAGCAGCACGCGCCCGTCACTGCCGAGCAGGACGTTGCCGGGCTTGATGTCGCGGTGCAGGACACCGGCGGTGTGCGCGGCGCGCAGGGCCCGCAGCACCCACAGGCCGATGCGTGCCGCCTCGCGCGGCTCGACGCGCCCCTCCTCCTTGACCGCGTCGGCCAGGGAACGGCCCTCGACCAGCTCCATCACGATCCACGGGCGGCCGTCGTGCTCCAGTACGTCGTGCACGGTGACGACCGCGGAGTGGTTGATCCGCGCGGCCGCCCTGGCCTCTGCCCGGGTGCGCGCCAGCAGGATCGCCTGCTCGCTCTCGGATACGTAGAGGGCGGCGGTCAACTCCTTGATGGCGACCGACCGGTGCAGCACCTCGTCATGCGCACGCCAGACCCGGCCCATACCGCCACTGCCGATGGATTCGGACAGCCGGTAGCGGCCCGCGACGAGCAGGCCCTGCATCTGATTCACGTTGCCCCGCAATGGTCTTGACAGGGTCAGCGTAAGGACCCGCCCTCACCCAGGGAACAAGCGGGGTACCACGGTGACCGCACTGTGACGGTTGTCGCCTGCCGGGACGTGAGGCAACCAGAGTGTGAACTGCGGCGTACAGGCGGCGCGCCGGTCGGCTCACTTGGTCGTCCTGTACGTCGCCGCCGCCTGCTCGTACAGCCGGGTCACCTCGTCCCGGTCCGACTCCGGGCCGCGCACCTGGACCACGTGGTAGCGCCCCTCGACCAGCATCGCCAGGTTGCGGACGTACAGCTCGCCCCCGTCACCGCCGGTCCAGGTGAACTGCCCCTCCGCCATGGTCCGTCCGCCCACCTCGATCGTCTTCAGACCGGTGGAGGTGGCCCAGCTGGAGTCACGGTACGGCTGGAGCTCGCGCTCCCTCTCCCGCTGGTAGGCCATCGGATCACGGCCGTACTCCGAGGCGCTGTCCCGCCCCGCGACGACGATGAGCTCGAAGTCGCCCTTGGCGTAGACGACCTGGCCGCCGCCGCGCGTGGTGCGGTCCCAGCCCTTGGCGACGGCGACCTGGAAGCCCGCCGCGTCCTTGCGCAGGGTGAAACCGTCGGCGACGTCGGGGCCGGTGGTCTGGGTCTCGGTGGTGCCGGCCGACGACGACGGGTCCTTCTCCGGCTCGGGTGAGGTCTGCTCGGGCCGTGGCTCGCTGCTGGCGTCCGGCTCGGGCGCCCGGCTCACCTCGCCCGCGGCGCCCGTACGGTCCGCCCCGCCCGTGCCCTCGTCGTCCGACTTGGGCATGAAGAGCATCGCGTAGGCGATCGCCGCGGCCATCGCGAGCAGCACCAGCACCAGCAGGGTGCGGCCGAGGCGGCGCGGCGAATCCGACTCCTTCTTGGCCCGCTTGTGCCGCCCGTGGTGCGCGGGCAGCCCCGCCTTCCGCCGGCGCACCAGCTCACCCCGGCGCCGTACGACGGGCAGCCGGCTGGCGTCCACGGGCGGCGCCGGGACGACGTGCACCCCGGCCTCCGGCTCGGGTGCCGAGCGCACCAGCGAGCGCAGCCAGCCGCGCACTTCCTCGAAGTCGAGCCGCTCGGTGGGGTCCTGACGCAGCAACGACTCCACGACCGGCCGCAGCGGACCGCACTCCTCGGCGTAGGCGGGCGGTTCCGCGCACACCATCTGCACCAGCTCGGCCGTCGACTCCTCCGGGTAGGGCGCGTGCCCCTGGACGGCCCTGAAGAGCAGCGCGCCGAGCGCCCACAGGTCGGTGGCGGGACCGATGGGCGCCGCCAACTGCCAGTTCTCGTGGACGGGTCCGGCCTGCTCCGGCGCCCAGCGCTCGGTCACCGGCCCGACGACGGCCATCCGCGTCTGCCGCGCCCGCTCGGCGGCCAGCGCCGTGGCCGGGCCGCGCCGGGGCGCGGGGGTGTCCGCGACCAGGTCGTCCCACCGGGTGGGATCGCCCTGGGGCGCGCTGTCCGGGGTGGGCGGGAGCACGGCCCGCTCCCCGCCCCGCGGCGCCGGTGCGCCGCCGGCCGGGCCGCGGGGGGTGGCGCCGTGCCAAGTGGTCGACCGCGGGCCGCCGCCCACCCCGTAGGGGTCCGCGATCCGCCCGGGTGGTACGGCCCCGGGGGCCGTGCCCTGTCCGGGGATGTACGGCGACCGCGCCGGTCCGTCGCCGTAGGGCGTGACGCCGCCGTCCGGTGCGGGGCGGGCTCCGGGCAAGGCCGCCCGCCCGCTCTGCACCTCCTGCACCCGTGCGGCTGCCCGGGCGCCCGCGCGGTAGGCCGCGATGGCCCCGGCCCGCGCCGCCCGCGGGTCCCGGCCGCCCTCCGCCGGCCCGCGCGCCGGCACGACACGGCCACCGCCCGTGCTCTCGGTCCCTGCCGAGGGCAGTCCTCCGGCCTCCCGGGCCTCTATGGCAGCGCGCCGCGCGGCCTCGGGGTCACTCGTGCCACCGGTCGGCCCGGGGGCTCCCGGCGCGCCGACGCCGTGGACCGGCGAGACGCTTTCCGGTCCCGGCCCGGGCTCCTCGAACGCCGCTTCAGGAACGGGGTCGTAGCCGCACAGGGCCTCCTCCGCCGCACCCACCGCCAGACCGGTCAGCATCACCCGGCCGTCGTCGCAGACGAGCACCGTCCGCGCGGTGATGTTCCGGTGGACCCAGCCGTGCGCGTGCAGAACCCGCAGGGCCATCAGGACGTCGGAGGCCACCTCGGCCGCCCGGTAGGGCGTCAGCGGCTTCTCGGCGAGCAGTGCCGCCAGCGGGCGCGCGGCCACCAGTTCGCTGACGATCCACAGGGAACCGCCCTCGGCGAACACGTCGAAGACCTGGTCGAGCCGGGGGTGGTCGGGAAGGGCCGCAGCGGCCTGCGCCGCCTCCACCGCGCGTCGCACCACCGGGTCCGCGGGCCGCCGGACGCCTCCCCGCGCGCCGCCGGGCCGCCGCCCTCCGCCGTCACGTGCCGTGAAACCGTCGGGCAGCCCCTCCGCGTCGAGCACCTCGGCCTCGACCACCTCGGGCAACGGGACCTGCCGGACCAGGACTTCCTGTCCGCTGTAGGTGTCGAAGGCCCGGGTCTCGGTGAGTTCGTACTCGTCGGAGGGCGGCAGCGGCAGGCGGTAGCGGTCGGCCAGCACCCGACCCGCGTAGTCGTCCACGTTGCCTCCCCCGGCAGCCCGGTCGGTCACATCCGTTCGCCCCACGGTCCGTTTCGGCTGCGCACGGTCCGCAAACATTCACGATACGTGCCGCAGGCAACCCGCATGCGGGGATGCGAGATCTCCCTCCCCAAACCCTGGGGGCCTCATGCTCAGGACTTGGGTTCGAAGGTCTTCGTGAGGGTCCGCCACGTCTCCTTGCGTACCGCGTCGTCCCACGTGGACGCCTTCGCCGTGTACATCAGCGCGTACCCCTGCCGATCGTCGACCACGAAACCCCGGTCGATCGTCCGGTACTTGGTACCGCCGTCGGTGTAGGTGAACTCCCAGTCGGCCGTGTTCCAGTCGCGGTAGTCCACCCGCTCGATGCGGATCTTCTTGTACTGGGCGCGCACCATGAAGCGTTCCTGGTTCTTCCAGTCCGCCACGGGGTCGCCCTTGGGCGTGGACGTCCAGGCGATGAGCAGCTTCTGCCCGTCTGGCCCGGTGAAGCGGTCGCCCGCCGCTCCCGTGGACTGGTACTTCCAGCCCTTCGGCAGACCGATCGAGTACCCCTGGTCGCCCTGGTGGGTCGACTCCGCAGCGCTCTCCTTGCCGCCGGAGTCACCCTCGTCCGAGGAACCGCCCGGTGCGCCGTCCGTGGACGGCCCGGAAGGTGCCGGCTGCTTGCCCGCGTCGCCCGGGCGCGCGGTGTCGCTCTTGTCGCCCTTGGTGTCGGCGCTGCTCGACGCCGAGGCGACGGTCTTCCCGCCGCGCTCGCCGGAGGCGCCCTTCGAGCCCTTGTCGTCCCCGCTGAGCGCGATGGCGAGCACCGTGCCGATCACGGCGAGCACCACGACCACCGCGATGATCATCAGGGTGCGCCGGGGCACCACGTCGGTGAGCGGCGCCCGGGGCACCGGGCGCGGCGGCAGGTCCGGCGGCGGCACCACGGGCCATCCGGAACTGCGGCCCCCGGAGGCCGTCTTCGTCTCCGGCGCAGCGCGCTCGCCTGCGCGGGCTGACACCCCCGGACCCGACTGCGCCACGGACGCGCCCGTGGCCCCGGCCCGGCCCGCGCCACCGCCCGAAGCGGAGGAAGCGGTGCCCGCCGATCCGGCGCCCGCCTCGTCGGCGTCGGTCCCGGCGGATGCGGACCGGGCCGAAGCGGAGTCGGCGGACGCGGACGTGGCGGCAGCGGCCGTCGATCCGGCGGCGGCGGATCCCGCCGCCTTGCGCACGGACCGCAGCGCGCCGCGCAACCGCTCCCCGGCCTCCTCGCCGCGCTTGCCCGCCGAACCGCCCTTACGCGAGGACCTGTCCGGCTGCGCGGGCAACGGCACGACCTTCGTCGCGTCCATCGGCTCGGACTCGGGCTTCTCGGGCGCATGCAGCACCGAGTTCAGCATCGCCCGGGCGCCCGCGACGTCGAGCCGCTGCGCGGGGTCCTTGGTGAGCAGCCCGTGGATGACGTCCCTGAGCGGGCCCGCGTTCTTCGGCTCCTCCAGCGGCTCGGTCATCACGGCCGTGAGAGTCGCTATGGCCGACCCCTTGTCGTACGGCGGCGCGCCCTCCACCGCCGCGTACAGCAACCCTCCGAGCGACCACAGGTCGGCCGCCGGACCCGGCTTGTGCCCGCGCGCCCGCTCCGGGGAGATGTAGGAGGGCGCGCCGACGAGCATGCCCGTCGAGGTGATGGACGGGTCACCCTCGACCTGGGCGATGCCGAAGTCGGTGAGCACGACCCGGCCGTCCTCGGCGATCAGCACGTTCGACGGCTTCACGTCACGGTGCAGGATGCCCTCGCGGTGGGCCGAGCGCAGCACGTCGAGGACCGCGAGCCCGACCTCCGCCGCACGCTTCGGCTCCAGGAGGCCGTCCTCCCGGATGACCTCGGCGAGCGACTTGCCCTCGACGAGCTCCATCACGATCCAGGGCCGGTCGTCCTCCTGGACCACGTCGAAGACCGTCACGGCGCTGTTGTTGCGGATCCGCGCGATGGCCTTGGCCTCGCGCAGCGTCCGCGTGATCAGCCGCCGCTTCTCCTCCTCGTCGATGTTCGACGGGAAGCGCAGCTCCTTCACGGCGACCGTCCGGCCGAGGGTCTCGTCCTCGGCCCGCCACACCGTGCCCATGCCGCCCCGGCCGAGCACCTTGCCCAGCCGGTAGCGCCCCGCGAGGAGACGCTCCCTGTTGTCCTGACGAGTGTCCTGACGAGATGTGCCCGCCCGCTCCGCCTCCGACATGCGTCCCCTCATACAACCCGCCCTGACAGAGCCTCCATTGTCTCTCACCCGACAAGTGCCCGGCGCCCAGGGGCCCCCTCCCGGGCAGCCGCGGCCACACCCTCCCGGAACCCGGGTGCGACACGCCCGGCGCCGCCTTGCATGATGGGCCCTGACCAGGGAGGAGCCCGTATGCCGCCGATCCGGACATTGCTGGCCCTGCCGGTGGCCGCCGCCCTGTTCGGCCTGCCGCCGGCCGACTCGTCGGCTCTGTCGATGCCGCCCACGGACGCGGTGCTGCCCCTGCTGGTGACGCAGGGCGGAGCCCCGGCCGCCGCCCTGCTGGCCCGGGAGGGAGCCACCACCCGCTACGCCGCGGCCGGGCCGGGCATGGCCCGCTCGGACCACTTCCGCGCCGGCAGCCTCACGAAGACCTTCCTCGCGACGGTCATACTGCAACTGGCCGCCGAGCACCGGCTGTCCCTGACCGACACGGTCGAGCAGCACCTGCCCGGCCTGGTGCGGGGCGCCGGCAACGACGGCCGCGCGCTGACCCTGCGCTCCCTGCTCACCCACACCAGCGGCCTGCACGACTTCACCACGGACACCGACGGGGCCGCGCCCGTCACACCCCGTCAGGCGTTGAACCTGGCTCTCACCCACCCTCCGGCCGAACGCGGCCGCTTCTCCTACTCGAACACCAACTACGTGCTGCTCGGTCTGGTCGTGCAGCAGGTGACCGGCCACCCGTACGCCACCGAGGCCGAACGGCGCATCCTCACCCCCCTGCGTCTGACGGGCACCTCCTTCCCCGGCTCGCGCTCCACGCTGCCCTCCCCCCACGGCCGGGCCTACACGGCCGACGGGACCGACGTCACCGAACTCGACCCGCGAGTGGCCGGAGCCGCAGGCGAGTTGGTGACCACGCTCGCCGACCTCGACCGCTTCTACGGGGCCCTGCTCGGCGGCCGACTGCTGCCCCCGCACTGGCTGCGCGAGATGCTCGACACCCGTGCCGCACACGGCGCGTACGGCATGGGGCTGTTCCCCGAGAAACTTCCGTGCGGCATGACGGTGTGGGGGCACAACGGGCACATATCCGGCAGCTACGTGCGCACCGCAGCCACCGTCGACGGCCGGCGAGTCCTCACCTTCCGCGTGAACACGGACGCGATAGCCGACCCCGGCCTCGAACCCGCGGTGCTCACGGCCGAGTTCTGCCCCCGCACCTCGTAGAACGACCCGCCCCCGAACGAAGATCCCATCTCCCGCCACTCGTTCGAGTGACATCCGCAGGAACTTTGCCGTCGGTCTGCAACGGCACGGTCTGGGACGACACGATGCGCAGGCTCTGCAACGGCACGATCTACAACGGCACGATGTCCGGCGCCCCAAGCCGCGCCGCGTCCGCCGTCAGGTCGTCGGGCTGCCGCTGCGACTCCCGCTCGGCCTCCACCCGCTTCTGGTAGTGCTCGACCTCGCGCTCGATCTGGTCCTTGTCCCAGCCGAGCACCGGCGCCATCAGCTCGGCGGCGTCCCGCGCGCTGCGCGTGCCCCGGTCGAAGGTCTCGATCGAGATGCGTGTCCGCCGGGTCAGCACGTCGTCCAGGTGCCGCGCCCCCTCGTGGGAGGCCGCGTACACGATCTCGGCACGCAGATAGTCGTCGGCCGCGACCAGGGGCTCACCCAGCGACGGGTCGTCGGCGATGAGCTGGAGCAGTTCCTCGGTCATCGTGCCGTAGCGGTTCAGCAGGTGCTCGACCCGCACCACGTGGAGCCCGGTCCGGGCGGCGATCCGCGCCCGCGCGTTCCACAACGCCCGATACCCCTCGGCACCCAGCAGCGGCACGTCCTCGGTGACGCACTCGGCGACGCGCATGTCGAGCCCGTGCACCGCCTCGTCCACCGCGTCCTTGGCCATGACCCGGTACGTCGTGTACTTCCCGCCCGCCACGACGACCAGCCCGGGCACCGGGTGCGCCACGGTGTGCTCACGGGACAGCTTGCTGGTCGCGTCCGACTCGCCCGCGAGCAGCGGCCGCAGGCCCGCGTACACGCCCTCGACGTCGTCCCTGCTGAGGGGTACCGCCAGCACCGAGTTCACATGGTCCAGCAGGTAGTCGATGTCCGCGCTGGACGCCGCCGGGTGGGCCTTGTCGAGGTCCCAGTCGGTGTCCGTGGTGCCGAGGATCCAGTGCCGGCCCCAGGGGATGACGAACAGCACGGACTTCTCCGTGCGCAGGATCAGCCCGGTCGTGGAGTGGATCCGGTCGCGCGGCACGACCAGATGGATGCCCTTGGACGCCCGGACGTGGAACTGACCGCGCTCCCCGACCATCGCCTGGGTGTCGTCCGTCCACACGCCGGTGGCGTTGACGACCTGCTTGGCGCGGATCTCGTACTCGCCGCCCCCTTCGACGTCCTGCACCTTCGCGCCGACGACCCGCTCGCCCTCGCGCAGGAAGCCCGTCACCCGCGCGCGGTTCGCGGCCTTGGCGCCGTACGCCACGGCCGTGCGCACGAGGTTCGTCACGTACCGGGCGTCGTCCATCTGGGCGTCGTAGTACTGCAGCGCCCCGACCAGCGCGTCCTTCTTCAAGCAGGGGGCCACGCGCAGGGCGTGAGAGCGCGTCAGGTGGCGATGCAGCGGGAGTCCGCGGCCGTGCCCCTTGGCCATGGACATCGCGTCGTACATGGCGACGCCCGCGCCGGCGTACAGCCGCTCCCAGCCCTTGTGCTGCAAGGGGTACAGGAACGGCACCGGCTTCACCAGGTGCGGGGCGAGCCGCTCCAGCAGCAGTCCGCGTTCCTTCAGGGCCTCGCGGACGAGCGCGAAGTCGAGCATCTCCAGATAGCGCAGGCCGCCGTGGATGAGCTTGCTGGACCGGCTGGAGGTGCCGGACGCCCAGTCACGCGCCTCGACCAGACCTGTGGACAGGCCCCGGGTCACCGCATCGAGCGCGGTGCCCGCACCCACCACGCCCGCACCCACCACCAGGACGTCCAGCTCGCGCTCGGCCATGGATGCGAGTGACTCGACGCGCTGCGCCGGTCCGAGTATCGCTGTCCTCACCGCTGCCTCCCGCTCGTCGGTCGCGCCGGCCGCACCCGTCGGGTGCGACCCCGTCCGTATCCCCCTGCCCAGATTCTGACCGGGTTGCCCGACTTCAGCCACCACGGGCCCGCAGCCTGTGGACAACGCTCACGGAACACTCACCGAAACTCGGCCGGGCAATCCCACATATCGGTCATATTTACTCCTAGTCTGACATTGCGCTCGCCCGTCCTGTCCACAGGGCTTGCGCCTCTGTCCCACTTCGGTTATCGGGAAGGACGGCCACGCCATGCCCGCAGATCTCGCCGTCATCGGACTCGGCCCGTACGGCCTGCCCCTGGCCCAGGCCGCCGTCGTCGCCGGCATCCCCACGCTCGGCTACCGGACCGGCCCCGAGGCGGGCTCGCTCAGTCCCGCCGAACTGCGCCGGATGCTCTCGGGGGGCTTCCGGCCGACCACCGACCCCGCCGAGCTCGGCCGGGTGCGCACCGCGGTCCTCTGCACGCCGACTCCGCCCGGAGCGGACGGCGGGCTCGACCTGAACCAGCTGGAAGCGGCCGCCCGCACCCTCGCGGGGCACCTGCGCCCGCACACCACGGTGATCCTGGAGTCACCGGTGTACCCGGGGACGACGGAGGGAATCCTGCGGCCGCTCCTCGAAGAGGGCTCCGGACTGCGGGCGGGTCGCGACTTCCACCTCGCCTACTCGCCCAGCCGTGTCGCACCGGGCAACCGCGACGTCACGCCGGCCACCACGCCCAAGGTCATCGGAGGCCTCACCCCGGCCTGCACCGAGTCGGCCGCCGCGTTCTACGGGCGGCTGACCGACAAGGTGGTCCGCGCGCGTGGCCTGCGCGAGGCGGAGACCGTGCAGCTGCTGGAGACCAACTACCGGCACGTGAACATCGCCCTCGTGAACGAGATGGCCGTCCTCTGCAACGACCTGGGCGTCGACCTCTGGGACGTCGTCCGCTGCGCGGAGACCAAGCCGTACGGCTTCCAGGCCTTCCGCCCGGGCCCCGGCGTCGGCGGCCACTCCGTCCCCCAGGACCTGACCGCCGGCGGCGGCCGCGGGCTGCGCATGGTGGAACTGGCCCGGGAGGTCAACAACCGCATGCCGGGCTACGTCGTCCAGCGCGCCGCCACGCTCCTCAACGAACACGGCAAGTCGGCCCGGGGCGCCCGCGTGCTCCTCCTCGGCGTCACCTACAAGCCCGACCTCGCCGACCTCCAGGGCACCCCGGCCCGCGAGATCGCCCTGCGCCTGCGGGAACTGGGCGCGGCGGTCAGCTACCACGACCCCTACGTCCCGTCCTGGAGCGTCCACGACCACCCGGTCCCCCGCGCGGACTCCCTCTACGAGGCCGCGGCCGACGCGGACCTGACCATCCTCCTCCAGCAGCACCGCACGTACGACCTCCAGGGCCTGTCGGTGAAGGCCCAGCTCCTGCTGGACACACGCGGGGCAGCGCCCACGGGGGCGGCGCATCGGTTGTGAAAGGGGGCGCGCGGGGTGCGTGAGCCCAGGCGACTGGTGGCACGAGGCACGAGGCGCGGGTACCTTACGAACACAGGCGGAGCCCACCGCAGCGGTCACTGCGGCAGGCTCCTGGATGGATCACGGAGTGTCCGCCCCTATTCCTCTTGGGGGCGGACACTCACCATCCGAAAATCCGCAAGATCCACCTCCTCCGGCACTGCACCGTCCGAAGACGGAGTCGGTCCCAGCGGGTGGGCTTGCGGTGACGTCCCATGGGCGCCCCCTTCCACGACGCCGCCCATTGACCCGGTAGGTGGCTCGTCGGAATTCGGGCCGGGCCCCGAGGGCGGGGTCCGGACCGTGTCCTTGGAAGGAGGCACCCAGAAGAACAGGGGCGCCGATCACGGACACTAGCCCCTCGAAACAGCCCTCCCCGGGTCAGAACGGCCCGAAGGCACCCGTGCGCCCCCCCATGGGCAACACGCGCCCCGTCGCACCCGTGTGGTCATGCAAAAGGGCCCGGTCACTCCCCGAGTGACCAGGCCCTTCTCAACCGGGACGGACTACCGCCGGTGCTGTGAGTCCGCCACCGTCACCTCGACGCGCTGGAACTCCTTGAGCTCGCTGTAGCCGGTCGTGGACATGGCGCGGCGCAGGGCGCCGAAGAGGTTCATCGAGCCGTCGGGGGTGTGGGACGGGCCCGTGAGGATCTCCTCCAGGGTGCCGACCGTGCCGAGGGCGACCTTCTTGCCGCGCGGCAGCTCCTCGTTCACCGCCTCCATGCCCCAGTGGTGGCCCTTGCCCGGCGCGTCGGTGGCCCGGGCCAGCGGGGAGCCCATCATCACCGAGTCCGCGCCGCAGGCGATCGCCTTGGGCAGGTCGCCGGACCAGCCGACACCGCCGTCGGCGATCACGTGCACGTACCGGCCGCCTGACTCGTCCATGTAGTCGCGGCGCGCCGCGGCCACGTCGGCGACCGCCGTCGCCATGGGGACCTGGATGCCGAGCACGTTGCGCGTGGTGTGCGCCGCGCCCCCGCCGAAGCCGACGAGGACACCCGCCGCACCGGTGCGCATCAGGTGCAGGGCCGCCGTGTACGTGGCGCAGCCGCCGACGATCACCGGCACGTCCAGCTCGTAGATGAACTGCTTCAGGTTCAGCGGCTCGTGCGCGCCGGAGACGTGCTCCGCGGAGACCGTCGTGCCGCGGATGACGAAGATGTCCACACCCGCGTCCACGACCGCCTTGGAGAACTGGGCGGTGCGCTGCGGGGAGAGCGCGGCGGCGGTGACGACGCCGGAGTCGCGCACCTCCTTGATGCGCTGCCCGATCAGCTCCTCCTTGATGGGAGCCGCGTAGATCTCCTGCAGACGGCGGGTCGCGGTCTCCGCGTCGAGACCGGTGATCTCGTCGAGCAGCGGCTGCGGGTCCTCGTAGCGCGTCCACAGGCCCTCGAGGTTCAGCACGCCGAGGCCGCCCAGCTCGCCGATGCGGATCGCGGTGGCCGGGGAGACGACCGAGTCCATGGGGGCGGCCAGGAACGGCAGCTCGAAGCGGTAGGCGTCGATCTGCCAGGCGATCGAGACCTCCTTCGGGTCCCGGGTACGGCGGCTGGGGACGACGGCGATGTCGTCGAAGGCGTACGCCCGGCGGCCGCGCTTGCCGCGCCCGATCTCGATCTCAGTCACGTCTGTGGCCTTTCCCTGATGCGTTGCAGCGTCTTCCAGTATCGCCGACGGGCACGACGAGGGCGGCCCCGGATGCTCCGGAGCCGCCCTCGGAAGGCCGGGCCGCTACTTGCGGCTGTAGTTCGGCGCCTCGACCGTCATCTGGATGTCGTGCGGGTGGCTCTCCTTGAGGCCCGCGGAGGTGATCCGGACGAAGCGGCCCTTGGTCTCCATCTCCTCGATGGAGGCGGCGCCCACGTAGCCCATCGTCTGGCGCAGACCGCCGACGAGCTGGTGCAGCACGTTGGCCAGCGGACCGCGGTAGGGCACCTGGCCCTCGATGCCCTCGGGCACGAGCTTGTCGTCGGAGCCGACCTCGGCCTGGAAGTAGCGGTCCTTGGAGTACGACTTGGCCTGGCCGCGGGACTGCATCGCGCCGAGCGAGCCCATGCCGCGGTACGACTTGAACTGCTTGCCGTTGATGAACTGCAGCTCGCCGGGGGACTCCTCACAGCCGGCGAGGAGGCTGCCCAGCATGACGGTGTCGGCACCGGCGGCCAGGGCCTTGCCGATGTCGCCGGAGTACTGCAGGCCGCCGTCGCCGATCAGCGGGATGCCGGCCGGACGGGCCGCGAGGGACGCCTCGTAGATGGCGGTGACCTGCGGGACGCCGATGCCGGCGACCACGCGGGTGGTACAGATCGAGCCGGGGCCCACACCCACCTTGATGCCGTCGACGCCGGCGTCGATCAGCGCCTGGGCGCCGTCGCGCGTGGCGACGTTGCCGCCGATCACGTCGACGCCCACGCTCGACTTGATCTTCGCCATCCAGCTGAGGGCGTTGCTGTTGTGGCCGTGGGAGGTGTCGACGACCAGGAAGTCCACACCGGCACCGGCGAGCGCCTGGGCGCGCTCCAGGGCCTCGGGGCTGGCGCCCACGGCCGCGCCGACGAGCAGCCGGCCCTCGGCGTCCTTCGCCGCGTTGGGGTACTGCTCGGCCTTGACGAAGTCCTTGACCGTGATGAGGCCCTTGAGGACACCCGCGTCGTCGACCAGCGGAAGCTTCTCGATCTTGTGGCGGCGCAGCAGCTCCATGGCGTCCGCGCCGGAGATGCCGACCTTGCCGGTGACCAGCGGCATCGGGGTCATGACCTCGCGCACCTGACGCGTGCGGTCCGACTCGAAGGCCATGTCGCGGTTGGTGACGATGCCGAGCAGCTTCTTGTTGCCGTCGGTGACGGGGACGCCGCTGATGCGGAACTTGGCGCACAGGGCGTCGGCCTCGGCGAGCGTGGCGTCGGGGTGCACCGTGATCGGGTCGGTGACCATGCCGGACTCGGAGCGCTTGACCAGGTCGACCTGGTTCACCTGGTCCTCGATGGACAGGTTGCGGTGCAGCACGCCGACGCCGCCCTGGCGGGCCATCGCGATCGCCATGCGGGACTCGGTCACCTTGTCCATCGCCGCGGAGAGCAGCGGGATGTTGACCCGGACGTTGCGGGAGATGCGGGACGAGGTGTCGACCGCGTTGGGGAGCACCTCGGATGCACCCGGCAGCAGCAGCACGTCGTCGTAGGTCAGCCCGAGTGTCGCGAATTTACCGGGCACTCCGTCGACGTTGGCAGTCATGACACCTTCCCCAAATGGCCTTGATCGGTGCGGATGTCCATGCTAACGGGAAGCGGGGCTGTCCCATTCCACGGTTCCGGCCCGCACGGGGCTTCGTATGTTCGTACGGAAGCGGCGCACCGCCTGTTCAACGAAGGGCCGCTGAGGGCCTACTGCTCGGCCAGCGCCCGCAGTCGGCTCAGCGCCCTGTGCTGGGCAACCCGGACCGCACCGGGTGACATTCCCAACATCTGACCGGTCTCCTCGGCCGTGAGTCCCACCGCGATGCGCAGCAGCAGCAGCTCCCGCTGGTTCTCGGGGAGGTTGGCGAGGAGTTTCTTGGCCCATTCCGCGTCGCTGCTGAGCAGGGCGCGCTCCTCCGGACCGAGGGAGTCGTCCGGACGCTCGGGCATCTCGTCGGAGGGGACGGCCGTCGAGCCGGGGTGGCGCATCGCCGCGCGCTGCAGGTCGGCGACCTTGTGGGCGGCGATGGCGAAGACGAACGCCTCGAAGGGGCGGCCGGTGTCCCGGTAGCGGGGCAGCGCGAGGAGCACCGCCACGCAGACCTCCTGGGCGAGGTCCTCCACGAAGTGCCGCGCGTCGCCCGGCAGACGGGACAGACGGGTACGGCAGTAGCGCAGGGCCAGGGGGTGGACATGGGCGAGCAGGTCGTGCGTGGCCTGCTCGTCCCCGTCGACGGCGCGGTGGACGAGCGCACCGATCGCGCCCTGGGCATGGGCCGCCTCGTCGTCGCGCATCGGTCCATGGTGCCTTGCGGCCGCCGGGTCCGCGGCACCGCGCCCGTTGTTGTGCACTGAAGCGTTATGAGCAGGTGCGCCGGCACTCATTCCCTGCGCCCTCCCCTTCCGCTCGACCGACTCGTCCCCGAGGAACTCCACACCCTCAAGGATGCGGCATCCGCGGCGAAACGAGCAGCGGGCACCCTGCGGGCTCCGGGCCCACCCGCGCCCACCTGGTTTTCCTCGCCCGCGGCACGACCGCTGGGACCTGTCGTTCGGATCATGCCGGGGGCATGGGTCCTCGCTCGCACCCCGCCGGGCTGTCGACCTCGCCCGGGCGGGCCCGGATCCCCGGCGCCGGCGTCGGCCGCCGGCGTCGACGCGTGCGGGTACGGCTCCCGCGGGGGCATCCCTGTGCCCCCGCTCTTCCGCCGAGGCCGGAGCCCCCGCCTCGGAACCGGCCCGGTCCGGGGGACGGGCATGATCCGAGGGACAGGCGTGATCCGAACAACAGGTCCTAGCGCACCAGACCCCACCGGAAGCCGAGCGCCACCGCGTGGGCCCGGTCCGAGGCGCCGAGCTTCTTGAACAGACGCCGGGCGTGCGTCTTGACGGTGTCCTCGGACAGGAACAGCTCGCGGCCGATCTCGGCGTTCGAGCGGCCGTGGCTCATGCCTTCGAGGACCTGGATCTCACGCGCGGTGAGCGTGGGCGCCGCGCCCATCTCCGCCGAGCGCAGCCGCCGCGGGGCGAGCCGCCAGGTCGGGTCGGCCAGGGCCTGGGTCACCGTCGCGCGCAGTTCCGCGCGGGAGGCGTCCTTGTGCAGATAGCCACGGGCACCGGCGGCGACCGCGAGGGCCACGCCGTCCAGGTCCTCGGCGACGGTGAGCATGATGATGCGCGCACCGGGGTCGGCCGACAGCAGCCGGCGGACCGTCTCGACGCCGCCCAGTCCGGGCATGCGTACGTCCATCAGAATCAGGTCCGAGCGGTCGGCCCCCCAGCGGCGGAGGACTTCCTCGCCGTTGGCCGCCGTCGTCACGCGCTCTACGCCGGGCACGGTCGCCACCGCACGACGGAGCGCCTCTCGGGCAAGCGGGGAGTCGTCGCAGACGAGGACGGATGTCATGACCGCCCTCCGCAGCTGATGCGCGTCACCTTGAGCCTCCAGGCTGGTACGAAATCGTCACCTGTGCGGTCGACCGTCTCGGACGCGGGCCCGAGCACTTGTTCCTTCAACCGCCTCGCACTCTCAACGACGGTCACTCGAAAGAGTTACGGGGGCGGCTGCCCTCTTCGGCACTCTACGTGAGGGGGCGGACACGGTGGAGACACGCACAGCGGACCCGCGAACTTTCATCACAAGCTATGCCCCATTCAGACCCATTTCTTCCGCTTTGCCAGTGTCTGGAGCTAGATTCGCAATGAGTCATATTTTCATCTCCTTAGATCGTAGTTGTACGGTCGTAGACACCGGATCCGCCCATAACGGCAACAAGGGGTCACGTAATGGCAGATTTCTCCCGCCTTCCCGGACCGAACGCGGACCTGTGGGACTGGCAGCTGCTGGCTGCCTGTCGCGGGGTGGACAGCTCGCTCTTCTTCCACCCGGAGGGTGAGCGCGGTGCGGCGAGGAGCGCTCGTGAGAACTCGGCCAAAGAGGTCTGCATGAGGTGCCCGGTACGCGCAGAGTGCGCTGCTCACGCCCTGGCGGTGCGTGAGCCGTACGGCGTGTGGGGCGGGCTGACCGAGGACGAGCGCGAAGAGCTCATGGGGCGGGCGCGCAACCGGCTGGTGTCGGCGTCGGCATCGGGCGGACACACCGCCTCGAACAACTGAAGGAACGTTTCTGCGAAGGCACGCGCACGCGTGCCGTTGGTTTTTGACGCGGGTGGCCGCTACGGGCGGCGGGCGGCCCGGGCCAGCTGGTCGAGTGTTGCCGCCACGGCCGGGACCTGTGCGAGGTCGGGCAGGGTGAGCGCGACGATCTCCCGCCGCACCGCCGGCTCGAGCCGCACGGCGCGCACGCCCCGGGGCCGGACCGACTCGACGGCCAGCTGGGGCAGCACGGCCACGCCCAGGCCGGCGCCGACGAGGCCGACGACCGCCGGGTAGTCGTCGGTAGCGAAGTCGATGCGCGGGGTGAAGCCGGCCGCCGCGCACACCTCGACCAGCTGTCCGCGGCAGCGTGGGCAGCCGGCGATCCACGGCTCCTCGGTGAGCTCGCCGATCGCGACGGACTCCGCGCCCGCGAGCCGGTGGCGCTCCGGCACGAGCGCGACGAGCCGGTCCGACAGCAGCGGCCGTACGACGAGGTCGTCCCACTCCTCCGCGCCGGCCGCCCCCTCGTAGCGGAACGCGAGCGCCACGTCGCAGTCACCCTCGCGCAGCAGGCCGACGGACGCGGGCGGTTCGGCCTCCTCCAGGAAGACCCGGGTGCCGGGGTGCGCCTCGCGCAGTGCGGCTAGGGCCGCGGGGACGAGGGTGGAGCTGCCGCTGGGGAAGGAGACGAGGCGGACCCGGCCCGCGCGCAGCCCGGCGATGGCGGCGACCTCCTCCTCCGCGGCCGTGAGCCCGGAGAGGATCCCGGCGGCGTGCCGCACCAGGGCCTCACCGGCCTGGGTCAGGCGCATCTCGCGTCCGGTGCGGATCAGCAGCGGTGTGCCGACGGAGGTCTCCAGGGCCTTCATCTGCTGGCTGACGGCGGGCTGGGTGCAGCCCAGCTCGCGGCCCGCCGCGGAGAAGGATCCGGTGGTCGCGACGGCGCGCAGGACACGGAGATGACGAGCTTCGATCACCCTTCGAGGATAGCGAGGATAAGTCACTCTTTGATGTCGCCGCCGATATCGCGTCGACGCTTTGGGGAACGGTCGCCTACCGTGCGGGCATGAAGCTTCTGTCAGTGAATCTGGGCCACGCCGTGGCCGTGCCCTGGACGGACCACCCGGAGGGCGTGACCGGGATCGACAAGCGGCCGGTGGACGGTCCGGTACGGGTGTCCGCGCCCGGTCCCAAGGGCGTCGGCGGGAGCGGACTGGCCGGGGACACGGTGTGCTCGCTGAAACACCACGGCGGCGACGACCAGGCGGTGTACGCCATGGCCCGTGAGGACCTGGACGAGTGGGAGCGCGAGCTGGGCCGGACGCTGTCCGACGGCGCGTTCGGCGAGAACCTCACGACCCGCGGCCTGGACGTGTCCGGTGCCCTGATCGGCGAGCGCTGGCGGATCGGGCCCGAGGTGGTGCTGGAGGTCACCTCCGGGCGGATCCCGTGCCGTACCTTCCAGGGCCACATGGGCGAGAAGGGCTGGGTGAAGCGGTTCACGCAGCGCGGGGCGCCGGGGGCGTATCTGCGGGTGATCGTGCCCGGGGAGGTCCGCGCGGGCGATGCCGTCGAGATCGTGCACCGGCCGGGCCACGAGGTGACCGTGGCCCTCCAGTTCCGTGCGGTGACGACCGAGCGGACGCTGCTGCCTCGGGTCCTGGCGGCGGGCGCGGCCCTGCACCCGGAGGTGCTGCGGACGGCCCGGGAGTACGAGGACAAGTACGGAGCCTGACGGCCGCTCACCACGCCCGTCTCCACGGACCCTTCACCACGGACGGCCCCCCGGGGAAGCGGATGCACGCGGTCCGGGTCACTACCCTTCTGCCATGACAACGGCTCTGATTACGGGATCGACGGCAGGCATCGGGGCCGCGTTCGCGCGGCGACTGGCGGCGGACGGGCACAACCTGGTGCTGGTGGCCCGCGACACCAAGCGGCTTCGGGAACAGGCGACCGAGCTGCACGACCGGCACGGCATCGAGGCGGAGGTGCTGACGGCCGACCTGGCGGAGGACGAGGGCATCGAGGCGGTGGCCGGACGCCTCGGCGACCGCAAGAACCCCGTCGACCTGCTGGTCAACAACGCCGGGTTCGGCAACAAGGGCCGCTATCTGGACGTCTCCATGGCCGATGAGCTGCGGATGCTGAAGGTGCACTGCGAGGCGGTGCTGCGGCTGACGTCGGCGGCGACCTCGGCGATGCGCGAGCGCGGCCGCGGCGGCGTCGTCAACGTCGCGTCGGTGGCCGCCTTCGTCCCCCGGGGCACCTACGGCGCCTCCAAGGCCTGGGTCGTGCAGTTCACGCAGGGCGCGGCCCGCGACCTGGCCGGCAGCGGCGTACGGCTGATGGCGCTCTGCCCGGGGTTCGTGCGCACCGAGTTCCACGAGCGGGCCGGGATGGGCACCGACAACATCCCGGGCTGGATGTGGCTCGACGCGGACAAGCTGGTGGCGGCGGCGCTGCACGACCTGGCGCGCGGTAAGACGCTGTCCGTCCCGGACCCGCGCTACAAGGTGCTGCTGGGGGCGGCGAAGCTGGTGCCGCGGGGGATGCTCGGGGCTGTTTCCTCCAGGACCGGGCGGAAGTACGGGCCGCAGTAGCCGCACGCGGCCCGGCCGGGTCCGGTCGGCTGCTCCCCTCCGCGTCGGCCCTCGTGCACCGGGAGGCACCGGGGCCGTCCCCTTGGGACAATGAAGCTGTTTCAGCCGGACTCAGGGGGGCCGGAGGCGAGATCATGACCTTCGTACAGCTCATCGAATGCAGGACCAGCCGGCTCGACGAGATGAACCGGCTGATGGACCGGTGGGTCGAACAGACCAAGGGGAAGCGGACCGCGTCGCACAGTGTGGTGGCCAAGGACAGGGCCGACGCCTCGCACATCGTGGAGATCGTGGAGTTCCCGTCGTACGAGGAGGCGATGCGCAACTCCGGGCTGCCGGAGACCGACCGGATCTTCCAGGACATGGTGGCGCTGTGCGAGGAGACGCCGACCTTCACGGACCTGGACGTGGTGCGGGACGAGCAGCTGTACGCGGCGACCGCGCGCAGGTTCTTCGAGCTCGCGCCGGGCCAGGGGGACGCGCCGCCGTTCAACGACGTGTTCGTCGAGGACTACCACGACCACGATCCCGGCAATGTGCAGGACGTCATCGGGCTGGACGCGCTCCGGCGCGAGGTGGAGGTGTGGCGGGGCGGGTTCGACTTCTCGTTCACCATCGAGGACCAGATGGCGCAGGGCGACCGGGTGTGCACCCGGTGGACCTTCCACGGGCGGCACACCGGCGAGTTCCTCGGGATCCCGCCGACCGGTCAGGAGGTCACCATGACCGGGACGACCGTCCACCGCTGCACTCCGGACGGAAAGATCGCCGAGGGCTGGTGGCAGTACGACCGCCTGGGGCTGATGCAGCAGCTCGGGGTGCTCGAACCGCTGGAGCTGTGACGCCGGGGGGTTCCTCCGGTCGCCCGGCTGGCGCGCCGATGGGGCACGCGCGGGGTGGTGCGGGTGCATACGTTCCGGACATGCCTTCCCACTCCTGCGCGTGCCACGAACCGGGGCAGACGGCCACGGGTGAATCGCCCACCACGCTCAAGGCTTCCGACGTGAAGATCAACGTCACGGAGTTCGGCCGCGGTAAGTCCTGGTGAGCCGTCGGCCCAGGACGAAGGTGCTCGGGACGCGGGAGCCGCTGGACGGCTAGTCGCCGCCCCCGCCGCCGCCGTCGCCACCGCCGCCGTCCCCGCCACCGCCCCCGTCCCCGCCGTCCCCGCCGTCACTGCCCCAGCCGTCGCCGCCGCCGGGTTCGTTGTCGTCGCGGTCCGTGCCGAGGTTGCTGAACCAGGGGCGCTCCCAGAGGTCGTCACCCGTGTCCCGGCGGGGGGTCACCGCGCGGAACCTCGCCAGGCCCGTGGTGTCGCCGAGGCCGAAGGACACCGCGACCGCGTGGGCCATCACGGCGTCCAGGGGGTCGGGGCTCTCGTGGTGGACGTCGGCCAGCGGCAGCAGCACCGTGCCGGGCGGGGGGCCGGGCCGTCGGGAGGGGCGGGTCAGGAGGGCGACGCGCCGGCCGTCGCGCAGGAGCCAGGAGCTCTCGGAGTTCTCGCGGCCCAGTGTCCAGTGCCGGTCGGGCAGGCGGAGTTCGACCCTGCTCTTGGACTTGCGCAGCCTCTTGCGCAGGTCGAGCCGCACGGCGGCCTCACCCACGGTCATGACCAGACCGCCCGTCCGGTCGCCGGTGTCGGGGCGGTAACCGTACGGCGCCCGCAGCCGCACGGCGGGGGCGTGTGGGCCCCAGACGTCCACCCGGACCAGGCGCCGGTCCACGGCGACGGCGATCCGGCCGACGGGGCCCGGTGCGTAGCGCCGGGCGATCCACAGCGGCACGCCCTCCACCTGCGCCCGTGCGGCGAGGGCGGCCACGTGCTCGGGCCCACCGCACTTGCGCACGGCGAGGTCGCCGAGCGCATGAGCGAAGTCGGCGGCCCGGCGCACCTTCAGGGGTGTCGTGGTGCCGGTCGCACGGGTGACCGGGACGACGCCCGGGCCCTGGGGCAGTGACTCCACGGGGCGTTCGGTGCCGCCACCGCCGAGCCAGCGTCCGCGCTGATACGCCTCGGCCATGGCGGCGACGTTCAGCTCGTCCAGCGGTGTGGTCCGGCCGCCTCTGCGCAGCCGGTCCTCGGTGAGTTCCGCGGTACGCGCCAGCGGGTTGCGGGACCGTTCCTGATAGAGCACCTGGCTCATCGCCACCCCCTTCTGTTCCGGTGTCCAGGACACCGCCGACCGCCGCCGCGGTTCCGGGGCCGGTGGAGGCGAACGGTGAGGGCCCGGCACCCCGTTTCCGGGATGCCGGGCCCTCACTCAGGCTCTGGCGACTTGGTCGTCAGTGGGCGTGGCCGTGGCCGTGGCCCGCGGCGGCCGGCTCCTCCTCTTCCTTCTTCTCGACGACCAGGGTCTCGGTCGTGAGGAGGAGGGAGGCGATGGAGGCGGCGTTCTCCAGGGCCGAACGGGTGACCTTGACCGGGTCGATGACGCCGGCCTTCACCAGGTCGCCGTACTCGCCGGTGGCGGCGTTGAAGCCCTGGCCCTTGTCGAGCTCGGCGACCTTCGAGGTGATGACGTAGCCCTCGAGGCCGGCGTTCTCGGCGATCCAGCGCAGCGGCTCGACGGCGGCGCGGCGGACGACCGCGACACCCGTGGCCTCGTCGCCGGTCTTGCCGAGGTTGCCCTCGAGGACCTTGACGGCGTGGACCAGCGCGGAGCCACCACCGGAGACGATGCCCTCCTCGACCGCGGCGCGGGTCGCGGAGATGGCGTCCTCCAGACGGTGCTTGCGCTCCTTGAGCTCGACCTCGGTGGCGGCACCCACGCGGATGACGCACACGCCGCCGGCCAGCTTCGCGAGGCGCTCCTGGAGCTTCTCGCGGTCCCAGTCGGAGTCGGTGGTCTCGATCTCGGCCTTGATCTGGGCAACGCGGCCGTGCACGTCGTCCTTCTTGCCGGCGCCGTCGACGATGGTGGTGTCGTCCTTGGTGACGGTGACGCGGCGGGCGGAGCCGAGGACGTCCAGGCCGACCTGGTCGAGCTTGAGGCCGACCTCCTCGGAGACGACCGTGGCGCCGGTGAGGACGGCCATGTCCTGCAGCATCGCCTTGCGGCGGTCGCCGAAGCCGGGGGCCTTCACCGCGACGGCGTTGAAGGTGCCACGGATCTTGTTCACGACGAGGGTCGACAGGGCCTCGCCCTCGACGTCCTCGGCGATGATCAGCAGCGGCTTGGAGGCGTTGGCCTGGATGACCTTCTCCAGCAGCGGCAGCAGGTCCGCGATGGCGGAGATCTTGCCCTGCGTGATGAGGATGTACGGGTCGTCCAGGACGGCTTCCATGCGCTCCTGGTCCGTCACGAAGTACGGCGACAGGTAGCCCTTGTCGAAGGCCATGCCCTCGGTGAAGTCCAGCTCCAGACCGAAGGTGTTGGACTCCTCGACGGTGATGACACCGTCCTTGCCGACCTTGTCCATGGCCTCGGCGATGAGCTCGCCGACCTGCTGGTCCTGGGCGGACAGCGCGGCGACGGCGGCGATGTCGGACTTCTCGTCGATCGGGCGGGCCGTGGCGAGCAGGTCCTCGGACACAGCGGCGACGGCGGCGTCGATGCCCTTCTTCAGGGCGGCCGGGGAGGCACCGGCGGCGACGTTCTTCAGGCCCTCGCGCACGAGCGCCTGGGCGAGCACGGTCGCGGTGGTCGTACCGTCACCCGCGATGTCGTTGGTCTTGGTCGCCACCTCCTTGACCAGCTGGGCACCGAGGTTCTCGTACGGGTCCTCGACCTCGACCTCACGGGCGATGGTCACACCGTCGTTGGTGATGGTGGGAGCGCCGAACTTCTTGTCGATGACGACGTTGCGGCCCTTGGGGCCGATCGTCACCTTGACCGTGTCGGCAAGCTTGTTGACGCCGCGCTCGAGGGCGCGACGGGCGTCCTCGTCGAACTTCAGGATCTTCGCCATGGGAGCGTGAGCCCTCTTCCGGAATCTGGGATATACGGCACTGCGCCCCGGGCGCCCGGCTTATTGGCGATCGCGGGGGCCAGGGGCGCAGTTCAAAGCAAGGTGCTTGGGGTGAATTACTTCTCGACGATCGCGAGCACGTCGCGGGCCGAGAGGACGAGGTACTCCTCGCCGTTGTACTTCACCTCGGTGCCGCCGTACTTGCTGTAGAGCACGACGTCGCCGACGGAGACGTCGAGCGGAAGACGGTTGCCGTCCTCGAAGCGGCCCGGGCCCACGGCCAGGACGACGCCCTCCTGGGGCTTCTCCTTGGCGGTGTCCGGGATGACCAGGCCAGAGGCGGTGGTCTGCTCGGCGTCGAGCGGCTGGACCACGATGCGGTCCTCGAGCGGCTTGATGGCAACCTTGGAGCTGGTGGTCGTCACGATCCGACCTCCCCCTTCGGAGATCTCACGGGGTTAACTGTCTGAGGTGGCGACCAGGTGGATCCGTCGTCGCGGGTGCCGGACCTGCCCGTCGCTGTGTTGGCACTCTCCTAGGGGGAGTGCCAGAGCCGAGACTATGACTGCGATTAGCACTCGGTCAAGCGGACTGCTAATTGCCGACGGCGCGTCGGACAGATGCCCTCTCCAGGTGGTCCTCCAGCCGCCCCACCCGCAGCCCCCGTTCCCCGATCTCCCGCAGCAGACGCCCGGTCCGTTCCGTGAGGGTCGGGGACCCGGTCTCGCCGGACGGCACCGAGACGATGTCACCGGCCCGCAGACCGCGCGCGCCCCGGGTGTACGTCAGTTCGCCGTCGGCACCCAGGGACGCGCGCCACAGGACGACCGCGGTGATGCCGCAGTCGGCGGCGGCGCGCAGGGTCGTGGTGTCGTAGGTGCCGTAGGGCGGACGGAAGAGCCGGGGGGTGACCCCGAAGCGGGAGCGGAGTTTGTGCTGCTGGCCGCAGATCTCGGCGCGCTGCCCGGCGTAGGGCAGGCCGCGCAGGGCGGCGTGGTCGAGGGTGTGGTTCTGCAGGGACGCGCCGACCGCGCGCAGCCGGGCGAAGTGGCCGTAGCCGGGCCCCACGACGCTGTCGGTGAGGAACATGCTGACCGGGAGCCGCCGTTCGCGGACGAGGCCGATGAAGCGGGGGTCGCGTTCGGCACCGTCGTCGTAGGTGAGGAAGACGACGGGCTCGCGGGTGGGGACGTGGTCCACGACGGGCGGCAGCCCGCGGGTGTCGCCCACCGCGCGGGGCGGGTCCTGCGCCCGGCCGTCGGCGGCGCCGGGCCGCTCCCCCGCGCCCCCGGCGCAGCCGGTCAGCAGGGCCGCGCAGAGCACGGCGGCGGCCGTCCGCCTCACAGGTAGTCCTCCAGCCGCGCGACCGTGTAGCCCTGGGCCGTGACCTTGTTCAGGAAACGGCGGACCATGTCGGCCATCGTGCCCTTCCACTGGTCGCGCCCGCGGAAGTGCGTGAGGACGATGTCGCCCGGGCGCAGCCTGCGGCCCCCGTCGCGGTACTCCCAGTGGTCGGCGAAGACCTCCTCGTTCCACAGGGGCACGTACGCGATGCCGCAGTCCTTGGCGGCGCGCAGGGTCGACCGGTCGTAGCTGCCGTAGGGCGGGCGGAAGAGTGTGGGGCGTGCGCCGAAGCGCCTCTCCATGTAGCGCTGCATGCCGCAGATCTCGCGCTTCTGCGCCTGGTACGACATGCCTCGCAGGTTGGGGTGGTACAGCGTGTGGTTGTGCAGCGCCACGCCCCCGGACTGCATCCTCCGGAAGTAGCCGGGGTCGTCCTTGACCAGGTAGCCGCTGAGGAAGGCGCTGTACGGCACGTCGAGGTCGCTCATCATCCGCAGGAACGCGGGGTCCTTCTCGGCCCCGTCGTCGATGGTGAGGAAGACGACCTTGTCGCTGGTGGGGATCCTCGTGAAGACGGGCGGCAGGCCCAGCTCCCGGTGGCCTTCCACCTCGAAGCCCTTGCGGGTGGTGATCCTCGGCTTGGTCGCGGGGGCGGGCGGTGCGGCCGACGGGGCCCTGCGCAGGTCCCAGCGGCGTGCGGCGGCGACCCGGGCGGCGTGCGCGGCGCGCAGTCTGGTGGCGTAGGAGTCGAGCGCGCGGGCCGGGGGCGCGTCGAGGGGCTGCTGGCCGCCGGCCGGGGTGACCTGGTCGCCTCCGTCCTGCGTGCAGCCGGAGGCGATGGCGGCGAGGACGAGCACGGCGAGGGCGATCCGTGCGCCGGCGGGCGCCCGCCCAGATGCCCGGCTTTTATCGTTTTGTACGACTGCTCGCATGATGCCGGATCCTCGCAGCCCCCTCCCGGCGATCCCGCCCGACACCGCGACCGACGCCCGACCATCCACCGACTGGCCCACACACCGACCGGGCACCGGGAGCGGGCCCCCTGCGCATGGGCAGCGCCCGACCGGTCCCCACCCTCTTCCGCCGTGGCCGACAATGATCCGGTGAACGACCTCGACCTCCTCCTCACCCCCGAAGGCAGCGCCCTCCTCGACGAGGTGCGGGACACCGACCCGGCGCGGGAGCTGGCCGTCGCGACCCGGCTGCGCCGCGAGCATCCCGCCGAGCTGGTGTCGGCGGCGCTCGGCCAGGCACGGCTGCGGCAGCGGGCGGTGGCGAAGTTCGGGGCGGAGGACGCGGGCCGGATGTTCTTCACGCCGAACGGGGTCGAGCAGTCGACGCGGGCGAGCGTGGCGGCCTACCGGGCCCGGCGGATGGCCGCGTCGGGCATCACCTCGGTCGCCGACCTGTGCTGCGGCATCGGCGGTGACGCGATCGCGCTGGCCCGTGCCGGAATCCGGGTCCTGGCCGTCGACCGGGACCCGCAGACGGCCGCCGCGGCCCGGGCCAACGCCGAGGCGCTGGGCCTGGCCGGCCTGGTCGAGGTGCGCGAGGCGGACGTCACGGAGGTGGACACGGCCGGATTCGACGCCGTGTTCGTCGACCCCGCCCGGCGCGGCGGCCGGGGCCGGATCTTCGACCCCGAGGCGTACTCGCCGCCCCTGTCCTGGGCGGTCTCCGCCGCCCGCCGGGCGCCCCACGCCGCGCTGAAGATCGCCCCCGGCGTCCCGCACGAGGCGGTCCCCGAGGACGCCGAGGCCGAGTGGATCTCCGACGGCGGAGACGTCAAGGAGGCCGTGCTGTGGTTCGGCACGGAGCCGGGGGCGGTCCGGGCGACCCTCCTGCCCGGCCCCCGCAGCCTGCTCTCCCGCGGCCTGCCCGACCCGGACGTGCGCCCGCCCGGCCGCTACCTCTACGAGCCCGACGGCGCGGTCATCCGGGCCCACCTGGTCGCCGAGGTGGCCGACCAGGTCGACGGCGGCCTGCTCGACGCGACCATCGCGTACGTCACGGCCGACGCCCTGCGCCCGACCCCGTACGCCACGGCCTACGAGATCACCGATCACCTGCCCTTCAACGTCAAGAAACTGAAGGCCCTCCTGCGGGAGCGGCAGGTCGGCACGCTGACCGTGAAGAAGCGCGGGTCGGCGGTCGAGCCGGAGGAGCTCCGCAGGAAGGTCAAGCCGCAGGGCCCGCACGCGGCGACGGTGTTCCTGACCCGGGTCGCGGGAGCCCCGGCGATGCTCATCGGGCACCCCGCCTGACCTTCAGGACGGTTCGGCCGCCCTCCGCAGCAGCAGGTCCCGTTCCCGCTCGTTGCGGGTGAGCGACGCCGCCCGTTCGAACTCCGCCCGGGCCTCCTCCGTACGGCCGAGACGAGCCAGGAGGTCGCCGCGGACGCTGGGCAGCAGGTGGTAGCCGCGCAGGGCGGGATCACCGGCCAGGGCGTCGACGAGGGCGAGGGCCGGTGCCGGGCCCTCCGACATCGAGACCGCCACCGCGCGGTTCAGCTCCACGACCGGCGAGGGGGAACGGGCGGCCAGGAGGCCGTAGAGGGTGGCGATGCGGGCCCAGTCGGTCTCCTCGTAGGTGTACGCGTGCGCGTGGCAGGCGGCGATGGCCGCTTGCAGGGTGTACGGGCCCAGGGCGCCGGAAGAGGTGGCCTCGGCCCGGCCCAGCGCGGCGAAGCCGCGGGCGATGAGCATGCGGTTCCAGCGGGAGCGGTTCTGGTCCTTCAGCAGGACCGGCTCACCGGAGGGGCCGGTCCGGGCCGCCGTCCGGGAGGCCTGGAGCTCCAGCAGCGCGGTGAGGCCGTGCACCTCGGGCTCCTTCGGCATCAGGGCCGAGAGCACCCGGGCCAGGCGCAGGGCGTCCTCGCACAGGGACGGGCGCAGCCAGTCGTCGCCCGCCGTGGCGGCGTACCCCTCGTTGAAGATGAGGTAGATGACGTCGAGGACCGAACCCAGCCGGGCGTCGCGGTCGGGGCCGTGGGGCACCTCGAAGGCGACGTTCTTCGTCGCGAGGGTGCGTTTGGCACGGACGACGCGCTGGGCGATCGTCGGCTCGGGGACGAGGAAGGCGCGGGCGATCTCGGCCGTGGTCAGACCGCCCAGCAGGCGCAGGGTGAGGGCGGCGCGGGCCTCGGCGGACAGGACCGGGTGGCAGGCGGTGAAGACCAGGCGCAGCAGGTCGTCGTCGATGCCGTCGGGGTCGGCGGGCTCCTCCGGGGGCGACACGGCCGACAGGTCCCGGCCGATCTCCGCCAGCTTGCGGGCGTAGTTCTCCCGGCGCCGGACCAGGTCGACGGCGCGGTGGCGGACGGTGGCCATGAGCCAGGCGCCCGGGTTGTCGGGCACCCCGTCCCGAGGCCACTGCTCCAGCGCGGCGACCAGTGCGTCCTGCGCGATTTCCTCGGCGATTCCGACGTCCCGGACGACGCGGGCGACCCCGGCGATGATCCGCGGCGACTCCATACGGAAGACGGTCTCGATGGCCCGGGCGGCACGATCGGCGCGCGGCACGGACGACTGGACCGACTCGGGCAGCGGAACCTCGGCCGGTTCGGAGGCCGGTTCGGACACCGACTCGGGCCGCGGGGCCCTGGCCGGTTCGGACGCCGGGGTGGGCCGCGAGGCCCTGGCCGGTTCGGACACCGACTCGGGCCGCGAGGCCCTGGCCGGTTCGGAGGCCGGGGTGGGCTGCGGGGTCACAGCCCACCATCAGACACCCCTCGTGCCGCCGGACCAAGCGGAAGCGGCCGCTCGGGCCGGTCAGTCCTCGGCGATCTGCCGGACCTCGGCGGTGATCGTCCAGTAGTCCTCGTGGAGCGACAGGAACCGCTTGGTCCACTCGATCGCCTCGGCCTTGTCCTTGCACTGGCTGATCGAGTAGCCGCCGATGACCTCCTTGGACTCGGTGAACGGCCCGTCGGTGACGGACAGCCGTCCGCCCTCCCAGGTCACCCGGCTGCCGTCCGACGTCGGTGTCAGCCCGGCCGTGTCGAGCATGACCCCGGCCTTGGTGATCTCCTCCAGCAGCTCGCCCATCCGCTCCATGAGCTCGGGGCTCGGCCCCTCGGCGGGGGCGTTCTTCTCGTCGATGCGGATCAGGGTGAGAAAGCGCGGCATGGTGACTCCTCGGGATCTTCGAACAGCGGGGCTCCTCCCCGCTCTCACCCTTGCGTCGATCGGGGGGCCGCCGGATCGACACGCGCGCCGGATTTTCTGCGAACTTTTCCTCCGGGGCGCGTTGTCCCAGGTCAGCGCAGCGACTCCCACAGCTTCCGGGCCTGCGGCTCCTGGGCCACCACCCGGTTGGGATCCGACGGCGCCCGCACCACCGGCATCATCACCGTCCGCACCCCGCTCGCCGAGAGTCCCTTCAGGCTCTGCCCGAGACGGGTCAGTTCGGCGAGGGAGTCCAGGCCGGTGTCGGCGGTGAGGCCGGCGGTGACCGTGTCGGCGACGCGGTACAGCTCGGCCGGGTCCGTGAGCAGGTCCTGGGCGGCGATCTGCTCCAGCAGGGCCTTCACCAGCTGCTGCTGGAGGCCTATACGGCCCAGGTCGCTGCCGTCGCCTACGCCGTGCCGGGTGCGGGCGAACGCGAGGGCCTGGGTGCCGTCCAGGTGGTGGGTGCCCGCCTTCAGCCGCAGGTGGCTGTCCTCGTCGGTGATGTCCTCCTCCGTGGTGACGGTGACACCGCCGAGCGCGTCGACCAGCCGGGCGAAACCCGAGAAGTCGATTTCGAGGTAGTGGTCCATGCGGACGTTCGTCATCGCCTCGACCGTCTTCACCGCGCAGACCGGCCCGCCCACCTCGTAGGCGCTGTTGAACATCGCGAGGCGGGCGACGCGCGTCGAGCCGCCGGAGGGGCGCGGGCAGGACGGGCGGGTGACCAGGGTGTCGCGCGGGATGCTCACCACCGTCGCGGTGGTCCGCCCCGCGTCCAGGTGGACGACCATCGCCGTGTCGGAACGGGCGCCCGAGCTGTCGCCGCCGCCGAGCCTGCGGTTCTCCTTGCCCCTGCGCGAATCCGAGCCGAGCACCAGGATGTTTAGGGCCTCGCGCGGCGGCGCCGATGCCGAGGGCGCGGGTGTGGTCACCGGCTTCGGCGGCCGGTCGTCGCCCAGTGCGCCGTCGATGTCGACGCCGGTGATGTTGTCGCTGAGATGCCAGTAGGCCCAGCCGGCCGCTCCGGCGCCCAGCACCAGCGTCCCCGCCAGGATGAGGCCGGCCGCTTTCAGCGCTCGCGATCGGCCCGCTTCGGAGCCCTCGTCCCCGTGGTGTCCCGTCACGGGCAGGAACATAAGTCCGAATTATGACGGGCAGGGATCTCAGGGCGTCTTTCTTCGGAAATTCTCAGCTTTCAGGGTGCGAGCGGGTCGAAAGTTTCGTTAGTGCAGCCGATTGACTTCGGTTCGGTGCGGGGTGTCCCGAAACACCCGTCGACGCGGCCCCTACCGCTCCGCGGGCCCCGCCGTGCTGCTGCGCACCACCAGGCTCGTCGCCAGCTCCACCCGGGTCGCCGCCGGAGTCCCCCCGTCACGCCCGAGGTCGAGCACCAGTTTGGCCGCCGCCTCGGCCATCTCGGTCAGCGGCTGCCGCACGGTCGTCAGCGGCGGCCCGACCAGGGGCGCCACCGGCAGATCGTCGAACCCGACCACGCTCAGGTCCTCGGGGACGCGCAGCCCCAGCTCGCGCGCGGCCTCGTACAGCCCGAGCGCCTGGAGGTCGTTCCCGGCGAAGACCGCGGTCGGCCGGTCAGGGCGGCGCAGCATGTCCAGGCCGAGCCGGTAACCGGCCTCGTGGTGGAAGTCGCCGCTCGCGATCAGGGCGGGGTCCACGGGCAGCCCGGCCGTCTCCAGCGCGGCCCGGTAGCCGTCGATCCGGGCCCTGCTGCACATCATCTGCGAGGGCCCACTGATCGCACCGATCCTGCGGTGCCCCAGCTCGACCAGGTGCCGGGTGGCGGCGAGCCCGCCCTGCCAGTTGGTCGCGCCGATCGACGGCACGTCGGCGCCCGGGTCTCCGGCCGGGTCCATCACCACGAACGGGATGGAGCGGCTGGTCAGCAGCGCCCGCTGCGACTCGTCGAGCCCGGACAGGACCAGGATCACGCCGTGCGGCCGGCGCGCGGCGACCTGGTCGGCCCAGGTCCGCCCGGGGGTGAGCCGCCCCGCGCTCTCGGACAGCACGACGCTGAGCCCGGCGTCCCGGGCCACGTTCTCCACGCCCCGGATGACCTCCATCGCCCAGGCGCTCTCCAGCTCGTGGAAGACGAGGTCGATCAGGGGCGAGCGGGTGGCCTCGGCGCGGCGGCGCCGGTAGCCGTGCGCGCGCAGCAGATCCTCCACGCGGGACCGGGTGGCCGGGGCGACGTCGGCCCGGCCGTTGAGGACCTTCGAAACAGTCGGCGCGGAGACGCCCGCCTCACGGGCGATCTCGGCGAGCGTCGCGGTCTGCGCGGTGCGCCCCTCTGTCCGGGTCTGTGTCCGGCTTTCAACGGGCTCCGGGGATGTCATGGCGGCGATCGTAACCCTCCCGGCCCCCTTGACGAAGTCCTCGCACCACCATAGGTTCCCGGAACATTCGAAGTTTGCTACGAAACATTCGCCGATTCGTTCGTGAGAGGGCCGTCCGTACACCCGACAGGAGCTTCATGACCACCGCGCCCTGGCGTGACCCCGCGTTGCCCGCAGCCGCCCGCGTCGACGACCTGCTCTCCCGGATGACCCTGGAGGAGAAGACCGCCCAGCTGTACGGCGTGTGGGTGGGCGCCGCGACGGACGGCGAAGGGGTCGCCCCGCACCAGCACGACATGACCGCCGACTACGACTGGGACGAGCTGATCGCCCACGGCCTGGGACAGCTCACGCGCTCCTTCGGCACCGCCCCCGTGGCCCCGGCGCTCGGCGCGCAGGCCCTGGCGCGCGCCCAGCGCCGTATCGCCGCGGCGGGGCGGTACGGCATCCCGGCGATCGCGCACGAGGAGTGTCTGGCCGGCTTCACCGCCTGGCAGGCCACGGCCTACCCGGTCCCGCTGGCCTGGGGCGCGACCTGGGATCCGCCGCTGGTCGAGGAGATGGCCCGCCGCATCGGCGACGACCTGCGCTCGGCCGGTGTCCACCAGGGCCTCGCCCCCGTGCTGGACGTCGTACGCGATCCGCGCTGGGGCCGCGTGGAGGAGACGATCGGCGAGGACCCGTACCTGGTCGGCACGGTCGGCACCGCGTACGTGCGGGGCCTGGAGTCGGCCGGGGTCGTCGCGACGCTCAAGCACTTCGCCGGGTACGCCTCCTCGGCCGGTGCCCGCAATCTCGCCCCGGTACGGGCCGGTGTCCGCGAGTTCGCCGACGTCACCCTGCCGCCCTTCGAGATGGCCCTGCGCGAGGGCGGCGCCCGTTCGGTCATGGCCGCCTACACCGAGACGGACGGCGTCCCGGCCTCCGCGGACCCCGGACTGCTGTCCCATCTCCTGCGCGAGGAGTGGGGCTTCACCGGCACCGTCGTCGCCGACTACTTCGGCATCGGCTTCCTCCAGAGTCTCCACCGGGTCGCCGCCACCCCCGCCGAGGCGGCCCACGCGGCCCTCGCCGCCGGCATCGACGTCGAACTGCCCACCCTCAAGTGCTACGGCCGGCCGCTGCTGGAGGCGGTCCGCTCCGGCGGGATCCCCGAGGAGCTGGTGGACCGCGCGGCCCGCCGCGTGCTGCTCCAGAAGTGTGAACTGGGCCTGCTGGACGAGGACTGGACCCCGGAGCCGGCCTCCCGGATCGACCTCGACTCGACGGGCAACCGCATCCTCGCGCGCCGCATGGCCGAGGAGTCGGTGGTCCTGCTCGACAACCCCGACGGCCTGCTCCCGCTGGCCCCAGACACCCGCATCGCGGTGGTCGGTCCCCGGGCGGCCGACGCCCTGGCCATGCTGGGCTGCTACTCGTTCCCCTCCCACGTCCTCACCCACCACCCGGGGGTGCCGGCCGGTATCGAGATCCCGACCGTCCTGGAGGCCCTGCGCACCGAACTCCCCGACGCCAAGGTGACGTTCGCGCAGGGCTGCGACGTGACGGACCCGGACACCGGAGGCTTCGAGGAGGCGATCGCCCGCACCGCCGAGGCGGACGTGTGCGTGGCGGTGCTGGGCGACCGGGCGGGGCTGTTCGGGCGCGGCACCTCGGGCGAAGGCTGTGACGCGACGGACCTCGGCCTGCCGGGCGTCCAGGGGGAGCTGCTGGACGCGCTGGTCGCCACGGGCGTCCCCGTGGTGCTGGTGCTGCTGACCGGCCGCCCCTACGCCCTGGGCCGCTGGCACGGCCGCCTGGGTGCGGTCGTCCAGGCGTTCTTCCCGGGCGAGGAGGGCGGCCCGGCGGTGGCGGGCGTCCTCTCGGGCCGTGTGAACCCCTCGGGCCGTCTTCCCGTCAGCGTCCCGCGGGTGCCCGGCGGGCAGCCCTGGACCTACCTGCAACCGCCCCTGGGCCTGGCGGGCGAGGTCAGCAACCTCGACCCGACCCCGCTGTACGCCTTCGGCCACGGCGGCTCGTACACGTCGTTCACCTGGGAGGACGGCACCCCCGCCGACCCGGCCGGGATCGACACGGACGGCTCCCACGACGTCTCGGTGACCGTCCGCAACACCGGCGACCGCGCGGGCGCCGAGGTCGTGCAGCTGTACCTGCACGACCCGGTGGCCTCGGTGACCCGCCCCGACGTCCGTCTGATCGGCTACCGGCGGCTGGAACTGTCCCCGGGCGAGGCGGCCCGGGTCACGTTCCGCTTCCACACGGACCTGTCGGCCTTCACCGACCGCTCGGGCCGCAGAATCGTCGAACCGGGCACCCTGGAACTACGCCTGGCGGCATCCAGCACGGACGTACGCCACACGACCCGCCTGAACCTCACCGGGCCCGTGAGGGTGCTGGGACGTGACCGGCGGCTGCGGTGCGAGACGGAGGTGTCCCGGGAGACCGGCTGACCGGCCCGGTCAGCCGAGCCCCACCGACTCGAACCGCCAGCGGTGCACCGCCCGGGTGGTCAGCTCGGGGGCGGGCTCGGGGAGTTCGGGGAGGTCGGCGTCGTAGGGGGCGTCCCACCAGGTGAGGACGAGGACGCGGTCCTGGGGTGCCCGGAAGGTTTCCCGGCGCAGCGGTTCGCGGGGGAGGCCTTGGGCGCGGGCCCAGGCCAGCAACTCCTCGCCCCGGCCCTCGGCCGCCCGGGCCTCCCACATCAACGCGACCGTCACGAGTAGAGGTTCTCCTTGCTGACCTCGTGCACATGGTCGTGGTCGTGCCCGGGCACGTGCGGCTCGGTCACCGGCAGGGACGAGTCCGCCGACAGGTCCCAGGCCGACGCCGCCCGGTTCCGGGCGACCATCTCGGCGCCCAGGGCGGCGACCATCGCGCCGTTGTCCGTGCACAGCTTGGGCCGCGGCACGCGCAGCCGGATGCCGGCGGCCTCGCAGCGCTCCTGGGCGAGGACGCGCAGCCGGGAGTTCGCGGCCACACCGCCGCCGATCATCAGATGGTCGACGCCCTCGTCCTTGCAGGCCCGGACGGCCTTGCGGGTCAACACGTCCACGACCGCCTCCTGGAAGGACGCCGCCACGTCCCGCACCGGCACCTCCTCCCCCGCCGCCCGCTTGGCCTCGATCCAGCGCGCCACGGCGGTCTTCAGCCCCGAGAAGGAGAAGTCGTAGGCCGGGTCGCGCGGGCCGGTCAAACCCCGCGGGAAGGCGATCGCGTTCGGGTCGCCCTCCTTCGCGTACCGGTCGATGACCGGCCCGCCGGGGAAGCCCAGGTTCAGCACCCGGGCGATCTTGTCGAAGGCCTCGCCGGCCGCGTCGTCGATGGTGGCGCCCATCGGGCGGACGTCGGAGGTGATGTCCGAGGACAGCAGCAGCGAGGAGTGCCCGCCGGAGACCAGCAGGGCCATGGTCGGCTCGGGCAGCGCGCCGTGCTCCAGCTGGTCCACGCAGATGTGCGAGGCGAGGTGGTTGACGCCGTAGAGCGGCTTGCCGAGCGCGTACGCGTAGGCCTTCGCCGCGGAGACGCCGACCAGCAGGGCACCGGCGAGACCGGGACCGGCGGTGACGGCGATGCCGTCGAGGTCGCGGGCGGTGACGCCCGCCTCCTTCAGGGCGCGGTCGATGGTGGGGACCATCGCCTCCAGATGGGCGCGGCTCGCGACCTCCGGGACGACACCGCCGAAGCGGGCGTGCTCGTCGACGCTGGAGGCGACGGCGTCGGCCAGCAGGGTGGTGCCCCGGACGATGCCGACGCCGGTCTCGTCGCAGGAGGTCTCGATTCCCAGTACGAGGGGTTCGTCAGCCATTGATCTCGGTTCCTTGTACGGAGTTCTCGGGGGCGGTCAGGCGCATCACCAGGGCGTCCACGTTGCCCGGCTGGTAGTAGCCGCGCCGGACACCGATGGGTTCAAAGCCGAAGCGCTCGTACAGCTTCTGTGCGCGGACGTTGTCGACCCGGCACTCCAGCATCACCTCGGCGCACTCGAAGGTGGTGGCCGCCCGCAGCAGTTCGGCCAGCAGCCGGCCGCCGAGGCCGGTCCCCCACAGGTCGCGGGAGACGGCGATGGTCTGCACGTCTGCCTGCTCGCCGGTGGCGACCAGACCCGCGTACCCGACGATCCGGGAGCCGGACTCGGCGACCACGTACCGCCGGTTGGCCTCGGGCCCGCGCGCATGGGCGAGCTCGGACCAGAACATGCCCCGGGACCAGGCGTCCTCGGGGAACAGCTCCCGTTCCAGTTCCAGTACGGAGTCGATGTCCCACCAGCGCATCTCGCGCAGCGTGCACGTCACGGCTTCGGTCACTTGGGGGTGACCACCTTGTAGTTCTTGGGGACCTGGGCGTCGGGGCGGCGCAGGTACAGCGGCCGGGGCGCGGGCAGTTCCTCGCCGGCGGCCAGCTTCTCCGCGGCCAGCCGGGCCAGGGCGGCGGCGGACACGTGCTCCGGCTCGTGCGCCTTGGGGAAGGTGTCGGGGTACAGCAGCGCGCCCGCGCCGACCGCGGGCAGCCCCTCGACCCGCTCGGCGATGTCGGCGGGCCGGTCCACGGCCGGGTCGGTGACCCGGGTACGGGAGTCGGCGTAGCGGGCCCAGTACACCTCCTTGCGGCGCGCGTCGGTGGCGACGACGAACGGAACCTGGAGGTCGGCGGCGTAGGCGAGGCCGTCCAGGGTGCACACACCGTGCACGGGGACGCCGAGGGCGAGTCCGAAGGTGTCGGCGGTCATCAGGCCGACGCGCAGCCCGGTGTACGGTCCCGGGCCGATCCCGGCGACGATCCCGGTGACGGCGTCGAGCCGCAGACGGGCCTCGGCGAGCACCCGGTCGATCGCCGGCAGCAGCAGTTCCCCGTGCCGCCGTGCGTCGACCTGACTCGACGAGGCGATGACGTCGCGTCCGTCGTGCAGGGCGACGGTGACGGCGGGCGTGGCGGTATCCAGAGCGAGCAAGAGCACGCAAACAGCCTACGGCTCCCGGAGGCCCGGCACCGTCGCACCTGTCGGGCCGTCACCTGCTGCTACCGTCACCTTCCGTCACGACAGGGACGTACGACGTGAGGTGGACGCGGTGACAGCCAGCAGCTCGGGAATCGTGGCCGGGCTCACCGCCGCGGCCCTCGCGACGGTCGGCTACCTCACCCACGAGGCCGCCGATGCCCTCCCGGCCGGTCTGGGCAGGGCGGCGCACGCGAGTGCCGCCCCGGCCCCCGGCACGTCGAAGGCGCCCCGGGTCAAGCAGGACCCGACCGCGCTGCCCGCCGACTCGGGGAAGGGCGCCCGGGTCGTGTACTCGCTGCGCCGCGACCGGGTGTGGCTGGTCGCCGGGGACCAGGCGGTCAGCCGTACGTTCACGGTCGAGCCGAGCGCGGTGGACCCGGCCCCGGGCACCTACTCGGTGACGTCCCGGTCGAACGCGGTGACCGGCTCCGACGGCGTCCCGGTCGAGCACGTGGTGCGCTTCGCCAGTGTGGACGGCGTGGTCGTCGGCTTCAGCGCGGCCGTGAACGAGTCGGCCGCCCCCAGCCGGAAGGCCCGCACGGGCGGTATCCGCGAGTCCCGGGCGGACGGCGACGCGATGTGGACGTTCGCGACGATCGGCCGCGCGGTCGTGGTGGTCCGCTAGCCCCGCGTCTGCGTCATGATCCAAACGACAGGCCCTGGGCGCTCCACGAGGGGGCGGAGGATCCTCAGGCCGCTTCGCGGTGCGCCGAGGCCCGCCCGGCGCGTTCCGGCTCGGGTGCGCGCGGCGGTGTGCAGAGCAGCGCCGCCGCCTCACCGGCCGCCAGCAGGTCGCGCATGGACACCCCGGCGACCGCGCATGGCTGCGGCTGCCCCTTGCTCTCTGTAGCCGACATGGACGCCTCCCGAAGGGCCGGGGCACACGTGGTTAGGTAGACCTAACCACTGACTGGATACCATGTGACCACGCACAAGACGCCGGACGCAACATCTTGCCGACGTCTTGTCGGAACGTTCATCAAAAGACCGCACACCGGGACGGCCCGGGAGGGCGTCAGGCGGCGAGCACGCTCAGGTCCGCCTCGGCCCAGCGTTCGCCCACACCGGTGAGCGTCATCTGCCGGACCTCGTCGGTCGTGTCGCCCACCGCCCGGTGGATCACGACCTGGAGCCGGTCCTCGGTCAGCTCCTCGACCTTGCCCTCGCCCCACTCCACGACAACGACGGAGTCGGGCAGCGAGACGTCGAGGTCGAGGTCCTCCATCTCGTCGAGCCCGCCGGAGAGCCGGTAGGCGTCGACGTGGACCAGCGGCGGCCCGTCGCCCAGCGCGGGGTGCACCCGGGCGATCACGAACGTCGGCGAGGTGACGGCCCCGCGCACCCCGAGCCCTTCGCCCAGGCCGCGGGTCAGCGTCGTCTTGCCCGCGCCGAGCTCCCCGCTGAGCATCACCAGGTCACCGGCGCGCAGGAGTTTCGCGAGCCGGCGGCCCAGCTCCCGCATCTGCTCGGGGGACGTGACGACGATCTGGACGGAGCCGGGCTCAGCCGGGCTGTGCGGTGCTGGTGCTTCCATAGCCCTTCACGGTAGCCCCTGCGGGCACGGCACCCGTGCGGGTGAGCAGGTCGGCGAGGCGGTCGGTGACCACTTCCGGGTGTTCCAGCATCACCAGGTGTCCCGCATCCGGCACCAGCACCAGCTCGGCGTCCGGCAGCAGATCGGCGATGGCCTCGCTGTGCTCACTCGGCGTGACCAGGTCCTGCACCCCGGCCAGTACGAGAACCGGCAGGTCCGCGAAGTGGGCGAGCGCCTCGGTCTTGTCGTGGTCGTTGAACGCCGGGTAGTACTCGGCGACCACGTCGATCGGGGTGCTCTCGATCATCCGCTCGGCGAACCGGGCGATCGCCGGGTCGACGTCCCGGGAGGCGAAGGAGTACCGCTTGATGATCCCGGCGAACAGGTCCGCGGTCGCCCGGCGCCCCTTCTCCACCAGCTCGGCCCGCTGCCCCAGCGCCTTCAGCACCCCGGGCAGCACCCGCCGCACCGCGTTGACCCCGGCGACGGGCAGGCCGTAGTTGACCTCGCCGAGCCGGCCCGACGACGTCCCCACGAAGGCGACCCCGACGACCCGCTCGCGGATCAGCTCCGGGAACTGGTCGGCCAGCGCCATCACCGTCATGCCGCCCATGGAGTGCCCCACGAGCACCAGCGGCCCCTCGGGCGCCGCCGCGTCGATGACGGCCTTCAGGTCCCGGCCCAGCTGCTCGATCGTGATCGGCTCGTCGTCCCGCGTCTGGGCGACGCCCCGCCCGGACCGGCCGTGGCTGCGCTGGTCCCAGTGCACGGTCCGTACGACGCCCCGCAGGGCCGCCCGCTGGAAGTGCCAGGAATCCTGGCTGAGGCAGTAGCCGTGGCTGAAGACGACGGTGACGGGAGCGGGTGATTTACGGCCGAACAGCCGGCGGCGGCGCGGGCCGATGGCGGCGGGGGCGGCCTCCTCGTCGAGGTCGTCGACCTCGTAGTAGAGCTCCGTGCCGTCGTCGGCGGACGCCTTGCCGGGCATGCCCCGCAGGGAGCCGTAGGGCCCCGCCGAGTCCAGGGCGAGCCGGGCCTTCTGGCGCATGCCGCGGCCGACCGTCATCCGCTCCAGGGCGACACCGGCGGCCGCGCCCGCGGCCACCACGCCTATCGCCACGCCGGCGATGCCGGTCGCCCGGCGCCAGCCCCCCGCCGCCCCCGCGGCGGAGGCCGCGACGGCCGCGGAGGCGACGTCCGCGACGACCTCCGCACTGCTCTCGCTCACGTACCGCTCCTCTTCGCCGGGGTGCCGATCGGGTGACTCGCCGGGTCGGGTGATGCCGATGTTGCCGTGGTGACTGTCGTTTCTCGCGTGACCGGTTCTCTGTGCGAGTTACCCGTCCCGTTCCTCATTCACATAGACGCGAGGAACGCGCGTTCCGATCCGGGTCACGATTTCGTAGGCGATGGTTCCGGCCGCCTGAGCCCAGTCCTCCGCGGTGGGCTCGCCCCGGTCCCCCGGCCCGAAGAGGACCGCCTCGGTCCCCGCCGCCGGCTCGTCGCCCCCCAGATCGACCACGAACTGGTCCATGGCGACCCGCCCGGCGATCGTGCGCCACTTGCCCTCGACCAGGACCGGGCCGGCGGAGGAGGCGTGCCGTGGGATGCCGTCCGCGTAGCCCAGCGGGACCAGGCCGAGGGTCGTCGGGCCGGGGGTCACGTACCGGTGGCCGTAGCTGACGCCGTGCCCGCCCGGCACGTGTTTGACCAGGGCCAGCGAGGCGGACAGGGTCATCACCGGCCGCAGCCCGAAGTCGGCCGGGGTGCCGAGCTCGGGGCTGGGCGAGATGCCGTAGGTGGCGATGCCGGTGCGGACCAGGTCGAAGTGGCTCTCGGGGAGCGTGAGGGTGGCCGGGGAGTTGGCGATGTGCCGGACCTCGGGACGCACGCCCCGCTCCTCGGCGTACGCGACCATGTCCCGGAACACGGCGAGCTGGGCCGTGATGGAGGGGTGGCCGGGTTCGTCGGCGCAGGCGAAGTGCGACCACAGTCCCGTGACGCGCAGCAGCCCCTCGGCCTCGGCCCGCAGCGCCGCGGAGACGAGCGCGGCCCAGTCGTCCCCGGGCTGGCACCCGTTGCGTCCGAGGCCGGTGTCGGCCTTCAGCTGCACCCTGGCCGGACGGTCGGCTCCCCTGGCCGCGTCGACGACCTCCGCCAGGGCCCACATGCCGCTGACGGACACGTCGAGCTCGGCGTCGATCGCCTCGCGCCAGGGTCCTCCGGGCGTCCACAGCCAGCACATGATGCGGCCCGGCAGCCCGGCGGCCCGCAGGGCGAGGGCCTCCTCGGGCGTGGCCGTGCCCAGCCAGGTCGCTCCCGCGGCGACGGCCGCGCGGGCGCACGGCACAGCCCCGTGGCCGTACGCCTCGGACTTCACCACGGCCATCACGGCCGCGCCCGGCGCGTGGGCACGCAGGGCCCGCACATTGGCCCGCAGCGCTGCCAGATCGATCTCGGCCCGGGCCCGCAGGGGCGCGGTCGGGGCTGTTCTCTCGCTCATCGCGCCCAGTGTCTCAGAGCCCTCCGACGGCGGGCCGCCTACGTACCTCTGTGCGTCGCCGGGAGTTCGAGGCCGGGGGGTCGAACGGACGGTGGTGGGGAGGGCGGTACGGGGGGGAACGGGCGGGGGCGTGGGCGACTCGCCGCGGACCGTCGAGCGGAGGGCGGCACCGGGAGTACGGCAGGGCGTAGGCGACGCGCCGCGGGCCATCGAGCGGACGGCGGTACCGGGAGCACGACGGGGCCGTGGGCGACGCGCCGCGGACCGCCAAGCAGACGGCGGTACCCGGGGGCACGGCGGGGCCGTCGGCGACTCGCCACGGGCCGTCGAGCGGACGGCGGTGCGGAGGTGCGTGCGGGGACGTGTCACGCGGCACGGTCGGTCGGTCCCGTGCCGCCATCCGTGCGTGCGGGGACGTGTCACGCGGCACGGTCGGTCGGTCGCGTGCCGCCGTCGGAGTGGTTCTGCCGGTGTTCAGGTCCGCCCGGTCGACGGCCCCATCGGTCCCCGGCGCCCCGGCTCACCCCAGGACATTGCGCCAGGCGCCCGGGATCGCCTCGGCCACGTCGTGCGCCCCCACGGGCGCCCCGTCCGCCGCCAGCCGCCCGGCCAGCCCGTGCAGATACGCCCCCGCACTCCCCGCGTCCACCGCGGACAGCCCCGCCGCCAGCAAGGACCCGCACAGCCCCGACAGCACGTCCCCGCTCCCGGCCGTGGCCAGCCACCCCGTCCCGGTCGGGTTCACCCGTACCGCCCCGCCCCCCGAGTCGGCCACCAGCGTCGTGGACCCCTTCAGCAGCACGGTCGCCCCGTAGCGCCGCGCCAGCTCCCGGGCCGCGGACAGCCGGCCGCCCTCGACCTCGGCCCGTTCCACGCCCAGCAGCGCCGCCGCCTCCCCCGCGTGGGGTGTCATCAGCGTCGGCGCCCGACGCCCCCGGACGATCTCCGCGTCCGCCAGCCGCAGCCCGTCGGCGTCGATCAGCACCGGCACGTCCGCCGCCAGCACCTCCGCCACCGTCACGGCGTCGTCCCCGGCCCCCGGCCCGACGACCCACGCCTGCACCCGCCCGGCGTGCTTCGGCCCCCTGTCCGACACGAGCGTCTCGGGAAACCGCGCGATGACGGCGTCCCCGGCCGGCCCGACGTACCGCACGGCCCCGGCACCGCCCCGCAGCGCCCCGGCGACGGCCAGCACGGCGGCCCCCGGGTAGCGCGCGGACCCGGCGGCGATCCCGACCACGCCCCGCCGGTACTTGTCGCTCTCCGCCCCCGGCACCGGCAGCGACCGGGCCACATCCGCGTGCTGCAACGCCTCCAGCTCCGGCTCGGCCGGCAGCTCCAGCCCGATGTCGACCAGGCGCACCGACCCCGCGTACTCCCGGGCGGGGTCGATCAGGAGTCCCGGTTTGTGCGTGCCGAAGGTGACGGTCAGGTCGGCCCGCACGGCGTCCCCGTGCACCTCCCCCGTGTCGGCGTCGACACCGCTCGGCAGGTCGACGGCGACCACGGCACCCCGCGACCGCGCGGCGGCGGCCGCCAACGGCACCGCGTCCGGCCGCAGCCCGCCCTTCCCGCCGATCCCGACGATCCCGTCGACGACGAGGTCCGCGCCCTCGACCAGCGCCTCGCCCTCACCGGCTCCCGCGACCCGCCCTCCGGCCCGCCGCAACGCGGTGAGCCCCGCGGTGTGCGCCCGGTCCGGTGCGAGCAGCACCGCCGTGACCCCGGCCCCCCGGCGGGCCAGCCGGGCCCCGGCGTACAGGGCGTCACCGCCGTTGTCGCCACTGCCGACCAGCAGCACGACCCTCCTGCCGTACACCCGCCCCAGCAAGTCGGCGCAGGCCGCGGCGAGCCCGGCGGCGGCGCGTTGCATCAGCGCCCCCTCCGGCAGCCGCGCCATCAGCTCCCGCTCGGCGTTCCGGACCGTCTCCACGCTGTACGCAGTACGCATGCGGTCGAGTTTCCCGCAGGACCGCCGGACCACTCCTCCTCACACGCACCTCGCGCATCTCCCGCGCACACCGCGACCGGCCCCTCCGGGACACCCCGACGCACCCACCGTGACCGAGGAGACCGTCCTCGACGGGCGCACCCTGACCGACGAGATCGTCCCCCGCCATGCCGACCGTGGCCGACGCCACCGTCCCCGACGCACCCACCGTGACCGACGAGACCGTCCCCGACACGCGCACCCGGGCCGACGAGATCGTCCCCCGGACATGCCCGCCCTGACCGACGAGATCGTCCCCCGCGCCGCCCGCTGTTCCTTCGCCCCCGCCCGAGCGGTACCATCGAGCTACATTTTGAACTTGTTCAAAAAGGGGGATCGACGAGACATGACCAGCTCGACAGCACCCAGGGACAACGACAGTCCCGCCACCGCCCTGGGCCCCACGGCCCTGGTTCTCGGCGCCTTCTCGGCCGTGGGCACCTGGGCGTTCCTGTTCCCGTGGACGGTCCTGGCCGGAGCGCTCGCGGTGACGTTCGGGGCGATGGGCATCCACTACGCCCGCCAGGGCACCGGCCGGATGTGGACCGCCGCCGCCGGCACGACCCTGGGCGCGATCGGTTTCATCGGCACCGCCACGCTGATCTGGGGCCTCTACTAGCCGGGGCCTCACCCGGGGGTGGGCGTCACCCCTCGGCGATGACCACCGCCGAGGCGACGCCCGCGTCGTGACTCAGCGACACGTGCCAGCTCCGCACACCGAGTTCGGCGGCCCGGGCCGCCACCGTCCCGGTCACCCGCAGCCAGGGCCGCCCGCTGTCCTCGACGCACACCTCGGCGTCGGTCCAGAGCAGCCCGGGCGGCGCACCGAGCGCCTTGGCCAACGCCTCCTTGGCTGCGAACCGCGCGGCCAGCGAGGCGACTCCCCGCCGCCCCCCGCCGGGCAGCAGCAACTCCCGTTCCAGGAACAGCCGCTTGGCCAGCGCGGGCGTACGCTCCAGTGAAGCCGCGAACCGTTCGATCTCGGCAACGTCGATGCCGACCCCGATGATGCTCATGGGCAGCACCCTACGGTGACGGGCCGCATCCGGCCCGAACAGTACCCGGAGCACTTCCCGGACGACCCCGTGATCTTCAACTCCCTGCCCTCCCTATAGAGTTCGCGCCGACCGCGATGAGCAAACGGCATCGCACCAAACGGGAGGACACCGATCATGAAGTTCGCGTCGCTGGGAACCGCGGCCAGTGCCCTGGCTCTCTTCGCCACGGCCCTCACCGGCACCGTCGCCGCCGCGGGCACCGCTGCCGCGGCCCCGCCGAAGGACTGCAGCAAGGCGATCGTCAACGTCAAGGCCAAGGAGACCGTCAACGTCCGCAGCGCACCGAAGACGTCCGCCACGGCCCTCGGCATCTGGGGCAAGGGCAAGAAGGGCGGCATCTGCAACGACGGCAAGTCCTTCAAGGGCGGCTCGTACACGGCCTGCGGCAAGACGAGCAACCAGTGGTACTACGGCGGCGACAAGGTGAACGGCTGGGTCCCGAAGACCTGCATCAACTGGTAGTCGCCGGGCGGGCGGCAGGGGCGGGCGGCGACAAGCCGCCCGCCCCCGGTGCTCACTCCACCGTCACCGACTTCGCCAGGTTCCGCGGCTGGTCCACCTCGTTGCCGCGGGCCGTCGCCAGCTCACAGGCGAACACCTGCAGCGGCACCGTCGCCACGAGCGGCTGCAGCAGCGTCGGGGTGGCCGGCACCCGGACCAGGTGGTCCGCGTACGGCACGACCGCCTCGTCGCCCTCCTCCGCGATCACGATCGTCCGCGCACCGCGCGCCCGGATCTCCTGGATGTTGGACACGATCTTGTCGTGCAGCACCGACCGTCCGCGCGGCGAGGGCACCACCACGACCACCGGCACGTCCTCCTCGATCAGCGCGATCGGCCCGTGCTTCAGCTCCCCGGCCGCGAACCCCTCCGCGTGCATGTAGGCGAGTTCCTTGAGCTTCAGCGCGCCTTCCAGCGCCACGGGATACCCCACGTGCCGCCCGAGGAAGAGCACCGTCTTCTTGGTGGCCAGCGTCCGCGCCAGCTCCCGCACCGGCTCCATCGTGCCCAGCACCTCGTCCACCGCACCGGAGATGGAGGACAGGTCGCGGATCACCGCCCGGATCTCGTCGCCCCACTTCGTGCCGCGCACCTGCCCCAGGTACAGGGCGACCAGGTAGCAGGCCACGAGCTGCGTGAGGAACGCCTTGGTCGAGGCGACGGCCACCTCGGGCCCGGCGTGTGTGTACAGCACCGCGTCCGACTCGCGCGGAATCGTCGAGCCGTTGGTGTTGCAGATCGCCAGCACCTTGGAGCCCTGCTCACGGGCGTGCCGCAGCGCCATCAGCGTGTCCATGGTCTCGCCCGACTGGGAGATGGCGATCACCAGCGTCTGCGCGTCCAGGATCGGGTCCCGGTAGCGGAACTCGCTGGCCAGCTCCACCTCGCACGGCAGCCGCGTCCAGTGCTCGATCGCGTACTTGGCGATCAGCCCGGCGTGGAAGGCCGTACCGCAGGCGATGATGACGACCTTGTCGATCTCCCGCAGCACGCCCGGCGGGATCCGCACCTCGTCCAGCGTCAGCGAACCGGACCCGTCGATCCGGCCGAGGAGCGTGTCCGCGACCGCCTTGGGCTGCTCGGCGATCTCCTTGAGCATGAAGTAGTCGTAGCCGCCCTTCTCGGCGGCCGACGCGTCCCAGTCGACGTGGTAGGACCGCACGTCGGCCGGGCGGCCGTCGAAGCCGGTCACGGTCACGCCGTCCCGGCGCAGCTCCACCACCTGGTCCTGCCCGAGTTCGATCGCCGAACGGGTGTGGGCGATGAACGCGGCGACGTCCGAGGCGAGGAAGGCCTCGCCCTCTCCCACCCCGACCACCAGCGGGGAGTTCCGCCGTGCGCCGACCACCACGTCCGGCTCGTCGGCGTGCACCGCGACCAGCGTGAACGCGCCCTCCAGCCGCCGGCACACCAGCCGCATCGCTTCGGCGAGGTCCGCGCAGGAGGAGAACTCCTCGGCGAGCAGATGCGCCACGACCTCGGTGTCGGTCTCGGAGGACAGCTCGTGCCCGCGCTCCGCCAGCTCGGCGCGCAGCAGGGCGAAGTTCTCGATGATGCCGTTGTGCACCACGGCGACCCGGCCCGCGTTGTCGATGTGCGGGTGGGCGTTGGTGTCCGTCGGGGCGCCGTGCGTCGCCCAGCGGGTGTGTCCGATGCCCGTCGCGCCGGTCGGCAGCGGTCTGCCGTCCAGCTCCTTCTCCAGGTTGAGCAGTTTGCCGGCCTTCTTGGCCGTCGCCAGACCCCCGTCGGCCAGGACGGCGACGCCCGCCGAGTCGTATCCCCGGTACTCCAGCCGCTTCAGCCCGGCCATGACGACCTCGAGCGCGGACTGCGGCCCCACGTAACCCACGATTCCACACATGAGCCGCAGCCTACGGTCCGATGCTCTCGGAAAACCCCTGAAGCGTGCCCGGATTCGGAAATAATCCCGGCTTACAGGACCACCGCGACGGCGTCTTTCCGCCCTGACGCCTCCTCATGGGCACGCGCGGTGACGACTGACGGCGAGCTGACCGCGTCTCAGACCTTCGCCCGATAGGCCCGCATGGCCAGGGGATAGAACACCAGCGCGATGCCCGCGGCCCACACCAGCGACCACATCACCGGCTCCGCCACCGCCCCGCCCAGCAGCAGCCCCCGGAACGCATCCGACAGGTGCGTCACCGGATTGACGTCGCTCCATGCCTGGAGCCAGCCCGGCATCGTGTCGACGACGACGAACGCGCTGCTGGTGAAGGTGATCGGGAAGATGAGCGTGAAGGCGAACGCCTGGACCTTCTCGGCGTCACCCGCCAGCATCCCGATCAGCACCGCGCTCCACGACACGGCCGCGGCGAACACCATCACCAGCAGGGTGCCGAGCAGGAACCCGCCGAGCCCGCCGGTGACGCGGAAGCCGAGTGCCAGGCCGAGGCCGATCATCAGCAGCAGCGCCCACAGGTGCTTCGCGAGGTCGGCGGTGATCCGGCCGACGAGCGGGGCGGAGCGGGCGATGGGCAGGCTGCGCAGCCGGTCGAAGACGCCCTTGGTGAGGTCGGTGTTGAGCGCCATCGCCGTGTACATCGTCATGAACAAGGTGTTCTGCACGATGATCCCGGGCAGCGCGTACTTCAGATACGCCTCGGGCGAGCCGGCCATCTGCCCGCCGAGGACATAGGTGAACAGGAACACGAACATGATCGGCGTGATGCTGTAGTCGACCAGTTCGAGCGGGTTGTGCTTGACGGCGACCAGGCTCCGCCAGGCCATCGTGACGGTCTGCCGCAGTCCGGCGAGGGGCGGTACCCGGCCCGACGCGGTGACCGGCGCGTCGAGGGTGCCGGCGTCGGCGGTCATGACCGGCTCACCGCCTTCTCCAGTTCCTCGTCCTCCCGGACGGCCGCACCGCCGTCCCCCTCGGCCTGGCCCGGCTCGGCGCGGTGGCCGGTCAGGGACAGGAAGACCTCGTCGAGCGAGGAGCGGCGCAGGGCCAGCTCCCCGACCGCGATGCCCTCCCGGTCCAGCGCGCGCACCACGGCCGGCATCAGCTCGGGGTCCTTCACTGGGGCGGTGACCGTCTCGCCCTCGATCCGGGCCGCCGGCCCAGCGGCCCCGGCCACCAGCGCGTGCGCCCGCGCCAAGTCCTGCCCGGAGATCGGCCTGAGCTCCAGCACCTGGCCGCCGACCTGCGCCTTCAACTGGTCCGGTGTGCCCTCGGCGATCACCCGCCCCTTGTCGATCACCACGATGTCGTCGGCGAGGACATCGGCCTCGTTCAGATACTGCGTGGTCAGCAGGGCGGTCGCCCCGTCCGCGACCAGACCCCGCAGCAGGTCCCACAGCTCACCCCTGCTGTGCGGATCGAGGCCGGTGGTCGGCTCGTCGAGGAAGAGGATGCTGGGCCGGCCGACGAGGCTGGCCGCGAGGTCCAGACGTCGGCGCATGCCGCCCGAGAAGGTCTTCGCCGCCCGCCCGGCCGCGTGGGTCAGCTGGAACCGCTCCAGCAGTTCACCGGCCCGCGCCTTGGCCTCCCGCCTCGGCAGCCCCAGCAGCCGTCCGATGAGCAGCAGGTTCTCCGTGCCCGTCAGGTTCTCGTCGACCGCCGCGTACTGCCCGGTCAGCCCGACGAGGGAACGGACGACCCCGGCCTCCCGGACCACGTCGTGCCCGGCCACCCGGGCCGTCCCCCGGTCCGGGCGCAGCAGAGTCGCGAAGATCCGCACCGCGGTCGTCTTCCCGGCGCCGTTGGGGCCCAGCAGCCCGAGCACAGTGCCCTTGCGGGCCGCCAGGTCGACACCGGCCAGTGCCTCGGTCTCCCGGAACCGCTTGACCAGGCCTTCCGCCTCTATCGCGTACGTCATGGGTACTCCCGGGCGTTCGTGGACCCCGGACCGGGCCCACCCTTTCCACAACTGTGACGCACGCCACTGACATTCCACCCGAATCAGTTTTTCTCAGTCTGAAGCGGGGCGAACGAATCGCGTGACGGATCCCACCTCACCGTTCGTTCGTACTCCCGTAACAATGGACTGTGATCTCTCCGGTCTCCTCGATGCCCCGGAGCGCCCACCGGCCCCGCCCGGAGGCGACTCCCTACGTCGACCTCACCCGAGCCGAGTGGAGTGCGCTGCGCGACAAGACGCCGCTGCCACTGACGGCCGAGGAGGTCGAGAAGCTGCGCGGTCTCGGCGACGTGATCGACCTCGACGAGGTGCGGGACATCTACCTCCCGCTGTCCAGACTTCTCAACCTCTACGTCGGTGCCACCGACGGCCTCAGAGGCGCCCTGAACACGTTCCTGGGCGAACAGGGCTCCCAGTCGGGCACACCGTTCGTCATAGGAGTCGCCGGTTCGGTCGCCGTGGGCAAGTCGACGGTCGCCCGCCTCCTCCAGGCCCTGCTGTCGCGCTGGCCCGAGCACCCGCGCGTCGAGCTGGTCACCACCGACGGCTTCCTGCTGCCGACGAAGGAACTCCAGGCCCGCGGCCTGATGTCCCGCAAAGGCTTCCCGGAGTCCTACGACCGCCGGGCCCTGACCCGCTTCGTCGCCGACATCAAGGCCGGCAAGAACGAGGTCACCGCGCCCGTCTACTCCCACCTGATCTACGACATCGTCCCCGACAAGAGGCTCACGGTCCGCCGCCCCGACATCCTGATCGTCGAGGGCCTGAACGTCCTCCAGCCGGCCCTGCCCGGCAAGGACGGCCGCACCCGCGTCGGCCTCGCCGACTACTTCGACTTCAGCGTGTACGTCGACGCCCGCGTCGAGGACATCGAGACCTGGTACCTCAACCGCTTCCGCAAGCTGCGCGCGACCGCCTTCCAGAACCCCTCCTCGTACTTCCGCAAGTACACCCAGGTCTCGGAGGAGGAGGCCCTGGACTACGCCCGGACGATGTGGCGCACGATCAACCGGCCCAACCTGGTGGAGAACATCGCCCCCACCCGCGGCCGCGCCACCCTGGTGCTGCGCAAGGGCCCGGACCACAAGGTGCAACGGCTGAGCCTGCGCAAGCTGTGACTCCGAGCCGAAAGGCGGGTTAGATGAGCGCCATGCTCCATCTGCGCCTGATCACACCGTCCGACCGGACCGACGAAGTGGTGCTGCTGATCGAGAAGACGGTCGGCACCACCCACCTCGTCGTGCTGCCGGGCGCCGCCCGCGACCCCGCCGGGGACGTGGTGATGTGCGACGTAGCGCGCGAGGCGGGCGACGAGCTGCTCACCGGCCTGCGAAACCTGGGGATAGACACCACGGGCTCCATCGCCGTCGAGTCCATCGACCTGTCCCTGTCGAAGCGGGCGGACAAGGCCGAGGCGGACGCGCCCGGCGAGGCTTCCGACGCGGTCCTGTGGGAGCACCTGTCCGACGCGACGCACGAGGAATCCACCCTCTCGGTCACGTACCTGGCCTTCATCACGCTCGCCACCATGATCGCGGCCTGCGGCGTGGTCCTGGACAACTCGATTCTGATCGTCGGAGCCATGGCGGTGGGCCCGGAGTTCGGCCCACTCGCGGGAATCAGCACCGCGGTGGTCCGCCGCCAGCCGCGCCTCGCGGCGCGCTCGCTCATCGCCCTGCTGGTGGGCTTCGCGGCGGCGATGGCGGTGACGGTCGGCTTCAGTCTCTTCATGGACGCCGTCGGCCTCTTCACCGAGGCCCAGCTGGAAGCCGACCGCCCCAACACCGGCTTCATCTACGCCCCCGACCGGCTGTCCTTCGTCGTGGCGGTCCTGGCCGGCATCGCCGGCACTCTCTCGCTGACGTCGGCCAAATCGGGCGCCCTGGTGGGCGTGGCCATCTCCGTGACCACGATCCCGGCAGCGGCGAACGCGGCCGTGGCCCTGAGCTACGGCGACACGAAGCAGACCTGGGGATCCACGGAGCAGCTCCTGCTGAACCTGCTGGGCATCATCGTCGCGGGCACGCTGACGCTGCTGGCACAGAAGTGGTTCTGGGCCAGGCAGCCCAAGAACGCACCGTGAGGGCAACGCTCCTCAGGGGCGCGGGGAACTGCGCGACAAGCTACGACGGACGGTCAGCCGGCAGCCAACCGCAGCCCCCACCCCCCTGCCCGTTTCACTACCCGAGCGCGGACTTCACCGCGTCAGCCAGCCGACCCGCAACAGACCGAGCCTGCTCGATGTCGGCCGCCTCCACCATCACACGGACCAACGGCTCGGTCCCGGAGGGCCGCAGCAGCACCCGCCCGGTCTCCCCGAGCTCCCGCTCCGCGTCCGAGACCGCCGCCGACAGCTCCGCGGACGTCCCCACCCGCGTCCTGTCGACGTCCGGCACATTGATCAGCACCTGCGGCAGCCGCTCCATGACGGCGGCGAGATCCGCCAGCGCGCGCCCGCTCTGCGCCACCCGCGCCGCCAGCAGCAGCCCGGTCAGCGTCCCGTCGCCGGTCGTCGCGTGGTCGAGGATGATCACGTGCCCGGACTGCTCGCCCCCGAGGGCGAACCCGTGCTCCTTCATCTCCTCCAGCACGTACCGGTCACCGACGGCGGTCTGCACCAGCCGGATGCCCTCGCGCTCCATGGCGAGCTTGAACCCGAGGTTCGACATCACCGTCGCGACGACGGTGTCGGACCGCAGCGCGGAACGCTCCTGCATCGCCAGCGCGAGCACCGCGAGGATCTGGTCCCCGTCCACCTCCGCACCGGTGTGGTCGACAGCGAGGCACCGGTCGGCGTCACCGTCATGCGCGATGCCGAGGTCGGCCCCGTGCTCCACGACGGCGGCCTTGATCTTGTCCAGGTGCGTCGAACCGTAGCCGTCGTTGATGTTGAGCCCGTCGGGCTCGGCCCCGATCGTGACGACCTGCGCACCGGCCTGCCGGAACGCCTCCGGCGAGACCCGGGCGGCGGCGCCGTGCGCCTCGTCCAGGACGACCTTCAGCCCGTCGAGCCGGTTCGGCAGGACACTCAGCAGATGTGCGACGTACCGGTCGGCGCCCTCCTCGTAGGCGCGTACGCGGCCCACGCCGGACCCGGTCGGACGGTCCCACGGGGCACCGGTGCGGTGCTCCTCGTAGACGGACTCGATCCGGTCCTCCAGCTCGTCGGCGAGCTTGTGCCCGCCGCGGGCGAAGAACTTGATGCCGTTGTCGGGCATGGCGTTGTGGCTCGCGGAGAGCATCACACCGAGGTCGGCGCCGAGCTCCCCGGTCAGGTACGCCACGGCGGGCGTCGGCAGCACACCGACGCGCAGGACGTCCACGCCGGCGCTGGCGAGGCCCGCGACCACGGCGGCTTCCAGGAACTCCCCGGACGCACGGGGGTCACGCCCGACCACGGCCTTGGGCCGGTGTCCCTCGAACGTGCCCGCCTCGGCCAGTACGTGTGCCGCGGCCACGGAGAGGCCCAGGGCCATCTCCGCCGTCAGATCCGCGTTGGCGACACCGCGCACGCCGTCCGTGCCGAAGAGTCGTCCCACAGTGGTGTCCTCCGTATTGCTGAAGAGAATGCGGCTCACATTCCCGCGTACCTTCCCTGAGACTGTCCGGGACCGGTAGGGGTTGTGTAAACGAACCGCCCCGGCAGCACAACCGTGCCGCCGGGGCGATCGAGGCAAAGCCAGTCGCGAGGACGGGCGTCGCGATTAGCGCTTGCTGTACTGCGGCGCCTTGCGGGCCTTCTTCAGACCGGCCTTCTTGCGCTCGACCGCACGGTCGTCGCGCTTGAGGAAGCCGGCCTTCTTCAGCGGGCCGCGGTTGTTGTCGACGTCCGCCTCGTTCAGCGCACGGGCGACACCGAGACGCAGCGCACCGGCCTGGCCGGAGACACCGCCACCGGCGATGCGGGCGATGACGTCGTAGCGGCCCTCGAGCTCGAGAACCTTGAACGGCTCGTTGACTTCCTGCTGGTGCACCTTGTTCGGGAAGTAGTCCTCGAGGGTGCGACCGTTGATCTTCCACTTGCCGGTGCCCGGGACGATCCGGACGCGGGCGATGGCGTTCTTGCGACGGCCCAGGCCGGCGGCCGGCTGGGGCTCACCGAAGCGGGAGGCCATGGACTCCGAGGTGTACTCACCCTCGACGGGGACCTCGGACTCGGTGGTGTAGCTGTCGATGTCAAGCTCTTCGAGCGGCTGCTCGGCAGTGGTCTCGGCCACGATTCTCCTCAGATTCTGTTCAGTCTTAGGGGGTGGCCGGACTTACTGCGCGACCTGGGTGATCTCGTACGGCTGCGGCTGCTGCGCGCCGTGCGGGTGCTGGTCACCCTTGTAGACCTTCAGCTTCGAGAGCATCTGACGGCCCAGCGTGTTCTTGGGGAGCATGCCCTTGACGGCCTTCTCGATGGCCTTCTCGGGGTTCTTGTCGAGCAGCTCGTCGTAACGGACGGAGCGCAGACCACCCGGGTAGCCGGAGTGGCGGTACGCCATCTTCTGGGTCCGCTTGTTGCCGGACAGGTGCACCTTGTCCGCGTTGATGATGATGACGAAGTCACCAGCGTCGACGTGGGGGGCGTAGATCGGCTTGTGCTTGCCGCGGAGGAGCGTCGCGGCAGTGGTGGCGAGACGACCCAGGACAACGTCCTGAGCGTCGATGACGTGCCACTGGCGCGTCACATCGCCGGGCTTGGGGCTGTACGTACGCACGGTTCGTAGCCTTCGCTTCGAGTGAATGGTCCATAACTGGTCACCGAAACGATCACGACAGCCTGGACCGCACTGCGGCGACGCATACCGCGTACGTGGGGTCGCTGGTCATCGGCCCGGTGGACCGGTGTAAGGGCCCGTCCCGTGAGAATGAGCAAGCCAATACACAACGAACAAGCAGAATACCGGGGCTCACCACAAGGGTCAAAACGCGGTATCACCGCAGCCGCTCGGTCACCGACACGTACACGGCGGCACAGAGCGTGACGACCCTCCGCAGCGTCCGCCGCCGCGGTGCTCTTGCATACGGGAACACCGACGACACGACCACGTCCACCGCGACCGCGGCGCACCACCGCAGCACGGATCCACCCCGGCGTGGACGACGGAACGCACCCAGCGCCCCCACCACGACCGACGGCCACAGCCCGGCCGTGAGGACCGGCCAGGACAGCAGACACCACAGCAGCACCACAGCCGGCAGCAGTCGCCCCAACCACCCGCAGATGTCGCCTTTGCCCGTGCGCATGGGAGGAACGCTAGGGGCTCCGGTGCCCAACCGGGCGGACCAGCACGCCCCTTGTCCCGTCTAAGATGCGCCCCATGAGCTTTGGGCAGGGGGGACCTCAGTCCCAGTGGGATCCCTGGAAACCGCAGTCGCAGCAGCCCTGGAACAGCGGGGGCGGCCAGTCTCCGGACTGGGCAGCGCTCGCTGAGGCCTCCGAGGCCCGCCACAAACGACGCCGGGTGCTGCTGATCGGCGGCGGCGCGCTCGCCACCGTCGCGATCGGCACCGCCGTCGCGGTGGCCGTCGTGTCCGCAGGCGGAGACAACAAGGGCAACCCGGCCTCGCTGCCCTCGTCCGAGATCCCGAGCCAGTCCGCCTCGGCGCCGTCCTTCGCCCCGACCAGCGCTCCGCCGCCGCTGGACCCGAAGGACTTCATCGCCAGCGCGAAGAAGGACAAGGCCCCGCTCAGCCCGGAGACGCTCTTCCCGGGCACCCAGCTCACCGTCGGCGAGACGGTCTACAAGAAGGGCCCCACCGCCGACACGAGGAACTGCGCCTCGGCGGCCGGCGGCACCCTCGCCAAGATCCTCACCGGCAACGACTGCACCCGCCTGATACGGGTGACCTACGTCAAGGACGGCATCGCGGTGACGGTCGGCGTGGCCGTCTTCGACACCGAGGCGCAGGCCGCCAAGGCCAAGGGCCAGACCACCAAGAAGAGCTTCGTCAAGTCGCTCTCCGGCGGCGGTGTGAAGGCCTTCTGCGAATCCGGCTTCTGCCGCACGACGAGCAACGCCTACGGCCGCTACGCCTACTTCACCAACGCCGGCTTCACCAGCGGCAAGGACGTGACGACGAAGGACACCGAGGTGTTCGCCACGGGCGACAACCTCCAGCAGTTCACGTTCAACCAGATCCGCCGCCGCGGCGAGGCCCAGGCCTCGGCCGCGGCCGACGAGTGACCGGACGTCAGCAGCAGCCGGCCGACGGCAGCGACCGCTTGTTCCGCGCTTCCCTGCTGCGCGCGGCGAGCAGTTCGTCGGCCGGGTAGCCGACCTCCTCCAGCGTCAGCCCGTGCGGCCGTACGACGTGCACGGCCGAGTCGCGCACACCGGCGGCCAGCACCTTGCCCGGCCAGTCGGCGGGCCGGTGCCCGTCCCCGACGAACAGCAGCGCCCCGATGAGCGAGCGCACCATGTTGTGGCAGAAGGCGTCGGCCCGCACGGTCGCGGTGACGATGCCGTCCTCCCCGCGCACCAGGCTCAGCTCCTGGAGCGTGCGGATGGTGGTCGCCCCCTCCCGCTTCTTGCAGTAGGCGGCGAAGTCGTGCTCGCCCAGCAGCCGCCGCGCGGCCTCGTTCATGGCGTCGACGTCCAGGGGCCAGTCGTGCCACAGCACGTGGTTGCGCAGCAGCGGGTCGACACCCCCGGGATTGTCGGTGACCCGGTACGCGTACCGCCGCCAGACCGCCGAGAAGCGGGCGTTGAAGCCGCTGGGCGCCTCCCTGAGGGCCCAGACCCGTACGTCCCGGGGCAGCCGGCCGGCGAGCCGCTTCAGCAGCTTCTGGTGGTGCTCGGCCCACACCTCACGCGGCAGATCGACGTGGGCGACCTGCCCCCGTGCGTGCACCCCGGCGTCGGTGCGTCCCGCGACGGTCAGTTCGTACGTCTCCCGCGACCGCGTCACTGTCCGCAGGGCGTCCTCGACCTCCCCCTGCACGGTCCGCCGCCCTCCGGCCTGCTTGGCCCACCCGGAGAACTCACTCCCGTCGTACGACAGATCGAGCCGGACACGAACGTAACCCGCTGCTGCTTCATCACTCACGTACAGATCCTCTCAGCAACACAAAAGCGGGCCCGTCCCTGAAAAGGAACGGACCCGCCAACGCCCCTCAGGGGCGCGGGGAACTGCGCGACGAGCCACCACGAACCCGCGGCCGCAAGCGCACAGTCCCCGGCAGAACGCTTACGCGTCCTTGGACTCCTCGGCGTCCTCGGCCTTGGTCGTGTCGACCTGGGCCTCGGCAGCCTCGGCGTCCTTCGCGGCGCGCTTGGTCGCGGCCTCGGCCTCGCCCGTCGCCTCCTGCGCCACCGTCAGCGCCTCGACCAGCTCGATGACAGCCATGGGCGCGTTGTCGCCACGGCGGTTACCGATCTTGGTGATGCGGGTGTAGCCACCCGGACGGTTCTCGTAACGCGGGCCGATCTCGGTGAAGAGCGTGTGCACGATGCTCTTGTCCGTGATGACCTGGAGAACCTGACGGCGGTTGTGAAGGTCGCCCTTCTTCGCCTTGGTGACCAGACGCTCGGCGTACGGCCGCAGACGGCGGGCCTTCGCCTCGGTGGTGGTGATGCGACCGTGCTCGAAGAGCGACTTCGCGAGGTTCGCGAGCATCAGCTTCTCGTGCGCGGCGCTGCCGCCCAGACGGGCACCCTTGGTGGGCTTCGGCATGGTGTTTCTCCTAGGTGTCTGCCCCGGCCGTATCAGGTACCGGGGTCAGTATCTGAGCAGACGGTTGCCTGTCAGAGATCCGGGCGCCCTTTCAGACGCCCGGAAGGATCCGCGCCCCGTCAGGGACGCGGGGAACTGCGCGACCAGCCCCGACGGACCGGCAGCCGAATCAGTACTGCTCGGTCTCCACGAAACCGGCGTCAGCATCGTCATCGGCACCGAACGCGTCGGCAGCGGCGGTCGGGTCGAACCCGGGAGGCGAGTCCTTGAGCGCCAGGCCCATACCCGCCAGCTTCGCCTTGACCTCGTCGATCGACTTCGCACCGAAGTTGCGGATGTCGAGCAGGTCCGCCTCGGAACGGGCGACGAGCTCACCCACGGAGTGGATGCCCTCGCGCTTGAGGCAGTTGTACGACCGAACGGTGAGCTCCAGCTCCTCGATCGGCAGCGCCAGGTCGGCGGCCAGGGCGGCGTCCGTGGGGGACGGGCCCATGTCGATGCCCTCGGCGTCGATGTTGAGCTCGCGGGCCAGACCGAACAGCTCGACCAGGGTCTTACCGGCGGACGCCATGGCGTCACGCGGGCGCATGGCCTGCTTGGTCTCGACGTCGACGATCAGCTTGTCGAAGTCGGTCCGCTGCTCGACACGCGTGGCCTCGACCTTGTACGTGACCTTGAGCACCGGCGAGTAGATCGAGTCGACCGGGATCCGGCCGATCTCCTGGCCGACCTGCTTGTTCTGCACGGCGGAGACGTAACCGCGGCCGCGCTCGACCGTCAGCTCCATCTCCAGCTTGCCCTTGCCGTTGAGCGTGGCGAGGACCAGGTCGGGGTTGTGCACCTCGACACCGGCCGGGGGCGCGATGTCGGCGGCGGTGACCAGACCCGGGCCCTGCTTGCGCAGGTACATCACGACCGGCTCGTCGTGCTCCGAGGAGACGACCAGCTGCTTGATGTTGAGGATCAGGTCGGTGACGTCCTCCTTGACGCCCGGCACGGTGGTGAACTCGTGCAGCACGCCGTCGATGCGGATGGACGTGACCGCCGCACCCGGGATCGAGGAGAGGAGGGTCCGGCGCAGGGAGTTGCCGAGGGTGTAACCGAAGCCCGGCTCCAGCGGCTCGATCACGAACCGGGAGCGGAACTCGTCGACGACCTCTTCGGTCAACGAGGGACGCTGAGCGATCAGCATGTGTGGATCAGATCCTTCTTTCGTGGACGCCCGCTATTTGACGCCCGACGGAAACCGCACCGGGAAAAGCGCGGGTACTGCAAGGGTACGGGCGATACGGCCCTTTTCGGAGCCGTACCGCCCGGAACCATGGTCTGCGAGAAGCAGCCTCGCGTCAGACGCGGCGGCGCTTCGGCGGACGGCAGCCGTTGTGGGGGGTCGGGGTGACGTCCTGGATGGAGCCGACCTCGAGGCCCGTGGCCTGCAGGGAGCGGATCGCGGTCTCACGACCGGAACCCGGGCCCTTCACGAACACGTCGACCTTGCGCATGCCGTGCTCCTGGGCGCGGCGGGCAGCCGACTCGGCGGCCATCTGCGCGGCGAACGGCGTGGACTTCCGGGAGCCCTTGAAGCCGACGTGGCCGGCGGAGGCCCAGGAGATCACGTTGCCGGACGGGTCCGTGATCGAGACGATCGTGTTGTTGAACGTGCTCTTGATGTGCGCGTGGCCGTGAGCGACGTTCTTCTTTTCCTTGCGGCGCACCTTCTTGGCAGCGCCCTGACGACCCTTGGGGGGCATCTATAACTCCTACGGGAGGTGGTCGGTCCTACAGCGAAGACCGTGGACAGGCGTCCGCTGTGGACTACTTCTTGCCCGGCTTCTTCTTGCCGGCGATGGCGCGACGCGGACCCTTGCGGGTACGAGCGTTGGTGCTGGTGCGCTGACCGCGGACGGGCAGACCACGACGGTGACGCAGACCCTGGTAGGTCCCGATCTCGACCTTGCGGCGGATGTCGGCCTGGATCTCGCGACGGAGGTCACCCTCGGTCTTGATGTTGTTGTCGACGTACTCGCGGATCGCGACCAGCTGCTCCTCGGAGAGGTCCCGAACACGGGTGTTCGGGTCCACGCCGGTGGCGGCCAGCGTCTGCTGGGAGAGGGTCCGGCCGATGCCGAACACGTAGGTGAGGGCGATCTCCACGCGCTTTTCGCGCGGGATGTCAACACCGGAAACGCGTGCCATTCAATGGCTCCAGTTACTTGTCGGAGGTCTTCCGCAGAACCGACTCCCAGCCGCCGTACCAGGTACGAACTGGGTCCCCAGCCTCCGAACCGGGGGTGTCAGACGAACGGGGTCCGCCTGGATCCTGCGTATGAACATATTCAGCTCGCGTCGCGCGAATCTCTGCGATGGATGCAGAGGGATCGGTCGTGCGTCAGCCCTGGCGCTGCTTGTGGCGCGGGTTGTCGCAGATGACCATGACCCGACCGTGACGGCGGATCACCCTGCACTTGTCGCAGATCTTCTTGACGCTCGGCTTGACCTTCATGGGTGTGAGGTTCTCCGGGTCAGTGCCGGCAGCCCCACCGCCCAGGGCGGCGGGGCACAGGCAAGATCTACTTGTAGCGGTAGACGATCCGGCCACGGGTCAGGTCGTACGGAGACAGCTCCACCACGACCCGGTCGTCAGGGAGGATGCGGATGTAGTGCATGCGCATCTTGCCGCTGATGTGTGCCAGGACCTGGTGGCCGTTCTGGAGCTCGACCTTGAACATGGCGTTCGGAAGAGACTCGACGACAGTGCCCTCGATCTCGATGGCACCTTGCTTCTTGGCCACGCTTCGCCCTTCGAATCGACTACCTTGATCGACTCTGTGCGGGCGCATGCAGGCATGCGGGTACACAAGAGCCGACGAGTCAGTCTACGTCAGGCCCCTCAGAAACACGAATCGAGGAAGTCTGCCCCAGCGTGCAGATCTTTAAGCGCCCCTCCAGGGGCGCGGGGAACTGCGCGACGGGCGCCCACGCCCCCGCAGCCGCCGTCGGGCAGGACGACCCGCCCCGGAAGGCGCTCAGGCCAGCGGATCCGGCGCAGCGACGATGCCCAGCTCGGCGAGCTTCGCCTTCCCCCCGTCGGGAGACGTCAGCACGAGCGGCCCCTCCTCGGTCAGAGCCACCGAGTGCTCCCAGTGCGAGGACCACGTACCGTCCGTCGTGATGACCGTCCAGTCGTCCTCGAGGACCTCGGTCTTCGGCGTGCCGAGGGACACCATCGGCTCGATCGCCAGGCAGAAACCGGGCACCAGCTTCGGCCCCTTGCCCCGGCGCCGGTCGACGTAGTTCAGCAGGTGCGGGTCCATGTGCATCTCGGTGCCGATGCCGTGGCCGCCGTAGTCCTCGATGATCCCGTACTTGCCGCCGCCGGGCTTCGGCTGGCGGCGGATGTACGTCTCGATGGCCCGGGAGACGTCGACGAGCCGGTTGCCCTGCTTCATCGCGGCGATGCCGGCCCACATCGACTCCTCCGTCACCCGGGAGAGCTCGACGAGCTCCGGGGCGTGACCGGAGCCCACGAACGCCGTGAAGGCCGCGTCGCCGTGCCAGCCGTCGATGATCGCGCCGCAGTCGATGGAGATGACGTCGCCGTCCTTGAGGACGACGTCGTCGGAGGGGATGCCGTGGACGACGACCTCGTTCACGGACGTGCAGATCGTCGCGGGGAAGCCGCCGTAGCCCAGGAAGTTCGGCTTGGCGTTGTGCTCGGCGAGCACCTTGCGCGCCACTTGGTCCAGATCCCTCGTCGTGGCCCCGGGCACGGCTGCCTCGCGGGTCGCCGCGTGGATGGCCGCGACGACCAGCCCCGCCTCACGCATCTTGGCGATCTGCTCGGGGCTCTTGATCTGCACCATGGGAGCTACGGCCTTTCTGGACCTTCGACGACGGCGAACGCCTTCAACGATACGGGGCCGAGCGGCCGGCCCCACCCACACAGCGGCCGCGGCTCCCCGAGGGGAACCGCGGCCGTAGCTGCGTACGGACGACTACTTGTCGCCCTCGCCACGCTTCAGCGCCTCCATGGCGCGGGTCGTGACGTCCTCCACCTTGCCGAGCGCCGAGATCGTGACGACCAGGCCCTGGGCCTTGTAGTAGTCGATGATCGGCTCGGTCTGGGTGTGGTAGACCTCCAGCCGCGTGCGGACCGTCTCCTCGGAGTCGTCGTCCCGCTGGTACAGCTCGCCGCCGCAGACGTCGCAGACGCCTTCCTTGGCCGGCTGCTTGTACGTCACGTGGAAGACGTGCGAGGAGTCGTTGCGGCAGATGCGCCGGCCGGCGATCCGCTTGACGACCTCGTCCTCCGGGACCTCCAGGTCCAGCACCGCGTCCAGCTGCATGTTCTCGGTCTCGAGGAGCTCGTCGAGCGCCTCGGCCTGGGAGACGTTGCGCGGGAAGCCGTCCAGCAGGAAACCGTTCTCGGCGTCCGGCTGCTCCATGCGGTCCTTCGCCATCGCGATGGTGACCTCGTCGGGCACGAGGTTGCCCGCGTCCATGTAGGACTTCGCCAGTTTGCCGAGTTCCGTCTGCCGGCTGATGTTGGCCCGGAACAGGTCGCCCGTGGAGATGTGCGGGATCGACAGGTTCTTGGCCAGGAACGCGGCCTGCGTTCCCTTACCGGCACCCGGCGGCCCGACGAGGACGATACGCATCAGCGGAGGAACCCTTCGTAATTGCGCTGCTGGAGCTGGCTCTCGATCTGCTTCACGGTCTCGAGACCGACACCCACGATGATCAGGATGCTGGTCCCGCCGAACGGGAAGTTCTGGTTTGCCCCGAACCCAACCAACGCCATCGTCGGTACGAGAGCGATCAGTCCCAGATACAGCGAACCCGGCCAGGTGATCCGGTTGAGTACGTAGCTCAGGTACTCAGCGGTCGGTCGGCCAGCCCGGATGCCCGGGATGAAGCCACCATACTTCTTCATGTTGTCGGCGACTTCCTCGGGGTTGAAGGAGATCGCCACATAGAAGAACGCGAAGAAAACGATCAGCAGGAAGTACGAAATGATGTAGTACGGGTGGTCGCCCTTGACGAAGTGTTGCTCGATCCAGGTCTTCCACTCGGACTTGCCACCGGCGAACTGGGCGATCAGCGCCGGGATGTACAGCAGCGACGAGGCGAAGATGACAGGGATCACACCCGCCTGGTTCACCTTGAGCGGGATGTAGGTGGACGTACCGCCGTAGGAACGGCGGCCGATCATGCGCTTGGCGTACTGCACCGGGATGCGGCGCTGGGCCTGCTCGACGAAGACCACCAGGCCGACCATGACGAGGCCCACCAGGATCACGGTGCCGAACTCGATCCAGCCGCCGGCCAGGGAGCCCTGCTTCTTGATGGCCCACAGCGCGGACGGGAAGGTGGCGGCGATCGAGATGAACATCAGGATCGACATGCCGTTGCCGATACCGCGGTCGGTGATGAGCTCACCGAGCCACATCACGGCCGCCGTGCCGGCGGTCATCGTGATGACCATGGTGATGGTGACGAAGATCGACTGGTCGGGGACGATCTGGCTGGCCACCGGGCAGCCCGAGAAGAGGGCGCCGCTGCGGGCGGTGGCGACGAGGCCGGTGCCCTGGAGAATGGCGAGGGCGATCGTCAGGTAGCGGGTGTACTGCGTGATCTTCGCCGTACCGGCCTGGCCCTCCTTCTTCAGGGCTTCCAGGCGCGGGATCACCACGGTCAGCAGCTGCAGGATGATGCTCGCCGTGATGTACGGCATGATGCCCAGCGCGAAGATCGTGATCTGCAGCAGCGCGCCGCCGGAGAACATGTTGACCAGGCCGAAGAGACCCTGGTTGGCCTGGGCGTTGTCGATACAGGTCTGAACGTTCCGGTAGTCGACGCCTGGGATCGGAATGTGCGTGCCGACCCGGTAGACCACGATGATGCCGAGCGTGAAGAGCAGCTTCTTGCGCAGGTCGGGCGTCTTGAACGCCCGGGCGAACGCGGTGAGCACGGTGCCTCCTGCGACCCCCGCGCAACTGCGTCAAGGGTGACGTCTTGAGAGTCCAATAGAACAACGACATGGGTAACGGTCAACTGCCGCCGAGAGTGCCCGAAGTGAAGCACCCTGTGAAAAGTGGGCAGTGCAGGCCACCTTACCGGCGAGACTGCCGCCCTAGGAACGACCAACCGGGGATACCCCATTTGTGGGGCATCCCCGGTCGGGATCGCTCAGGTCATCGAGACGCCTGTGGTGTTCAGACGAGCTCGGTGACAGTACCGCCGGCGGCGGTGATCTTCTCCTTGGCGGAGCCGGAGACGGCGTCGACCGTCACCTGCAGCGCCACGGAGATCTCGCCCTGGCCGAGGACCTTGACGAGGCTGTTCTTGCGAACGGCCCCCTTGGCCACCAGACCCTCGACGGTGACCTCGCCACCCTCGGGGTAGAGCGCGGCCAGCTTGTCGAGGTTCACGACCTGGAACTCGGTCTTGAACGGGTTCTTGAAGCCCTTCAGCTTCGGGAGACGCATGTGGAGGGGCATCTGGCCACCCTCGAAGCGCTCCGGAACCTGGTAACGGGCCTTCGTGCCCTTGGTACCACGACCGGCCGTCTTACCCTTCGACGCCTCACCACGACCGACACGGGTCTTGGCGGTCTTGGCGCCGGGGGCGGGACGGAGGTTGTGGATCTTGAGCGGGTTCTGCTCCGCCATGATCAGTCGACCTCCTCGACCGTCACGAGGTGGCGGACGGTGTGCACCATGCCGCGGAACTCGGGGCGGTCCTCCTTGACGACCTGCGTGTTGATGCCCTTGAGACCAAGGGAACGCAGGGTGTCACGGTGGTTCTGCTTGCTGCCGATGTAGGACTTGACCTGCGTAATCTTGAGCTGCGCCATGATTACGCACCCGCCCCGGCACGCGCACGCAGGAGAGCCGCGGGGGCGACGTCCTCGAGGGGCAGACCACGGCGGGCCGCGATCTCCTCGGGACGCTGCAGGCCCTTCAGGGCCTCCACGGTCGCGTGCACGATGTTGATCGCGTTGTCGGAGCCGAGCGACTTCGACAGCACGTCGTGGATACCGGCGCACTCGAGCACGGCACGCACCGGACCACCGGCGATCACACCGGTACCGGGCGACGCGGGCTTCAGGAGCACGACGCCGGCAGCCTTCTCACCCTGGATGGGGTGCGGGATGGTGCCCTGGATGCGGGGGACCTTGAAGAAGTGCTTCTTGGCCTCCTCAACGCCCTTGGCGATGGCGGCCGGCACCTCCTTGGCCTTGCCGTATCCGACACCCACGGTGCCGTCACCGTCGCCCACCACGACCAGCGCGGTGAAGCTGAAGCGACGACCACCCTTCACAACCTTGGCGACGCGGTTGATCGCGACGACGCGCTCAACGTACGCGGTCTTCTCGGCGGCAGCAGCGCCGCCGTCACGGCCCTTCCGGTCCCGCCGCTCGCCGCCACCGGCACCGCCACCGCGGCGCTGGGGTCCAGCCATTGGAATTACCTCTCTCTGTTTCCGCTAGCTACGGAACCGACTCAGAACTTGAGTCCGGCCTCGCGGGCGGCGTCCGCCAGGGCGGCGATGCGCCCCGCGTACTGGTTACCACCACGGTCGAACACGACGGCCTCGACACCGGCGGCCTTGGCGCGCTCGGCGACCAGGGCGCCGACCTGCTTGGCCTGCGCGGACTTGTCGCCCTCGCCACCGCGGATCGAGCTGTCCAGGGTGGACGCCGACGCAAGGGTGTGACCCTTGATGTCGTCGATCACCTGGGCCACGATGTGGCGGTTCGAGCGGGTAACGACCAGACGCGGACGCTCCGCCGTACCGTTGATGTGCTTACGGATACGGATGTGGCGGCGCTTGATCGCGGCGCGCTTGTAGGCGTCGCCCTTAAGGATCTTCTGCCCGTATGCCATGGCTTACTTACCCGCCTTTCCGACCTTGCGGCGGATGACTTCGCCCTCGTACTTGACGCCCTTGGCCTTGTACGGGTCGGGCTTGCGCAGCTTGCGGATGTTGGCCGCAACCTCGCCGACCTTCTGCTTGTCGATGCCCTCGACCGAGAAACGGGTCGGGGACTCCACCTTGAAGGTGATGCCCTCGGGGGCCTCGACCAGGATCGGGTGGCTGTAGCCCAGGGAGAACTCCAGGTTGGAGCCCTTGGCCACGACACGGTAACCGACACCGCTGATTTCGAGCTTCTTGACGTATCCCTGGGTCACACCGGTGATCATGTTCGCCACCAGCGTGCGGGACAGGCCGTGCAGGGCCTTGCTCTGCCGCTCGTCGTTGGGCCGGAGCACCTGAAGGGTGCCGTCCTCGGCCTTCGCGATGTCGATCGGCGCGATGACGGTGTGGGTCAGTTCGCCCTTGGGGCCCTTGACCGCGACCGTACGGCCGTCGATGGTGACGTCCACGCCGGCGGGAACCGGGATGGGGAGCTTGCCGATACGCGACATTGCTGTCTCTCCTCCGTTCCCGAATTACCAGACGTAGGCGAGGACTTCCCCACCCACGCCCTTCTTCTGCGCCTGCTTGTCGGTCAGGAGCCCGTGGGACGTGGAGATGATCGCCACGCCCAGGCCGCCCAGGACCTTCGGCAGGTTGGTGGACTTCGCGTACACCCGGAGACCGGGCTTCGAGATCCGCTTGATGCCCGCGATGGAGCGCTCACGGTTGGGGCCGAACTTCAGCTCCAGGACGAGGTTCTTGCCGACCTCGGCGTCCTCGACCTTCCAGCCCGTGATGAAGCCCTCCTGCTGGAGGATCTCCGCGATGTGCGACTTGATCTTGGACGCCGGCATCGTCACGGAGTCGTGGTATGCCGAGTTCGCGTTCCGCAGACGCGTCAGCATGTCTGCGATCGGATCAGTCATGGTCATGAATTGGCCTTCGGCCTCTCTCGCCGGGGTTTCCTGGTGCGCCATCCCTCTCCCCGATCCGAGACGGGACGGGTGCGGCGCGGTGGACCTACGGCGTAGTAAGCATGCAATGAGCGGACTGCTGTCCGCGGGCGTAAGGGCGGCGGCAGACGCCCAACCCCACAAGCCTAAGGCATGTGGGCCGGGCGTCCTGCCACCCTTACGTGCTTACCGAGAGCCCTGCGAATCCCTGATTTAGGGGATTACCAGGAGCTCTTGGTCACGCCCGGCAGCTCGCCACGGTGAGCCATCTCACGAAGGCACACGCGGCAGAGGCCGAACTTGCGGTACACGGAGTGCGGGCGGCCGCAGCGCTGGCAGCGGGTGTAGCCACGCACACCGAACTTGGGCTTGCGAGCAGCCTTAGCGATCAGAGCCTTCTTCGCCATCTCGCTCACGCCTCCTTGAAGGGGAAGCCGAGGTGACGAAGGAGCGCGCGGCCCTCAGCGTCGTTGGTCGCCGTGGTCACCACGGTGATGTCCATACCCCGGGTGCGGTCGATCTTGTCCTGGTCGATCTCGTGGAACATGACCTGCTCCGTGAGACCGAAGGTGTAGTTGCCACGGCCGTCGAACTGCTTGGGGGACAGGCCGCGGAAGTCGCGGATGCGCGGCAGCGCGAGCGACAGGGTGCGGTCCAGGAACTCCCACATGCGGTCGCCACGAAGCGTGACGTGGGCACCGATCGGCTGGCCCTCACGCAGCTTGAACTGCGCGATGGACTTGCGAGCCTTGGTGACGGCCGGCTTCTGACCGGTGATCGTGGTGAGGTCGCGAATGGCGCCCTCGATCAGCTTGGAGTCGCGGGCGGCGTCGCCCACACCCATGTTGACCACGATCTTGACGAGACCGGGGATCTGCATGACGTTCTCGTACTTGAACTCGTCACGCAGCTTGCCCGTGATCTCCTCACGGTACTTCTGCTTCAGACGCGGAGTGGTGGTGGTAGCCATCAGATGTCCTCACCCGTCCGCTTGGCAACGCGGATCTTGTTGCCTTCGTCGTCGAAGCGGTAACCGACGCGGGTCACGACCTTGTTGCCGTCCTTCTCCACGACCAGCTGGACGTTGGAGACGTGGATCGGCGCCTCGGTGGTGACGATGCCGCCGGCCTGCGAACCGCGAGCCGTCGGACCGGCCTTGGTGTGCTTCTTGACCCGGTTGACACCCTCGACCAGGACGCGGTCCTCACGGGGGAAGGCCGCGATGACCTTGCCCTGCTTGCCCTTGTCCTTACCGGTGATGACCTGGACCAGGTCGCCCTTCTTGATCTTCATGCTCACAGCACCTCCGGCGCGAGGGAGATGATCTTCATGAACTTCTTCTCGCGCAGCTCACGGCCCACCGGGCCGAAGATACGGGTGCCACGAGGGTCGCCGTCGTTCTTGAGAATGACAGCGGCGTTCTCGTCGAAGCGGATGTACGAGCCGTCCGGACGGCGGCGCTCCTTGACGGTGCGAACGATGACCGCCTTGACGACGTCACCCTTCTTCACGTTGCCACCGGGGATCGCGTCCTTGACGGTGGCGACGATGACGTCACCGATACCCGCGTAGCGGCGACCGGAGCCGCCGAGCACACGGATGCAAAGGATCTCCTTCGCACCAGTGTTGTCGGCGACACGCAGTCGCGACTCCTGCTGGATCACGTCTATCTCCTGATTGTCTGCCGGTTCCCGGGGCGGGCTCGCGCTTGCAGGCGCGATCCCGCCCCGAGCCTGGCGGAACGATGCCTAGGGGGTCCCCCTAGGAGGGATTACTTGGCCTTCTCGAGGATCTCGACGACGCGCCAGCGCTTCGTCGCGGACAGCGGCCGGGTCTCCATGAGGAGGACGCGGTCGCCGACACCCGCGGCGTTCTGCTCGTCGTGGGCCTTGAGCTTGCTCGTACGGCGGATGACCTTGCCGTACAGCGCGTGCTTGACGCGGTCCTCGACGGCGACGACGACGGTCTTGTCCATCTTGTCGCTGACGACCAGACCCTCGCGGGTCTTGCGGAAACCGCGGTCCGTCTTGGTCTCTTCAGTCACGTTGCTCTCGCTCATCAGGCGCTCTCCACCGTCTCGATGCCCAGCTCGCGCTCACGCATCAGGGTGTAGATCCGCGCGATGTCCTTACGGACGGCCTTGAGCCGGCCGTGGTTCTCGAGCTGGCCCGTCGCCGCCTGGAAGCGGAGGTTGAACAGCTCTTCCTTGGCCTCGCGGAGCTTGTTGAGAAGCTCCTCGTTGCCCAGCTCGCGCAGCTCGGACGCCTTGGTACCGGCCGACATCACGCTTCACCTGCCTCGCGCTTGACGATCTTGCACTTCATCGGCAGCTTGTGAGCCGCACGGGTCAGGGCCTCGCGCGCGATCTTCTCGTTGGGGTACGACAGCTCGAACATCACGCGTCCGGGCTTGACGTTGGCGATCCACCACTCAGGAGAACCCTTACCGGAACCCATGCGGGTCTCGGCGGGCTTCTTGGTGAGGGGGCGGTCCGGGTAGATGTTGATCCAGACCTTGCCGCCACGCTTGATGTGGCGGGTCATGGCAATACGGGCGGCCTCGATCTGGCGGTTCGTCACGTACGCCGGGGTCAGCGCCTGGATGCCGTACTCGCCGAACGCGACCTGCGTGCCACCCTTGGACATGCCGTTGCGCTTGGGGTGGTGCTGCTTGCGGTGCTTGACCCTACGGGGGATCAGCATGACGGTCAGGCCTCCGTTCCGGTGCTCTCAGCCGGAGCGGCGGACGCGGGAGCCTCGGCCTTGGGGGCCTCGGCGCCGGCAGCCTGCTGCGGCTTGCGACCGCGCCGCTCGCCACCGCGGCCACCACGGGCCGGGCGGTCGGCACCACCGCGGGCCGGGCGGTTACCCGCACGGGCAGCGGCGTTCTCGGCGCGGACCTCGGCGATGTTCTTGACGTCGCCCTTGTAGATCCAGACCTTCACGCCGATGCGGCCGAAGGTCGTCTTGGCCTCGAAGAAGCCGTAGTCCACGTTCGCGCGGAGCGTGTGCAGGGGCACGCGGCCCTCGCGGTAGAACTCCGAGCGGGACATCTCGGCGCCGCCGAGGCGGCCACCGCACTGGATCTTGATGCCCTTGGCGCCGGCCTTCATCGCCGACTGCATGCTCTTACGCATGGCGCGGCGGAAGGAGACGCGGGAGGAGAGCTGCTCGGCAACGGCCTGGGCAACCAGCTGAGCGTCGGTCTCGGGGTTCTTGACCTCGAGGATGTTCAGCTGGACCTGCTTGCCCGTGAGCTTCTCGAGGTCACCGCGGATGCGGTCGGCCTCGGCGCCACGGCGGCCGATGACGATGCCCGGACGAGCGGTGTGGATGTCCACACGCACGCGGTCACGGGTGCGCTCGATCTCGACCTTGGAGATGCCGGCGCGCTCCATGCCGGACGTCATCATCCGACGGATGGCGACGTCTTCCTTGACGTAGTCCTTGTACAGCTTGTCGGCGTACCAACGCGACTTGAAGTCGGTCGTGACACCGAGCCGGAACCCGTGCGGGTTTACCTTCTGGCCCATTACCGGGTTCCTTCCTTGCTGCTGACGACCACGGTGATGTGGCTGGTCCGCTTGCGGATCCGGTAGGCACGGCCCTGGGCGCGCGGACGGAACCGCTTCAGGGTCGGGCCCTCGTCGACGTAGGCCTCGGAGACGAAGAGGCTGTCGACATCGGTGTGGTCGTAGTTGTGCGCGGCGTTGGCGATGGCGCTGTCCAGCACCTTGCCGACCGGCTGGCTCGCGGCCTGCGGGGCGAAACGCAGGACCGCCTGAGCCTCCGTGGCGTCGAGGCCACGGATGAGGTCCACCACGCGGCGGGCCTTCATGGGCGTGACGCGGATGTACCGCGCCTGGGCCCTGGCTTCCATGGTTGTCCTTCCAGTGTCTGTCATGGTCATTCCACCCCGCGCTTAGCGGCGCTTCGACTTCCGGTCGTCCTTGACGTGACCCCGGAAGGTGCGGGTCGGCGAGAACTCGCCGAGCTTGTGGCCGACCATCGACTCGGTGACGAACACCGGAATGTGGGTCTTGCCGTTGTGCACCGCGAGCGTGTGGCCGAGCATGGCCGGCACGATCATCGAGCGACGGGACCAGGTCTTGATGACGTTCTTGGTGCCGGCTTCGTTCTGGGCGTCCACCTTCTTCATCAGGTGGTCGTCGACGAAGGGCCCCTTCTTCAAGCTACGAGGCATCTCAACCCGTCCTTAGCGCTTCTTGTTCGTCTTGCGGCGGCGGACGATGTACTTGTTCGACGCCTTCTTGGGCGAACGAGTACGGCCTTCCTTCTTGCCCCACGGGGACACCGGGTGGCGACCACCGGAGGTACGGCCCTCACCACCACCGTGCGGGTGGTCCACCGGGTTCATGACCACACCACGCACGGTCGGGCGGACGCCCAGCCAGCGCTTACGGCCCGCCTTACCCCAGTTGATGTTGCTCTGCTCGGCGTTGCCGACCTCGCCGACGGTGGCGCGGCAGCGGACGTCGACCAGGCGGATCTCACCGGACGGCATGCGCAGGTGGGCCATCTGGCCCTCCTTCGCGAGCAGCTGCACCGAGGCGCCGGCGGAGCGGGCGAACTTGGCGCCGCCGCCCGGCCGCAGCTCGATGGCGTGCAGCGTGGTACCGACCGGGATGTTGCGCAGGGCAAGGTTGTTGCCCGGCTTGATGTCGGCCCCGGGACCGTTCTCGACGCGGTCGCCCTGGTTCAGGCCACGCGGCGCGAGGATGTAGCGCTTCTCGCCGTCCGCGTAGTGCAGGAGCGCGATGCGCGCGGTGCGGTTGGGGTCGTACTCGATGTGCGCGACCTTCGCCGGCACGCCGTCCTTGTCGTGACGACGGAAGTCGATCACGCGGTAGGCGCGCTTGTGGCCACCACCCTGGTGGCGGACGGTCACACGACCGGAGTTGTTACGGCCACCCTTGCTGTGCAGGGGGCGGACCAACGACTTCTCCGGCGTGGACCGCGTGACCTCGACGAAGTCGGCAACGCTGGAGCCACGACGGCCCGGCGTAGTCGGCTTGTACTTGCGGATTCCCATTTCTCAGTCCTCGTCCGATATCGGACGATCCGGACCGCCCTTAGGCGGTCGGACCGCCGAAGATGTCGATACGGTCGCCCTCAGCGAGGGTCACGATCGCGCGCTTGGTGGACGCGCGCTGGCCGAAGCCGGTGCGGGTCCGCTTGCGCTTGCCCTGGCGGTTGATCGTGTTGACCCCGGTGACCTTGACCGAGAAGACCGCCTGGACGGCCTGCTTGATCTGGGTCTTGTTGGCGCTCGGGTCCACGATGAACGTGTACTTGCCCTCGTCGAGAAGCGCGTAGCTCTTCTCGGAGACGACCGGCTTGAGCAGCACGTCACGGGGGTCCGTGAAGGACTTGCTCAGCGGGGTCTCGACGGTGTTCTTGCCCTCGGCGGCGTGGCGGCGCGCCTTGGCGACGCGAGCGGCCTTGGCCTTCTTCGCGGCCTTGGAGGCGATTGCGGGGTGACGGATGGCCATCAGACCTCGCTCCCTTCGGTGTCATTGGCCTTCGGGCCGGACACGAAGGACTCGAAGGCGGCCTTGGTGAAGACCACGTCGTCCGAGACGAGAACGTCGTACGTGTTCAGCTGGCCCGGCTCCAGGATGTGGACCTGGGGCAGGTTGCGGGCGGACAGCCACGCGGCCTCGTCGGCGCGGTCGACGACCAGGAGCAGGTTCTTGCGCTCCGAGATCTTGCCGAACAGCGTCTTGGCGGCCTTCGTCGACGGGTTCTCACCCTCGACGACGCCGGAGACGACGTGGATGCGGTTGTGGCGGGCCCGGTCGGTGAGGGCGTGACGCAGGGCGGCAGCCTTCATCTTCTTCGGGGTCCGCTGCGAGTAGTCACGCGGCACGGGACCGTGCACGACGCCACCACCGGCGAACTGCGGCGCGCGGGTCGAACCCTGACGGGCGCGACCGGTGCCCTTCTGGCGGTACGGCTTCTTGCCACCGCCGCGGACCTCGCCACGGGTCTTGGTCTTGTGCGTGCCCTGACGGGCCGCGGCCAGCTGCGCGACGACGACCTGGTGGATCAGCGGGACGCTGACCTTCTCGACGTCGAAGATCTCCGCGGGGAGCTCGACGGAACCGGCCTTGTCGCCCGCCGGCGAAAGGATGTCAACAGTGCTCATCGGTTACCTCAGGCCCCCTTGGCCGCGGTGCGGACCAGGACGAGGCCGCCGTTCGGACCGGGAACCGCGCCCTTGATGAGCAGCAGACCCTTCTCCGCGTCAACGGCGTGGACGGTCAGGTTCTGGGTGGTGACCCGCTCGTTGCCCATGCGACCCGCCATGCGGAGGCCCTTGAACACACGGCCCGGGGTGGCGCAGCCACCGATGGAACCGGGGGAGCGGTGCTTGCGCTGGGTGCCGTGTCCGGCGCCGAGGCCCTTGAAGTTGTGACGCTTCATGACACCGGCGAAGCCCTTGCCCTTGCTCTTGCCGGTCACGTCGACCTTGATGCCGGCCTCGAACACCTCGGCGGTGATCTCCTGGCCGAGGGTGTACTCGCTGGCGTCAGCGGTACGGATCTCGACGAGGTGGCGGCGGGGAGTGACGTCGGCCTTGGCGAAGTGGCCCTTGAGGGGCTTGTTCACCTTGCGCGGGTCGATCTCGCCGAACGCGATCTGGACGGACTCGTAGCCGTCGACGTCGTTCGTGCGGACCTGGGTGACGACGTTGGGGCCGGCCTTGACGACGGTGACCGGAACAACACGGTTGTTCGCGTCCCACACCTGCGTCATGCCGAGCTTCTCGCCCAGGATGCCCTTGATCTGCTTAGCCATCGTTCAGATCACCGGCCTCAGAGCTTGATCTCGATGTCGACACCGGCCGGGAGGTCGAGTCGCATCAGAGAGTCAACGGTCTTGGGGGTCGGGTCGAGGATGTCGATCAGGCGCTTGTGCGTGCGCATCTCGAAGTGCTCGCGCGAGTCCTTGTACTTGTGCGGCGACTTGATGACGCAGTACACGTTCTTCTCAGTGGGCAGCGGCACCGGGCCCGCGACCGACGCACCAGTGCGGGTCACCGTCTCGACGATCTTCTTCGCCGAGGAGTCGATGACCTCGTGGTCGTAGGCCTTGAGCCGGATGCGGATCTTCTGTCCCGCCATGGCTACTCAGTAGTCCTGTCTCTCTTACGCTCTGGAACCCGGTGGATTCCTTCTGCTGCCTTCGTTTCTCCGACCCACGCGGTCGGGCGTGTCGCACTCTCGCTGACACAGATGCCCCTTGTTCGAACATCCCTGCGGGATTGCGCACGGCCCTTCCGGAACCGCAAGCCGAGGACGAAGGCCCACCGGGTGCCTGGCCAGTGCCGCACCGCACTTCCCGAAAGATTCCCGTACGTCCGCCCCAGCGCTGCCGTGTGGCAGTTAGGGCGACGAGTACTGTGGGACTCGCTTCCGGTCCCCCCGGCGGGAGGCGCGCAGCATCAACACTCGACCGAGCAACTCCGACAGTCTGCCATATGGGGCAGGGCCGACGCCAATCGAGCCGGAGAGAATACCCCGGGGGTGATGTAGATCAAACCCGGGCGGTCGAGGGCCCTCCGAAGGACGCCAGGAAGTCGTTGACAACACTCCTGGAGAACGGGTCCGTGCCTGGATCCTCCGGGGTGACGATGCTGACGGCGTAGTACTCGGACAGCAGGAGCCCCGTCCCTTCGACGGCTGCCGCGTCCTCCTGGGAGGAAGCGTGGATCCCGGAAACAGTCGTCGCGTGCAGAGGCTGCGCGTGATGCCGGTAGAAGACGGCGTACGGCCCTTGCCCCTCGGCATCGAGCGCGTAGCCGTGCTCTTCCCAGAAGTCCTCCATCTCCTGGCCGGAGCTGAACGTGACGATGCCCGAGAAGCCGTCGTCCTCCGGTTCGGGCAACCCCCAGTCGGCCGGGGCGCCGGGCGGAAGGGGTTCCCCGTACAGGAACATCCCCGGCCACACGCTGTCTGCCGAGTCGGACGAAACGACGCATGCCCTCGGGGAACGACGCGTCCACGACGAAGTCGGTCGAGTGGCCGGTGAGATCCATCAGAGTGCCTCGCGATGGTGTACGGACATGTCGTCGATGCCGGTGTCCGGGTCCGGCCATTCGTTCTCGACCTGCCGATACCAGGGCGCGAACTGCACCTCCACCAGGCCGTCGCCCTGATTCACGCGTACGCGACGTCCCGACGCCAGGTCATCGTCCGTTTCTTCGCCGGACTCCTGCGTCAACCGCCTACGGAACCCGTCCCGGGGCGTCGCGAGCCGGTTCCGACGTCATGCTCCAGTGTCCCGGCCTGCATTGAGGCGACCCGAACGGGGGCTGCCCCCAACTTGCGTCCACCAGCCCGCCGGATGGCCCACCCCCCGCTCCCCCAGCCACCGTGATGGCACACGACCACACCACGGGGGAACCCACCATGCGCACCATCACAGCCACCGCCCTCGCCCTGGCCCTCGTCACAGCCACGGCGACGGCAGCCGCAGCACCCACCGCCGCGGCCACCGCCGACAGACCCGGCGCCGAGGGCCTCTGGCGTATGGACGGTTACGGCACCGTCCTCTCCCTTCGCGGCGACACCCTGCAGGAGTACCAGACGACGTCCGTCAGCTGCCTCAAGGGTGACAACGCCCGGCGGACCGGCGTCGGTGAGTACACGGACGCGTACGGCACCGTGCAGACCGTGCGCCCGGGCCCCCGCCGGGACCGGGCGACCCTGCGCCCCGAACCCTCCGTCGGGCACCGCACGCTGCGGCGGATCCACGAACTGCCCGCCGACTGCACCCGCCTCGCCCCGGAAGACCCCCGCACCTCCTTCGACGTCTTCTGGCACACCTTCGCCGAGAACTACCCCTTCTTCGCCGCGAAGGGCGTCGACTGGCGAGAGGCCCGGGACCATTACCGGCCCCGGGTGCACAACGACACCACCCGCGAGCAACTCTTCTCGATCTTCAGCGACATGGTGCGGCCCCTCTACGACGCCCACGTCGCCGTCCAGGACGGGAAGCGCGTCTTCGCCCAGGTCCGTCCCGGCACCCAGATGCCCAGCCCTCAACTGGACGAAAGAGCCAAGAAGTTCGTCATCGGCCGGGACCTCGTGGGTGCCCCCTACCGTCGGGACTTCGCAGGCGGCCGCATCACCTACGCCGACCTCCCCGGCCACGCCGACCAGGGCTACCTCCGCATCTCCGGCTTCGCCGGCTACGCCCCCGGCAACGCCCCGTACGCCGCCCACCGCGCCGAGCTCGACAAGGCCCTGGACACCATCCTCACCGAGCACCGCACCGATCGCCTCAAGGGCCTGATCATCGACCTGCGCATCAACGGCGGCGGCTCCGACGCCCTCGGCATCCACATCGCGGAGCGTCTGACGGACAAGGCGTACGTCGCCTACTCCAAGCGGGTCCGGAACCACCCCACCGACCCGGGCCGGCACACCCGCCCCGAGCCGATCCGGTCCTCCCGGCGGACGGGCCCCGCTACACCGGGCCGATCGCCGTACTGACCGGGGGTACGACCGTCAGCGCCGGTGAGACCTTCACGCAGGCCTTGATCGACCGCCCGGGCGGCACCGTCCGCATCGGACAGGCCACCCAGGGCGTCTTCTCCGACGTCATGGAACGCCGCCTGCCCAACGGCATGACCGTGATCCTGCCGAACGAGGAGTTCCTCAACCGCTCCGGCCGGACCTACGACGGCACGGGCATCCCGCCCCACCTGACCGAACCGGTCTTCACCGAGGACGAGTTCGCGAAGAAGCGGGACTCGGCGTTCGACCGCGCGGTCGGCGTTCTGCGGGAACTTGGCGCAGCCGCCGCCCACTGACTCGGACGACGAGCCAGGGTGCCAGAGTGGGGGGCATGCGCCTGCTCCTCATCCGCCACGGCCAGACCCCTTCCAACCTCAAGCACCTCCTGGACACCGCGGCGCCGGGACCGGCGCTGACCCCACTGGGGCAGCAGCAGGCGGCGGCCCTTCCGGCGGCGCTCGCGGGCGAGGAGATCGGCGCCCTCTACGCCTCCACCCTGCTCCGCACGCAGCTCACCGCCGCGCCGCTGGCGGCCCGGACAGGGCTGGAGGTCCGTGTGCGGGACGGCATCCGGGAGCTGTCCGCCGGCGACCTGGAGATGCGCGGCGACGACCTCGCCATCGAGACGTATCTGAACACCGCCTTCGCCTGGTCCGCGGGCGAGACGGAGCTTCGCATGCCGGGCGGGGAGAACGGGGTGGAGGCCCTCGGACGTTTCGACTCCGTGGTCGAGGAGGCCTCGGGTACGGGGGCTGGGACGGTGGCCCTGGTCAGCCATGGTGCGGTCATCCGTATGTGGGTGGCGGCACGAGCCGGGAACATCGACGTCGACTTCGCGTCCACGCACCAGCTACAGAACACCGGAGTCGTCATCCTCACCGGCACTCCTGCCGAGGGCTGGCAGGTACGGGAGTGGGCCGGCCGTTCCATCGGCCCCCAGTCCGGCGCCCCGCAGGAGAGCGGCCCCGCGGGAGAAGCCGTGGATCACACCGAGTTCTAACGCCCCCACTCCGGGACGCCGGAAAGAGCGCTCCCACGGGAGAAGCCCTCGACGACACCGTCGCCCAGCGTCCCAGTTCCAGGACGTACCCTGCGGCCATGCCCCGCACCACCCCACCCCGCCCCCTCGACGTCACCGGTCTCTTCCCCGAGCTGGCCCCGCTCGCCCGCACCGCCGTACGGCTGCACCCCCGGGCCGGTGCGCCGACCGCGAATGACAGTTCCCTCGGCGGGCCCCTGCTATGGCCGGCCGATGAACCCTGGCCCGGCTGCCCCGAGCACACCGGCCCCTGGCACCGCGGGCTCGACCCCGTCGACGTCCGGCTCCGGCGGCGCATCCTCGCGGAGGCCTGGGCCCGCCCGCGCGCGCAGGGAGAGAAGCTGCTGACCGACGAGGAGCGGGTGATCGTCGACCGGGCGACGAAGGAGACCCGCATATCGCAGGACGGGCCCGTCCCCCTGGTGCCCGTCGCCCAGCTGTACGCCCGGGACGTTCCGGGCCTGCCCTGCCCGGAGGGAGCCGACCTGCTGCAGGTGCTGTGGTGCCCCTTCGACCACGCCCCGGACGCTCTGCCGTACACGGAGTTGCGCTGGCGTGCCACGGCCGACGTGGCGGCCTCTCTCACCGACATCCCGCAGCCGTCCGTCATCGGCAACGACGGCTACCTGCCCGAGCCGTGCGTCCTGCATCCCGAGCCGGTCACCGAGTACCCGGCACCGCACGAGCTGCCCGGGGAACTCGCCCACCGGATCAGCGCGTGGGAAGAAGAGAACGAGGAGGAGGCCGACGAGGAAGAGGCCGACGTCTGCTACCAGTACGACCTCGCGGTCGCCCCGGGCAGCAAGGCCGGCGGTCACGCTCCCTGGAGCTTCTCCGATCCGTTCCCGATGTCCTGCCCCGAGTGCGGCGGGCCGGTTCGCCCCCTGCTCACCCTCGACGGCACGGAGTGGGACGGCGGCAGCGGAAGTTGGCGGCCGGTCGAGGACGCGGGCTACGACGGCCACCACTTCCTCGGACCTGCATGCGACACACAGTTGGAGATCGGCCGGAGTTACAGCTTGCAGCTCTATGTCTGCCGGGCGTCCTCGGACCACCCGCACGTCCAGAACATGCAGTGACCGCCGGGAAGCCGCCCGCTCAGTCACCCGGCCCCGGACACGGCAAAGGGACCCGCACGACCGAAGTCGTACGGGCCCCTTCGAGCCACTCAGGTCAGTAGACCCTCAAGCCAGTCCGGAGACTCACTTGTTGATCTTGGTGACCTGGCCGGCGCCCACGGTCCGGCCACCCTCACGGATGGCGAACTTCAGGCCCTCCTCCATGGCGACGGGCTGGATGAGCTCCACCTTCATCTCGGTGTTGTCACCCGGCATGACCATCTCGGTGCCCTCGGGGAGGGTCACCACGCCGGTCACGTCCGTCGTACGGAAGTAGAACTGCGGGCGGTAGTTGTTGAAGAACGGCGTGTGGCGGCCACCCTCGTCCTTGGACAGGATGTAGGCCTGCGCCTCGAACTCGGTGTGCGGGGTGACCGAGCCCGGCTTGATGATGACCTGGCCGCGCTCGACGTCCTCGCGCTTGATGCCACGGAGGAGCAGACCGACGTTCTCACCGGCCTGGCCCTCGTCGAGGAGCTTCCGGAACATCTCGATGCCGGTGACCGTGGTGGTGGTCTTCTCGGTCTTGATGCCGATGATGTCGACGGTCTCGTTGACCTTGAGGACACCACGCTCGATACGGCCGGTGACGACCGTACCGCGACCGGTGATCGTGAAGACGTCCTCGATCGGCATCAGGAACGGCTTGTCGACGTCACGCTCGGGCTCGGGGATCGCCGTGTCGACGGCGTTCATGAGCTCGAGAACCGAGTTGCCCCACTCCTTGTCGCCCTCAAGGGCCTTCAGAGCGGAGACCTTGACGACGGGAACGTCGTCGCCCGGGAACTCGTACTCGGAGAGGAGCTCACGGACCTCGAGCTCGACGAGCTCCAGGATCTCCTCGTCGTCCACCATGTCGGCCTTGTTCAGGGCGACGACGATGTACGGAACGCCGACCTGGCGGGCCAGGAGCACGTGCTCCTTGGTCTGCGGCATCGGGCCGTCGGTGGCGGCGACCACGAGGATGGCGCCGTCCATCTGCGCCGCACCCGTGATCATGTTCTTGATGTAGTCCGCGTGACCGGGGCAGTCGACGTGGGCGTAGTGACGCGTCTCGGTCTGGTACTCGACGTGCGCGATGGAGATGGTGATACCGCGCTGGCGCTCCTCAGGAGCCTTGTCGATCTGGTCGAAGGCCGAGGCCTCGTTCAGGTCCGGGTACGCGTCGTGCAGCACCTTGGTAATGGCGGCCGTGAGGGTCGTCTTACCGTGGTCGATGTGACCGATGGTGCCGATGTTGACGTGCGGCTTAGTCCGCTCGAACTTCGCCTTCGCCACTGGGGTCCTCCTGTGGAGTGGTTCTGGTACGCCTTACTCATCGGCGCCAGGTGATCTTTGCTGGAAAGCCCGGGCCCCGGGGCATTCTCACCGCGATTGCGGCGGAATGCCCCTCAAGGCTCCGGAGTCAAGCCTACGGCGTGTAGACGCGGTGCGTTACTCGCCCTTGGCCTTCGCGATGATCTCCTCGGCGACGTTCCGCGGAACCTCGGCGTAGGAGTCGAACTGCATGGAGTAGCTCGCACGGCCGGACGTCTTGCTGCGCAGGTCGCCGACGTAACCGAACATCTCCGAGAGGGGCACGAGGCCCTTCACGACGCGGGCACCGGCCCGCTCCTCCATGGCCTGGATCTGACCACGGCGGGAGTTGATGTCGCCGATGACCTCACCCATGTAGTCCTCGGGCGTGGTGACCTCGACGGCCATCATCGGCTCGAGCAGCACGGGGCTGGCCTTGCGCGCGGCCTCCTTGAAGGCCTGCGAACCGGCGATCTTGAACGCGAGCTCGGAGGAGTCCACCTCGTGGTAGGCACCGTCGAGCAGCGTCACGCGCACACCGGTCATCTCGTAACCGGCGAGGATGCCGAACTGCATGGCCTCCTGCGCACCGGCGTCCACCGAAGGGATGTACTCCTTCGGCACACGGCCACCGGTCACCTTGTTGATGAACTCGTACGAGGCGTCGCCACCCTCGATGGGCTCGATCGCGATGATGACGCGAGCGAACTGGCCGGTACCACCCGTCTGCTTCTTGTGGGTGAACTCGACCTTCTCGACGGCCTTGCGGATCGTCTCACGGTACGCGACCTGCGGCTTGCCGACGTTGGCCTCGACCTTGAACTCGCGCTTCATGCGGTCCACGAGCACCTCGAGGTGAAGCTCGCCCATACCGCCGATGACGGTCTGGCCGGTCTCCTCGTTGGTGTGCACCTGGAAGGAGGGGTCCTCCTCGGCCAGGCGCTGGATCGCGACGCCGAGCTTCTCCTGGTCGCCCTTCGACTTGGGCTCGATGGCGACCTCGATGACCGGCGCCGGGAAGTCCATGGACTCCAGGATGACCGGGTTCTTCTCGTCCGCCAGCGTCTCACCGGTGGTGGTCTGCTTCAGGCCCATGACGGCGACGATGTCGCCGGCGCCCACCGACTCGATCTCCTCACGCTTGTTGGCGTGCATGCGGTAGATCTTGCCGATGCGCTCCTTGCGGCCCTTGACCGAGTTCAGCACGGCGGTGCCGGACTGCAGACGGCCGGAGTACACGCGGACGAAGGTGAGCTTGCCGAGGTGCGGGTCGCTCATGATCTTGAACGCCAGCGCGGCGAGGGGCTCGTCCTCCGACGGCTTGCGCGCGATGACCTGCTCCGGGTCCTTCACGTCGTGGCCCTCGATGGCCTCGACGTCCAGGGGGGTGGGCAGGTAGCGCACGACCGCGTCGAGCAGGGGCTGAACGCCCTTGTTCTTGAACGCGGTGCCGCAGAACACGGGGGTGACGGTGGTGCCGCCGCCCTTGCCGGACGCGATGGTGATACGACGGATCGCGGCGTAGAGCTGCTCCACGGTGGGCTCGGTGCCCTCCAGGTACAGCTCCATCAGCTCTTCGTCGTTCTCGGCGACGGCCTCGAGCAGCTTGCCGCGGTACTCCTCGGCAGCCTCGGCGTGGGTGTCCGGGATGTCGACGGTGTCGTACATCTCGCCCTTGGTCGCCTCGGCCGACCAGACCAGGGCCTTCATCGTCACGAGGTCGATGACGCCCTTGAAGTCCGCCTCCGCACCGATCGGCAGCTGCATGACCAGCGGCTGCGCGCCCAGGCGGTCCGAGATCATGTCCACGCAGCGGTGGAACTCGGCGCCGGTACGGTCCAGCTTGTTGACGAAGCAGATACGCGGCACGCCGTAGCGGTCGGCCTGACGCCACACCGTCTCGGACTGCGGCTCGACACCGGCGACACCGTCGAACACCGTCACGGCACCGTCGAGCACGCGCAGGGAGCGCTCCACCTCGACGGTGAAGTCGACGTGACCCGGGGTGTCGATGATGTTGATGGTGTAGTCGTTGTCCTCGAGCGGCCAGTGACAGGTGGTCGCAGCAGACGTGATCGTGATGCCACGCTCCTGCTCCTGCTCCATCCAGTCCATGGTGGCGGCGCCGTCGTGGACCTCACCGATCTTGTACGACACGCCGGTGTAGAACAGGATCCGCTCGGTGGTGGTCGTCTTGCCCGCGTCGATGTGGGCCATGATCCCGATGTTGCGGACCTTGGCCAGGTCAAGTGAAGTGGTAGCCATAAGGCTTCAGTCTTCTCTCGGTCTCGATGTGGGTAGCGACTACCAGCGGTAGTGCGCGAAGGCCTTGTTGGACTCGGCCATCTTGTGGGTGTCCTCGCGCTTCTTCACGGCCGCACCGAGGCCGTTGGAGGCGTCGAGAAGCTCGTTGAGGAGACGCTCGGTCATGGTCTTCTCGCGACGGGCGCGGGAGTAACCGACCAGCCAGCGCAGCGCCAGGGTGTTGGCGCGGCCGGGCTTGACCTCGACCGGCACCTGGTAGGTGGCGCCACCGACACGGCGGGACTTGACCTCGAGGGTCGGCTTGATGTTCTCAAGAGCGCGCTTCAGCGTGATGACCGGGTCGTTGCCGGTCTTCTCGCGCAGGCCCTCCATGGCGCCGTAGACGATGCGCTCGGCGGTGGAGCGCTTGCCGTTCAGCAGCACCTTGTTGATGAGCGACGTGACCAGAGGAGAACCGTAGACCGGGTCGATGATGACCGGGCGCTTCGGGGCGGGGCCCTTACGAGGCATTCTTACTTCTCCTTCTTGGCGCCGTAGCGGGAACGGGCCTGCTTGCGGTTCTTGACACCCTGGGTGTCGAGGGAGCCACGGATGATCTTGTAGCGAACACCCGGCAGGTCCTTCACACGGCCGCCGCGCACGAGCACGATGGAGTGCTCCTGCAGGTTGTGTCCCTCACCCGGAATGTAAGCGGTGACCTCGATCCCGCTGGTCAGACGCACACGCGCGACCTTACGCAGGGCCGAGTTCGGCTTCTTCGGGGTGGTCGTGAACACACGCGTGCAGACGCCCCGGCGCTGAGGGGAACCCTCGAGTGCGGGCGTCTTGTTCTTCTCGACCTTGTCCTGCCGGCCCTTACGGACCAGCTGCTGGATCGTAGGCACTACTTCTCCGGTTTCTGTGTGCCGAATGGTGAAGCTAACCTGGAACATCGCCGACCCACGCGGTCGGGTGTGTCGAATCCCGCGGACTCCCGCCGCCAGGCAGAAACAGCGCAGATTGCGGTGGCCGGTGTCAGCTCGCCGTGCGGTTCATGGCACACACGCGAGCCAGGGCACACCCCAGGCACAAGGTCTGAGCGTACCTACCGCATTCGCTGCGGTCAAAACAAATGGGCACCGCCCGCATCGCCATGCGGGACATGTCAAGCCCCCCGGCCGTTGTCGATCTTCAATTCGACGGCGACTGTCCGTTTTGCATACCTTCACGATGCTACGACGGACACCACCGTGAGCAACACCAGAACGAGTGCCCAAGCCGCCGTGGACAACCACCCGAGCACCAGACCGGTCAGCGCGAGCCCGTCCCCCAGCTCGCCCCGGCTGCGGATCTCGGCCCGGGCCACATGCCCCAGCACGACGGCCGGAATGCCGGTCAGCCCCATGGTCGGCACGCACAGCAGCCCGCACACCCCGGCCGCGACGGCCTTCCCGTTGGTCCGGGGCCGCGGCACCGGCAGGAACGTCCCCGGCATGGGCAGGACCGAGGCCGGCTGCGGCAGCGGCCCCTGCGGCAGGTCCGCGACGAGCAGCGCCAGCTCCCCCACCGTCCGCGCCGCGTACGCCCGCCCGACCCGCTTCTCGAACTCGCCCCGCTCCATCCGCCCCTCGCCGTATCCGGCTCTGAGCACGTCCACGGCCCGCTCCCGGTCGGCGTGCGACGCGAGCATCGACGGAGCACCGGAGCCCTGCCAGGGCTGCCAGGACGGATAGTGCGGCTGCGACACGGAGCACCTCCCCGGTGGCCGGAGTCCTTCCATGATGCGCCGAAGCGGCGGTTCCGGCACCGGTGCGTGGGCCACAGGGCGCCGCTATCGGCCAGACGGCCCGCCGCAGCAGGATCAACGACACCGACCCGTCAGGGAGGGGCGCAGCATCAGCCCGGACAGCCGCGCCGAAGCAGGAGCTCCGGTACCGGTTCGCCGGGGGCGGGGCCCTGCATCCGGCCAGGCGGCCGCCAGACGCCCTCCCACACGCGCACGTGCCTCGGTCGCCCAGAGTCGCCCCGCCCGCCCGTCGAAGCCTCGGTGAGGCTGCGTAGCGGGTGCTTCCCACCCGGTCCCCCAGCCGGGAACGCCCAAGAGGCCCTCAGCCCGGGAACGCCGACGAGTCCCCGGCCCGGGAACGCCGAAGGGCGGCCACCCCGCAGGGTGGCCGCCCTTCGACTCAAGCGACTCGCTTACTGGTTGTACGGACCGTAGTCGTAGTCCTCCAGCGGAACGGCCTGGCCGGAGCCCGTGCCGAACGGCGAGTAGTCGATGTCGTCGTAGCCGACGGCCGAGTACATCGCGGCCTTGGCCTCCTCGGTCGGCTCGACCCGGATGTTGCGGTAGCGGGACAGACCCGTACCGGCCGGGATGAGCTTACCGATGATGACGTTCTCCTTGAGGCCGATGAGGCTGTCGGACTTGGCGTTGATCGCCGCGTCCGTCAGGACTCGGGTCGTCTCCTGGAAGGAGGCGGCCGACAGCCAGGACTCCGTCGCCAGCGAGGCCTTGGTGATACCCATGAGCTGCGGACGACCCGAAGCCGGGTGACCGCCCTCCTGGACCACACGACGGTTCTCGTGCTCGAACTTCGAGCGCTCGACCAGCTCACCGGGCAGCAGCTCGGCGTCGCCGGACTCGATGATCGTCACGCGGCGCAGCATCTGCCGGATGATGATCTCGATGTGCTTGTCGTGGATCGACACACCCTGCGAGTTGTAGACCTTCTGGACCTCGCCGACCAGGTGGACCTGGACGGCACGCTGGCCCAGGATGCGCAGCACGTCGTGCGGGTTGGTGGCACCCACGGTGAGCTTCTGGCCCACCTCGACGTGCTCGCCCTCGCTGACCAGGAGACGGGCACGCTTCGAGATCGGGAACGCCGTCTCGTCGCTGCCGTCGTCCGGGGTGACGACGATCTTCTTGGTCTTCTCGGTCTCCTCGATCCGCACGCGGCCCTGGGCCTCGGAGATCGGGGCGACACCCTTCGGGGTACGGGCCTCGAAGAGCTCGACGACACGCGGCAGACCCTGGGTGATGTCGTCACCGGCCACACCACCGGTGTGGAAGGTACGCATCGTCAGCTGGGTACCGGGCTCACCGATGGACTGGGCGGCGATGATGCCGACCGCCTCACCGATGTCGACCAGCTTGCCGGTGGCCAGCGAACGGCCGTAGCACATCGCGCAGGTGCCAACGGCGGACTCGCAGGTCAGGACCGAGCGGGTCTTGACCTCCTCGACACCGCGCTGCACGAGCTCCTCGATGAGGACGTCGCCCAGGTCGGTGCCGGCCGGGGCCAGCACCTGACCGTCGACCACGATGTCCTCGGCGAGGCAGCGCGCGTACACGGACGTCTCGACGTCCTCGGTCTTGACCAGACCACCCTCGGCGTTCCGGTCCGCGATCTTGAGGCGCAGACCGCGCTCGGTGCCGCAGTCCTCCTCGCGGATGATGACGTCCTGGGAGACGTCGACCAGACGACGGGTGAGGTAACCCGAGTCGGCGGTACGCAGAGCGGTGTCCGCCAGACCCTTACGGGCACCGTGCGTGGAGATGAAGTACTCCAGCACGGACAGGCCCTCACGGAAGGACGCCTTGATCGGACGCGGGATCGTCTCGTTCTTCGCGTTCGACACCAGACCACGCATACCGGCGATCTGACGCATCTGCATCATGTTGCCTCGTGCACCCGAGTTCACCATCATGAAGATCGGGTTGGTCTTCGGGAAGTTGTCGTTCATCGCCTCGGCGACCTCGTTGGTCGCCTTGGTCCAGATCGCGATGAGCTCCTGCGTGCGCTCGTCCTTGGTGATCAGACCGCGCTCGTACTGCTTCTGGACCTTCTCGTCCTGCGCCTCGTACCCGCGGACGATCTCCTTCTTCGCCTCGGGGACGACGACATCGGAGATGGCCACGGTGACGCCGGAGCGGGTCGCCCAGTAGAAGCCGGCCGCCTTCAGGTTGTCGAGCGTCGCCGCCACGATGACCTTCGGGTAGCGCTCGGCGAGGTCGTTGACGATCTCGGAGAGCTGCTTCTTGCCGACCTCGTAGTCGACGAACGGGTAGTCCTCGGGCAGCAGCTCGTTGAAGAGCGCACGGCCCAGGGTGGTGTTCAGCCGGAAGCTGTCACCCTGCTGCCACTCGGGCTCGCCCTCCTCACGCGCCGGCGGGGTCCAGCCACGCGGCGGGATGGTGCCGACCGGGAAGCGGACGTCGATCTTCGACTGGAGCGACAGCTCGCCTGCGTCGAAGGCCATGATCGCCTCGGCGACCGAGGCGAAGGAACGGCCCTCGCCCTTGAGGTCGCGCATCTCGCCGTCGGTGGTGAGGAAGAACAGACCGAGGACCATGTCCTGGGTCGGCATCGTCACCGGGCGGCCGTCGGCCGGCTTGAGGATGTTGTTCGAGGACAGCATCAGGATGCGGGCCTCGGCCTGCGCCTCCGCGGACAGCGGCAGGTGCACGGCCATCTGGTCACCGTCGAAGTCCGCGTTGAACGCGGTGCAGACGAGCGGGTGGATCTGGATGGCCTTGCCCTCGACCAGCTGCGGCTCGAAGGCCTGGATGCCGAGGCGGTGCAGCGTGGGCGCACGGTTCAGCAGAACCGGGTGCTCCGCGATGACCTCTTCCAGCACGTCGTACACGACCGTGCGGCCGCGCTCGACCATGCGCTTGGCGCTCTTGATGTTCTGCGCGTGGTTCAGGTCGACCAGGCGCTTCATCACGAACGGCTTGAAGAGCTCCAGCGCCATCGCCTTCGGCAGACCGCACTGGTGCAGCTTCAGCTGCGGACCGACGACGATCACGGAACGCGCGGAGTAGTCCACACGCTTACCGAGCAGGTTCTGACGGAAGCGGCCCTGCTTGCCCTTCAGCATGTCGCTGAGGGACTTCAGCGGGCGGTTACCGGGACCGGTGACCGGACGGCCACGGCGGCCGTTGTCGAACAGCGCGTCCACGGCCTCCTGGAGCATGCGCTTCTCGTTGTTCACGATGATCTCGGGCGCACCGAGGTCGAGAAGCCGCTTCAGGCGGTTGTTGCGGTTGATCACACGGCGGTACAGGTCGTTCAGGTCGGAGGTCGCGAAGCGGCCACCGTCCAGCTGCACCATCGGACGCAGGTCCGGCGGGATGACCGGCACGCAGTCGAGCACCATGCCCTTGGGGCTGTTGCTGGTCTGCAGGAACGCCGAGACGACCTTCAGGCGCTTGAGCGCACGGGTCTTCTTCTGGCCCTTGCCGGTGCGGATGATCTCGCGGAGCTTCTCGGCCTCCTCGTCGAGGTCGAAGGACTCCAGGCGCTTCTGCAGCGCCGCGGCACCCATCGAGCCGTCGAAGTACGTGCCGAAGCGGTCACGCAGCTCGCGGTAGAGCAGCTCGTCGCCCTCGAGGTCCTGGACCTTGAGGTTCTTGAAGCGGTTCCACACCTCGTCGAGGCGGTCGATCTCGCGCTGCGCACGGTCGCGCAGCTGCTTCATCTCGCGCTCGGCACCCTCGCGCACCTTGCGGCGCACATCGGCCTTGGCGCCCTCGGCCTCCAGCTCGGCCAGGTCGGTCTCGAGCTTCTTGGCGCGGGCCTCCAGGTCGGCGTCGCGGCGCTGCTCGATCTGCTGGCGCTCGACGGAGACGTGGGCCTCCAGCGAGGGCAGGTCGCGCGTACGGCGCTCCTCGTCGACGTACGTGATCATGTACGCCGCGAAGTAGATGACCTTCTCGAGGTCCTTCGGCGCCAGGTCGAGCAGGTAGCCCAGACGCGACGGAACACCCTTGAAGTACCAGATGTGCGTGACGGGCGCGGCCAGCTCGATGTGGCCCATCCGCTCACGGCGCACCTTGGCGCGGGTCACCTCGACGCCACAGCGCTCACAGATGATGCCCTTGAAGCGGACGCGCTTGTACTTGCCGCAGTAGCACTCCCAGTCCCGGGTCGGACCGAAGATCTTCTCGCAGAAGAGTCCGTCCTTTTCGGGCTTGAGGGTGCGGTAGTTGATGGTCTCGGGCTTCTTGACCTCGCCGTGGCTCCACTGACGGATGTCGTCAGCGGTGGCCAGACCGATCCGGAGCTCGTCGAAGAAGTTGACGTCGAGCACTATGCGTCAATCCCTCTCAGGGTTGTAAGTCATGGGGTCTGATACGGGGGTCCTGGGGCCGGCGGCCTTCATGACGAAGGCCGCCGAACTCCCGTCAGACCTCTTCGACGCTGCTCGGCTCTCGCCGGGACAGGTCGATGCCAAGCTCCTCCGCAGCGCGGAAGACGTCCTCGTCGGTGTCGCGCATCTCGATGGACATGCCGTCCGAGGACAGCACCTCCACGTTGAGGCACAGGGACTGCATCTCCTTGATGAGCACCTTGAAGGACTCGGGGATGCCGGGCTCGGGGATGTTCTCGCCCTTGACGATGGCCTCGTAGACCTTCACTCGGCCGGTGACGTCGTCGGACTTGATGGTCAGCAGCTCCTGGAGGGCGTACGCGGCGCCGTAAGCCTCCAGCGCCCACACCTCCATCTCACCGAAGCGCTGGCCACCGAACTGGGCCTTACCACCCAGCGGCTGCTGGGTGATCATCGAGTACGGACCGGTCGACCGGGCGTGCAGCTTGTCGTCGACCAGGTGGTGCAGCTTGAGGATGTACATGTAGCCGACGGAGATCGGCTCCGGGAACGGCTCGCCGGAACGGCCGTCGAACAGCGGCGCCTTACCGGTCGGGAGCACCATGCGCTCGCCGTCGCGGTTCGGGATGGTGTGGTTGAGCAGACCGGCCAGCTCGTCCTCACGCGCACCGTCGAAGACGGGGGTGGCGACGTTGGTGCCCGGGGCGACCTGGTCGGCCTCGATGGCCTGCAGGCGCTGCGCCCAGTCGTCCGCGAGGCCGGAGACGTCCCAGCCGCGGCTGGCGAGCCAGCCGAGGTGGATCTCCAGGACCTGTCCCGGGTTCATTCGGGACGGCACACCGAGCGGGTTGAGGATGATGTCGACCGGGGTGCCGTCCTCCAGGAACGGCATGTCCTCGATCGGCAGGATCTTCGAGATGACGCCCTTGTTGCCGTGACGGCCGGCGAGCTTGTCACCGTCGGTGATCTTGCGCTTCTGCGCGACGTAGACGCGCACCAGCTGGTTCACACCGGGGGGAAGCTCGTCGCCCTCCTCGCGGTCGAAGACGCGGACGCCGATGACCTTGCCGGTCTCGCCGTGCGGCACCTTCAGCGAGGTGTCACGGACCTCACGGGCCTTCTCACCGAAGATCGCGCGCAGCAGGCGCTCCTCGGGGGTCAGCTCGGTCTCACCCTTGGGGGTCACCTTGCCGACGAGGATGTCTCCGGCGATGACCTCGGCACCGATGCGGATGATGCCGCGCTCGTCGAGGTCGGCGAGGACCTCCTCGGAGACGTTCGGGATGTCCCGGGTGATCTCCTCGGGGCCGAGCTTGGTGTCACGGGCGTCGACCTCGTGCTCCTCGATGTGGATCGAGGAGAGGACGTCGTCCTGCACGAGGCGCTGCGACAGGATGATCGCGTCCTCGTAGTTGTGACCCTCCCACGGCATGAACGCCACGAGCAGGTTCTTGCCCAGCGCCATCTCGCCGTTCTGGGTGGCCGGACCGTCGGCGAGGACCTGGCCCTCGATGATCCGGTCGCCCTCGTTGACGATGACCTTCTGGTTGACCGAGGTGCCCTGGTTGGAGCGGGCGAACTTGGCCAGGCGGTACGTGATGTACGTGCCGTCGTCGTTGGCGGTGGTGATGTAGTCCGCGGAGACCTCCTGGACCACACCGGGCTTCTCGGCCTTGACCACGTCGCCGGCGTCGACCGCGGAGCGGTACTCCATGCCGGTGCCGACGAGCGGCGCCTCGGACTTAATCAGCGGCACGGCCTGACGCATCATGTTCGCGCCCATGAGGGCACGGTTGGCGTCGTCGTGCTCGAGGAAGGGGATCATGGCGGTCGCGACCGACACCATCTGGCGCGGCGAGACGTCCATGTAGTCCACGTCCTCGCCACCGACGTAGTCGACCTCGCCGCCCTTGCGGCGGACCAGCACGCGCGCCTCGGCGAAGCGGAGGTCGTCGGTGAGCGGCGCGTTGGCCTGCGCGATGACGAAGCGGTCCTCCTCGTCGGCGGTCAGGTAGTCGACCTCGTCGGTGACCTGGCCCTCGAACACCTTGCGGTAGGGGGTCTCGACGAAACCGAACGCGTTGACCCGGCCGTAGGAGGCGAGCGAGCCGATCAGACCGATGTTCGGGCCTTCGGGCGTCTCGATCGGGCACATGCGGCCGTAGTGCGAGGGGTGCACGTCACGGACCTCGAAGCCGGCCCGCTCACGGGAGAGACCACCCGGGCCAAGCGCCGACAGACGGCGCTTGTGGGTGAGACCCGACAGCGGGTTGTTCTGGTCCATGAACTGCGACAGCTGGCTGGTGCCGAAGAACTCCTTGATGGAGGCGACGACCGGCCGGATGTTGATCAGGGTCTGCGGCGTGATCGCCTCGACGTCCTGGGTCGTCATCCGCTCGCGGACGACACGCTCCATACGCGCCAGGCCCGTACGGACCTGGTTCTGGATGAGCTCGCCGACGCTGCGCAGGCGGCGGTTGCCGAAGTGGTCGATGTCGTCGGTCTCGACGACGATGTTCGTACCGCTGTCGCCGACCGTCTCGGTCTCGCCCGCGTGCAGCTTCACCAGGTACTTGATGGTCGAGATGATGTCCTCGACGGTCAGGATGCCCGCGTCGAGCGGAGCGTCCGCACCCAGCTTCTTGTTGACCTTGTAGCGGCCGACCTTGGCCAGGTCGTAGCGCTTGGGGTTGAAGTAGAGGTTCTCGAGCAGCGTCTGCGCGGCCTCACGCGTGGGGGGCTCGCCCGGACGCAGCTTGCGGTAGATGTCGAGCAGCGCGTCGTCCTGGCCCTGGGTGTGGTCCTTCTCCAGGGTGGCGCGCATGGACTCGTACTCGCCGAACTCCTCGAGGATCTGCTCGGTGGTCCAGCCGAGCGCCTTGAGCAGGACGGTGACGGACTGCTTGCGCTTGCGGTCGATGCGCACACCGACCATGTCGCGCTTGTCGATCTCCATCTCCAGCCAGGCACCCCGGGACGGGATGATCTTGGCGGAGAAGATGTCCTTGTCGGACGTCTTGTCGATGGAGGAGTCGAAGTAGACACCGGGCGAACGGACCAGCTGCGACACCACGACACGCTCGGTGCCGTTGATGACGAAGGTGCCCTTGTTCGTCATGAGCGGGAAGTCGCCCATGAAGACCGTCTGGGACTTGATCTCGCCGGTCTCGTTGTTCGTGAACTCAGCGGTGACGAAGAGCGGGGCCGCGTACGTGAAGTCGCGCTCCTTGCACTCGTCGATGGAGTTCTTCGGCGGCTCGAAGCGGTGGTCGCGGAAGGTCAGCGACATCGACCCGCTGAAGTCCTCGATCGGGGAGATCTCCTCGAAGATCTCCTCGAGCCCGGACTTGGTGGGGACGTCCTGACCGTTCTCGAGAGCCTCCTCGACCCGACTCTGCCAAGCGGTGTTGCCGAGGAGCCAGTCGAAGCTCTCGGTCTGCAGCGCGAGCAGGTTCGGAACCTCAAGAGGCTCCTTGATCTTTGCAAAAGAGATGCGCAGCGGGGCAGTGCTGGCGGCGTTGTTCGTATTCGCGGTCGAGGCGTTGCGCGAGGCGGCCAAGAGGGGGTCCTTCCGAGGGCTCGGACTCACTACGCGCGTACCGGCCCCTCTCCCGTACATGGAGACAAGCTGTGCCGTGGGGGCCGAAAGGCCAGGTCAGGCATGTCTTGTCATCGATGCTCGGGCGAGGGCAGACCCCTGGTGACGGGCAGGGGACAGCTAACAGGCAGCGCAAAGGGTCAGTGTAGCCACTTGGCACACTGATGTCCAGTGCGGGTTCTGGAACCCGTGTTCACCCTCGTTGTTCCACTCCTGCGACAAGGCGCTGCCCTCAACGCACGTTGATACTGCCCTCTTCGTCGCCGATCCATGCCTCGGATTCGGATCCTGTGACGACGCGTCCTGAGAATTGCGCGCTGCGTGCGGTTCGTCAAGGCCCCTCTGCCCGATCCGGGGCCGCCCGGAGACACGACGAAGATCACCATACCCCCCGTCACCGGGGCTTCAAGGCAACCGTGGCCCGCCCCCGAGAACGCCGAAGAGCGACCACCCGGATGGATGATCGCTCTTCCGCGCTTACGCGTTACACGTCCAGCGGGACGTGCCGTGGATCCTGACGGATCCGGAAGGTCTTACTTGACCTCGACGGAGGCGCCGGCGCCCTTGAGGGACTCGGCGGCCTTCTCGGCGGCGTCCTTGGCGACCTTCTCGAGAACGGGCTTCGGGGCGCCGTCCACGAGGTCCTTGGCCTCCTTCAGACCCAGGGAGGTCAGCTCACGCACGACCTTGATGACCTGGATCTTCTTGTCGCCGGCACCGGTGAGGATGACGTCGAACTCGTCCTGCTCCTCAGCGGCCTCGGCAGCGGCGCCACCAGCGGCACCACCGGCGACGACGACCGGCGCGGCAGCGGCGGCGGTGACGTCGAACTTCTCCTCGAACGCCTTCACGAACTCGGAGAGCTCGATGAGGGTCATCTCCTCGAACTGCGCGAGCAGGTCTTCCTGGCTGAGCTTCGCCATGATGGCGGTCCTTCCACTAATTCGGCAGGTGCCGGATGTACATGTGAGGCGGGCGTACTACTGGCCCGCTACGGTCGCCGCGTTCAGGCAGCGGCGGCCGGGATGCGAGCCGAGTTACTCGGCACCGCCCTGCTCGTCCTGCTTGGCACGGAGCGCGTCCACGGTGCGGACGAGCTTCGACGGCAGCGCCTGGAAGACGGAGGCAGCCTGGGACTGCTTCGCCTTGAAGGCACCGGCCAGCTTGGAGAGCAGAACCTCGCGGGACTCGAGGTCCGCAAGCTTCTTGATCTCATCGGCGGACAACGCCTTGCCGTCAAGGACGCCGCCCTTGATGACGAGGTTGGGGTTGTCCTTGGCGAAGTCACGGAGACCCTTCGCCGCCTCGACCGGGTCACCGGTCACGAAGGCGACGGCCGACGAACCCGCAAAGAGGTCGTCCAGCGTCGTGATCCCGGCCTCGTTGGCCGCAATCTTGGTCAGCGTGTTCTTCGCCACACGGTACTGAGCGTTCTCACCGAGTGAACGACGCAGCTGCTGGAGCTGCGCGACGGTGAGACCGGTGTACGCGGTAACGACAGCAGCGTTGGAGTTGCGGAACTTGTCCCGCATCTCCTCGACGGCATCGACCTTGTCAGGCCTCGCCATGAGCCTCGGCCTCCTTCCGGGTGATTCGGACCGCGCGGACCCGAAGGAGGACTGGGGAAAACGAAACGCCCCGGCGCAAGCGCACGGGGCGTAGCTCGACCGGCTTCACGCACGCACGAGGCGGCGCGCTCCGGGAGCTTCTCCTGTGTCACCTGCGCGGGCCGTCCGCCGTTTCAGCGGATCCTTCGGCCACCGCGCCCTCTGATGAGCGCGCGGTAAACGACCAGCGGTCTTTGGCTTCTGTAGGAGAGTACGGGAACGGATCGCCGTCAAGCAAATCCGCCCGTACGGCTGATCAGCGCGGGGCGGTTCAGCCCTCGTCCAGCTCCTTGAACATCTCGCTCAGGTCCGCGACGTCCTTGGCCGGCGGGGCCGTGACGGTGACCGGCTTGTTGTAGTCGAGGAAGGTGATGGTCATGTCCATCGGACCCTTGTCGGCCTGGCCCTTCATGCGGAACTGCTTGGTGTGGTCCTCGCCGTCGACCCACATGTCCATCGTGAACTTGTCGATGCCGAGCTTCTCGTACTGCTTGATGCTCTTCTCGCGCTGCTTGCGGGTCTCCGCCTTCTCGTCCTTGAGCGAGGCGCGCAGGTCGTCCAGGGTGACCGTGCCCGAGTAGTGGGTGGTCTCGACGCCCTCGACCTCCTCGCTGCCGACCTTCTTCACGTCCTTGGCGCCCGTGAGGAAGGTGGACTCGGCCGCCGGGTTCTGTTCGGCCTGGGTCGGCGACCCCATCTTGTCGATCTCCTTGGCCGCGTCGGAGCCGGAGAGATCGAACTTCAGCCACTTCTTGCCGTCCATCTCCTTGGCCATCTCGGCTCCCCCACCGAGATACATGGCCTTGTCGACGAGACGGATCTCCACGGACTCACCGGCGGCCTGATCGGGCGCCTGCATCTTCATGCTCATGGCGATCGTGGGCTTGAGGCGCATGGACGCCTCACCCTCGACGCGGCCCGACTCCGGGACCGTGCCCTTCATGCGGTACTGGAGGGACGTGATGTCCTCCGTGTTCTTCGCCGCCTTGGCGACGGCCGCGGCGGGCGTCATCTCCGGCGACTTCTCGGATCCGCAGCCGACGGCACCGGCGGCGAGAAGCAGGGCGCACGCGCCGGCGGCAGGTATGGATGTCCTCATCGATTCCCCCCAAGGAATACATGCTCGCTTCACAGCAAGGCGGCGAGCCTATCCCAGTGGGGCACACGTGATCTATCCGAATTCGACGCCGGGTCAGGGCGCGACGGACTGCTTGCGCACCAGATCCTCGAAGTCGCCGGTGTCGGACGCCGGGGGCCGCTCGGCCCGGACCGGCGCGCCGTAGTCGGCGTAGTGCGCGGTCTGGGTCAGCCGACCGGTGGTCGTCCGCGCCTTCTCGACCTTCTTGATCAGCAGGTTCCGCCGGTCGACCCAGATGTCGACGGTCTCGGTGGTGACACCGGCCTCGGCGAGCTGCTTGCGCAGGGCGGCGTCGGTGACGTCGGCGGCCGCCACCGTGCCGGACCAGTGCGTCGCGGTCCGGCCGCGGACGGTCTCCTCGCCGACCTTCCTGACGTCGCCGGAGGACAGCAGCAGCTTCACGGACTGGTTGGGCGTGGTGCTGCGCATCTGGTCGCCGAGGTGGGCACCGGAGCCGCCGGCGAGGGCGTCGAGGTCCTCGTACGCGTACCGGATCCAGCGCTTGCCGCCGGTCTGCTCGGCGAACTTCTCGCCCAGCCGCGCGTAGTACGCCTCGGGCAGGTAGCGGGCCTCCATCGACGTGGTGCCGAGCCGGCGCATGGTGTCGGCGACGGTGCCGCCGGTGTACCTGATGGTGAGGGTGCCGGTGATGCCCTCGCTCCAGCCGAGGGTGCCGTCGGCCGTCATGGACATCAGCGAGCCCATGGTCGTCGTGGACTCGACCCGGGCGGAGCGGGCCGAGTCGGTGGCGCGCTCGGCGGAGCGCAGGGCGGCCAGGGCCCGGCCACGGGCGGCGCGGTCGTCCCGGCCGGGACTGTCGGAGGAGTCCTGGGACGTGCAGGCGGTCACCCCCGTCAGTGTGGTCATCGCGAGCACCAGGCCCACCCGGCGCACGGTCGTGCCCTGCATACGTCCCCCCCGATCCCATCCGGTTCCCGCACGTTAACCCAGGCCACCGGCGTACGTACCGGAAAAGGGAACGGGCCCCGCACCTGTAAGAGGTGCGGGGCCCGTGACCGGTTGGGTGAGCCTCAGGCTCAGACCGCAGCCGGGTCCTCCTCGACGAGGAGGTTGCGGGTGCGGTTGGAGTCGACCGGAATGCCGGGGCCCATCGTGGTGCTGATGGCGGCCTTCTTGATGTAGCGACCCTTGGCGGCGGACGGCTTCAGACGGAGGATCTCCTCCAGAGCCGCGCCGTAGTTCTCCACCAGCTTGGTGTCGTCGAACGACGTCTTGCCGATGATGAAGTGCAGGTTCGCGTGCTTGTCGACACGGAACTCGATCTTGCCGCCCTTGATCTCGGTGACGGCCTTGGCGACGTCGGGGGTGACGGTGCCGGTCTTCGGGTTCGGCATCAGACCACGCGGACCGAGCACGCGGCCGAGGCGGCCGACCTTGCCCATGAGGTCCGGGGTGGCGACGACGGCGTCGAAGTCCAGACGGCCCTTCGACACCTCGTCGATCAGCTCGTCGGCGCCGACGATGTCGGCGCCCGCGGCACGCGCGGCCTCGGCACGGTCACCGGTCGCGAAGACCAGGACCCGGGCGGTCTTACCGGTGCCGTGCGGAAGGTTCACGGTGCCACGGACCATCTGGTCGGCCTTGCGCGGGTCGACACCCAGGCGGAAGGCGACCTCGACGGTGCCGTCGAACTTGGTCGTGGAGGTCTCCTTGGCGAGACGGACGGCCTCGAGCGGGGCGTAGAGCTTCTCCCGGTCGACCTTGGCGTCCGCAGCGCGAAGGGACTTGCTGCGCTTGCTCACTACTGCTCCTGTGGATTCTTAGGAGTCGTGGTCCGGGCCGAGCAGGCCCCGCCACTACTGCTGGTGGTGGTTGGGGCTCAGCCCTCGACCGTGACGCCCATGGAACGGGCGGTGCCGGCGATGATCTTCTCGGCGGCGTCCAGGTCGTTGGCGTTGAGGTCGGGCATCTTGGTCGTGGCGATCTCACGGACCTGGTCACGCGTGATCTTCGCGACCTTGGTCTTGTGCGGCTCGCCGGAGCCCTTCTCGATGCCCGCGGCCTTCAGGATCATCTTCGCGGCCGGCGGCGTCTTGGTGATGAAGGTGAAGGAACGGTCCTCGTAGACCGTGATCTCCACCGGGATCACCCAGCCACGCTGCGACTCGGTCGCGGCGTTGTAGGCCTTGCAGAACTCCATGATGTTCACGCCGTGCTGACCCAGCGCGGGGCCGACCGGCGGGGCCGGGTTGGCGGCACCGGCCTGGATCTGGAGCTTGATGAGCCCCGTGACCTTCTTCTTCTTGGGAGGCATAGCTCTCCGGGTCCTTTCGATTCGGGTCCTGCCCACGCCCGGGGACCACCCGGATGCAGGCATACCGCACAACGATAACGGGTATGGATGCGCGGCTGAAAACCGAGCAGGTCAGGCAAGCGCCGGAGCGATCGCCTGACCTGCGCGGAAGCGGTGAGTCCGGAAGTCAGTTCTTCTGGATCTGGTCGAAGGAGAGCTCGACCGGCGTCTCGCGGCCGAAGATCTCGACGAGGCCCTTGACCTTCTTCGAGTCGGGGTTGATCTCGTTGATGGTCGCCTGCAGCGTGGCGAACGGACCGTCGGTGACGGTGACCGAGTCGCCGACCTCGAAGTCCAGCACCTGGACCTCGACCTTGCGCTGCGGGGCCGGCTTGCCCTCGGCCTCGGCGGCGTCGCGGGCCGCCTTCTCCTCGGCCTCGGGGGCGAGCATCTTGACGATCTCGTCCAGGGTCAGCGGGTACGGGTCGTAGGCGTTGCCCACGAAGCCGGTGACGCCGGGGGTGTTGCGGACGACGCCCCAGGACTCGTTCGTCAGGTCCATGCGGACCAGGACGTAGCCCGGAAGCTTGTTCTGCTTGATCGTCTTGCGGTCGCCGTTCTTGATCTGGACGACCTCTTCCTGCGGCACCTCGGCCTGGAAGATGTAGTCCTCGACGTTCAGCGAGACGGCGCGCTGCTCGAGGTTGGTCTTCACGCGGTTCTCGTAGCCGGCGTAGGTGTGGATGACGTACCACTCGCCGGGCAGGACCCGCAGTTCATCGCGGAGCTTCTCGATCGGGTCGCGGTCGTCCTCGGGCTCTTCCTCGAGTTCTTCCGCGGCCTCTTCGGCGTCCTCGGTCTCCGCCTCGGCGGCGTCGTCCGCGACGGCGTCGGCAGCCTCGACCTCGGCGGAGGCCTCGGTGTCCTCGCTGTCCGCGCCCTCGACGATGTCGAGCTCGTCCTCGACGGACTCGACCGGCTCGATGGCGTCGTTCACGTTCGGGTCAGACACGGTGGCTGCTTCTTCCTGGATACATAGGGGTGGAACATGCGAAAGGAGCGCCGGGTACCTCGGCGCTCTTCGCGGACTGCTCAGCCGAACACGTACTTCGCGGCGTTGCTGAGCCCATAGTCAATCACGGTGACCAGGCCGATCATGATGACGACAAAGATGATCACCACGGTCGTGTAGGTCGTCAGCTGGTTGCGGGTCGGCCAGACGACCTTGCGCAGCTCTGCGACGATCTGGCGGTAGAAGAGGGCGAGCCGCTTGAGCGGGCCCTTCTTGCCGCGCTTGCCGCCCTTGCGGGTCTTCTTGGACTCCGGCGCCTCGTCCTGGGCATCAGGCATGTCGATGGAGCCCACGGCGTCCGTCACTCGTCCTCACCTGATTCCGGGTCGTGGCCGTGCCGCGCCCGGTCTGAGCCGCACGGCGGTGCATTGCTGTACGTACATGCGCACACATCCTGGCGAAGGTGTGTGTAGCAGGGCCGGAGGGACTTGAACCCCCAACCGCTGGTTTTGGAGACCAGTGCTCTACCAATTGAGCTACGACCCTTTGTGTGTCCCCCAACGTACCGCATCCATCCGGATGCTTGGTGTGCACCGAACGGGCGCGGCCTGCGGAAGGCCAACGAGGTGAGAGTGTACGTGCTCCGCGGCCGGTCGTCGAACAGAAAGGGCCCGCGGGAGGGCTCGTTGGCGGAAGATCGCCTCGCGGGCGGGGACCGGACTGACGTGAATCAGTTGAAGATCGCGCAGGCCGAGCGGGCGATCCGCACGGTTGTTCAAGGGTTTGCCCGACGTTGTTCAGTCTGTGAAACCCCCGTGCCGCGCGCGTTTCCGGTCTGGAACGATGGGGCCCATGAGCGCTGCAACCCCTCCCACCGAGCGCCGGGTCTCCGCCCGAGTCGGCGCGATCTCCGAGTCCGCCACCCTCGCCGTGGACGCCAAGGCCAAGGCCCTCAAGGCCGCCGGGCGGCCGGTGATCGGCTTCGGCGCCGGTGAGCCCGACTTCCCGACCCCGGACTACATCGTCGAGGCCGCGATCGAGGCCTGCAAGAACCCGAAGTTCCACCGCTACACGCCGGCCGGCGGCCTCCCCGAGCTGAAGGCCGCGATCGCCGCGAAGACGCTGCGCGACTCGGGCTACGAGCCGGACGTCTCGGAGATCCTCGTCACCAACGGCGGCAAGCAGGCCATCTACGAGGCCTTCGCCGCGATCCTCGACCCGGGCGACGAGGTCATCGTCCCCGCGCCGTACTGGACGACCTACCCGGAGTCGATCCGGCTGGCCGGGGGTGTCCCGGTGGAGGTCGTCGCCGACGAGACGACCGGCTACCGGGTGTCCGTCGAGCAGCTGGAGGCGGCCCGCACCGAGAAGACGAAGGTCGTCCTCTTCGTCTCCCCGTCGAACCCGACCGGCGCGGTCTACAGCGAGCAGGAGACCGAGGCGATCGGCCGCTGGGCCGTCGAGCACGGCCTGTGGGTGATGACCGACGAGATCTACGAGCACCTGGTCTACGGCGACGCGAGCGCGGTGTCGCTGCCGGCGGTGCTGCCCGAGCTGCGCGACAAGTGCGTCGTGGTGAACGGTGTCGCGAAGACGTACGCGATGACCGGCTGGCGCGTGGGGTGGATCATCGGCCCGAAGGACGTCGTCAAGGCCGCGACGAACCTCCAGTCGCACGCCACGTCCAACGTGTCCAACGTCGCCCAGGCCGCCGCGCTGGCCGCCGTCGCCGGTGACCTGGACGCCGTGGCGAAGATGCGCGAGGCCTTCGACCGGCGCCGCAAGACCATCGTGCGGATGCTGAACGAGATCGACGGCGTGGTATGCCCGGAGCCGGAGGGCGCGTTCTACGCGTACCCGTCGGTGAAGGCGCTGGTCGGCAAGGAGATCCGGGGCCGGCGGCCCAAGGACACGGTCGAGCTGGCCGCGCTGATCCTGGAGGAGTCCGAGGTCGCGGTGGTGCCGGGTGAGGCGTTCGGCACGCCCGGTTATCTGCGGCTGTCCTACGCGCTGGGTGACGAGGACCTGGTCCAGGGTGTGAGCCGGATCCAGAAGCTGCTGGCGGAGGCCAGGGACTGACGCCTGCGTCTGGTCTGGGGCACATACCGGTTCCGGTATGTGCCCCATTTGTTTGTGCGAGCAAGACCACTAAAGGGGAAACGGCTACCGGGACGGCTGAGACGTACGGCAGGATCCTGGGATGGAGCGTGAACGTGATGTCTCTGAGCTGCCGAAAGCCCATCTGCACCTGCACTTCACCGGGTCGATGCGGCCCTCGACCGTGCTGGAACTGGCCGACAAGTACGGGGTGCGGCTGCCCGACGCGCTGACCGAGGCGCTGGTCGGCGGGGAGCCGCCGAGACTGCGGGCGACGGACGAACGGGGCTGGTTCCGCTTCCAGCGGCTGTACGACGCGGCGCGCTCGTGCCTGCGGAAGCCGGAGGACATCCAGCGGTTGGTGCGGGAGGCCGCGGAGGAGGACCTGCGGGACGGGTCGGGGTGGCTGGAGATCCAGGTCGACCCGACGTCGTACGCGCCGCGGCTGGGCGGGCTGATCCCGGCGCTGGAGATCATCCTGGACGCGGTGGAGACGACGTCGCGGGAGACCGGGCTCGGGATGCGGGTGCTGGTCGCGGCGAACCGGATGAAGCACCCGCTGGATGCGCGGACGCTGGCGCGGCTGGCGGCGCGGTACGCGGACCGGGGGGTCGTCGGGTTCGGGCTGTCGAACGACGAGCGGCGGGGGATGGCGCGGGACTTCGACCGGGCGTTCGGGATCGCCCGGGAGGCCGGGCTGTTGTCGGCGCCGCACGGGGGTGAGCTGGCCGGGCCGTCGTCGGTGCGGGACTGTCTGGACGACCTGGGGGCGCACCGGGTGGGGCACGGGGTGCGGGCGGCGGAGGATCCGCGGCTGATGAAGCGACTGGCGGACCGGCAGGTGACGTGCGAGGTGTGTCCGGCGTCGAACGTGGCGCTGGGGGTGTATGAGAAGCCGGAGGACGTGCCGCTGCGGACGTTGTTCGAGGCGGGGGTGCCGTTGGCGCTGGGCGCGGATGATCCGTTGCTGTTCGGATCGCGGTTGGCGGCGCAGTACGAGATCGCTCGGCGGCATCACGGGTTCACGGACGCGGAGCTGGCGGAGGTGGCGCGGCAGTCGGTACGGGGGTCGGCGGCGCCGGAGGATGTGAAGACGAAGCTGCTGGCGGGGGTGGACGACTGGCTGGCGTCGTAGCACGGGTGCGGGTGCCCGCGCCTGACGCCGGGTGCTGGGTCCCTGCCGCGCCGTACGCCTGCGCCTGACGCTGGGTGGTGCGTCCTGCCTGCGCCTGACGCCGGGTGGTGCGTCCCGCCTGCGCCTGACGCCGGGTGGTGCGTCCCGCCTGCGCCTGACGCCGGGTGGGGGTCGGGGCCGCGTCGGGGGGTGTCCGTCCTCGGAACGGCGCGATGGGCTTGCGCGCCGACTGACTGTTCGTTGACGCGCCAACCGCTGCGGGCGGACACCCCCCGACACGTCCCCTTCTCGCCGTACGCGGGTGCGGGTGCGTCGGGGCTCGCCCTGGCTGCGGGCATGCGTGCCGCTGCGGGCGGCACGGGTGGGCGCGTTGCGGACCCACCCGGCCTCCGGACCGACGCCGCCGTACCTACAGGCTGACTCCGACCGTCACCGGCTCGTTGACCAGCGTGATGCCGAACGCCTCGTGGACTCCGGCCACGACCTCGCGGGCCAGGGTGAGGAGATCCTCGGTGGTCGCACTCCCCCGGTTCGTCAGCGCCAGCGTGTGCTTCGTCGAGATGCGCGCCGGTCCCTCGCCGTAGCCCTTCGTGAAGCCCGCCTTGTCGATCAGCCAGGCCGCGGAGGTCTTGGTACGGCCCTCGCCGGCGGGGTAGGCCGGGGGCTCCGCCTCGTCGCCGAGCCGGTCGCGGACCCGTGCGCGGAACGTCTCGAAGTCCGTGTCCGTGAGGATCGGGTTGGTGAAGAAGGAGCCCGCCGACCAGGTGTCGTGGTCCTCGGGGTCCAGGACCATGCCCTTGCCGGCGCGCAGCTTGAGCACCGTCTCGCGGGCCTGCGCGAGGGGCACGCGGTCGCCCGGTTCCACACCGAGGGCGCGAGCCGTCTCGGCGTACCGGAGGGGGGCGGACAGGCCCTCGGCGTCCTCCAGGGAGAAGCGGACGCGCAGGACGACGTAGCGCTCGGGGTCCGACTTGAAGCGGCTGTGCCGGTAGGAGAAGGCGCACTCCTCGTTGGAGAGCGTGACCGTCTCGCCGGTGCGGCGGTCATAGGCGACGACCTCGGTGATCGTCGCGGAGACCTCCTGGCCGTACGCCCCGACGTTCTGGATGGGCGTCGCGCCCGCCGAGCCGGGGATGCCGGCCAGGCACTCGATGCCGGCCAGGCCCGCCTCGACCGTGCGGGCGACCGCGTCGGTCCAGATCTCGCCGGCCGCGAGCTCCAGGCTCGTGCCGTCGAGGGAGAAGCCCTTCGTGGCGATCAGGAGGGCGGTGCCGTCGAAGCCCTTGTCGCCGATGACCAGGTTCGAGCCACCGCCGATGAGCAGCAGCGGGGTGCCCGTCTCGTCGGCTTCGCGGACGGCGGCGATCACCTCGTCGTCCGTCGTGGCGGTGATCAGCCGGGTCGCGGGGCCGCCCAGGCGGAAGGTCGTCAGCGGGGCGAGGGGGGCGTCGTGGAGTTCCTGCACGGGCCCAAGCGTACGAGACGGCACCGACGGCGTCGGGCACGCCTGGGTGCGGCCCCCTTCCGGGAGGGAAGGGGGCCGCACGCACGCGTGGTGGTGGTCAGGGCAGGCGGCGGAGCGCCTCGGACCAGGAGAGGGGGAGGTCGTCGCTGCTCGCCTGCCAGGTGGTGTACGCCGAGTCCTTCATCTGCGGGGCCAGGCCCCTGGAGGCCGGGCCGTGGGTGCCCGAGCGGGCGAAGGCGTGCAGGGCGTCCTTGGACTCCCAGGCGGACAGGGTCCAGAAGGTGCGCTTCAGGGGCGCGGCCTTCAGGGTGGCTCCGTAGGCGCCGGGGCTGCGGCGGATCTGCCGCCAGACGGCGGGCGTCCCGGCGAGGAACCTCAGGGCTCCCCACAATGTCCGGGTCTCGAAGCGGGAGGCGAAGACGTACACCTCGGTGCCGTGGGGCGGGGTGTTCGGGACGGTCCAGGGAAGGGTGGGCATGCCACGTCTCCTTGTCGGGGTCCGGCGGGATCAGTGGGCAGCCGTTTCCAGGACCGGTGCCGGTTCGGCCGGGGCGGACTGCTCTTCGGTGCGCCGCCGGGTCGGGATCAGCAGGGCGGCGATGCCGGCGACGGCGACCACCGCGGAGCCCGTGACCAGGGCGGGCCGCATGCCGTCGACGAAGGTCTGGCCGGTCTCGTAGCCGCCCTGGGCGGCGAAGATCGAGGCCATGACCGCGATGCCGAGCGCCCCGCCGACCTCGCGCAGGGCGTTGTTGGCGCCGGAGGCGATGCCCTGCTCCGTGGGACGGACGCTGGACATCACCAGGTGCGAGGCGGGGGCGAAGAACAGTGCCATGCCGATGCCGCTGATGATCAGGGCGGGCAGCTGGACCGTGTAGGAGGCGTCGACCGTGGCCACCACCGCCATGTAGCCGAGGCCCAGGGACTGCAGGAACAGGCCCGCCGCGACGACCGGGCGGCCGCCGATGCGGTCGGCCAGGATGCCGGCGATCGGGGCGACCAGCATCGGCATGCCGGTCCAGGGCAGCATCCTCAGGCCCGCCTCGGTGGGCGAGTAGCCGAGTACGCCCTGCATGTACTGGCTGAGCAGGAAGATCGAGCCGAACATGCCGAGGAACATCAGCAGGCTCGCCGCGTTGATGCCGGCGAAGGCCCGGGAGCGGAACAGCCGCATCGGGAGCATGGGGTTCTTGGCGCGGGTGCTGTAGAGGATGAAGCCGACGAGCAGGGCCCCGCCCGCGAACAGCCCGGTCAGCACGAGGGACGTGGTCCAGCCGTCGGCGGGGCCGCGGACCAGGCCGTAGACGATGCCGAAGAGGCCGCCGCTGGCGAGCAGGGTGCCGGGGACGTCGAGTGGGGCTCCCGTGCCGTGGGACTCGGCGAGGCGGAGGCGGGCGAGGGGCAGCAGGGCCAGGCCGAGCGGGACGTTCAGCCAGAAGATCCACTGCCAGGAGATGTGTTCGGTGAGGCTGCCGCCGACGAGCGGCCCGGAGGCGACGGCGAGTCCGTTGACGGCGCCCCAGATGCCGTAGGCCATGCCGCGCTTGGCGACGGGCACGGCGGCGGTCAGCAGGGTGAGCGTCAGCGGCATCATCACCGCCGCGCCGGCGCCCTGGACGGCGCGGGCGGCGATGAGCGAGTCGATGCCGGGCGCCATCGCGGCGGCGGCCGAGGCGCCGGTGAAGACGGTGATGCCCGCGATGAAGAGCCGCCGACGGCCGAAGCGGTCGCCGAGGGCCGCGCCGAACATCAGCAGGACGGCGAAGGTGAGCGTGTAGGCGCTCACGGTCCATTCCAGGTCGTGCAGTCCGCCGCCGAGGTCATTGCGGATGGAGGGCAGGGCGGTGGTGACGACGAGGTTGTCGAGGGCCGCCATGAATCCGGCGACGCTGGTGATGACGAGGGCCCAGGCGGCTCCCCCGCGACGTGCGGTCTGCTGTGACATCGCTCCCCCATGGAGTGTGTGCCGTGATCGATTAGTTATTGATTACTAACTTTCGAGGTCATGAAAACGGTCTGCCTCCTGGCCCTGTTGTGTCAGCTGTCGGAACCCGGCACACCCAGTCCTGCCCAGACCCGGTGATCGGCCGGGAAACCCATGGCCACCAGGCAGTTGATGAGCATGCCCTGGGCCAGGAAGGTCGTCGTCTCGTGGGCGTCGGCGCCCAGCGGCAGGTGGATGGTGTCCCACAGCCGCATCCAGCCCGTGCGGACGGCTTCGCCGAACTCACGGTCGCCCTCCTCCTCGGCGGCCGCGACGGCGAGGTACATCTGCATCTGCATCATCAGCCGCTCGGGCTGTTCGGAGATGGTCTCGACGTACGCGGCACCCATGGCGTGGCGGGCTTCCTCACCCTCCAGCCCTTCGGCCGCCTCCGCGAACATCCGGATGGTGTCCTCGACGCACCGCTCGGCCGCCGCCAGGAAGATCGCCTTCTTGCCCGGGAAGAGCCGAAAGAGGTAGGGCTGCGAGACGCCGACCCGGCGGGCGATCGCCTCGGTCGAGGTGCCGTGGTAACCACCGCGGGCGAACTCGGTCGTCGCGGCCCGGATGACGCTCTCGCGCCGCTCTTCCGCACTCATCCTTGCCATGGAAATGAAGTTAGTGCTCAATCACTAACTATGTCAAGGAGTGGTCTGCCCGATCATGCGTGCGGAGTTGGCCGGGCCCATGTGTAAGGGGCGCCCCACCGTGGTGAGCGCCCCTTACGTGATGTCGCGGCCGGCTCAGGCCAGTCGGACGACCGCCCGGGACATGCCCAGCACCTTCTGTCCGGCGCTGGTCGCCGTCAGGTCCACGCGGACGGTGTTGTCGTCGAGCTTGGCGGCGACCTTGCCGACCACCTCGATCACGGCGCCCTGGTCGTCGTTCGGGACGACGACCGGCTTGGTGAAGCGGACGCCGTACTCGACGACCGCGCCCGGGTCTCCGGCCCAGTCGGTGACCACCCGGATCGCCTCGGCCATGGTGAACATGCCGTGCGCGATCACGTCCGGCAGGCCGACCTCCTTGGCGAACTTCTCGTTCCAGTGGATCGGGTTGAAGTCGCCGGAGGCACCCGCGTACTGCACGAGGGTCGCGCGGGTCACGGGGAAGGTCTGCGCGGGCAGTTCGGTGCCGACCTCGACGTCGGCGTAGGAGATCTTCGCGGTCATGGGGTCGCTCACGCCTCCTCGGCCGCGCGGGCCACGAGCTTGGTCCAGGCGGTCACGACGTGCTCGCCGGCCTCGTCGTGCACCTCGCCGCGGATGTCGACGATGTCGTTGCCCGCGAGGGACTTGATCGCCTCGATGGTCGAGGTGACCGAGAGCCGGTCGCCGGCACGGACCGGGCGGCGGTAGGCGAACTTCTGGTCGCCGTGCACGACGCGGCTGTAGTCCAGGCCGAGCTGGGGGTCTTGGACGACCTCTCCGGCGGCCTTGAAGGTGATCGCGAAGACGAAGGTCGGCGGGGCGATCACGTCGGGGTGACCGAGTGCCTTGGCGGCCTCCGCGTCCGTGTACGCCGGGTTGGCGTCCCCGACCGCCTCGGCGAACTCACGGATCTTCTCCCGGCCCACCTCGTACGGCGCGGTGGGCGGGTACGTCCGCCCCACGAAGGACTGGTCGAGCGCCATGGCCCGGCACCTCCTGGTAGCTCTACTGATCGGTACGGATACCTCAACGACGCGAGGCCGCCCCCGATCACTCGGGAACGGCCTCGCGTACGAGCCTGATTTATCGCGTCTCGCGGTGCGCGGTGTGCGCGTTGCAACGCGGGCAGTGCTTCTTCATCTCAAGACGGTCCGGGTTGTTACGCCGGTTCTTCTTGGTGATGTAGTTCCGCTCCTTGCACTCCACGCAGGCCAGCGTGATCTTCGGGCGGACGTCGGTGGCAGCCACGTGAGTGCTCCTAAGACGAACGGATGGACTATTTAACGCAAGAAAGAGTAGCCGATCGAAGGACCGACCCCGCAATCGGCTACTGTGAGTAGCGGTGACCGGACTTGAACCGGTGACACAGCGATTATGAGCCGCTTGCTCTACCGACTGAGCTACACCGCTTTGATGTGGTCCGGACCCCGCCTTGCGACGGGAGCCAGTCACACCAGAGCCCCAAAACGGAATCGAACCGTTGACCTTCTCCTTACCATGGAGACGCTCTGCCGACTGAGCTATTGGGGCGAGCGATGAAGACATTACACGCTCGCCCGCCGTTCGCCCAAATCCGTTTCGAGGCCCCCGCCCCGGACGCCCGGCCCGTCCTCCCGGCAGCCTCGTGCACGCCTCCCGTCCCATGCGCGGACCGTCTTCCGGTCCGTGAGCGGGTCGCCTCCTGACCCGTGGGAGGGGTGCCTCCTGGCCCACGCAGGGCGCCCCCTGGCCCATGGAGGTCGCCCCCTGGCCCAGGCAGGTCGCCTCCTGACCCATGGGGGGGCCGCCGGCGATCCGGGCGGACCACGCCGGTACGACTATTGCGCTCCTCCCGGCCGGGGGCGTGGGGCCGCCCTAGGCTCGTCTCACTCTGCGTGATCACGCGTCCTCCCGTGCAGCCCGAGCCCCTGGAGTGCGATGCCCGACAGCCGGCCGCAGCCACCACCGCCACCGTCGTCCTCGCCGGGTCCGGCCGACCCGTCGTCGCTGCTGCTGTGCGGGGCGCGGCTCACCGACGGCAGGACCGTGGACGTACGGCTGGGCGGCGGGCGCATCGAGGCGGTCGGCACGGCAGGAAGCCTGCGAGCGGGCGGCACGCGCGCGTGCGGGACGCGTGTGGACCTCAGCGGCTATCTGCTGCTGCCGGCTCCGGCCGAGCCGCACGCCCATGCCGACACGGCCCTGTCGGCCGACACCGGGGGTCCCGTCTCCTACGAGCCGCAGGACGTCCAGCGCCGGGCGACGGAGGCCGCACTGCTCCAGCTCGGACACGGTGCGACGGCGCTGCGGGCACATGTGCGCATCGGGGACGTGCAAGGGCTCGGCGCTCTGGCGGCCGTGCTGCAGGCGCGGCGGGCGCTGCGCGGGCTGGTGGAGCTGACGACGGTGGCGGTGCCCCGGGTGCTGACCGGGGTGGCCGGCGCGGACGGGCTGGCGATGCTGCGGGACGCGGTGAAGATGGGCGCCTCGGTGGTGGGCGGCCGACCGGACCTCGACCCCGATCCGACGGGGTACGTGGAGGCGGTCCTGGAGCTGGCCTCCGAGCACGGCTGTCCCGTCGACCTGCACACGGACGCCGGGGACCCGGCCCGACTGGCCCGGCTCGCGGCGATGGCGGGCGGGCTGCGCCCCGGGGTGACCCTCAGCCCGTGTGGCGACCTCGGCCGGCTGCCCTCCGAGGTGGCCTCGCGGGCGGCCGACCAACTCGCCGCGGCCGGGGTGGCCGTGGCGTGCCTGCCGCAGGGCGGCTGCGGCGGCGTGGACCGGCGCGGGGCGGCTCCGGTACGGCTGCTGCGCGCGGCCGGGGTGCGGGTGGCCGCCGGGAGCGGGGCACTGCGGGACGTGTCCAACCCGGTGGGGCGCGGCGACCCGCTGGAGGCGGCCTTCCTGCTGGCGTCGCGCTATGGGCTGCCGCCCGAGGAGGCGTACGAGGCGGTGAGCTCCTCGGCGCGGGCGGTGCTGGGGCTGCCGGTGGTGCGGGTGGAGGCGGGCTTTCCGGCCGAGTTGCTCGCAGTGCGCGGGGAACGGCTCGCGGGGGTGCTGTCCCTGGCGTACAGCCGGATCGTCGTGCACGAGGGGCGCGTGGTGGCGCGGACCAGCGCGGTGCGGGAGTACTGCAGCTCGGCGGCGTCGGTCGAGCTGGGGCTGCCGCGGCAGGGGCGGGGTGAGGCGCCGTAGGGGGTGAGGTTGGGTGGGGTGCGTTGGCGGGATGCCGTAGGGGCTGCGGTGGGGGTGGGCTGGGTGAGGTGCTGTAGGACGCGTGGGGGGATGCCGTAGGGGTTGCGGCGGAGCGGGCTCGAGTCGTGCGGCGGACGGTGCTGTCGAGGCGTACGGTCGAAGGCATGCGCATTGTCATCGCTGGTGGTCATGGTCAGATCGCGTTGCGGCTGGAGCGGCTGCTCGCCGCGCGCGGGGATGAGGTAGCGGGGATCATCCGGAAGGCAGAACAGGCCGACGACCTGCGGCAGGCCGGTGCCGAACCGGTCGTGCTCGACCTGGAGTCGGCGTCCGTGGAGGAGGTCGCGGAGCAGCTCAGGGGCGCCGACGCGGCGGTCTTCGCGGCGGGCGCGGGCCCGGGCAGCGGGGCCACCCGGAAGGACACGGTGGACAAGGCCGCGGCGGTCCTCTTCGCGGACGCTGCGGTGAGCGCGGGGGTGCGGCGCTTCGTGATCGTGTCGTCCATGGGCGCCGACCCGCGCCACCAGGGCGACGAGATCTTCGACGTGTATCTGCGCGCCAAGGGCGAGGCGGACGCGTACGTGCGCGGGCTGGACGCCCTGGACTGGACGATCCTGCGCCCCGGTCAGCTCACCGACGACGCCGGAACCGGCCTCGTACGGTTGGAGGCCCGGACAGGCCGCGGCCCGATCCCGCGCGACGACGTGGCCGCCGTACTGGCGGAGCTGGTGGAGACCCCGGCCACGGCCGGACTCACGCTGGAGCTGATCAGCGGGTCGGCGCCGGTGTCGGTGGCGGTCAAGTCGGTTGCGGGGAACTGAGGTTCGCCGTCAGCCGCCCGAGCGCGCTCTAGAACAGGGGCAGTTGGCCGGGGAAGTCCGGGACCGTGTAGCCGTCCAGGGACGGTTGTTCCGGGCCGGGGCGCGCCGGGCGGCGGGAGCCCGGGCACGAGGTGAGTTCGCCGTGCTCGCGGGCGCCGGGCGGGTCGTGGCGCGCGTACCGCCCGGCGACGACGGCGATCTCGCGGCGGCACTCGGGGCAGAGTCTGCGGCGGGAGGACATGGGGTCAGTGTGCCGCGTGGGCGGGCCGGCCATGCCTCTCCCCTGCGGCGCTGTCGCCAGGCGTGGACGACTACGACATCGAACTGGCCCACGCCGACGGCGAGTAGACGGTCCGGGGGGGCTGGGGCACGCGGGTGGGGTTGCGCGGGTCGGGTTGCGGGGATGCCCCAATCCCGACGACCTGCGGGGCTTCGGCCGTACGAAGGCGGTGCAGCCGGTGCAGCCAGTTCTGTTGGTTCAGCCGGTGCAGCCAGTTCAGCCGGTGCAGCCGGTTGCCGGGCCGAACCACCTCGGCAGCCGGTCGAGTAGCTCCCGCTGGTCGTCGCCGACCCAGGCCACGTGCCCGTCCGGTCGCAGCAGCACCGCGGGCACGTCGAGGTCCTCGCTGGCGTCGACGACATGGCCGACCCGGTCCGACCAGCCCGCCACCGAGAGCCGGCCACCAGTCTGGTCGAGCAGCAGTCCTCGCCCGTCGCGCATCCGCTCGTAGAGGCGGCCCCGCTGCAAGCGCACGTCCCGCAGCCGCCTGCCGAGGAGTTCGTGGCCCTCGCCGCAGTCGTAGCGGACGTCGATCGCGGTGACCTTCTCGATCAGGTACCGGTTCACTTCCTCGAAGTCCATCAGCTCCGCCAGCAGTCGGCGCACGGCCTGCGGCCCCGGCTCGGGTGCCAGCAGGTGCATCTGCGCACGGGTGTTGTCCAGGACGGAGGCGGCCACCGGGTGGCGTTCGGAGTGGTAACTGTCCAGCAGGCCCCCCGGAGCCCGGCCGCGCAGCTCGGCGGCCAGCTTCCAGCCGAGGTTGAACGCGTCCTGGATGCCGAGGTTGAGCCCCTGCCCACCGGTCGGCGGGTGGATGTGCGCGGCGTCGCCGGCCAGCAGGACGCGGCCCGTGCGGTAACGCTCGGCCTGCCGGGTGGCGTCACCGAAACGGGAGAGCCAGCACGGGGAGTGCACACCGAGGTCGGTCCCGGCGTACTTCCGCAACTGCTGCCTGAACTCGTCGAAGGTCGGCGGGACCGTCCGGTCCTCGGCCACTCCCTCGGCGGGCACGATGACGCGATGCACGCCGTCCCGCACCGGCATGGCGCCGAACCGGAAGTGGGTCCTGCGAACCTCCGCCATCACGGCCGCCAGTTCCTCCGGCGACGCGGCCACCTCCATCTCGCCCATCAGCGTCTCGACCCTGGACGGCTCGCCGGGAAAGCCGACGCCGAGCAGCTTCCGCACCGTGCTGCGACCGCCGTCACATCCGATGAGATAGCGGGCGCGCAACCGTGTGCCGTCCGCGAGTCGGGCCGTCACACCGTCGTCGTCCTGGGTCAGCCCGACCAGTTCGCAGCCGCGCCGGATCTCGGCGCCGAGTTCGGTGGCGTGCTCGGCGAGCAGACGATCGGTGGCGGGCTGCGGGATGCCGAGGACGTACCCGTGCGCGGTGTCCAGCCGCGCGGGTGACGGCTTGGCGAGGCCGGCGAAGAAGCCGCCGAGCGGGTGCTTGGTGCCCTCGGCGAGAAAGCGCTCCAGCAAACCGCGCTGGTCGAGCACCTCGATGCTGCGCACGTGCAGACCGAGTGCGCGCACGTACGCGGCCGGTTCGGCCTCCCTCTCCAGCACGAGCACACGCCGCACGCCGTGCAGCCGCAGTTCCCCGGCCAGCATCATTCCGGTCGGACCACCGCCGGTGATGACCACATCGATCAAGGAAGACCCCAATGTCGCCCGTTTCTGGCTTCGGAGCGAAGATTCTGCGGCACCAAGGGGGTCTTGCCGCAAGGTCCCCCCTGCGCTATACGTTGAGAGTGGCAAGGAGCTGATGAGCCCTTGCCTTTCCCTATGGGCGCCGGCCGCTTCTTCTCTGAGGTCTTTCTCCGTGCCGCCGACGCTTTTGTCTCACTGCGCATCGGGCCGGAATCCTGCCTCCGCCACGCTTTCGGCCCCTTCGTGACGCCCCCCGCGTGGATGTAACGGCAGGTCAGGACGTCCAGGGGCCTGGGGAGACGGGGCGCGGGATCCCGACCCGTCGCTGTCTACGTCAGCGCACGTCGACGTAGTCGGCCGCACTGGTGGCGACGCCGGTCGTGGAATTGCCGTAATAGACCCAGCGGTACGAGCCGTCGACGGATGCGGTGACCGTGGTCTTCAGTCCCCCGGTGCTGCTGGTGGTGGACTTCTTGACCGTCTTGAAGGTGTCACTGCCCTTGGCACGGAATTGCAGGCTCACCGTACGGCCGCTGTAGGCGTCGTACTTCTTGGTGCTCCAGTTCGCCCGGGTCAGTTTGCCGGTGACGGTGACTGTCTTGCCCTTGGTGACGGGCTCCGGCGAGGCGTTGGTGGTGGCCTTGGCCGCGCGCTTGAGCTGGGCGGTGGTGGACCGCGTCTCCAGTTCGCCGGTCTTGAGGCCGCCGTCGGCCTTCCACAGCTTCAGTGAGACGCCGACCTTCCAGGTCGTGGCGTCGCTGTTGGAGTCGACGTGCTCCTGGCTCGGGTGCGGGTCGATGTAGAGGGCGCCCTCGCAGCGAGCGTGCTTGGCGTCGGTCTCGTAGCAGGTGTAGCTGCCCGGCTGGATGAAGTTCTCACCCGTGTCGGCCGCGGTCTCGATGCTGCCCCGGTAGAGGAAGGGGTAGGCGTCGTAGCGGGAGGGGTCCGCGGTGCTGTAGCCGGAGGGCAGTGCGATGGCGAAGCTGATCGACGGCTCCACCACCTTCGACGTGCCGACGACGATCGGCTTGCCGTTGTTGATGACGATGTCCGACACGGTGATACCGGTGTCCGCCGCCTGAGCGGCCGGCGCGTTCAGCACCGAGAGCCCCAGCGCCCCCACGAGCGTGGCCACCGCGACGGTTCGTCTGCCTGTTTTCATTGCACCTCTTCAGGAGGATGGCGTTACAAGAGGCGGCAGCGTATCTGACGCGTCCATGCCCTCCACCTGGCGAACTGGAGTGATCATGCTCACCTGGGCGACGTACGCCGCTCGGAGGCGGGGCGCGAGTAGTACGAGGTCGGACGCGTCCACGCCCGGTCCCTCATGGGAGCACCAGGACGGGACAACGAAAAACCCCCTCAGATCAGGTGACTACCTGATCTGAGGGGGTCTTCCCCAGTGTGGCGGCGCCAGGATTCGAACCTGGGAAGGCTGAGCCGGCAGATTTACAGTCTGCTCCCTTTGGCCGCTCGGGCACACCGCCGGGGTTGCTGCCCTTCGAACCGCTCTTCGGCGGTGCTCCGTGGCAACGACGTAAACAATACCTGATGCCGAGGGGTGCTTCGCCACCCGATTGATCGGCGCTCCGTCGGCCGCGGGTGGCTAGGCTGGTCCGGATGCGGCCCATGACCCGAACGGGCCCTGCGGCCGCCCGCATACGCCGGTACGCACGATACGCACCCTGATACAAGGAGCCACAGGACATGGCCGACTCCAGTTTCGACATCGTCTCGAAGGTCGAGCGGCAGGAGGTCGACAACGCACTCAACCAGGCCGCCAAGGAGATCTCACAGCGCTACGACTTCAAGGGCGTGGGTGCCTCGATCTCGTGGTCCGGTGAGCAGATCCTCATGGAGGCGAACTCCGAGGACCGGGTGAAGGCCATCCTCGACGTCTTCCAGTCCAAGCTGATCAAGCGGGGCATCTCGCTGAAGGCCCTGGACGCGGGCGAGCCCCAGCTCTCCGGCAAGGAGTACAAGATCTTCTCGTCGATCAAGGAGGGCATCTCCCAGGAGAACGCGAAGAAGGTGGCGAAGACCATCCGTGACGAGGGCCCCAAGGGCGTGAAGGCGCAGGTGCAGGGCGAGGAGCTGCGGGTCAGCTCCAAGAGCCGTGACGATCTGCAGGCCGTCATCACCCTGCTGAAGGGCAAGGACTTCGACTTCGCGATGCAGTTCGTGAACTACCGGTAGGTCTTGTCCCCGGGCTGCCGCCCGCACGGATACAAGAGGGGTGGGCACTACCGGTGCCCGCCCTTCGTCGCGTCTTCCGGCGGCCGTGCGGACGCACCGGGACGCGGGGTCAGTCGCGCGAGTGGCCGAACAGAAGGCGGTAGGCGATCAGGAGGACGAGCGATCCGCCGACCGCCGCCGCCCACGTCGCACCGTCGTAGAAGCCCTTGGTGATCGGGTGGTCCATCCAGCGGGCCGATATCCAGCCGCCTATGAACGCGCCAGCGATGCCGATCAGGGTGGTGCCGATGAGACCGCCCGGGTCGCGCCCGGGCAGCAGGAACTTCGCGATGGCTCCGGCCAACAGTCCCAGGATGATCCAGCTGATGATGGTCATGCCGTGAACCTGCCCTTTCACGCTGTGCCCGCACCGTCCCGGCCGTGTGATCTTGCCTTCGGCAGGCCGGGCCCATGCGTCGTTCGTCCGGCGTCCCGGGCGCGGCTTCCTCGCCACGCACATTCACACCGTGTTGGTGGGGAGGACGCTCCGCCCGCATCCACCGGTTGCGCTGATCAGTAGGGTGCGGTTCATGACAGCTTCCGGTCCCGGCCTGCGCCGCACCCTCGGCGTGGGCGACGCAGTCGTCATCGGACTCGGCTCGATGGTGGGAGCCGGGATCTTCGCCGCCCTCGCGCCGGCCGCGCGCGCCGCCGGCACCGGGCTGCTCCTCGGCCTCGCCGTCGCCGCCGTGGTCGCGTACTGCAACGCCATGTCGTCGGCGCGTCTCGCCGCCTTGTACCCGGCCTCGGGCGGCACGTATGTGTACGGGAGGGAACGGCTCGGCCGGTTCTGGGGGTATCTCGCCGGGTGGTCGTTCGTGGTCGGGAAGACGGCCTCCTGTGCGGCGATGGCGCTCACCGTGGGGACGTACGTCTGGCCGGAGCAGGCGCACGCGGTGGCGGTCGCGGCCGTGGTGGTGCTGACCGCGGTGAACTATGGCGGTGTCCAGAAGTCCGCGTGGCTGACGCGGCTGATCGTGGCGCTGGTCCTGGCTGTCCTCGCTTCCGTGGTGGTGGTGTGCCTGTCGTCGGGTGAGGCCGATGCCGGGCGGCTGGACATCGGGGCCTCGGGCGGGGCCGACGGGGTCTTGCAGGCGGCCGGTCTGCTGTTCTTCGCCTTCGCCGGGTACGCCCGGATCGCGACCCTCGGCGAGGAGGTGCGGGATCCGGTACGCACCATTCCGCGCGCGATTCCGCTGGCGCTGGGCATCGCGCTGGTGATCTACGTGTGTGTGGCGGTGGCTGTCCTTTCCGTACTGGGGCCGGATGGTCTCGGGGACGCGACGGCGCCGCTGGCCGACGCGGTGCGCGCGGCGGGGGCGCCGTGGCTGGTGCCGGTGGTGCGGATCGGTGCGGCGGTGGCCGCACTGGGCTCGCTGCTCGCGCTGATCCTGGGGGTGTCGCGGACGACGCTCGCCATGGCACGGGACCGGCATCTGCCGGGAGTGCTGGCCTCCGTGCATCCGCGGTTCCAGGTGCCGCACCGGGCTGAGCTGGCCGTGGGTGCGGTGGTCGCGGTCCTGGCCGCCACGGTGGACGTCCGGGGCGCGATCGGGTTCTCCTCCTTCGGTGTGCTGGCGTACTACGCCGTGGCCAATGCGTCGGCATGGACGCTGTCTTCGGCGCCGGCGGCACGGGTGGTGCCCGCGGTGGGACTCGCCGGATGCGTGGTGCTGGCGTTCTCGCTGCCCGGGATGTCGGTGGCGGTGGGCGCGGGGGTGCTGGCGGTCGGAGTGGTTGCGTACGCGGCGCGGCGGTGGATGCAGGGCGGGGCGGGGAAGGGCTAGGGCGGCCGGCTCTGTGCCGGTGGGGGAAGGGCTGGGGCGCCCGGCTCTGTGCCGATAGGGGAAGGGCTGGGGCGGGCGCGACCCTGTGCCGGTAGGGGAAGAGCTAGGGCGGGCGGCCCTGTGCCTGGGCCGGTGGCCAGGGGCTCGAAGTGTGTTTTCCCGTGGACGGGTTGTAAGGCGCGTCCGTGACTCGGGGCGGCAACTGCTCGTTCGCGGTCATGGGTTCATCATGCAGGCCGCCGCCGACAACCGGGCCGGCCTGTGGATAACCCCTGACCTGTGGACACCGGAGGGCCGGTTTCCCTCCGTCAGCGCACCGCGAACGGCTCGTTCGTCCGCACGATGTCGCGGCCGAGCGGGAACAACGAGACCGGGATGAGCTTGAAGTTGGCGATACCCAGCGGGATACCGATGATCGTGAGGCACAAGGCGATGCCGGTGGTGATGTGGCCGAGGGCGAGCCACCAGCCCGCGAGCACGAGCCACAGCACGTTCCCCACGCAGGAGGGCGCGCCCGCGTCGTGGCGCTCGATCGTCGTGTACCCGAAGGGCCACAGGGCGTAGACGCCGATCCGGAAGGCCGCGATGCCGAACGGGATGCCGATGATGGTGATGCACAGCAGCAGGCCCGCGAGCATGTAGGCGAGGAACAGCCAGAAGCCGCTCAGGACGAGCCATATGACGTTGAGTACGGTCCTCACTGGTTCCCACCTGCCATCTGCTCGAGCCGGGCGATGCGTTCCGCCATCGGCGGGTGTGTGGAGAACATCTTCGAGAGGCCCTGACCGGGCCGGAACGGATTCGCGATCATCATGTGGCTGGCGGTCTCGATGCGCGGTTCGGGCGGCAGCGGGAGCTGCTTCGTGCCGAGTTCGAGCTTGCGCAGGGCGCTGGCCAGGGCGAGCGGGTCTCCGGTGAGCTGGGCTCCGGAGGCATCCGCCTGGTACTCACGGGAGCGGCTGATGGCGAGTTGGATGATCGAGGCGGCCAGCGGTCCGAGGATCATGATCAGCAGCATGCCGAGCAGACCGGGGCCGTCGTCGTCGTCCGAGCGTCCGATGGGGATCAGCCAGGCGAAGTTGACCAGGAACATGATGACTGAGGCGAGGGCGCCCGCGACCGACGAGATGAGGATGTCGCGGTTGTAGACGTGGCTGAGTTCGTGACCGATGACGCCGCGCAGCTCCCGCTCGTCCAGCAGCCGCAGGATGCCGTCGGTGCAGCACACGGCGGCGTTGCGTGGGTTGCGTCCCGTGGCGAAGGCGTTGGGTGCTTCCGTCGGGGAGATGTACAGGCGTGGCATGGGCTGTCGGGCCTGGGTGGAGAGCTCGCGGACCATGCGGTAGAGCGCAGGAGCCTCGAACTCGCTCACCGGACGGGCGCGCATCGCCCGCAGTGCCAGTTTGTCGCTGTTCCAGTACGCGTACGCGTTGGTGGCCAGTGCTACCAGGACGGCGATGACGAGCCCCATGCGGCCGAAGAAGCTGCCGATGACGATGATGAGTGCGGACAGTCCTCCCAGGAGGATCGCTGTCCTGAGCCCGTTGTGCCGGCGGTGCACGGTACGCCCTCCTAGTGGTGCGGCAGGGGGACCTTTGCTTGCTGTGTCTGCGGTGCCACTGGTGCCGCGTCGTCACGTCCAGTGGACCGTCCCGTACTGGTCAACGCCAGGCGGGAGGTTCGAGTTCCCTGGTGCGTGGGGCAGCCGGTGTGGGCCGTCCGGGGTGACGGCACGGGGAGACGGCGCGCGCGTGGGAGGGCGAGTGCCCGCACGCGCGCGGTGTAAGCGGACGGTGTGAACGGTCGGTTCTCGTGAGGGTCGGCCCTGCCCGGAACGGGCTTCAGAAGAGTCCGGTGTCGGTGAAGCGCAGGACCAGCTGGGGGGCGCCGGACAGAGCGATGCCGAGGACCCCGGTCAGAGCGATCGCGGCGGTGACCGGGCCGGGAACGCGGTGTTTCTCCGGTTCCCCCTCGGGTGCGCGGAACAGCAGGGCCGTCCACTGGAGGTAGTAGAACAGCGCGATGACGACGTTGACGGCCATGACCACGGCCAGCCAGCCGAGGCCGGCGTCGACGGCCGCGGAGAAGACGGTGACCTTGGCGAAGAGACCGATGATGCCCGGCGGCAGTCCGGCGAGGCAGAGCAGGAAGAACGCCAGGAGCAGCGCGGACAGGGGGCTGGAGGCGTACAGGCCGCGGTAGTCGGCGACTCGGTTCAGGACCTTCGTCCGGCCGACGAGCGCGGCCACGGCGAAGGCTCCGAGGTTCACGGCGCCGTACATCAGGGCGTAGGCGACGGTGGAGCCGATCGATTTCTCGGCGTCCCCGGAGTACGCGGCGGCGGCGATCGGCACCAGGAGGTAGCCGGCCTGGCCGACGGAGGACCAGGCGAGCAGCCGTACCGCGCTGTACGCGCGCGTGGCCTGCTGGCGCAGGGCGCCGACGTTGCCGACGGTCATGGTGAGCGCGGCCAGGGCTGCCAGGGCGGGGCCCCAGACGTCGGCGTACGAGGGGAGGGCCACGACCGTGACGAGGATGAGGCCGCTGAAGCCGACCGCCTTGCCGATGACCGACAGGTAGGCCGCGATCGGCAGGGGCGCTCCGACGTAGGTGTCGGGCACCCAGAAGTGGAAGGGCACGGCGGCCGTCTTGAAGGCGAAACCGACGAGGGTGAGGACCACACCGGCCTGGGCGAGGGTGTGGAACTGCCCGTCGACGTGCTGGATGCGTTCGGCGACCTGGGTGAGGTAGAGGGTGCCCGTGGTGGCGTACACGAAGCTGATGCCCATCAGGCTGACCGCCGTCGCGGTGACCGAGGACAGGAAGAACTTCAGGGCCGCTTCTGAGGACTTCCGGTCGCCGTACCTGAGGCCGACCAGCGCGAAGGCGGGCAGCGAGGCGACCTCGAGGGCGACGATCAGGGTCGCGAGGTCGCGGGAGGCGGGCAGCAGGGCGGCTCCAGCCGCGGAGGACAGCAGCAGGAACCAGTACTCGCCCTCGGGGAGGTCCTTGCGGGCGTCCTTCAGGGCGGTGACGGACAGGAGGGCGGCGAGGAGGGCGCCGCCGAGGACCAGGAACTGGATGACCAGGGTGAAACGGTCGGCCGTGTAGCTGCAGACGGCGGCGTCGCCGGTCAGGCAGAAGGTGTTGCGGTCGCCGTCGAGGAGGGGCAGCAGCATCGCCGTGGCGGCGGCCAGGCCGGCCACCGACGTCCAGCCGAGCAGGGCCTTGCGGTGCTCGGCGACGAACAGGTCGGCGACCAGGACGACGAGTCCGACGACCGCGGCGATGGTGGGCGGAGCGATGGCGAGCCAGTCGACGGACTGGACCAGCGACGCCGCCAGTGGCTGGGCCGGGGAGCTCATCGGGTGCCTCCTGCGAGGAGCTGCTGGACGGCCGGGTCGCTCAGGCCGAGGAGGGCCCTGGGCCACAGGCCCGCGACGACGGTGAGGATGACGAGCGGGGTCCACGCGGCGAACTCGTAGGAACGGACGTCGGTGAGGGTCGGGGCGTCCTGGGGCAGGGCGCCCATGCAGACCCGGCGGACCACGATCAGCAGGTATGCGGCCGTCAGCAGGGTGCCGAACGCGCCGATCGCCATGAAGGTGAGGAAGGCCGCGCGGTTGAGGCCTTCGGCGGGTCGGAACGCGCCGAACAGGGCCAGCATCTCGCCCCAGAAACCGGCCAGGCCCGGCAGGCCGAGCGAGGCGACGGCGGCGAACGCGAGCAGGCCGCCGAGGCGCGGGGCCTTGCCGTAGAGGGCGGCGCCGGTCTCCTCGGCGAGGGTGTCGAGGTCGGTGGTGCCGGTGCGGTCCTTCAGGGCGCCGACCAGGAAGAAGAGCAGGCCGGTGATGAGGCCGTGGGCGATGTTGGCGAACAGGGCGCCGTTCACGCCGGTCGGGGTCATCGTGGCGATGCCGAGCAGGACGAAGCCCATGTGGCCGACGGAGGAGTAGGCGATGAGGCGCTTGAGGTCGCCCTTCGCGCCTTGCTTGGCGAGGGCCAGGCAGGCCAGGGATCCGTAGATGATGCCGACGACGGCGAGGGCGGCGAGGTAGGGCGCGAAGGTGCGGAAACCGTCCGGCGCGATGGGGAGCAGGATCCGGACGAATCCGTACGTACCCATCTTGAGCAGCACGCCGGCCAGGAGGACCGAGCCGACGGTGGGGGCGGCGGTGTGCGCGTCGGGCAGCCAGCTGTGCAGCGGCCACATCGGCGTCTTCACCGCGAGCCCGATCCCGATCGCCAGAACGGCGATGACCTGCACGGATGCGGTGAGTGACCGGCCGTTGTCAGTGGCGAGTGCCATCATGTCGAACGTGCCCGCCTTGATCCCGATCAGGAGCAGGCCGAGCAGCATGACCACGGATCCGAGCAGCGTGTAGAGGATGAATCGCCAGGCTGCCCGGCTCCGGTCCTCGCCGCCCCAGCGGGCGATGAGGAAGTACATCGGGATGAGGACCATCTCGAAGGCGAGGAAGAACAGCAGCAGGTCCAGTACGGCGAAAGTCGCGAGCGTGCCGCCCTCGAGGACGAGCAGCAGGGCGACGAAGGCCTTCGGGGCGGGGCCTTCGGGCATCTTGAAGTACGAGTAGAGCGCGCAGAGGAAGGTCAGCAGCGCGGTCAGGACCAGAAGGGGGAGGGAGATGCCGTCGACGCCGAGGTGGATGCGCACGTCGAGTGCGGGGATCCAGCTGATGTCGGTCGTGGCCTGCATCTTGGAGGGATGGTCGTGGTCGAAGCCGAGCGCGAGGACGATCGCGGCGATGAGGATCACGCCGGTCACGGTCACGCCGTGCCGGAGCACGGCCTGCTCGGGTGACTTCCCCTTCAGTCCGGGCGGAGCGGGCAGGAGAGCCGCGACGGCGCCGAGGAGCGGGCCGACGACGATGAATGCCAGAAGGAACTGCATCACGGACTCGTTGATATCGATCACGCCTGCTCACGCTCCCGTGGCGACGAGGACGGCGGCGACCGCGAGGACGACGGTGCCGGCGAGCAGCGCGCTCACATAGGTCTGGACGTTGCCGGTCTGGGCACGCCGTACGGCGGCGCCGAGCCAGCGGGGCAGCGCACCCGCACCACGGACGTAGGTCTCGACGACCTCGCGGTCGAGGAACCGGACGAGGCTCGCTCCGGCCTGGACCGGGCGGACGAAGAGGACCGTGTACACGGCGTCCAGATGGAAGCCGGCGGCCGCGTGGCGGTGCAGGGGGCCGAGCAGCAGCCGTCCCGGGTCGGCGGGATCGGGGGTGTAGGCGATGTCGCCGTAGGCCGGCTTGTGGGTGGCGATGGCTTCCGCCTCGACCTGGGCGGCGTCGCCCTCGGGGTGGGCCGCGACGGCGCCCAGGGGGACACGGGCCGCGAGGGCGGTGGTGTGCCGCCAGGCCGCGTAGGTGACGATGCCGCCGACCAGTGCCAGGCCCGTGCCGAGCACGGAGGTGGTCAGGGTGGGGCCGAGGTCGCGTCCGTCGAACCAGTCGGGCAGCAGGCGGAACGCGAATCCGCCCAGCGCCAGGGACGGGACGGCGAGGACCCACAGCACGACGGTCATCGTCAGCGGCTGCCTGCCGTGGTCGGGGGCTTCGGTTCCCCGGCCACAGAAGGCGAGCAGCCACAGGCGCATCGCGTAGGCGGCGGTGAGTACGGCCGTGAGCAGACCGGCGACGAGGACGATCCAGCCCGCGGCGGCGGGGGTGTGCTCGGTGTGTCCGGTGACGACGTGCTCGGCGACGCCGAGCACGGCCTCCTTGGAGAAGAAGCCGCTGAACGGCGGGATCGCGGCGAGCGCGAGCAGCGCCACGGTCATCGTCCAGTAGGCGTCGGGGATGCGGTCGCGCAGGTTCCGCATGCGGGACATGGCGGCGAGCGAGTTGGTGCCGGCGGCGTGGATGATCACGCCGGCCGCGAGGAACAGCAGCGCCTTGAAGGCGCCGTGGGACAGGAGGTGGAACACGGCGGCACCGCGGTCGCCCACGGCGAGGGCGCCGGTCATGTACCCGAGCTGGCCGATCGTCGAGTAGGCGAGGACGCGCTTGATGTCGTCCTGGGCGAGCGCGGCGAGCGCCGAGCCGGTCATCGTGACGGCGGCCATGACGGCGAGGACGACCATCGCGGCCTGGGAGGCCTCGAAGACCGGGAGGAGACGGGCGATGAAGTAGACACCGGCGGCGACCATCGTCGCGGCGTGGATCAGCGCGGAGACGGGGGTCGGGCCCGCCATCGCGTCGGGGAGCCAGGTGTGCAGCGGGAACTGCGCCGACTTGCCCGCCACACCGGCCAGGAGCAGCAGCGCGATCAGCGTCGGATGGTCGAGCCCGCCGCTCGCGACGGTGCCGAGGATCCGGGTGATGCGGAACGATCCGGCGTCGGTGGCCAGGGCGAACAGGCCGATGAGGAAGGGAACGTCGCCGAGCTTGGTGACCAGGAAGGCCTTGAGGGAGGCGGCGCGCGCCTCGGGGGTCTCCCAGTAGTGGCCGACCAGGAAGTAGGAGCAGATGCCCATGACCTCCCAGCCGACCAGCAGCACGATCAGGTCACCGGAGTAGACGACCAGGAACATCGCGGAGGTGAACAGCGAGACGAGGGCGGCGTAGGAGGGGTAGCGCGGGTCGTCGCGCAGGTAGCCCGTCGAGTAGATCTGCACGCAGGACGCGACGAGGCCGACCAGGACGGCGACGAGGGCGGCGAAGCCGTCGATGTGCAGGGCGAGCTCGATCGGGACAGAGCCGGTGGGGGTGAGTTCCGTGGCCGAGTCGACGGCCGCGCCGCCGCCCTGGCGTCCGGCGACCACCGCGGCGAGCACCAGGGAGGTGAGCGTCGGCAGGACGGCGAGCGGGCGGACGAAGCCGGGTGCCGTGCGGCCCAGCAGCAGGCCGGCGACGGCGCCGAGGAAAGGAAGGAGGGGGACGAGGGCGGCGAGGGTGGTCGTGGTCACGCGGTGGCCTCAGCCTTCTGGCCCTCGTCGGACCGCTCGGCCGTGAGGGCGTCGTGGTCGGGGCCGTCGGGGTCGTGCCGTTCGGCGGTGTCGCGGAGCTTGTCGATGTCCGCGGTGCCGCGGTTGCGGTGGACGGCGAGGACGATCGCCAGGCCGATGCCGATCTCCGCGGCGGCGATGGCGATGGTGAACAGGGTCAGGGCCTGGCCGGAGTGCAGGGTCTCCTCGGCGGCCCTGCTGAGCCAGACGTCGAAGGCGACCAGGTTGAGGTTGACGGCGTTGAGCATCAGCTCGACCGACATCAGGACCAGGATCGCGTTGCGGCGGGCGAGCACGCCGTACAGGCCCGTGCAGAAGAGCAGGGCGGAGAGGACGGCGGGGTAGGCGAGGTGCATCAGCGGGCCCCTTCCTGCTCGGAACGCCCCGCATTACCTGAACTCTCCGTGACGGTTCGGGAACTCTTGGTGGTGGCCGGGGCGTTCACGGGGGGAGAGCTCGACTCCGCCTTCGCCTTGCGGGACAGGACGATGGCGCCGACCAGGGCGGCGAGGAGGAGGACGGAGAGGGCCTCGAAGGGGAGCACCCAGTTCTGGAAGAGACTCGCGCCGGTGGCCTCGGTGGAGCCGGCGGCGGGACCGTCCAGGTCGATCCAGGTCGTGCGGAAGGCGTCGACGACGACCCAGACCAGGGCGGCGGCAGCGGCGACGGCCACGGCGAGGGCGGCCCAGCGGTTGCCGGAGTCGGCGTCCGGGGAGCGGCCGATGGGGGCTCTGGTGAGCATCAGACCGAACAGGAGGAGGACGACGACGGAACCGACGTAGATGAGGACCTGCACCCACGCGATGAACTCGGCGGTGAGCAGGAGGTACTCGACGGCGAGGCCGCCGAGGGTGACCACCAGCCACAGGGCGGCGTGCACCAGCTGCTTGGTGGTGACGGTGACGAGGGCCGCGCCGAAGGTCACCAGGCCGACGAGGAGGAAGGCGATCTCGACGCCGGTCGGGGAGAGGAAACCGTGGGTTTGTGCGGCGGCTCCGGTGGTGTGACCGGTCGCGAAGTAGGCAGCACTGCTTGCGGCGAGGATCATTCCGCGCCCTCCTGCCCCGGCTTGGGGTGACCCGGCATCGGATGACCTTGGTCAGGGCGATCCAGCTCCGGGCGGTCCGGCTTCGGCTGGTCGGTCTGCTGCTTGGAGTCGCCCTGGGGGCGGGTGGGCTGCTCGGCGGCTCGGGCCTGCTCGTCGGCGTGCGGTTCGGCGGCCGGCGGGGCCTGCTGGGCGGCCAGCTTGTCGGCGGCCTTGCGGGCGGCGGCGAGTTCCTTCGGCTCCTCCGCGCCGGGGTCGAGGGCCGGCGGGGCCGGGACGGTCCACATCCACTCGCGGAGCTTGTCGCGCTCGTGGGTGAGCTCACGGATGTCGGTCTCGGCGTACTCGAACTCGGGAGACCAGAACAGGGCGTCGAAAGGACAGACCTCGATGCAGATACCGCAGTACATGCACAGGGAGAAGTCGATGGCGAAGCGGTCGAGGACGTTGCGGCTGCGCTCGCGGCCGCCCGGAGCCGCCGGGGGGACCGTCTCCTTGTGGGAGTCGATGTAGATGCACCAGTCCGGGCACTCACGGGCGCACAGCATGCAGACCGTGCAGTTCTCCTCGAACAGGCCGATCACACCGCGGGTGCGGGGCGGGAGGTCGGGCTGGGCGTCCGGGTACTGCGCGGTGACGGACTTCTTCGTCATCGTGCGGAGGGTGACGGCCAGGCCCTTGGCGAGGCCACTGCCAGGAAGGGGGGCCATGGTTACTGGATCACCACCTTGACGATGCCGGTGAGGGCGATCTGAGCGAGGGAAAGGGGGACGAGGAGGGTCCAGGACAGCTTCTGGAGCTGGTCCTCGCGCAGACGCGGGTAGGTGACGCGCAGCCAGATCACGAGGAAGGCGAGGACGGCGGTCTTCAGCAGGGTCCATACCCAGCCGAGGGCGTCGGCGCCCCAGGGGCCGTGCCAGCCGCCGAGGAAGAGGACGGTGGTCAGACCGCACAGGACGACGATTCCGGCGTACTCGGCGAGGAGGAAGAGAGCGAAGCGGAGACCGGTGTACTCGGTGTACGCGCCGAAGATGATCTCCGAGTCGGCGACGGGCATGTCGAAGGGAGGGCGCTGCAGTTCGGCGAGGCCGGCCACGAAGAAGACGATCGCGCCGACGATCTGCCAGGGCAGCCACCACCACTCGAAGGCGTCGAGGATGCCGGGGAGGGAGACGGTGCCGGCCGCCATCGCCACCGAGGCGGCCGTCAGGAGCATCGGCAGTTCGTAGGCGAGGAGCTGGGCGGCGGTGCGCAGGCCTCCGAGCAGGGAGAACTTGTTCGCGGACGCCCAGCCGGCCATGAGCGAGCCGAGGACGCCGACGCCCGTGACGGCAAGGACGAAGAAGACGCCGGCGTCGATGACCTGGCCGACGGCTCCCTCGCCGGGGCCGATGGGGATGGCGAGCAGGACGAGGAGGTAGGGCAGGAGGGCGACGGCGGGAGCCAGTTGGAAGATGCGGCGGTCGGCGCCCGCGGGGACGACGTCCTCCTTCTGCGCGAACTTCACGCCGTCGGCGATCAGCTGGGCCCAGCCGTGGAAGCCGCCGGCGTACATGGGGCCGAGGCGGCCCTGCATGTGGGCCATGACCTTGTGTTCGGTCTGGCCGATGATCAGGGGGAGGGTGAGGAAGACGACGAAGACGACCAGGAGTCGCAGGGCGACGTCGAGCACGTCGTTCACTGCGGGCCTCCTGCGGGGTCCTCGGGGTTCTCAGGGTTCCTGGAGTTGCTGCGGTTCCTGGAGTTGCTGGGGTTCTTGGGATGGTCGGGCTTTCCGGGGCTTCCCGGGTCTTCCCGGTGCTCGGGGTCGTCCCGGTGCTCGGGGTCGTCCTGGTTGCCCGTGGGCTTCGCGGTGTCGTCCGAGGGGTCCGGCCGGGTCGCCGAGTCGGGGGTGCCCGGGGCGTCCGAGGTGTCCGCCGGGCTCGCAGCACGCTCAGGGGCGTCCGAAGCTTTCGGGGACCCCGAGTCCTCCGGGTGATCCGGCGGCTCGGAGGGCTGGGGCTCGTCCCCGGCCTCCCGTGCCGGCAACGGCGCTGCCTCGGGAGACGGTTCCGGGGTCGGTTCGTCGAAGGCGGGGCGGGCGTGGTGCCAGGGGGCGTCCGAGCTGCGCGGGGCGCTCGACGAGGCCGGGCCGGACGTCGGGGACGCGGGGTCGGGCGTCGACGTCGGCCGGCTGGGCTGCTGACTCGTCGATCCCTGCGCCGCCGAGCGGTTCCGCCGTGGTCCCGAGGAGGCCCGGGCAGCCGAAGTCTCAGCGTCGGCAGCCGAAGCCTCAGGACCCGGAGCCGAAGCCTCCGTCCCGGCAGCCGAAGGTTCCGCCCGGGCAGCGGAAGCCTCCGGGCCCTCAGCCGAACGTTCCGGCCGGGCAGCCGAAGGTTCCGGACCCGCAGCCGACGTCTCCGTTCCGGCAGCCGGGGTTTCCGTGCCGGCGGTGGACTGACTCGCCGAGCCTTCCGTGCCGGCGGTGGACCGGCTCGCCGAGCCTTCCGCGGCCGTACGGGTACGCCGGGCGGCAGCCGGAGTCTCGGGGGCGGTGGCGGACTGGCTCGCGGAGCCCTCCGACGCCGAGCGGGTCCGGCGCGGGGCAGTCGGGCCGGTCGCTCCGGCTGTCGGGGTCTGCGCACCGGCGGCGGACTGGCTCGCCGAGCCCTCCGACACCGAGCGAGTGCGTCGTACGGGGCGTTCTCCCGTGGGGCGTGCGGCGCCTCGGGCCGGGCGTTCGCCTGCTGCGCGGCCCGCGCCTCGGGCGGGGGCCGGGGGGAGTTGGCCCTTGAGGGGGCCCCACTCGTTGGGGTCGGGGACGCCGGGCGGGAGCATCTGGCGTCGCTTGGGGCCGCCGTGTTCCGACTCGCCCGGTTCCTTCGCGCCGGGCCAGGCCTTGGCGACGCGGGCGGCCAGGACGAAGTCCTTGCGCAGGGGGTGGCCTTCGAAGTTCTCGGGCAGGAGCAGGTGGTCCAGCGCCGGGTGGCCTTCGAAGGTGACGCCGAACATCTCGTGCGTCTCGCGTTCGTGCCAGGCGGCACCCGCGTAGACGTCGATGGCCGACGGGAGAGTGGGAGCCTCGTGCGGGACCGTCGTGCGCAGCAGGAGGCGTCGCACGGGGGCGAGCGCGGCGACGTGGGCGGTGACGCGGAAGCCGGTGCCGGGTTCGTCGACTGCGCTCAGCCAGTCGAAGTAGGTGCAGCCGAGGCGGTCGCGGGCGGTCTTGAGGGCGGTGATCCAGGCGGCCGGGGGAACGTCGACCGTCAGGACCTCGTAGGACTCCTCGGCGGTGGCGTCGGTGCCGAAGAGTTCCTCGGCGTCCGCGGGCAGCCAGCCGACGGCGGTCATCGGCCCTCCCCCGCGGTCGGGCCCGCTGCGGGCGGCTGCACGAGTCCGCTCTGCAGCGCCGCGGCCGAGGGACGCTCCGCGGCGATGCCGTAGCGCTCCCCCAGCGACTCTCGGGCGATCTTCTCCTGGAGCTTGAGGATGCCCTGGAGCAGCGCCTCAGGCCGGGGCGGGCAGCCGGGGACGTAGACGTCGACGGGGATGATCTGGTCGACGCCCTTGGTGACGGAGTAGGAGTCCCAGTAGGGGCCGCCGCAGTTGCTGCATGCGCCGAAGGAGATGACGTACTTCGGCTCGGGCATCTGCTCGTAGAGGCGTTTGACGGCGGGGGCCATCTTGTCGGTGACCGTGCCGGAGACCACCATCAGGTCGGCCTGGCGGGGGCCCGGGGCGAACGGGATGACGCCGAGGCGGATGAAGTCGTGGCGGGCCATCGACGCGGCGATGAACTCGATCGCGCAGCAGGCGAGGCCGAAGTTGAAGACCCAGAGGGAGTAGCGGCGGCCCCAGTTGAGGACGACCTTCATCGGCTCGGGGGCGAGGCGGGCCAGGGCGCCCAGCCGCTTGGGCTCGGGCAGCAGAACAGGCTCGGACACCGTGGGGTTCACGTCCATGCCAGGACGCCCTTCTTGTAGGCGTAGAGCAGGCCGACCGCCAGGAAGCCGAGGAAGATGAACATCTCGGCCAGGGTCGTCGCGCCGTAGCCGGGGGCGGCGAAGACGGTCGCCCAGGGGAACAGGAAGATCGAGTCGACGGCGAAGATCACGTAGAGGAAGGCGTACACGTAGTAGCGGACCTGGGTGTGGGCCCAGCCCTCGCCGACGGGGTCGACGCCGCACTCGTACGTCAGGAGTTTCTCGGGGGTGGGGACGACGGGCCGCAGCAGGCGGCCGGCCCCGAAGGCAACGGCGACGAACAGCACGCCGATCACGGCGAGCAGTCCGACGACCGAGTAGGACTGGAAGTAGTCCGCCGCGACGACGGTCGTGGTGACGACGGTCGGTTCCGGCACGTCCGTCCCTCGCTCCCTCAAAATTCGGACTGGGTCCTGCGACGATGCTGCGGCTCACGGGGAGGCAGCCGTTCGACGATCTGTACGCACGGGAGTCTAGGCCCTGATAAGGGCAGGGTAAGCAGCCCGTCACCGCCCGGGACAGGGGGGTGGGGTTTTCCTCAGTCGATCGTGGCGGTCCCCCTCATGGCGCGGCAGCTCGCGGCCAGGCACGCTGACGCACATGACCCAACGCATCCCGTCCCCGGGCACGACGGCGGCCCGGTCGGCCGCATGGCCGGACGACCGTCCGCCGCCGGCCCGGCTCGCCTATGACCGGCACACCTGGAAAGAGATCGCGCACCTGCTGGCCAACCTTCCGGTGGCGCTGCTCGGTTTCACCTATGTCGTGACGATGCTGTCCATCGGTTTCGGCCTGACCGTCACGGTGGTCGGGTTCCCGCTCCTCGCGGTCGGACTGGTGGGTGCACGGCAGTTGGGCAGGCTGGAGCGGGCCAGGGCGCGGGCGCTGCTCGGGGTGCGGATCGAGGAGCCGAGCCGGCTGCGGCTGCGCGGTGGGGGCGGCTTCTTCCAGCGGCTGTGGATGCAGCTCAAGGACCCGGTGGGCTGGCGCACGGTGCTGTACGAGCTCATCCGGCTGCCCTGGGGCGTGCTCACCTTCACGGTCACGCTGGTCTCGCTGTTCGTGCTGTGGCCGGTGCTGCCGTTCCTCGCACGGGGGCTGACCAACGCCGACCGGGCCATGGTGCGGGCGCTGTTGTCGCCCTCCGACGAGCTGGAGCGGCGGATCGCCGAGCTGGAGTCGGACCGGGGGGTCGTGGTGGACACGGCCGCGGCCGACCTGCGGCGCATCGAGCGGGATCTGCACGACGGGGCGCAGGCCCGGCTGGTCAATCTGGCGATGGGGCTGGGCCTGGCCAAGGAGAAGGTGCTGGAGGACCCCGACGCGGCGGCGGCGATGGTCGAGGAAGCGCACGGCGAGGTGAAGCTGGCGCTCCAGGAGCTGCGGGATCTGGCGCGTGGCATCCATCCGGCGGTCCTGACCGACCGCGGGCTGGACGCGGCCCTGTCGTCGGTCGCCACGCGCTGCACGGTCCCGGTGAAGGTGACGGTCGATCTGCCGGAGCGGCCGGCCGCGGCCATCGAGGGCATCGCGTACTTCACCGTCTCGGAGCTGCTGCAGAACGTCAGCAAGCACAGCGGGGCGAGGTCGGCCTCGGTGGATGTGTGGCGGACCAACACCCGTCTGCTCATTCAGGTGTGGGACGACGGGGGTGGGGGTGCGAGCCTCGACGGCGGTACGGGGATGAAGGGCCTGGCGGAGCGGCTGGACGCCGTCGACGGTCTCTTCGTGCTGGAGTCGCCCGAGGGCGGCCCGACGACGGTCACGGCGGAGCTGCCGTGGCGTGACCGCTCGGGGGCCACGGGGTAGGGAAAACCCCCCGCCCGAGACGCCGACGGACTCCATGGTCGCTCGACCTGCGGCGGAGCAGGGTGGACGTACGAGAGCACAGCCGCGGGACGAGGAGAAGGACGGCGCCGATGGCCACGGAGTACGGACAGGGGTACGGGCTCGACAGCGGGTCCGGGTTCCCCGGGAGCACCGAACGGCGGCACCGGCTGCCGGCCGCGCTGCGGGCGCCGGTCGAGCTCCGCACCTGGCTGGAGCTGGCCCATGTGCTGCTCGGCCTGCCGATGGGCATTCTGCTGTTCACCTACGCGGTCACGATGGTGTCGCTGGGGGTGGGGCTGCTGGTGACGTTCCTCGGCATACCGGTGCTGGCGGCGGCGCTCGCCGGGTGCCGCGGTCTGGGGGCGCTGGAGCGGATGCGGGCGCGCGGGCTGCTGGGTCTGGAGGTGGCCGAGCCGGAGCCGTTGCGGTCGAAGAAGCCGGGCGCGATGGCGTGGATGGGGGCCGTCCTCAAGAGCGGCGCCTCGTGGCGGGCCCTGCTGTACGCGGTGCTGCATCTGCCGTGGGCGGTGTTCTCGTTCGCCGTCTCCGTGAACGTGTGGGCGCTGGGCTGGGCGCTGCTGACGTATCCGCTGTGGTTCTGGGTGTTCCCGGTGTACGCCGGTCAGGACGGGATCCAGCTGTACGGCGGCGAGGCGCATCTGATCTACCTCGACAACCCGTTCGAGATCACGGTGACCGCGCTGGTGGGTCTGCTGTTCACGATGGCCACGCCGTGGATCGTGCGGGCGCTGACGACGGTGGACCGGGTGATGGTGCACGGGTTGCTCGGGCCGTCGCGGCTGGCCTCGCGGGTGGTGGAGCTGGAGTCGGACCGGGGGGTCGTGGTGGACACGGCGGCGGCCGATCTGCGGCGCATCGAGCGGGATCTGCACGACGGGGCGCAGGCCCGGCTGGTGGCGCTGGCCATGGATCTGGGGCTGGCGAAGGAGAAGCTGCAGGAGGATCCGCGGGTGGCCGCGCGGATGGTGGACGAGGCGCACGGCGAGGTGAAGACGGCGCTGCAGGAGCTGCGGGACCTGGCCCGGGGCATCCATCCGGCGGTGCTGACCGACCGCGGGCTGGACGCGGCGCTGTCGGCGGTGGCGTCGCGGTGCACGGTGCCGGTGCGGGTCGAGGTGGACCTGGTGGAGCGGCCCGCGCCGGCGATCGAGGGGATCGCGTACTTCACGGTGTCGGAGCTGCTGCAGAACGTCAGCAAGCATGCGCGGGCCACGTGGGCGGGCGTGGAGGTGTGGCGGACGGAGAACCGGCTGATGCTCCAGGTCGTGGACAACGGTGTGGGCGGGGCCGACGTGTCGCGGGGGTCGGGCCTTGCGGGGTTGGCGGACCGGCTGGACGCGGTGGACGGGATCCTGGTGGTGGATTCGCCGGGGGGCGGGCCGACGCGGGTGACCGCGGAGTTGCCGTGGCGGGGAGCGGACGTGAAGTGACCTCCGGTCGGGGTGCGGTGACCCCCGGCCTTCGCCAACCCACCACTCGACACGGTGAGACAGAAAGCAATCCCCCCTCCCGATTTCGTCGGGCAAGAAAACGCTCCTCCCCCCATCCGCGTCCCGACCCTGAAATGCTGGTGTTGTCGCACGGGTGGGCGCGGGGCCGTTGTGGGCCGCGGACGGGCGGCAACGGGCTGTGGGGGGCCGGACATCGTGGAGGACAGGGTGCGGGTGGTCATCGCCGAGGATTCAGTGCTGCTCAGGGAGGGCCTGACCCGGCTGCTGACCGACCGCGGGCACGACGTGGTCGCAGGTGTGGGGGACGGCGAGGCGCTGATCAAGACCATCACGGAGTTCGACGCGCAGGGCGAGCTGCCGGACGTGGTCGTGGCGGACGTGCGGATGCCGCCGACACACACCGACGAGGGGGTGCGGGCGGCGGTGCAGCTGCGCAAGGCGCACCCGGGCCTCGGGGTGCTGGTGCTGTCGCAGTACGTGGAGGAGCGTTACGCCACGGAGCTGCTCGCGGGGTCCAGCCGGGGCGTCGGCTATCTGCTGAAGGACCGGGTCGCCGAGGTGCGGGAGTTCGTGGACGCGGTGGTCCGGGTGGCGGAGGGCGGGACGGCGCTCGACCCGGAGGTGGTCGCGCAGTTGCTGGGCCGCAGCCGCAAGCAGGACGTGCTGGCCGGTCTCACCCCGCGGGAGCGCGAGGTGCTGGGGCTGATGGCCGAGGGGCGGACGAACTCGGCGATCGCGCGGCAGCTGGTGGTCAGCGACGGTGCGGTCGAGAAGCACGTCAGCAACATCTTCCTGAAGCTGGGCCTGTCCCCGAGCGAGGGTGATCACCGCAGGGTCCTGGCCGTTCTGACGTATCTCAATTCCTGACGTTCACGATCCCCAACGCCGGAAACCCGGACAAAGAGGGACGCATAGCCATACCGAAGTCGTGTCCAAGATGCGAATGACCCACAGAACGCGACCCCTGCGGTCGTAGTGTTGATCCCGGGAGGGCCTGCGGGAAGGCCTGTCCCGGACAGCGTCCTCGAGGGAGGTCCAGTTCAGTGACCAGCCAGGTCAGTAGCCCAGCGGAGCAGGCCGACGAAGCAGTCGCAGGAGAGCAGCGCAAAGCGGCAGGGGCGAAGGACGTCCGCCGTCTCGACCGGGTGATCATCAGGTTCGCGGGGGACTCGGGTGACGGCATGCAGCTCACCGGTGACCGTTTCACCTCGGAGACCGCGTCGTTCGGCAACGACCTGTCGACGCTGCCGAACTTCCCGGCCGAGATCAGGGCGCCCGCCGGGACCCTGCCGGGTGTGTCGTCCTTCCAGCTGCACTTCGCCGACCACGACATCCTCACGCCCGGTGACGCTCCCAACGTGCTGGTGGCGATGAACCCGGCCGCGCTGAAGGCCAACATCGGCGACCTGCCGCGCGGCGCCGAGGTGATCGTCAACACGGACGAGTTCACCAAGCGGGCGATGCAGAAGGTCGGCTACGAGACGTCCCCGCTGGAGGACGGCTCGCTGGACGGCTACCACGTGCACCCCGTGCCGCTGACCACGCTCACGGTGGAGGCGCTGAAGGAGTTCGACCTCAGCCGCAAGGAGGCCGAGCGCAGCAAGAACATGTTCGCGCTGGGCCTGCTGAGCTGGATGTACCACCGGCCCACCGAGGGCACGGAGAAGTTCCTGAAGTCGAAGTTCGCGAAGAAGCCCGCCATCGCGGCGGCCAACATCACGGCGTTCCGGGCCGGCTGGAACTTCGGTGAGACGACGGAGGACTTCGCCGTCTCCTACGAGGTCGCCCCGGCGGCCACGGCGTTCCCGCCGGGTGTGTACCGCAACATCTCCGGCAACCTCGCCCTGTCGTACGGGCTGGTCGCGGCGAGCCGGCAGGCGGATCTGCCGCTGTACCTGGGGTCGTACCCGATCACTCCGGCGTCTGACATCCTGCACGAACTGTCCAAACACAAGAACTTCGGCGTGCGGACCTTCCAGGCGGAGGACGAGATCGCAGGCATCGGGGCCGCGCTGGGCGCGGCCTTCGGCGGTTCGCTGGCGGTGACCACGACGAGCGGTCCGGGTGTGGCGCTGAAGTCGGAGACGATCGGCCTGGCGGTCTCGCTGGAGCTGCCGCTGCTCGTCGTGGACATCCAGCGCGGCGGCCCGTCGACGGGTCTGCCCACCAAGACCGAGCAGGCGGACCTGCTGCAGGCGATGTACGGGCGCAACGGCGAGGCTCCGGTGCCGGTGGTCGCGCCGCGCACCCCGGCGGACTGCTTCGACGCCGCGCTGGAGGCGGCGCGGATCGCGCTGACGTACCGCACGCCGGTGTTCCTGCTGTCCGACGGCTATCTGGCCAACGGTTCCGAGCCGTGGCGGATCCCGGACATCGAGGAGCTGCCGGATCTGCGGGTGCAGTTCGCGCAGGGCCCGAACCACACGCTCGACGACGGCTCCGAGGTGTTCTGGCCGTACAAGCGGGACCCGCAGACGCTGGCCCGCCCGTGGGCGATCCCGGGCACGCCGGGTCTGGAGCACCGGATCGGCGGCATCGAGAAGCAGGACGGCACGGGCAACATCTCCTACGACCCGGCCAACCACGACTTCATGGTGCGCACCCGGCAGGCGAAGATCGACGGCATCGACGTCCCGGACGTCGAGGTGGACGACCCCCACGAGGCCAGGACGCTGGTGCTCGGCTGGGGTTCGACGTACGGGCCGATCACGGCGGCGGTGCGGCGGCTGCGCCGGGCCGGGGAGTCCGTCGCGCAGGCGCACCTGCGCCATCTCAACCCCTTCCCGCGGAATCTGGGCGAGGTGCTGGAGCGCTACGACAAGGTGGTGATTCCCGAGATGAACCTCGGGCAGCTCGCCACGCTCATCCGGGCGAAGTACCTGGTCGACGCCCACTCGTACACCCAGGTCAACGGCATGCCGTTCAAGGCGGAGCAGCTCGCCGCGGCGTTGAAGGAGGCCATCGATGGCTGACACGTCCATGCACGGCACGGGCACCATCGAGGCGCTGTCTCTCGTCCCCAAGGCCGAGGGCAGGCAATCGATGAAGGACTTCAAGTCCGACCAGGAAGTGCGCTGGTGCCCCGGTTGCGGTGACTACGCCATCCTCGCCGCGGTGCAGGGCTTCATGCCCGAGCTGGGGCTGGCGAAGGAGAACATCGTCTTCGTCTCGGGCATCGGGTGCTCCTCGCGCTTCCCGTACTACATGAACACCTACGGGATGCACTCCATCCACGGCCGCGCCCCGGCCATCGCCACGGGTCTGGCGAGCTCCCGCCGGGATCTGTCGGTGTGGGTCGTCACCGGTGACGGCGACGCGCTGTCGATCGGCGGCAACCACCTGATCCACGCGCTGCGCCGCAACGTCAACCTCAAGATCCTGCTGTTCAACAACCGGATCTACGGTCTGACCAAGGGCCAGTACTCGCCGACCTCCGAGGTCGGGAAGATCACCAAGTCGACGCCGATGGGTTCGCTGGACGCGCCGTTCAACCCCGTGTCGCTGGCGCTCGGCGCGGAGGCGTCCTTCGTGGCGCGGACGGTGGACTCGGACCGCAAGCACCTGACGGAGGTGCTGCGGCAGGCCTCCACCCACCAGGGCACGGCGCTGATCGAGATCTACCAGAACTGCAACATCTTCAACGACGGCGCCTTCGACGCCCTCAAGGACAAGCAGCAGGCCGAGGAGGCCGTGATCCGGCTGGAGCACGGCAAGCCGATCCGCTTCGGCGCGGACCTGGCCAAGGGTGTCGTGAGGGACCCGCTGACCGGTGATCTGAAGGTGGTGGCGGTGACACCGGAGAACGAGGACCGGGTGCTCGTCCACGACGCGCACTCCCCGTCCCCGACCACGGCGTTCGCGCTGTCGCGCCTCGCCGACCCGGACACCCTGCACCACACGCCGATCGGTGTCCTGCGCTCGGTCGAGCGGCCCGTCTACGACACGCAGATGGCCGACCAGCTGGACACCGCCATCGAGCAGCACGGCAAGGGTGATCTGGGCGCGCTGCTGGCGGGCGGCGACACCTGGACGGTCGTGGGCTGACCTGTCCGTACGCCCACGAGGCCCGGGACCGCTAGGAGGCGGCCCGGGCCTCGTCGTATGTGCGCCGCGCCTTCTCCACGTCGTCCATGCGCCGGTGCGTCCAGGCCGTGAGGGCCCGGACCTGTTCGGCGGCCTCACGGCCCAGGTCGGTGAGGGAGTAGTCGACGCGGGGCGGGATGACGGGTTTGGCGTCGCGGTGGACGAGGCCGTCCCGCTCCAGGGTCTGGAGGGTCTGGGTCAGCATCTTCTCGCTGACGCCCCGGCCTCCGTAGGCGCCGATCGCGCGGCGCAGTTCGCTGAAGCGGTAGGGGCGGTCCATGAGCTCGGTCAGGACGAGCACGCCCCAGCGGCTGGTGACGTGCTCCAGGACCAGCCGGTACGGGCACAGGCCCTCGTTGTCACTTACTGCCATGCCAGTACCTTACTTCAAAGTGGGTACTTTCCCATAGTTAGCGCATGCTCTAGCGTTAGTGGCACCGCACCCCACAAGGAGAGTCCTCACCATGAGCATCGTCGTCACCGGAGCCACCGGACACCTCGGCCGTCACGTCGTGGAGCAGCTGCTGGAGAAGGTCCCGGCCGAGCAGATCACCGCAGTCGTGCGCAACGCGGAGAAGGCCGCCGACTTCGCGGGCCGCGGGGTGAGGATCGCCCTGGCCGACTACAACGACCCCGCCTCGTACGACGGCCTCTTCTCGGCCGGTGACAAGGTGCTGCTGATCTCCGGCAACGAGTTCGACAAGGGCCGCGTGCAGCAGCACAAGGTCGTCATCGACGCCGCCAAGACCGCAGGTGTCGCCCTGCTCGCCTACACCAGCGCCCCGGGCACCCTGACCGCCGCCCTCGCCGACGACCACCGCGGCACCGAGGAGATCCTGCTGGACTCCGGTGTGCCTTACGCCCTGCTGCGCAATGGCTGGTACCACGAGAACTACACCGAGAACCTCACGCCGGTGCTGGAGCACAACGCGGTCGTCGCCGCGGCCGGCGAGGGCAAGGTCTCCTCCGCCGCCCGCGCCGACTACGCCGCGGCCGCCGTCGCCGTACTGACGGGCGACGGGCACGAGAACAAGACGTACGAGCTGGGCGGCGACACCCCGTGGAGCTTCGCCGAGTACGCGGCGGAGCTGAGCCGCCGGACCGGCAGGGAGATCACCTACAACGCCGTCTCGCCCGAGGTCCTGACCGGCATCCTGACGGGCGCGGGCCTGCCCGAGCCGCTCGCCGGGATCCTGGCCGGTGTGGACGTCTCCATCGAGAAGGGCGAGCTGGTCATCTCCTCGGGTGACCTGTCCCGCCTGATCGGCCGGCCGACCACCCCGTTCTCCGAGGCCATCGCCGCCGCGCTCAAGGGCTGACACTTCCCTCGCGCGCACCCTCCCCCGGATGTCATGACCGTATGCCGATACGGGCATGACATCCTGGGGCGCTCGGCGTTACCGTCGTGGACGCGGACGCACCAGGCGCGAAGGAGGGGCACGTGAGCGGCAAGCCGAGGGGTGAGCGGCACATAGGACTGCTGAACGGCTTCGCGGCCTACGGGATGTGGGGGCTCGTCCCCCTGTTCTGGCCCCTGCTGAAGCCGGCCGGAGCGGTGGAGATCCTGGCCCACCGGATGGTGTGGTCGCTGGTCTTCGTCGGCGCCGCCCTGCTGGTGCTGCGCCGCTGGGCCTGGGCCGGTGAGCTGCTGCGGCAGCCCCGCAAGCTGGCGCTGATCACGGTCGCCGCGGCGGTGATCACCGTCAACTGGGGGCTGTACATCTGGTCCGTGAACTCCGGGCACGTCGTCGAGGCCTCCCTCGGGTACTTCATCAACCCGCTGGTCACCATCGCGATGGGTGTGCTGCTGCTGAAGGAGCGGCTGCGGCCGGCGCAGTGGGCGGCGGTCGGGACCGGCGTCGTCGCGGTCGTCGTGCTGACCATCGGCTACGGCCGGCCCCCGTGGATCTCGCTCTGCCTCGCGTTCTCCTTCGCCACCTACGGGCTGGTGAAGAAGAAGGTGGGCCTCGGCGGCATCGAGTCGCTGGCCGCCGAGACCGCGATCCAGTTCCTGCCCGCGCTCGGCTTCCTGGTGTGGCTCTCCGCGCGGGGCGACTCCACCTTCGCGACCGAGGGTGCGGGGCACGCGGCGCTGCTCGCCTCGGCCGGCATCGTCACCGCGCTCCCCCTGGTCTGCTTCGGCGCGGCCGCCATCCGCGTGCCGCTGTCCACCATCGGCCTGCTCCAGTACTCGACACCGGTCCTGCAGTTCCTGCTCGGCGTCCTCTACTTCCACGAGGAGATGCCGCCGGAGCGCTGGGCCGGGTTCGCGCTGGTGTGGCTGGCGTTGACGCTGCTCACCTGGGACGCGTTGCGCACCGCGCGCCGGGCCTCCCGGACGCTCACCAGTGAGATCAGCGTGCCCAGCACGACCAGGGCGAGCGGCACGGTCAGTGCCGCACGGAACGCCGAGAGCGTGGCCTCCGGGCCGGACCCGGTGGACGCCAGGCCGTAGACCGCCGTCACCGCCGAGATGCCGATGGCGGAGCCGAACTGCGTCGCCGTGGTCAGCAGCCCGCCGGCCAGCCCCTGCTCCGACTCCGCCACCCCGTCCGTCGCCGCGATCGTCAGCGGCCCGAAGGCCAGGGCGAAGGCGAGGCCGCTGAGCAGCAAGGCCGGGAACATCATGGCGTAGGACCACTCCATGCCGACCGGCAGGAACAGCGCGTACGAGGCCACGGCCAGCAGGAAACCGCCGGTGATCACCGGTGCGTGGCCGAAGCGGGTGACCAGCCGGGGCGTGAGCGTCGGTGCGAGGACGGCGTCGATGCCCGTGACGACCAGGGCCACCGCCGTCTGGAGGGACGACCAGCCGCGCAGTTCCTGCAAGTAGAGCGTGACGACGAACTGGAAGCCGAAGAAGGCACCGAGGAAGAGCAGCGCCCCGAGGTCGGCACGCACGGCCGCGCTCCAGCGCAGCATGCCGAGCCGGACGAGCGGGTCGGGGCAGCGGCGTTCGACCGCGACGAACGCACCGGCCAGCAGCACGGCCGCCAGCCCCGAGGCCAGGGTGAGCGGCCAGTGGTGCAGGCCGTGCTCCAGGCGTACGACGGTGTAGGCGGCCAGCAGCATGGCCCCGGCGGCGGTGACCGCACCGGGGAGGTCGAAGGTGCGCCGGAGCCTCGGCGGGGCATCCTGCCGGGGGATCAGACGGGCGGCGACGACGAGCAGGGCGGCGGCCAGCAGCACCGGCGCGAAGAACACCCAGCGCCAGCCGATCCCGGTGAGCAGACCGCCGATCACCAGGCCGAGGGAGAAGCCGGCGGCGCCCGTCCCGGCGAAGACCAGCAGGGCCTTGTTGCGCTGCGGGCCCTCCTCGTACGAGGTGGTGATCAGGGAGAGCGCCGCCGGGGTCATGAAGGCGGCGGCCACACCCGTGACGAACCGGGCGACGATCAGCATCCAGCCGTCGGTCGCGAAGCCGCCGAGCCCCGAGAAGGCGAGGAAGACGGTCAGCCAGAGCAGGAACATCCGCCGTCGTCCGAGCAGGTCGGCGGCCCGCCCGCCCAGCAGGGTGAAACCGGCGTAGCCGAGCACATAGGCGCTCATCACCCAGGCCGCGGTGCCGGTGGCCAGGCCCAGATCGGCGCGGACGGCCGGGATCGCCACCGCCATCATCGCGACGTCGATGCCTTCGAGAAAGATCGTTCCGCACAGAACGAGCAGCAGCGCCCAGGCACGGGTGCCCATGAGTCAACACTCCTCCGGTCGGGGACGGTTACGCAAGTGAGGGTCAGTTCCCTCTTGTAACCACGGCCCACCCTGCGGCAGCATCGACAGACATGGAAGAAGGCACTTCGAAGTCACCGAGTACCTGCCGGAGCACCGTGGACCACGGCGACGCCGATCCCTTCCAGTGGGACACCCGCGAGGACTGCCAGGTCCGGCAGATCCTCGACCGGATCGCCGACAAGTGGTCGCTGCTGGTCATCGCACTGCTGGAGAACCGGCGGCTGCGCTTCACGGAGCTGCGCCGGGAGATCGACGGGGTCAGCCAGCGGATGCTGACCGTGACCCTGCGTTCGCTGGAGCGGGACGGCCTGGTGAACCGGACGGTGCACCCGGTGGTGCCGCCGCGGGTCGAGTACGAGCTGACCTCCCTCGGCAGGACGCTGCACGCCACGATCCAGTCCCTGGTGACCTGGACGGAGGCGCACCAGGAGGAGATCGCGCAGGCCCGGACCGCGTACGACACCCGTGCGGCTGAGGCCGCGGAGGCTACGACTCCGTAGACGTGTGACGGGCGCGGTGCGTCCGGACCTTCGCGCGGTTCCCGCAGTGCTCCATCGCGCACCAGCGGCGGCGGCCCGGGCGGGAGGTGTCGACGAAGAGCAGGTGGCAGTCGTGCGCGCCGCACTCGCGGACGCGGTCGGCGAAGGGCCCGGTGAACAGGTCGATCGCATCACGGGCGACGGTCGCGAGCAGCCGACTGCCGGTGGCTCCCGGGGCCCAGGCGCGGGTGCCGTCGGGTGCGATGCGGGCGACGAGCGGGGGGCCTGCCGCGGCGGCGTTGACGACGTCCAGGGGGGCGGTCTGCAACGGGCGGCCGTGGGCGCGGTCGGCGGCGAGCAGGAACACGGCGTCGCGCAGGGCGCGGGCCTGCTCCAGCTCCTCCGCGGAGACGGTGAGGTCCAGCCCGTCCGGCAGTCGGCTGCGCCCGGCCCAGGCGACCAGGTCGGAGGGTTCGTGCAGCACTTCCCAGCGGGCGAAGGCGCCGGGGCCGCCCGTCGTCGTCAGCTCCAGGCACAGCGTGCCGGGGTCGAAGCGGTAGGGCTTGCCCGCGTGCGAGACCAGTGTCAGGCCTGGCGTCCGATCCGGCGATTCCCCCGCGCGTCCACTCACCTAACCAGTATAAGTGGTTACATGACGCAGACACCCGCATCGCCCACGCCCGTGCACTGGAAACTCGTCATCGACGCGAACGACCCGCACGCCCAGGCCGACTTCTGGGCCGCCGCCCTGGGGTACGAGGTCGAGGACAACAGCGCCCTCATCGGGAAGCTGCTCGGCTTCGGCGCCCTGCCTGAGGAGGCCACGGTCGACTTCCACGGGCGCCGCGCCTTCCGGGACCTGGTCGCCGTACGGCATCCCGAGGACCCCTTCGAGGAGGAGAGCGGGACCGGGCTGGGGCGGCGGCTGCTGTTCCAGCGCGTGCCGGAGGTGAAGACGGCCAAGAACCGGCTGCACCTCGATCTGCACCCGGGCGGGGGCAGACGCGACGAGGAGGTCGCGCGCCTGGAGGGACTCGGGGCCAGTGCGCTGCGGCGGGTGAAGGAACAGGGCGGCGAGTGGGTCGTGATGGCGGATCCGGAGGGGAACGAGTTCTGCGTGCATTGACCCACGGGGCGGAGGTCGGTGCTCCATAACGCCCTGGCCGGATCCGCACCTTGACGGAGAGTCAGTACCAGCTTCACCATCCAGGCACCCCATTCACTGTGGGCGGCCCGTGGACACCCCACGGGCCACCCGACGGAATCCGGAGCCCCCACATGAAGCTCTCCGTTTCCGCGCGCGCCGTCGCCGCAGGCGGCATGGCGACCGCCATGCTCCTGACCGGCGGTGCCGTGGCGGACGCCGCGTCATCCGCTCCCTCCAGATCCGCCGCCGCCCCGGACATACCCGTGGCGAACGTCAAGACCCATCTGTCCCAGCTGCAGTCCATAGCCACCGCCAACGGCGGCAACCGGGCGCACGGCCGGGCCGGCTACAAGGCCTCCCTCGACTACATCAAGGCCAAGCTGGACGCGGCCGGATACACCACCACGGTCCAGCAGTTCACCGCCTCCAGCCGCACCGGCTACAACCTCGTCGCCGACTGGCCGGGCGGCGACGCGAACCGGGTCGTGATGGCCGGCTCGCACCTCGACAGCGTCACCTCCGGGCCCGGCATCAACGACAACGGCTCGGGCTCCGCCGCGGTCCTGGAGACCGCCCTGGCCGTGTCCCGGGCGCAGTACAAGCCCACCAAGCACCTGCGGTTCGCCTGGTGGGGAGCGGAGGAGCTGGGTCTGGTCGGCTCCCGTTACTACGTCAACCGGCTGGCCACCGCCGACCGTTCGAGGATCAGCGCCTATCTGAACTTCGACATGATCGGCTCCCCGAACCCCGGCTACTTCGTCTACGACGACGACCCGGCGATCGAGAAGACCTTCAAGGACTACTTCGGCGGCATCGGCGTCCCGACCGAGATCGAGACCGAGGGCGACGGCCGCTCCGACCACGCGCCCTTCAAGAGCGCGGGTGTGCCGGTGGGCGGACTGTTCACCGGGGCGAGCCGGACGAAGACGGCGGCGCAGGCGGCCAAGTGGGGCGGTACGGCCGGGCAGTCCTTCGACCGGTGCTACCACTCCTCCTGCGACACGACCGCCAACATCAACGACACCGCCCTGAACCGCAACAGCGACGCCCTCGCGTACGCGGTGTGGGGGCTGTCGGAGTAGCCCCCCTGTCCCACGGCTACCGGGTGCGGGCGCGTTCGGTGAGGCGGCCCATGCGGGCGCGGGCCGACTCCAGCTGCTCGACCTCCTCGGCGGCGGGGCCGTCCTCGGCGGCGAGTTCCGTCCACAGGCCGATCAGGTCGCGCCCGAGTTCCAGCCCGAGCGCCGGGTCGCGCACGGCGCGCCAGGCGGTGGCCGCGCTCTCCACGTTGCCGTAGGCGGCCTCCGCGTCGCCCGTGCGGCGGCGGGCACCGGCCAGGTCGAGCGACAGCCGGAAGGCGCGGAGCGGGTCACCGGCCAAGTAGGCGATGTACGCCGTGAGTTCGCCCAGCCGGAGCACCTCCGGGTGCTCCGGCCCCAGCGTCCCGGACGCCTGCACGAGGGTCTGCTCCGCCAGGGCGGCGGCCGCTTCGATCCTGCCCTCCTTCACCGCCTCGTTGATCCGGCCGACCGGCTCCGCGAGGAGCGCCGGTGCGTCGGACTCGCCCGGGGCGGTGAGGGGTTCGTCCCCGAGCACGGCCTCCGCGACGGCGTCGAAGCCGCGGGGAGGGGTGGGCTTGGGGTCGGGGTCGGGGTCGGAGGCGATCAGGGCGTCTTCGGGGACCGGCGCGGGGCGCGGCGCAGGCTGAGCCTTGGGGATCGGGAGCGGCCTGGCGTCCATGGGCGGGGGCGGGCCGAAGGCACCGGTGGGCGGAGCGACGGTGCCGGGCGGCGTCGCCGCGTCCGGGGCCGGGGGCGTGTCCCGCGGCGCGGGTTCCGCCGACTCGGGTACGGCTCGCAGCTCGAAGGTCGGTACGGGTTCGGCGCCCGGCTGCGGCTCGGGCACGGCCCGCAGCGGGAACGTCGGGGTGGAGCCGCGGCCGGGCTCGGGCACGGGACGCAGCACGTGCGTGGCCCGGTCACCGGGCGGCTGCGGCGGTTCGGCCGGCGGCGCGGGGATATCAGCACCGGGAGCCTGCCGCGGCCCCTGCGCGCTCGCGGTGTCGGCGTCCCGGGGGTGCTGCGGCGCCTGCGCGGACGCGGGCTCGGCGGCTCGGGCCTGCTGCGGCCCCTGTGCGCTCGCGGTGTCGGCAACTCGGGGGTGTTGCGGCCCCTGTGCGCTCGCCGTGTCGGCAACTCGGGGGTGCTGCGGCCCCTGTGCGCTCGCCGTGTCGGCAACTCGGGGGTGCTGCGGCCCCTGTGCGGTCGTCGTTTCGGGGACCCGGGGGTGTTGCTGGTGCGGTGGGGGCGTGGCGATGGGCTCGGACGTGAAGTGGCTGGAGCCGTCCGGGTCGACCTGGAGCGGGACGACGTAGCCGATGCGCTCGTCGCGGATCGTCGCGAGGACGGGATGGCCGGTGGCGAGGGCGATGTGGTGGAGGCGGTTCAGGACGGCCCGCTGGATCTCCTCGCCGGGGGCCGCGAAGACCGGGACCCCGCCCACGGAGGCCCCGTCGGACACCCCGGCCGCTCCCCCGCCCACGTCCGTGCCGGCCACGGGGACATGGACGTCGATCGGCGCCGCCGGGGTCGCCGCGTGCGCGGCCTGCATCTGTTCCCGCTTCTTCTCGCGGCTGAGTCGCGACATCGTCCCCTCACTGGGCGTCGTACACCTACTGTCGAGTGTGTCCGCTCGCCCCCGTTTCTCACGTCACCACGGTGTCACAGGCTCGTCCCAAGGGCCGTCGGCCCCGGCGCGGCCGTCGGGGAGAGCATGAGAACCGCGCGTACGAGGGAGGAGAGGGGCATGCACACAGGCATGCGACAGGGGCCCGAGATCTGGCTGCGCGGCCCGGTGACGACCCCGGAGCCGGGGCCGCCGGAGCCCGCGCACGCCCATGCCGCGGCGCGGCACTTCTCCTGGGTCGGCACGCACGGCGGCGCGGGCGTCTCCACCCTCGCCGCGGTCTACGGCGGCCATGACAGCGGCCGTTCCTGGCCCGGGCCCGGCGATCCCCCGTCGGTGCTGCTGGTCGCGCGGACCCACGCGGCGGGACTCGACACGGTCGCCGGCGCGGTGGAGCTCTTCCGGCGCGGCCAGGCCCCGCCGGGGCTGGACCTGGACGCCGTCGTCCTCGTGGCGGACGCCCCGGGCCGGCTGCCGCGCCCGCTCGCCCAGCGGGTGAGGGCCCTGGAGTCGGTCATCGACGTGTACCGCGTGCCGTGGGTGCCGTCTTGGCGGCTCGGCGAGCCGGGCCGCCCGCCGCGTGAGACGGAGGACCTGGCCCGGTTGACGGGAGCGGCACGCTGACGGCCGTACCCCTGTCGGCCGTGCCCCTGTCGGCGGGGGAGATCGCGGCGGCCGTCCGGACCCGGGAGCTGCGCGCGACGGACGTGGTCGCGGCGGCCCTGGCCCGGATCGAGCGCGCCGATCCGCATCTGTGCGCGTTCGTCGAGGTGTGGGGCGAGGAGGCGTTGCGGCGGGCGGGCGAGCTGGACAGGCGGCTCGACCGCCGGGGCGCGGATCCGTCCCTGCCGCTGGCCGGTGTGCCGATCGCGGTGAAGGGGCGGCACGGACTGCGCGCGGCGGAACCGCTGCTCGCGGCCGGCGGTGTGGCCGTGGGGGCCACGTCCGTGCCCGGGCCGGGGACGCCCTGGCAGACGTGGGGGCTCGGGGCCCGGGGCCGGACCGTCAATCCGTGGCGGGCCGACCGTACGCCGGGCGGTTCGTCGGCCGGGGCGGCGGCGGCCGTGGCGGCCGGGCTGGTTCCGCTGGCGACGGGCAGCGACGGGGCCGGGTCGGTGCGCATCCCGGCGGCGTGGTGCGGAGTGCCGGGACTGAAGCCGACCGGTGGGCGGCTGCCGTCCCGCGACCGTACGGGGCTTGCCGCTCCGGGAGTGCTCGCCCGCTCGGCGGCGGACGTCGGGCTGTGGTGGGCGGTGGTGTCGGAGGAGCCGTTGCCGGCGGAGCCTGCCTTTCCCGTCACCGCCGTCTGGTCCCCCGACCTGGGGTTCGCCGAACCCGACCCGGAGCCCGTCGCGCTGGCGTGGGCGGCCGTGGAGCGGCTGGTGACGGCGGGGGTCGTACGGCTCGTACGGCCGCGAGTGCCGCTGCGGCTGGCGGACCCCGCGCCGGCCTGGCTCGCCCTGCGGACCTCCGGCGCCGATCCGGCCGGGGCAGAGCGCCTGCGGGCGGAGAACGACCGGCGACTCGCCGGGGTCTTCGGCGAAGCCGAGCTGTTGCTGACCCCGACGGCACCGACCGCCCCGCACGGGCACGAGGGGCCCGGGGACCGTTACTCCACCTCGCTCACCTGGGCGTTCAACCTCAGCGGACACCCCGCGACGAGCCTGCCGGCGGGCTTGGGCGCCGACGGCTGCCCGGCCGGGCTACAGGTGGTGGCACCGCACGGCCGGGAGGCACTGCTACTGGCCGTGGCGCGCAGGGCGGAGCGCGGCTGACGGGAGCCGACCGAGATGACGGGCACCCCCGGCACCAACGGGGGCACCCCTGGCACATTTACTTGCGTACGCATATGATGCACACGCCTGTAATTGATGTACGCCGACTTTGAGGGGCACCCATGACCCGCCGTTTCCTTTTCGTCCTGGGCAGCGCTCGCGCCGAGGGCAACTCCGAGCTGCTGGCCCGCCGGGCCGCCGAACAACTGCCCCCGGACGTCGAGCAGGAGTGGCTGGACCTCACCGAGTTTCCGGTGCCGGATTTCGAGGACCTGCGGCACGACAGCGACCACGTCCGCCCGACCGAGGGCAACGTGGCCCGGCTGCTCGACGCCACGCTCGCGGCGACGGACATCGTGATCGTCTCGCCCCTGTACTGGTACTCGGTCTCCGCGCAGACCAAGCGCTACCTGGACTACTGGTCGGGCTGGCTGCGCACACCGGGCCTGGACTTCAAGGCGACCCTGGCCGGCCGCACCCTGTGGGGCGTCACCGCCCTCGCGCACACGCAGGAGGTGGTCGCCGACCCGCTCGTCGGGGCACTGCACAACTCGGCGGCGTACATGGGGATGCGCTTCGGCGGGGTGCTGCTCGGCAACGGCAGCAGGCCCGGTGACGTGCTGACCGACGACGCGGCCCTGACCCGCGCCAAGACCTTCTTCACGCAGGAGGCGCCCCTGGCCAGGTTCCTGTACGAGGACTGAGCACCGGGACCGGGTCCGCGGCCTAGGCGGTGATGTCCTTCGTCGTGAAGCGCGCCCACGCCGCCGACCCGAACACCGCCGCGTAGAGGGCCTGCAACTCGACGTTCTTCGTCAGGTCGTCCCAGTAGACCGGCTCGCGCATGAGGTCGGCGAAGGACAGCCAGTAGTGGGAGAAGAGGTAGGGCTGGAGGGCGTGCAGCTGCGGGATCTGGTCGAGGATCTGGACCGTGATCAGCAGGCCGACCGTCGTCGCCATCGCCGCGATGCCGCTGCCCGTCAGCGTCGAGACGAACAGGCCGAGCGCGGCGACGCCGATCAGGGAGGCGGCGACGGCCAGGGCGATCAGCAGGGCCCTGCCCAGGCCCTCGGCGAAGCCGATCCGCGTGCCGGAGATGGTCGTCAGGTCCCCGAGCGGGAAGAGCAACGCGCCCACGGTCAGCGCGGACACGGCGACCACGAGTGTGGCGGTCAGGCAGAAGACGACGACCGTCGCGTACTTGGTGAGCAGCAGGCGGCCGCGGCCGGCCGGGGCGACCAGTAGGTACCGCAGCGTGCCGGAGTTGGCCTCGCCGGCGATCGCGTCCCCGGCGACGACCCCGACCGCCATGGGCAGGAAGAACGGCACCGTGGCGGCCAGGGCGGTGAAGACGAGGAACAGGCCGTTGTTGGTGATCTGCGAGAGGAAGGCGGGTCCGCCTCCCCCGCCGCCGGGACCGGCCGAGGAACCGTCGCCGGTCTCGATCTTGACCGCGATGCCCACCAGGACGGGGACGGCCGCCAGCACCGCGAGGAGGGCCAAGGTGCGCCAGCGGCGGAACGTGGTCAGCAGTTCGTTGCCAAGGAGGGAGGCGCGGAAGGTCGTCCGGCGGGTGCGGGCCGTCTGTGGCTCCTCGCGCAGTTCCCCGCGCCCCTGAGGGGCGCTCGGATCAGCCCGCGACATCGAAGCCCTCCCCCGTCAGCGCCACGAACGCGTCCTCCAGCGAGGCCCGTTCGACGGTGAGGCCGCGTACCCGGACCCCGGCCGTCACCAGCGCGGCGGTCACCTCGGCGAGGTCGCGGTCCGGGGGTTCGCCGGTCACCCGGTCGTCGGTGACGACGACGTCGCCCACGCCCTGCTCCTTCAGCACCCGGGCCGCCTCCGCCGTGTCCGGCGTGGTCACGGCCAGCCGGCCGCGCGCCCCGGCGGACAGCTCGGCGACCGGGCCCTGCGTGATCAGCCGGCCCTGCGCCATCACGGCCGCGTGCGTGCAGACCTGCTCGATCTCGTCGAGGAGGTGGGAGGAGAGGAAGACGGTCGTGCCGTCCGAGGCCAGTTCCCGTACGAGGGTGCGGATCTCGCGCATGCCCTGCGGGTCGAGGCCGTTGGTCGGCTCGTCGAGGACGAGCAGCCGACGCGGCTGGAGCAGCGCGGCCGCGAGGCCCAGGCGCTGTTTCATGCCCAGCGAGTAGGCCTTGGCCTTCTTGCCCGCGGCGGCCGTCAGGCCCACCCGGTCCAGTGCGGCGGCGACCCGGGCGCGCCGGGTGCGTGGATCGGCGGCCGGGTCGGCGCTGTCGTAGCGGACGAGGTTGTCACGGCCGGAGAGGAAGCCGTAGAGGGCCGGGCCCTCGATGAGGGCGCCGACGTGCGGCAGTACGGCGCGGGTGGCCCGGGGCATGGGCTGCCCCAGGACCCGGGCCGTGCCGGAGGTGGGTTCGATGAGACCCATCAGCATGCGGATGGTGGTGGTCTTGCCGGAGCCGTTGGGTCCGAGGAAGCCGAAGACGCTGCCCGCCGGGACGGTCAGGTCGAGACCGTCCACGGCGAGCTGTCCGCCGCGGTAGCGCTTGGTGAGCGCGCGGGTGGCGATGACCGGTTCGTCGCCGGCCCCGGTCCCTCCCTGCTCCGGTTCCGTGGCGGACACCTCGCCCATCGGCTTCCTCGTTCCCTCGACGTCGCCCAGGCAGGGGCTACTTGGCGGCGTCGGCCGCCTTCACGAGCGCGTCCTTGGTGACCAGGCCCGCGTAGACCTTGCCGTCGTCGGTGACGAGGGCGTTGACGAGGCGGGTCGAGAAGACCGTGCCCGAGCCGAACTCGCCGTGGACCTTGTCGCCGAGCGAGTCGAGGAAGCCGCCGAACTCGCCGCCGGCCTTGCCGGAGGGCACGCCCTCGCCGCCGGTGTCGAAGGTGGCGATGGCGTTCCAGCCCTCACCGATGGTCTTCATCCCGTCGGGGCCCTTGCCGGCGTCCTGTCCGGCCTCGGGGGCGTGGTCCTTCGCCCCGCCCTTGCCGAACTCCTCGCCGAAACCCTTGCTTGCACCCTTGGGAGCGTCCTTCTCCTCGGTGACCTTCGCGCCCTTGGGCGGGGTGAAGTCGAAGGTCGAGGCGGCGGGCCTGGCGAAGTCCACCTTGGTGAAGCCGACGTCGACGACGGCGGCGCCGCCACTGGCCGGGGTCAGCGTGAACTTCAGCGGCATGCCGGTCTTCGCGTCCACGGCCACCGTGATCGCGCCGACCGTCGAGCCGGACTGCTTGGGCTGGACGACCAGCTTGTAGGCGTCCCGCCCGGCGACCTGGGCGGTGCCGTCCACGGTCACGGACGTCGTGTCGTCGACCGCCTTCAGGGCCTCCTCGGCGAAGTCCTTCGGCGTGGCCGGCGGCTGCTGGTCCTTGCCGCGCTCCGGGCTGTCGGCGGAGGTGCCGTGGTAGACCTCGTTGGACTTGCTGTCGTAGCCCCAGACGTCCGTGCCGTTGTGGATGACGCTGTACTCGGCGGCGTTCTCCAGCAGCGACAGCTTCTGCCGGTCCGGGCCGTCGACGGCGACGCGCAGGGTGTGCGTGCCGGAGGCCAGTTCGGTGAGTTTGGCCGTCGGGTCGGCGGAGGAGCCGTCCCCGCCCTGGCCCGCGGCGCCGGACAGCAGGCCGGACTCCAGGCCGCCGAGGTTCGGCAGGCCGAGGTCCGTGCTGATCTTCACCGTGCCGGACAGCTGCTGGACGTCCGACTTCGCGATCTTCTCGATGAGCTGCTGTGCGCTGATCTTCGGGAGGTCGGGGTCGCCGGAGTCGGCGAGGGCGGGCACCAGGCCGATCGTCGCGGCCGCCACCCCCACCACCGTGACCGGGACGATGTACCGCGCGGCCTTGCGCCGCCCGGAGCGCTGCTCGTCGACCTCTCCGGCGGTCGTGCTGTCGTCGGATGCGTACGGTGCCATGTGTGCCCTACCTCCGTGGTCGGCGGCGGCTGTCCGTGTCGTCCACGCACTCGTCCCTGAGCCGCCATTCTCACCCGAACAGGTGAGGAGTGGTGTTCTTCCGTGCATCCATCTGACCAAATCGGCCAGGGAGATACGTCAGACCCCGGACTCAACTGCGCGTACTGCTGGGGTATGACACGGAGGGGCGACTTCTCCCCCGACCCGTAGGGGTCGCAGGGGAAGGGCGTGCTAGCCGGCCCGGTGCACCACCGCGTCGCACAGCTCCTGGAGCGCCGTCTTCGCGGTGCACTCCGGCAGCGGTGCCAGCGCCGAACGGGCGTCCTGGGCATAGCGGACGGTGTCCCGACGGGCCTGCTCCAGGGCCGGGTGGGCGCGCAGCAGGCGCAGGGCCTCGCTGTGCCGGTCGTCGTCGGTGAGGTCGGAGTCGAGCAGCTCGCACAGGGCGAGGTCCTCGGCGAGCCCGAGCCGGGCCGCGCGCTCCCGCAGCCGCAGCACCGGCAGGGTGGGGATGCCCTCGCGCAGGTCGGTACCGGGGGTCTTGCCGGACTCGTGGGAGTCGGAGGCGATGTCGAGGACGTCGTCCGCGAGCTGGAAGGCGACGCCGAGCCGCTCGCCGTACTGGGTCAGCACGTTCACGACGGTGTCGTCGGCGCCGGACATCATCGCGCCGAACCGGCACGACACGGCGATCAGCGAGCCGGTCTTGCCGCCCAGCACGTCCAGGTAGTGCTCGATGGGGTCCCGGCCGTCCTGCGGTCCGGCCGTCTCCAGGATCTGGCCGGTCACCAGGCGCTCGAACGCCTCGGCCTGCACCCGCACGGCCTCGGGGCCGAGGTCGGCCAGGATGTGCGAGGCGCGGGCGAAGAGGAAGTCGCCGGTGAGGACCGCGACGGAGTTGCCCCAGCGGGTGTTGGCACTGGGGACGCCACGGCGCACGGCGGCCTCGTCCATGACGTCGTCGTGGTACAGCGTGGCGAGGTGGGTCAGCTCCACGACGACGGCCGACGGCACGATCCCGGGTGCGTGGCGGTCGCCGAACTGGGCGGAGAGCATCACGAGCAGCGGGCGGAACCGCTTGCCGCCGGCCCGCACCAGATGCTGGGCGGCCTCCGTGATGAAGGGCACCTCACTCTTGGTGGCCTCGAGCAAGCCTTCCTCGACAGCCGCCAACCCGGCCTGGACGTCGGCTTCCAGATCCTGGTCCCGCACGCTCAGCCCGAACGGCCCGACGTCGGTCACGAGGGGTCTCCTGTCTGCTGTGTCTGCCGGTGATTACGCGGATTGTCGATAGGTCGCCGCTCTCACTCGAGTCAGCGTATCCGGTCACGTTTCGATCACCGCCAGCGCCCATGGTTACAGGCCGGGTGGTATCCGATCACGACCGCTATGTTTTCGATCAACCTATAAGAACAGATATTTATCGACTTACCCAGGGGTAGAGAACTATGCACGATTTGCCGTGATGATTCGGCGAATTCCCCTTGGCGGAAATTGCCCTCTCGGCCCGTGATCAGTGAGGTCAATCACTTCTCCCCCTACTCCGCACCTTCCCGGCGACCACCCGTACCGCCTTTACCCAATAGCCAGTTGGGCCTTGGCTCCCGCAAAGGATCAAGTGGTCCAAAATCCCCCGACCAAGGTCAACCACTCGATATGTGATGGAGCTGCTTGTTCCCGACATGTGCTCTCGCATACGTTCCGGCCCTGTCCGGCGGACGCCTAATCCTGCCGCCGCCCGGACGTCCCACAGGAACCGACTCACTCACGCGTGGCAGGAGCGGGGGACCCAGGTAAGTCGCCGGTCCGCACAGCGGTCCGGCTCGGGGTGAAGCCGCGTACGGCACACGGCGCCGTACGCGGCCGGGCACCTCCCGGCCCGAACCCGACAGCTCACCTCGCAGGCGCCGGAGAGGAACATCGCCATGGCCGCACGAGGCAAGCACCGTCGCACCAGAACCAGCCCGCTGACCCGAGGCATCGTCGCCGTCGGTACCGGTGGAGCCGCACTCACCCTTCCGCTCCTCGGAGCCACGCACGCGAGCGCCGCCGAGCCCCAGAGCGCCCCCGCCGCGCACTCCGTGAAGCAGGCGGCCCAGCCCGCCAAGTCCCGCACGTACACCGTGGTCAAGGGCGACTCGCTCGCCCACATCGCGGACAAGTACGACATCTCCGGCGGCTGGAAGCAGCTCTACAAGGACAACCGCGCCGCCGTCGGCGACAACCCGAAGCTGATCCACCCGGGTCTGAAGCTGAAGGTGAACACCGCCAAGGCGGACGCCCCGAAGAAGACGGCGACCAAGTCGTCCGCCCCCGCCAAGCCGGCCGCGAAGCCCGCCGGCGGTGTCGCCCAGGCCACCCAGGCGTCCGCGAAGACCTACGCGAACAACCTCGACGGCTGGATCCGCGAGTCGCTGGACATCATGGCGCAGCAGGGGATCCCGGGCTCCTACGACGGCATCTACCGCAATGTCATGCGCGAGTCGTCCGGCAACCCCCAGGCGATCAACAACTGGGACTCCAACGCCGCCGCGGGCACCCCGTCCAAGGGCCTGCTCCAGGTGATCGACCCGACGTTCGCCGCCTACCACGTGCCCGGCACCTCCTTCGACCCGTACGACCCGGTCGCCAACATCACGGCGGCCTGCAACTACGCGGCCGACCGCTACGGCTCGATCGACAACGTCAACGGCCCGTACTGAGCCGCCCCGCCCAGCCGTCGCTCGAGGACGACGGCGATGCCGTCGTCCTCGTTCGACAGGGTGACCTCGTCGGCCACGGCCTTGAGTTCGGGATGGGCGTTGGCCATCGCGACGCCGTGGCCGGCCCAGTCGAACATCGGGATGTCGTTGGGCATGTCGCCGAAGGCGATGGTGTCCGCCGGCCGCAGCCCCAGATGCTCGGCCGCCAGCGCCAGGCCGGTCGCCTTGGTGATCCCGCACGGCTGGAGCTCGACCGTGCCGGGCCCCGACATCGTCACCGTGGCCAGTGAGCCGACCACCGACCGGGCGGTCGCCGCCAACTCGTCGTCCGTCAGGTAGGGATGGCGCAGCAGCACCTTGCTGATGGGCTCGCCCCACAGCTCCTCGCGCCGGTCGACCCGGACCGCGGGCAGCGTGGGGTGCGGCATCAGATAGCCCGGCTCGATCAGCGTGAGCCCGTCGACCCCGTCCTGGTCGACCGCCGCGTACACCTGCCCCACCTCGGCCTCGATCTTGCCGAGGGCGGTCTCCGCCAGCTCCCGGTCCAGGGTGATGGACCACAGCAGCCGGTTCGCGCCGGCGTCGTACACCTGCGCGCCCTGCCCGCACACCGCGAGCCCCGTGCAGCCGAGGTCGTCCAGGAGCGGCCGCACTCTCGGTGCCGGCCGGCCCGTCACCACGAGGTGCTGGGCACCGGCGTCCGCCACCCGCGCGAGCACGGCGAGGGACCGGTCGGACAGGGTGTCGTCGCCGCGCAGCAGCGTCCCGTCCAGATCGGTGGCGATGAGTGAATATGCGAAGGGTGCGGCCATGATCAGAGAATACGGACAGCGCGGCCCCTTCGTTTCATCGTACGGCGGACGCCGATTGCCCGGTTGAAGGCCTCTGCACCGATTGGCAACAACATGCTCCGCTACCTACCCGTGGGGCCGCATAGAGCGGTACCTTCCCTGTGTCCAGGGGGGACTTGATCGGGGGGTCGGGTTGAGCAGTGGGCGCATTCGCGTGGCCGGGCCCGGGGAGCTCGGTGAAGGGGAGAGGGAGCGCTGGCGTGCGCTGCGCGCCGCCTCGGAGGCACCGCGCAACCCTTTCATGGAGCCGGAGTTCACCGAGGCCGTCGGCCTGGTCAGGCCGGGGGCCCGGATCGCGGTGGTGTACGAGGGGGCGGAGCCGGCCGGCTTCCTGCCCTATGAACGGGGCCCGTTGGGGCAGGGCCGGGCGATCGGACTGGGCGTCTCGGACGCGCAGGGCGCGATCCTGCGGCCGGGCCTGGACGTGGAGACGGGCGAACTGCTGAGGGCCTGCTCGCTGTCGAGTTTCGCCTTCGACAATCTGGAGGCCGAGCAACGGCTGTTCGTCCGGTACGCGGCCGAGGAGTACGCCACCTACGTCATCGACGTGGAGAAGGGCTACGAGACGTACGAGTCGGTGCTGCGCGCGCAGTCGCCGAAGTTCCTGAAGACCACGCTGGCCAAGGAGCGCAGGCTGGGCCGGCAGGCCGGTGAGCTGCGGTTCGTCTTCGACGAACGCGACCCGGCCGCGCTGCGCACGCTCATGGAGTGGAAGTCCGCGCAGTACCGCAGGACCGGCCGCCGGGACCGGTTCGCCCAGGAGTGGATCACCCGGCTCGTCGGGCGGCTGGCCGGGACCCGGGCCGCGGAGTGCAGCGGCACGCTGTCCGTGCTGTACGCCGGTGAGCGGCCCGTCGCCGCGCATTTCGGACTGCGCTCGGCCTCCGTGCTGGCCTGCTGGTTCCCGGCCTACGACCCGGAGTTCGCGAAGTTCTCGCCGGGTCTGGTGCTGCACCTGCGCATGGCGGAGGCGGCGGCCGCCGCCGGCATCGGCATGCTCGACCTGGGGCGGGGCGCGGCCGAGTACAAGGACGCCCTGAAGACGGGCGAACTGCCCGTGTACGAGGGTGCGGTGACCCGTCCGGGGGTGGGCGCGGCCCTGCACTGGCTGAGCCGTGAACCGGCGCGCCGCGCGCACAGTTTCGTCCGCGGCAGGCCGCAGCTCGCGTCGCTGGCCGCGCGGACGCTGAAGGGCGCGGCTCGGCTGCGCCGTACCTGACACACGAGGGGGGTGGGCGCATGGCCCGTTCGGTGCGTGCGCAGGAGGAGATACGGCGGTTCCTGGACATCGGGGCGGTGCAGGTCGCCGAGCTGGACCTGGACGGTGACGAGGCGGTGCTCAGACCCGGCCCGGGGAGTCCGCCCGTGACGCACGGAGAGGTGTTCGTGCTGGTCAGGAGAGGCGGCCGGCCCGCGGGCACGTTGCTCGGGCAGGTGCCGGAGGGAGCGGATCCGAAGGCCGTGCTGGCACAGCGGGCGCGGGCGGAGTGCGGGCCGGCCGTCCTCGGCGGTCCCGGGGAGCCGCCGTCCACGACCGTCGTCGTCGCGACCCGGGAGCGGGCCGGGCAACTGGCCCGGGCGCTGGACTCGCTGCTCGCGCAGGACCATCCCCGGTTCGAGATCGTCGTCGTCGACAACGCGCCCGTCACGAGCGAGACGCGGGAGCTCGTCGAGCGGAAGTACGCCGAGCGCGTGCGGTACGTCTGTGAGCCCGTTCCGGGGCTCGCAGCCGCCCACAACGCCGGGCTGGACGCCGTCGGCGGCGAGGTGGTCGCCTTCACCGACGACGACGTGGTCGCCGATCCGCGCTGGCTGGCCGAGCTGACCGCGCCCTTCGCCGCCGACCCCGGGCTCGGGTGCAGCACCGGGCTGATCCTGCCCGCGCGGCTGACCACCCCGGCCCAGGTGCTGCTGGAGAGCCACGGCGGCTTCGCGAAAGGCTTCACTCCAAGGACGTACGACCCGGCGCACCCGCCGGGCGACGAGCCGCTGTTCCCGTTCACGGCCGGGCGGTTCGGCTCGGGCGCGAACATGGCGTTCCGCACGGCGGTGCTGCGTTCCGTCGGCGGTTTCGACCCGGCCACCGGGGCCGGCACGGCCGCCCGGGGCGGTGACGACCTCTACGGCTTCGTGCGCGTCCTGGCACAGGGCCACCGGCTGCACTACACGCCGTACGCGCTGGTGTGGCACCACCACCGGGAGACCTGGCGGGACCTGGAGACCCAGGCCTACGGCTACGGCGCCGGGCTGACCGCCTACCTCACCGCGGTGCTCGTGAACCGGCCCGCGCTGCTGCCCGCGTTCCTCGCGCGGCTGCCCCGCGGCCTCGCCCACGCCCGCACGCTGACGGCGGTGCGCGACACGGACGCGGCGGACGGCGCCGGCACGCCGGGCGACCACGACGAGCGGACGCATCCCTGGCCACGGCGGCTGTCGCGGTTGCAGCGCCGGGGGATGGTCTACGGGCCGGTCGGCTATCTGCGGGCGCGCCACGCGCTGCGCGCGGCGGTCCGGGAGAAGACGGCTCAGCGGGAGAAGACCGCTCGGGGGGCGAGATGACCACGTCGGCACGTACGCGTGGTGGGGGGCAGATGTCGCCCTCGGGCGCCCCGGCCATCCCCGTGTTCCTCTACCACGCGGTGATGGACGACCCGCCGGAGTGGATCGCCGAGTTCACGGTCACGCCGAAGCAGTTCGCCGCGCATCTCGACGCCGTGGTCCGCAGCGGGCGCACGCCCGTCACGATCAGCGCGGTCGCCGATCATCTGGCCGGGCGGGCACCGCTGCCGCCCCGGCCCGTGCTGCTCACCTTCGACGACGGTTTCGCCGATCTGCCCGGCCCCACCGCCGAGGCCCTGGCCGCACGCGCGCTGCCCGCCACCGCCTATCTGACCACCGGCGCCATCGCCCCGGGTGGCCGCAGTCTGCTGCCGCCCGCGCCGATGATGAGCCTGGCCGGTGCGGCGGAGCTGGAACGTTCCGGCATGGAGATCGGCAGCCACACCGTGACGCACGCGCAGCTCGACACCCTGTCCGCCGAGGCCCTGGCGTACGAGCTGCGCACCTCCAAGGCGGTGCTGGAGGACGCCCTCGGGCACGAGATCCGGCACCTCGCCTACCCGCACGGCTACAACAGCCCCCGGGTCCGGGCCATGTCGGCGCGGGCCGGCTACGAGACGGCGACCGCCGTGCGGCACGCGCTCAGCTCGGACCGCGACGAGCGGTACCGCATCGCCCGGCTCATCGTCCGGCGCACCCACACCGTGGCCGACGTCGAGACCTGGCTGGCCGGGTCGGGCGCGCGGGTGGCGCCGTACCGGGACGGGCCGAAGACGATCGCGTGGCGGTGGTACCGACGGGCCCGCGCGGTCGTGCGCGGGCCCGAGTTCGCGGGGTGACCCCGGGCCGGGTCGGGTCACTTGAGCGGCTGGGGTGGCCCGGCCGGGTCGGGTCACTTGAGCGGCTGGTTGAGGTACGGGTCGGAGACGGCCTTGCGCAGGCTGTGCCAGGCCTCGTCGTTCGCCAGTGCCAGGTTGCAGTGCGGTCCGGGGTCGCGGTAGTTCCACTGGAGGGCGGCCTTGACGCCGTCCAGGTCCTTCAGCACGCCGGGCACCTGCGCGTACCACTCGGCCTGCCGGTCGGGGCGGTTCGCGTCCGCGGCGGTGCCGAACTCGGAGAGCATCAGCGGCTTGTCGTCGGAGATGTTCGCGCGGATCCAGTCGTGCGTGGCGTGCTGCGTCTGCGCGAAGGAGAGCCAGCCCGCGTCGTGACAGCGGTAGTAGTTGTACTGGTTGTAGCCGATCCAGTCGACGTAGTCGTCGCCCGGGTACATCTTCTTGATCTCGACGGCGTGGTCGAGGTACCCGGTGGTGATCCACGTCCACACCACGTTGTCCACCCCCAGGGCGCGGAACCGGTCGTGGAGGTGCCGGTAGGCCTTCACGTAGTCGGCGGGCGTGCCGCTGTCCGGGGTGCGGGTGTCCATCTCCAGGTCGAAGGAGAGGAACACCTTCTTGCCGTAGTCCTTGATGCGCCGGGCCTGGACGTCGATCACCCGGTCGTCCAGCTCGCCGGCCGCGATCTGCTTCCAGGTCGGCTGCTGCTGCCTGGTGCCGCCCCACCACTTGCTCTCCCAGGAGAGCAGCAGCAGATGGTCCTCGCCGACGCGCCGCTCCTCCGGGGTGAGCAGTTGGCCCTCCCGCCGGGTGCCCGAGGGCAGGGACATGTCGTGGTACGTGTACACGAGGTCCAGCTCGCGGCCCACGCGCTTCTCGTAGGCGCGCACCTTCTCCGGCAGGTCGTCGCGCTCGTGCGGCACGAACGCCCCGAACCAGGCGCCGCAGGGCGGCTCCAGCAGGGCCGTCGGACGGCAGTTCGCGCCGGAACCGGCCGCTCCCTGCCCCTGCGGTCCGGAGGCGTCCCGCAGGGCGAGTACGGCGACCAGGACCGCGCTGACGACCGTGGCCGACGTGAACAGCAGTCGGCGCCGGCTCGATGCCAACGGGCCGGCGGCCTGCTGCGCCTGGTGCGGGTCTTTCCGGTGCAGTCCTCCGGTGCTGCTCGGTGTGCGGCGAAAGGGACGGTGGGGACGGTTGAACCTCACGGAGCGGAACCCTTCGGTGCCTTGGGTGTCGTCCTCGGCGGCGGAGAGGCGCGCAGCGGCGGACAGAACGCGGCGAGTGTGGTCAGCAGCGTCAGCGTCAGCAGCACCCGCTGCGCGCTGAAGGTGTGCGTGGCGATCAGCACGGTCGCGACGAGCATCACGGCGCCGATGCTCAGGAACAGCGTCAGCATCAGCCGTTCCAGCAGGTCGGAGTGGCGCGCGAAGCGTGGGTCCCGGCGCTCCACGGGCCCCTCGGCGGGCCGCGCCCCCAGCGCGGGGGCGCAGACTCTGACCATGGCGGCGCCCGGCCCCGCCGCCAGGAACAGCACGACTGCGGCGCCCCGCAGCGGTGACCCGCCGGGCAGGGCCAGCGCGGCGAGCGCCAGCCAGCCGCCGAACGGGGGCAGCATCCGGACCACGAGTTCCTGCGGTGTCATCGCTCCGCTCCCCCTGACTGCTTCAGCTCGTAGAGCCATCCGGCGCTGTTCTCCGCCACGAGCCGGAACCGCGGCGATGCGGCGACGGACCGCTGGATGCGCCGCAGTTGCGCCTTGTCGAGCTGGCCGTTCATCTCCGAGTTGGCCAGCTGCCCCTGGGTGAGCAGGAAGTAGGCCCGGCCGGGCCGCTCCACTCCGGCCATGTCGCGCGCGAGGGTGGCGGCGGGTCTCCTGACGATCCGGTCGACGTGGCTGCGGCCGTCGTCGAGGAACCAGTAGTGGTCGACGCTCCAGTAGGAGGCGTACGCGTCCGGGTAGTTGCGGTTGGCGGCCACGACCAGTGAGCCGTCGGGCGCCTGGTCGAAGAGCTGCCGTACGAGGGCCACCTCCTGCGGCGGGAAGTAGTTGATCCGGTCCTTGCCGGAGTAGGCGGGGACGAACGCCAGGGTGGTGCCGAGCAGCGCAGCCAGCGGCACCCAGGTGCCGATGCCCCACCGGCGGCGCTCGGCGGGGCCGGCGGTCTGCCGTCGGCCGGCCTCCTGCGCGGCGGCGTCGGCGGCCAGGGTGCGGACCTTGGGCAGCAGCGCCGCGGCGGCGAAGAAGCCGGCGCCCGGCAGCATGAACAACAGCACCCGGAAGATCATCTCGCTGCCGTAGCTGCTCGCCGCGAACATCGGCAGCGGGGCCGCCGCGATCAGCAGCAGGGGCCACGCGCGGTGGCGCAGGACTCGCTGGCGCCACACGCCGACGGCCGCGAGCAGCAGCACGGAACCGGACAGCAGCCGGGCCGCCCAGGACGTCGCGACCGCTCCAGCTCCGGTCGGGGTGGCTCCGTACCCCGTCTCGACGTTGGCGCCGACGTCGCCGATGGAGCGGATCATGTCGGGCATCGCCGCGGAGAGGAAGGGCAGCGCGGCCGTGAGACACCACGCCAGGAAGATCACGACGGTCGTCACCACCGGCACCCAGTCGCGGTAGCGGCGGCTCAGGCACAGGGCGAGCAGGCAGACGACCAGCATGCCCGGCGTGAGCTGGTGGGAGATGACGATCGCCACGATCATGACGGTGAGCACCACCGTCCACACGGCCTGGCGAGGCTGCCCGCGCCGCACGGCGGACCGGCCGAAGCGGCGCAGGACCACCGCTAGCACCCCCAGGTGCAGCGCGTACGCCACGGATTGGGGGGAGAAGTAGTCCTGCCCCACCCAGTTGGCCACGTAGAAGAGCCAGACCGCGGTCCAGATCAGCCGCCGGTCCTCGGTGAAGGTGCGGTAGATCAGCAGCAGCGGGAGCAGCAGCATCAGGCTGGAGACCAGGGGCCACCAGGCCATGAACATCGCCGCCGAGTCCACGCCCAGCAGCCGCTGAAGGGCTGCCTGGGCGGCGAAGAAGCCCGGCCACTGGTCGTACACCGCCATGTCGCCGACCTGGTCGGCCGTCTGCAGCCCGCCGGCCGTCAGCAGATGGTCGATGACCGCTTCGTGCTTCCACGCCCAGGCGTACAGCGGGGTCGGGTAGAGCACGGCCTGCGTGGCCCGCTCCATCACCAGCAGGCCCAGCACGTACGCCGCCGGCCAGGCACCCGCGCGGCGCGGGTCGCGGACGGTGAACCAGAAGCCGGTGGTGAGCACCGCCAGTCCCGCCCAGAAGGCCGGGTGCAGCGCGCTGAGCAGCCCGTAGTCGTCGAGCCGCGAGACGTCGGTGTGCCGCACGGCGTACGCCCACAGCACGAGCGCGACGAGCAGCAGAGCAGCGGGCCGGACCGATGCGCCGCGCCCGGACCGGACGGGGGTCAGGTCGGACAGATCCGTCACGGGCTCATGGGCGGGGCTCGACGACTCCGAGGAGGAGGGGCTGGATGACTGGCTGGCCGTCTCGGGGCCGCGGGCGGGGGTGTTCGCGCCGTCGCGTGGGGGTGTCGGTTCCGGCGTGGATCTCTCCCTCGGTGTGACTGGCGGACGCACGGTGGTTCCCCCCTGGCGGTTGCTCTCTTCGGCTGTGCTCGGCTCTGTCGGCTCGGTCCGGGCCCGGGCCGGTTCGGTCTCGGCTTCGGATGTGATCAGTCGCGGGGCCGGCCGTTCGGTAATCCGCCGGCCGTTCGGTGGGCTATCGGATCTGTCGGGGCTGGAGTACGGGAGCGCCACCACGCCGAGGCGGCGCGGTGCAGCGGCAGGAGCAGCAGGAGGACGACGAGCAGGGGCGGTGCGAGGGGTGCGAGCGCGTCGCGCCACACCCAGCCGCCGACCGCGACGAGATACAGAACCCCCCAGCGCCCCGGCCACGTCAGACGGCCGCCCGCGCTCGCGAGCAGCAGCCCCAGTGGTACGAGGCAGAGCAACTGGCAGACCGGCGGCACCCAGCGCAGCAACGGCTCGGGCCCCCCGACCCCCACAGCGTCCGCCAGGAAGCCGGCCGTCTTCTCGTACAACGCCCCGTCCACCGGCCGCGGTTCCCGTCCGAGGGCGACCGGGGCGGCGTACAGGGCGCACAGGACGGCGCACAGTGCCGTGCCGGGCAACCACGCCTCGCGCCGGGTGCTCAGCGTGACGGCGGCGACGAACACCACGAGCATCAGGACGCCCGCGGTGAGGGACGGCAGGGGCAGCCCCGCCAGCAGTTGCCGCCCGCTCAGGGCAGCTTCGGATGACCGGTCGAGCCACGGCAGGTCCCGCAGCGGAGCGCAGAAGAAGACGACGCCGACACCGAGCAGGCTCCACAGGGCGCCCCTCAGCCGGCGCTCCCACGGCTGCGGGTCCGGTTCCGCGGGCTCGTGGAGCGCGGGCTCCCCGGTCGGTCCCTCGGGCCGCACGATCAGCGCCAGGGTGTCCGCCTGCAGCGCCTCGCGCTCGTAACCGGGGCGCCCGATGAACAGCGTGACCGTGTCCTGGTCGCCGTCCTTGGGCTGGTAGGCGGCCCGGCGGGCCCAGGTCGTGCCGTATCCGGCGGTGGCGTTGAGCTTCGCCCAGCGGGTGCCGTAGGCGGCGTCGGCAGGCGTACGGGCGGTGGGGGTGGCCTCGCCGGGGCGCAGGGCCGCGCGCAGTCCGGCCATGGAGACCACGGCGATCAGCGTCATGCTCAGCAGCACCGCCCAGCCGGCGCCGGCGATGCCCGACGGTGTGAACAGCACGGCCGCGCTGCCCAGGACCAGGGCGCACATGGCCCCTTGGAGCGCGGCCAGCACTCCCGTGCGCCCCTGCACGCGCAGCACGCCGATGTACAGCTCCACCACGACCCGCGGCAGGGCACCGAGGGCGAGCAGCCGCAGCACGGTCGAGCCGTGTTCGGCGTAGTCAGGGCTGAAGGGCGTGAGGATCTGCGGGGCGAAGACGACCAGCACCGCCACGACCGGGACCAGCAGCAGCGTCATGCGCCGCAGGGCGCCCCGGACGCCGTCGGCGAGTTGGCGCGGGTCGTGCGAGGCGTGCGCGGTGAGCGACGAGGCCATGTTGATGGCCATGAACTCCATCGTGCCGCCGACGGTGTAGGCCACGTAGAAGTAGCCGTTCTCGGCGGCGCTGAAGCGGACCGCGACCATCACCGGCAGCAGGTTGATCATCGCCAGACTGAACAGGGCGCCCAGCGAGTCCCCGGCGAGGAAGCGGCCCATGTCCCGGATCTTCGGGGGTTCCTTGTCGCGGTCGGCCTCCGCCTGGCGCGGGATGAGCCGACGGAAGATCAGCCAGCCCAGCGGCAGAGTGGAGAAGGCGATCGCCACCGCCCAGGAGACGAAGATCCCGAGAACGGGCAGCGTGCCGGCGAAGACGCCCAGGAGGGCCAGCTTGCCGACCGAGAAGACCGCGTTGCCGGCGGGCACCCACTCCGCCTTGCGCAGTCCGGTGAGCACCCCGTCCTGGAGGGTGAGCAGCGCCCAGGCCACGCACGCCGCGACGAACACCGCCCCCGCCACCGGAGTGCCCAGGGGTGCGTAGGACGCTCCCCAGGCGTCGAGCGTGAGCAGGAAGACGGCGGCGGCGAGCGCCACGACCAGTGAACTGGCCACGTAGGTGCCCCACACCAGCCGGCCGGTCTCCCGTCCCGCGCGCGGGACGAAGCGGACGACGGCGCCGATCATGGTCGTCGCCGTGATGCTGGCGAGCAGCCGCATCGCGGCGATCGCGGCCGAGCCCTGGCCGACGGCCTCCTCCGTGTAGTAGCGGGCGGCCACCAGCCAGAACCCCAGGCCCAGTACGGCTGAGACGCCGGTGCTGAGCATGAGGAAGTAGGCGTTCTTGAACAGCGAGTCGTGGCTGTGGTCGCCGTCGGCAGGCTTCGGCCCGCCGCCGTCGGTGCGCGCGGCGGCGGGCTCGTGGACCTGGATCTCAGCCACGGGACCGGCCCAGCCCTCCCGGTGTCGGTTCGTTCCCGGGCCGCTCTCCCGGCGTCGGCGTGCCGGGGTTCTCTTCGGGCGTCGGCTTGTTGCCGGGCTCTTCTCCCGGCGCCCGGACCGGCTGGGCTCCGGACCGCTCCAGGACCTCGATGACCGCCTGTGCCCGCCGCGGGTCCACGGGCAGGGCGTGCCGCGCGAACCAGCGCGCCGCCCCGGGGGCCGGTGAGGGATCGGTGAACTCCGCACCGGCGTAGTCGTCCAGCGGCGGGTCGTAGAGGTAGCCGACGACGATGCCCTGCCGCGCCAGGGCCGCCATCGCCGCGTCCCGGTCGGCCACGAACAGCGGGACCCGGAACAGCGGCTGGATCGCGTGGCCGTCGCGCGGCTTGGCCCAGGGCGTGGACAACAGCAGCTCCGTGCCCTGCCGGCAGGCGTCCAGCACCTCGTCCAGCCGGTCGAGCTTGCGCCCGATGCGGCGCAGCCGCAGCCGGCCGGACTCCAGCCGGTAGTCGTGCATGTCGACGCGCACCCACGGGTGGTGGGCGTCGAGCCCGGGCGTCTGGTGTGCGGCGAGGGCGAGTTCGTCCGGGCGCAGCGGCATGCGGATCTCCTCGCGGTCCGCCAGCCCGAGCAGCCGGACCGCCGCCCAGGCGGCACGCCGCAGCCGCAGCCCACGCACCGTCGCCTCCGCGTACGGCCGGACCAGGTAGGCGAGTTCGGCACTGGCCCTGCGGGGTGCGAGGAGTCCCTCGCAGGTCTTCTCGACCGCCTCCCTGAGGCCGGGGTCGGCGAGCGAGAGCATGCCTCCGGCCTTGGCCCCGACGTGCTTGGACAGGCTGAACACGGAGGCCTCGCCCCAGGCCCCGACCGGCCGGTCCCCGGCCCGGCTGCCGATCGCGTGCGCCCCGTCCTCGAACAGCGGGATGCCCAGGGCGTCGCACTTTTGTCTCAGGCGCGGCGCCGGGTCCGGGTTCCCGTACAGGTTCGTCGTGAGCACGGCCGACACCGAGCCCCACACCTCGTCCGGCACGGCATCGATGTCGATGGACGCGTCGAGCGGGTTCAACGGCGCCTGCACCGGGCGCAGTCCGGCCGCGAGCACGACGAAGAAGATCACGTCGTCGTTGACCGGCGACATCAGCACCCGTCCGCCGGGCGGGCACCAGTGGCGCAGCGCCACGTACAGCCCGAAACGGCACGACGGTACGTACACACATTCCCGGCCGAGCCGGGTGCGCATGGTCTCTTCCAGCCGCTTCGGCTGTGCACCACGCCGCACCGAACCCGGACCGGCCTCCCCTATGGCCATCCGCCCCCCAGATGTGCCGTGGGAAAGCCCCCTCCCCGAGGCCTTCCGGCACCCGCCCAGAGTCGCCCCGTTCGCACCGCTCCGTCAAGATTGCGTCGCGTCCTGTGGATAACTTCCGGCACGTACGAATGCGGCGTCCCGTCCGGCGCGCCGGAGTCGCCCCGGCCGGTCCCACCCGGGCCCACCTGCCCCGTTCGCCCCTGTCCGTCTCCTCGGCCTCTGCCCAGGACGGGGGTGTCACCCGTAACGTGTGGCACGACCACGAACACGTGGCGACGACATGGCACACCCGAAAGCGAGGCAGCACCCGATGCCCCCCTTCGATGTCCCCGAGGGCGACCCCTTCGGCCCGCACAACCTGCCGTACGGCGTGTTCTCCCTGCCCGGCTCGTCCCACCGGACCGTGGGCGTCCGGCTCGGGGACCACGTGCTGGACGCGGGCGCGGCGGCCCACGCGCTCGGCTCGCCCTACGCCTCCCTGCTGGCGCAGCCCACCCTCAACCCGCTGCTGGCGGCCGGCCGCACGGCCTGGTCCGACGTGCGCAGGGCGCTGACGGCCTGGGTGACCGTGCCGTCCCACCGGGAGACCGTCGCACCGCTGCTGCACCCGCTGTCGTCGGTGACCCTGCACCTGCCGTTCGAGGTCGCGGACTACGTGGACTTCTACGCGTCGGAGAACCACGCCCGCAACGTCGGGCAGATCTTCCGCCCCGACGCCGAGGACTCCCTCACCCCCAACTGGAAGCACCTGCCCATCGGCTACCACGGCCGCTCCGGCACGGTCGTCGTCTCCGGCACCGAGGTGCCGCGGCCGTCCGGCCAGCGCAAGGCCCCCACGGACGCCGCCCCCGTCTTCGGCCCGTCCGTCCGCCTGGACATCGAGGCCGAGGTCGGCTTCGTCGTCGGCGTGCCCTCCCGGATGGGCGCGCCGGTGGCCCTCGGGGACTTCCGCGAGCACGTGTTCGGCCTGTGCCTGCTCAACGACTGGTCCGCGCGCGACATCCAGGCCTGGGAGTACGTGCCCCTCGGCCCGTTCCTCGGCAAGTCCTTCGCCACGTCGGTCTCGGCGTGGATCACCCCACTGGACGCCCTGGAGGAGGCCCTCGTGGCGCCCCCGGCCCGGACGCACGAGCTGCTGCCGTACCTGGACGACAGCGACGAGGAGCCCGGCGGCTACGACCTGCGGATCAGCGTCTCCGTCAACGGCCACGTGATCTCCGAGCCGCCGTTCTCCACCATGTACTGGACGGCCGCCCAGCAACTGGCCCACATGACCGTCAACGGCGCCTCCCTGCGCACCGGCGACCTCTACGGCTCCGGCACGGTCAGCGGCCCCACGGAACGGGAGCGGGGTTCCCTGCTGGAACTGACCTGGAACGGCCGCGAGCCGCTCGAACTCCCCGACGGCAAGCGGACGTTCCTGGAGGACGGCGACGAGGTGACCCTCACGGCCTGGGCCCCGGGACCCGACGGCGTGCGGGTCGGGCTCGGCGAGGTGACGGGGCGGGTGGTCCAGGGCTGACGCGGACCGGCCGGGAGCCGGCCGACGGCCGCCCCTCCCGCCCCATGCGGTGTCGTCCGGACCCTGACGCACACCGCCCGGCCCGGCATACTGGGCGCGGGGCGGTGTGCCCGCACGTCCGCCACGCTCGTCGTGGCCACCGGTGCGCACGGCGGCCGCCCTCCCCCGCACGACCCGTAGCCGCCCCTCTTGTGACGAGGAACCGGAGCCCGTGGCCATGACCGTCTGCCTGCTCCTGCTGAGTGTCGTCGCCGTGACGGCCGCCGTCCCCGTTCCCCGTGCGCTGACCCGGGCGTCCTGGCCCGAGCGGGAACCGGTGGTCGCGTTGTGGGTGTGGCAGTGCCTGGTCGCCACCGTCCTGCTGGCGTGCGTGACGGCACTGTCCCTGGGCGCCGCCGCCGTGTTCGGCACGGTCCGCGCGCAGCTCTTCGCCCCGGCACCGGCCGCGGTGACCGCCGCGTACGACCTGTCCGCCGCCCCGCCGTGGGCCGCCGCCCTCACCCTGCTGCTGGCCTGCGGCGCCGCCTGGACGACCGCGATGCTCGCGCGGGAACTCGTCGAGGCGCGCCGGCGCAGGGCCCGGGCCCGGGCCCATCTGCGCGAGCGCGCCCCCGACCTGCCGGCCGGTCTGCCCGCGGCGCGCGGTCCGCTGCTGGTCCTGGAGGACGAGTACCCCGACGCCTGGTGGATGCCCGGCCATCCGCCCCAGCTGATCGTCACCACGGGCGCCCTGCACCGCCTCACCGGCCACCAGCTCGACGCGGTCCTCACCCATGAGCGGGGCCACGCCCGGGCCCGCCACGACTGGCTGCTGCACCTCTCCACGGCCCTGGCCACCGGCTTCCCCCGCGTCCCGTTGTTCACCCACTTCTGCGACCAGACCCACCGCCTGGTCGAACTGGCCGCCGACGACACGGCCTCCCGCCGCTGCGGGCACCTGACCACGGCCCTGGCCCTGATCGAGCTCAACCAGCACCGGGGCGTGCTGTCCTGCGCCTCCAGCAACCGCCTGCTGGGCGAGCGGGTCGACCGGCTGCTGGAACCGCCGCCCCGGCTGGGGCGCCGGCACCGGGCCCTGACCACCACGACGGCCGCACTCGTACCGCTGCTGCCCCTGCTGATCGTCTTCGCCCCGGGCTTGACGGCCCTGTCGTAGGGGCACCGGCCGCGGGCGGCGGGCTCCCGGAGCGGCGTCGGCCCGGAGGCGGCCGGCTGTTTGAGCAGCACCGGCTCGAGGCGGGCTGTTTGAGCAGCACCGGCCCGGAGGCGGTCGGCTGTCCGAGCAGGACCGGCTCGGAGGCGGTCGGCTGTCCGAGCAGGACCGGCTCGGAGGCGGTCGGCCGTCGGCGCGGCAGCGTGGGGGCGGGCGGTGGCGGATCTGGTCCGGGAGCAGCCAAAAGGCCAGCTCACTCGTCGAACAGGTCACATTGCCGGTGGCGCAACATTCCCGCAACACCACTTTTCCTATCGGATAGGTATGGTCCGATCCATGCCCAGTGACCGCATCCGAGACCACGCCGGACAGGGAGCCGCGACCACCGTCGCCGCCCACCGCGCGCGGCGACGGCTGCGCGCCGACCGGGCACGGCAACTGGCCGACCTGCTCCGGCGGCTGCTGCTGACCGGCGCCTTCCCCGACGGGGTCCTCCCCCTCGAGTCGGCCCTCGCCGCCGAGTACGGCGCCAGCCGCAACACGGTCCGCGAGGCTCTCGACCTGCTGCGGGCCGAGGGTCTCGTGGAGCGTCAGCCCGGTGTCGGCACGGTGGTCGTGGCCCACAAGTACCCCCACGGCCTCGACCGCCTGATGGGCCTCGCGGAGACCCTCCGCGAGCACGGCCGCGTCACCAACGAGGTCCGCACCATGGGCCCCACCCCGGCACCCGCGCCCGTGGCCGACCGCCTCCGGCTCGCGCCCGGCACCGACGTCCTCTACATCGAACGCCTGCGCAGGCTCGGCGGACTGCCACTGTCCCTCGACCTCACCTACATCCCCCTCGACATCGGCACCGAACTGCTCGGCGCCGACCTGGAGAACACCGACGTCTTCCGCCTCCTGGAAGCCGTCACCGGCCGGCGCCTCGGGCATGCCGAGATCACCCTGGAAGCAGTCAGCGCGGACAGCCACTCGGCCTCCGTGCTCGAAGCCCCGCGCGGCGCCGCCGTCCTCATGCTGGAACGCCTCACCCACCTCGCGGACGGCCGCCCGGTCGACCTGGAGTTCATCCGCTTCCGCGGCGACCGCATCACCATGAGCGGCCTGCTGCACCGGAACCGGTAGCCCACCCGCTCGCGCACATCCCTGGAGACAGCCATGCCCTTGGCGCCCCAGCGGGCCGACGTGCCCGTGACCATCGACGAGTCGAAGTGCATCGACGGCTGCACGCTCTGCGTGGACATGTGCCCGCTGGACTCCCTCGCCATCGACGAGCGCAACGGCAAGGCCTACATGCATGTCGACGAGTGCTGGTACTGCGGCCCGTGCGCGGCTCGCTGCCCCACCGGGGCGGTCACGGTCAACATGCCCTATCTGCTCCGGTGAGAGGCCCGAACCATCATGAAACGCACAGTCGTCGCCATGTCCGCCGCCGTCCTCCTGCTCCCGCTGAGCGCGTGCGGCGGTGACGCCGATGCGGGCAGCGGCTCCACGGTCACCGTCACCATCGGCTACCAGTCCAGGACGATCAACACCGTCACCGCGGGCACCCTGCTCCGTTCCCTCGGCGCCTTCGAGAAGCAGCTGAACTCCCTGCACGACGGCGTCCACTACAAGGTGAACTGGCAGGACTACGCCACCGGCGCCCCCATCACCGCCCAGATGACCGCCGGGAAGATCGACATCGGCTCGATGGGTGACTTCCCGCTCCTCATCAACGCGGCCCGCGGCAAGCAGCTCAACAGCCCCACCCGCCTGGTGTCGGTCACCGGCTACAACCTCCGGGGCGGCCTCAACACCATCGTCACCGCACCCGGTTCCGAGCTGACCTCGCTGAAGGACCTGAAGGGCAAGAAGGTCTCCACGAGCGTCGGCTCCGCCGCCGACGGCACCCTCGTACGGGCCCTGCAGCGCGCCGGCATCGATCCGAACAGCGGCGTCGAGAAGCTCAACCAGCAGCCCTCGGTCGGCGCCTCCGCCCTCACGGCGGGCAGCACGGACGCCCTGTCCCAGTTCGTCGCCTGGCCGGGCCTGCTCGCCTTCCAGGGCAAGGCGAAGGCGATCTACGACGGGGCCCGGCTGAACCTGCCGACCTTCCACGGCGTCACCGCCCGCGAGGACTTCGCGAAGCAGCGCCCGGCCGTGCTGGAGGCGTTCCTGAAGGCCCAGGCGGAGGCGACCGACTACCTGAACGACCACCCGGTGGACGCCGCCGAGAAGGTCGCGAAGGCGACCGGGCTCCCCGCCGAGGTCGTCTACCTCTACAACGGTGCGCACGGCATCGCCACCTTCGACCCGGCCATCAAGCCCCAGCTCGTCTCCGCGCTGAAGCAGGATGTGTCGATCCTGAAGTCGGCGAAGCTCACCGGCGACGTGGACGTCGACTCCTTCGTGGACGACCAGTACGTGAAGAAAGCCCTCGGGACGACGGCGTACTCCCAGCACCTCGCCACGAAGCCCGCACCGGCCGCGAGTGAGGCCTGGCCCAAGGGCGCCTCGAAGACGGTCACGTTCGACTCCCCCTCCAAGCTGCTGCGTCACGTCGCCGGACACCGGGACGACCTGCGCGCGGCCTACGTCCCCGACACCACCACCGGCACCCTCTGGTTCGCCGACAAGGCCGTGTGGGTGGCCGACGGCGACAAGCTGCTGCCCTTCGTCGCCCCCGACACCGCGCAGGCGTACATCGCCGGGCACGGCGGAGCGCGGGTCGTCTCCTATGCCGACGCCCTGGAGCGGGCCTCGTGAGGCGGTATGCGCTCCGGGTCCTGTCGCTGGTCACCGCCCTCGGCCTGTGGCAGGCGCTGACCAGCCTGGACGTCGACCTGTGGCTGCGCTTCTCGCAGTTCCCGACGGTCACCGACGTGGCCCGGGCGTTCGCCGCCCGGGTGTCCGGGCCGGACTACTGGACGGACCTCACCGACAGCCTCATCCGGATCCTCACCGGTTTCCTGCTGGCCGCCGTCCTCGGTGTGGCCACGGGTGTGCTCGTGGCGCGCTCGCGTCTGGCCGAGGACCTGCTCGGCCCGGTCCTGGAGGTGATCCGCCCGATTCCGGCCATCGCCCTGGTGCCCGTCGCGATCCTGCTGTTCCCCTCCAACGAGCAGGGCATCGTCTTCATCACCTGCACCGCCGCCTTCTTCCCGGTCCTGGTCTCCACCCGGCACGCGGTGCGGGCCCTGACGCCCGTGTGGGAGGAGGCCGTGCGGACCATGGGCGGCGGCCGGTGGCGGATCCTCGGCTCGGTCGTCCTGCCGGGCGCGCTGCCCGGCGTGTTCGGCGGGCTGTCCGTCGGCATCGGCGTCTCGTGGATCTGCGTGATCTCCGCCGAGATGATCTCCGGCCAGTACGGCGTCGGTTACCGCACCTGGCAGGACTACACCGTCGTCGACTACCCCGGTGTGTTCGTCGGCATGGTCACCATCGGCGTGCTCGGCTGGCTCACCTCCACCGCCGTGGAACTGCTGGGCCGCCGCCTCACCCGCTGGCTGCCCCGCACGGCGTCCGTGTCCGGGACACGGACGCCCCGGCCCGCCCGGCCCGTGACGCCGGCACCGGCCGTCCCCGCCACCGCCGCCGGCGGGGCCCGATCCGAGGAGGCACGCGATGAGCACCTCGTCTGAGACCGTCCCCGACACCCCGCCCGTGACCGCCCCGAGCACCTCCTCGAAGGCCGGCCGGGGCAGCACGCCCGGGACCGCCGCCGCCCCGGGCTCCCCCGTCCGCGGCACCCGGCTCACCCTCACCGGCGCCTCCCTCGGACGCCCCGGCGCGACCGCCCTGGACAAGGTCGACCTGGACATCGCCCCCGGCGAGATCCTCACCGTCGTCGGCCCCTCCGGCTGCGGCAAGTCGACCCTGCTGCGCACCCTGGCCGGCCTGCTGGCGCCGCTCGCCGGCGGGATCACCCAGGACGGACAGCCGCTGACCGGCCCCTCGGCGGACCGTGCCCTGGTCTTCCAGGAGGACGCCCTGCTGCCCTGGCGCACCCTGCGCGCCAACGTCGAACTGCCCCTCGCCATCCGCGGCGTGTCCCGCTCCGAGCGCCGGGAGCAGGCCCGGTCCTGGCTGGAACGGGTCGGACTCGGCGCGCAGGCACGGCAGTTGCCGCACCGGGTCTCCGGCGGGCAGCGCCAGCGTGTCCAGCTGGCCCGCGCCCTGGCCGGACGCCCGAGCGCCGTGCTGATGGACGAGCCGTTCGGCGCGCTCGACGCGCAGACCCGCGCGGGGATGCAGGACCTGCTGGTCGAGGTGCTCCAGGGCACGGGCGCCACCGTCGTCTTCGTCACCCACGACGTGGACGAGGCCCTGTTCCTCGGCGACCGGATCGCCCTGCTTCGCGCGGGCGGCCTCGTCGCCGTCCGGGACATCCCCCGCCCGCGCGAGCGCGGCGCACACGACGATCCTGCGCGCGTGGCCCTGCGGCGCGACGTCCTCACTTCGCTCGGTACGTGAAAGGCACCCCGGTGACCACCTCCGTGAACCCCCCTGCGGACACCCCCCTGGCCGTCCCGTCCCTCGCCGACGCCGAGGAACTGACCTGCGACGTCCTCGTCATCGGCGGCGGCACCGCCGGCACCATGGCCGCCCTGACTGCCGCCGAGCACGGCGCGAACGTGCTGCTGCTGGAGAAGGCGCACGTCCGCCACTCCGGCGCGCTCGCCATGGGCATGGACGGCGTCAACAACGCGGTCATCCCGGGCCGGGCCGAACCCGACGACTACGTCGCCGAGATCACCCGTGCCAACGACGGCATCGTCGACCAGTCCACCGTCCGCCAGACGGCCACCCGCGGCTTCGGCATGGTGCAGCGGCTGGAGTCCTACGGCGTGAAGTTCGAGAAGGACGAGCACGGCGACTACGCCGTCCGCCAGGTGCACCGCTCCGGCTCCTACGTGCTGCCGATGCCGGAGGGCAAGGACGTCAAGAAGGTCCTGTACCGGCAGCTGCGGCGGCGCGAGATGCGGGAGAGGATCCGCATCGAGAACCGGGTCATGCCGGTGCGTGTCCTCACCGCCGGGGGCCGGGCCGTGGGGGCGGCCGGCTTCAACACCCGCACCGGGCAGTTCGTCCAGGTCCGCGCGGGCGCGGTGATCCTCGCGACCGGCGCCTGCGGCCGTCTCGGCCTGCCCGCCTCCGGCTACCTCTACGGCACCTACGAGAACCCCACCAACGCGGGCGACGGCTACGCCATGGCCTACCACGCGGGCGCCGAACTCACCGGCATCGAGTGCTTCCAGATCAACCCGCTGATCAAGGACTACAACGGCCCGGCATGCGCCTACGTCGCCAACCCCTTCGGCGGCTACCAGGTCAACCGGCACGGCGAGCGCTTCGTCGACTCCGACTACTGGTCCGGCCAGATGATGGACGAGTTCGCCGCCGAGGTGGCGTCCGACCGGGGTCCCGTCTACCTGAAGCTGAGCCACCTCCCCGAGGAGTCGGTCTCGGCCCTGGAGACGATCCTGCACTCCACCGAGCGCCCCACCCGCGGCACCTTCCACTCCGGCCGCGGCCACGACTACCGCACCCACGACATCGAGATGCACATCTCCGAGATCGGCCTGTGCGGCGGCCACTCCGCCTCCGGTGTCCGTGTCGACGAGCACGCCCGCACCACCGTGCCCCGCCTGTACGCGGCCGGCGACCTGGCCTGCGTGCCGCACAACTACATGATCGGCGCGTTCGTCTTCGGCGACCTCGCGGGAGCGGACGCCTCCCAGTACTCCGCGTACGAGGGGGAGTTGCCGGGCGACCAGCTGCGCGAGGCGCACGAGCTGATCTACCGCCCGCTGCGCAACCCCGACGGCCCGCCGCAGCCCCAGGTCGAGTACAAGCTGCGCCGCTTCGTCAACGACTACGTGGCCCCACCCAAGTCCGGAGCCCGGCTGTCGCTGGCCCTGGAGGCGTTCCAGCGGATGCACACGGACATCGCCGAGATGGGCGCCCGCACCGCGCACGAGCTGATGCGCTGCGCCGAGGTCACCTTCATCCGGGACTGCGCGGAGATGGCCGCGCGCTCCTCCCTGGCCCGCACGGAGTCCCGCTGGGGCCTCTACCACGACCGCATCGACCACCCCCAGCGGGACGACGCGTCCTGGTTCCACCACCTCGATCTGCACAAGTCCCCCTCTGGTGCCATGGAGTTCACGGCACGTCCCGTGGCTCCCTATCTCGTTCCCGTCGACGGCTTCGACCCCGTCGGCGGCCCCTCACGTGACCTCGGCGAGGTGCATGCCGAGGATGTGGCCACGGCCGGCTCGCGGGACGTGGCGCCGGTCGCCTCCGCCGTGGGAAGCCCACTGCCGGAGCCGGCTCCGGCACCGCAGGCCCCGGTCACCGCGCCGTCCGGTGAGCAGTCCGCCACCCGCCTCCTCGAACTCGTCGCCCTCGCCGAGGAGGAGCCCGAACTCGGCGCCCTGCGGCCGTATCTGACCGACCCCGTGCCCGCCGTCCGCCGCGAGGCCGTCGCCGTGCTCACCGAGACCCTGCCGCCCGGGACGGGCACCGCTCTCGCCGCCGCCCTGCGCGACACCGCCGCCGAGGTGCGGGCCGCCGCTGCCGCGTCCCTGCGTGAGCTCGTCGAGACGCTCCCGGCCGAGCCCGACCTGCGCGACGGCCTCGCCGCCGCCCTGGCCGAGCCGGACCCCGTGGTCCGGGCCGCGGCACTGGACGTCCTGCGCGCCCTGCGCCTCGGGGACGCCGCCCTCTTCGCGGCCTCCCTCACCGACTCCGACATCGCCGTCCGCATCGAGGCCGTCCGCGCCCTGGTGTCGGTCGACGCCGCCGGCGAACTGGCCGGTGCGGCCCTCTCCGACCCCTCTCGCGAGGTCCGGGTCGCCATCGCCAAGGGCCTCGCGACGGTGAGTGCCGAGCAGTCGACCGCCGTTGGCCCGGCCACGGTGGATGCCGAGCGGCAGAGCGCCGAGCGCAAGGCCACGGTGGATGCCGAGCGGCAGAGCGCCGAGCGCAAGGCCACGGTGGATGCCGAGCGGCAGAGCGCCGAGGCCCCGGCCACGGTGGGCGCCGAGGAGTCGGCGTCTGGCGCAACGGCCGCCGTCGATCCCACCCTCGCCGCCATCGAAGCGGCCCTCACCGGCCTCCTCGACGACCCCGATGCCCTGGTGCGGGCCGCGGCCTACGGAGCACTCGGCACCACCGGCTGCCCGGCGCCCCTCGTATCACGCGCGGTGGCGGCCCTGTCCGAGGCGGCCTGGCAGGTACGGGCCGGAGCCGCCACGGCCCTGTCCGTCGCCGAACCCGACGTGGCCGTCCCGGCCCTGGCCAAGACCCTGGGGGACGCCAACGCCGATGTCCGCAAGGCCGCCGTCCTGGCACTGACCCGGCATCGCGCCACGGAGGAGGCCCGGGCAGCCCTCGCCACGGCGACGACCGACTCCGACGCGGACGTCAGGGCGTACGCGGGACGGGCGTTGTGACCGGCACGGCGGCTCGCCGCTGCCGGTGACGCGGCCGGCGCCCGGCCCTATATCCAGTCGTCGGGCTCCGGCTCCTCGTCCATCTCCGGCCAGTGATCCGGCTCGCCCGCGTCATGGCCGGGGGCGTGAGCCGGGGCCGGGGACGAGTCGCCCGCGGGAGCGGAGCCCGACGGCCCGCCCAGCGACGCGAGCACCTCCAGCACGCCCTCGCCGTACGTGGTGAGCTTCTTCTCGCCGACTCCGCTGATCCCGCCGAGCTCCCGCACCGACGTCGGCCACACCGTGGCGATCTCCCGCAGCGTGGCGTCGTGGAAGATCACATATGCCGGGACGCCCTGCTCACGGGCCTGCTCGGCGCGCCAGGCGCGCAGCGCCTCGAACGCCGGCAGCAGTTCCTCGGGCAGCTCGGCGGCGACGGCCTTGCCCTTTCGCTCGCCCCGCCCGGAGCCCGCGGAGGAGGACCCCGACCGGGAGGACGCCGGCTTCTTCGGCTCCTTGCGCAGCGGCACCTCCCGCTCCCGCCGCAGCACCGCCCCGCTGGCCTCGGTCAGCACCAGCGTGCCGTACTCGCCCTCCACCGCGAGCAGCCCCTGGGCGAGCAACTGCCGGATGACACCCCGCCATTCGCCCTCGGTGAGCTCCTCGCCGATGCCGAACACGGACAGCTGGTCGTGGTCGAACTGGATGACCTTGCCGGTCCGTTTCCCCAGCAGGATGTCGATGATCTGCACCGCGCCGAACTTCTGCCCGCGCTCGCGCTGCAGCCGGACGACCGTCGACAGGGCCTTCTGCGCCGCGACGGTGCCGTCCCAGGTCTCCGGTGGGGTCAGGCAGGTGTCGCAGTTGCCGCAGCCGGACGGGTCGGGGTCCTGGCCGAAGTAGGCCAGGAGCTGACCCCGGCGGCACTGGGCCGTCTCGCACAGGGCCAGCATCGAGTCCAGGTGGGCCTGGGCCCGGCGCCGGAAGGCCTCGTCGCCCTCACCGGACTGGATCAGCTTGCGCTGCTGTATGACGTCGTTCAGCCCGTAGGCCATCCAGGCCGTCGAGGGCAGCCCGTCCCGGCCGGCCCGGCCGGTCTCCTGGTAGTAGCCCTCGACCGACTTGGGCAGGTCGAGGTGGGCGACGAAGCGGACGTCCGGCTTGTCGATGCCCATGCCGAAGGCGATGGTCGCCACCACGACCAGGCCGTCTTCGCGCAGGAAGCGGGACTGGTGGGCCGCGCGCGTCCCCGCGTCCAGACCCGCGTGGTACGGCACCGCCTCGACGCCGTTGCGGCTGAGGAACTCGGCGGTTTTCTCCACCGAGTTGCGCGACAGGCAGTAGACGATGCCCGCGTCGCCCGCGTGCTCCTCGCGCAGGAAGCTCAGCAACTGCTTCTTGGGGTCGGCCTTGGGCACGATCCGGTACTGGATGTTGGGCCGGTCGAAGCTCGCCACGAAGTGGCGGGCCGTCGGCATGTTCAGCCGCTGGGTGATCTCCTGGTGCGTGGCGCGGGTGGCCGTCGCCGTGAGCGCGACCCGCGGCACGTCCGGCCAGCGCTCGCCGAGCAGCGACAGCGCGAGGTAGTCGGGCCGGAAGTCGTGGCCCCACTGGGAGACGCAGTGCGCCTCGTCGATCGCGAAGAGGGAGATCTTGCCGCGGGAGAGCAGGTCGAGCGTGCTCTCCAGCCGCAGCCGCTCAGGGGCCAGATACAGCAGGTCCAGCTCGCCGGCGAGGAACTCGGCCTCGACCGTCCGCCGCTCGTCGAAGTCCTGCGTGGAGTTCATGAACCCGGCCCGCACGCCGAGCGCCCGCAGCGCGTCCACCTGGTCCTGCATCAGGGCGATGAGCGGGGAGACGACCACACCCGTACCGGGTCTGACCAGGGACGGGATCTGGTAGCACAGCGACTTGCCACCGCCGGTCGGCATGAGGACGACGGCGTCACCGCCCGCCACCACGTGTTCGATGACGGCTTCCTGCTCGCCGCGGAAGGCGTCGTACCCGAAGACCCGGTGCAGCGCGGCCAGCGCCTCGCTCACGTCGGCGCCGAGGGGCCCGCCGGGTCCGCTGCCCGCGCCGATCCCGGCACCAGTCACGGTCGCGCCGGTCCCAGCCGTCCCGGTCCCGGTCACCGCGTCCTGTTCCGTCATCACACCTGTCCCGCCCGTCGCGCCCATCGTTGCGTCCCCCGTGCGTCGCGCCTCGACCACTGCCTCGGCCACTGCGTCCACCATAGGCGTCCGCACCGACAGCCCCGCAGTTATCCACAGGTCCCGCCGCCCGGCGGAGACCGCGTCCGCACACGGGTTCGGCCGAGGTCCGGCGGCCGACCGGGAAACGCCGTGGGACCCGGCTCCCGAAGGAGACCGGGTCCCACGCAGAGGTACACGGACGTCAGCGGACGAAAACGCCCGCCTGGCCCGCCAGGTCCAGGAAGTACTGCGGCGCCACACCGAGCACCACCGTGACCGCCACGCCCACCCCGATCGCCGTCATCGTCAGCGGTGACGGCACGGCCACCGTCGGGCCCTCCGGCCGCGGCTCGCTGAAGAACATCAGCACGATCACGCGGATGTAGAAGAACGCGGCGATCGCCGACGAGATCACACCGATCACGACGAGCGGTGCCGCCCCGCCCTCCGCCGCCGCCTTGAACACGGCGAACTTCCCGGCGAAGCCGGACGTCAGCGGAATGCCGGCGAAGGCCAGCAGGAACACCGCGAACACCGCCGCCACCAGCGGCGACCTGCGTCCGAGCCCGGCCCACTTGGACAGGTGCGTCGCCTCACCGCCCGCGTCACGGACGAGGGTGACCACCGCGAAGGCGCCGATCGTCACGAACGAGTACGCCGCCAGGTAGAACAGCACGGAGGAGACACCGTCGGGCGTGGTCGCGATGACACCCGCGAGGATGAAGCCGGCGTGCGCGATCGACGAGTACGCCAGCAGCCGCTTGATGTCGGTCTGCGTGATGGCGACGATCGCACCGCCCAGCATCGTGACGATGGCCACGGCCCACATCACCGGCCGCCAGTCCCAGCGCAGGCCCGGCAGCACGACGTACAGCAGCCGCAGCAGCGCGCCGAACGCCGCCACCTTCGTGGCCGCCGCCATGAAGCCGGTCACCGGCGTCGGAGCGCCCTGGTACACGTCCGGTGTCCACATGTGGAACGGCACCGCGCCCACCTTGAACAGCAGCCCCATCACCAGCAGCGCGGCGCCGATCAGCAGCAGCGCGTCGTTGCCCATGGTGTCGGCGAGCGCCGGGTTGACGTCCTGCACGGTGCCGTCGACGACCTGCGCGATCGTGGCGTACGACATCGACCCCGCGTAGCCGTACAGCATGGCGATGCCGAACAGGGTGAACGCGGAGGCGAAGGCGCCCAGCAGGAAGTACTTGACCGCCGCCTCCTGCGACATGAGCCGCTTGCGGCGGGCCAGCGCGCACAGCAGGTACAGCGGCAGGGAGAGGACCTCCAGCGCCACGAACAGCGTCAGCAGGTCGTTGGCCGCCGGGAAGATCAGCATGCCGGCGACGGCGAACATCAGCAGCGGGAACACCTCGGTGGTGGTGAACCCGGCCTTGACCGCGGCCTTCTCGCTCTCGCTGCCCGGCACGGAGGCGGCCTGGGCGGCGAAGGAGTCGACGCGGTTGCCGTGCGCCTCCGGGTCGAGGCGCCGCTCGGCGAAGGTGAACAGGCCCACGAGAGCCGCCAGCAGGATCGTGCCCTGGAGGAACAGGGCCGGTCCGTCGACGGCGATCGCGCCCATCGCCGCGATGTGTGCCTTGGTCGTGCCGTACCCGTCGGCCGCGAGCGCCACGACCGCGGCGAAGGCCGCGGCGAGGGCGACGACGGACACGAACATCTGGGCGTAGTAGCGGGACTTCCGCGGGACGAACGCCTCGATCAGGATCCCGACGATCGCCGCGCCGACGATGATCAGAGTGGGGGCGAGCTGCCCGTATTCGATCTTCGGCGCGTCGATCTTGGCGATCGGGTCGGCCGCGTTTGTCCACAGGCTGTGGACGGCTGTTGCGCTCACTTGGCCGCCTCCACCTCGGGCTGGGGGTCCTTCTTCTGGACGTCGGACATGGTCTGCTTGACCGCCGGATCGATGATCTGCGTGACGGGCTTCGGGTAGACGCCCAGGAAGATCAGCAGGACGACCAGCGGGGCGACGACGACGAGCTCACGGACCCGGAGGTCCGGCATCGCGGAGACCGCCGGTTTCACCGGGCCCGTCATCGTCCGCTGGTAGAGGACGAGGGTGTAGAGCGCGGCGAGGACGATGCCGAAGGTGGCGATGATGCCGATCACCGGGTAGCGCGTGAACGTGCCGACCAGGACCAGGAACTCACTGACGAACGGCGCCAGCCCCGGCAGCGACAGCGTCGCGAGGCTGCCGATCAGGAACGTGCCGGCGAGCACCGGGGCGACCTTCTGCACACCGCCGTAGTCGGCGATGAGCCGCGAGCCGCGCCGGGAGATCAGGAAGCCCGCGACCAGCATCAGCGCGGCCGTCGAGATGCCGTGGTTGATCATGTAGAGCGTCGCCCCGGACTGGCCCTGGCTGGTCATCGCGAAGATGCCCATGATGATGAAGCCGAAGTGGGAGATCGACGCGTACGCCACCAGCCGCTTGATGTCCCGCTGGCCGACCGCGAGCAGCGCCCCGTAGATGATGCTGATCAGGGCGAGGACGAGGATCACGGGCGTCGCCCACTTGCTGGCCTCCGGGAAGAGCTGGAGGCAGAAGCGGAGCATCGCGAAGGTGCCGACCTTGTCGACGACCGCCGTGATGAGCACGGCTACCGGGGCCGTCGACTCCTGCATGGCGTTGGGCAGCCAGGTGTGCAGCGGCCACAGCGGCGCCTTCACCGCGAACGCGAAGAAGAACCCGAGGAACAGCCAGCGTTCGGTGTCGGTCGCCATGTCGAGGGTGCCGCCCGCGCGGGCCTCGGCGATCTCCTGGAGCGAGAAGTTCCCGGCGACCACGTACAGGCCGATCACCGCGGCCAGCATGATCAGACCGCCGACCAGGTTGTAGAGGAGGAACTTCACGGCCGCGTACGAGCGTTGCGTCGCCGCCGCCTTCTCGCCGTGCTCGTGAGCACGGTCCCCGAAGCCGCCGATGAGGAAGTACATCGGGATCAGCATGGCTTCGAAGAAGATGTAGAAGAGGAAGACGTCGGTGGCCTCGAAGGAGAGGATCACCATCGCCTCGACGGCCAGGATCAGGGCGAAGAAGCCCTGCGTCGGCCGCCACCGCCTGCTACCGGTCTCCAGGGGGTCGGCGTCGTGCCAGCCCGCCAGGATGATGAACGGGATGAGCAGCGCCGTGAGCGCGATGAGCGCCACCGCGATGCCGTCCACGCCCAGCTCGTAGCGGACGCCGAAATCGGCGATCCAGGCGTGCGACTCGGTGAGCTGGTAGCGGTCGCCGTCCGGGTCGAAACGGACCAGGACGACGATCGCCAGGACGAGCGTGGCGAGCGAGACGAGCAGCGCCAGCCACTTGGCGGCGGTGCGCTTCGCGGCCGGTACGGCGGCCGTGGCGATCGCCCCGACGGCCGGGAGCGCCGCTGTCGCTGTCAGCAGAGGAAAGGACATCGGTATCAGACCGCCCTCATCAGCAGGGTCGCGGCGACGATGACCGCGGCGCCGCCGAACATCGAGACCGCGTAGGAGCGGGCGAAGCCGTTCTGCAGCCTGCGCATCCGCCCGGACAGGCCGCCGACCGAGGCCGCCGTGCCGTTGACGACGCCGTCGACCAGGGTGTGGTCGACGTAGACCAGGGACCGCGTGAGGTGTTCGCCGCCGCGGACCAGGACGACGTGGTTGAAGTCGTCCTGGTACAGGTCGCGCCGGGCGGCCCGGGTGAGCAGCGAACCGCGCGGGGCGACGGCCGGGACCGGGCGGCGGCCGTACTGGGCCCAGGCGAGGGCGACGCCGATGATCATGCAGGCGACGGTCGCGGTGGTGACCACGCCCGCACTGATCGGCGGATTGCCGTGGCTGTGTCCCGTGACGGGCTCCAGCCAGTGCAGGAACCGGTCGCCGATGCTGAAGAACGCGCCGCCGGCCACCGATCCGACGGCCAGCACGATCATCGGGATCGTCATGATCTTCGGCGACTCGTGCGGGTGCGGCGGGGTGTACTCGCCGCGCGTCTCGGCGGCGGGCTCCACGTCGGGCCGGGCCGGGGACGGCGTCGGGGCGTTGCGCCAGCGCTCCTCGCCGAAGAACGTCATCAGCATCACGCGCGTCATGTAGAACGCGGTGATGGCCGCGCCGAGCAGGGCGCAGGCGCCGAGGATCCAGCCCTCGGTGCCGCCCTTGGCGAACGCCGCCTCGATGATCTTGTCCTTGGAGAAGAAGCCGGACAGGCCCGGGAAACCGATGATGGCCAGGTAGCCGAGGCCGAAGGTGACGAAGGTGACGGGCATGTACTTCCGCAGGCCGCCGTAGCGGCGCATGTCGACCTCGTCGTTCATTCCGTGCATGACGGAACCGGCGCCGAGGAACAGACCGGCCTTGAAGAAGCCGTGCGTCACCAGGTGCATGATGGCGAAGACGTAGCCGATGGGGCCGAGGCCCGCGGCGAGGATCATGTAGCCGATCTGCGACATCGTCGAACCGGCGAGGGCCTTCTTGATGTCGTCCTTCGCGCAACCGACGATCGCACCGAACAGCAGCGTGACCGCGCCGACGATGGTGACGACCAGCTGCGCGTCCGGGGCGCCGTTGAACACGGCCGCGGAGCGGACGATCAGGTAGACACCGGCCGTCACCATGGTCGCCGCGTGGATGAGGGCCGAGACCGGGGTCGGGCCCTCCATCGCGTCCCCGAGCCAGGACTGCAGCGGCACCTGGGCGGACTTGCCGCAGGCGGCGAGGAGCAGCATCAGGGCGATCGCAGTCAGCTTGTCCTCACCGGCGGCGCCCGCGAGCCCGGCCTCCCCGTGGCCGCCGAGCACCGGCCCGAAGGCGAAGGTGCCGAACCACAGGAACATCAGCATGATCGCGATGGACAGGCCCATGTCGCCGACGCGGTTGACCAGGAAGGCCTTCTTGGCGGCAGTGGCGGCGCTGGGCTTGTGCTGCCAGAAGCCGATCAGCAGGTAGGAGGCGAGACCGACGCCCTCCCAGCCGACGTACAGCAGCAGGTAGTTGTCGGCGAGGACCAGGATCAGCATCGCCGCGAGGAACAGGTTCAGATAGCCGAAGAAGCGGCGGCGCCGCTCGTCGTGCTCCATGTACCCGACGGAGTACAGGTGGATCAGCGATCCGACGCCCGTGATCAGCAGCACGAACGTCATGGACAGCTGGTCGAGCTGGAAGGCGACGTCCGCCTGGAAGCCCTCGACCGGGATCCAGCTGAACAGGTGCTGGCTCAGGACGCGGTTCTCGGCGTCCTGGCCGAGCATGTCGGTGAACAGCACCAGCCCGAGCACGAAGGAGACGGCCGCGAGCGCGGTGCCGAGCCAGTGGCCGACGGCGTCCAGCCGCCGGCCGCCGCACAGCAGGACCGCCGCTCCGAGCAGGGGCGCCGCCACCAGCAGCGCAATGAGGTTCTCCACGATTTCTCCGACCCCTTACAGCTTCATCAGGCTGGCGTCGTCGACCGAGGCCGAGTGGCGGGCACGGAACAGGGACACGATGATCGCGAGCCCGACCACGACCTCGGCGGCGGCGACGACCATCGTGAAGAAGGCGATGATCTGGCCGTCGAGGTTGCCGTGCATCCGGGAGAAGGCGACGAACGCGAGGTTGCAGGCGTTGAGCATGAGCTCGATGCACATGAACACGACGATCGCGTTGCGCCTGATCAACACGCCGGTGGCGCCGATCGTGAACAACAGGGCCGCGAGGTAGAGGTAGTTGACGGGGTTCACTTGGACGCCTCCTCGGACCGCTGGAACTTCGCCGGCCCGACCGCCCTGCGCTCCAGACGCTCCTCGGACCGCTGCTCCAGGGCCTTGAGGTCGTTGAGCGCCTCCTGCGACACGTCACGGATCTGGCCGCGCTCGCGCAGGGTCTTGCTGACGGTGAGGTCGGACGGGGTGCCGTCGGGCAGCAGACCCGCGATGTCGACCGCGTTGTGCCGGGCGTACACACCGGGCGCCGGCAGCGGCGGCAGGTACGTGCCCTGGCGCACGCGCTGCTCGGCGAGCTCCCGCTGCGTCTTGGCGCGCTCGGTGCGCTCGCGGTGCGTGAGCACCATGGCGCCGACGGCGGCGGTGATGAGCAGGGCGCCGGTGATCTCGAACGCGAAGACGTACTTGGTGAAGATGAGGGCCGCCAGACCCTCGACGTTGCCCCCGGCGTTGGCCTGGCCGATGCCGTTGAAGTCCGTCAGGGAGGCGTTGCCGATGCCGCCGATCAGCAGGACTCCGAAGCCGAGGCCGCACAGCAGGGCCAGCCACCGCTGCCCCTTGATGGTCTCCTTCAGGGAGTCCGCCGCGGTGACGCCGACGAGCATCACGACGAACAGGAACAGCATCATGATCGCCCCGGTGTAGACGACGATCTGGACGACGCCCAGGAAGTAGGCGCCGTTGGCGAGGTAGAACACCGCCAGGACGATCATGGTGCCGGCGAGGCAGAGCGCGCTGTGCACGGCCCTCTTCATGAGGATGGTGCACAGGGCGCCGATCACCGCGACGGTGCCGAGGATCCAGAACTGGACGGCCTCTCCGGTGGAGGTGGAGTAGGCGGCGGCGAGCTGGGCGGTCATCGGCCGATCACTCCCTCCGACGCGGGTTCCGTCCCGCCGAAGGTCGAGTCGGCCTCCTGGACGACCTCGCCCTTGGAGTGGTCGACCTGCCGCTCGGTGCCGGGCGCGGCCTCCGTCACCAGGCCCCGGTAGTAGTCCTGTTCGTCGGTGCCGGGGTAGAGGGCGTGGGGCGAGTCGACCATGCCCTCCTCCAGACCGGCGAGCAGCTGCTCCTTGGTGTAGATGAGGTTGGCGCGGCTGGAGTCGGCCAGCTCGAACTCGTTGGTCATCGTGAGCGCCCGGGTGGGGCAGGCCTCGATGCACAGGCCGCACAGGATGCAGCGGGCGTAATTGATCTGGTAGACGCGGCCGTACCGCTCGCCCGGCGAGTAGCGCTCCTCGTCGGTGTTGTCCGCGCCCTCCACGTAGATGGCGTCGGCGGGACAGGCCCAGGCGCACAGTTCACAGCCGACGCACTTCTCCAGGCCGTCCGGGTGGCGGTTGAGCTGGTGCCGTCCGTGGAAGCGCGGTGCCGTGGTCTTCTGCTGCTCCGGGTACTGCTCGGTCAGCCGCTTCTTGAACATGGCCTTGAAGGTCACGCCGAAGCCGGCCACGGGGTTCTGGAAACCGGGCTTGGTGTCCTTGGGTTCCGCACCCTTCGAACGCTCGAGTTCCTCAGCCATCGGACGCCTCCTTTCCATCCGTAGATCCGCCCAGAGATCCGTCACTCTGAGTATCGGCCCCACCACTGACAATCAGCTCCCGCTCACGGCGCGAGCGGCGCGGGACCGGCGGAAGTTCCTGTCCGGGCAGGGGCGGTACGGGGAATCCTCCCGCCATCGGGTCGAAGGCGGCCGGTGCCTCGGCCGGCTGTTCGGCCTTCTTGGCCTTCTCGCGGAACATGTCGGCGACGAAGGAGAGCAGCAGCAGGGCGAGCACGCCGCCGCCCACGTAGAGGGCGATGTCGGCGAAGTCGTAGCCCTCGTTCCGGAAGGCCCGGACGCTCGCGACGAGCATCAGCCACACCAGGGAGACCGGGATCAGGACCTTCCAGCCGAGCTTCATCAGCTGGTCGTAGCGCACGCGCGGGAGGGTGCCGCGGATCCAGATGAACATGAACAGCAGCAGCTGGACCTTGACGGTGAACCACAGCAGCGGCCACCAGCCGTGGTTGGCGCCCTCCCAGAAGGTGCTGATCGGCCAGGGGGCCCGCCAGCCGCCGAGGAACAGGGTGGTGGCGACGGCCGAGACGGTCACCATGTTGACGTACTCGGCGAGCATGAACATCGCGAACTTGATCGACGAGTACTCGGTGTTGAAGCCGCCGACCAGGTCGCCCTCGGACTCGGGCATGTCGAAGGGGGCGCGGTTGGTCTCGCCGACCATCGTCACGATGTAGAGGACGAAGGAGACCGGCAGCAGCACGATGTACCAGCGGTCGGCCTGCTGCTCGACGATCGTCGAGGTCGACATGGACCCCGAGTAGAGGAAGACGGAGGCGAAGGCGGCGCCCATCGCGATCTCGTAGGAGATCATCTGCGCGCAGGAGCGCAGGCCGCCCAGCAGCGGGTACGTCGAGCCGGAGCTCCAGCCCGCCAGCACGATGCCGTAGATGCCGACGGAGGCGACCGCGAGGATGTAGAGCATCGCGATCGGCAGGTCGGTGAGCTGCATCGTGGTGCGCTGGCCGAAGATCGAGATCTCGTTGCCGGCCGGGCCGAAGGGGATCACCGCGATCGCCATGAAGGCCGGGATGGCCGCGACGATCGGCGCGAGGACGTACACCACCTTGTCCGCGCGCTTGACGACGACGTCCTCCTTGAGCATCAGCTTGATGCCGTCGGCGAGCGACTGGAGCATGCCCCAGGGGCCGTGCCGGTTCGGGCCGATGCGCAGTTGCATCCAGGCGACGACCTTGCGCTCCATGACGATGGAGACCAGCACGGTCACCATCAGGAAGGCGAAGCAGAACACCGCCTTGATGACGACCAGCCACCACGGGTCGGTGCCGAACATCGAGAGGTCTTCTGCGGCGAGGTACGGGCTCGTGCCGCCGCCTCCTCGAAGGCTCATGCCTCCACCTCCTTGGGGGCCTCGCCGGCGAGCGTCGCCGGACCGATGCGGACGAGGGAGCCGGGCCGCGCCCCGGTGTCGGAGGCGACGCCGCCGCCGGCGGAGTTCAGCGGCAGCCACACCACCCGGTCGGGCATCTCGCTGATCTGGAGCGGGAGTTCCACCACGCCCTGCGGACCGGTCACCGCGAGCAGGTCGCCGTCCTTGACGCCCGCCTCGGCCGCCGTCGCGGACGACACACGCGCGCGGGCCGCGTGCCGCGTCCCGGCGAGTGCCTCGTCGCCCTGCTGGAGGAGACCCTGGTCGAGCAGCAGCCGGTGCCCCGCGAGCACGGCCTCCCCGGTGGCCGGCCGCGGCAGTGCGGCCGCGGTCTCCAGGGGCTCACCGGCCCGCGGGCCGTCCCAGGCGCCGAGCCGGTCGATCTCGCCGCGCACGGCGCGCAGGTCCGGCAGCCCGAGGTGGACGTCCATGGCGTCGGCCAGCATCTGCAGCACGCGCGCGTCGGTGGGCGCGGAGCGGCGGGTCATCTGGTCCGGCTTGAGCGCCGCCTCGAAGAAGCGGATCCGGCCTTCCCAGTTGAGGAAGGTGCCGGCCTTCTCGGCGACCGCGGCGACGGGCAGCACGACGTCGGCCTTGCGCGTGATCTCGCTCGGCCGCAGCTCCAGCGAGACCAGGAAGCCCACTTCGTCGAGCGCCGCACGCGCGCGTGCCGGATCGGGCAGGTCGGCGATCTCCACACCCGCCACCAGCAGGGCCTGGAGCTCCCCGGTCGCGGCGGCCTCCACGATCTGGCCGGTGTCACGGCCGTAGCGGTGCGGGAGACCGGCGACGCCCCAGACGGCGGCGACCTCGTCCCGCGCGCGCGGGTCGGTGGCCGGGCGCCCGCCCGGCAGCAGCGACGGCAGCGCGCCCGCCTCGATCGCGCCGCGTTCCCCGGCCCGGCGCGGGATCCACACCAGCCGGGCGCCGGTCGCGGCGGCGGTGCGGGCGGCGGAGGTGAGCCCGCCGGCCACGGCCGCCAGCCGCTCGCCGACGACGATCACCGCGCCCTCGGCCCGCAGGGCCTCGGCGGCGAGCGCACCGCCGTCCTCCAGGCCGGCGCCGCTCGCGAGCGCGTCCAGCCACTCGGTCTCGGTGCCGGGAGCCGCCGGGAGCAGGGTGCCGCCGGCCTTCTCCAGTCCCCGGGTGGCGTGCGTGGCGAGCGAGAAGGTCTTCTGGCCGTGCTTGCGCCAGGCCTTGCGCAGCCGCAGGAAGACGCCGGGCGCCTCCTCCTCCGCCTCGAACCCGACCAGCAGGACGACGGGGGCCTGCTCCAGCAGGGTGTACGTGACGCCCGTGCCGTCGAGGTCCCGGCCCCGCCCGGCGACCTGGGCCGCCAGGAAGTCGGCCTCCTCGCTGCTGTGCACGCGCGCGCGGAAGTCGATGTCGTTGGTGTCGAGGGCCACGCGCGCGAACTTGCTGTACGCGTAGGCGTCCTCGACGGTGAGGCGGCCGCCGGTCAGGACACCGGTGCGGCCCCGCGAGGCCAGCAGTCCCTGGGCGGCGATCTGGAGTGCCTCCGGCCAGGAGGCCGCCTCCAGCTCGCCCTCGGCGTTGCGCACCAGCGGCGTCTCGAGCCGGTCCCGCTGCTGCGCGTACCGGAACCCGAACCGCCCCTTGTCGCAGATCCACTCCTCGTTGACCTCGGGGTCGTTCGCCGCCAGGCGCCGCATGACCTTGCCGCGCCGGTGGTCGGTACGGGTGGCGCAGCCGCCGGAGCAGTGCTCGCACACCGACGGGGAGGACACCAGGTCGAAGGGGCGGGAGCGGAATCGGTACGCCGCCGAGGTCAGCGCGCCGACCGGGCAGATCTGGATGGTGTTGCCGGAGAAGTACGACTCGAACGGGTCGCCCTCGCCGGTGCCGACCTGCTGGAGCGCGCCCCGCTCGATCAGCTCGATCATCGGGTCGCCCGCGACCTGGTTGGAGAACCGGGTGCAGCGGGCGCACAGCACGCACCGCTCGCGGTCGAGCAGCACCTGCGTGGAGATCGGGACGGGCTTCTCGTAGGTCCGCTTGCGGCCGTCGAAGCGGGAGTCCGCGTCACCGTGCGACATGGCCTGGTTCTGCAGGGGGCACTCGCCGCCCTTGTCGCAGACCGGGCAGTCCAGGGGGTGGTTGATGAGCAGGAGCTCCATCACGCCCTTCTGGGCCTTCTCCGCGACCGGCGAGGTGAGGTGGGTCTTCACCACCATCCCGTCGGTGCAGGTGATGGTGCAGGACGCCATCGGCTTGCGCTGGCCCTCGACCTCGACGATGCACTGCCGGCAGGCCCCGGCCGGGTCGAGCAGGGGATGGTCGCAGAACCGGGGGATCTCGATGCCGAGCTGCTCGGCGGCCCGGATGACCAGGGTGCCCTTGGGCACGCTGATCTCGGCGCCGTCGATCGTCAGCGACACGAGGTCCTCCGGCGGGACCGCCGCCTCTCCCCCGCCGGAGGGAGCGCTGGTGGTCACGGTCATGCGTTCACCTCCGTGCGGTCGGCCCAGGCCGTCGACTTGGCCGGGTCGAAGGGACAGCCCCGGCCCGTGATGTGCTGCTCGTACTCCTCGCGGAAGTACTTGAGCGAGGAGAAGATCGGCGAGGCGGCGCCGTCACCGAGGGCGCAGAAGGACTTGCCGTTGATGTTGTCGGCGATGTCGTTCAGCTTGTCGAGGTCGGACATCTGTCCCTTGCCGGCCTCGATGTCGCGCAGCAACTGCACGAGCCAGTAGGTGCCTTCGCGGCAGGGCGTGCACTTGCCGCAGGACTCGTGGGCGTAGAACTCCGTCCAGCGCGTGACGGCGCGGACCACGCAGGTGGTCTCGTCGAAGCACTGGAGTGCTTTCGTGCCGAGCATGGAACCGGCGGCGCCCACTCCTTCGTAGTCAAGGGGGACGTCGAGGTGCTCGTCGGTGAACATCGGCGTCGAGGAGCCGCCCGGCGTCCAGAACTTGAGGCGGTGCCCGGGGCGCATCCCGCCGCTCATGTCGAGCAGCTGGCGCAGCGTGATCCCGAGCGGCGCCTCGTACTGGCCGGGGCTGGCGACGTGGCCGGAGAGGGAGTAGAGCGTGAAGCCGGGCGACTTCTCACTCCCCATCGACCGGAACCATTCCTTGCCCCGCTGCAGGATCGCGGGAACCGACGCGATCGATTCGACGTTGTTCACCACAGTCGGGCACGCATAGAGGCCCGCGACGGCAGGGAAGGGGGGACGAAGCCGCGGTTGGCCACGGCGGCCTTCGAGCGAGTCCAGCAGTGCGGTCTCCTCACCGCAGATGTACGCGCCCGCGCCCGCGTGCACGGTGATGTCGAGGTCGAGTCCGCTGTCCAGGATGTTCTCGCCGAGGAAGCCCGCCTCGTAGGCCTCGCGCACGGCGGAGTGCAACCGTCGCAGTACGGGGACGACTTCACCCCGCAGATAGATGAAGGCGTGCGACGACCTGATGGCGTAACACGCGATGATCATGCCCTCGATGAGGCTGTGCGGGTTCGCGAAGAGGAGCGGGATGTCCTTGCACGTCCCCGGCTCCGACTCGTCGGCGTTGACAACCAGATAGTGCGGCTTTCCGTCCCCCTGGGGAATGAACTGCCACTTCATCCCGGTGGGGAAGCCCGCGCCGCCGCGCCCGCGCAGACCGGAGTCCTTGACGTAGGCGATCAGGTCGTCCGGTGACATGGCGAGCGCCTTGCGCAGCCCCTCGTAGCCGTCGTGCCGCCGGTACACGTCCAGCGTCCAGGACCTGTCCTCGTCCCAGAAGGCCGAGAGCACCGGTGCGAGCAGCTTCTCGGGGCTCATGTCTTTCAGCTCGGGTGCCAAGGTCATCACTCCCCCTCCTCGGCGGTGGGCCCGGCCGGGTGGGCCGGGTCGGAGGCCGATGTGTCCTGCGGCGCGTCGTGCGAGCTCAAGTGCTCCGTCGGTGACGGCTCGTGCGGCGCCCCGGTGCGGGCCGCCTCACCGCGCGGGTGCACCACACGGGCGGGAGAGGCCTCGCCCTTGGCGAGCTTCAGGCCGACCAGGGAGGCGGGTCCCGCGCTTCCCCCGGACTCCACGGCCCCCTCCCGCTCGTCGGGGAAGCCGGCCAGGATCCGGGCGGTCTCCTTGAAGGTGCACATGCGCGCCCCGCGGGTGGGGGTGACCGGCCGGCCCGCGCGCAGGTCGTCGACGAGGCTCTTGGCGCTGGCGGGGGTCTGGTTGTCGAAGAACTCCCAGTTGACCATCACGACCGGCGCGAAGTCGCAGGCCGCATTGCACTCGATGTGCTCCAGGGTGACCTTGCCGTCGCCGGTGGTCTCGCCGTTGCCGACGCCGAGGTGCTCCTGGAGCTCCTCGAAGATGGCGTCCCCGCCCATCACCGCGCACAGGGTGTTGGTGCACACCCCGACCTGGTAGTCACCGCTCGGCCGGCGGCGGTACATGGTGTAGAAGGTGGCGACCGCGGTGACCTCGGCGGTGGTCAGGCCGAGCACGTCCGCGCAGAACTGCATCCCGGTGCGGGTGACGTGCCCCTCCTCGGCCTGCACCAGGTGCAGCAGCGGCAGCAGGGCGGACCGGGAGTCCGGGTAGCGGGCGACGACCTCGCGCGCGTCCGTCTCCAGACGGGCCCGGACGTCGTCCGGGTAGGCGGGTGCGGGCAGTTCGGGCATGCCCAGGCTGACGCCCCGCTCGGAAGACGATGTGGTCACCGGTCGACGCCTCCCATCACGGGGTCGATGGACGCCACCGCGACGATGACGTCGGCGACCTGGCCGCCCTCGCACATCGCCGCCATGGCCTGCAGGTTGGTGAAGGACGGGTCGCGGAAGTGGACCCGGTAGGGGCGAGTGCCGCCGTCGGACACGACGTGCACCCCGAGTTCGCCCTTGGGCGACTCGACCGCCGCGTAGGCCTGTCCCGGCGGGACGCGGAAGCCCTCGGTGACGAGCTTGAAGTGGTGGATCAGGGCCTCCATGGAGGTGCCCATGATCTTCTTGATGTGGTCGAGGGAGTTGCCGAGGCCGTCGGGGCCGAGGGCGAGCTGGGCCGGCCAGGCGATCTTCTTGTCGGCGACCATGACCGGGCCGGGCTGGAGCCGGTCCAGGCACTGCTCGACGATCCTCAGCGACTGGCGCATCTCCTCCAGCCGGATGAGGAAGCGGCCGTAGGAGTCGCAGGTGTCGGCGGTCGGGATCTCGAAGTCGTACGTCTCGTAGCCGCAGTAGGGCTGCGCCTTGCGCAGGTCGTGCGGCAGGCCGGTGGAGCGCAGGATCGGGCCTGTCGCGCCGAGAGCCATGCAGCCGGCCAGGTCGAGGTAGCCGACGTCCTGCATACGGGCCTTGAAGATGGGGTTCCCGGTGGCGAGCTTGTCGTACTCCGGGAGGTTCTTCTTCATCTTCTTCACGAACTCGCGGATCTGGTCCACCGCGCCGGGCGGCAGGTCCTGGGCGAGTCCGCCGGGGCGGATGTACGCGTGGTTCATCCGCAGGCCGGTGATCAGCTCGTAGATGTCGAGAATGAGTTCACGATCACGAAAGCCGTAGATCATGATCGTGGTCGCGCCGAGTTCCATGCCGCCGGTGGCGATGCACACCAGGTGGGAGGAGAGCCGGTTCAGCTCCATCAGGAGCACGCGGATGATCGAGGCCCGGTCGGGGATCTGGTCCTCGATGCCGAGGAGCTTCTCCACGCCGAGGCAGTACGCCGTCTCGTTGAAGAACGGCGTCAGGTAGTCCATGCGCGTCACGAACGTGGTGCCCTGGGTCCACGTCCGGTACTCGAGGTTCTTCTCGATGCCGGTGTGCAGGTAACCGATTCCGCAGCGGGCCTCGGTGACGGTCTCGCCGTCGATCTCCAGGATCAGGCGGAGCACACCGTGGGTGGACGGGTGCTGGGGGCCCATGTTGACGACGATGCGCTCGTCGTCGGCGCGGGCGGCGGTCTCGACGACCTCGTCCCAGTCGCCGCCGGTGACCGTGTAGACGGTGCCTTCGGTGGTCTCGCGAGGAGAAGCGTGCGAGGTGCTCATGAGTACGACCTCCGCTGGTCCGGAGCCGGGATCTGGGCGCCCTTGTACTCGACGGGGATGCCGCCGAGGGGGTAGTCCTTGCGCTGCGGGAAGCCCTGCCAGTCGTCCGGCATCATGATCCGCGTCAGGGCGGGGTGGCCGTCGAAGACGATGCCGAAGAAGTCGTACGTCTCGCGCTCGTGCCAGTCGTTCGTCGGATAGACCGAGAACAGCGACGGGATGTGCGGGTCGCTGTCGGGGGCGCTGACCTCCAGGCGGATCACCCGGTTGTGGGTGATCGAGCGCAGGTGGTAGACGGCGTGCAGCTCGCGGCCCTTGTCGTTCGGGTAGTGCACGCCGCTGACGCCGGTGCACAGCTCGAAGCGCAGGGCGGGGTCGTCGCGCAGGGTGCGGGCGACGCGGACGAGGTGCTCGCGCTCGATGTGGAAGGTGAGCTCGTCCCGGTCGACGACCGTCTTCTCGATGGCGTTGTCCGGGAGCAGTCCCTGTTCCTCCAGGGCGCCCTCCAGCTCGTCGGCGACCTCGTCGAACCAGCCGCCGTAGGGGCGGGCCGCCGGTCCCGGGAGCCGGACCGAGCGGACCAGGCCGCCGTAGCCGGAGGTGTCTCCGCCGTTGTTCGCCCCGAACATGCCGCGCTGGACGCGGATCTCCTCGCCACCCTGGCCGCGCTGGCCCGGGAGGTTCTCCGCGGAGAGGTCCTTCTCGGGATTGACACCGTTGCCGTTCGCGTCGCTCACCGCAGCAGCCCCTTCATCTCGATGGTGGGCAGCGCCTTGAGCGCCGCTTCCTCCGCCTCGCGGGCCGCCTCCTCGGCGTTCACGCCGAGCTTGGAACTCTGGATCTTCTGGTGGAGCTTGAGGATCGCGTCCAGGAGCATCTCCGGCCGGGGCGGACAGCCGGGGAGGTAGATGTCGACCGGCACGATGTGGTCGACGCCCTGCACGATGGCGTAGTTGTTGAACATGCCGCCGGACGAGGCGCAGACCCCCATGGAGATCACCCACTTGGGGTTCGGCATCTGGTCGTAGACCTGCCGGAGCACCGGCGCCATCTTCTGGCTCACCCGGCCGGCGACGATCATCAGGTCCGCCTGGCGGGGCGAGCCCCGGAAGACCTCCATGCCGAAGCGCGCCAGGTCGTAGCGGCCGGCGCCGGTGGTCATCATCTCGATGGCACAACAGGCGAGGCCGAAGGTGGCGGGGAAGACCGAGGCCTTGCGCACCCAGCCCGCGGCCTGCTCGACGGTGGTCAGCAGGAAGCCGCTCGGCAGCTTTTCTTCGAGTCCCATGACGTGTGGCCCCTCAGTCCCATTCCAGGCCGCCGCGCCGCCATACGTACGCGTACGCGACGAAGACGGTGAGCACGAAGAGCAGCATCTCCACGAGCCCGAAGATCCCCAGGGCGTCGAAGGTGACGGCCCAGGGGTAGAGGAAGACGATCTCGATGTCGAAGACGATGAAGAGCATCGCCGTCAGGTAGTACTTGATGGGGAAGCGCCCGCCGCCGGCCGGCGTGGGGGTCGGCTCGATACCGCACTCGTAGGCCTCGAGCTTGGCCCGGTTGTACCGCTTGGGCCCGATCAACGTGGCCATGACCACGGAGAAGATCGCAAAGCCTGCCCCGAGGGCTCCCAGTACGAGGATGGGCGCATAAGCGTTCACCGCTCCTCGCTCCTCTCAGTCGGCACTGACTGCTGGCGGTTTGCATCGGGCTCACATCCGCCCCACCCGTCCCTCGAACCCCGCCCGCCCCGGCGAAGATCGGGAACATGTGAAGCAGGTCACAAGCCCAACCGCGTGCATCTTATGCCCGACGCTCTGTGATCTGCGACACGGGGTATTCCACAAGCTTTGTGATCTCCACCACCTGACGATCGATCATGAAGTCGGATGAGCGGTGATCTTCACACGCGAAGCGTCCGAGTGATCACGAGAGGTGACATTTTGGCTCGTCAGCGCAGGCCGGGGGGGCGTCTCAATATCAAGAGGGTTCTCTTGCATGCAAATTGGCGGTGGACTTGATCTCTTGATAGAGGCGCGTTCACACGTGAGGGGGGTGCGCGGGGCGGGGTGTGGACGCGTGCACGCGTTCACGATCTCCGCGGGCTCGTGACCCGGTCGCGATCTCCACACCCGGACGCGACCGGAAGGGCGGCCGTTCCGTGACCTCCGCCACATCGACGAGGGGTCCGTGAGAACGGGGCTTGGCCAATCAACCCCACCGATGGTAAGCGCGGGGCAATTCGGGCGTATTGATCAAACACCGTGATCACAGGCCGGTCACGGTGTGCCCGCAATGTCCGTTACGGCGTCAATAAAGGTGCTCGTTGGGGGGTTTTGGGGGCCCGATTGAGCAACTGTGGCGCAGCACACGTTTCTTGAAGATATGAAGGAGCCCCTGGTACCGGTTATTCCCATGTCCCACACCGCTCACATACGCAGCCACCGGAAGCCCCGCCGCAGCGCGACCTCATCGATCGCCCTGCGCGCCGGAGTGGCCGGTGGCGTTCTCAGCATGGCAGCGGCGGGCGCGTCGGCCTCGGCGAACGCCGCCGAGCCGGTGACGCAGACCATCGAACTGCCCACCCTGACGGCCGATATGTCCGCTCAGGTCGCCCAGTCCGCTGCCGCCACCCAGCAGGCCGCCGCGAACTACGAGCTGCGCGCCGAGCGTGACGCCGCCGCCGCCAAGGCCGCCGCGGAGGCCAAGAAGGACCTCGCCGCCGCGAAGAAGAAGGCGGAGGCCAAGAAGGAGGCCGCCGAGGCCGCCCGCAAGGCCGCCGCCGAGCGCGCCAACCGCAGCACCGAGCGCGCCACCCTCTCCGCGTCCGCGTCCGCCTCCACGTCCACGTCCACCTCGGCGCCCGCCAGCGGCAGCGTCGCGACGGTCATCGCGTTCCTCAAGGCCCAGGTGGGCGACGCCTACGTCATGGGTGCCACCGGCCCCAACGCCTGGGACTGCTCCTCGCTGGTGCAGGCCGCGTACAAGCAGGTTGGTGTGGACCTGCCGCGCGTCTCGCAGGACCAGTCGATGTCCGGCACGGACGTCCCGCTGTCCAGCATCCAGGTCGGCGACATCCTGTACTGGGGCGGCAAGGGCTCCGCGTACCACGTGGGTGTCTACATCGGGAACGGCCAGTACCTCGACGCGGCCAACCCCTCCAAGGGCGTCGTCATCCAGGACCTGTCGGGTTACCCGGCGTCGGGCGCGGTGCGCGTCCTCTGACGTCGCACACCGTCTGACCCTGTCTCCGCACATACGGGCTCGGGGGCCGCTGCCGCATCAAGGCAACGGCCCTCCCGGCCTGTCCGGGGTCCGTCGGGCCCCCGACCCTCCGCCCCCGCCCCCGAGGCGCTCCAGTGGCCCTCAGAAGCCGCCCTGAACGCCACACGGCATCACGCCCCGGCCCTGCGCTTCCGCCCCTTCGGCATCGTGCGCCCGAATTGTCCCGACGTGGCCGAGTGTTGGGGGTGAGCGGCACGAGCGCGCCGCCCGGGTCACTCCCCTGACGGGCCGGTGGTCCCGTACGCCCGAAAAGCCCCTTGTCGGCATCGCGGCGTCGAACGCGTGACGGCAGGCCGGGGCCCCGTCGGTCTCACCCGCACCCGCCAGTCACCCGCGCCCGCAGGGCGGGCGCGCACGTCGTCCGCCCGCTCAGGCCTTCGGGGCCACTCGGCTCAGCCCGTTGATGATGCGGTCCATCGCGTCGCCGCCCGTGGGGTCGGTGAGGTTCGCGAGGAGCTTCAGCGTGAACTTCATCAGCATCGGGTGCGTGAGACCGCGCTGGGCCGCGATCTGCATGACCTTCGGGTTGCCGATGAGCTTCACGAAGGCGCGGCCGAGCGTGTAGTAGCCGCCGTAGGTGTCCTTGAGGACGCGCGGGTAGCGCTGGAGGGCCAGTTCACGGCTGGCGGGCGTCGGCCGGGCGTGGGCCTGGACGATGACGTCGGCGGCGATCTGTCCGGACTCCATGGCGTAGGCGATGCCCTCGCCGTTGAAGGGGTTCACCAGGCCGCCGGCGTCACCGACGAGCAGCAGGCCCTTGGTGTAGTGCGGTTGGCGGTTGAAGGCCATCGGCAGCGCGGCGCCGCGGATCGGGCCGGTCATGTGATCCGGCGTGTAGCCCCAGTCCTCCGGCATGGACGCGCACCAGGCCTTGAGGACCTCGCGCCAGTCCAGCTCCTTGAAGGAGTCGGAGGTGTTGAGCACGCCCAGGCCGACGTTCGAGGTGCCGTCGCCCATGCCGAAGATCCAGCCGTAGCCGGGCAGCAGGCGGTCCTCGGCGCCGCGGCGGTCCCACAGCTCCAGCCAGGACTCCAGGTAGTCGTCCTCGTGGCGCGGGCTGGTGAAGTACGTGCGCACCGCCACGCCCATCGGCCGGTCCTCGCGGCGGTGCAGGCCCATCGCCAGGGACAGCCGGGTGGAATTGCCGTCGGCAGCGACGACGAGCGGCGCGTGGAAGGTGACCTCGCGCTTCTCCTCACCGAGCTTGGCGTGCACGCCCGTGATGCGGCCGGTGCGGTCGTCGACGATCGGCGCCCCCACGTTGCACCGCTCGAACAGCCGGGCGCCGGCCTTCTGGGCCTGCCGGGCGAGCTGCTCGTCGAAGTCGTCGCGCTTGCGGACGAGGCCGTAGTCGGGGAAGGAGGCGAGATCCGGCCAGTCGAGCTGGAGCCGCACCCCGCCGCCGATGATGCGCAGCCCCTTGTTGCGCAGCCAGCCGGCCTCCTCCGAGATGTCGATGCCCATGGCCACCAGCTGCTTGACCGCACGCGGGGTGAGGCCGTCGCCGCAGACCTTCTCGCGGGGGAACTCGGTCTTCTCCAGCAGGAGGACGTCGAGCCCCGCCTTGGCGAGGTGGTAGGCGGTGGTGGAGCCCGCCGGCCCCGCGCCCACGACGATCACATCGGCGGTGTTCTCCGAGAGGGGCTCGGTCACGACACTCACGGCGGGATCTCCCCAAGGTTCGGAATTGATGTGCCGAGCGGCACTCGACATGGGCAGTCTATGCAGCGGTATTCATCACCCGGCTGAAGGGCTGCCCCGTGAATCGAGCTCTCCCCGACGTACGGCTCCGAGTCCCCACGCACGAGGACGCGTTCGCGTGGCACCGGATCTTCGACGACCCGGACGTCATGGAGTTCCACGGCGGCAGGGCCGCGGAGCTCTCGGTCTACGAGGAGCTCACCGCCCGCCAGCGCCGGCACGACGCCGAGCTCGGCTTCTGCCTGTGGACCGTGCTCGACGAGTCGGGGCAGGTCATCGGCTTCACCGGCGCCCAGCCGTGGGAGCGGTCCTGGGGCCCGGCCGGCGAGATCGAGATCGGCTGGCGGCTGGGCCGGGAGCACTGGGGCAAGGGCTATGTGACGGCTGCCGCGCAGCGGACCCTGGAGCGGATGCGGGAGGTCGGCGTCCCGGGCGTGGTCGCGATGGTCGACGCCCGCAACAGCCGGTCCATCGCGGTGACGCAACGGCTGGGGATGCGTCTGGCCGAGACGTTCACGACCCCGGCCTCGCAGCGGGCGGGGCACTGCTACCGGCTCGATCTCCGGGCCGTTGACGCACCGTAGTCGTCTGCCACAGAACGACATCTGTCGCTTCCGGTCGGTACGGGGCCGGAGTTACCCTTCCCGTACCGCTGGGGGTGACATCTGTGCACATATCCCGCAAGACACCCGAAGTGTGCGTGCCGCGTCTGGTCGGGCTGATGGCCGTGGACGCGCGGGAGACGGCCCGGGCGCGGGGTCTCCTCCTCACCACGCCGGACCGGCCGGAGCCCCCACTCGCCGTCGTCGACTACGTCGTACGCCAGTACCCGCAGCCCGGGGCCGAGGTGCCGCGGGACTCGATGGTCTACGTGTGGTTCGACTTCGGGCCCGGGGAGGGCGGCGGGGGCGTGCACGAACCGCGCATCCCCCGTCCGCCCCGGGGCGGTCCGCAGCGCGAGCTGGACGAGCCGGGCGACCCGTCCATGGTGCTCAGCTCGCCTTGAAGCCCCGGTGCAGGGCGACGATCCCGCCGCTCAGGTTGCGCCAGGCCACCCGGGACCAGCCGGCCTTGCCCAGCCGCTCGGCCAGGGCGGGCTGGTCGGGCCAGGCGCGGATGGACTCGGCGAGGTAGACGTAGGCGTCGGGGCTGGAGGACACGGCCCGGGCGACCGGCGGCAGGGCGCGCATCAGGTACTCGGTGTAGACCGTGCGGAACGGCGCCCACGTCGGGTGCGAGAACTCGCAGATCACGATGCGCCCGCCGGGCCGGGTCACCCGGAGCATCTCGCGCAGGGCCGCGTCCGTGTCCTGCACGTTGCGCAGCCCGAAGGAGATGGTGACGGCGTCGAAGGTGTCGTCCCTGAAGGGGAGCCGCGTGGCGTCGCCGGCGGTGTACGGCAGCCAGGGCTGGCGCTGCTTGCCCACCTGGAGCATGCCCTGCGAGAAGTCGCACGGGACGACGTAGGCGCCGGTGCGGGCGAAGGGCAGCGAGGACGTGCCGGTGCCCGCCGCGAGATCGAGGATCTTCTGCGCGGGGCGCGCGTCGACCGCCTTGGCTACCTCCTTGCGCCACCGCCGGTCCTGGCCGAGGGACAGCACGTCGTTGGTCAGGTCGTACCGTTCCGCCACGTCGTCGAACATCGAGGCGACTTCGTGCGGCTGCTTGTCCAGGGATGCGCGGGTCACGGGCCCATTCTTGCAGCCCGCCCTCCGGGCAGGAGCCGCGGCTGCTCGCGTGCCGGCCCTGGCGTACCTCAGCGGCGCGACGAACCCCGCCGACCACAGGGCCTGTGGTGGCGCTCGCGGCCTCCGGGGGCCTGGCTCCGCACCCGCGAACGGCAGCAACCGCGACGGCGTCAGGGACGTCCCCCACCCCAGGGAACGCGGCGGCGAGGACGGCCACGTACCCGTTGCCGCGTTTGCGGCGGCGACCGCGAGGGGCGTGGATTTCGGTGGCAGGCCCGGAATGCATTCCCCGGACAGGAGGGCGCCTTATGTGTTCTAAACTCGGCTTCCTGTGAGAGACCCGCGAGAAACGACGCAACCCTCCCTTTCTCCGAGAGTTCCCGGGAAAGCCCGCGGAAATCGCCGCCCGCAACCGACCTCGTGAGACGTTTGCTGCCGGGAAACGTACTTCCTGTCCGACCACCATCCTCACGAGAACGGGAGCGCACGTCATGAGGAGTTACCGGAAACCGGTGGCGGCCGGACTGGGCTGTCTCTTCGCCCTCGCCACCGCCGCGTGCTCCGGGCAGGGCGACGCCGCCCGGCCGGCCGCCGAGGCCGCCACGTCCCCCACGGCGACGGCCGCGGCCGGCACCTCGTACGCCCCGTACCTCAGCGCCACCGAGGCCGCCGGCACCGACACCGCCGGCTCCCCCACGACCTACAACCTGGCGTTCGTCCTGGCCGACGGCGACGACTGCACACCGCGCTGGAACGGCACGCACGCCGTCGATGACGCGAAGGTCGCCTCCCGCATCGCGAAGCTCAAGGCGGACGGCGCCCGGGTCCGGGTCTCCTTCGGCGGCGCCTCCGGCAAGGAACTCGCGGTGAACTGCGACAACGCCGCGAAGCTGACGGCGGCGTACGGCGAGGCCCTCGACGCGGCGGGCGCCACCCTGGCCGACTTCGACATCGAGGGCGACGAACTGTCCGACTCCGCTTCCATCGCCCTGCGTTCGGAGGCGATCGCACGGTTGCAGGAGGAACGCACCGACCTGGAGGTCTCGTTCACGCTCCCGGTGATGCCGTCCGGGCTCGACAAGCACGGCCTCGCGCTGCTCGCGTCCGCCAACGACAAGGGCGTACAGGTCTCCACCGTCAACCTCATGACGATGAACTACGGCTCGTCGTACGACGGTGACATGGGCGGTTACGCCCTCACGGCCGCCAAGGCCGCGCACGCCCAGCTGAAGAAGACCTTCGGCACCTCGGACCCGGCCGCCTGGCGGGGCATGGCGCTCACCTCGATGATCGGCGTCAACGACGTGGCGAACGAGACGTTCACGCTCGCGGACGCCGCCGAGGTGCGGGCGTTCGCCGAGGAGAAGGGCATCGCCTGGGTGTCGATGTGGGCGACGGCCCGGGACCGGCAGTGCGCGGACGGCTCCGACTCGGCGAAGGCGGCGACGGATTGCAGCGGGGTGACGCAGGAGGCCGGGGCGTTCGGGAAGGCCTTCGCGGGCTGATCCGGCCCCGGGGTCAGCGGGCCCGGTACACCAGCCGGCCGCCCAGCACGGTCGCGACGCAGGTGACCGCTCCGCGCTCGCGCAGGGCCGCCTCGCCGGGTACGTCGAACACGGCCAGGTCGGCCCGGCCACCGACGGTCAACGGGCCGTGGACCGTGCCGCGGAGGTCGTACCCCTCGGCGAACGGGTCGAGGTCGGGCCGCTCACCGAGGAGCGTGCCGGGAGCCCCGGCGGTGCCCACGACGGTCAGCCCGGACCGGGCGACGGCCGTGGCCACCAAGGGGTCGCGGAAACGGGCTCCGGGCGAGGCGACCGCGGTCGTGCCGTAGCGCAGCATCCGCTGCACTCCGCGCCGCACACTGCCCGACCAGCGGGTCTCGGTGAGGTCGCCCAGGGCGGCCAACCGCTCGCCCCACAGGGGCTGTTCACCCAGCTCGTCGGCTTCGCGCGGGTCGGGGTGGTAGCACTGGCGCAGCAGCCACAGCGCGTGCCATTGGCGCAGCCCCGGGGTGAGCACGCCGGGCCAGCGCCGCACCCGCGCGCCCGGAGCGTCCTCGACGGTCTCCTCGAACGGCCCGACGGCGATGATCCGGTCGCCGTCCACCACGACGGCACCGTCCACGACGGGTGCGTCCGTGCCGGGGTCCGCGCCCGCCGGCAGGACCAGCGGGGCGGCGTGGATCGTCAGCACGGTGGGGTCAGTTGGGGGCCAGCAGCTTCAGCTCGGGGTGAGCCGTGCCGCCCTCGATGGCCGTGGAGGAGATGTGCGAGACCACACGGTCGTCGACGGGGTCGTTCGCGGGATCGTCGTGGACGACGAGGTGCTCGTAGGTGGTGGCGCGCTGGGCGGGCACCCGGCCCGCCTTCCGGATCAGATCGATGATCTCCATCCGGTTGGACCGGTGCTTGGCACCGGCCGACGACACCACGTTCTCCTCCAGCATGATCGAGCCGAGGTCGTCCGCGCCGTAGTGCAGGGAGAGCTGGCCGACCTCCTTGCCCGTGGTCAGCCAGGAGCCCTGGATGTGGGCGATGTTGTCCATGAACAGCCGCGCGATGGCGATCATCCGCAGGTACTCGAAGAGCGTCGCCTGCGTGCGGCCCTTCAGGTGGTTGTTCTCCGGCTGGTAGGTGTACGGGATGAAGGCGCGGAAGCCGCCCGTACGGTCCTGGACGTCCCGGATCATGCGCAGGTGCTCGATGCGCTCGGCGTTGGTCTCGCCGGTGCCCATGAGCATGGTGGAGGTGGACTCCACGCCCAGGTTGTGGGCGATCTCCATGATCTCCAGCCAGCGCTCGCCGGACTCCTTCAGCGGGGCGATGGCCTTGCGGGGCCGCTCGGGCAGCAGCTCGGCACCGGCACCGGCGAAGGAATCGAGCCCGGCGGCGTGGATGCGCTGGATGGCCTCCTCCACGCTCACCTTGGAGATCCGGGCCATGTGCTCGACCTCGGACGCGCCCAGCGAGTGGATCACCAGCTGCGGGAAGGCGTCCTTGATCGCCTTGAAGTGCTTCTCGTAGTACTCGACGCCGTAGTCCGGGTGGTGGCCGCCCTGGAACATGATCTGCGTGCCGCCCAGCTCGACGGTCTCCGCGCAGCGGCGCAGGATGTCGTCGAGGTCACGCGTCCAGCCCTTGGCGGTGTCCTTGGGGGCGGCGTAGAACGCGCAGAAGCGGCAGGCCGTGACGCAGACGTTCGTGTAGTTGATGTTGCGCTCGATGATGTACGTCGCGATGTGCTCGGTCCCGGCGTACCGGCGGCGGCGCACCGCGTCGGCGGCGGCTCCCAGGGCGTGCAGGGGAGCGTCCCGGTACAGCACGAGCGCCTCGTCCGGGGTGATCCGCCCACCGGCGGCTGCACGGTCGAGGATGGGCTGAAGGTCGGCCTTCTCGGTCACCGGGCGTCCCTTTCGTAAGGGTTGTGGACGGACGAGCCCAGCGTACGCCAGGGGTTCCCCGGGCCGGACGTCAGGCCGTGCGGGGGGTCGTACGGTGCCGGGGGCTTGGCCGTCAGGCCGTGCGGGCGGGGTCGTACGGTGCCGGGGACCAGAGGCGCTGCGGTGCGCGCCGCCGGGCCAGCCACAGCACGAGCGCGGCGTAGAGCAGGTCGGTGACCACCGCGGTGAGGGCCAGCGGCCAGGGCGCGTCGGCCGCGGTCTCGTCCGATGCCAGTCCGTCGACGACCGCGGCCGAGGCGCCGAAGGCCAGCAGGTTGTTCAAAACGTGCAGGGCGATGGCAGCTTCCAGACCGCCGGTGCGGATCGTGAGCAGGCCCACCACCAGGCCGTTCACCAGCAGACCCAGGAAGCCCCAGCGGGTGCCCCAGCCGTGGGCGGCGGCGAACAGCACGGCCTGCGGGAGCACGGCGATCCACGGGGAGCGCACGAACGCCCCGGCCGCCTGGGTCAGCCAGCCCCGGAAGACGTACTCCTCGGCCGCTGCCTGCAGCGGGACGAGGAGGACCAGGACGGCCAGCGCCGTGAGGAAGGAACCCCAGCCCACCCAGGTGCCGGACGCGTCCGAGTCGCCCGGCAGGAAGAAGGCGATCACCGTGAGCAGGAGGACGGGCGGCAGCCCGGCCAGCAGACACCACCCGAGCCAGCGGACCCGCAGCCGCCCGGTGACCGAGGTGACGGTGCCGGCGGGCCGTCTCGCCGGCCACAGCGTGGCCAGCAGCACCAGGGGCAGGGCTATCGCGAGGGACACCAGGTCCGTCGCGGTGTTCCCCAGTACCCCTAAGTCGGGTCCCCCGTCGGGAAGTTCGGGGACGCCGAGTACTGCTCCGAGGACGTAGGAGGCGACGGCCAGCACCAGGACGAGCACACAGTAGGCGACGGCCAGGAGCAGGGTGCCGACCAACGGCCGCCACCAGCGGTGACGTCCTGTGGCACGGTCCAGGCGGTGGTAGGGGTGGCCGGCGGGGTCGGTGGGCGGTGCGGTGGGGAACGGGGGCAGGGCAGCGGGATGGGGGGACGGGCCGATGGGATACGGGGAGGAACCGGGCGGATACGGGGGCGTATTTGTCATGATCAGCATCATGTCAGTGCCGGTTGCGCGGATCCCACGCGTTTGCCGGTGCGTCGGCCGCGTCACCCCAGTCAGGAGGCATCCCGATGACCGAGTCCGCCCGCCCCGCAGAAGCCCGGGACTCGGGGCCGGTCCTGTTCCTGCCTCCGTACCTGCTGCTGGTCCTGGCCGATGCCGGGGTGGAGAAGGCCCCGGTGGGCGAGAGACCCGTGCTGTTCCGGCTGTTCGCGGCCGTGGCCGTGCTCGGCGTGGTGAGCGCCGTCGTGCGGCTGCGGCGGATGCGGACCGCGCACCGGCGCCGCCCCCTGCCCGGGTGGACACGGTTGCTCGGCGTTCTGCTCGCCGCGTACGGGCTGTACGTCGCGTATCGGGTCGTCGACGTCGCGGCCGGGTGACCACCCGAGGCACCGGACGCCCGGGTCAGGCCGTGTACGCGCCCACGAGCAGGCCCAGGAACGCGCCCGCGATCAGGAACGGGCCGAAGGGGATGGCGGTCTTCCGGGTGGCCCGGCGGGTGAGCACCAGGGCGGCGCCGTACAGCGCGCCCAGCAGGAAACCGGCGAAGGTGCCGAGCATGACCGTCGGCCAGCCGTACCAGCCCAGGGCTGCCCCGGTGCCCAGGGCCAGCTTGACGTCGCCGAAGCCCATGCCGGCGGGGTTGATGAGGAACAGGACGAAGTAGCCACCGCCCAGGGCGAGTGAACCCAGCAGGGCGGTCGTCCAGTGGCCCGCGTGTTCGGGGACGAGGGCGGTGACGCCGAGCAGGGCCAGGGCGGTCGCGGCGAAGGGGAGGGTGAGCGGGTCCGGCAGGCGCCGTACGCGGAAGTCGACGACCGTGAGCAGCACCCCGGCCGGGGCCAGCAGCAGCCAGACGCCGAGCTCGGGCCGGGTGCCCGTCGCGGCGGCCGTGGCCGCGCAGACGAGGGCGGTGGCGATCACCAGCGGTGCCGTACGCGGGCCGTAGCCGGGCTCGGCGCACTCCGCGCACACCGCCCGTCCGAGCCAGCCCTTGACGGCGTGCCCGCCGGGGCACTCCCGCCGCCACGCCTCCCCCGACGGCGCCGAGAACCGGTAGGCCGCGCGCGGCAGCAACGCTCCCGCCGCCGCGCCCCACAGCGCGGCGGCGAGGACCAGCAGCCCGCTACTCATCCCGCCGCTGCGATCGCGTCACGCCACGTCGGCAGCAGCTCGTCGAGCAGTGCCTCGGTGCGCGGCGGCAGCCCGCGGGCCCCGCTGCGGCCGATGAGGTCGGTGGCGAGGGCGGTCAGCCGGTCCGAATCACCCGTGGCGTGCGTGGCGCGCAGCAGCGCGTGCCACAGGCGCTCATCGGCCGGGGCCGTGCGCAGGGCCGCGTTCAGCGCCTCGATGGCCTTCTCCGCACGGTCCTTCTCCATGTGGAACTCGCACAGCGCGAGCCCCGTGTCCGCGACGAGCAGCGGCAGTTGGGCGTCCACGATCTCGTGGGTGAGCCACCGGTAGCGGCCCTCGGGCCGGTCGGCGAGCAGCGGCCCGCGCACCAGCACGAGCGCGTCGGTGAGCAGCCGCCCGCGCACGGCCCGGCTGTCGACGCCCCTGCCCTGGGTGGCCTCGTGGTAGAGGGACCGCAGCACGTCCAGGTCGGAGACGACCGTCTTGGCGAGCGTGAGCCGGCCGGAGCCGTCGGTGGCGAGGCGGGGCGTGCCGTCGGGGTCGGTGCCGAGCCACTCACGCAGCCGGTCGAGCAGCGCGCTGCGCACGTCGTCGGTGACACCGCGCGGCCACAGCGCCGAGGACAGCACCCGCGGGTGCACGCCCTCGCGGTGCAGGAGCAGCAGGGCGAGCGCCTCGTGCAGCAGCGCGCTGCGCTCCCCGTCCGGGGTGTCCAGGCCGATGATCTCGTACGGCCCGACGAGCCGGGCGTACACGGCCGGGCGGCCCTGCTCGCTGATGTCGACGAGGAACGGCGGGGTGGTCGTGGGTCCGTCGCTCTCGCGCTCCGGGTCGGCCTCCACGAACAGCTCGACCACGGCCCGCTGTTGGGTCACGGGCAGCAACTGCGCGTCGAGTTCGAGCCCGAGGAGCGGCGCGAGCAGCTTGCCCTGACCGGTGATCTCCATCTCCCAGGCGGCGCCCGGCAGATCACCGGTCTCAGTGCCGACGAGGTAGCCGATGCCGAGCCGGCTCGCGTCGGAGGCCAACTCGGCGAGCGTGACGGCGTCCTCCGCGGACGGCTGGGCGGCGAGCAGGACGAGGTGCGGGGCCCAGCGGGTGTGCTGGGCGGGCCCGGTGCGCCCGGTGAGGACGGAGTCGTGGCCGGCGGCGCCCAGCGCTCCGCGCCGCTGCCGGGTCTCGGCCTCCATGGTCTCCAGGAGGGCCTCGACGTCCTCCAGGTGCCGGATGCGGTTCGGGGCGAGGGGCGTGAGGTCCTCCCCGAAGCCGACGAGCGTGATGGTCATGCGGTCCGACCAGCCGTTGGTCGCCAACTCGGCGGCCACGGACGCGAAGACGGCCGCCCGGTCGGCCTCCCGGCCGCTCAGCGACACGATGCCGGGCACGGCCTCGAGGTTGAGCAGCAGCCGCGAGTCGTCCATGGTGCCGAGGCTGACGAGGCCGGGGTAGGGGGCGGCCGTGTCGACGTCCTCGTAGCGCTCGGCGTCGGCGCGGGCGAGCATCCAGAACGTCTGGTCCTGCCCCTGCTGCCAGGGGGCCGGGGGCTTCCCGGCGGGCTGGGCGAGCTGGAGGTGCAGGTCGCCGTTGCTGAGCCAGGCCGCGTAGACGACGGGCAGGGCGCGCGACTCCTCGGCGAGGGAGGCGGCGAGGCCCCGCAGGGACCGGTCGAGCAGCCTCACGCCCTCGGGGTCGGCGCCGACGAGCAGTGCGTCCTGGACGTCTTGGGCGTCGCCGGTCGGCGTGGGCGGCTCCATGCCGCGCCGGCCGCCGACGGATCCGAACGCCGACTGCCACAGGGCCTGCCGGCGGCGCCGCCCCAGGGCGCCGAGGAGACCGGCGGCGAGGAGGGGCGCGGTGAGGAGGGCCTCGGGGAGGCCGAAGGAGCTGTCGGACCCGGTGTCGACGGCGGTGGCCTGCTGGTGGCCGCCGTCGTGGACGGGCCGCTGCCGGTCGGGGACGGACACGTGGGTGGCGCCGCCGCCCTGCGCGTGGTCGCTGCCGCCTTGGGCTCCGCCTCCGCCCTGGGCGTGGTCGCCGGTCCGGGCGTAGTCGCTGATCTGCTGCTGCACGTCGGGTGACACATGGGGGGCCTCGTCGGGCATCTCGACGAGGTCGCCGCCGCGGGCGTCGCCGGGCATCTCCATGATCCAGCCGGGCCGGATGAGACTGGCCTCGGAGAGCCTGGACCCGTCGGGCTGCACGCGGTCCTTGTTGAGTTCGAAGATCTCCTTGTAGCGGCGACCGTCACCGAGGTGCCGTTGGGCTATCTCCCACAGGGAGTCGTGGTGACGTCCCTCGGGCGGCTGGATCCGGTAGTACTTCGTGTCGCCCTGCCGGGCGGTGCTGCCGCCGGCGTCGGCGTGGGCGGCGGCGTGCGAGGCCTGCTCGGCGAGGGCGGCCGCGGCGCCGGAGGCCTGCTCCTGCTGCTGGGCGAAGATCCCCGGGGTGGCCTGGGCGGCCGCGACGGTCGGCTTCTGGTTGGCGTCGTAGCCGTGCCCGAGCTGCGACAGGCCGGGCGTGAAGCTGGCGGCGGTGGCGCCGACGAGCAGCAGCGCGGCGACGAGCTGCCGGGCGAGCAGCTGGCTCGGCCCGGCGCCGGGCACCCGCCCCGGCACGCCGACACCCGACAGCGCGGCCTTCATCTCCACGAGCACGCAGGCGGTGAACTGGGCCCACGCCAGCCACACGATGACGGTGAGGATGTTCAGGAACGTGTGGACGGTGATCTCTTGCTGGAGCCAGTCGAGCCCGGGCATGCCGTCCGGCAGCGGCCACCCGATCTGGGTGGCGAGCGCGCCCGGCACGCCGACGAGCAGCACGGCCAGGGCGACGAAGGCGAGGAACGCCTTGAGGAAGTCCCCGAACGACCGCCGCCGGATCGTCACCGGCTGCGGGGTCCGGTTCCTGGGGGCGGCCGTGGTTCCCGCCGCTCCCGTCGTACTTCCCGACGTACTTCCCGTCGAGCTTGAGGTGCGGCGTCGCGGCATGGCGGGTGTCCTGGGGTCGTGTGTGAAGTGAGGTGAGGCCGAGCTGTGAGTAAGGGGTGTGCTGAGCCTACAGAGATCTTATGGACTCTTATCGGGGTCGTCGAAGGGCGGATCACAGGATCCCCACGGTCGTCCGATTTGCCCCTGGGGTCACGGGTGTTCGCCCCTGGGCCGGGCATCCGCGGGCGCCGTCTTCGCACGTGCCACGCAGGCCTCTCACGATCCCCACGCAATCCACCGCTGGCCCTCAAAGTGCCACGCCCCGCCCCTGATAGCTTCGTTCCCTGTCGCGTACAACGAAACTCACGGGGGAGATCAACTGTGGCCCGCCGCGCACTGACCACCACTGCCACAGCGTTCGCCACGGCGGCGGCGCTGCTTCTGACCGCCTGTGGCGGGGGCGATGACGCGTCGTCGGACGACATCAAGGGCGCGGGCGACAACTCCCCCCGCCCGACGGCGTCGAAGTCGTCCGCGGCACCCGACGTCAAGCGCCCGGTCATCAAGCTGCCCGGCAGCTTCCAGCTGAAGTTCGAGAACTGGACGAGCAGTGATCCGGTGGAGCAGGCGGTGCTCGACGACGGCAAGGAGCAGCTCCGTGCCGGGTATGAGGCGATCATCGAGAACGACCCCGACAGCAAGAACCGTGCCTTCTACGACACGAAGAACGGTTTCCTGCAGAGCCGGCAGTGGATCAAGAGCTACACGGACAAGAACCTGGCCGTCATAGGCAAGTTGCCCGTGTTCGACCCCAAGGTCACCCTCTCCAAGGACAAGGCGGCGGCGTCCCTCTCCTACTGCACCGATGAGAGCAAGGCCTCGACGAGGAACCGCAAGACCGGTGAGGTCAAGGGCAACCCGGCGGGCACGGACCCCGAGGTCTTCTACGTGATCTCCATGGGCAAGAGCCCCCAGGGTGTCTGGCAGGCAGTGTCGGCCCGCTCGGAGCGGGGTGGCTGCCCGCAGTGAGGTCCTCACACGCCACCCGGCCCCTCTTGCTTCTCTCGCTCACCGGGGCCCTGCTCGCACCCGTACCCGCCGTCGCTCTGGGCGGCGAGGGCAGCTACGGCGGCGGGGCCAAGAACGACGAGATTTCCGCTTCCGCCTCGCACTCCCGCATCAAGGTCACTCAGACAAGCGGCCCCACCGGCGGCAAGCAGGGCACCGTCGCGTCGACGGACGTCGACTGGAAGCCGCCGCCATGCTGGTACGAGCCCGTCTTCACCCCGGAGCAGCTGAAAAACTTCTCGGAGAACGACGGCAGCGGTGACGCCGGTCTGCGTGACGGCTGGTACGGATCGGAGCTGTGGACCGACCACTTCCGGGACGAGAAGGACGCGACCACCATCTTCACGAAGCCGGCGACCGTGAAGGGGTACAAGGACTACAACCTCGGCAAGAAGGGCTACTTCTGGCGCGGGGTCGCGCCGAACGTGACCGAGCTGGACGACACGTCCCTGTGCAGCCGGCTGATGTTCTGGCAGGACGCGGGCGAGATCCCCGACGTGCCGAACGCCCCCACTCCGGAAGTCCTCGCCGAGTACGCCTACGACAAGGTGAAAGTCCCGGCAACCGAGGTTGAGTTGAAGCCGGCGGCCAGGTCGACGGTGAACCTGCCGACTTGGGTCTGGCTCGACAAGGGCACGTTCAAGGACGTCAAGGTCCGCGCGGAGCTCCCCGGCACGGGCCTGTGGGCGGAGACGACGGCCAAGCCGGTCGCCCTCCACCTGGACCCGGGCACCGCGGACGCCGAGGTCTTCCCGGCCTCCGGCGACTGCGAGATCGACGACGACGGCTCCATCGGCAGCCCGTACACCAAGGGCGCCGCCGACAAGACCCCACCGTGCGGCATCCGTTACCTCCGCGCGACCGACGGCACTCCCTACCAACTGTCGGCCAGCGTCACCTGGAAGATCACTTGGCAGGGCTCCGACGGTACGGGTGGCGACCTGCCCGACGGCACGTTCGAGACGACGCAGGACATGGACGTCCAGGAAATCCAGTCGATCAATCGCTGAGCGCCACAGGTCGGGCACGGACGACGGAAAGAACGGGCCGGGTACGGTTCAACCGGCGTCAGAGTGCCGGACCTTGGGGGCAGCCGTATGGGCAAGGGCAAGAGCGACCTCGCGCTTCCGCTGACCGACCTGGAGGGCTACGGGCGCCGGCTGCGGTCCATCAAGACCCGGCTGAATCACACCAAGAAGCTCTTCGAGTCGTACCAGGACGACATCGGCGACGGCAGCGTCAATGACGCACTCGGCGATTTCGAATCCAACTGGGAAGACGGGCGCGAGGACATCACGCAGCAGCTGGACGCGCTGGCGAGTATGTCCGATGCCGTGGTGCGCGAGTTCAAGAAGCTGGACGACGAACTCGCCAAAAAGGTGAACGACGCCGTGAAGACCGAGGACAAGCGGGGCGGTAAGGGCGGTAAGGGAGACGGCGGGGGGAAGTAGGCCCCTGTCCGAGAGAGGGGAAAAGGCGCCGGGGCCGAAGCCCGGGCGCCTTTTTCATGCGTGCGTCAGTGAGCGACGGCCGCGTTGAGGTGCAGGTCCGCCTCGATGCCGTGCGGCGAGACGGCGAGGCCCAGGCCGCCGCCCACGCCCGCGGTGAGGCCCGCGGCCGTGGTCTCGACGTAGAGACCGGCTGCGGCACCCGCGGCAGCGCCCGCCTGGCCGCCGGCGATGGTGTCCAGTTCGGCGTCGGACATCTGGGCGGTCTGGATCTGCGGGGTGAAGGCCATGAGGGGCGGTTCCCTTCGTTTCATCATTCGAATTGCTTGATCGCAACCGATCAAAGCACGCCGGAGTAGGGGCGGCCAGTCGATGCCCAGTCCGTGGATGGGAAAGCGGACGGAAAGCCTGAGACGCATTCATGGCTGTGGTCATTCGGTGACCGGGGACCTCGTGGCCTTCACACCTTCCGCCGTTTTCGCGTTACTGGAATGCGGTCCGCAGCGCGGAAACCGGCCCGGGCCCGGCGGTTTCCCCACTCCACCCCGACCTCACAGTGAACGGTGTGCAGATTCGCGGGATGTTCGGGATCCGGCTCAGCCGACCTCGTTCTGCGCCACGGCCTGCCCGTGGACCACCACGTCACCGCCGTAGAACATGCCCGTGAAGACCGGGGAGTAGGTGAGCTGCACCTCGACCTCGACCTGCTCCGCGTTCGCCGCGACACAGTGGGTCGCGCCGATGTCCGCGCCCGTCATGTCCATCTCGCGCGCGAAGGCCTTCACACGGGCGTCACAGTTCTCGAAGTTGATCGGCGCGGGACCGCCCTCGTTCTCGTAGAGGGCGTCACGGTCGATGTCCTGGGCCGCGTAGCGGGCGGCCTGTTCGGCGATGTCGGCGGCGCGTTCCCGCTTGGAGATGGACAGGCCGCCGTCGATGACGAACGCGGCGAGGGAGAGGAAGACGAGCGTGAAGATGATGACCGCGCCGGCACCGGAACCGCGGTCGTCCAGACGCACGCCGCGGGCCGTCCACCACGACGGCCGGCAGGGCCGGAAGAGTCTCACACCGTCCTCCGGAACGGGTCGAGCGGGGAGCTGAAGCTCGCCGTCAGCGTCGTCGGCACGTCCAGGCCGAGCATGGCCAGACCCCGCACCTGGCAGCTCACCTCGACCGTGAAGATGGTGTCCGGTTCGAAGCCCTGGCTGGTCTGCACGACGTTCACCGGGCCCGAGCAGACGTCCGCCAGGTTCGCCTCCGCGGCCTTCTTCGCCTCGGCCATGGCCGTCGCGTGGTCCTTCTGGATCGACCCCGCGCGGGCCGCGTCCCGGGCAGCGCCGTCGAGGGCTCCCCGGCCGTCCACGAGCTGCCCGAAGGCCACCAGGACCAGGATGAACAGGATCATCACCGGTGCGAGGATGACCACTTCGACGGTGGACAGGCCCCTGTCGTCCGCGGCGCGGCGGGCCTTCCCGGGAGAGGGGACGGACATTCAGTTGCCCTCTTCCTGTACGAACCGCTCCACCGGCCCGGCCGACTGCGCGTGCACGGTGAGGTCCAGCCCGGGGAACACCGTCGGGACCCGGGCCGCGATCTCCACGCCCACCGTGTTCGGCTCCGGCTGCACCATCGTCACGTCCGGGGACAGCACCAACTGCGGTCCCAGCTGCTGGATGTAGCTGTCCACGACGTCCCGTGCCTCGCCCCGCCACCCGCCGGGCTGTTCGTCGGCCGTGGCGCGGGCCTTGCGGGCTCCGGCCTGGGCCGCCGCCTGGGCGACGTGGTCCGCGAAGAAGTACAGGGCGAACTGCACGGTCGCGAAGATCATGAAGAACAGCACCGGGGTGAGCAGCACGAACTCGATCGCGGTCATGCCCGAGTCGCCGCGGGTGGCCACCCGTTTCCGTGCGGCCCGTACCCAGCGGCGTATCCGTCTGCTGACGTCTGCCGGCATCCCCGTGAACCCCGTTGCCCTGATGCTCCTTGTGATCCTGAGGCGGTCAGCAGGTCTTGCCCGCGTCCGCGCCCTTGATGCAGTCGCCCACCTTGTTGGCGCCCTCGCTCAGCGCGGCGTTGATGATGGCGGCCACGACACCCACGATCGCCACGACGACCGCGGAGATGATGACCCACTCGACCGCGGAGGCACCGCGGTCCAGTTCGCCGGAGCGGGCCCGCTCGGTGCGCGCCTGGAGGAAGGTGACGAGGAAGTCCACGGCGGGGATGCCGGTGTGGAAGTTACGTCCGTTCATGACGTCTTGTCCTTTCGAAATCGGTTCACGGAAGTTCTGGAGTTGTGAAGGTCGCTCACTGTGAGCTCACCGCGAGCTCACCGCAAGGCTCACGCACGGCTCACTGCACCTGGAACACCCGCATCGCCGCCGGAAAGATCAGGAACACCAGGAACCCGGCGCACAGCAGCAGCTGGGCGACGAGCATCGACTGGGACTTCTCGCCCGCGCTGCCCTCGATCTCGGCGAGCTCGCGGTGGCGCATGGTCTCGGCGCGGGAGGCGAGGGACTCACGGACCTTGGCACCGTCGTCCGCGACCAGGGCCAGGGAGGCGGAGAGGTCCTTGAGTTCCTCCACGCCGATCTCCTCGCCGAGCGCGCCGAGCGCCTGCCACTGGCTGACGCCGGTGATGCGGGCGTCGGACAGGGCGTTGCGGATGCGCTGGTTGGCCCAGCCGTCGGAGACCTCGGCCGCGGCCATCAGTGCCTCGGGCAGACCGCGTCCGCCGGCGAGGCTCATCGACACCAGGTCGAGGTAGGCGCCGATCACGCGCCGCAGGTCGCGCCGCTTCTCGGCGGCGTCCCGCCGTACCTCCAGGTCGGGCAGGAAGAAGAAGACGACCGCGAAGAGCAGGGCCAGCCAGACCGGGATGATCGGGCTGCGGCCGAAGCCCAGCGTGTAGACGATGGCGAACAGGAACGGGCCGAAGAACAGGCCGGCCACGCCCAGCAGCACCTTCGTCGCCAGGAACTTCTCCCAGCTGCGGTCCAGCACCGCCAGGTCCGCGCGCAGCGAGCGCTGCTCCCAGCCCTGCTGGAGGTAGAACTCCGAGACGCGCAGGCCGACTTCGGCGCGCAGCGCGCCCAGGCGGCCCTTCTCCCGCTCGACGCGGGCCGACTCGTAGGCCGAGCCGCGGGCCCGCATCGCGTCGATCCGCGCGACCTGCGAGATCGCACTGCGCTTGCTGGGCATGAGGGCACGGACGAGGGCGTAGACGCCCAGGCCGATGACGGCGCCGACGACGAGCGGCATCGTGAGGTCCATCAGCGCGCCCCCTCTTCCTGCGGCAGCCGCTGCTGGGACTGCGCGTGCGACGGCGTCCGCGGGCGGACGAACTGGACGGAGGCCTCGTCGCGGACGAGGAAGCGCTCGGGCGTCTCGATGGTGGACAGCTTGCGCAGCCACCAGAAGCCGAGCGCGAACAGGCCGCAGACGCAGGCCAGGACGAGCTGGCCGACGGCCGTTCCGTACGGCGCCACGAAGTCCCGGTTGAAGATGGACAGGCCGAGGACGAAGGCGATGGAGACGGCGACGACGATCTGCACGGACCTGCGGGTCGAGGCGCGCTGGGCCATGACCCGCTGACGCATGTCGACCTCCTCGCGGGCCGACTTGGCCAGGGCGCCGAGGACCTGGCGCAGACCGGGGCCGCGCAGCCGGGCGTTGAGGATGAGGGCGGCGACGATGATGTCGGCGGAGGCGTCGTCGATCTCGTCGGCGAGCTGCTGGAGCGCCTCGGGCAGCGGGGTGCGGGCGCGCAGCCGGTCGACGAGGGCGTCGAGGTGGGGTCGCAGGACGGGTGCTGCGGCACGGGCGGAGGCCGGGATGGCCTGCTCCAGGCCCACGGCGCCGGCGATGGTGTCGCGCAGGGACTCCGTCCAGGAGGCCAACGCCTCCACGCGGCGCATGGCGGCCCGTTCCTCACCGGCGCCGCCGAAGAGGCGGTCCCAGAAGAAGACGAGGACACCGGCCGCGAGGCCCGCGACCACCCAGCGGGTGAGGACGAGGACGACCAGGCCGACGATGGCGGCGAGCGAGCCGCGCTGCCCGGCGAAGCGGATCAGTTCGCTCGCCCGCTCGGCGGCCTTCTGCTTCTCGTGGTCGGGTTTGGCGGGCAGCCCGCGTACGGCGACGAGGAGCAGGGCGAGGCCACCGCCGACGGCGACGCCGCTGCCTATCGAGTACAGGACGGTGGTGGAGAACAGGCCGCCCATGGAGCCGAGCGAGCCGAGTGCCGCGAGGTTCGTGGTCATCCCCGGCTCACCCCCAGGTCCCGGTCGGCCGGTAGCCGTGTGCCATCAGTTCCTCCAGGCAGGCTATGGGGGCGTGCGGCACGATCCGGCCGTCGGGGGCCTCCGCGAACACCTCGCTGGACAGCACGCGTCCGTCGACGCCGTTGACCTCGCGGACGGAGGTGACCATGCGCTGGAGGCGGCCGCCGTTGCCGTAGTTGTTGCGCCGCTGGATGAAGACGACGAAGTTGACCGCGCCCGCGATCAGCATCTGGCTGGCCTCGATGGGCAGCCGTTCCGTGGCTTGCAGCGCGTAGGTGGAAATACGGTTGAAGACCTCGTGCGAGCTGTTGGCGTGGATCGTGGACAGCGAGCCGTCGTTGCCCTGCGACATGGCGTTGAGCATGGTGACGATCTCGTCGCCGAGGACCTCACCGACGATGACCCGTGAGGGGTTCATACGCAGCGAGCGGCGCACCAGTTCCGCCATCGAAATGGTGCCCTGCCCTTCGGAGTTGGGCAGGCGCTCCTCGAAGGCGACGACGTTGGGGTGCAGGTCGGGGAAGGTGTCGAGGCCGAGCTCCAGGGCCCGTTCGACGGTGATGAGGCGCTCGTGGGGCGGGATCTCGTTGGCGAGGGCGCGCAGGAGCGTGGTCTTGCCCGCGTTGGTGGCCCCGGCGATCATGATGTTCTTGCGGGCGCGGACCGCGCAGGCCATGAAGTGGGCGACCTCGGGGGTCAGGGTGCCGTTGCCGACGAGGTCGGAGATGAACACCTTGCCCATGCGCGCGCGGCGGATGGACAGCGCGGGGCGCCGGGTGACGTCCATGACGGCCGACAGACGCGAGCCGTCGGGCAGGCGCAGGTCGAGCTGCGGGTTGGCCGAGTCGAAGGGCCGGGAGGACAGCCCCGAGTAGGCACCCAGCACCTGGATGAGCTCGATGAGCTCCTCGTCGGTCTCGGCGACCGGGTCGCCCTGCACCTCGCGGCCGTCGGCGTACCCGATGAACACCTGGTCGCAGCCGTTGATGTCGATGTTCTCGACTTCGGGGTTGTCCAGCAGCGGCTGGAGCCGGCCGACGCCGAACAGCGCGGCGTGCACGGCCGCCGCGTACTGCTCCTCGGTCTCGGCGTCCAGCGGTGTCCGGCCCGCGTTGATCTCGGCGCGGGCGTACTCCTCCAGGATCTGGGCTATGACGGCGCGGGCGTACTGCCGTTCGTCCTCCGTGGACATCGGAGTGACGCCGACCTGGTCCTGTCGGCGCTGCTCGGCGATGCGGTCGCCGGCGTCCTGACGGAACCGCTTGACCAACTGGTGGTCGACAGCGGTCATGCTCCGGCCCCCGCGTGGCCCTGCATCCGGCCCGGGGCGTGCGGGGCGTGGTGGGCCTGCGGCGCCTGGTTGGCCTGCGCGGAGGCGGCCCAGGCGGCGCCGTACTGCTGGTACAGGTCGGCGGCGACCTTGCGGGCCGAGCGGATCAGCAGCGACTTGTCGAGACGGCCGCGCTTGCGGCCGGCCAACTGGTCGGCCCCGGCCGGGTCGTCGGCGATGGTGCCGACCACTCGGGCACCGGTCTGGGCGTGCACGAGCATGTCGTTGACCTGCGAGGCGAGCTTCCCGGCCGTGCCGGTGTCGGCGATCAGGACGACGCCGATCACCGGGTTGGCGAGGCTCGCGGCGCCGCGCGGCCCGCCGTGCAGCTTGTTGGCCAGGGCTGCGGCGCGGTCCCGGACGCGGGCGAGGGCCTCCGGCTCGGTGCGGGAGAGCAGCAGTACCAGCGAGGCGTGCGGGAACAGCTCGACGGCCGGGGTGTCCCCGCTGACGCGTCCGCAGTCGGCGATGACGTCGGCGGCGGCGTTCGGGGAGTCGGCGAGGGAGGCGAAGGCGTGCCCGAGGGTCGGCCACAACCCCGCGAGCCCGGCGGCCTGTTCGGCGACACCGAGGCCCACGAGGACTTCCAGCCCTCCGCTCAGCGGCTGTACGTGGTCCCACAGCTGGTCGGGCACGAGGCCGCGGCGCGCGGTGGCCGCGATGGACAGCATGCCCGTGTTGGGGTTGAGCGGTCCGCCGTGCGCGGCGGCACTGCGGTAGACGAGGTCACCGCCCGCCGGGTCCGCCTCGGCGAGCAGGACACGCCGCGGCCAGACCGCCGCGAGTGCGACGGCCGCGGTGGTGACGCCGGGGGAACCCTTGTCGGCGGCGAGAGCGATGAGCGCCATGGGTCGAGTGCCGCCTTCTAGTTGCCGGAGTTACCGGGGACCTGGACGAGAGCGACCTCGCCGTTGGAGGCGGCCTGCGCCAGGGCGGCGGCCTTGTCGCTGTCGACGGTCAGGGTGACCGCGAGGTTGGTGCTGCCGACTAGTTCGTCGCCGCTGTCCTTGGCGCCCGGGACGTAGGTGACGCGGGCGGTGTCGACGATGACGGAGCTGTCGGCCGCCGAGGACGACGAGGAGTTGCTGTTGCTGTTGCCCGAGCCGGAGGCGGAGCTGACGCGGTAGGCCGCGACGGTGTCGCCCATCTTGATGCCGGTCGGGTACTGGCCGGCCTTGAGGGACAGCCCCACGGTGGCCTTGCCCGCGGCGACACCCGCCGCGTCGCCGAACATCTCGCCGACCGCGACGACTCCGCCGGGGATGGTGCTGACGGCCTTCAGCTTCTTCAGCTGGTCGAACTGGCTCCACTCGACGTAGTGGATGCTGTCGTCCTTGGCGACCATGACGGACGTCGTGTTCGACGTGTTGACCGAGCCGCCGGCGGGGATCTCCTGCGTGACCTTGACGACCTCGATGCGGTCACCGGCCTGGAGCACGAGCATGGTCGCGCCCAGTGCACCCACCAGGATGAGCAGCACCGCGAGCGCGGCCAGTGCCGGTTTGCGCTCGCGAGGCGGGGTGGGAAGCCGGTCGCCGACCGACGGCTGAGCCGGAGCGGCAGAACGACCTGCGCCCGCCCCCGTACGCTCTTGGATCTTCACGCAACCGCTCCCCGTACACCCAAGAAGATGTCTGTCATTGCTTTCAAAGTCGGACACTTCACCCGCGACGGCCCGCACGGAGAAGTGCGGGACGGGCCGGACGTACCCGCCCGACCTGGGCGAATAGCCAGCACTGGGGGTGAGTGTCAAGCCATCGCACCGTATCAGCCGCACATAAGCCCCTCAAGGCGCGTCCGGCCCCACCGGCCGCAGGGCACGGCCTGTTACCCATCTGCAACGCCGACTCCGCCCAACCCGCCCGGGACCAGCCCTACATGGGGCCTCCACCTGTGCGCGAGCGAATCACCGCGGACCCCAACACCCCTTGCCGCTCGCCGGGTTCGTCACGTACCGGCCATCATGCCTGCACGATTCACACACGAAGTCGGGGGTCTGGCACAGCGAGGTCATCCCCTCGTGCAGGTGACGGCCTTGCGCGTCGTCGTCAGCCCTGAGGGGGCATCAGAGGCCCGGCGGCCCGGTCTCCCGTGGCGCCGTGCCATGATCTTCGCCCGAAGCAGCGACCGAGGAGCCCCCATTGAAGCGCGCCGCCCTGGCCGTCGTCTCCGTCCTGGCCCTGACCTCCGCCTTGACCGCCTGCTCGGGTGGTGAGGACAAGCCCTCCGCTTCGCCTTCGGCGCCGAAGGCCGAACAGATCACTCCGGCCCAGCGGCTGGCGAAGGTCATCCTGACGAAGGACGACCTGCCCGGCTACAACGTGGCCGAGCCGGAGGCCGAGTACGCCTTCGCCAAGTCGTCGGACGAGGTCACGGTCGACCGGTCCGGCTGCGCCCCCCCTGGCCTACGCGATGAATCAACTCCCGCTCGGTGAACCGCAGGCCGACGTGACGCGCAGTGCCGGGTCGGGCTACGGCAAGGCGAGCACGTACATCACTCTCGCCTCGTACGAGCCGGCGGCCAAGGCCGAGTCGGTGCTGGACGAGGTGGCCAAGGCCGTAGCGGAGTGCGGAGACGGGTTCACCGCGAAGGCGGGCAAGAACACCACGGCCTACGATTCGGTCACCGCCGAGAAGGGCACGGCTGCCGGCGCCGTCGCCTTCCGCTCCACGATGACGTTCCAGGGCGTCACCCACACCCTGCACACCGAAGCGGTCCGCACCGGCGACGTGCTCGCCGTCTACTTTTCCGTGAACGGCTTCGCCATCGCCGACAGCACACGGCCCAGCGACGCCAAGATGTCCGCGAACGTGGTGAGGGCACAGAACTCCAAGCTGGCCGCATGACTCCGGACTCACCGGGGCGGTGATCCGGGTCGCACGGGGCTCGGGCTGCGCCGCTGATCAGCCGACCTACCGTTCCTCCCGCAACGCCGTGAACAGGGCACGGACCCGCCGGCCGTCCCACTTCACGGCACTGCCCTTGGACGTGCGCAGGTCCGGATAGCCTCCAGGGTCGGGCCGGTTGCCGACCCTGGTGTTGCCGCTGACGGCGCCGACGGCGGGATGCGCGAGTGGCTGGACCGATCCGCTTGCCGTACGACCTCCACCCGTACGTCGCCCGTGTTCGGGTCTGGCCGTGGGCGGAACGGGGAGCTTCGCAGGCTGGAGGGGCTCTGCCTCGCATGGGACGATCAGGACGCAACCGGCCTTCCGAGAGCCCCATACATCCGGAATAGCCCATGTTCTCGCGGAAGTTCGCACTGGTGAAAACGGAAACCGCACCGGTACCTTCGGTGCGCATACTGAACTTCTGTCTCTCACGGGGAGTCACTGTGAAGCGCCGCTCATTGCCCGTTGCTGCCGCGTTGACGGCGACGGCAGCACTGATGTTGACGGCCTGCGGTAGCGGGGACGAAAAGTCCGGCGCCAACGACAAGATCGCAGGCGCCGGCCAGGCGGCGGAGAAGCCGAAGGAGTCGGCGTCCGCCGCGGGAGCACCGGCAGGGGACAAGCCGGATGGGGTGGATGTGTCCCTGCCGAAGGACATGAACCTGGTCTTCGACTGGGACAAGCCGAAGGACAAGAACGAAGCGGCTGCGATGCAGGACGCGGCGAACTACGTACGGGCCATCTACCGAGGCGTCGACAAGCGCACGACCAAGGACGCCTCATTGGTCGCCTACTCGACAGGCGACGGGACGAAGTACGCGAAGACGCAGATCGACGCCCGGCTGGACGGCGGCTGGACGGCATACGGCACTCGGCGCCACTACCAGGCCACCACCCGGTCCGCACCGAACGGCAACTCGGTGGAGGTTGCGTTCTGTGTGGATTCGAGCAAGTTCTACTCCAAGGAGATCAAGACCGGAAAGGTCTTGAAGGGCGCCCCCAGCATCACGGACTTCGATTACTTCAAAATCATCATGGTCAAGCTCCCCACCGGAGACGGTCTGTGGCAGGCGTCCAAGGTGTACGTCCAGGCCAAGGCGGCGAAGTGCCAGTGATCAGGTCATGCCACCCAGCCCTCAGCACGGGGGCAGCTGCCCTGGGGCTCGTCCTGGGCATGTTGGCCCTTGCCCAACCGGTGTACGCGGGAGAGCAGCCGGCCAACGGCCAGGGCGCCAACACAGAACAGTCGGGTGGCGGCAACGGCAAGGGCATCTACGCAGCCGCCCGCATCCAGTACTCCGGTTCCGTCGCCAAGAGTGGCGGCAGCGGCAATGTGACCTCCACGGATGTCAGCTGGACCCCGCCTCCCTGCTGGTACGCCCCGTACCTCGGTGCCAAGGACTTCAAGAAGGAGATGTCCAAGCACATCGAGGGCCAGCTGAACGCACCCGGCATGGGTGGGACCGCGGGTGCCGCGATCGGTGAGACGAAGCGTCACTATGAGGACGGATACGGCTGGGCCGACACTCCCGGCTACAAGGACTACAACGTCGAGAACGACGGCAAGGGCATGTTCTGGGCCGGCGTGGAGAACCCCGACGAGCCGGACCCGCTCAAGCGGTCCTCCTGCACCGACCTCCCCTTCTGGGTCGAGAACGGCGATGCTCCGCCGCCCCAGTACGAAGAGGCCATCAATCCGGAAATGCTGGCCGCTCTCGCGTACCAGCACATGGAGCTCCCCGACACCGAGGTCACCCTGGCCCCTGAGGCCAACACCAAGGTGAACCTGCCCACTTGGGCCTGGCTCGACAAGGCCGTCTTCGACGAGGTCCAGGCCACGGCGGCCATCAATGTCCCCGGCTTCAACATCCAGGCCACTACCACTGCAAGGCCGGTGTCCCTCAAGCTGGAGCCGGGCACCAAGGACGCTGTGACGTACCCGGCCTCGGGTGAGTGCGCCGTCGACGACGGCGACAAGTCCATCGGCGAGCCCTACGCCAGGGGCAAAGCCGATCAGACCCCGCCGTGCGGCATCAAGTATCTCCGCTCGTCCGGAGACGGCACGTACAAGCTCCGGGCCACCATCACATGGGAGATCGACTGGACCGGCACCGGTGGCGCCGGCGGGGACCTTCCGAACGGCACCTTCGGCAAGGACCAGGCCATCACGGTCCAGGAGGTTCAAGCCGTCAACCGGTGAGCCCGGCTTTCGGCGGCCGGCCCAGGTCGTGCAACGGACACATTCTCCGCTGTACGACACGGGCCGGCATGATCCTCGGGCCAGGCCTGAATGCGTTTCGAAATCGGTGCCGCATTGAACACGAGCGCCAATAACATCGAATCAGCCCGAAGATCGCGACCCCGGTCCTCCGTGCAATGGCAGGTGCCGGGGTCGGATACGCAGAAGTGGACTCGGTCTGAACGCCGACCGTCCTCTCAGTCGAAGGGGTTGAGAGCGCTGCCCAGCTCTTTCGCTCCGTCGACCAGTTTCCCCGCCCCCTCGCCGATCTTTTTCCCGGCCCAGCGTCCGGCATCGGCCACCTTGCCGGGGAACTTCCGCACGGTGTCCCAGTTGTCGACGATCGTGGCGACGCCGTAGACCGCGCCCGTGACGACCGCCGCACCGATCGTCACCGGGTTGGGGGCGATCATGGCGGCGGTGAGTGACGCGTTGAAGGCCGTGCCGGACACCTTCGCGACGTATCCGGCCTTGTCCCGCTTGAAGGCCTCAACGGGGTTGCCTTCCTGGATGACGTCAACGGCACCGACCACCGTGGCCACGGCGCTTCCGCCGACGCCGGCCGCACGCCACCAGCCGGCCGTGCGCAGAGCCGTCCCGGCCCCGGAGGCGAAGGCGCCCAGACGGCTCGCTCCGGCCACCCGCGCGGCCGTGCCGGCGTTCTTGCCGGTCTTGAGGAGGTTGGCCTCCCAGGCCCACAGCTTTCCGCCGTGAATCTGGGCAAGCTTGTCGGACCCCGTCAGGACGTCCAGGACGGCGGTCGGGGTAGTCCTGCCGATCTGCGCGCCGAGCCGGGCGATGCGCGCCGGAATGTAGGAAGGCGGCCGTCCCTTGAGGATCTGAGCGAGTGTCGTGCCGGGCGCCTTGAGGAACGTGCCGTTCTTGAAGTACTTGATCAGATGCATCGTTCCTGCGGCTGCCATCTTGAAGGCACCCGGAACGGTCGAGGCCAGTGCGGTCAACTCGATGTAGTCGCCGACGACTTCACCGATGTTCTCATTGCCGCTGACCTTCGCGGCAGCGTCCCCGGGTATGCGCTGCAACCAGTCCTGGTAGGTCTCGCCCGGCTTGCGCTTGAGCCAGCCGGGGTCGAACTGGCCGCCGTTGGCGACGGAGGCATTGGCGATCAGCATGGCGTCCGGGGGCAGCTCCCCGCCCTTGAGTTCCTCCGGCTTGAAACCGGCGTAGAGCGCCGCTGCCTTCGGATCCCCGTTCTCGGCCCGCAGTACGGCCGCACGCCGCCGCAGGTCGACCGCCGTGTCATCGGTCCAACCCCGCAGGGGTTTCAGCGAGCTCAGCTTGTCGGAGACACCGAGGCGGGAGGCCCGGGTGAATGCCTCGTCCAGCCGATCCCGCAGATTTCCTCTGCCGTCGAACAGCTTCGCCAGGTGCTCAAGGCTGTCCGGATTGGCCATGCGTTTGGAACTGTCGCTCATTTTTCCCCGTGATCGATCGCTGCGATGGGCGGAGGACTACATGCCGGTCAGTGAAAGGCGCCGGCAGGAGACTGGGCGCGTCCCCGGACTCGCGGGTCTCGTGCCCCGGGACGCGAACAGCCCTCAGCGGGACTGCGGCTCGGCGGAGGCGAGCTGCGCTCCGTCCGGCAGCAGGTCGGTGATCAGCTGCCACAGCTCCTTGGCCGAGGTGCGTCGGACCCGGAGCTCGCTGTCGCTGTCGACCTGGCCCTCGTAGATCGGCTCGGCGGGCATCTCACGGAGCCAGTACCCTTCCACGCCGCAGTCCCAGACCGAGAGGGCGGAGACGCCCAGCCCGTCCTCGCCCTGCTGCTCCTCGGCTCCCTTCCACACGACGGTCATCCGCCACATGCAGTTCAGCTGGGACAGGACCTCGGCCAGCCGCACCGGGCACCCGACCGACTCGGCCACGGCCGCTGGCTCTTCGAACCGGCCGCTCTCCATGCTGACGAGCACCTGGTCGAGCGTGCCCATCGTCGAGTCGATCACCTCACCGGAGTCGGCCTCGGACGTGAAGTCGCGGTGCAGGTCCACCATCCTGGCCAGCGCCCAGACGAGCGTCTCCGGCTCGGCCGGGACGTACTCCGACTCGGCTTCGCCGGGCCAGTTCTCGTGCGTGAAGATGAAGTCGTCACCGATGACGGCACCACTGCGTGTGAGGCCCTGAGGTCCGGTGGTTTCGACCCTGGCGATGACACGGGGTTCCATGAGCGTGGAAACCAACGGGTAGAGGTCGGCGGATATCTTGCCGTCGGTGTCGAGGATGCCCGCCTCCCGAAGCTCGGTGTGCGCGCCCGTCAACTCGTCCGGGACCTGACCTTCTTCCACGAGTAGCCCCAGCACGCTCACATGGGCGTCGGACAGCCGCAGTCGACGCCGGGCCGCATCCACGGAAGGCATTCTTCTCGTCCCCCTGACATTCGAAATCACTGAATCAGAAACTGCTGAATTGATGGGAAAGGTGGAACCGGTCAGAGATCGTTGAACCGATTGAGGAAGCGTCCGGGCAGCGACACCAGTGCGCCGGGCAACGACAGGTTCCGGGTGTACACGCCCTCGAGGACGAGCGCGATACCGATGTCGAGGGCATCGGCCTCGCCGCTCCACGTCCCGGAAAGGGTGCTGGGGTTCCTCCAACTCGAACGCGTCATGGATACGGCGGCACCCGGGCGGACCAGCTCGTGGCGCCGCTTGCCACCGCGCTCGGCATAGGTGTACGTCCGCCCCTTGACCCTGATGCGCAGGGCACGGCCCTTCTTCCCGGGCCACCACACGTTGCGGGAGAGATCCGCGGGGTCCCAGTCCACCCGCAGCTCGCCTCTGGCCAGGAGCGGCCGCCGCAGGTACCGCAGTCCGAGGTAGGTGACCAGTGGGAAGCCGTCGCCGCTCACCGCCACCTCGCAGTACTCCGACGGATAGTCGCTGTGCTCCGTCGGGAATGCGAGCTCGATGCGGCCGAGGCCGTCCACTTCGCCTGCCCACAGGTGAACGTCACCACGGGCGCCCCGCGTGGACGCCGCCCGCTGCAGCTCAAATGTGAGTCCACCCATACGCCTGCCCCTTTCCCTCTGTCTCCTGAACCCTGGCCGACCGGAGCGGCGCGCGCAAAGCCACTGTAAAGCAAAGGTAATCGCAGCGCCTGAGACCAAGTCACCCGGCCACCACCGGTGCCATATAGGGACTATCGGGCATAGCAGAGCTCTCTGATCAGAACAGGCATAACCGCTGTCGGCGTGATCAGCGGATGTCTGCAATGAGAGGGTGTGGGGATTGCGGCAACCATGTGACGTTCGGGGAGATTTCTCACGCCTTCGAATGGGCGAACACCACCCCCGTATGCTTCCCCAGCGATGCCGTGGAGCCATGCGCGCGAGGAGCGGCAGGCGCCGGCAGCAAACGGGGGAGAAAGCAAACGTGGGGCCACACCCGGCGATATCCCTCACCGTCTCGTACGTCGACACCGCGGTGGGCCCGGCCGGCCCCGGCGCGAACTGTGCCGGGATTCCGGTAGCCCGTGCCAGGACGTGGGTCGGCGACACCGTCGAATTCGCCGGGGTGCTGTTCAAGGTGTCGGAGCTCGCGGAGCAGGCGGTACGCCTCACCGAGACGAGCGAGCAGCCCGCCCTAGCGCCCTCTTCACCGCCTGGGGTTATGGTCGGAGCCCATCCCCGAAGTGACTCGGAGAGGCACACCGTGTTCGGCAAGAACAGGCACGTCGACGAACCTCCCGTCCCTCTCGTCCCGTGGACGGATGCCTGGGAGTTCGCCATCACCGAGGAGGAACGGCCTGTCGGCGGACAACGCAAACGTGCCGCGCTCGGCGTCCGTGCGTTCAGGGTCCCGCAGGGGCTGGCGGGACAACGCGTCAACGCCCCCTGTGCCTTCTTTCCACCACAGCCGTCGGACGCCGACGCGCGTCGCCTGTATGAAGACGCCGGGGGCAGCAGGCTGATCTGCTCGCTCGACGAGCCTCAGGACATCGAGGGCAGGCGCCACTACGAGGTGCGCGACGCGCAGGGAGAGGCCATCGGCACGATCCAGCGCATCGCTCCGCTGAAGCACGCCGTGAAGCCGACGTGGCGCATCGTCCAGCCGGGGCACCCCGAGATCGTCAGTAGCGCGGAGTGGGCGATGGGCGGCCCCAGGGAGATGGTCCAGCGCGGTGCCGGCAAGCTGCTGCTGGGTGTCGTCCAAGCCGTCGCCGACATGGGCGCGGAGGGCGGCGACCAAGCGGCCAAACCGCGGGTCCTCGAATGGAAGTCCGGTGACGAGCTCGTCCTGACGTCGGAGGGCGACCGCAGATTCCTGGTACGGGCGGCATGGCTGGACCGACGTCTGGTCTTCGCATACGCACTCCTACGTTCGGGATGAACACCGACCCCCGGAACATGTGATGTCGCGAGGTGATCTTCCCCAAGAGTGCGTTTGCACAGGGTAAAGAGACAGTGATCCAACGGTCTCGTGCGAACCCCTGTCCCTAAAGTGGGTGTGCGACTCCACAGCCTTGACCGGCTGGTTCCGGAACACACGCGCTGGGGATTTGAAACGTGGGCATGCGGAATGTGAATCCGGACGATCTGGACCAGCTCGCGAAGTTGCTCGACGGACGCGGCGGGGTCCAGGACAAAGTGGACGAAGCATTCACCAGAGCGTCCCGGCTCGGCGTGACAAGCAAGTTGACCACGCTCAAGCCCCTGCGCGGCTGGGTCAAGGACACAGCACCGGACCTGCGCAAGCGGGCCGTCTTCGCCCGGCTGGAAAGCGGTGACCCGCAGGCCGGGCTCATGTGGGCCGGGTTCAGCCCCAAGGAGATCGAGAAGTACAAGAGCGAGGGCCTCGGCCCGGACGTCCTCGTGCTGGCCAACTCCGTGGCGGCCAGCGACGATCCGAACGCCTACAGGTTCAAGCGACAGCCGGATGAGTCACTGGCGGACTGGATCGAACGGCTGGAGGCTCACGCCATCACCCAGATCCCCGGGCTCCAGCCGCACGAAGAGACGATCGCGTCCATGATCGGCCTCTACGGCGACTGGGGTTCCGTGACCGCCGCCACGGCCGTTGTCACCATGCAGGGCACGTCACTCACCAAGGTGCTACTGGGCAACTCCCTGAAGGCGGGTGCGCTGCGCACCTGGAAGACACGGCTCGGGGTCGTCCTGCGGGGCTCCGAGAACGGTCTCATCCGGTCCGCCGGCAACGGCCTGGTCAAGTGGGCACCGAAAATACGCTCCTTGAGCGCCCCGGGCAGTTGGCTGCCCGGTCAACTCGGCTCCCTCTTCGGTCGGAGCAGCACCTACCAGAGCCTCTCCCGCATCCCCCTCACTGGCGGCCTCCGGGGCGACCTGATCGGCGAGGGCTACAACTGGGTTCGTGCCACGCCCTTGATGAACACGCTCCGCGCCAACGGTGTCATCGACTTCCTGGTCGGCTCCGACCAGGCGGCCAAGATGTACGGCGGTTTCACTCACTCCGGCCAGGCAGTCGCCCGCGCGGGCAACGCGAGCCTGATCAAGGTGTTCACCAAGGCCGCGAACAGCCAGCGGTTCGCCAACTCCGTGGCGGAGGCCACCAATGCCGCCCGGGGGGCGGGGGCTCTGCGCACGGGCCTCGGCGCCGCCGCCAAGACCGCCGGGTTCCTGCGTGGCGCCGGCATCGTGGGCGGTGTCCTGTCGACCGGCTTCAGCGCCGCCAACGTCATTTCGCAGGGCAACCCCGTCGACGCCTTCAAGAAGAAGGGAGCGGCCTACGTCGCCGACGTCGCAGAGGTGGGTTTCAACGCCTCTCTCACGGCGGCCATGGTCGCTCCGAACCCGGTCACCATCGGCCTCGCGGTCGGAACGGGTCTCGTCTACGGCGGCGCGAAGGTCGTCGAGCACTGGGACGACATCAAGGACGGCGCGGGCAAGGCGGCGGGCTGGGTCGGTGACAAGACCAAGGACCTGGGAAAGAGCATCGCCAAGTCCAAGGCAAATCCCATGAACTGGTTCTGACCGGAAGCACGTTGGTGCACCTGGGGCGTTCTGCTTCCGCCCCCCGGCTCACTCGTCCGCGACCAGCAACTCCTCCTTGTCCGGCAGCAGATCGGTGATCTTCTCCCACACTTCGGCGGAGTCGGACTTCACCAGGACGAGTGCGCTGTCCGGGCCGACCTGCCCCGGCATGATGGGTTCCTCGGGCTGTTCGCGGATCCAGTAGCCGAGGGGACCGCAGTCCCAGGCGGCCAGGGCCCGGATCATCGTGGAGCGCCGGCCCTCGTGTTCGCCGTCCCAGGCGGCGGTGATGCGCCAGGTGGCGTTCAGGGAGACGACCAGGTCCAGGAATTGAGTCAGGGCCGGGCCCTCGAGGCTGGTGTCCGCGTCGGCGAGTGCCTTGCGCACGAGATCGCGGGCCATCTCCTCGTCGGCGCCGGGCTCTTCCAGGGCGACGAACGCTGCGTCCAAGGCACCCATGGTCGTCTCGACACGGACCTCGGGAGCGCCTTCCTCCGGCTTCTCCGTCCGGTGCAGGTTGACCTTGCGGGCGAGTTCCCACACCAGCGTGGTCGGCTCGATCGAGACGTACTCGGACTCCTCCTCCCCCGGCCAGCCGTCATGGGAGATCACTGCCTCCTGACCCACGATCACCCCGTGGTCGACCGCGCCGTGCTCGCCCGTGATCTCCACCTGGATCATGACCACCGGATCGGCCAGGGCGCCCAGCGGCTGGCGGAGAACCGACGCCAGTTCTCCCTCCTCGCCCACCAAGCCGATGCGCTGGAGTTCGACCAGTGAGTCCCACAGGGCCTCAGGGGGTGTCTCGCCGTCCAGGAGGTGCGCAAACACGGCGATATGACGGTCGGCCAGCCGGAAGCGTGCTCGGGAACTGTCGTACGAGGGCACTGGTGCATTCCTCTCGCTGCAGCAGGTGCAGGGCCTGCTACTTCTTCTCGTCCTTCAGGTCCTTGGCTTCCTGCGTGCACTTGTGCGCCTCATCGCGCAGCGCCTTGGCGACGGTGCCGCACGTCGTCTGCCAGCTCTTCAGGCGCCCTCGCACGTCGTCCGCATTCGGTCCCGACCAGGTCTTCATGCCGGTGGTGCTGTGCTTCTTGGCCGCATCGACGAGTGAGTCGATGTGGTCGGCCAGCGACCGCAGTTGGCCCGCCCGCTGATTGAGTTCCTGAATGTCTGGATTTGCCATAGCAGCCTCCCCCGCTGTCCCAGGAGCCTCAGCATACTGGCGCCGCGTGTAGACCTTCTTGGGGATCCTGCCCCAGGCCAACACCACTTGCTCACACGCAACTCGCAACTCCAATGGTGCTGGACTGGCACCACCTGCGGTGCGGTAGCGTCCCGTGTTGCAAACGGATAGTCCGTTTACGTGTGTGACACGGGGAGGATCGCCATGGATCGCGGTGCAGATCTCACTCAGCTTCGGGAGCTGTCCAAGCTCTTCGGCAAGAAGGCCACCGACCTCCAGGGCCTCATCAAGGCTCTGGAGTCCGCCACCAGCCACAGCTCGGGTTACTGGAAGGGTCCCAAGGCCGACCGCTTCCGGAACGACTGGCACGACATCAAGCCGACCTTCGACAAGTGGGTCGACACGCTGAACGACGCCAGCAAGTCTGCCAACACCAGCGCCGACAACATCGAGCGCGCCACCTGAGCCGACGCGCCACGCGCGGACATCGCAGCCTGCCGGGGCATTCCTTCGAGGTCGTCGAACCTCGGACGGGGTGCCCCCGGCGGCGTTTCGGGGCGACACCCAAGGGCTCACGTGCCGTTGCGGTACGCCCTCGCCTCACTCGGCGACACCTTGTCGGGTTCGCCGCGGATGGCCGCATCGACAGCGGGAAGCAGCCTGTCGACCCGCTCCCCCAGCCTCTTGTGCCGTCCCTCCAGTTCCCTGTGCCAGGCCCGAGCGTTCTTCCCGACCCAGACCCGGTCGCCGCCGATCTCCTCGGTCGGGCCCTTGAGCGCCTTCCTGAGGCTCTCGACCTCCTTGGCCAGGTCACTCCGCAGCCGCTCCAGGTCCGCCTTTCGCGGATTGGGGACCTGCACCTCCGAATCTGCCACGGCACTCAGCCCCTCGTTCATCGCATTCATTCGGCCGAAGAGCGCTCACGGTACCAGCGAACTCCGAGTGCGCCGTGGTGAATCCGCCGTGATGTGAGGGGATGAAAGCGTCAACGCCGTGCGCCTTTGTAATCCGCTCGGATTTAACTTTTGCTCGTCACTCCATCGGCTCATAATCTGAGGCAATGCCCTCCACCGAAGCGCCGCAGAACGCTCCCGAGGTCCTCGTACTGCCCACCATGACAGAGGTGCCTCAAGGCCCTGATGGGGCTCCGCTCGGCGACGACGCCGCGGACATCGTCCTCGTGCCCGTGGCAGGAGACGGACGTGAGGAACAGCTCGTCGCTCTGGCTTTCACGTCCGTCCCCGCGCTGGTCGAGGCCATAGGAGAGAAACAGCCCTGGGTCATCCTCGCCACTCAGCAGGTGCGGAAGGCTCTCGGCGGTTCGGGCGCCACCGCGGTACTGGTCGACCCACAACAGCCCGTTGGCGGGGAGAGGCGATCCACCCGTGGTTGACCCCGACTTCTCGGGGATCAACCCGGAGAACCTCTTGAGGACGATCAAGAGCCTCGAATCCGGCACCGGTAGGCTCCGCGAGGCACACCGCTCCTATGCGAGCCGGTTCCGAAAGTTGAGGCTCGAGACGAGCGACCTGACCGACATCGGGAAGGTCGCCGGCTGGGTCGATGGTGAGCTGCCCATGCTTCGCCGCCGCCAGGCACTCGCAGCGGCGATGGAACTCGACCGCCAAGGAATCCGTAAAGCCGGCACCATGGTGCAGGTTCGCGAACCTGTCGCGACGATCAGCGAGGCCAGAGGTGCGGGAAGGAAGCTCGCGCAGGACGCGAACTCCGCGGCCGGGCTCGACCGGAGCACAGCAGGGCTTGAGTTCCACCGCATCGCCGAGGAGTTGGCCAAGCACAAGGGCGATCCCGACTTCGCTTCGGCCTTCTACGCCGCGATGGATCCAAGCCTCGTCGAGAACCTGCCGATCGCAATCGTCACGACGAATGCCCGGTCGGCCAGGGATGACGTGAAGGTCTTCGGGTCGGCTTTCACAGCGGCGGTCAGTGCGGAGACGCCTGCGCCGGGCTTCGCCAGGAAGGCTGCGCTGTTCCACGGCCAGTTCACGAAGGACGAACCCACGGCTGTGTTCAACCGGGCCCTCATGCAGGGAGACGACCCGGACCTCTGGGACCTCGCGTGGAAGCACACGCAGATCGCCGCGAGGAAGCTGCTCGACCCGGCGGACACGTGGTCCGACACGGTCGGTCTGCTGGCCGGTGTGATCGGTGTGCAGTCGAAGTACGCCGGCCACTTCTGGGAGCAGGCCCAGAGGTTCTCCGGCGAGGCGGCCCAGTTGAAGCAGCAGCGCCTTGATGCCATGAGCAAGGCTCGGAAACGAGAGCTCAAGAACGCCACCGGTCGCGCGGCGAGGACATCGGCCAGATCCGCGCGGGAGGCGGAACGCATCCTTGCGAAGTACGGCATGGGCTCGTTCTCCCGCCTCATGGAGGCCTCGGTCGCCGACGCCGGAGGCTGGTTCATCAACAAGCTCCCGAACCTCCGACCACCCAGCACAACGTCCCTCTGGGGCCGCACCCTCCACACCGGCGGAAAGCTACCTCTGGTGGGAACTCTCCTGACGGTTGGCGCCACGGGTTGGGATATCGACCACGGCGAGGAGAAGGACGTGGCCGTGGCGGCGAACGTCGGTGGAATGACGGCTGGTATGGCCGGAACGTGGGCCGGCACGGCAGGAGTTGCTATCGCCGGAGGCCCCGTTGGCTGGGGGATCGCAGCAGGTGTCGTCGTAGGCTTCGGGGCCGGTTATGTCGCGTCGTATCTCATCAAGACGGAAACTGGAAGAGAAACTGTCAACTCTGCTGCCGGTGCAGCCAAACACGCGGGGACAGCAATTTGCGATGCCGCAACAGGCGCCAAAGGGTCAGTGAGCAGATGGCTGTCATGAGGTTCCATCCATGGCTATGAAGAAAAGACGCCCCACGGGCCAGTATCAAATTCCTCCACACGTGAGGGAGGCGAGTCGAGCGGCGGCCGCCAGAGCCGCTGCGCGGAATCCTCGCCCCGAGGTTCCAACGATTCGCGTGATCGTGGGAATCACCGGAGTGTTTCTCCTATGCGCCGGGATGGCCCTGGCCCTCTGGCTCCCTCCACGTAGCTTGGTGCAGGACCTGCGTTCCCGCGGGGTGGATTCCGGTGCGATAGTCGTCGGTGTCGACTCGAAGCCAAAGTACGTAAAGGTGCGCTTAGTGAGCGGCCCCAGGACCGGAAGCGAAGTCAAGCTTACGGACTATGCAGGAATGTATCCCGAGACGAACACCCGTGCCCCACTGGTCGTTACATATGACCGCGAGGATCCTGCCCGTGTCCTCGCCCGGGCTTGGGTGAATGATCCGCCAACGAACCTGCCGGCCTACGGCACCGCGGCTCTGGCTGTCATCTGCCTCGGTCTCGCCACAGCAGTGACCTGGCGTCGTATCTGGGTCCTTCGCACGTTCGGCCCGGAGAAGCCACCCGCCTTGTCGACAGGGGGCAAGTCCTAGCCCGTGTCAGCAACCGATACGTGGGGGCTCCCGCTCGCTGAGCGGGAGCCCCCGCGTGGGCTACGCGTTCATCACAGCCTGCACCGGCACAAACGCCCCTCCGCTCACGAACAACCCGCTCCCCGCTGCCCCGCCCCCGCTGTTCGCAGGAAGTCGGATGCCGAACAGTTCGCCGTCCGAGGAGCTCTGTGGTGTCAGCAGCAGGCCGTTGCGGGACTTGCGGGCCTCGACCGCGAAGCCACGGTACTGGCTGGACAGCGAGTCCGTCGTGCCGGCGGCGAGCAGGCCCACACCGCCGTCGGCCCCCTTGCGAATGACCTCTTCCAGCGGCTCGTCCAGCGGCGCGTCGTAAAGGAGTTCGGCGTCGTCGACCACAACGACGTACGGCCGTCCGTCGAGCTGATCCTGGATCTCCTCCAGGTCGTCACCCGAGCTGTCCGCGTTGAGCATGCCGAGCACACCCTCGCGTCCCTCGAGGTCGCGCAACGGGGACCGGCGAGGCGTCACGACCACCAGCGGTGTACCCGCGCGCAGAAGCGACTCGGCGGCGCACAGCAGCGCCGTGGAGCGGCCGGACTTCGGCGGGCCCGCGATGACGAAGCCGGGTCCGTTCTCCTCCAGGTCGATCCCGATGGGGTGCAGTTCGTCGCCACCCACGGCGAGCAGCGCCCACAAGGACGACGGCGCGACGAAGTCCGGGTCCAGGGCCATGGCCTCCGACGCCGTGATGCGCGCGGGCAGCGCGTCGACCCGCAGCGGGCGGCGGCCCGCCGGCACGCGGCCGTAACGGGATCGCGCCTCTTCGGCGATCTCGCGGAGCGCACGGACCTGGGCCTGGCCGGCGGGGTCCTGCGCCAGCAGCCCGATCTGCGTCTCGTCCACGCCGGTGTCCGTGATGCGCAGGGCGCGGCCGGGCGGCATGTTCTTGGGGACCTCACGGGCCTGCAGACCCGCGGTGGAGTAGTCGTTCGGGTCGGCGAAGCGCATGACGAGACGGTCGGAGAAGGCCGAGGAGACGTGACCACTGAGGCCACTGCGGTCGGCCGTCATGACGACCTTCAGACCTGCTGCCGAACCCTCGCGGAACAGTCGCTGGGCCGCTTCCAGCAGCTGACCGTAGTTGTAGTTCTCGAAGGTCGACGCGAACCCCTCCCAGCTGTCCAGCAGCAGCACCATCCAGGGCAGGCGCTCTTCGGGAGCGGCACCCGCTCGCTGTTCCGCCGCGCTCGACGCACCCTCCATCGCCAGCAGTTGCTGTCGGCGGGCGACCTCCACCTGCAAGCGCTGGATCAGCCGGCGGGCCCGGTCCGGCTCGTCGCGGGTCACGACAGCGCCCACGTGCGGCAGACGCACCAGTGGCAGCAGGGCGTTGGAGCCGCAGTCGATGCCGTAGACGTGCACGTCCAGCGGGGAGGTGTTCCGGGCCAGGGAGCCGGCCAGAGTACGAAGAGCCGTCGAGCGACCGGAGCGGGCGCCGCCGAGCAGCAGGGTGTGCTCGCCGTGCACGAGGTCCAGGGACACGGGCACGCGGCTCTGCTGCGCCGGCAGGTCGACCAGGCCGTACGGGATGGGGGCCACGTCGGCACCCGGGGCGGCCGGTGCACCACCGTAGGCGGACAGTTCGTCGAGCGTGACGGATTCCGCCAGCGGCGGCAGCCACGGGCTGCGCTGCTCGCCGAAGCCCATCCGCTCCGCGCCTTCGCGTACCGCGTCCACCAGGACGGCCAGGTCCGTGACCATCGTGCCGTCGTCCTCAGCCTCGTCGCGCTTGGGCAACGGACGGGCATAGGCGTTCCAGGGCAACGGGATCAGCGTGGCCTTCGGGCCCGTCTGGCCCGTGGCGGGGCGGCGGCCACCGATACGGGCCGACTGCACGCCGACCAGCGACTGGGCACCCGAGCGGACGTACATACGGCCCGGCGTCGACTTGGCGATCGCGCCCGAGTCCGGCGCGTCGATGACATCCATCGACTCGGCGGCGTCCGTCACCCGCAGTGCGATGCGGAGGTTGGTGTTGGCGCGGATGTCGGCGCTCACCACACCCGCGGGGCGCTGGGTTGCGAGGATCAGGTGCACGCCGAGCGAGCGGCCCCGGCGTGCGATGTCGACGAGGCCCGCGATGAAGTCGGGCAGCTCGGCGACCAGGGACGCGAACTCGTCGATCACGAGCACCAGCCGCGGCATGGGCTCCAGTTCGGGGCGGAGCTTGCGGGTGTCGTTGTAGTCCTCGATGTCCTTGGCGGCGGCGTCGAAGAGGATCCGTTCCCGGCGGTGCAGTTCGGCCGCGAGAGAGGCGAGGGCCCGCTCGGTCAGGTGGGCGTCGAGGTCGCTGACCATGCCGACGGTGTGCGGCAGGCGGGCGCAGTCCATGAACGCGCTGCCGCCCTTGTAGTCGATGAGGACGTAGTTGAGGGCGTCGGGGCGGTTCGCCACCGCGAGCGAGGCGATGATCGTCTGGAGGAGCTCGGACTTACCGGCACCCGTCGTACCGGCGACCAGCGCGTGCGGACCGTCACGGCGGATGTCCAGGACGAACGCGCCGTCGGCGGCGAGTCCGATGGGTGCGGCCGTGGTGGAGCCACCCGCCTGCCAGATGCGTTCCACGTCGGTGCCCGCCGGGTTGGGCATGTTCAGCAGGTTCAGCAGCCGGGCCGAGGTGGGCAGCGCGGAATCGGCGTCGTCGCGACTGACGTCGCGGACGGGGGCGAGGGAGCGGGCCAGGAGTTCGCACCACTCGTACGGCACCTGGTCGGCCAGGACGTCGCCGACCGACTCGAGGCCGTAGCCGCGCACCCGGACGTGGTGGGCCGCGTCCGGCGACCAGGCCACGACGGCCTTGCACTCCTCGGGGAGCAACCGCTCGTCCTCGTCGATGCAGAGGGCGAAGATGCCGTACTGCGGGCCCTCCGTGAGGAGTTGGGGTACGCCCGGTACCCGGCGCAGCAGCCGTGCTCCGTCCAGGATCAGGAGCACGTTGGCGTCGGGATACAGCTGGCCCGTCATGTTGTGCTGCTCGCGGGCCGCCTTGCGTCGAGCCAGTTCATTGAGCAGTTCGTTGACCCGGCGGCTGATGCCTTCCGAGTCGAAACCGACGAGGGCGACGCAGTCCTGCCCCTCGTCGGGGTTGGTGTGCGGCAGCCAGTGCGCCCAGTGCGACTCGGCGCCGGCGGCGGGTGTGGCGGCCAGGGAGACCAGTGACAGGTCGCGGGGGCTGTGCAGCACGGCGGCCTGCACGCTGAGCCAGCGCGCGGTGGCGAGCGCACGGGCGCGGTCGCCCGCGATGCCGACCACGCCGAGCCGGGCGAAGGGCAGGGTGACGGGGACGTCGGGAAGGACCGGCGGCTCCGGGGGCTCCTCGTCGTGCGCCGAGCCGCCCCGCGCGAAGACGAGCTCCACGTCGGAGGGCAGGGCGCCGAGCCCGATACGCAGTTGCATCGCGTCCGGGTCGGTGAGCCGGCGCTCCCAGAGGCGGCGGCGGGGTCCGGTCGCGAAGAGCAGGATCTCCGCCGGGTCGGGATTGTCCTCGCGGCGGGCGCGCTGCTCTTCCTTGCTGAGGGCGACGAGTTCGGACTCGTGGGCCGCGAGGTCCTTCTTGTACTGCTTGAGAGACGTCCTGTGCTTCTTCTTCCCCTCACGGTTCTCGCTGATCCACTGGCCCAGCATCATGAGCGGGCTCATCAGGCAGAACAGCAGCATGTAGATCTGCTTGGTGAAGAAGTACATGGCCAGCCCGAACAGCATGGGCATGAACGCCATGATGAACTGGAAACGGGCCCGTTCCCCCTTGTTGGGCGGCACCGGCACGGCCAGCCGCCGCCGAGGCCGCAGCGGCGACAGCCGAGGGGGGCGGTTGTAGGCGAGACCGCCTTCGCTCATCAGGGACAGATGCGCGTCCGGCTCGGCCACCTTGTCGAGGACCAGCAGCGAGTCGCCCACCCGAACGACGCCGCCCAGCGGCCAGGAAGTCCCGGCCGTCACCGTGTCGTCGTTCAGCCGGACATCGGCGGCGGTGTGCTCCGGCGTGAGGGTGACGTTGCCCTGGAGGTCGATGGTCAGCCGGAGGGCGACCGCCGGCAGTGAGGCGTCCGGCAGGGGGAGCGAACAGGTGGGGGCGGATCCGGCGGTCGCCGCGCCGACGCCCAGCCGGACCACGCGCCCCGAGCCGGGACCGCCCGCCACCCGCAGTTCGTACTGCCCGACCGGCTCGCCCTTGCGCAGCAGCGGGCCTATCGAGGGGTCGACGGAGACGCGCATGCCGTCCCGCAGAACGCCGGCCGCCGGTGCCGCGGGATCGCACAGCTCACCGTCTGCCCACAGCACGGGCGCCCCGGCCACCGCCGTCCCGTAGCCCGGCAGCGAAGCCAGTGAGGTCCCTGGCATGGCCACGACGTTCCGCGGCTCTGCCCCCTTCGGGTCGACGCCTTGTCCGACGGACTGCGCCAACACCTCCGCGACGTCACCTGCCGTGGCGGTGTCGTCGGTGGTGATGACGACGTCCTCCGGCTCACCGCCTTCGCGTACGACCGTGACCAGCGTCCGCATGATGGTCGTCCTCCCCGTCGGCCCCTGTGGCCACGTGCGTTGACTTCAGCTGAGGGAGACTATGGCAGTCCCCGGTGTCGCGCCCCGGCGCCCCGGCGTCACACCGCCGGCATCGCGTAGATCTCGGGTCCGTTCGTCACCAACAGTCGGTTTCCTGCCGTGGCGATCTGCCACGGGGCGCCGGAATCCTTGTCGTCCGTCCAGGTCCAGCGCACTGTGCCGGTCTTGGCTTCCAGGGCGATGACGCCTCCTGACAGGGGCCCCGCGGCGCAGTACAGCGTCGTGCCGACGCGCACGAACGTCCCCGGCCCGCCTCGGTTCTGGTCCTCGCAGAGCCAGATCCGCCGGTGCGTCTTCACGTCGACGGCCCAGATGCCGCGGTCGTAGTCACTGACGTAGAGCACACCGTCGATGACGGCCGGGTTGTTGAAGCCGCGTCGGCCCTCGGGGGAGAGCGTCCAGCGGGTGCGGCCGGTTTCCGCGTCGACCGCTGTCAGCCTCTCGCCGGGCAGGAAGACGAGGCCGTTCGCGACCGTGGGCTGCCAGGCCCAGTCGTCGCCGATCTTCTGCGTCCACAACTGGTCGCCGGTCGCGGTGTCGCGCACGGTGAGGTTGAGGTTGGAGTCCGCGTAGACGAGGTACTTGCCCGAGACGGTGCCCTGGACGTCGTAGTCCCGCGTGCCCCAGTCGCGGTGCTGCACCCACACCTTCCTTCCGGTGCTGTGGCTGATCGCGGCGATGGCGGTGCGGTAGTCGGTGGCGCTCCGGGCCTGTGCGTAGTCGGTCGCCGTGACGTACACGTTCTTGTCGTCGATGGCGATGGTGCTCTCGATGCCGAGTTCCTTGCCCAGCCGGCTGCGCCACACCTCGTCGCCGGTCTTCACGTCGCGCGCGACGAGGACTCCCTCGGTGCCGCTGTCGGTGAGGAAGACCTTGCCGTCGTGGAACAGAAGCGGAGAACCGGGGGCGCAGACGTCGGGCTTCGACCAGCGGGCTTTGCTGGTCTTCACGTCGTACGCCACCAGAGGGTCGCCGCTGACCAGGAGCAGGCCGTCATGGACGAGGAGCGGTACGTCGGTGGTGGTGCTGTCCTCCGCCGCTGTCTCGTGCCACAGGGGTTGGGGGGCGACTCCCGCCGGCGGGGTGGTGAAGTTCTCCTCGACGGGTTGGGCGGAACCGGCGCCGTTCGTGCCGGTCGTCCCGTCCGCGGTGTCGTCCTTCCGGCCGAGCCACCAGGCGGTGCCGCCACCCGCCAGCGCAACGGCGGCCGCACCGCCGAGCGCGAGACCGAGGACGCGGCGGCGGGAGGGGGCGGTGGCGGTGGTGGCAGCGGTGGAAGCCGGCCCCGAGGCGCCGGGGTGTCCTTGAGCGCCGTGGCCGGGCGGGGGCGTCCCGTACCCGGGGGTGGGAAGGCCGCCCGGCGGTGTGCCGTAGCCGGGGGCAGGCGTTTGCCGGGCGGCGGCCACGGGGGCGCCGCCGTATCCCGGAGCCTGCGGATACCCGTAACCCGGGGTCGGTGTGCCCGGTGGCTGCGGTGTCCCGGCCGTCATCGCCGGTGCGGGCCCGAAGGACGCGGCGGCCGTGGGCTGCGGCTGCTGCGGTGCCTCCAGGTCCAGGATGCCGGCCGCATGCGTGGCGATCGTCGAGGCCACCGCCGACGGCAGCCAGTCGCTGAGGACGCCCTCGACCCCCTGTGGGGCGAGCGCCGCCACGATGTCGGCCGGTGCCGGCCGTTGCGTCGGATCCTTGGCGAGGCATGCCCGGACGAGGCCCAGGAGTTGCTGCGGTACGCCCTCGACGTCGGGTTCACCGTGCACGACCTGATACAGCAACGAGGCGTGCGAGACGGTTCCGTGGCCGAAGGTGCCCCGGCCGGTCGCGGCGAACGCGATTACGGCGCCCAAGGAGAAGACGTCACTCGCCGTACCGATGTTCTCGCCCAGCGCCTGTTCCGGTGACATGTAGCCGGGAGAGCCGACCACGACTCCCGTCTGAGTCATACGGTTTCCGTCCACGGCCCGCGCGATGCCGAAGTCGATGACGCGCGGACCGTCGGCCGCCAACAGGACGTTCGACGGCTTCATGTCCCGGTGGATCAGCCCGGCCGCGTGCACCTCCTGGAGGGCGGCGGCGAGACCGGCGGCCAGTGCCCGGACGGTGCGCTCCGGCAGCGCGCCGTGGGCGGCGACCACGTCCGTCAGGTCCGGGCCGAGCACGTACGACGTGGCCAGCCAGGGCAGGGGCGCGTCCGGGTCGGCGTCCACGACCGGGGCGGTGAAGCGGCCGGAGACCGCCTTGGCTGTCTCGACCTCGTGCCGGAAGCGGTCGCGGAAATCGCCGTCGTCGGCGAGGTCCGGACGTACGACCTTCACGGCCACCGTACGGCCACCGGGCGAACGGGCAAGGTACACACGGCCCATGCCGCCGGCGCCGAGTCTTCGTAGCAGCCGGTAGGTGCCCAACTCCACTGGATCGTCCGGCTGCAGTGTCTCCATGGTGGGCCTTCCCGGCGCAACGCCCAGCTGTGGCGCGTCAGTCGTGTCTGATGGTGTTCGCTATCGCAGACACAGTAGTGAGCGCCTGAAACAGCGTGAGGGGTAGGGGCCGTGAGCGGGAGTTCGACGAGGCCGAAGCGGAGGAAGGCGGCCGGGCCCGCCCTGCGGTACGAGCACCGACCGGGCCGTCCGCGTCCGTCTGCTCTTCGCCGGGTGAAGTTCAGTGCCGGGGAGCGCCTGTTCGGCTGCATGGTGCTCCCCGGCTTCGTCCTCCTCCTCATGCCGCTGGTCCTCTTCGACATGTACTGGGGCCACGGGCTCTGGGGCGACCTCGCTCCCGCGTGGCCCGGTGGTGCGTATGCCGTCGCGGGCACGGTCGGTTTCCTGGTGCCGCTCGTCTTCCTCGCCTGGGTGGCGCCGCTGACCAGGATGAACTGGAAGAAGAGCAAGGCGCGTTCGCTGGGTTGGGCGGCCGCCTCGCTGCCGGGGCTGGCGGCGGGGTACCTGGTCGTCGGGGTGATCGAGACGACCGTACGGCCCAAGCGGCGCCGCAACTGGGACGGTGACTGCTTCGGCGAGGGTGGCCCCTGCTGGGTACACGTGCACTACCCGTGGCTGTGGGTCGTCGGCCTCGTCGCCACCCTCGCCTCGGCCGCGCTGCTGATCACCCTGCTGGTCAAGCTGAGCCGCCGGACCGCCCCGCCTACCCCACCCTCGACATCCGAGCCCGAGGCCGTCCCGACTCCTCGCTCTCCGACTGGTAGTGCAGGTCGTCGCCCACCGGCTTGAAGTGGACGGTCGTCTTCGCAGGGTTGCAGCCGCTGTGGTTGGTCTTCGCGCCGACCGACGTCGCGACGAGCTCCTTCTTCGTCACCTGCTTCAGGGTGAGTACGTCGACGCAGACGCCGCCGATCGGGTCGGTCTGGCGGAGCCTGCCCAACTCCTGGCCGACCGCGGCCCGTTCGACCGTGATGCGGAACGTGCCGAGGGGAAGGCTGCCGTCGAGGGCGACGCCCTGGCCCTCCCAGGTGCCGAGGTACGCCGCGGGCACCGCACCCGCTGAGGGGGCGGAGCTCGCGGTCGCCGCCGGGGGCGCGTCGGAGCCGCTGCTCGAGTCCGCGTCGTCCTGGCCGCCGTCCCGGCCCGGCAGCAGGTCGAACACGACGACCGATCCGATCGTCACGGCCGCCATCGCCCCCGCGACCGCCAGCGCCACGGAGCAGCTCAGCCTGCGCACCCGCCCGCCGCCCTCGCCGTGCGGTGCGGACGTCGCCGCGACGGAGACGGTGACCCTGCCGGGGCGGCGCCCTGACGTCGGGGCGTTGTCCTCCGGGTGGCCGCCGCCGTCCCGGGGTTCGGGTACGGCGGCATCCCGGGGTGCCGGTGCCCGCAGGAGCCCCTGCGCCTCCGCCGTCACAGAGACACCGGGGGGCTCGGGCGGCATCCGCGACGGCATCACCGGCGGCGGTCCGAACACCCCCGGCCCTTCACCCCCGGTCGTCCCCGGCGTCACCCCCACCGAGGGGCTGCTGAAGCCGACCGGCCCGGACGGGCCCCCGGCCCCCACGTCCGCCCCCGCCTGCGTCGCCTCCAGGTTCAGCAGTTGCACCGCGCTGCGGCTCACCTGCTCCACCAGCGCCCCCGGCAGCCACCCGCCCGTCACCAGCCGGGCCGCGCCCTCGGGGGCCAGGCGGCGGGCCAGCTCGGCCGGGGCGGGCCGCGCCGCCGGGTCCTTGGCGAGGCACTCCGCCGTGAGGCTCCGCAACTCACCGTCGAGCAGACCGAGTTCCGGTTCCTCATGGACGACCTTGTACAGCAGGGCCGCGGAGGAGTCCCCGGGGAAGGGCGGCTCGCCGGTCGCCGCGTACGCGAGGACCGCGCCCAGGGAGAAGACGTCGGCCGCGCCCGTGACGCCCTTGCCCAGGATCTGCTCGGGCGACATGTAGCCGGGCGAGCCGATGGACACACCGGTGGACGTGAGGGACGCCGTGCCGTCGGTGGCCCGGGCGATCCCGAAGTCGATCAGCAGGGGGCCGTCGAGGGTCAGCAGGACGTTCGACGGCTTCACGTCCCGGTGCACCAGCCCCAGCTCGTGCACCGCCGCCAGCGCCTCGGCGAGTCCCGCCCCGAGAGCCCGTACCGTGTGGGCCGGCAGCGGACCGCCGTCGGCGACCGCGGACGACAGGGACGGGCCGGCCGCGTACGCCGTCGCCACCCACGGCACCCGCGCCCCCGGGTCGGCGTCGAGGACGGGAGCCGTCCAGGCCCCGCCCACCCGGCGCGCGGCCTCGACCTCGCGCCGGAACCGCGCCCGGAACTCCTCGTCCAGCGCGAAGTGCGGATGCACGATCTTCACGGCGACCGTGCGGCCGCCGGCGCTGCGGCCCAGGTAGACCCGGCCCATGCCGCCGGAGCCCAGCCGGCCGAGCAGCCGGTAGGGCCCCACGACGGTGGGCTCGTCGACGTCGAGCGGCCGCATGGGCGTCACCCCTCCCCCGAGGGCAGGCGGGGACGGCTCCGGTCCCGGTACGCCTGCACTCCCAGCAGAGTAGTGCGGGGGCACCGCCCGGCTCACGGCTGGAGCAGGTTCACCTTCACGTTCGCCGGGAAGCCGGTCGTCGGGCCGACCCGCCGCGCGAACTCGGCGACCGCCTCGAGCTGCGGGCCGCCGAAACGGAAGTCGAGGGTCGTGAAGTAGCGGGCCAGGGTCGCCTCGTCGAATGCCTCCCAGCGGGCCGCCTGCTCGGCGACCTTGGCCACCTCCTCCAGGGAGAGGTTGCGGGAGTCGAGGAAGGCCTCGTGCACCCGGCGGGTGATGACCGGCTCGCGCTCCAGGTAGTCGCGGCGGGCCGCCCAGACCGCGAAGACGAACGGCAGGCCCGTCCACTCCTTCCAGAGCGTGCCGAGGTCGTGCACGTCCAGACCGAAGCGCGGCCCGTCGAGCATGTTGGCGCGCAGCGCAGCGTCGCCGATGAGGACGGCGGCGTCGGCCTCCCGCATCATCAGGCTCAGGTCGGGCGGGCAGGTGTAGTAGTCCGGCTGGACGCCGTAGCGCTCGGCGAGGAGCAGCTGGGCGAGGCGGACGGAGGTGCGGGAGGTCGAGCCGAGGGCGACGCGGGCGCCGTCCAGCCGGTCGAGGGGGACCTGCGAGACGATCACGCACGACATCACCGGGCCGTCGCAGCCGACGGCGATGTCGGGGAAGGCCACCAGGTCGTCCGCGTGCTTGAGGAACTCGACGAGAGTGATCGGACCGATGTCGAGTTCGCCCTGCACCAGCTTCTCGCTGAGCTTCTCGGGGGTGTCCTTGGAGAGCTCGAAGTCGAGGAGCGTGCCCGTTCTCGCAAGCCCCCAGTACAGGGGCAGGCAGTTCAGGAACTGGATGTGGCCGACGCGCGGCCGGGTGCGAGGATTGTCCACATCGTGAGGCTAGCCCTCACGGCGCACGGACCGGCGCACACCCCCGGGATCGGGGCGTGGCCGGCAGCGGGGGGCCGTGCCGCCAGTCGGCCGAGGGATGTTCAAACATTCGGGTGACGTGATCTTGACCCCTATTGCATTCCACAGCCTGCGTGCTAGGCTCGTCGCAAGTTGCAGTTTGGTTTCCCTTGCAGTACAGAGCCTGCGGAGCATGTGACCGCGGGCTCTCGTCATTCTCAGACATATGCACTTGTGCAGAATTCATCTTCACACTTGCTGGTTCTGGAGCAGGGCAACCCTTTTTGAGCCCAAGGAGGGCTTATGGCTACCGGAACCGTTAAGTGGTTCAACGCCGAAAAGGGCTTTGGTTTCATCGCCCAGGAGGGCGGCGGCCCCGACGTCTTCGTCCACTACTCCGCGATCAACGCGACCGGCTTCCGGTCCCTCGAGGAGAACCAGCAGGTGTCTTTCGACGTCACGCAGGGTCCGAAGGGCCCGCAGGCTGAGAACGTCACGCCGGTCTGATTTGCAGTAACCCAAGGAGCCCCGCGCCGCAAGGCGACGGGGCTCCTGCCCTTTCCGGGTGCTTCCCCTTCCGGGCCCTTCCGCCCGATGAGTCCGATGAGTCCGATGAGCCTGATGAATTCTCGGCGAATTCCAGCGGTAGGGCGTCCGTACCCGGCCTGACCGTCTTCACCGCGCTAGGGTCTCCCGCCATGACCGCCACCCCCGACTTCGTTACCGAGACCCGCACCTTCTACGACACCGTGGCCGAGGAGTACGCCGTCCACTTCGGTGACCTGCGCCCGGGGACGCCCCTGGACCGGGGCGTGCTGTACGGCTTCACGGAGCTCGTGGGCGAGGGCGGTGAGGTCGCCGACCTGGGCTGCGGGCCCGGCCGGGTGACGGCGTACCTGGCCTCTCGGGGGCTGTCGGTGTTCGGCCTCGACCTGTCGGAGTCGATGCTGGCGATCGCCCGGCGTGAGCATCCGGGGCTGCGGTTCGTGCGGGGCTCGATGCTGGAGCCGGACCTGCCGGACGGCTCGCTCGACGGTGTCGTGTCCTGGTACTCGATCATCCACACGCCCGAGGAGCACCTGCCCGCCCTCTTCGCCGGTTTCCACCGCGTCCTGCGGCCCGGCGGCCATCTCCTCCTCGGCTTCCAGTGCGGTGACGAGCCGCGCCGCTACGAGGAGGCCTTCGGCCACGCCGTGTCCCTGACCTTCCTGCGGCGCCGGCCGGAGCAGGTGGCCGACCTGCTGCGCGCCGCCGGGTTCACCCTGCGGGCCACGACGGTGCGGGAGCCGGACGAGGAGCGGGGCGAGCCGGTCGCCCAGGCGAGCCTGGTGGCCCGCAAGCCGGCGGAGTAGCACCGGCAGGGAAAGCCGGCGGAGCAAGGCGGCGGGGCACGCCTGCCGAGCAGACCCACGGGATGCGGCTGTGGAATGCGGCGGGCCAGCCGCCGCGCCTCGCCGCAGCCCCACGTGCGATGCCCCGGGCGGCTCGGTGACCGGCCCCGGATGCCCCCGCGCACCGCGACCGGCTCACGCTCAGCCCCCGGGCGCACCGCGACCGGCTCACGCTCAGCCCCCGGACCGCCCTCGCCACCACGCCCCCGCCCGGCACCCCACAAGCCCCCGGCGGCTACAGCACCCCCGCCGCATCCCTCGCCGCGATGTATCCGAACGTCATGGCCGGGCCGATCGTCGAGCCCGCGCCCGCGTAGCTGTGGCCCATCACGGCCGCGCTGGCGTTCCCCGCCGCGTACAGGCCAGGGATCACCGAGCCGTCCTCGCGCAGCACCCGGGCCCTGGCGTCGGTGCGCAGGCCGCCCTTCGTGCCGAGGTCGCCGGGGACGATGCGGAAGGCGTGGTACGGGGGGAGCCAGAGGGGCGCGAGGCAGGAGTTGGGGAGGACGGAGGGGTCCGTGTAGTAGTGGTCATAGGCGCTGTCGCCCCGGTGGAAGTCGGGGTCCACCCCGTGGCGCGCCTGGGCGTTGAAGCGGTTCACGCTGGTGCGCAGGGCCGCCGCGGGCACGCCGATCGAGGCGGCCAGCGCGTCCAGGGTCCACTCCTTGTGCGCGGCCCCGGAGTCGTACCAGGCGTCGGGGAAGGGCAGGGTCGGCAGGACGTCCTTGAAGAGGTACCGGTTGCGGTAGTTCTGGTCGACGACGAGCCAGCACGGGATGGCCGGGTCGGTGTCGTGGACGTCGTACATGGTGTGCACGACGTCGCTGTAGGGGGCGGCCTCGTTGACGAAGCGCCTGCCCGCGCCGTTCACGAGCAGTCCGCCGGGCAGGGTGCGTTCGGCGAGGCAGAAGTACGGCTGTCCCGGGAGGGGGATCGCCGGGCCCCACCAGGCGTCGTCCATCAGGTCGAGTGCCGCGCCCAGCCGCTCCCCCGCCCGGATGCCGTCGCCGGTGTTCTCCTTCGCGCCGACGGTCCACTCCGTGCCGATGGGCTGCCGCTGGAAGCGCTGCCGCATCGCCGCGTTGTGCTCGAAGCCGCCCGAGCCGACGATCACGCCCCGGCGGGCGCGGACCAGGCCCGGAGCGCCGTCGCGGGTGACGACGGCTCCCGTCACCGTGCCGTTCTCGACGTGCAGGTCCGTCAGGGGCGTGCTCAGCCAGACCGGCACTCCCGCGGAGCGCAGGCCGGCGCGCAGACCCGCCGCCAGCGCCTGGCCCATCGTCAGGGGCTTCTGGCCGAGCGTCGCCGCCTTCACGCCCCGGGCGAGACACTGGGCGGCGACCGCCGCGCCCCGGGCGTTCACGGCGGCCAGGGCGACCCACTTGTAGTCGGCGCTGAAGACGACCATGCCGGTGGGGACGTCCATGTACGGCGGGTTGAGGTGCGCCAGCTCGGCGCCCAGGAGGTTGCCGTCGAGCTGGTCCGGTTCGATGGAGCGGCCGCCCGGCAGGCCGCCGGGCAGCTCGGGGTAGTAGTCGCTGTAGCCCTCCATCCAGCGGAACCGCAGCGGGCTGTTGGCCATGACGAAGGAGAGCATCGGCGGGCCGTGGGTCAGGAAGGCCCGCTGCCGGTCGGCGGGGACGTCCGGGCCGACGACCGCGGCGAGGTAGGCGGCGGCCTGCGCGGGGGTGTCCGGCACCCCGGCGGCGAGGAGCACGGAGTTGTTGGGAATCCAGATCCCGGCGCCCGAGCGGGCGGCCGAGCCGCCGAAGGTCGGGGCCTTCTCCACGACGACGCAGCTGAGTCCCTGGCGGGCGGCCGTCAGCGCCGCGGTCATGCCGGCGGCGCCGGAGCCGACGACGACGACGTCGTACGTGCCGAGCGGGGGTAAGTCGGCCGCGCGGGCGCCCTGTCGGACTCCGGTGGCGACCGCGAGACCGGCACCGGCGGCACCGGCCAGCAGCCGTCTTCGGGACGGGGATCCGGCGGTGCCCTGGGTGTCCGTGCGTGTGGTCATGGCCGCTCCAGCCCGGCGAGAACGCGAAAGGGGTGGGGAATGTCGCGCGGGGGTCTTGCGAAGTCAAGACCCGTGCGACACCCACCACGCGTCCACCACCCGAACCCTGCGGCGGGGCGACGCCCTTCCTTCGGGGGCGGGGAACCGCGCGACCGGCCATCGGCAGCCCGCAGCCGCCGGCGAAGAGGGCCCCGCAACCCGGACCCGGCGGCCGCACGCGGCGCGGCCGCTACTCCAGGCCGATGGCCGCGCAGTCCGCCTTGTACGCGGAGGTGCAGATGTCCTTGACGGTGTAGACGCCGTCGGTGACGACCGTCTCCTTGATGTTGTCCTTGGTGAGGGCGACCACCGGCACCAGCATCGCCGGGATGTTCTTCTGCGTCGGACTGTCGACCGTCTCCCGGGTCAGCGCGGCGAACTCGATGTCCCGGCCCTGGACCTTGGCCACGGCGATCTTCGCGGCGTTGGTCGCCTCCAGCAGGAAGGACTTGTACACGGTCATGTACTGCTCGCCGGCCACGACCCGCTGCACCGCGTCGAGGTTGGCGTCCTGCCCGGTGACCGGCGGCACCTTGGAGGCCCCGGCCTCCTCCAGCGCCTCGATGACGGCGCCCGCCATGCCGTCGTTGGCCGAGTAGACGGCGGCGATGTTGTTCAGCCCGACTTTCTGGATCGCCTTCTTCATGTTGGCCTTGGCGGTCGCCGGCTTCCACTCCTTGGTGTCGTACTGCGCGACGATGTCGACCTGGCCCTGGAGTTCGCTGAGGGCGCCGTCCTTGAAGCGTGCGGTGTTGGGGTCCCCGGGGTCGCCGTTCATCATGACGACCTTGCTCTTCTGGGCCTTGTCGCCGAGTTCCCCCGTGATGGCGCGGCCCTGGACCTGGCCGACGAGTTCGTTGTCGTGGGAGACGTAGGCGTCGATGGGGCCCTCGGCGAGCCGGTCGTAGGCGATGACCGGGATGCCCGCGTCCTTGGCCTTCCGCACATCACCGGCGATGGACTTGGAGTTCAGGGCGTCGACGAGGATGACGTCCACCTTGTCGGCGATCATCTTCTGGAACTGCTCGCTCTGTCTGGTCACGCTGGACTCGGCGTTGGCGTAGCGGACCGTGCCCTTGTTCTCCGTGAGGTCGGCGACCTCCTTCTTGATCAGCGGGTAGTCGAACTTCTCGAAGCGTGCCGTCTCCCGGTCGGGCAGCAGCAGGCCCACCGTCAGGTCGTTGCCCTTCCCGGAGGCGGAGTCGTCACTCCCGCCGTCGCCGCAGGCGGCGAGGGACAGGGCCGACACGGAGACCGCCAGGGCGATGGAGATGCGCCGCACGGCGGCCTGACGGGTGTTACGCGGTATCACTGGTGGAGCCTTCCGAGGGGGAGCATCGTGACGAGATGGTCGAAAGCCAACGGGCAGACGCCGTGCGTCGTCAAGAACCACGTGTGAAGACCTCGCAAAGGTGAATCACCGCGTGTACAGGCTCTCCACTTCGGTGGCGAACGCGCGCAGCACGGCCTCCCGGCGGAGCTTCATCGAGGGTGTCAGATGGCCCGCCTCCTCCGTGAAGTCCTCGGGGAGGACGGCGAAGCGGCGGATGGACTCCGGGCGGGAGACCATCTTGTTGGCCTCGTCGACGGCGCGTTGCAGGACGGCGCGCAGTTCCTCGTCGTCGACGAGGAGCGTGGCCGGCACGGGGTGTTTGCCGTTCATCTGGCGCCAGTGGGTGATGCCGTCCGGGTCGAGGGTGATCAGCGCGGAGACGAAGGGGCGGCCGTCGCCCAGGACGATGCACTGGGAGATCAGCGGGTGCGAACGCAGCCAGTTCTCCAGCGGGGCCGGGGCGACGGACTTGCCGCCGGCGGTGATGAGCAGTTCCTTCTTGCGGCCGGTGATCGTCAGGTAACCCTCGTCGTCCAGCGCGCCGAGGTCGCCGGTGGCGAGCCAGCCGTCGGGGGCGGCGGGGACGACACCACCGGCCTGCGGGTCCCAGTAGCCGCGCAGCACGTGGTCGCCGCCGACCAGGATCTCCCCGTCGGCGGCGATGCGGACGCGGGTGCCGGGCAGCGGCCAGCCGACGGTGCCCAGCCGGGGTTTGAGGGGCGGGGTGACGGTGGTCGCGCCGGTGGTCTCGGTCAGGCCGTAGCCCTCGAAGATCTCGATGCCGGCCCCGGCGTAGAACGCGGCGAGGCGGCGGCCGAGCGGGGAGCCGCCGCAGATGGCGTAGCGGACCCTGCCGCCCATGGCGTTGCGGATGCGGCGGTAGACCAGGGGGTCGTAGAAGGCCCGGGTGGTCTTCAGGGCGCGGGTGGGGCCGGGGCCGGTGCCGGTCTGCTGGGCCTCCAGGGCCTCCCCGTAGCGCTGTGCGACCGCCACGGCGCGGTCGAAGGACGAGGCCCGGCCGGCCGCCTCGGCTTTGGCGCGGGCCGAGTTGAAGATCTTCTCCAGCATGTACGGGATGGCCAGCAGGCAGGTCGGCCGGAAGTCGGCGAGGTCCGGGAGCAGGTGGTCGGCCTTGATGCTCGGGGCGTGGCCGAGCCGTACGCGGGCCCGGATGCAGGCGATGGCGACCATGCGGCCGAAGACGTGGGACATCGGCAGGAACAGCAGCACCGAGGCCTCTTCGCTGGTCTTGGCCCGGAAGACGGGGTAGAGCAGCTCGATGGCGTTGTCGACCTCGGCGAAGAAGTTGCCGTGGGTAAGGGCGCAGCCCTTGGGGCGGCCTGTGGTGCCCGAGGTGTAGACGAGGGTGGCGAGGGTGTCCGGGCCGAGCATGCCGCGCCGCACCTCGACCTCCTGGTCGGGCAGGTGGGCCCCGGCTTCCGCGAGCCGGTCCACGTGGCCCTTGTCGACGACCCACATGTGTTTGAGGTCGGGCAGGCGTTCCCGCTCGGGGCCGAGGGCGGCGGCCTGGGCGGCGGTCTCGGTGACCAGGGCGACCGCGCCGGAGTCCTGGAGGATCCAGCGGGCCTGGAAGACGGAGGAGGTGGGGTAGACGGGGACGGTGACCAGTCCGGCCGCCCAGGCGGCGAAGTCCAGGACGGTCCACTCGTAGATGGTGCGGGCCATGACGGCGATCCGGTCGCCCGGCATGAGGCCCTCGGCGATCAGGCCCTTCGCCACGGCCCGCACCTGGTCGGCGAAGTGTGCCGCCGTGACGTCGCTCCAGTTGCCGTCGGCGTCCCTGCGGCTGAGTGCCACGGAACCCGGGTGTGCACTCGCGTTGTCGAACGGCAGGTCGGCGAGCGACCCGTGGGCCCACGGCGGGGCCAGCGGCGGCACGGAGGCCTCCCGTACCGCCCCGTCCATCCGCCGTACCTCGGGCTCGACGAGCCTCGGCCCCCCGTACGCGTCGCCGTACGCGTCGCCGTAGGCGGAGGAGGGATACGCAGTGGACACGGGCGGCTCCTGGGGCGTGCAGCGAAGGACTGCTTGCTGCATGACGTACGTGCCTCGCACGCCGAGGCGCTCAACCGGCTGAACCCCCCGAAAGGGGTTACTGGCGGTAGGAACGGGATCGTACGGCGCTGACGTGGCGGCTTTGTGCTGGTTCGGGGATGGTCCGGAGCCAGGCCTGTGCAATCTCGGGGATCAGGTGAGGGGCTTTCAGGTTCTGCGTGCCGGTGGATTCAGGCGCGCTCCAGGACGGCCGTCACCCCTGCCGCCCGCCGCACAGACGGAGATCGGCCGCGGGCGGGGGCGTCCCGTAGGCGCGCTCCGCCGATGACCGCCAAGCGCCGCACCGTCGGGGACAGCTGACGGGGACTCATCTCGACCAGATCATCTCGACCAGCTCATCTCGACCTGCTCCTCGCCCGTGACGTAGCCTTACCTCCGGTAACCTTGCTCCAGAGTAAGCAGGAGTGGGGCGTCAGCGAAAACCGTCCTCGGGAACTGGGAGTCGTCCATGGCCGACCGCTGTCTGCGCTTCACCGCCACCGCGCCGGGCCGGTTCCTCACCCGTCGGCTGGGTCTGCCGCAGCCCGCGGCGCTGACCCGCTGGGCCGCCGAGCGGCCGGGCCTGGACGGCGGCCTGCTGCGCCTCACCGCCGGCCGGTCCGCCCTCGGCCCCGACCTGGCACCGGTCCTGGCCCGGACCGGCCCCGGCCCGGCCGGCTCCGGCCGCACGGCCGCCGTCGTCCTGGACGCGACCGGGGTACGGGACGTCGAGGCCCTGGCGCAGGTGCACGCCGGCCCGCACCCCGTACTGCGGTCGGTCACGGCGAGCGGACGCGTGGTCGTGCTCGGCGCGCCCCTCGACCCCGCCGACCACCACCAGGCCGCGGCCCAGCAGGTCCTGGAGGGCTTCACGCGTTCCCTGGGCAAGGAGATGGCGAGACGGCCGCCGCCGACCCGGAGCGTCCGCGTCTGCGGCCAGAGCCTGCTGGGGGCGTGATGACCGACCCCACCGCTGTTCTCACTCTCACCCGGCCGCCCTCCCTCGCCCCGCTCCTCGCCCGCGGTGCCCTGCTGTCCCCCTTCAAACGCCCCGGCCCCGACGCGGCGTTCCCCCGCACCCGGCTCGTCCTGCCGGGCGTGCGGGTCGACCTCGCGCGGCTCGCGGCGTACGAGCGGATCTGCGGGTTCCCCGTCGGGGAGGACGCGCTGCCGGTGACGTATCCGCACGTGCTCGGGTTCCCCCTGGCCATGCGGCTGATGAGCGGCCGGGACTTCCCGCTGCCCCTGCCCGGCCTCGTCCACACCTCGATCACCGTCACCCGGCACGAGCGGCTGTCGCCCGGCGGCCGGTACGAACTCTCCGTGCACGTCGAGGGGTTGGTGCCGCACCGGCGCGGCACGCAGGCCACGGTCGTCACCGAGATGCGCCGCGGCGGTGCCGTCGTCTGGGAGTCGACGAGCACGTACCTGGCCCGGCACCGCACGGACCGGCCGGCCACGGGGCCCCGGGAACCGGAGCCGCCCAAGCCGCTGCCGCCGGTCGACGAGTGGCGGCTCGCCGGGGACGTCGGGCGCCGCTACGGTGCCGCCTCCGGGGACCGCAACCCGATCCATCTGCACCCGCTCACGGCCCGGCCGTTCGGCTTCCCCAGGGCCGTCGCGCACGGCATGTGGACCGTGGCCCGCTGCCTCGCCGCGCACGGCGTCCCGCAGAACTGCCGCCTGCGCGCGGAGTTCCGGGCACCGGTCCTGCTGCCCGGGACGGTGACGTACGCGGCGCGGGAGGGCCGGTTCGAGCTGCGCGGCCCCCGGGACCGGATCCACGTGACGGGGGACGTCTACCCGACGTGAGGGCCCGGCGGCTCCTCCGGGGGCGCCCAGGGCCGGCCGGCCATGAGGTCGCCGAGTCCCGCCCAGGCGAAGTTCATCAGCGTGGCCGCGGCCTGGCGGGGGGTGACACCCGGCGTGGCGTTGGCCCACGCGGCGAGCGACTCGGCGGCGCCGACCAAGGCCTCGGCGAGCCCGGCGACCTCGCGTTCGGGCAGCTCGGGGTCATGGGGGTACCTCGCTGCTCGAGCGCAGCCGACAGCTTGGGGGCGGGCCTCGCGGGCGGCGGCGAGGATCAGCTGCGTCACGAACGCGACGATCTCCTCGCGCATCGCGGTGACCTCGCCGGCGAACGGCTCGCCGTGGGTGCGGGCCTGGAGGTGCAGGACCGACCACGCGTCCGGGTTCTCGCCGGTGTGCGTGAAGAAGGCGCCGAGCCCTTCCCAGAGCTGCCGGTCGGCGGGCAGGTCGCGGCGGACCCCGGCCCGCACCGCGTCGACCAGGGCCTTGGCCTCGCGGCGGATGCAGGCGGTGAAGAGGTCTTCCTTTGAGTTGAGGTACAGGTAGACCAACGGCTTGGACACGCCGGCGAGTTCGGCGATCTCGTCCATCGACGCGGCCATGTAGCCCCGTTGGCCGAAGGTCCGCACGGCGGCGTCCAGCATCTGCTGCTCACGGACCGCGCGCGGCATCCGCTTGGTCTTCACGGCACCCATGGCGCTTAGCGTACGGGCCCCCTGGACGGCCCTCTCCCGGTCGTCCGGGGAAGGACCGCTCAGGGGGCCCGTGAACGCGTGCGGCCGGTGCTGCGGTCGAGCAGCCGTACGGCCCGTGCTGCCGTCAGGCGGTCGCGGTGACCGGCTCGGTCCGGTCGCGCGGCTCGTCACGCGACTCGTCGAGCGGCTCGTCCAGGGAGGAGCCGTCGGCCGTGGCGTACGCGTCGCGGTCGAGCAGGTTCTCCCGGGCCGAGACCAGGACCGGGATCAGCGCCTGCCCGGCGACGTTGGTCGCGGTGCGGATCATGTCCAGGATCGGGTCGATCGCGAGGAGCAGACCGACACCCTCCATCGGCAGGCCGAGGGTGGACAGGGTGAGGGTCAGCATGACCGTCGCGCCGGTGAGACCGGCGGTGGCGGCCGAGCCGACCACCGAGACGAACGCGATCAGCAGGTAGTCGCCGACGCCCAGCTGGATGTCGAAGATCTGGGCGACGAAGATCGCGGCAATGGCCGGGTAGATCGCGGCGCAGCCGTCCATCTTGGTCGTGGCGCCGAACGGCACGGCGAAGGAGGCGTACTCCTTCGGTACGCCGAGCCGCTCGGTGACCTTCTGCGTCAGCGGCATGGTGCCGACGGAGGAGCGGGAGACGAAGGCCAGCTGGATCGCGGGCCAGGCGCCCTTGAAGAACTGGAGCGGGTTGGCCTTGGCGACGGTCGCGAGCAGCGTCGGGTAGACGCCGAACAGCACGATGAGGCAGCCGATGTAGACGTCGGCGGTGAAGGTCGCGTACTTGCCGATCAGGTCCCAGCCGTAGGTGGCGATGGCGTTGCCGATGAGGCCGACGGTGCCGATCGGGGCGAGCCGGATGACCCACCACAGCGCCTTCTGGAGCAGGCTGAGGACGGACTCGCTGAGGGTGAGGATCGGCTGGGCCTTCTCACCGAGCTGGAGCGCGGCGATACCGGCGACGGCGGCCATGAACACGATCTGCAGCACGTTCAGGTCGGTGAACGGCGTGATGACGTCGGTCGGGACGATGCCCGTCAGGAAGTCGATCCAGGAGCCGGTGTCCTCGGGCTTCGCGCCGTCCTTGGGCGTGAGGCCGGTACCGGCGCCGGGGTTGGTCAGCAGGCCGATGACCAGGCCGATGCTGACCGCGATCAGCGAGGTGATCATGAACCAGAGAAGGGTGCGCGAGGCCAGCCGGGCCGCGTTGTTGACCTTCCGCAGATTGGTGATCGAGACGAGGATCGCGAAGAAGACGAGCGGGGCGACCGCGAGCTTCAGCAGCCCGATGAAGGTGTCGCCGACCTTCTCTAGTGTCGTGGTCAGCCAGGACAGGTCCTGGTTGCGGGCGAGCCAGCCGAGCAGCACACCCAGGACGAGACCGGCGAGTATCTGGGCCCAGAAGGGCACCTTGAAGGACTTCGTGCGTGAGGACACGGGCTGACTCCGTTGGGGGGACGCGTAGGGGGACTGACGTGGGGGACGACGGGGTGTTGCGTTACGTCAGGGACGACAGAAAGCGGACGCGCACCGACAGAGATCCACGTGCAGCCGCGCCACGAGCGGAGCGCTCAGAGGCGAAGGGGGCGCGACTGCTGACTTCATAGCACAACCTTAACACCAGAGCTTTGAGGACCCCAAAGCCTGGCTTTGACAGGTGATGACGCACACGCACCCATACAACGCAAAGCGCCCCGTTTCCGAGCATGTGCGGAAACGAGGCGCTGTGAGCGCGTGGGGGCCCTGTCAGGAGGCCCCGCGAGGGAGCCCTACGAGGTCTGTCCCTGGGTGCGGGCCGTGTCGTCGACGGCGTCCTCCTGACTGCGGTTGGCCTCCATGTTCGCCTTCATCCGGTCGACGCGCTGCGCGACCTGCACGGACGCCCGGTCCCGCTCCTTGCGCAGCACCACCAGGCTGATCGGCGCGGAGATGAGCAGGGCGAGCGCGACGATCCACAGCCCGTTGCTGTTGCCGAGCCCGCGCGGGGCGATGCCGGAGTAGACGGCGCCCCAGACGACCACGAGGCAGCCCACGAAGATTCCGAGGCGCATCAGCGTGTAGCGGAGCATCTCAATCCACTCTTCCGTTTCGAACGGCCGGAACACACCCAAAGGGGCACCGTCCAGTGAAGCACGCGGAGCGGCCGATCTTGCAGGGGGGTCAGGCCAGGGGCAGCAGCATGACCACGTCGTCGCGGTCCTCCCCGGGCGCCACCCGGATCGCCCCGGGGATCCGCCCGACCTCCTTGTAGCCGCAGGAGGCGTAGAACCGCTCGAGCCCGAGACCGCCCCGGCAGGTCAGCCGGATCGCCTCGATCCCGTCCATTGCCCGGGCCGTGTCCGCGGCGGCGCGCAGCAGGTCCCGCCCCCAGCCCTTGCCCTGGTGCCTGGGGTGCACCATCACCGTGTACAGCCACAGCCAGTGCGTCATCAGGTGGTGCGTGTTGAAGGTCAGGAACGCGGTCGCCGCGACCCGCCCCTCCTCGTCGTGCCCGACGAGCAGCTTGACCCGCCCGTCCGCCATCGCCGCGAAGTGCTGCACGAGCGCGGGGCGGATCTCCTCCCGCGTCACCGGCGGCACGTACCCGACGGCTCCCCCGGCGTTGGAGACATCGGTCCACAGATCGAGCAGACCGTCACGCAGCTCGGGGGTGACGGAGGGTTCGAGCGTGAGGGTAAGGGGCATGCGCCCATCGTAGCTATTACGACAGGGCGTCGGCCGCCACCTTCAGGTCCGACACCAGCCCCCGGTAGGCCGCCTCACGGTCGTCGGACCGCAGCACCGACGACGGGTGCACGGTCGGCACCAGCCGCTCCGGCCGCCCGTGGATCTCCTCCTCCAGCACCGTTCCCCGCACCTGCGTGACCCGGAAGGATGACCCGAGCAGCGCCTTCCCGGCGGTGGCCCCGAGGACGACGATCAGCTCCGGCTCCACGACCGCGAGCTCCGCGGCCAGCCAGGGCCCGCACGCGGTCATCTCCCGCAGACTGGGAGCCTTGTGGATCCGCCGCTTCCGCGGCTCGGCCTGCGTGAACTTGAAGTGCTTCACGGCGTTGGTGACGTAGGCCTCGGAGGGATCGATGCCGGCTTCCTCAAGGGCCCGGTCCAACAGCTTCCCGGCAGGCCCCACGAACGGCTTGCCCTGCCGGTCCTCCTGATCCCCGGGCTGCTCCCCCACGAGCATGACCCGGGCATCGGCGTCCCCCGAGCCGAACACGGTCTGCGTGGCGTCCCGGTGCAGGGGACACCCCCGGCACTCTGCGGCGGCCCGCCGCAGAGCGACAAGCCCACCGCGACCGGGAACGAAGGGTTCAGCGGTATAGGCATCCTCAGGTGCCGAGGTCCTGACCATGCCCTCCGGGTACCCCGCCCAGGGGCGCGGGGAACTGCGCGAAGAACCCTTACACACCCGCATCCGCCATCAGACCCGCATGGGCTGCGGCGCCTCGCGAAGCAACGGGTCCGGCCCCTCATACTCCCGAATGATCTCGTACCGCGTATTCCGCTCCACAGGCCGGAAGCCGGCATCACGGATCAGATCCAGCAGATCCTCCCGCGTCAGCTTGTTCGGCGTCCCATAGTTGTCCGCGTCATGAGTGATCTTGTACTCGACGACCGACCCGTCCATGTCGTCCGCCCCGTGCTGCAACGCCAGTTGCGCCGTCTGCACCCCGTGCATGACCCAGAAGACCTTCACGTGCGGCACGTTGTCGAACAGCAGCCGCGACACGGCGAAGGTCTTCAGCGCCTCCGCCCCCGTCGCCATCTGCGTCCGCGCCTGGAGGCGATTGCGCACCTTGCCGTCCTGCATGTCGACGAAGTCGTGCTGGTACCGCAGCGGGATGAAGACCTGGAAGCCGCCGGTCTCGTCCTGCAGCTCGCGCAGCCGCAGTACGTGGTCCACCCGGTGACGCGGCTCCTCGATGTGCCCGTACAGCATCGTGCACGGGGTCTTCAGACCCTTCTCGTGCGCGAGCCGGTGGATCCGGGACCAGTCCTCCCAGTGGGTGCGGTGGTCCACGATGTGCTGCCGGACCTCCCAGTCGAAGATCTCCGCGCCGCCGCCGGTGAGGGACTCCAGACCGGCGTCGATCAGCTCGTCGAGGATCTCCGAGGCGCTCATCCCCGAGATGGTCTCGAAGTGGTGGATCTCCGTCGCCGTGAAGGCCTTCAGGGAGACGTCCGGCAGCGCCGCCTTCAGCTCGCGCAGCGACCGCGGGTAGTACCGCCACGGCAGGTTCGGGTGCAGCCCGTTGACGATGTGCAGCTCGGTGAGGTTTTCCGACTCCATCGCCTTGGCGAGCTTCACGGCCTCCTCGATCCGCATCGTGTACGCGTCCTTCTCCCCCGGCTTGCGCTGGAAGGAGCAGTAGGCGCAGGAGGCCGTGCACACGTTCGTCATGTTGAGGTGACGGTTGACGTTGAAGTGCACGACGTCGCCGTTCTTGCGGGTGCGCACCTCGTGCGCGAGGCCGCCGAGCCAGGCCAGGTCGTCCGACTCGTACAGCGCGATGCCGTCCTCACGGGTCAGGCGCTCACCCGCCCTGACCTTCTCCTCCAGCTCGCGCTTGAGCCCGAGATCCATGCCCACACCTTTCTACGACGACGTCCCAACCGTACGACTACGCCTCTACTCCTCTTCGGGCAGCTCCCCGACCCGGTTCTCCCACTTCGTGGAGAGCACGATCGTCGTACGCGTCCGGGAGACGCCCTCGATCCCGCTGAGCCGCCGGATCATCTTCTCCAGACCGTCGACGTCCGCCGCCCGCACCTTGAGCATGTACGAGTCGTCGCCCGCGATGAACCAGCAGTCCTCGATCTCCGAGAGGTCCTTCAGCCGCTGCGCCACGTCCTCGTGGTCGGTGGCGTCGGAGAGTGAGATGCCGATCAGGGCGGTCACGCCCAGGCCGAGCGAGGCGGCATCGACGGTGGCCCGGTAGCCGGTGATGACGCCGGCGGCCTCCAGCCGGTTGATGCGGTCGGTGACACTGGGTCCCGACAGTCCGACGAGGCGTCCCAGCTCCGCGTAGGAGGCCCGGCCGTTCTCCCTCAGGGCCTGGATGAGCTGCCTGTCCACCGCGTCCATTGCGATCGAAGCCTTCCGCTGAAGTTGTCGTTGAGTCCGATGAGGTTCGGGTACTGCTCAGCCGTCGCGGTGCGCACCGCCGCCGAGTTCACCTTGCCAACGGCGGTAGAGCCGGTGCGGCACGCCCGCCGCGTCGAGGACGCGGCCGGCGACGAAGTCCACCAGGTCCTGGATGTGCGTCGCGCCCGCGTAGAAGGCGGGTGAGGCGGGCACGACCGTCGCGCCCGCGTCGTCGAGGGTGACCAGGTGGCGCAGGGTCTGGCCGTTCAGCGGGGTCTCCCGCACGGCCACGATCAGCTTGCGTCCCTCCTTGAGGGTCACGCTCGCCGCCCGTTGCAGCAGGTCCTTCGACAGCCCGAGCGCGACCCCCGCCACGCTCGCCGTCGACGCGGGCACGATGAGCATGCCCTTGGTGGGGTACGACCCCGAGGAGGGCCCGGCGGCCAGGTCGCCGGCGCTCCAGTGCCGTACGGCGTCGATGTCGACGGAGAAGGTGCCCGGCTTGCCGTCGGCGCCCCGGGAGAGCCATTCACGCAGGTCGGACTGCCAGTGGGCGTCCCGGAAGGAGATCCCGGTCTCGTCCTTCAGGGTGAGCCGGGAGGCCCGGGACACCACGAGGTCGACGCTCTCACCGGCGTCCAGCAGGGCCCGCAGGACGGCGGCGGCATAGGGGGTGCCGGAAGCCCCGGACACCCCTACGATCCAAGGCGTACGCGGCGTCTCGCCTGGCTTGACTGGGTTCACGACTCCGAGCCTATCGGGCGTCACAGGGTGGGAACCGGTCCAGGGGTGCGGGCCGTTGCACCGAGGGGACGAGCGAGCACTGGGGGTCGCCATGCCGGATCCGCGAGCGGGGTGGTCACAAGGCGATCGCGCGCTGGCCGCGGGCAAGCTGATGCTGGCGTGGGTGGCGCTGCTGTGGCTGCTGGAAGTGGTGGACGTGGCCACGGGCCATGCGCTGGACGGCTTCGGCGTCACCCCGCGCGACCCGTCCGAGCTGGTCGACGTCGTCCCCTCGTCCTTCATCCACTTCGGCTTCGCCCATCTGCTGGCGAACACCGTGCCGCTGCTGGTCCTGGGCTTCCTGGCCGCGCTGTCGGGTCTGCGGCGCTTCCTGCTGGTGGCCGCGCTGATCATCGTGGTGGACGGGCTCGGTGTCTGGCTCATCGCCCCGGAGCACACCAACACCGCGGGAGCGTCGGGCGTGATTTTCGGCCTGTTCGGTTTCCTGCTGGTCAGCGGCGTCGTCGAGCGCCGCGCCTTCGGCGTCCTTGCGGGCGTGCTGGTCGCCGCGGTGTGGGGCGGCTCGATCCTGGCCGGCCTGGCCCCGACGCAGACGGGCGTCAGCTGGCAGGGCCACCTGATAGGTCTGCTGGCGGGCGTGGCGGCGGCGTTCCTGTTCCGCCGCCGCCCGGAGGCGGGCCGCGCGCTCACCGCCCCGTGATCAGACGGTCAGACCCCGTACCAGCAGGTCCAGCAGCGCGCACACGAACAGGGCGATGCCGATGAAGCCGTTGACGCTGAAGAAGGCGCGGTTCACACGGGACAGGTCGTGGGGGCGCACGATCGAGTGCTCGTAGAGGAACGCCGCGGCGACGATCAGCAGGCCCAGCCAGAAGAAGGCACCGGCGCCGGTGGCGAGGGCGTACCAGACGAACAGGGCCGTCGTGAGGGCGTGGCAGACCCGCGCGCCCCAGATGGCCGCCGGGATGCCGAAGCGGGCCGGGACGGACATGACGCCGATCTCGCGGTCGGTCTCCACGTCCTGGCAGGCGTAGATCAGGTCGAAACCGCCGATCCAGATGCCCACGGCGAGGCCGAGGATCACCGCGTCCCAGGACCACTCCCCCGAGATCGCCAGCCAGCCGCCGACCGGGCCCATCGCCTGGGCGAGGCCGAGGATGGCCTGCGGGAAGTTCGTGAACCGCTTGCCGTAGGGGTAGACCACCATCGGGATCACCGCGATGGGGGCCAGCGCCAGGCACAGGGGGTTCAGCAGGGCGGCGGCGCCGAGGAAGACGGCCAGCGCGATCAACGCGCCCGTCCAGGCGTGCTTCACCGACATCGCACCAGTGACCAGCTCGCGCTGCGCCGTGCGCGGGTTCCGCGCGTCGATCTCCCGGTCGATGATGCGGTTGACGGCCATCGCGAAGGTGCGCAGCCCCACCATGCACACGGTGACCAGCAGCAGCCGTCCCCAGTGGATGTTCCTGTCCCACTGGTACATGGCCGTCAGCGCGGCGATGTAGGCGAAGGGCAGCGCGAAGACCGAGTGCTCGATCATCACCAGCCGCAGGAACGCCTTGGTGCGTCCCGGCTGGGGGATCGCGGCGGAGGCGCTGGTCACAGGCCGTACTCCTTCCAGCGGCGGTCCACCTTCGCCGCCGTCTCCGGATCGGACTCCACCATGTCGGGCCAGCCGCCGTCGCGCGTGTAGCCCTCCTCGGGCCATTTCTTCGTCGCGTCGATACCGGCCTTGCCGCCCCAGAACTGCTGGTAGGAGGCGTGGTCCAGATGGTCGACGGGACCCTCGACGATGCTCAGGTCCCGGGCGTAGTCGGTGTTGCCGAGCGCCCGCCAGGCGACCTCGTGCAGGTCGTGCACGTCGCAGTCGGAGTCGACGACCACGATCAGCTTGGTCAGCGACATCATGTGCGCGCCCCAGATCGCGTGCATGACCTTCTGCGCGTGCTTCGGGTACTTCTTGTCGATCGAGACGATCGCGCAGTTGTGGAAGCCGCCCGCCTCCGGCAGGTGGTAGTCCACGATGTCCGGCACGATGATCTTCAGCAGCGGCAGGAAGAAGCGTTCCGTCGCCCGCCCCAGCGGCCCGTCCTCCGTGGGCGGCCTGCCCACGACGATCGACTGGAGCAGCGGGCGCTTGCGCATCGTGATGCAGTCGATGGTCAGCGCCGGGAAGGGCTCCTGCGGCGTGTAGAAGCCGGTGTGGTCGCCGAACGGCCCCTCGGGCAGCATCTCGCCCGGCTCCAGCCAGCCCTCGATCACGACCTCGGCCTGCGCGGGCACCTGGAGCGGCACGGTCTTGCAGTCGACCATCTCGATCCGCTTGCCCGCGAGGAACCCGGCGAACAGGTACTCGTCGATGTCCCCCGGCAGCGGGGCGGTGGAGGCGTACGTCACGGCCGGCGGGCACCCGAAGGCGATCGCCACGGGCAGCCGCTCGCCCCGGCGCGCGGCCACCTGGTAGTGGTTGCGGCTGTCCTTGTGGATCTGCCAGTGCATGCCGATGGTGCGCTTGTCGTGCCGCTGGAGCCGGTACAGCCCCAGGTTGCGGACGCCGCTCTCCGGGTCCTTGGTGTGGGTCAGCCCCAGGTTGAAGAACGACCCGCCGTCCTTCGGCCAGGTGAACAGCGCGGGCAGCCGGTCCAGGTCGACGTCGTCCCCGGTCAGGACGACCTCCTGCACGGGACCGTCCTTCACCTTCTTCGGCGGTACGTGCGTCATCGCGCCGAGCTTGCCGAAGGCCTCCCGCACGCCGACGAAGCCGTGCGGCAGCTCGGGCTTCAGCAGCCCGCCGATCCGCTCGGTGATCTCCGCGTACGACTTCAGGCCCAGGGCCTTCAGCAGCCGCCGGTCCGTGCCGAACACGTTCATCGCGAGCGGCATGCTCGACCCGCGTACGTTCTCGAAGAGCAGGGCGGGGCCGCCGGACTTCTGCACCCGGTCGACGATCTCCCCGACCTCCAGATACGGGTCGACCTCGGCCTTGATGCGCTTGAGGTCACCCTCGCGCTCCAGCGCCCTGAGCAGGGAGCGAAGATCGTCGTAAGCCATGGGGTCCAGTATCCCCGAGCCGCTACCCTGGCCTGGAACCACCCACCGCTTTCGCTGAGAGGCCGCATGCTCCGGGTACTGATGTTCCTCGTGCCGCTGGCGCTCAGCGTGTACGCGTTCATCGACTGCATCAGCACGAAGGACGACGAGATCCGCCACATGCCCAAGCCGCTGTGGGCGCTGCTGGTGCTGGTGTTTCCGCTCGTCGGCTCGATCTCCTGGCTGATCGCCGGCAAGAAGCGGCTGCCGTCGTCCCAGCGCCCCCGGCAGTGGGTGGCACCCGACGACAATCCCGACTTCCTGAAGTCGCTCGACCAGGACAAGGACACCGACCCGGACGAACGCAAGCGCGAGGAGTGAGCGTCAGAGGGCGGCTGTGAACGCCGACCAGGCGGTCCGGCTCACGACCAGGACGGGTCCGTCAGGGTTCTTGCTGTCGCGGACGGGGACGGTGTCGGGGAAACCGGGGGCTATTTCGATGCAGTTGCCAGCGTCGTTGCCGCTGTAGCTGCTCTTGATCCAGGAGATTGCGCCGAGGTCGCAACTGTTCATGGTCCCGCCCATACCCTTCCATCGCCTCCCTGATCAAGGCGGCAGATTGTGGAGCAGACGGAGCGTCAGCCCTGAGCACATCATAGGTCTGGCTTTGCTGAGCCCAGGCTCCCGGATCGTTGCTGAAGTAGCCGTGACTCAGGGATTCCGAGTAGACCCACTGTTCGCCGTTCGGCAACGTGATCAACGACATGGAGCTGCTGGGGCGGACAAGGTCTGAGCGGTCAGCCGGGGCTACTTGGATTCGGATGTTGGGACTCTGCCCGAGGCGCAACAGGTGCGCGTACTGATCACGCATCACGGCGGAATCGCCCACGGGGCGCAAGCAGCTCTCGTCCAACACAGCGACGTACATCGGCCCACTCCCCGAGAGGAAGCGTTGCTGTCGACTCAGACGTGCCCGAACCCGCTCTTCCAGCAGTTCGCCGCTAGCCCTCTGTGAAAGCAGTGCCCGTGCGTAGCCCGCGGTCTGCAGCAAGCCCGGCATCACCATTTCCTGGTACTCGTACAACTTGACCGCCTGCGCGTCCATCTGCGCCCTGCGCTGGAACCAATCAGGGTGTTCCACCTGCTGGTACCAGTCGATCCGGGCCCACAGCCGCAGCAACACCCCACCCGTACCCAGCAGTTCGTCACAGGTCTTGGCGAACGTCTCCTGCGGAACCCTCGTACCGCCCTCGACCCGCGCCACATGCGAGCGGTCGCACGGGATCTGTCTGGCCAGGCCCTCCTGCGTGAGCAGGGCGGCCTCGCGGAAGTGCCGCAGGACCTCCCCGAATACCGCCGCCGTACTCGCCCCGCCGTTCCGTCGGCTCACGGCTCCCCCTCCGTGACAGTGCACCGGTGTCACACGCCAAGCATTGAACCGGACTGTTCCCGTGCGCAACGCTCGATACACCCAGAGTGACGGAGGTATGCGCAATGGAACCGGGAACGCTCGTCTACGACCCGCACACGCGCAAGGTCGGCGAGTATCAGGACAGGACCGGCCCGTACGTGATGCTGCGCCCGGTCGGCGGCGGCCGGGAATGGCAGGCGGACCCTGCGAGGATCCGCGAGGCGACACCGGAGGAGCGGCTCAGCGCGGGCGTGCGCGCGCTCAACGACCGTTCCAGGGAAGGCCTGTCGGCGGATCCGACCCGGCCACCCTCCCCGGTGCCCGGGTGCGCGACCTGCGAGGACCTGGCGCTGCGGCGGGACCGCGCACGCGCCGCGTTCGACGGCAGTGCGGTGACGGACGCGAACGTGCTGCTGCGCCAGCACCAACACGCGGAGCACGGCGGGGAGTCGACCGGCCGCAGGATCTTCCGGTACGTGCCGTACACGATCGTGCAGGACGCGTCGGCCCTGCCCGAATACGAGGCGTACTGCGTGTCCGGCGAGGAGGAGGACTGCGGGGCGGGTTCGGGTCCGTGCGGGGCGCCCGGCGAGGTGGAGGAGTGGCAGCGCAGGCACACCCAGGAGACGCGGCACCTGCGCTACCGCCGCAGCTTCGCGGACTACGCCGTGCTCGAACAGGTCACGGGCCGGTCCGTGCCATGAGTCGTTCCGCCTTCCTGAATTCCGGGCCCGCGCGTCCTGCCGCTGCCATCGGGCGGGCGGACGGCTCGACATGAGCCGTTCCTCCCCCAGGGGACTCGCACGTCGGCGCGGTGATGGTGGGGCCGGGTTACGGAGCGGCTCAGGCAGGACATGGATGAGGCCATGGACCCCGCACAGGCCCGCGTGTGGCTCGCCACCGCCGTCGAGGAGGCCCGCACCGGCCTCGCCGAGGGCGGTATCCCCATCGGCGCCGCGCTGTACGGCCCCGACGGCACTCTCCTCGGCCGCGGCCACAACCGCCGTGTCCAGGACGACGACCCCACGATGCACGCGGAGACAGCGGCCTTCCGCGCGGCAGGACGGCAGCGGTCGTACCGGGGCACGACGATGGTGACCACCCTGTCGCCGTGCTGGTACTGCTGCGGACTGGTCCGGCAGTTCGGCATCCCCCGGGTGGTGATCGGGGAGGCCACCACGTTCCGGGGAGGGCACGACTGGCTCGCGCGGCACGGCGTGGAGATCGTCCTGCTGGACGACCCCGAGAGCATCGACCTGATGCGTGGCTTCGTCACCGAGCACCCGGAGCTGTGGCGTGAGGACATCGGCGACCGGGACGGATGACCCGAACGGCTTCCGGACTCACCACCCGGGATGCCGTCCGTTCGACTGACCTTTCGAGGAAGCCGGTGTGGGGCGTTCACCCCCACGGCACATCCTGATAAGGGCACGCCATCCGCGAACGGAGACCCCTCATGCGCATGACGGACATCCGGCACTGCGAGGTACGGCCGGGACGACTCGTGGAGTGGACACTCGATCCTGCGGCCGCCGCGGCGGTACGGGGCCTCCCGGAGGACTCCAGGCCCCCGGCCTACATCCAGGAGTCGCACATCAGGATCTCCCGGTCCGTGCGTGAGGACGGGTTGTTCGTACCGACGTGGATCGGTGTGTGTTTCGATCTCCCGGGCCGGGCGGAACTGGACGTCCTCCAGAGCGCGCTGTACGCGTGGACCCTGCGGCACGAGACGCTGCGCAGCGGCTTCGACTGGTCCGGGCCGCCCGGCGAGGAGATCGCCCGGTTCACACTCGGCAGCGAGGACGTGCGCCTGCGCCTGGAACAGATCGGCGACTTCACGGACGGGACAGCGCTGGCCGAGCGTCTTGAGGAGCGGTTCGACACCGTGGCGGACGCACTCCGGTGGCCCAACTTCATCTACGCGGCGGTCCTCCGGGACGACAGCACCAGCCTGTACATGGCCTTCGACCACAGCAACGTCGACGCCTACTCACTCGAGAACATCCCCGCCGCCCTGCATGAGCTCTATGCGGCGGTCGCGGCCGGCCGTTCCCCCCAGCAGGACCCCGTCGCCAGCTACGTCGACTTCTGCCAGGCCGAGCGGGCGGACGCGGACAAGCTCGACGAGAGCCACGACATCGTGGTCCGCTGGCGGGAGTTCATCAAGAACTGCGGGGGAGAACTGCCGAACTTCCCCGTCGACCTCGGCGTGGACACCGGCAGCGGACTGCCCCGGCAGAAAGCGCTGTGCGAGCCGCTGGTGGACGACGACGTCGCCGAGGCGTTCGAGGCGCACTGCCGACCCTACGGCGGCAGCCTGGTCGGCGTGCTGGCGGCCACTGCGCTCGTCCTCAACGAGATCGAAGGGGAGCCCGTCTTCCGCACCGTCGTTCCGTTCCACACCCGGGTGACGTCCCGGTGGTCGGACTCCGTGGGCTGGTACGTCGGCGGGGCACCGGTCGAGATCCCGCTGGCGGAGGTCCGTGACTTCCGGACAGCCCTGGAGAAGGCCCACGCCGAGCTGCGGGCCAACCGGCGGCTGGCCCGCACCCCCCTCGAACGGGTGCTCCGGCTGATCGGAACGGACTTCCGCCCCACGTCCCCCGACCTGTATTCCCTGGTGTCCTACCTCGACGCCCGAGACGTCCCCGGCTCCGGGCAGTGGGCCGAGCAGAAGGTCTACGGACTGATCAGGGTCTCGTACGGCGACCGGGTCTGCGTCTGGGTGAATCGGCTCCATGAGGGCCTGTGGTTCGCCTGCCGCTATCCGGACACCGAGATCGCGCACGAGAACCTGTCCCGGTACGCGGTCCGGCTGCGGGAGGTGATCACGAGCGTCGCCCGGCAGGGCTGACCCGTACGGAGGCGCGTCACACGCCCGCGTAGGAGTGCTTGCCGGAGACGAAGATGTTGACGCCGTAGTAGTTGAACAGCCAGCAGCCGAAGGCGATGAGGGCCAGGTAGGCGGCCTTGCGGCCCTTCCAGCCGGCCGTCGCGCGCGCGTGCAGGTAGCCGGCGTAGGCGACCCAGGTGATGAACGACCAGGTCTCCTTGGGGTCCCAGCCCCAGTAGCGGCCCCAGGCGTCACCGGCCCAGATGGCGCCCGCGATGATCGTGAACGTCCACAGCGGGAAGACGGCCGCGTTGACGCGGTAGGAGAACTTGTCGAGCGACGCGGACGAGGGCAGCCGCTCCAGGACGGAGGTCGCGAAGGTGCCGGGCGTGCCGCCGCTCGCGAGCTTGCTCTCGTAGGAGTCCTTGAAGAGGTACAGGATCGTGGCGACCGCGCCCACGTAGAAGACCGCGCCGCAGAAGATCGCCGTCGAGACGTGGATGTACAGCCAGTACGAGTGCAGCGCCGGGACGAGCTGGTCGCTGGCGGTGTAGAGGACCGTGACCGCGAGGCCCAGGTCGAGCAGGACCGAGGTGATCAGGAACAGGCCGAGCCAGCGCACGTTCTTCTTCAACGCCAGCAGCCCGAGGTACACGCCGACCGCGACCGTGGAGAACGTGATGTTGAACTCGTACATGTTGCCCCACGGGGCGCGCTCCACGGACAGGGCGCGGGTGAGGACACCGCCGAACTCGATCAGGAAGGCGAGCACCGTGAGGGAGACGGCGATCCGGCCGTACAGGTCGCCCTGCTCGTCCCCGCCGTGCGCCCCGGGCCCGTCGGGCACGTCGCGCTGACCGGCCGCGGCCCGCACGGTGACCTTCGGCCGCTCCAGCACGGCGGTGCCGCCGGCCTGGTTCACGGTGACGGCCGGGGCCGCCTTCTTCGCGTCCGCGTGTGCGGTGAGCGCGGCCGCGGTCCGGGCGACCTTGCTGCGGCTGCCGAAGAGCCATTCGGCGATGTACGCGAAGAAGGCCAGGGTGTAGACGGCCATCGCGGAGTAGATCAGCACATTGCTGATCTGCGCGAGGTTTTCGTTCGTGGCGGCGGCGAGAGTCACTGCTTCTCAGCCCCTTCGGCAGGTACGGGGGGTTCGGTACCCGGCTCCTGGTCGGGGTCGGGGGAATCTGCGGGGGTGTCGGGGTCGGGAGCGCCCGGTGCCTGCTCGTAGAGGTCGCCGGCGAGGTGGCCCAGCTCCTCGGGGACCTTGGCGGACTCGCTGCGGCCGAGGCCGGCCATCTCCACGACGGTGACGCCGTCGGCGCCCTGGACCGCGCGCACCCAGACGCGGCGGCGCTGGATGAACAGGGAGGCGGCCAGGCCGCCGATCGCGGCGAGGGCACCGGCGAGGGCCCAGCCGCTGCCGGGCTGCTGGACGACCTGGAAGCCGGCCCACTCCTTGACGTCCTTGCCGAAGGTGACCGAACCGGCCCCGTTCGGGAGCTTCATGGTCTCGCCGGGCTTCAGCAGCTTCTTGAACAGCTTGCCGTCGGAGTCCTTGAACTCCTTCATGTTGGTGCGGTCCATCTGGTACACGCTCTGCGGGATGCCCGAGTCGGCCCCCAGGTCGCCGTGGTAGGCGGACAGCGCGAGCAGCGGGGAGTCCAGCGCGGGGAACTGCGACAGCATGGTGCCGCTGGCGGAGCCGCCGAAGGTCGGCACGAAGAACGCGTTGAAGCCGAGCTGTTCCTTCTTGCCCTGGGCGTTGCGGTAGCCGTCGAGGACCTTGACGACACCGGAGGAGGTGACATTGGCGTCCAGCGGCAGCAGCGGCACGGCGTCGTCGAAGACGACCTTGCCCTGGGCGTCGCGGACGGTGATGACGGGCGCGTAGCCGTGGCTGACGAGGTAGACCTTGGAGTCGCCGATCTCCAGCGGGTGGTTCACCTCGACGGTGTCGGTCTCGTCCTTGCCGTAGGCGCCCGTGCTGTAGGTGATGTCGGCCTTGTAGACGCGCGGGGTGCCCTTGTTGGGGCCGGTGCGCTCGTAGGTGCCGGTGAACTTCTTCAGATTGAAGCTGAACGGCACCAGGTCGTCGGAGGTGAAGAGGTTGCCGGACTTGAAGTCGTCGTACTGGGTGAGCGTGTTGGCGAAGCCGCCGCCCTCGACGACCAGCTTGTTGCCCTCCGACTTGTACAGCTGGCCCCAGGCGAAGGCGACCAGCATCACGATGAGGGCGATGTGGAAGACGAGGTTGCCCACCTCGCGCAGGTAGCCCTTCTCGGCGGCGACGGAGTCCCCGGCGAGGTGGGCGCGGAAGCGTCGCTTCTTCAGCAGGGCCAGGGCGGCCCGGTGGACCTGCTCGGGTTCGGCCGTGGTGCGCCAGGTGGTGTGGGCGGGCAGCCGGGTCAGCCGCCGGGGCGCGCCGGGCGGCAGGCCGCGCAGCTGGCCCACGAACTGCCAGGTGCGGGGCACGATGCAGCCGATGAGCGAGACGAACAGCAGGATGTAGATCGCGGAGAACCACACCGAGCTGTAGACGTGGAACATACCGATCTTGTCGTAGACGTCCCCGAGGGTCGGGTGGGCCTTGCGGAAGTCGGCGACCTTCGTCTCGTCGCTGCCGGACTGCGGGATCAGGGACCCGGGGATCGCGCCGAGGGAGAGCAGCAGGAGCAGCAGCAGGGCGACCCGCATGGAGGTGAGCTGCCGCCAGAACCAGCGGACCCAGCCGACGACGCCCAGGGACGGCAGGCTGGGCGCCTCCTCCTTGGGGGCGGTGGACAGCTGCGAGCCGGCTTCACCCAGCTCCCGGTCCTCGGCGGAGGGGGCCGGGTCGGAGGCGGTGGTCTTGCTCATCGATCAGATCCCCACAGTGAAGCCGTCGGACCAGACCTGCATCTCCTGCACGATGCGGTCCCACGCGCCGGTCAGCAGCAGCAGACCGGTCACGATCATCATGGTGCCGCCGATCCGCATCACCCAGACGTAGTGGCGCTTGATCCAGCCGAAGGCTCCGAGGGCCTTGCGGAAGGCGACCGCGGCGAGCACGAAGGGCACGCCCAGGCCCAGACAGTACGCGATGGTCAGGACGGCCCCGCGTCCGGCGCTGCCCTGGTCGGAGGAGAGGGCGAGCACGGAGGCCAGGGTGGGGCCGATACAGGGCGTCCAGCCGATGCCGAACAGCGCGCCGAGCAGGGGTGCGCCGGCCAGTCCGGCCACCGGCTTGCGGTGGAGGCGGAACTCTCGCTGGGTGAACCAGGGCATCAGGCCCATGAAGAAGACACCCATGAGGATCATGAGCACGCCGAGCACCTTGGACAGGACGTCCTTGTGCTCCTGGAGCGTGGCGCCGAAGTAGCCGAAGAGCGCCCCCGAGGAGACGAACACGGCGGTGAAGCCGAGCACGAACAGGGAGGCGCCCGCGACCATCCGGCCGCGCCGCGCCTCGGCGAGGTCGGTGCCGGCGACCCCCGTCACATAGGACAGGTAACCGGGCACCAGCGGCAGGACGCACGGCGAGAAGAAGGAGACGAGGCCGCCCAGCAGCGCGATCGGCAGGGCCGCCAGCAGGGCGCCCTTGAGTACCGTGCCGTTGGGGTCCGCGACCGCGGCGAGCGTGGTGACTGCACTCACGTCACTGCTCCGCTCACTTCTCCGCGACGACCGGCTTGAGCATCTTCAGCAGCCGTTCCTCGCTGAGCGCGGACAGCGAACGGGCCGCGACCTTGCCGTCCCGGTCGAGGATCAGCGTGGAGGGGATCGCCTGCGGGTTGAGCGTGCCCTTCTTGAAGCGCAGCAGCAGCTTGCCCGTCGGGTCGTAGAGGCTGGGGTAGGTGATGCCCCAGTCCTTCTCGAAGGCGAGGGCCGCGCCGGTGGAGGTGTCGCGGGTGTTGATGCCGACGAACTGCACGCCCTTGTCCGCGTACGCCTTGGAGACCTTCGCGAAGTACTTGGCCTCGGCACGGCAGGGGTTGCACCAGGAACCCCACACGTTGAGGACGACGACCTTGCCCTTGTAGTCGGCGACGTCGAGGGTCTTGCCGGCGATGGTCTTGCCGGACAGGTCGGGGGCCGGGGTGCGCTTGCCCTGCGCGACCGTGGCGACGCCGTCGGTGCCGGTGACGAAGTTGGTGTTGCCGCCCCCGCCGGAGGTGCCGCCGGAGCCGCACGCGGTGACGAGCAGCGCGGTCGCGGCAAGACCGGCGGTCAGGGTGGCGCTACGGCGGACACGGCGGGTGCGCTCGGTGGCACGGGTCGTGCGGTTCGAACGCTGGGGGGCGCTGTCGGCACTCATGTGAAAAGTTTCGCATGCCCGTTCTGGGGGTCTCGCCCACCCCCCTTGCGGGTGGAAAACCGCATTTCAGGCGGCGTTCCCCGAGGGACCGGTGCCCGGTGCGTCGGCTTTGCCGGTGAACTCCCGCCAGCCACCGGCCGGCTGCTGTCCGACGCCGAGCGTGCGGAGCTTGTCGAGCACCTCGGGCTTCTGCACGTCGAGCCAGTCGGTGAACTGGCGGAACGAGACGAGACGCACATCCGCGCCCTTCTCCTTCTCGCGGGCGATGTGCCGGAAGGCCTCCTCGACGGCGTCCATGTAGATGCCGCCGTTCCACTGCTCGAAGTGGTTTCCGATGAACAGAGGCGCCCGGTTTGTCTCGTATGCCCGCTTGAATCCCTGGATGTACGCCTGTGCCGACTGCTTCCGCCAGCCCGGGTAGTTGTGGGCGGGGGCCTTCGTGGAGTTGAGGGACTGGTTGGCCAGCATGTTGTAGTCCATGGACAGGACCTCGAAGCCGCGGCCGGGGAAAGGGATCTGCTGGAGGGGCAGGTCCCATATGCCCTGGCGCTTGCGGGGCCAGACCTGGAGGCCGCCGGGCGAGGAGGCGTCGTAGCGCCAGCCCAGTTCGCGGGCGGTGGGCAGCAGGTTGTCCTGGCCGAGCAGGCAGGGCGTGCGGCCGCCGACGAGTTCCTTGTCGTAGTCGAACGGCAGCGACGGCAGGTCGGTCCAGCCGGTGTTGGTGCGCCACTGCTTGACGAACGACTTCGCCTGGTCGATCTCGCTGCGCCACTGTGCCGGCGTCCAGTTCTTGACCGAACCGTGGGAATCGCCGCAGAAGTGCCCGTTGAAGTGCGTGCCGATCTCGTGGCCCTCCAGCCACGCCCGGCGGACGTTCTTCAGGGTCGCCTTGACGTGGTCGTCGGTGAGGTAGCCGATGTCGGAGGCGCCGCGCGGGTTGTTCGGCGGGTTGTACAGGCGCTTCTTCGACTCGGGCAGCAGGTACAGCCCGGACAGGAAGAAGGTCATGCTCGCGCCGTGCTCCTTGGCGAGGTCCAGGAAGCGCGGGAAGAGGCCGTTGCCGACCTCGCCGGCACCGTCCCAGGAGAACACCACGAACTGCGGCGGGGTCTGACCCGGCTCCAGCGGCCGCGGCGCGGCGGGCTGGTGGGGCTGCTTGCCGGTGTGGCTGGTCGATCCGTCGCCGATGGGGCGGGCGGTGGGCCCGGGCTTCGGCTTCGATCCGCCCTGGACGGAGTCGCCGCCGGAACCGTCGGCTTGGCCGGAGTCGTCCGAGCCCGTGAGTCCGCCGCATCCGGCGAGCGAGACGGCGGCGGCTCCCGCGCCGAGTCCGAGCATTCCCCTGCGGGAGAGAGCGCGCATGGCATCCCCGATTCGTCACGTCGTGCTGGTCACCCAGTCAGAGGTCGTGACGAACGGGGAGGTTCCGCTGAAATGCGCAGATTCCGTAACGAAGGAGTCGTAAGCGATCAGAAGGGGGCGAACACATCAGGCTCGGCGCCTGCGGAACGCCCCCGGTGCATCGTGTGCCTACGCCCCGAAGGCCTTCGTCTGGCCCTTCGCCGGCTTCGCGCCGGCGAGGAGGTGGGCCGGGACGAGGTCGCGGGCCGGCTCGGTGTAGCCGACGGAGACGATGCGGTCGCCCTGGTACGTGAAGGTCGTCAGCGACGCGAGCGTGCACTGGCGCTTGCGCGGGTCGTGCCACAGGCGGCGACGCTCGACGTAGGACCGGACGATCCAGATGGGCAGCTGGTGGCTGACCACGACCGCCTCGTGCCCGCGGGCCTGGTCCTTCGCCGCGCTCAACGCGCTCATCATGCGGACGACCTGGTCCACGTACGGCTCGCCCCAGGACGGCCGGAACGGGTTGACCAGGTGCTTCCAGTTGTTCGGCTTGCGCAGCGCCCCGTCCCCGACGCCGAACGTCTTGCCCTGGAAGATGTTGTCGGCCTCGATCAGCCGCTCGTCGGTCGCCAGGTCCAGCCCGTGCGCCTTGGCGATCGGCTCGGCCGTCTCCTGGGCCCGTTCCAGCGGCGAGGCGACGACGTGCGTCACATCGCGGCCGGAGAGGTGCTCGGCGACCCGGTCGGCCATCCGGCGCCCCAAGTCGGACAGGTGGTAGCCGGGGAGGCGGCCGTAGAGGATGCCGTCCGGGTTGGCGACCTCGCCGTGCCGCATGACGTGGACGACGGTGATGTCCTCGGCGCTGTTGCTCCGCTGCTCGCTCATGCCGTGGCCTCCGCAGCCGCCCGGGCCGCCGCCGGGAGGGCGTCGGCGATCTTCTGCACGGCCCGCTCGTCGTGCGCAGTGGACACGAACCAGGACTCGAAGGAGGACGGCGGCAGGTAGACGCCGTCGGCGAGCAGCGAGTGGAAGAACGCGGTGAAGCGGAAGGACTCCTGCGTCTTGGCGTCCTCGTAGTTCCGCACGGGCCGGTCGGTGAAGAACACGGAGAACATGTTGGAGGCGGTCTGCAGCCGGTGCGCGACGCCCTCCTTGGTGAGCGCCTCGGTGACCAGGCCCTGGATCTCCTTCGACACGGCGTCGACCTTGGCGTACGCGGCGTCGTCGAGGAGCCGCAGCTGGGCGAGGCCGGCCGCGGTGGCGACGGGGTTTCCGGAGAGGGTGCCCGCCTGGTAGACGGGCCCGGCCGGGGCGAGGTGCGCCATCACGTCCGCGCGCCCGCCGAAGGCCGCCGCGGGGAAGCCGCCGCCCATGACCTTGCCGAAGGTCATCAGGTCGGGGACGACGCCGTCGACCCCGAACCACCCGGCGCGGCTGGTCCGGAAGCCGGTCATGACCTCGTCGGAGACGTAGAGGGCGCCGTTCTCGGAGCAGATGTCCTTCAGCCCCTGGTTGAAGCCCTCGGCGGGCGGGACGACGCCCATGTTGCCCGGGGAGGCCTCGGTGATCACACAGGCGATCTCGCCGGGGTGCGCCCGGAAGGCCTCGCGCACGGCGTCGAGGTCGTTGTACGGCAGGACGATCGTGTCACCGGCCTGGGCGCCGGTGACGCCCGGGGTGTCGGGCAGCGCGAAGGTGGCGACACCGCTGCCGGCCGCGGCGAGCAGCGAGTCGACGTGCCCGTGGTAGCACCCGGCGAACTTGATCACCTTGGTGCGCCGGGTGAACCCGCGCGCGAGGCGGATCGCCGACATGGTCGCCTCGGTGCCGCTGGAGACCAGCCGCACCTGCTCCAGCGGCGCGACGCGGGCCACCATCTCCTCGGCGAGCGCGACCTCGCCCTCACCGGGCGTGCCGAAGGACGTACCGCGGGAGACGGCGTCCTGCACGGCGGCGATCACCTCGGGGTGGGAGTGCCCGAGGATCATGGGCCCCCAGGAGCACACGAGGTCGACGTACTCCCTGCCGTCCGCGTCGGTCAGATAGGGGCCGGTGCCGGACACCATGAACCGCGGCGTGCCGCCGACGGCTCGGAAGGCCCGCACCGGTGAGTTCACGCCGCCGGGCGTGACGGTCGCCGCTCGGTCGAACAGAGCCTGCGAGGCCGGTGCTTCATACGGATATGCCAGTTCACTCATGACCTGCGACTTCTCCGACCTTCTCCGACGCTGTCGGGCTCCGGGTGCCAGTGACCTGTTCAGGGTAGGCCAGGGGCGCGGGCGGACGGGGCACGGGACAACCGGCCCCGGGGTCGCCGTCGTCTGCGAGACTGGACCCTGATACACACAGCTCGCACGGCCCGGCGTGGTCGGAGGCTGCGGACATCCCACGGGCAGTTGTTTCGGCGCACGTTTCGGCGGGCGGCCGTGGGGGAGGTCACTGACACGATGATCGGGTTGCGCGGCGGGGGCGACGCGTCCTAGAAAAAGCAGTCGGGTGGAGATATGCATCGCGGTGGCGGACTGGGCGAGGGGACTGATGACCTGGGTCCTCGACGTGCCCGGCGGGGACGGCACCGGCGCGAGGCGGAGGACGCTCAGGAACCGCGTCGGACACAGGGTTCACCGAGTGAACCGGAGCGGGCCGCCGGACGTACTGAACGTCAGGTGGACGATCTTCGGGCCGGGAGCAGCGGGAATGGTGGTCGGGTGGGGGTGACGTACAAGTACTTCGGCGCGCCCGACGGCGCGACCGCGGCCCGCGTCCCGATCTCGATGCGCCCCGAGGAGCTCGGCGGCGACGAGCTCGGCATGAACGGCATGTTCACGAAGATCAAGCCGGAGACGATGGCGGCGATGGTGCTCACGGGCATCGAGGGCGTCCCCCTGCACAAGGTCCCGCCCCTGGAGCTCGTCGTCCTGCACCCCGACTACGCGGTGGTCAAGCTCCCCATGACGGTCGTCGACCCGCTGCGCGGCATCGGCGAGGAGGCGGTGGGCGCGGCGGCCTTCATCTGGTCGACGGTCCCCGACCGGGGCGGCCCCCGGGACGCGTTCAACGTCTACCAACTGCTGCACGAGTGGCAGGACTTCTCCCACCGGCTGCACGAGGCGGGACACCAGCCGTACTGCCTGGTGTGGCCCTGAGCCGGGGTTTTCGTGGTGTCGGGCGGGGTTCCCGGACCCCGCCCTTTGTCGTGTGCCGTCGAATGGATCACACGGACCGGGTTTGACCCACGCCTGATCCATGCTTGATCCACTCTGGTCTCCGGCCCATCGCGCAGACCCGGAGAAAAAAGGGAGCACCGCATGCGAAAGCTCGTGTACTACATCGCCACCACGCTGGACGGTTTCATCGCGGGCCCGGACGGTGCCGACCCCACCGGCCCGGCCGGCTTCTGGCCGATCCCGGCGGACTACATCGAGTACCTGGTGGCGGAGTACCCGGAGACCCTGCCCGTGCAGGCCCGGGCGGCCCTGTCCGTCACGGCGGAGGGCACGCACTTCGACACCGTCCTCGAAGGACGGCGCAGCTACGAGATCGGCCTCAAGGCCGGCATCGACGACGCCTACCCCCACCTGCGCCACCTGGTCTTCTCCCGGACCCTCACCGAGGTCCCGGCCCCGGCCGTCGAACTGGTCGCCGACGACCCCGTGGAGAAGGTGCGACAGCTGAAGCAGGAGGACGGCAAGGACATCTGGCTGCTGGGCGGCGCGGAACTGGCCGGGGCCCTGTACTCCGAGATCGACCGGCTCGTCCTCAAGGTGGCCCCGTTGACCATCGGCGCGGGGATCCCGCTCTTCTCCCACAAGGCCGTCTTCGATCCGCGCGGCTGGGAGCTCACCGGCCACACCGTGCTCGACAGCGGCGCGGCCTTCGTCACCTACGCGCACGCCACCGGAAACTGACCACGCCGCCGGACGACCCTCCGGCGCCGTGCCGGCATGGCCGGTTCCCGGCGGAGTGCGCCGGGGTCCGCCGGGGCCGTGGATGAGCCGGCCCCCGGGCGGGCAGGACCGGTGCGGCAGCAGTCGGTGACCCGAGGGGGACCCCGTGCGTGATCTCGCGGACGCGATCGAGTCGATGGAACAGCTCGCGACGGTCTGGCGGGCCATGGTGCTCGACCGGGACCCCCGCGCCGACGTGCGGGACCTGCCGGGCATCGCCGTACGGTGGGCCGACTCCCGGTTCGCCTTCTGGAACTGCGTGACCCTGACGGAGGCCGGGGCGGACGCCGGGGTGCTGAAGCAGCGGCTGCACGAGGCCGCCGCGGTGATGCGTTCGAAGACCCGCCCCGGCTTCCTGTGGGTCTTCGAGGCCCTGCTCGACGACGGGGCGCGTGCGGCGCTCGCAGCGGCCGCCGAGCGGGCGGGCCTGCGGTACGCCTTCCCCGGCACCGGCATGGCGGGAGACCTGCTGCCTCTCCCCGAGCCCGCCCACCCCGAGCTGGCCTTCGTGCGCGTGGACAGCGACGAACTGCTCCAGGCGTACGCGGACATCAACGCGCGCGCCTACGGTTTCCCGCTGGAGGACGGGCGGGACGGGCTCGCCGGGTCGGCGTGGTGGAAGAGCGGGGTGTTCGCCTACCTGGGGCTGCGCGACGGGGTCCCCGTGACCTGCGCCGCGACCGTGGAGGCGGAGGGGCGGCTCTTCGTCGTGCTCGTCGCCACCGATCCGGCGTGGGAGCGGCGGGGCTACGGAGAGGCCGTGACCCGCAAGGCCCTGTACGAGGGGGGCCGCGCGACCGGGCTGACCCGGGCGACCCTGCACGCCACCGTCGCGGGCGCGCCCGTGTACCCCCGGATCGGGTTCGAGCCGAACTCCCCGATCGGGTTCTACGCGCTCGCCGGGCTCCCCGGCGCCTCGGACTCCTCCGGTCCCTCCGGCCTCTCCGGCTGATCCGCCGGTCGGGTCGCCACGGGGGCCGTCGTGCCCCGGGGGATCACGTGGGTCGGCAGGACGATGTGGCGTTCGTGGTCCCCGTCCGAGTCGTCGATGAGCTTCAGGGCCAGTTCCCCGGCCAGCCGGCCCATCTCGGACGGGGACTGCGCCACCGTCGACAGGTCGAACCAGTCCGCCAGCGGCTGGTCGTCGAAGCCCAGGACCGAGATGCGCTCGGGCACCGCGATCCGTGTCTTGCGGAGGTTCCAGATGAGGGCGACCGCGACCTCGTCCTGCTCGGCGAAGACGGCGGTGGGCGGCTCGCGCAGGCTGAGCAGTGCGCCGAGGGACTCGGCGGCCGCGCGCTTGCTGCCGGTCCGCGTGGACACCACCAGGTCGTCGTCGAGCGGCACCCCCGCCTCGGCGAGGGCCTGCCGGTAGCCCAGCAGGCGCTCGTTGGAGCTGAAGGTGAAGCCGCTCGCCCCCTCGGTCGGGACGAAGGCGATGCGGCGGTGGCCGAGGTTGAGTAGGTGCCGGGTGCCGTGCAGCGCTCCGGCGACGTCGTCGACGTAGACGCTCGGGCGGCCCTCGACGTGCTGGCTGACGTAGATCACCGGCATGCCGAGGTCGTCCAGCCGGGCCGTCTCCTCGTCGGTGAGGTCGAAGGAGAACACCAGGAGCGCGTCGGCGTTGCGGCGCGCCGGGAGATGCTCGAAGAACGCCGTGCGCTCGGCCAGGTCCGGGATCTCGTAGACGTTCAGCTGCATGCCCGCCGCCCGCAGCAGCGGGGCGAGGCTGGACAGGGCGGATCCCATGAACCACGAGTTGAGCGTCGGGACCATCACCGCGACCGTGCCCGTCCTGCCCGTGACGAGGCTCGCCGCCTGCCGTGACACGGCGAAGTTGAGGTCGCGAGCCGCCTGCTCGACGCGGGCGCGCACCTCCGGCGAGACCGTGGACAGTCCGCGCAGAGTACGGGAGACGGTGGAGGTGGAGACCCCGGCCCGCTCGGCGACGTCGGCCATCGTGGGGTGCCGTTGCTGAGCTGGAGGCATGAGCCGGACGTTAGCACAGGGATCCATTCCGTCACCGGGATTCGTGACAGCGCTTTCACGTGCGGGCGACCCGACCGGTCAGCCCATTACCTGTGGGTAACGCATTGACTTCACCTCGGCCCGCCCCTAGCTTGCAAGCGTTGTCCCGACAGCCTCGTATCCCTCTCCGGAAATCCGCTCTCATCTTTCTGACCTGCGGATTCCCTCATCGCATCGCGTGACAACGCAGTCTCAGCAGCATTCGCACCCGGTTCCGCACGACCAGGAGAGACAGTGACGACCAGAACCACCAGCAGAGCGGCCGTGATCACCGCCGCCGGGCTCCTCCTCACCGCCTGCGGCTCCTCCGACGGCGGCTCCGGGCAGGCCGGCCCCCCGTCGTTCGAAGGGCGCGGCCCCATCACGTACGTGGCGGGCAAGGACACCACCGGCACCGTCCAGCCGATGCTCGACCGCTGGAACGCGGCGCACCCGAAGGAGAAGGTCACCTTCATCCAGCTGCCGACCGACGCGGACGCCCAGCGGCAGCAGATGATCCAGAACGCGGAGACGAAGTCCGACGCCTACACGGTGCTGTCCCTCGACGTCGTGTGGACCTCGGAGTTCGCCGCCCACCGATGGATCGACCGGCTGCCCGACAAGCGGTTCCCGCTGGGGAAGATGCTGAAGCCGGTGGTGGAGACCGCCCGGTACCGGGGCGGGCTGTACGCGGTGCCGGCCAGTTCGGACGGCGGCATGCTCTACTACCGCACCGATCTGCTGAAGAAGGCCGGCGTCGCCGCTCCCCCCAGGACCTGGGACGAGATGACCGCCGCGTGCGCCGAGGTGAGGAAGCTCCCCGAGGCGAAGGGCATGTCCTGCTACGCCGGGCAGTTCCAGAAGTACGAGGGCCTGACGGTGAACTTCGCCGAGGCGGTGAACTCGGCGGGCGGCACCGTCGCCGACGCCGCCGGCAAGCCGGACGTCGACACCCCCGAGGCGCGCAAGGGCCTGGACTTCCTGGTCCGTTCCTTCCGGGACGGGACGATCCCGAAGAAGGCCATCACCTACCAGGAGGAGGACGGCCGGCAGGCCTTCCAGTCCGGCAAGGTGCTCTTCCTGCGCAACTGGCCCTACGTGTACTCCCTGGCCCAGAAGAGCGGCGTCAAGGGCAAGTTCGCAGTCGCGCCCCTGCCCGGTCTGAACGGGCCCGGCTCCTCCAGCCTCGGCGGCCACAACATGGCCGTGTCCACGACGGCGAAGAACAAGGCGACCGCGCTGGACTTCATCGAGTTCATGACGAACGAGAAGAACACCCGCACCCTGCTGGAGGACGCCTCCGTCGCCCCGCCGTACGCCGCGCTCTACGACGACCGGCAGCTCATCGGGCAGTACCCGTATCTGCCGGTGCTCAAGGAGTCCATCGTCCGGGCCGTCCCGCGTCCCCGGGTGGTGCCGTACGGCGATGTCACCGCGGCCGTCCAGCAGGAGGCGTACGCCGCCCTGAACGGGGACAAGAACAGCGCGCAGGCACTGCGGGACCTGCAGAAGGCGCTGAGCAAGGCCGTGGCACGGTGAAGGCCGGCGTCATGACCGAGGCGCCGGCACAGTCCGAGGCTCCCACCCCGGCCGGGCCGCCGGTGCGGCGGGGGCGGGCGGGTGCCGGTGCCGGACGGCTGGCGGCGCTGCTCGTCTCCCCCACCCTGCTGGTGCTCACGGTCGTCGTGCTCTACCCGACCCTGATGGCGCTCAAGGAGTCGCTGTACGGGGCGAAGGGCCTGGACCCGGCGACCGGGTTCATCAGCGACACCGAGCCGTTCGTCGGGCTGGGCAACTACGCCGAGATCTTCGGGGATGCCGGGGCTCGGTTCTGGAACGCCTTCTGGAACACCACGTTCTTCACCGTCGTCACCGTCGGCCTGGAGACGGTGATCGGCGTGGCCATGGCGCTGATCATGCACAAGGCGTTCAAGGGCCGGGGCCTGGTGCGGGCCGGGATCCTGGTGCCCTGGGCCGTGCCGACGGCCATCTCCGGGCTGCTGTGGCGCTGGATCTTCAACAGCGACGGCGTCGCCAACGCGCTGCTCGGACAGCAGATCCTGTGGACCACCGAGGGCGTGCACGCCAAGGTCGCGGTCATCGTCGCGGAGGTGTGGAAGACGGCGCCGTTCATCGGGCTGCTGGTGCTGGCAGGACTCCAGGTGATCCCCACCGAGGTCTACGAGGCGGCCCGGATGGACGGGGCCCGCGCGGCGCGCCGGTTCTGGCACATCACCCTGCCGCTGGTGAAGCCGGCCCTGCTCGTGGCGGTGCTGTTCCGCTGCATGGACGCGCTGCGGATGTTCGACCTGCCTTACATCCTCGTCGGCGCGCAGAAGCACTCGGTGGAGACGCTGTCGATGCTCGCGCAGAACGAGGCGTCCAACGTCCGCTTCGGACCGGCCTCCGCGTACGCGGTGATCCTCTTCCTCTACGTGTTCCTGATCGCGCTCGCGTTCGTCCGGCTGCTCGGTGCCGACCTCGTCGGCGGCGGGCGCGCCGGGAGGCGCCGTCGTACGGAGGTGACGGCATGACGACCCTCACGGCGAAATGGCGGGGCGGGCTCGTGTACGCGGGTGTCGTCGCGGTCGTGGCGTACTGCCTGGCCCCCTTCTACTGGATGCTGGTCTCCAGCCTGCGCCGCACCGGCGACATCTTCGACACCTCGCTCGTCCCGTCCCCGCTGTCCTTCGAGAACTACCGGGCCGTGTTCGACCCGGCGCAGGGCTTCGGCCGGGCGCTGCTCAACAGCCTGGTCGTCGCCGGGATCACGACCGTCCTGGCGCTGGTGCTGGCCACGTTCACGGCGTACGCGATGGCGCGGCTGGAGTTCCGCGGCAAGCGGCTGATCCTGACGCTGATCATCGCCACCTCGATGTTCCCGGTGGTGTCGATCGTGGTGCCGCTGCTGAAGCTGTTCACGGACATCGGCTGGATCAACACCTACCGGTCGATGATCGTGCCGAGCATGTCCTTCGCGCTGCCGCTGGCGGTGTGGAACCTGACCACGTTCTTCCGGCAGATGCCGGACGAGCTGGAGCACGCGGCGATGGTCGACGGCTGCACCCGCGGCCAGGCCTTCCGCAAGGTCATCGTGCCGCTGGCTGCGCCGGGCATCTTCACCACCGCGATCATCACGTTCATCGCGGCCTGGAACGAGTTCCTCATCGCCCTGTCGATGACCAACCGGCCGGGCATGCAGACCGCCACGGTCGCCATCTCCAAGTTCACCGGCGCGACGACCTACGAGACCCCGTTCGGCAGCCAGATGGCCGCGGGTGTGCTGGTCACCGTTCCGCTGGTGGTCATGGTGCTGCTCTTCCAGCGCCGGATCGTCGCCGGGCTCACCGCCGGCGCGGCCAAGTAGCCCCACCCTGCCGCAGTTTCGCCCGCTTCAGAAGGAGCCTTGTGTCCCCCACCGCACCCTGGTGGCGCAGCGCCGTCATCTACCAGGTCTACATCCGCAGCTTCGCGGACGGCAACGGCGACGGCGTCGGCGACATCGCCGGCATCCGCTCCCGCCTGCCGTATCTGAAGTCGCTGGGCGTGGACGCCATCTGGATCAACCCCTGGTACAAGTCGCCGATGGCCGACCACGGTTACGACGTCGCCGACTTCCGGGAGATCGACCCGGTCTTCGGCACCGTGGCCGACGCCGAGCGGCTCATCGAGGAGGCGCACGCGCTGGGGATCCGCGTGATCCCCGACATCGTGCCCAACCACACCTCCGACCGGCACGCCTGGTTCCGGGCGGCGCTGGCGGCCGGCCCCGGCAGCGCCGAACGCGAGCGCTACGTCTTCCGCGCCGGGCGCGGACCGGACGGCTCCCAGCCACCGAACGACTGGGTGTCCTGCTTCGGCGGCCCGGCCTGGACCCGGCTGCCCGACGGGGAGTGGTACCTGCACCTGTTCGCGCCCGAGCAGCCCGACCTGAACTGGGAACACCCCGAGGTGCGGGAGGAGTTCGAGTCGATCCTGCGGTTCTGGTTCGGCCGGGGCGTCGACGGTTTCCGCATCGACGTCGCCCACGGGCTGGTCAAGCACCCGGAGCTGCCCGACCTGCCGCCCCGCCGGGACCCGGACGACGAGCGGCCCCGGCAGCACGTCGACCACCCGCACTGGGACCGGGACGAGGTGCACGAGATCTACCGGTCCTGGCGCAAGGTCGCCGACGAGTTCCCCGGCGACCGCTCCTTCGTCGCCGAGGCCTGGGCGGACACCCCCGAGCGGCTGGCGGCGTACGTCCGCCGGGACGGCCTGCACACGGCCTTCAACTTCGACTTCCTGATGTCGAGCTGGGACGCGAAGGACCTGCGGTCGGTCATCGACGGCTCCCTCGGCATGCTCGGGGCGGTGGGCGCACCGGCCACCTGGGTGCTGTCCAACCACGACGTCGTACGCCACCCCAGCCGCTACGGCCGCCGGACGGTCAGGCGCTGGGTGGCCAACGAGAGCTACCGCCCCGACGGCCCCCTGGACCTCGACCTCGGCACCCGGCGCTCCCGTGCCGCCGCTCTGCTGATGCTCGCCCTGCCCGGCGGCGCCTACGTCTACCAGGGCGAGGAACTCGGGCTGCCGGAGGTCGAGGACCTGCCGGAGTCCGTTCTCCAGGACCCCACCTGGGAGCGCTCGGGGCGCACCGACCGCGGCCGCGACGGCTGCCGTGTCCCGATCCCGTGGACCGAGGGCGGCACGGCGTTCGGCTTCAGCCCCGAGGGCGCGACGGGCGAGCCGTGGCTGCCGCAGCCCGCCGAATGGGGCCGGTTCGCCGTGGCGGCCCAGTCGGGGGACACCACCTCGATGCTGGAGCTGTACCGGGCGGCGCTGGGCATCCGGCGCGACCATCCGGCCCTCGGCGACGGCTCGATGGACTGGCTGGACGCTCCCGAAGGGGTTCTGGCCTTCCGCCGGGAGCCCGGTTTCGTCTGCGTCGTGAACCTCTCGGCCGAGCCGTACGAGCTGCCGGCGTACTCCGCGCTGCTGCTGGCCTCCGGTCCGCTGAGGAACGGGCGTCTGGAGCCGGACCAGGCGGTGTGGCTGGCGGTCTGACCGCCCACACCACCGCCCTGCACCGCTTCCGGCAGGGGCGGGAGCGGGCCGCGTCCACGGGCTCGGCCTGCCCGGGGCGCACGGTCCGGGTCGCGTCCGCGGGGCTCGGCTCCCAGGGGGGGACGGCCACGGCCGCATCCGCGGGGGCTCGGCTCGCCGGGGGGCACGGCAACGGCCGCATCCGCGGGGGCTCGGCTTGCCGGGGGCATGGGCTCGGCTTGCCGGGGCGCACGGCCGCATCCGCGGAGCTCGGCTCGCAGGGGGGCACGGCCACGGCCGCATCCGCGGGGGCTCGGCACGCCGGGGGGCGCGGGCTCGGCTTGCCGGGGCGCACGGCCCCGGTCGCGTCCGCGGGCTCGGCCTGGCCGGGGCGCACGGCCCCGGTCGCGCGCCGCACACCCGCCGGGTCAGTCGATCCCGCCGCCGACCGTGAATCCGGTGACCGTCCCGCCGCCTTCCCGCCGGAACGCGAACGGTGCTCCGCCGTGTGCGAGGGCCACCTCGCGGACGATGGACAGGCCGAGGCCGGAACCCGGCAGGGAACGGGCGTCGGCGGCGCGGTAGAAGCGGTCGAAGACCCGGGTGAGGTCGCGGTCGTCGATGCCCGGGCCGCGGTCGAGGACCTCGATGCGGATCCTGCCGGGCCGGGCGGGCCCCGAGACGACGATCTCGACGGGGGCCCTGCCGCCCTGGTCGAACTTGACGGCGTTCTCGACGAGGTTGGACAGCGCCCGGGTCAGCATCCCGGGCCGTCCGTCGGTCGTGGTGTCGCCGCTCGCGCGCAGCAGGATCTGCCGGCCGCTGCGGCGCCGGGCCGCCCCGGCGACCTCCTCTGCGATGTCGGCGACGTCCACCCGCTGCGGCGGCTCGGTGTCGGACTGTCCGGCCGCGAGATCCACCAGCTCGTTGACCAGATCGGTCAGCTCCCGGGCCTCCTGGCCGAGGTCGGCGACCAGCTCCTCGCGGGCCTGCGGCGGGAGTTCGTCGATCCGGCGCAGCAGGGAGATGTTGGTGCGCAGCGAGGTCAGCGGCGTGCGCAGCTCGTGGCCCGCGTCCTGGACCAGGCGGCGCTGGTCCTCCTCGGACTGCGCGAGCCGGCCCAGCATGCGGTCGAAGGCCCGGCCGAGGCGGCCCACCTCGTCGTGGCCGGCCACGGGCACCTGGATGCCCAGGCGGCGGGTGCGGGCGACGTCCTCGGCGGCGTCGGTCAGCACGACCAGGCGGCGGGTGATCCGCCGGGCCAGCCACCAGCCGAACAGCCCGGCGCCCACCACCACGGCGGCCATCAGCAGCAGCGTCCGCTGCTGGAGCGCCCGCAGCAGATCCTCCACGTCGCTGAACTCCTGCGCGATCTGCACCGCGCCCCGGCCGCCGCCGAGGGAGACGGTGGCGACGCGGTAGACGTCGCTGCCCACGTCGACGTCCTTGTGCTCGGCCACCTGCCCGGAGCCGGCCGCGGCGGCGATCCGTACGTCGGTGCCGGTGACGGGCAGTCCGGGACTGCCCGCGTCGACGACGTGCCCGTCCGGGCCGAGCACCTGCACGTCCGTGCGGGCGGGCCGCACCAGGTCGTGGCCCGGCGCGGCGGACGAGAAGTCGCCGGGCGCCATGTGGTTCTGCCGCACCTCGTCGCGCAGGTCCTGCACGACCTCGTCGAACACGGTCTGCTGGTCCACCCGCACCAGCCGGGCTGCGGCACTGTAGGACAGGATGCCGACGAGGATGGTGACGGCCGCCGTCACCGCCGCGAAGGACACCGCGAAGGTGGTGCGCAGCGACACGAGCTTCGGCCGCCGCCCGGCCGGCAGGCGCAGGCGGCCCACTCAGTCCTCCCGCAGCACGTAACCCACGCCGCGCACCGTGTGGATCAGTTGCGGCGCGTCCGGCTCGTCGAGCTTGCGGCGCAGGTAGCCGACGTAGACGGCGAGGTTCTTCGAGCCGGGCCCGAAGTCGTAGCCCCAGATGCGGTCGTAGATCGTCGAGTGGTCGAGGACGATGCCCGCGTTGCGGACCAGCAGCTCCAGCAGTTCGAACTCGGTGCGGGTCAGCTCCAGCTCGCGCGCGCCCCGCCAGGCCCGGCGGGCCTGCGGGTCCATGCGCAGGCCGGCGGCCTCGAGGAACCGCTCGGGGAGCGGCCTGGGCGTCTCGGCCGCGGGGGCGCCGCCGGTGCCCACCGGGCTGGTGCGGCGCAGCAGGGCGCGCAGCCGGGCGAAGACCTCCTCCACGTCGAAGGGTTTGACCACGTAGTCGTCGGCGCCCGCGTCCAGCCCGGCGATCCGGTCGGCGGTCTCGACGAGGGCGGTCAGCATCAGCACCGGCGTCCGGTCCCCCTCGGCGCGCAGCACCCGGCACACCTGGAGCCCGTCGATGCCGGGCATCATCACGTCCAGCAGGAGGACGTCCGGACGGTTGCGGTGGGCCTGCGCCAGCGCCTCGACACCGTCGGCGACCGCCATGACCTGGTAGCCCTCCAGGGTCAGGGCGCGCTCCAGGGCGTTGCGGATGGCGCGGTCGTCTTCGGCGAGCAGCACGGTGTGGGGCACGCGTCCAGTGTGCCAAGCCGCCCCGCGCCCGGGACCGTATGCGCTGCGCCGGGGCGTCCTTCTTACTCGGCTCTCACCAGGGGCGGGGCGGCCTCGCGGCCGGGCCCCGCCGTCCCCTCACCCTCGGGCCCGGGCGAGGCGGGCCGGGTGCGTCGGGGCGTCCGGGACGTCCGCCGGGCGGTCCACGGCGAACTCCTTGCGCAGCACCGGCACGACCTCCTCGCCGAGCAGGTCGATCTGCTCCAGCACGGTCTTCAGCGGCAGCCCGGCGTGGTCGATCAGGAACAGCTGGCGCTGGTAGTCGCCCGCGTAGTCGCGGAAGGCCAGGGTCTTCTCGATGACCTGCTGCGGGGAGCCCACGGTCAGCGGCGTCTGCTCCATGAAGTCCTCCAGCGACGGGCCGTGCCCGTACACCGGGGCGACGTCGAAGTAGGGGCGGAACTCGCGCACCGCGTCCTGGGCGTTCTTCCGCATGAAGACGTGCCCGCCGAGACCGACGATCGCCTGCTCGGGCGTGCCGTGCCCGTAGTGGGCGTACCGCTCGCGGTACAGCTCGACCATGCGCTTGGTGTGGTCGGCCGGCCAGAAGATGTTGTTGTGGAAGAAGCCGTCGCCGTAGAACGCGGCCTGCTCGGCGATCTCCGGGGAGCGGATCGACCCGTGCCAGACGAACGGCGGTACGCCGTCCAGCGGGCGGGGCGTGGCCGTGAAGCCCTGCAGGGGCGTGCGGAACGTGCCCTCCCAGTCGACGACGTCCTCGCGCCAGAGGCGGTGCAGGAGGGCGTAGTTCTCGACGGCGAGGTTGATGCCCTGCCGGATGTCCTGCCCGAACCAGGGGTAGACCGGGCCGGTGTTCCCGCGGCCCAGCATCAGGTCGACCCGCCCGTCGGCCAGGTGCTGGAGCATCGCGAAGTCCTCGGCGATCTTCACGGGGTCGTTGGTGGTGATCAGGGTCGTCGCCGTGGAGAGGATCAGCCGCTCGGTGCGGGCCGCGACGTAGCCGAGCATCGTGGTGGGGGACGAGGGCACGAACGGCGGGTTGTGGTGCTCACCGGTCGCGAAGACGTCGAGGCCCACCTCCTCGGCCTTCAGCGCGATGGCCACCATGGCCTTGATCCGCTCGCGTTCCGTGGGCGTCCGGCCGGTGGTGGGGTCGGGCGTGACGTCGCCGACGCTGAAGATCCCGAACTGCATGCTCGCTCACCCTCCAGGTTGTTTACTGTTCAACTATACCTGGAGAACGGCGGCCCACGTGCGCCTATTCCCGCGAGGAAGCCTGGGCGGTCCGGCCCCAGGACGGGGCACGGCCGGTCCGCGCCAGCAGCCGCTCGAACGCCGACGCGTCCTCGCCCACCGGCACCGGCTCACCGAACACGCCCATCTTCCGGGCCGTCGACGCCAGCTGGTCCACCGCGCCCGCCAGCTCTGCCACGACCGCCTCGTCGGCACCCGGGTCGTCCTGGCCGGTCGCCCTCGCCAGGTCCCACACGTGCACCGTCAGGTCCAGCAGCGCCATCGAACCGACCAGCCGCGCGGGCATGCCCATGGCGCCGGTGGTGCCCTCCTCGGCACCGGGCGCGGACCAGGCCGCCACCAGTCGGTCCGCCTCCCCCACCAGCCGCTCCCGCCAGTCGGGGCTCTCGGCGACCACGTCGGCCGCCCCCGAGAAGTCCGAGGCCTCCTTCGCGGCCAGCCGCTGGAACTGCACGATCACCTGGAAGAGATGACCGGCCAGGGCCCGCACGTCGTACTCGGCGCAGGGCGTCGGGGCGCCGAGCGCCGCGTCCGGGATGCCCCGCACCACCGGCACCGCCCGCCGACTCGCCAGGGCCAGCAGCTCACCGATGCCGTGGGTCCTCACCGCTTTCGTGTCCATACCCCGACCGTAGGCAGCCCCACAGCCGCCCTTCTTGAAGAAACGCGACGTACGATCCGGCCATGGAGGCACCCCGCCACGACACCCGCGGGATCGTCGACCCGTCCGGGCTGCTGGACCACGTCCGCTTCCGCCGCCACGAGCCCGCCGGGCCGTTGCGCCGGTACGTCGAGTGGTACTGGCTCATCGACTGGGACCTGCCCGCGCCCTACGCCTCCCACGTCGTCCCGCACCCCGCCGTCAACCTCACCTTCCAGTGGGACGAGGACGAGGGCCCGCCGTACGCCGAGGTCACCGGCGTCGCCCTCGGCCTCTACACCAGGAAGCTCACCGGGCGGGGCCGTGTCTGCGGGGCGAAGTTCCGCCCCGGCGGCTTCCGGCCGTACGCCCCGGACGACCCGGTCTCCCGGTGGACGGGCCGCGCGCTGCCCGCCCGGGAGGTGTTCCCGCAGATCACCGATGACACCGCCCGCTCCGTCGTCACCGCCGCCGACGACCGGGACCGGGTGGCCGCCCTGGACGCCTTCCTGCTCTCCCTGCCGTGCGCCCCGGACCCGCAGGCCGACCTCGCGATCGACCTCGTCCGCCGCATCCGCACGGACCGCACCGTGCGCCGCGTCGGCGACCTCGCCCACGAGCAGGGCCTGTCGATGCGGGCCCTGCAACGGCTGTTCGCCGCCTGGGTGGGGGTGAGCCCCAAGTGGGTCGTCCTCCGCTACCGCATCCACGAGGCCCTCGAACAGGCCGGCACCCGCGACGCCGTCGACTGGGCCGCCCTCGCCGCCGACCTCGGCTACGCCGACCAGGCCCACCTGGTACGCGACTTCACGGCGACGGTGGGGGTGCCGCCCACGGCGTACGCGGCGGAGGTCAGGGCCGGACGCGCCGGCCCCTAGGTCGAGTCCCGGAGGCGCTCGACGGGCGGTTCGAGTGGGACGACGCCGCCGAGACGAGCGCGCCACTCGTCGATCCGCCGGCCGTTGTCGAGCCGCCGGTCGAGGAGCCCCGCACCCGGCTAGGGCACGAGCACCAGCCGCCCCCGCACGCCGCCCCCGTCGAGCCGGGCGTGCGCCTTCGCGGCGTCCTCCAGGGCGAACGTCTCGGCCACCCGGGTCGTCAGCACGCCCTCGTCCACCAGCCGCACCAGCTCCGCCAGCCGGGCCCCGTCGGCACTCACCTCGACCGCCCCGGTCCGCACACCCCGGACCGAGGCCGGCTCCGCCTGCGGGATGACGCCGATGTACCGGCCACCGTCCCGCACCCCCGCCAGGGCCGGCTCACCGAGGACCGCGGCGTCCAGCACCGCGTCGAAACCCCCGTCCGTGACGGCACCGCTGACGAAACGCTCCGCTCCCAGCGACCGCACGAACGCCTCGTCGCCCGCACGCGCCAGCCCGGTCACCGCGATCCCCCGGTGCGCCGCCAGCTGGACCGCGTATCCGCCGACCGCCCCCGCCGCGCCCGTCACCAGCAGCGACTCGCCCGGCGCGAGCTCCAGCCGGTCCAGGGCCTGCACAGCGGTCAGCGCGTTCAGCGGCAGCGTCGCCGCCCGGACGGCGTCCACCGTGGCGGGCGCCAGAGCCGCCGCGTCCGTGTCCACGACGACGTACTCGGCGTGGGTGCCCAGCGGCTTGACCATGCCGTAGTCCAGCGCCACCACCTCGTCGCCCACGCGCCACGAACTGGCCACTCCCACCGCGTCCACCGTCCCGGCGACGTCCCAGCCCAGCCCGATCCGCTTGCCCGCGCCGCCGAACACCCCGGACCGCACCCCCGCGTCCACGGGATTCAGGGAGGCGGCCGCCACCTTGATCCGCACCTCACGCGCACCCGGCTCGGGCACCGCGGTCTCCACGACCTCCACAGCCTCCGGCCCACCGAACGAATTCACCACGACAGCACGCACAGCGACGCTCCTCGGATTCTCGGTAACGGGGACGTCCTCCGCCCCGCTGCGGACAACCCTAGGAAGAGTTACTATCCATCAGTAAGTAGTTACCTGCGAGTGCGTATGTACCCCGGAGGTGAGCGTATGCCGACCATGACGGCGGCCCAGCGGCGCGAGCAGGCCCGCATCGAGTACGACGCGTTCCTCAAGAGCTGCCCCACCAACCAGCTCCTGGACCGCATCAGCGACAAGTGGGTCAGCCTCGTCGTCTCCGCCCTCGCCCCGGGTCCCCTGCGCTACAGCGACCTCGGCCGCAAGATCGCCGGCGTCAGCCCCAAGATGCTCACCCAGACCCTGCGCACACTGGAACGCGACGGCCTCCTCACCCGCACCGTCACCCCGTCCGTCCCGGTCCGCGTCGACTACGCGCTCACCCCCCTGGGCCAGAACCTCGCCCTGCTGCTGACCGCCGTGAAGGACTGGGCGGAGAACCACTTCGACGAGGTCGCGCAGGCCCGCGAACGCTACGACGCCGAGGCCGCCGACGCCTGACGCCGACGGCACGGGGCCGGGCCGGGCGTGCGAAGCTGGCCGCCATGTCCGTGCTCCGCTCCGCCGCCCTCTTCGTCCTCGCCGCCCTGCTGGAGATCGGCGGCGCCTGGCTCGTCTGGCAGGGCGTACGCGAGAACAAGGGCTGGCTCTGGGCGGCCGGCGGGGTCCTCGCCCTCGGCGCCTACGGCTTCGTCGCCACGTTCCAGCCCGACGCCCACTTCGGCCGGGTCCTCGCCGCCTACGGCGGGATCTTCGTCGCCGGTTCGATCCTGTGGGGCGTGGTCGCCGACGGCTACCGCCCGGACCGCTGGGACCTCACGGGCGCGCTGGTCTGCCTCGCGGGCATGGCCGTCATCATGTACGCCCCGCGAGGGAACTGACCCGCGTCCCGGGCCCGCGTCCCGGGCCCGCGTCCCGGGCCTGCTCAGAACGGCTCGTCGGGCGGCAGCAGGCCCAACTGCCCCAGGAAGTCCATCTCGTCGAAGTACAGCCGGTAGTCGACGATCCGCCCGTCCTCGACGGTGGCGATGTCCACCCCGCGGATCCGGATCTCCTTCTGCGTCGGCGGCAGCGTCTCCCCGTTGGGCAGCTCCAGCGGCCCGGTGTTCCGCCCGTGGTAGACACCCTCGTCGATGGCCGTGTCACCGGCCTCGTAGGAATGCAGCGGCTGGAACGTCGCCTCGGGAACCGCCTCCGTCATGGTCCGCCAGTACTCGACGATCGCGTCCCGTCCGCGCAGCTCGCCCTCGTCGGGTGTGAAGGCGACCGCGTCCTCGGCGTACAGATCGGCGACGACCTTCAGATCGGCGTGCCCGGTCACCGCGTCGGTGAGCCGGTCCATGACCTCACGTGCCTCACCCATGATCCACCTCCCGGAGAACAGGGGATCACCCAGCCTCATTCTCCCACCACGGACCCCTTCTATCCTGGCCGCACGCCCCGGCGCAGACGCCCGCCGGCCCACCCACCCGAGGAGCTCCCATGGCCACCGCCGCCCCGCCCGCAGCCTCCCGCATCGCCGTCGTCACGGGTGCGAGCAGCGGAATCGGCGCCGCCACGGCCCGGCAACTCGCCGCGGCGGGCTACCGCGTCGTCCTCACCGCGCGCCGCAAGGACCGCATCGAGGCCCTGGCCGAGGAGATCACCAAGGCCGGCCACCAGGCCACGGCCTACCCCCTCGACGTCACCGACCGCGCCGCCGTCGACGAGTTCGCGACCGCCTTCAAGACGATCGGCGTGCTGGTCAACAACGCGGGCGGCGCGCTCGGCGCCGACCCGGTCGCCACCGGCGACCCGGAGGACTGGCGCCGGATGTACGAGACGAACGTCCTCGGCACCCTCAACCTCACCCAGGCCCTGCTGCCCAAGCTGATCGCGAGCGGCGACGGCACGGTCGTGGTCGTCTCCTCCACCGCCGGCCACGGCACCTACGAGGGCGGCGGTGGCTACGTCGCCGCGAAGCACGGCGCCCACGTCCTCGCCGAGACCCTGCGCCTGGAGATCGTCGGACAGCCGGTCCGCGTGATCGAGATCGCCCCCGGCATGGTCAAGACGGACGAGTTCGCCCTGACCCGCTTCGGCGGTGACGAGGAGAAGGCGGCCAAGGTCTACCAGGGCGTCGCCGACCCCCTCACGGCCGACGACGTCGCCGAAACGATCACCTGGGCGATCACCCGCCCCGCCCACGTCAACGTCGACCTCCTGGTCCTGCGCCCCCGAGCCCAGGCGTCGAACACAAAGGTGCACCGGGCGTTGTGAGGCCGCATTCTCACTCACAGGCGTGAACATCGTCGTTCATCCGAACGGCGCTTGAACTGCCGATCCAAGCTCACGTCACATCGTCAAAACGACGGCCCCGGCCGGGACGGGCATCCCGGCCGAGGGCCGACGCGGCCGTGGCGGCCTACCTCTGTCTTGGGAGCGAAACGCCGCTGAGAGGACCATGAGGGCCCCATCCTGCTGAAACTCCACAGCCCAACGGCCGCGACGTAAGTGCTCGGCAGGACCGCGCAAAGCTGCAATCTCCGAAGGTGGCGCCTGCGCACCGGACGAGTACCGGCCGCGGCCTGAACCCGGCCCTTGAGCGTCAGCCCTTCACGCAGACGACCTGCTTCAGCTTCGCCACGACCTCCACGAGATCCCGCTGCTGGTCGATGACCTGCTCGATCGGCTTGTAGGCGGCGGGGATCTCGTCGACCACGCCGGAGTCCTTGCGGCACTCCACGCCCTGGGTCTGCTGCTCCAGGTCCTTCGTGGTGAACCGGCGCTTGGCCGCGTTGCGGCTCATGCGCCGACCCGCGCCGTGCGAGGCCGAGTTGAACGACTTGGCGTTGCCGAGGCCCTTGACGATGTACGAACCCGTGCCCATGGACCCGGGGATGATCCCGTACTCGCCGGAGCCGGCCCGGATCGCGCCCTTGCGGGTCACCAGCAGGTCCATGCCCTCGTAGCGCTCCTCGGCCACGTAGTTGTGGTGCGCGCTGATCTCCGGCTCAAAGGCGGGCTTGGCCTTCTTGAACTCCTTGCGGACCACGTCCTTCAGGAGCGCCATCATGATCGAGCGGTTGTGCTTGGCGTACTCCTGCGCCCAGAACAGGTCGTTGCGGTACGCCGCCATCTGCGGGGTGTCCGCGACGAAGACGGCGAGGTCGCGGTCGACCAGGCCCTGGTTGTGCGGGAGTTTCTGGGCCACGCCGATGTGGTGCTCGGCCAGCTCCTTGCCGATGTTCCGGGAGCCGGAGTGCAGCATCAGCCAGACAGATCCGGTCGTATCCGCGCATACCTCGACAAAATGATTTCCGCCGCCGAGTGTTCCCATCTGCTTCGCGGCACGCTCCTGACGGAACTTGACCGCTTCCGCCACCCCGTCGAACCGCGACCAGAAGTCGTCCCACCCCGCGGTGGCCAGCCCGTGGAACCGCCCCGGATCCACCGGGTCGTCATGCATCCCCCGCCCCACCGGAATCACCTGCTCGATCCTCGACCGCAGCCGGGACAGGTCGCCGGGCAGGTCGTTCGCCGTCAGGGATGTCTTCACCGCCGACATTCCGCAACCGATGTCGACACCCACCGCCGCCGGGCACACCGCGCCCTGCATGGCGATGACCGAACCGACCGTCGCACCCTTGCCGTAGTGCACGTCGGGCATCACGGCCAGGCCCTTGATCCACGGCAGCGTGGCGACGTTCCGGAGCTGCTGGAGCGCGCCCTCCTCGACCGAGGCCGGGTCGGTCCACATCCGGATCGGTACCTTCGCACCCGGTATCTCTACATACGACATAGCGTCCTCAATCCCCCGTAAACGAACAGAAGTCCTCAACAGCAAATACCGGAGCCAAGGTCGACGAAAAGGAAATCGGACCGGCGTCCACGGCAGTGCGTGCGATACACATTGTGTCCATCGCCCGCCGTACGGCGGCAAGCCAATATCCGTGTCGAGAGGAGCCACCACGTGCAACGGAAGGCGTGCGTGCCCGGTATCGCCGTGCTCCTCGCGGCGGTTCTGGCCGGCTGCACCGGCGGCTCGGCCGACGGCGGCCCGACGGACGACACCAACCCCGGCGACACCGGCACGGCCTCACCCGCCGCCGAGCCCGGCCGCTACCGCACCCTGCCCGACCCCTGCGCCGAGGCCGGCGACAGCACGCTCGACGAACTCCTCCCCGGCATCGCGCAGATCAGGGACGAGGAGCAGCGCGAGAAGGCCTATAAGGGTGAGCCGACGACCACCTTCGACACCGACCGGAAGGTCGGCTGCCGCTGGAAGGTGGACTCCCCGGCGGCCACCGACCACCTGCTGATCGACTTCGAGCGGGTCGTCTCCTACGACAACGCCGTCAGTGACGACAGCCAGGCCGAGCAGCTCTTCGCGGAGCGGGAGGCCGCGGCCCACCTGCCCGAGCCGACCGCCACGCAGACGGCGCCCTCGGCCGGCGCCACGGCGAGCGGTTCGGCCGCCTCGTCGAGCGGCTCCCCGGCCCCGTCCGGCTCCTCCTCCTCGCCCTCGGCGTCCCCTTCCGCGACGCCGACCGAGCTGCAGCCCCGGGTCCTGGAGGACCTCGGCGACGAGGCGTTCCTCGACGACGGGCTGAACCGTTCCGGTTCGACGGCCGAGCAGCGGACGGTGACTGTGGCGTTCCGCACGTCCAACGTCATCGTGACCATCGAGTACGCGGAGCAGCCGGCGACCGTCGGAGTCGTCCCGGACAGCAAGGAAATGCAGGACAGGGCGCAGAAACTGGCCTCCCAACTGGCGGAGTCACTGGGCGACTGAGGCCCCTTCACGGCCCCTTCACGGCCCCGCGCAAAGCGCCCGAAGGAAGAACACGCCGCTGCCTCACCGCGTACGGTGACCACTCGGACCCGTTCCGACCGCAGGGAATCACGAGCGTCATGAGTGAAGGAACCATGCAGCGACGAGCACAGCGAGTAGAGCGAGACCAGCGAGCGAAGCGCCTGAGCCGCGTCCTTGTCTGCGCGGCCGCCGTCCCCGTGATGCTGGTCGCCGCCGGCTGCTCCTCGGACTCCGGCTCCGGTGACAGCACGGACAAGGCCGAGGCCGCGGCGTCGGCGTCGGCGTCGGCGAGCCCGTCACCGACCGTGAAGGCGGCGGCGTACGACAAGCTTCCGGAGGCGTGCAAGGCGCTTCCGAAGAAGACGCTGAAGGACCTCGTGCCGGAGAGCAAGTCCGGCAAGGAGGGCAAGTCGGACGACATCTCGACGCGTGCCAGCTGCTCCTGGAACAGCCTCGACAACAACGGCGTCAAGGGTTCGCAGTTCCGCTGGCTGAACGTGTCGATGCTGCGCTTCGAGTCGGACGTCACCCTCGGTCCGGGCGACAAGCTGGCGCAGGAGTACTTCGAGAAGCAGGTCCAGGAGGCCCAGGCCGTCGAAGGCGCGAAGAGCGTCAAGACGGAGCCGGTGACCGGTACGGGTGACCGGGCGACGGCCGTGCACTACGACCTGAAGAAGAAGGAAGGCACCTTCAAGCAGCAGACGGTCGTGGCGCGCGTCGAGAACGTCGTGGTCACGCTCGACTACAACGGCGCCGGCCTGGCCGGGGACAAGACGCCGGACGGCGGTGACCTGCTGAAGGACGCTAAGAAGGCCGTCAAGGAGGCCGTGGAGGCGGTGTCGGCCGCGAACGGCAAGGGCGGCGGCACGGCGGACGGCGCCCCGTCCCAGCCGTCGAAGTCGTCGTCGAAGTCGCCCTCGAAGCCGGCTTCCAAGGAGGCCTCGGACGAGCCCTCGAAGGGCACGTCGGCCTCGCCGTCGAAGAAGCCCGCGGCGAAGAGCTGAGCAGTCCGTGAGCCGTCCGTGAGCAGTCCCTGAGACGTCTCGACGGGAACCGGCCACCCGTTCCCCGTACACATGTGCCACCCTGTTGCGCGCAACAACACGCAAGGGGAGGGGAGTACGGGTGGCCGCGCCACTGCAGCTGACTCGGATGCACCGCGTTCTCATCGGCGTGGTCGTGGCCGGCGCCGTGATCATCGCCGGTATCGGCTTCGCCGGTTCGTACGCGGCGGTCCGCGAGTTGGCCATCAAGAAGGGCTTCGGGAACTTCTCCTACGTCTTCCCGATCGGCATCGACGCGGGCATCTGCGTCCTGCTGGCCCTGGATCTGCTCCTCACCTGGATCAGGATCCCGTTCCCCCTGCTGCGCCAGACGGCGTGGCTGCTGACGGCGGCGACGATCGCCTTCAACGGCGCGGCCGCGTGGCCGGATCCGCTCGGTGTGGGCATGCACGCGGTGATCCCGGTGCTGTTCGTGGTCGCGGTCGAGGCGGCCCGGCACGCGATCGGCCGGATCGCCGACATCACGGCCGACAAGCACATGGAGGGAGTCCGCCTCACCCGCTGGCTCCTCTCCCCGGTCCCCACGTTCCTCCTGTGGCGCCGCATGAAGCTGTGGGAGCTGCGCTCCTACGACCAGGTGATCAAGCTGGAGCAGGAGCGGCTGGTCTACCAGGCCCGGCTGCGGTCCCGCTTCGGACGCGCCTGGCGCCGGAAGGCACCGGTGGAGTCACTGATGCCGCTGCGGCTGGCGAAGTACGGCGTGCCGTTGGCGGAGACGGCCCCGGCTGGCCTGGCCGCGGCGGGCATCGAGCCGGCCCTGCTGCCACCGGCCCCTCAGCAGGCCCTGGACGCGGCGGAGCCGAGGACGCTCGCGGCGGAGCCGAAGGCGCTCGGGGCGGACGCCGCCCTCGCTGCGAACAGCCGTGTCGCCGCGGCGGCACAGGCGGGCGCGGCGGCACCCCGCGGCGGGCGGCGTCCGGAGTTCGACGGCAGCCCCGACGCACAGCAGCCCGGCCCCGCACCGGAACCGGACGAGAGCCCCTGGTTCAACACCCCCCGGGACGTCGAGTACCAGGGCGGCTACGACCCGGCCTACGACCCCGACCAGTACGCCCAGTGGATCGCCGAGCCCCCGCGGGCCGAGCGGTATCCCGAGACCCGGGGGGCCGAGCAGTATCCCGACCGGCCGCAGGAGGGCTTCTCCCCGGAGGACACCGGGAGCTTCCCGATCCCGGTGGTCCCGGGCCGCACCCGTGAACTGGGTGAGGGCGGCGGCACACCCCCCGCCCCGGAGCCGGACGAGGAGGCGTACTACCAGATCTTCCGCGAGTCGATCAAGAGCGGGAACGGAGCACCCACCCCGCGCGGGTTTATCGCCGACGTCGAGGCGACGTACGGCGTCACGCTGGAGGAGGCGGAGTCCAAGCGCATGGTGAATCGCTTCTCCAACCGCCTCAACGCGGAGCTGACGGACGAGCACATCGCCTGACGCGCAACCGGCACACACGGAGAAGGGGCCCTCGGAGAGGGCCCCTTCTCCGTCGTCACGGCGACGGATCCGCTACGCCGCGAGCAGCGCCCGCACCCGGTCCTGCCCCACCGCCAGCAGCAGCGTGGGCAGCCGCGGACCGGTGTCGCGGCCCACCAGCAGGTGGTACAGCAGCGCGAAGAAGGACCGCTGGGCGGTCTTGATCTCCGGCGGCAGTTCCTTCGGCGTGGCGTCGGCGGAGAACCCGGCCTGCACCTTCGGCACGCCGTACACCAGGTGCGTCAGCCCGTCGAGCGACCAGTGGTCGGCCAGCCCGTCCAGCAGCAGCCGCAGCGACGCGCGGCCCTGCTCGTCGAGCGACTTCAGCAGCTCGGCGTCCGGCTCGTCCCGCACGATGGTCCGCTGGTCGGCGGGGACGTGCGTGTTGATCCAGGCCTCGGCCTTGTCGTAGCGCGGGCGCGCCTCGTCGAGGGAGGTCAGCGGCTGCTCGGGGTCGAGCTCGCTGAGGATGCGCAGCGCCTGGTCCTCGTGCCCGGCGGTGATGTCCGCGACGGACGCAAGCGTCCGGTACGGCAGCGGCCGGGGCGTCCGGGGCAGCTCACCGGCCGCGGTGCGCACCGCGCGGGAGTGCGCGGCCACGTCGGCCGGCAGGGCGCTGCCGTCGGCGACCTTGGCGTCCAGCCGGTCCCACTCGTCGTAGAGCCGCTGGATCTCCTGGTCGAAGGCGACCTTGAAGGACTGGTTGGGCCTGCGGCGGGCGTACAGCCAGCGCAGCAGCTGCGGCTCCATGATCTGCAGGGCGTCGGCCGGGGTGGGCACGCCGCCCTTGGAGGAGGACATCTTGGCCATGCCGGAGATCCCGACGAAGGCGTACATCGGCCCGATCGGCTGCTTCCCGCCGAAGATGCCGACGATCTGCCCGCCGACCTGGAACGACGACCCGGGCGAGGAGTGGTCGACACCGGAGGGCTCGAACACGACCCCCTCGTACGCCCAGCGCATCGGCCAGTCGACCTTCCAGACCAGCTTGCCGCGGTTGAACTCCTCCAGCCGGACCGTCTCCGAGAAGCCGCACGCGGTGCAGGCGTACGTCAGCTCGGTGGAGTCGTCGTCGTAGGAGGTGACGGTGGTGAGGTCCTTCTCGCAGTTGCCGCAGTACGGCTTGTACGGGAAGTACCCGGCGGCGGTGGAGCTGCCGTCGTCCTCACCGGCCGCGCCGGAGCCCTCGGCGGCCTCCAGCTCGGCCTCGTCGACCGGCTTCTGGCCCTGCTGCTTCTTGGCCGGGGCCTTCTTCGTGCGGTACTGGTCGAGGATCGCGTCGATGTCGGCGCGGTGCTTGATCGCGTGCAGGATCTGCTCGCGGTACACCCCGGAGGTGTACTGCTCGGTCTGGCTGATGCCGTCGAACTCCACGCCCAGCTCGGCCAGCGACTCGATCATCGCGGCCTTGAAGTGCTCGGCCCAGTTCGGGTGGGGGGAGCCCTTGGGCGCCGGGACGGACGTCAGCGGCTTGCCGATGTGCTCCTGCCAGGCCTCCTCGTCGACCCCGGCGATGCCCTTGGGCACCTTGCGGTACCTGTCGTAGTCGTCCCAGGAGATCAGGTGGCGCACCTGATGGCCCCGGCGGCGGATCTCGTCGGCGACGAGGTGCGGGGTCATGACCTCGCGAAGGTTCCCGAGGTGGATGGGCCCGGACGGGGAGAGCCCGGACGCGACGACGACGGGTTTGCCCGGGGCCCGGCGCTCCGACTCCTCGATGACCTCATCCGCGAAACGGGAGACCCAGTCGGTGGTCTCGGTGCTCTGAGCCACGATCGGCACGTCCTTCTTTCTGCATCGGGCAGCCGGTACGGTCGCACGGCTGACCGCACCATTGTCCCAGACCCCCTCGCGCCCGGAAAAACGGCTTTACCCGCATGGAATACTGGCCGTGTCTATCGATTCCCTCGAGGAGAACGGCACCCTTACCTATGGCCTCGGTCACGTCCCTCAGCGACTCCGTCCACCAGCGCCTCGCGGCGGCCCTGTCGGCGGCTCTGCCGCAGGCCGGCTCCGCGGACCCGCTGCTGCGACGAAGCGACCGGGCCGACTTCCAGGCCAACGGGATCCTGGCCCTCGCGAAGAAGGAGAAGGCCAACCCGCGCGAGCTGGCCACGCAGGTCGTCTCCCGGGTCGAGTCGGGTGAGCTGATCAAGGACGTCGAGGTCTCCGGCCCCGGCTTCCTCAACATCACGGTCACCGACCGCGCGATCACCGAGAACCTCGCCGTGCGGCACGCGGACGGCGAGCGTCTCGGGGTGCCGCTGAAGGAGAACGCGGGCATCACGGTCGTCGACTACGCCCAGCCGAACGTGGCGAAGGAGATGCACGTCGGTCACCTGCGGTCGGCGGTCATCGGCGACGCCCTGCGCGGCATGCTCGACTTCACCGGCGAGAAGACGATCGGCCGGCACCACATCGGCGACTGGGGCACCCAGTTCGGCATGCTCATCCAGTACCTGTTCGAGCACCCCGGCGAGCTGGCGCCCGCGGCCGACGTCGACGGCCAGCAGGCGATGAGCAACCTGAACCGGGTGTACAAGGCGTCGCGTGCGCTCTTCGACGCGGACGAGGAGTTCAAGGAGCGGGCCCGCAAGCGGGTCGTCGCCCTGCAGTCCGGTGACAAGGAGACGCTCGAGCTGTGGCAGCAGTTCGTGGACGAGTCGAAGGTCTACTTCTACTCCGTCTTCGAGAAGCTCGACATGGAGATCCGCGACGAGGAGATCGTCGGCGAGTCCGCCTACAACGAGGGCATGCCCGAGACCGCCCGCCTCCTGGAGGAGACGGGAGTCGCGGTGCGCTCCGAGGGTGCGCTCGTGGTGTTCTTCGACGAGATCCGCGGAAAGGACGACCAGCCGGTCCCGCTGATCGTGCAGAAGGCGGACGGCGGCTTCGGCTACGCGGCCTCCGACCTGACGGCGATCCGCAACCGCGTCTTCGACCTGCGGGCGACGACGCTGCTGTACGTCGTGGACGTACGCCAGTCGCTCCACTTCAAGATGGTCTTCGAAACGGCCCGCCGGGCCGGCTGGCTGAGCGAGCACGTCACCGCGCACAACATGGGCTACGGCACGGTTCTCGGCGCGGACGGCAAGCCGTTCAAAACGCGTGAGGGCGAGACCGTACGGCTGGAGGATCTGCTGGACGAGGCGGTGCAGCGGGCCGCCGAGGTCGTACGGGAGAAGGCGCAGGACCTCACCGAGGAAGAGATCCAGGAGCGGGCCGCGCAGGTCGGCATCGGTGCCGTGAAGTACGCGGACCTTTCGACGTCGCCGAACCGGGACTACAAGTTCGACCTGGACCAGATGGTGTCACTGAACGGCGACACGTCCGTCTACCTCCAGTACGCGTACGCCCGGATCCAGTCGATCCTGCGCAAGGCCGGCGAGACGAAGCCGGTCGCGCACCCGGAGCTCGAACTCGCCCCGGCGGAGCGGGCGCTCGGTCTGCACCTGGACGCCTTCGGCGACACGGTCTTCGAAGCCGCCGCGGAGTACGCCCCGCACAAGCTGGCGGCGTACCTGTACCAGCTGGCGTCCCTGTTCACGACGTTCTACGACAAGTGCCCGGTCCTGAAGGCCGAGACGCAGGAGCAGATCGAGAACCGCCTGTTCCTCTGCGACGTCACGGCCCGCACGCTCCACCGCGGCATGGCCCTGCTGGGCATCCGGACGCCCGAACGACTCTGACGCCGGGTTCTTGTGCAACCGAGCCGAGGGCGGCACTCCCCCAGGGGGTGCCGCCCTCGGTGGTTTCAGCCGGCGGACGTGGCGCTCCCTGCGGGGCCGAGTCCCTTGCCCAGTCGGCGCAGGCCCTCGCCGATCTCCTGCGGTGTCTGCGTCACGAAGCACAGGCGCAGGGTCGTCCGGTCGGGCGGGCCGGCGTAGAAGGGCGCGCCGGGGACGTAGGCGACGTCCTGCCGGACCACCTGCGGCAGCAGGGCCGTCGTGTCGTACGGCTCCGGCAGGCGTGCCCAGAGGAACATGCCGCCCTCGGGCCGGTTCCAGACCGACCCGCCGGGCAGCGCCCCGGCCAGTCCGGCGAGCATCGCGTCGCGGCGTTCGCGGTACACGCCGGCGACGCGGGCGACATGGGCGTCCAGGTCGTTGTCGGCCAGGTACCGGGCCGCGGCGAGCTGGTTGACGGTCGGGGTGTGCAGGTCGGCGGCCTGCTTGGCGACGGCACAGGCGCGCCGCAGCTCCAGGGGCGCCCGCAGCCAGCCCAGCCGCAGCCCGGGCGCCATGACCTTGGAGAAGCTGCCGAGCAGCACGGTCCGGTCCTCGGCGCCCGGGTGGGCGGCGATCCACGGCACGCGCTCGCCGTCGTAGCGCAGTTCGCCGTAGGGGTCGTCCTCGACGATCCACAGTCCGCGCCGGGCGGCGACGGCGGCCACGGCGGCGCGGCGCGCTGCGGGCAGGGTCCGGCCGGTGGGGTTCTGGAAGGTGGGCACGGTGTAGAGCAGCTTGGGCCGCTCGCGTACGACGAGTTCCTCCAGGGCGCCCGGGTCGAGGCCGTGCTCGTCGCCGGGCACGGCCACGATCCGCGCCCCGGCGAAGCCGAACGCCTGGAGGGCCGCCAGATAGCAGGGGTTCTCCACGAGGACGGTGTCCCCGGGTTCGAGGAGCGCGGTGGCCAGGAGCGAGAGGGCCTGCTGGGAGCCGGTGGTGACGAGCAGGTCGTCGGGGCCGGTCGGCAGGCCGCGCGCGGTGGTGCGGGCGGCGAGCGCGTCCCGCAGCGCGGGTTCGCCCTCGGTGGTGGAGTACTGCAGGGCCCGCGCGGGCGCCTCGGCGAGCACGGCTTCGTAGGCGGCGGCGATGCCCTGGGCGTCGAACAGCTCCGGCGCCGGGAGCCCGCCCGCGAAGTTGATCACCTCGGGGCGGGCGGTGACGGCGAGGATGTCGCGTACGGGAGAGCCGCCGACGGCCTGCGCCCGCGCGGCCAGGGGCGGCACGGGAGCGTGGGTGGGCAGGGGCTCGGCGACGGTCATGACACGGCTCCTTCGGCTGCGGTGACGCCTGACGCCCCGCAGCCTAGGCAAGTACGTGCCGTCTACAAGCAGGTTTCCGGGATCCGGACGCCCCGCCAGTCACCCGCGCGGCCGTGGCTCACGCCTTGGCGCCGATCGCCGCGTACACATTGATGCGCGGGTACCTCGACGTCCGGCACAACCGCGACTTCCTCCGGCGGGCGGTGACCACGCTCGTGGGGCAGCACGGCATCCGGCAGTTCCTCGACATCGGCACCGGGCTGCCCACCGGCAGACCCGCGCCGGGTGCGCCTTGCTGCTGTCGATCCTCCTCCGCAGGGGCGCGCCTGGCCGCCCCGTCTCCCCGAGCAGCCGATCTTCTACCCGGTCCTCAACGAGGACTACGCCATCAAGATCGCCCGGGACTGGGACGTCAAGCACGACGGTGCCGGCACGTCACGCGCTTCGAGGTCGACACCGCCTTCCTCACCCGCTACCCGGTCCAGCAGGCAGGTGGCCGCACCATCCTGGAACTGTGGGTCCCGGCCGAGGAACTGGACGAGTTCAACGCCCACATCGTCGGGAGGATCGAGCTGGTCCACGAGTTCCACTGAGGCCGACCCGCCCGACTACTCCGTGGTCCCCTCCTCGACCCACTTCTCGCCGCCCAGCGGGAACTCGTAGGCCGGACGCCCGTTGTTGCCGCTCGTACGGAACGGCCGGCCGTGGTCGTCCACGGTCAGCGTGCCCGTCCGGCCGCCGCTGGACCACTTGAGCTCCAGGTACCAGCTGACGTCGTACGCGGAGGCGTCGGCCCGGACGTAGTACACCTCCGGGTCGGACTCGCTCACCTTGAAGGGGAAGTCCGCGTGGCCCGCCTCGGGCACGACCCCGGGGCGCGTGGCGTCGAGGGCGACCGTGAAGAACCGGGTCGGCACACCGCCGCCGCAGCCGACGCCCGGATACCCCATGGCGTAGTCGTTCCAGGCGAGCGGCGCCCGCTTGCCGGTCATCCGGACCGTCAGATCCTTGACGACCACGGTCTCCTCGCCCTTCCCCTGCACCGTCAGCTTCAGCAGCTGCTCCCCCGACGGCACGGCCCCCATGGCCGCCACCCAGCCGGGCGCGTCCGTCTCGACCGGCGGCGGGCGGACCTGCCCGGGCGGCAGGTTCACCAGGTAGCGCTGGGAGCAGGGGCTCTCCCAGGCGTGCGGTTCCGTGGTCACGGTGAGAGGAGCGGCGGCGGGGGCGGTGTCACGGCCGCGGCGGTCGGAACCTCCGCCGGCGGAGTCCGGGGCGGCGGGTGCTGAGGCACCCGGCTTCTCCTTCTTCCCTCCGTCCTCGCCCTTGTGCTTGTTCTCCCCTTCCCGGTCCTTGTTCTCGCCGCCCGCGGAGGACGAACCGGCGGACGGCCGGACGGAGGCCGCCGGGCCGTGCCCCTCCGGCCCGCCGCCACCGCCGGTGGCCACCGCCGTCGCGCGCCGCCCCTCGTCGTCCGAACCGTCCAGTGGGACGGCCACGGCGAGACCGACCCCACCGAGGGCCACGGCTACGGCGACACCGACGAGGAGGGCGCGGCGGGGGCGTCGACGTACGGAGGGCTCCGGCGCGGGGGCGTCGGTGTCCACGGCCTCGACTGCGCCCGATGCCGGGGCGCCGGCCCCGGCAAGGGCCGCCTCCGAATCGCCGCCGCTCTCCTCGCTGCTGCTCCCCTTGCCGCCGCTTTCCTCGCTACTGCTCCCCTTGCCGCCACTGCCCGTGGCGCCGCTCCCCTTGCGTGCCCGCGCGGCGTCCGCCAGGACCCACCGCCGGTGCAGCTCGACGAGCTCCCCCGGCGAGGCCTTGCACAGCCTGGCGAGCCGCTCCACCGGCGCGTAATCGGTCGGCACGGCATCGCCGTTGCAGTACCGGTGCAGCGTCGACGTACTCATGTGGAGCCGCTTGGCGAGCACCCCGTAGCTCAGCCCGGAGCGCTCCTTCAACTCCCCCAACAGCGCGGCGAATTCCGCCGTGGTCGTCCCCTCCGACACCGTTCCTCCATGCCCCGTGTCCCGTTCCCCCGTTCCAGGGAATGGTCGTTCTCCCTGGTCAGAGCATGTGCGGGCGTTCCAACGTCCCTGATGGGCCGCCGGGTCTGGCAGCCGGGACGGATCACCGCACAAGCTCTGGTCATCCAAGCACGCCGCTGCCGGGACCACCGACGGCGCGGCGCACCCGGGCCTGCTTGCCCACCGCCTTTGTCCGAAAGGAAACACAGACATGCGCACGTACCACGCCCTCCCCGCCGCCCTCCTGGCCGCCCTCGCCCTGACGGCGTGCCAGGACGGCACGGGCACGAAGGACGAGGGCGCCGCCCGCTCCGAGCCGGCCTCGGCGACCGTCACGGCCGAGCAGGCCACGCGGACCGCTCAGGCTCCGGAAGGCACGAAGGACACGCAGGGCGCGAAGGACCCGCAGGCGACTCAGGCCACCAAGAGCCGGCAGGCCTCGAAGTCCGCCGCGACGAGCGGGACGGCGGCGAAGGGCGGGAAGGGCGCTGCCGCGGCCCGCGTCCCCTGCAACGGCTCCAACACCACCGTCACCGCGCAGCCGGTCCGCCGCCCCCTCAACCACATGCTGATCACGGTGAAGAACACCGGCTCGAAGACGTGCGACCTCACCTACTACCCGGTGCTGCGCTTCGACGAGATGCAGTGGGTCCCGCAGGCCATCAAGGAGTCCCAGCCGCAGGCGGTGACGACCCTGGCCCCCGGCGAGTCCGGCTACGCGGGCGTCTCGCTGTCGGCGGCCGACGGCAGCGGCGAATGGGGCACCACCGGCCACAAGCTCACGGTCGGCTTCCAGGGTTACACGCCCGACAGCGACGGCGGCCCCTCGGCGATCCCGGCCCTGCCGGCCAAGGGCGTGTACTACGACAGCACCCTGAAGGTCACCTACTGGCTGCGCGACATGGACGACGCGCTGTCCTACTGAGCGCCGCCCTACCGGTCCTTGAGCTTCTGGGCCACTTCGGTGGCCCAGTAGGTGAGGATGTTGCGCGCACCGGCCCGGCGGATGCCCGTCAGGGACTCCATGATCGCCCGGTCCCGGTCGATCCAGCCCTTTTCGGCGGCGGCCTCGATCATCGAGTACTCGCCGGAGATCTGGTAGGCGGCGACCGGCACGTCCACGGCGTCCGCGACCCGGGCGAGGATGTCCAGGTAGGGCCCGGCCGGCTTGACCATCACCATGTCGGCGCCCTCCTCCAGGTCGAGGGCGAGCTCCCGCAGCGACTCCCGCGCGTTCGCGGGGTCCTGCTGGTACGTCTTCCGGTCCCCCTGCAGCGACGAGCCGACGGCCTCGCGGAAGGGCCCGTAGAAGGCGGAGGCGTACTTGGCGGTGTAGGCGAGGATCGCGACGTCCTCCCGCCCGATCTGGTCGAGGGCGTCGCGGATGACGCCGATCTGGCCGTCCATCATCCCGCTGGGCCCGACGACATGGGCGCCGGCGTCGGCCTGCACCTGGGCCATCTCGGCGTACCGCTCCAGGGTCGCGTCGTTGTCGACCCGCCCCTGCTCGTCCAGGACACCGCAGTGCCCGTGGTCGGTGGTCTCGTCGAGGCACAGGTCGGACATGACGAGCAGGTCGTCCCCGACCTCGGCGCGCACGTCGCGGAGGGCGACCTGGAGGATCCCGTCCGGGTCGGTCCCGGGCGTGCCGAACGGGTCCTTCTTCGACTCCTCCGGCACACCGAACAGCATGATGCCGGAGATCCCCGCCGCGACCGCCTCGGCGGCGGCCTTCTTCAGACTGTCCCGGGTGTGCTGCACGACCCCCGGCATGGCGGCGATCGGCACGGGCTCGCTGACGCCCTCGCGCACGAAGGCCGGAAGAATGAGATCGGCGGGGTGCAGCCGGGTCTCGGCGACCATCCGACGCATCACGGCGTTGCTCCGCAACCGCCGCGGCCGAGAACCGGGAAATGATCCGTACGTCGTCATGCCCCCACGCTACGCCCGCCCCAAACCCCCCGATACCGACGCCCTGTCGGCCCGCCACGCGCACGCGCAGCCGCCCCGCCGCCCCCGCTGCGGGCATGCGTGCCGCCAGGGGCGGCACGGGTGGGCGCATCGGCACCCCGCTACGCCGGGCTGCGGACCGACCCGCCCCCAGCTCCCAACCGAGCACCAAGCAGCCCGCAGCCACACCATGCGCCCCCACCCACCCCGGTCCATCCTGAAAACAAAAGGACCCCGACGGCCCCCACACCGCCGCTGTCCCTCCGTACACCCCCACGGAGGACCCGATGACAGCCCACCCCCACACCCCCGATCTCTTCGCCCTCTCGGAGATCCACGGCCCGGTCCTACGCCCCGGCGACCCCGCCTATCCCGACGAAGTCACCGGCTTCAACCTGGCCTCCCTGCACACCCCGGACGTGGCGATAGGCGCCACCGGCCCCGACGACGTCGTCACCGCCATGCGCTGGGCCCGCGCCACCCGTACCCCCGTCGCCGTCCAGGCCACCGGCCACGGCGCCAACTACCCGATCGAGCACGGCCTGCTGATCAACACGTCCCGCATGACGGACGTCGACGTCGACCCCACCACCCGCACCGCCACGATCGCCGCCGGCGCCAAGTGGAGCCACGTCATGGCCGCGGCCGCCCCCCACGGCCTGGCAGGCCTGTGCGGCACCTCCACGGACGCCGGCGTCGTCGGCTACACCCTGGGCGGCGGACTCCCGGTCCTCGGCCGGGCCTACGGCTACGCCGCCGACCTGGTCCGCTCCTTCCAGGTCGTCACCCCGGACGGCCACCTGCACGAGTCGGACCCCCAAGCCGAACCGGAGCTGTTCTGGGCGCTGCGCGGCGGCAAGGGCAACGTCGGCATCGTCACCTCGCTCGTCACCGAGCTGCTCCCCGTCCCCCGGCTCTACGGCGGCGGCCTCCACTGGCACGCCGAGCACACGGAGACCCTGCTGCGCACCTGGACGGACTGGACCGGTACGGTCCCGGACGAGATGTGCAGCATGTTCTCGGTGCTGCGCCTGCCGCCGATCCCCCAGATCCCCGAGCCCCTGCGCGGCGGCTTCTGGGCCCGGGTCGCGATCGCGTGGCCGGGCGACCCGGCCGAGGGCGACGCCCTGATCGCACCGCTGCGGGCAGCCGCCCCCGTGGCCGTGGACCTGGTCGGGGACATGGCCTACACGGACCTGGACCGCATCCACATGGAACCCCAGGACCCGCTCCCGGCCCGCGAGTGCTGCATGCTGCTGCGCGACCTGACCCCCGACGCCCTCGATGCGTTCCTGGAGCAGGTCGGCCCCGGAGCCGGCGCCGAGCACCCGCTCCTCGCGGCCTCCCTGCGGCACATGGGCGGCGCACTGGCCCGCCCGTCCGCCGTCGAGGACGCCGTCTGCTCCCGGGACGCCGGGTACTTCATGGAGTCGGTCGGCATCATGCCCGCCCCGCCCGTGGCCGAGGCCGTCGAACAGGCCACGCGCCGCCTCCACACGGCCATGGCTCCGTACGGAACGGGCCGCACCATGGTCAACATCCACGGCACGCCGGGCGACGAACAGGACCGCGCCCGCGCCTGGACCCCGGAGGTCTACGCCCGCCTACGCCACGACAAGTCCGTCTACGACCCGGACAACCTCCTGCGCTACGGCCACGCGGTGACGCCCGCGTAGCCGCAGCCAGTGAGGTTCGGTCACGTCGTCGAGCGCCTGCGCCGCGCCCCCGGCCGCCGCTCGCTCGGCCGTGTCACCGGGTCCCCGGCCTCCAGCGCCGCCAGCCGGCGCTTCGCGCCGAAGTCGGCCAGGGCCTCCGCCAGCTTGTGCACGGACGGCTCGGGAGCCATCACGTCCACCCGCAGCCCGTGCTCCTCGGCGGTCTTCGCCGTGGCCGGGCCGATACAGGCGATCACGGTGACGTTGTGCGGCTTGCCGGCGATGCCGACCAGGTTCCGCACGGTGGACGACGAGGTGAAGAGAACGGCGTCGAAGCCGCCGCCCTTGATCGCCTCGCGGGTCTCCGCCGGCGGCGGCGAGGCCCGCACGGTCCGGTAGGCCGTGACGTCGTCGACCTCCCAGCCGAGCTCGATCAGCCCGGCGACCAGCGTCTCCGTGGCGATGTCGGCCCGCGGCAGGAACACTCTGTCGATCGGGTCGAAGACCGGGTCGTAGGGCGGCCAGTCCTCCAGCAGACCGGCGGCCGACTGCTCACCGCTCGGCACCAGGTCGGGCTTCACGCCGAACGCGATCAGCGCCTTCGCCGTCTGCTCGCCGACGGCCGCGACCTTGATGCCCGCGAAGGCACGCGCGTCGAGCCCGTACTCCTCGAACTTCTCCCGCACGGCCTTGACCGCGTTCACCGAGGTGAAGGCGATCCACTCGTAGCGGCCCGTGACGAGCCCCTTGACCGCGCGCTCCATCTGCTGGGGCGTGCGCGGCGGCTCGACGGCGATCGTCGGCACCTCGTGCGGCACGGCCCCGTACGACCGCAGCTGGTCGGAGAGCGAAGCCGCCTGCTCCTTCGTGCGCGGCACGAGCACCTTCCAGCCGAACAGCGGCTTGGACTCGAACCACGCGAGCTGGTCGCGCTGGGCGGCGGCGGAGCGATCCCCGACCACGGCTATGACCGGCCGGCCGCCGTCGGGCGAGGGCAGCACCTTGGCCTGCTTCAGCGTCTGCGCGATCGTGCCGAGCGTGGCGGTCCAGGTGCGCTGCCGGGTGGTCGTACCGGCGACGGTGACCGTCATCGGGGTGTCCGGCTTGCGCCCGGCGGAGACGAGCTCGCCGGCCGCCGCCGCGACGGAGTCCAGCGTCGTGGAGACGACGACCGTGCCGTCCGACGCCCCGACCTCCGTCCAGCACCGGTCCGACGCCGTCCGCGCGTCGACGAACCGCACGTCCGCGCCCTGCGCGTCCCGCAGCGGCACACCGGCGTAGGCGGGCACACCGACGGCGCTCGCGATGCCGGGGACGACCTCGAAGGGCACCCCGGCGGCGGCGCACGCCAGCATCTCCTCGGCGGCGTACGTGTCGAGGCCCGGGTCCCCGGACACGGCACGCACGACCCGCCTGCCGCCCCGCGCGGCCTCCATGACAAGATGTGCGGCATCCCGCACCGCGGGGACTGCGGCGGTGGTTGACGTGCCGTCAACTACCGTCAGCTGGGGCGTTCCTGTGCCCGGCGCCGGGTCCTGGGAAGGATCCGGATCCGTGTGCACTTCGGAGACGCCCTGCCTGGCGTGCTGACGTACGACGTCGAGCACCTCGTGCTCGGCGACGAGGACGTCCGCGTTCGCCAGCGCCTCCACGGCGCGCAGAGTCAGCAGTCCCGGATCTCCGGGTCCGGCACCCAGGAAGGTGACGTGCCCGTGTTCAGGACCGGCGGAAAGGGTGGTGGGGCTCAATGTGCTCGCTCCCCCATCAGACCGGCCGCGCCCTGGGCGAGCATCTGGGCCGCGAGTTCGCGACCGAGCGCCGTTGCCCCGTCGTGCGTCTCGGGCACGGGACCGGTGGTGGACAGCTGCACCATGCGCGTGCCGTCGGTGGTCCCGACGACGGCGCGCAGGCGCATTTCCTTGACAATCTGCATGTCGGCCTGGCGGTCCCCCCGCTCGAGCGGTGCCGAGAGCGGGGGAAGGTCGGCCAGCGCGCCCACGGGGGCGCTGCAACCGGCCTCCAGGGCGGCGAGCAGTGATCGCTCGGCCGTCACGGCGATCCGTGTGAACGGGTCGTCGAGTTCGGCGAGCGCGGCGACGAGGTCCGCGTTGACCGCGGCGCACTCGATCGCCAGGGCCCCCTGGCCGGGGGCGGGCAAAACCGTGTCGACCGACAGGAAGTCGGTCACCTCGTCACCGCGGCCGATCCGGTTCAGTCCGGCGGCGGCGAGCACGACGGCGTCCAGCTCCCCGCTGCGCACGAACCCGATGCGGGTGTCGACGTTGCCGCGGATCGGGACCGTCGCTATGTCCAGGCCGTGGCTGCGGGCGTACGCGTTGAGCTGTGCCATGCGGCGCGGGGAACCTGTGCCGATGCGTGCCCCGGAGGGCAGGTCGGTGAACTTCAGGCCGTTCCGGGCGACGATCACGTCCCGCGGGTCCTCGCGCACCGGCACGGCGGCCACGACCAGGTCGTCGGGCTGCGTGGTCGGCAGGTCCTTCAGCGAGTGCACCGCGAAGTCGACCTCGCCCGCGAGCAGCGCGTCGCGCAGCGCGTTGACGAACACGCCGGTGCCGCCGATCTGGGCGAGCTGCTCACGCGAGACGTCACCGTACGTGGTGATCTCGACGAGCTCGACGGGCCGCCCGGTCACCCGGCTGACGGCTTCCGCCACCTGGCCGGACTGGGCCATGGCGAGCTTGCTCCGCCTGGTGCCGAGCCTCAGCACCCCTTGTGCATCCGCTCCCCGCAAGGGCGCCTCAGCCGGTGCCGAGGATTCGACCGTGCTCAGCCCTTCGGGCCTCCGCGCGCTCGTGCCCTCGGCGCCGACGCGCCCCAGCGGCTCACGCGTGTCGTTCATGCCGGCCCTCGGTCTCTCTGGGTGGTGCTTTCCTCGGCCCGGGAGACGGCGGCCACCGTCTCGGGGTCGAGGTCGAACAGGGTCCGCAACGCGTCCGCGTACCCGGCGCCGCCGGGTTCGGCCGCGAGTTGCTTGACCCGCACGGTCGGCGCGTGGAGCAGTTTGTCGACCACGCGCCGCACGGTCTGGGTGATCTCCGCTCGGTGCTTGTCGTCGAGTCCGGGCAGCCGCCCGTCGAGCCGGGCGATCTCGCCGGCCACGACGTCGGCGGCCATGGTGCGCAGGGCGACCACGGTCGGCGTGATGTGCGCGGCCCGCAGTGCTGCCCCGAAGGCCGCGACCTCGTCGGAGACGATACGCCGGACCTGGTCCACATCGGCAGCCATCGGAGCGTCCGCGGAGGCCTCCGCCAGCGATTCGATGTCCACCAGCCGCACCCCGCCCAGCCGGTGCACGGCCGCGTCGATGTCGCGCGGCATGGCGAGGTCGAGCAGGAAGAGCACGGGCTCGGGCCGCTGCGGCTCCTCGACCGGCTCGGGCCGGCGCCGCTCGGGGATCCGGCCGACGGTGGCGGCGGTCGCGGCGAGGGCGGCGATGGCGTCGGTGTCCGCGGCCGGGTCGAGCGTGCCGGTCTGTCCCGGCCGGGCCGAAGCGCCCGCCGCGCGCCGATCGCCACCCACCGTGCCGTTGTCCACCCACGCCGCGTGCTGCTCCAGGTCGGCGGCGGCCATCCCGGCCACGGCGGCCTCGCCCAGCACGGAGAATCCGGCGGTGCCCTGCACGGCGGACAGGTCCAGGGGACAGCCGTCCTCGCTGCCGAGGCTGGTGCCCGACGGACCGCTGCGCTGCGCACCCGGGCCGGACGCGCCGCCCGGGCCGTCCTCGCCGGGCACGGCCGAGGGCGCGGGCGTACGGCCCTCGATCGCCTCGGCGACCGACTCGGCCGACAGGACCAGGCCCGTCGCGCCGGTGCAGGAGACGGCGACGTCGGCACGTGTCAGCTCGGCCGGCACCGACTCCATCGGTACCGCGCGGGCCGCCACGTCCGTGTCGTCGCCCTCCATGAGGATCTGCGCCAGGCGCTCGGCCCGGTCGAAGGTCCGGTTGGCGACGACGACCTCGGCGACCCCGGCCCGCGCGAGCGTGGCCGCGGCCAGGGAGGACATCGACCCGGCCCCGATGACCAGGGCCTTCTTGCCCCGGGCCCACCGCTGTATGTTCCCGCCCCGGGCCAGCTGCTCCAGACCGAAGGTGACCAGGGACTGGCCGGCGCGGTCGATGCCCGTCTCGGAGTGGGCGCGCTTGCCCACCCTGAGGGCCTGCTGGAACAGGTCGTTCAGGAGGCGGCCGGCGGAGTGCAGCTCCTGCGCCCGGGCCAGGGAGTCCTTGATCTGGCCGAGGATCTGCCCCTCGCCGACGACCATCGAGTCCAGGCCGCAGGCCACCGAGAACAGATGGTGGACGGCCCGGTCCTCGTAGTGCACGTAGAGATAGGGAGTGAGCTCCTCCAGGCCGACCCCGCTGTGCTGGGCGAGCAGCGTGGACAGCTCGGCGACACCGGCGTGGAACTTGTCCACGTCGGCGTACAGCTCGATGCGGTTGCAGGTGGCGAGCACCGCGGCCTCGGAGGCCGGTTCGGCGGCGACCGTGTCCTGGAGCAGCTTGACCTGCGCGTCCGTGGTCAGCGCGGCCCGCTCCAGGACGCTGACCGGGGCGCTGCGGTGGCTGAGTCCGACGACGAGGAGGCTCATGCCGGCATCACGGCGGGCATGTCCCCGTCGGGCCCCTGGTCGGCGGAGTCGCTGCGGGTGGCGGCGGCCGGGACGCCGCCGTCGGAGGAGGCGGCCTCCTCCCCGGCCTTGCGCTGCTCGTGGAAGGCGAGGATCTGCAGCTCGATGGAGAGGTCGACCTTGCGCACGTCGACGCCGTCCGGGACGGACAGCACGGTCGGCGCGAAGTTCAGGATGGAGGTGACACCGGCGGCCACCAGCCGGTCGCAGACCGCCTGGGCGGCACCGGCGGGGGTGGCGATGACACCGATCGACACGCCGTTGTCCTGGATGATCTTCTCCAGGTCGTCGGAGTGCTGCACGGGGATCCCGGCGACGGGCTTGCCGGCCATGGCCGGGTCGGCGTCGATCAGCGCGGCGACCCGGAAGCCACGGGAGGCGAACCCGCCGTAGTTGGCGAGGGCGGCGCCGAGGTTGCCGATGCCGACGATCACAACCGGCCAGTCCTGGGTGAGCCCCAGTTCGCGGGAGATCTGGTACACGAGATACTCGACGTCGTAGCCGACACCCCTGGTCCCGTAGGAGCCGAGGTAGGAGAAGTCCTTGCGCAGCTTCGCGGAGTTGACCCCCGCCGCGGCCGCGAGCTCCTCGGAGGAGACCGTGGGGACGGAGCGCTCCGACAGCGCGGTCAGAGCGCGGAGGTACAGCGGAAGCCGGGCGACGGTGGCCTCGGGAATCCCTCGGCTGCGGGTCGCCGGTCGGTGAGTTCGGCCAGTTGCCACGGTGCTCCTGCGGGTAGAGCGGGGCTGTAGGCGGTCATACGTCCCTACATGACCGCCCCGTCGAATGCAGGCTATGTCTTTGTGAACGCGTGCACAAAGATGGTGTCCGATTTGCCCGGCCAACGTGACCGGGGTCACGCGCCCCCGGCGCACACGCAGGGAACCAGTGCCGGAGCACCACCGCTCCTTGTCTTCTGGGGGCAAAACCGCACACTCTCCTCAGTGAATCCCGCCCCCGAGACCAAGCCACCATCGATCCTAAGCGACCCGGCGGCCTCTTTTGGACTGATCGGTCAGTCGCTGACCGGGCGGGATCAGTCGGTCAGCGCCTTGCGCAGGCGGTCCTCGTTCACGCGCCAGAACGTGTGCTGCCTGCCGTCCACCAGCACGACCGGGATCTGCTCCCAGTACTGGTCGTGCAGTTCCCGATCCTCGGTGATGTCCTTCTGCTCCCAGGCGACTCCCAGATCACCGCACACCTTCTCCACAACGGCCTGTGCGTCATCACACAGATGACAGCCGGGCTTGCGGATCAGCGTGACGAGCCGGTCACCGGAGGGCCTGCGACGGAAGAGGGGACTCATGTCGGCCATTGTCGCGCGCCCGCGGACAAGCGGAACACGCCGAGAAGCCCCCGGCCGACGCGCCGGCCGCCTCCGTCCCACGGGGGGTCTTTTGACGACATGCTTGCCGAGAGTTCACACGCCCCCAACCTCTCGGCTCCGGAACCCCCGAACGAACTGGCTATGCTCACGCCATGGCCGCTCTCGGATGGCTCACTCCCCGTAGGCGCTCCGCCACGGCGCGGAGCGTTTTGGCTGGCGAGGCCTCGGCGGAGGCAGCCCGCAAGTCCACCCAGGAAGTCGCCGGCACGACCGAGGAAGCGCAGTTCCCGGTCCACGGCGACGACCGGGCCGCCGCGTTCTTCGACCTGGACAACACGGTCATGCAGGGCGCGGCCATCTTCCACTTCGGACGGGGCCTGTACAAGCGGAAGTTCTTCGAGACGCGCGAGCTGGCGAAGTTCGCCTGGCAGCAGGCGTGGTTCCGGCTCGCCGGGGTCGAGGACCCCGAGCACATGCAGGAGGCCCGCGACTCGGCCCTGTCGATCGTCCAGGGCCACCGCGTCGCCGAACTGCAGTCGATCGGCGAGGAGATCTACGACGAGTACATGGCCGAGCGCATCTGGCCCGGCACCCGCGCCCTCGCCCAGGCCCACCTGGACGCCGGCCAGAAGGTGTGGCTGGTGACGGCCGCCCCCGTCGAGATCGCCACGGTCATCGCCCGCCGCCTCGGCCTGACCGGCGCCCTCGGCACGGTCGCCGAGTCCGTCGACGGCGTCTACACCGGCAAACTCGTCGGCGAACCCCTGCACGGCCCGGCCAAGGCCGAGGCCGTACGGGCCCTGGCCGCCGCCGAGGGTCTGGACCTCGGCCGCTGCGCCGCCTACAGCGACTCGCACAACGACATCCCGATGCTCTCGCTGGTCGGCCACCCCTACGCCATCAACCCGGACAGCAAGCTGCGCAGGCACGCCCGGGAGCTGGACTGGCGCCTGCGCGACTACCGCACGGGCCGCAAGGCGGCCAAGGTCGGCATCCCGGCCGCGGCGGGCGTCGGCGCGGTCGCGGGCGGCACGGCGGCCGCAATCGCCCTGCACCGCCGCCGCCGCTGACGGTCCGATCAAACCGGGACAGCGATGTTTGCGGCCTGACAGTCGCCGTAAATCCAACAGGCGTACCCCCACAACCTCGTGTCCAGTCCTCTTGGCTGCACACGGCCACAACACGCCCTGGACTCAGCCCCTATCCGAAGGATTCCGATCAACAACCGGTCACCCTGCGGCACTTGATCCGGTGTCAATCGGTTACGGAAGCGACGTAATCGATGATTTGAGCAACTCGGTGTAGCAGGGCCTGCACGAAGCGTTATTCTCCTCAGACGCAAACCGGTACCTCTCCGTCGCTACGACGAGTGAAAGGTCCCGCACTGCACGTGATGGAAGCTCTGCCTCTGGGAGTCCCGTGTACCCACACGTCGGGGTTGACGCCTCGGGCCTGGCTACGCTGCGCGCAACGGTCCACGACCTGTTGCGCGGCTTCGTCCCCACCGCGTACGCCGTCCCCGCATTCGCCGCCGCCGCGCCCGTAGGCCCTTGCTACGCACTGGCCGACGGCAGCGCCGCGGTCGGCAGGCGAGGGCGCCACTCCGGCGCGGCCACCCCACGCCGGCCTGCCGCGGACAGCGACAGCGCCCGGATGATGGACCTCGTGGAGCGCGCCCAGGCCGGCGAGTCCGACGCCTTCGGCCGCCTCTACGACCAGTACAGCGACACCGTCTACCGGTACATCTACTACCGGGTCGGGGGAAAGGCGACCGCCGAGGACCTCACCAGCGAGACCTTTCTGCGGGCGCTCAGAAGGATCGGCACCTTCACCTGGCAGGGCCGTGACTTCGGCGCCTGGCTCGTGACCATCGCCCGCAACCTCGTCGCGGACCACTTCAAGTCCAGCCGCTTCCGCCTCGAGGTCACCACCGGCGAGATGCTCGACGCCAACGAGGTCGAGCGCTCCCCCGAGGACTCCGTCCTGGAGTCCCTCTCCAACGCCGCCCTGCTCGACGCCGTACGGCGGCTCAACCCCCAGCAGCAGGAGTGCGTGACGCTCCGCTTCCTCCAGGGCCTCTCGGTCGCCGAGACCGCCCGGGTGATGGGCAAGAACGAGGGCGCCATCAAGACGCTCCAGTACCGGGCCGTCCGCACCCTCGCGCGGCTCCTGCCGGAAGACGCCCGCTGACCGACCGGCACACTCGGCGACCCCCAACTCACGTTCCGTGACAGTCGGTTGACTTCGGCATCCGATCAGCCGACGTCCGTAACCCAAGTGCCGCGCCGCTCGTTGTGCGGGATGCAGGCTCCCTGTGGTCACCCCCTGGTCGGCTCCGGTCACTCGATCGTGCGGTCGTGGTCAGGGTGTGCAACCCTCAGGACCCCCTGGGGAGTCGACCGTCATGACGAGAGGAGGTGCCGCCAGTGATCGCGAACGTATCGGCGCACCGGCGGGCGAACGCCTTCGCCCAGGCCCTGGAGGAGCAGTCCGAGCAGGGCACGGCGGCCGAGCAGCCCGAAGGATCGGCCCCGGCCCCGGCCATCGCGGAATCGAGCGAACAGGCCCGCCATCTGGCGCTCGCCTCGGGGCTCGGCGCGTTGCCCAAGCCGGAGCTCGACCCGGAGGTCAAGGTCGTCCAGCGGGCCCAGCTGGTGGCCGCGTTCGAGGCCATGCTGCAGGAGGGCACCGCGGGCGGCGGGGCGAGGGACGGCGCGGTCCCCGAGCATCGTTCCCGGGCCCGCGGAGCGCACCGCGCGCAGGCACTGAAGAAGTTCCGGCCGCGTTCCCGGCTCGCCAAGGGCCTCACCGCGGGCGGGCTCAGCGTCGGGGTGGCCGCCAGCGCCTTCGGCGGAGTCTCCGCCGCCAGCTCGGACGCCCTGCCCGGCGACTCGCTCTACGGCCTCAAGCGCGGCATCGAGGACGTCAAGCTCGGCCTCGCCGACGGGGCGGACGAGCGCGGCCGGGTCTATCTCGACCACGCCTCCACCCGGCTCAGCGAAGCCCGCCGGCTCATGGAGCGCGGCCGCAGCGGCCCCTTGGACCACGAGTCCCTCGGCGAGATCCGCCGCGCCCTGTCCGGGATGCGGCACGACGCCTCGGAGGGCCACCGGCTGCTCAGCGAGGCCTACGAGCGCGACCCGGACTCACTCGGGCCCCTCCAGGCCCTGTCCGCGTTCTCCAGCTCCCACCGCGAGGCCTGGAGCGAACTGCGCGACCGACTGCCCGTCCAGCTCGGAGACGTCAGCCGCGAGGTGTCGTCCGTCTTCGACGCCATAGAGGAGGACGTCGCCCCGCTGCGTTCCCTGCTGCCCGAGCCCCCGGCCACCGGCGGCGGCGACGGCAAGCGGCAGGGCGCCTCCGAGTCCGCTCCCAGCGGTTCCTCGGGCACCGGCCGCTCGACCCACCCCAGCGACAGCGCCGGCAGGCACAGCGACGAGCACAGCACCGGCAGCGGCAGCCCCAGCCGCTCGGCCGGGTCCGGCAGCGACAGCGACGGCCTGCTCGGCGGCAACACCGGCGGCCTGCTCGACCCGCCGAAGGACAGCGAGGCCAGCACCTCCCCGTCCGCGGAGGGCAACACACCCGTCCCCGAGCCGGATGTGACGCTCCCGCCCCTCCTGCCCGGCCTGCTGCCCGGCCTGGGCATCGACAGCGAAGACGCGGGCTAGAGGACGCGGACCATAAGACGACTTCGGGGCGCCCCTTCAGCAAGGGGCGCCCCGAAGTCGTACACCCGCACAGACTCAGAAGAACACCGACCGCCGCTGCACCAGCAGCTTGTACAGCGTGTGCTGGATCTGCTCCCTGACCTGGTCGGTCAGGTTGAACATCAGCATCGGGTCCTCCGCCGCCTCCGGCGGATAGCCGTCCGTGGGGATCGGCTCGCCGAACTGGATCGTCCACTTGGTCGGCAGCGGAATCGCCCCGAGCGGCCCGAGCCAGGGGAACGTCGGCGTGATCGGGAAGTACGGGAAGCCCAGCAGCCGCGCGACCGTCTTGGCGTTGCCGATCATCGGGTAGATCTCCTCCGCCCCGACGATCGAGCAGGGCACGATCGGCGTCCCCGCGCGCAGCGCCGTCGAGACGAAACCGCCACGGCCGAAGCGCTGCAGCTTGTAGCGGTCCGCGAAGGGTTTGCCGAGGCCCTTGAAGCCCTCCGGCATCACCCCGACCAGCTCGCCCTGCTCCAGCAGCCGGGACGCGTCCTCCGCGCACGCCAGGGTGTGGCCCAGCTTGCGGGCCAGCTCGTTGACGACCGGAAGCATGAACACCAGGTCCGCGGCGAGGAGTCGCAGATGCCGGCCCGCCGGGTGGTTGTCGTGCACGGCGACCTGCATCATCAGGCCGTCCATCGGCAGCGTGCCGGAGTGGTTGGCGACGATCAGGGCGCCGCCCTCGGACGGGATGTTCTCGATGCCCTTCACCTCGACCCGGAAGTACGTGTCGTACAACGGGCGCAGCAGCGACATCAGGACCTGGTCGGTGAGTTCCTCGTCGTAGCCGAAGTCGTCGACCTCGTAGTCCCCGGTGAGGCGGCGGCGCAGGAACGCCAGGCCGCCCGCGATCCGCCGTTCCAGCCCGCCCCCGCCGTCCTCGGAAGGCTCTGGCGGCTGTTCATCGGAAGTCACGGGAACATCTTCCTGCACAACGGCCCTGGTGGGCAGGGGCTGCACCTCACGCACCGGCACGGACTCCGTGCCCGGGCGGCGGTTCCCGGCGCCCCGGCGCCGCTGGGGACGCTGCGCCGCGCTCCCCCGGGACCGGTCGTCGTCGAACGGAATGACCTTGGCGTCCGCCATCGTTGATGCGCTCCTCAGTTGGCGCTCTGCGTCGGGGAGTGTCCGCCGCCCGCGAGGGGCAGGCCGGCGATCCGGTCGACGGCCCCCGCGAGGGCCTCCGGCGGAAGGAGTCCGGGGCCCTGGCTGCGGGCGAAGTCCGCGAACGTCTCCGCGGTCGTGTACTTGGGCTGGAATCCCAGCGTCTCGCGCATCTGGCCCGTGGCGACCACCCGGCCGTGCGTGAGCAGCCGGATCTGCTCGGGCGAGAAATCCGTCATCCCCAGCGTACGCACCAGCGAGCCCGCCCAGGTGACGGCCGGGAGCAGCAGGGGCACGGTGGGGCGGCCGAGGCGCCGGGAGCACTGGGAGAGCAGCAGCACACCGTCGCCGGCGATGTTGAAGGTGCCGCTGTTGAGGGTGCCCCGCCGGGGTTCGTGCGAGCCGAGCCGCAGCACCTCGATCACGTCGTCCTCGTGCACGAACTGCAGCCTCGGGTCGTAGCCGAACACGGTCGGCAGGACGGGCAGCGCGAAGTACGAGGCGAGCGGGGTGTCCGCGGTCGGGCCCAGGATGTTGGCGAACCGCAGCACGCACACGGCCACATCGGGCCGGCGGCGGGCGAAGCCGCGGACGTAACCCTCGACCTCGACGGTGTCCTTGGCGAAGCCGCCGCTGGGCAGGGACTTGGGCGGGGTGGTCTCGGTGAACACGGCGGGGTCGCGGGGCGCGGAGCCGTAGACGTTCGTGCTGGACTTCACCACCAGCCGCTGCACGGACGGGGACTTCTGGCAGGCACCGAGCAGCTGCATGGTGCCGATGACGTTGGTCTCCTTCAGGGAGGCCCGGTTGCCGCTGCCCAGCGGTGTGCCCGTCACGTCGAGGTGGACGATCGTGTCGGCGCCCGTCTCGGCGAGCACCCGCGCGATGCCGGGCTGCCGGATGTCGGCCTGGACGAAGTCCGCACCGCCCAGATGGTGCTCGGGCGGCACCGCGTCCACGGCGACGACCCGGTCCACGTCGGGGTCCCGCTGGATCCGCCGGACGAACCGGCCCCCCAGCTGGCGGGCCACTCCGGTCACGAGCACGACCTTGCCCAAGATCAGCGCCTTCCTTCCAGAACCTCTTGCCCCCGGCCGCGTTCCCCCGTGGGGCCAACTTAGCGGTTTGTTGTTGCTCTGTGATGACCGCCCGATGCGCGAAGTGACCGAAGCAGCCGGACGCAGGAGCCGGCGCCGGCACCACGGCGGCCCGACGCCGACATGCGTGTGGCCCCCCACCGTTCGGTGGGGGGCCACAGCAACGCTCTCGCGGCGTGCGCGTCGCGAACTTACTTCTTGTTGCGACGCTGGACGCGCGTGCGCTTGAGCAGCTTGCGGTGCTTCTTCTTTGCCATCCGCTTGCGCCGCTTTTTGATAACAGAGCCCACGACTACCCTCGCTCACTTCTCATCACTCGGTGTTTGGGCGCCATGGGCCCATACGACCTACGAGGGGCCAGCCTACCCGTCCGAGCGCTGAGGTCGTAATCGAGGAGGCCGGAGGGATCCCGAAGTGCCCTGTGGGGATCGCCCCGGCCCTGCCGTCAGGCGGTTTCCACCCCCACGTAACTCTCGCGGAGGTACTCGTGAACCGCTTGCTCCGGGACGCGGAAGGACCGCCCCACACGGATCGCGGGCAGATGACCGCTGTGCACCAGCCGGTACACGGTCATCTTCGACACTCGCATCACCGAGGCGACTTCCGCCACGGTAAGGAACTGAACCTCGTTCAGAGGCCTCTCGCCAGCTGCAGCCATGACACACCTGAACCTTCCGCACTCGACGGCCACCGGCTTCCCCTTCCGGTGACTCTTCGTCGCTGCGTGCTCACTCCCCAATGTAGGGGCCAGTGATGCGAGTGGGGAAGAGGTGCACCCATCGGCGGCCTACTGTGACAGACACGCCCGATTGAGTACGTAGCGGGTAAGCGGCAGGTAGTAATCGGACCGCACGCCGTCATCAAGTGGAACGACGACCGAGACGGACCCCTCGGCCTCCCCCACGAACAGCGCCGGGTCGTCCGTATCGGCCGGCCCGATGGCCTCGAACCCCAACTGACCTGCACCGCAGACCCATCCATGATCCCCGATCACCAGCTCGGGCAGGGGCCCGCCGGCCTCCGCACAAGCGGCCAGCACGGTACGAACCGGGAGAGGTGAGTGCGTATGTGCGCCGGGCTCACAACCGGGGCGTTCGGGATTCAGGGTCCGCACCAGCGCGACTCCTCGTACGTAGTCGAGGTTGTACGTACGTAGGCCGAACCGGGTCGTTATGTCGACACGGCGACCCTGCGCGGGGGTGAGGACGGCACATCCAGACGCCGACAGCGCGTCTGCCAGAGCGCCGTAGAAACCGAGCAGGCGGTGCGGGTGCCCGGTGCCGAGAAGCACGGGAGCACCCCGTCGGGCGGCCCCGGCGAGACGTTCCGCGAAGGCGTCCAGCGCTGCCAGGGTCCGCTCCGGGTCGATCACATCATGGCCGGAAACTCGCCGGGAATCGGCCGAAACGCCACACCGGTCCGCCATCAGCTCGATCAACTCGCGCTGCCGCCAGGCACCTTCGGGATCGATCCCGAGCAGCACCCGGGGGTCCCGGGCGGCGAAGAGCCGGTAACTGCGCAGGCTCTGCTCCCGCGAGGTGGCCACGGTCCCGGCAAGCCGCGCGCCCACCAGATGCGCACGCAGGGCTTCGGTGGTCAGCACAGACAGATCGTGCGCGACCGGAACGCGGCGTGTCCCGAGAACCGCCGAACACCGCACGGTCGGCCCACGGTCGGCGAGCGTCGCTCGCGACAGAGGTACGGCGGCGCGGGAGCGTCGGCGGCGGCAGCAGCAGAGATGCAGCGGCCCGGAGGCGTCGCTCGCAGAGATGCAGCGGCCCGGAGGCATCGCTCGCGGCTGAGATGCGGGGCACGGGAGCGTCGGTGCGGCAGAGGGGCGGGGCGCGGGAGCGTCGGCGGTGGGAGAGATGCGGCGGCGCGGAGGCGTCGCTCGCGGCTGAGATACGGCGTCCGGGAGCCTCGGCGCGGCAGAGGTGCGGGGCGCGGCAGTGGTGCGGCGCCACTCGCGGCTCAGGTGCGGCTCTCCCCGCCTCTGTGGGCCGACCGTACGCGAGTCCTGCACAGCCCGCCCCGGCGTCAGCCCGTCACGCCAGCAGACCCCGCAGGGGGAACACCGCCCGTCGGGCCGCCAGGACCGCCTGGTCCAGCCGGTCCGCCGGGTCGTAGCCCTGTTCCCAGGCGGACCAGGAGACGGGCCAGCGCCCGTCCGTCATCCGCGCCGGGGCCAACTGCCGCGTCTTGGCGAACACTTCCTGCCGCCAGCCTTCGGGGATCGTCGCCTCGGGCTCCACGGCCCGGCCCGCCGCGATCGCGACCAGATGCGTCCAGGACCGCGGCACGACGTCCACGACCGCGTAGCCGCCCCCGCCCAGCGCCACCCACCGCCCGTCGGCGTACTCGTGCGCCAGGTCGTGACAGGCCACCTGCACCGCCCGCTGCGCGTCCAGCGACACCGCCAGGTGCGCCAGCGGGTCCTCGAAGTGCGTGTCGGCCCCGTGCTGCGTCACCAGCACCTGCGGCCGGAAGTCGGCGATCAGCTCCGGCACGATCGCGTGGAACGCCCGCAGCCACCCGGCGTCCCCGGTCCCGGCCGGCAGCGCCACGTTCACCGCGGAGCCCTCCGCGGAGTCCGCCCCGGTCTCCTCCGGCCATCCGGTCTGCGGGAACAGCGTCCGGGGATGCTCGTGCAGCGAGATCGTCAGCACCCGCGGGTCCTCCCAGAACGCCGCCTGGACCCCGTCCCCGTGGTGCACGTCGACGTCGACGTACGCGACCCGCTCCGCCCCGAGCTCCAGCAACCGCGCGATCGCCAGCGAGGCGTCGTTGTAGATGCAGAACCCGGACGCACCGCCCGGCATCGCGTGGTGCAGCCCGCCCGCGAAGTTCACCGCGTGCAGCGCCTCACCCCGCCACACCGCCTCCGCCGCCCCCACCGACTGCCCGGCGATCAACGACGACACCTCGTGCATCCCCGCGAACGCCGGATCGTCCATCGTCCCCAGCCCGTACGACTGATCCGCCGCCGCCGGATCCGCCGAGGCGGCCTTCACCGCCCCGATGTAGTCCTGCCGGTGGACGAGCCGCAGCGTCGACTCCCCGGCCGCCTTCGCGGCGACCACATCCACCTCACGGTCCAGCCCGAAGGCGGCGACCAGTCTCCGGGTCAGGGCGAGCCGGACGGGGTCCATCGGATGCCCCGGACCGAAGTCATAGCCCGTTACTGCCTCGTCCCACATCAGCTGTGCGCGGCCGCTCATGCCCGCCACCGTATCGGTCCGGTTGAGCCGCGAACGACCGGGCGTACACCAGTGTCACCAGCACCAACACCATCGGCACCAGCATCGCCCCGCGATAGCTCCACAGATCCCCGAGTGCCCCGACCAACGGCGAACCGATCAAGAACCCCACGTAGTTGAAGACGTTGAGCCGCGCCACGGCCGCGTCCGAAGCCCCCGGGAACAGTCTCCCGGCCGCCGCGAACGTCTGCGGCACCAGCACGCACAACCCCAGCCCCAACAGGGTGAACCCCAGCATCCCGACCCAGGCCCCGGGCGCCGCCGCCACCACGGCGAACCCGCCCGCCGCGACCAGCGCACCGCCCCGCACCACCGCGACCGCCCCGAACCGCCGCACCCCGAGGTCCCCGATCGCCCGCCCCAGCAGCGTGGTGACCATGTACACGTTGTACGGCACGGTCGCCATCTGCTCCGAGCTCCCCAGCACGTCCTGCAGATACTTGGCACTCCAGTTGGAGACCGTCGAGTCCCCGATGTACGCGACCGTCATCACCAGACACAGCGGCAGCAGCAGCTTGAAGACGAGCGTCTGCCCCTCACCGGCCTGCTCCGCCACGACCGTCACCGCACCCCGGTCGTCATCGACGTACCACCGGCTCCCCACCAGCACCGCGGGCAACAGCACCAGTACGACCGGCAGATACGACACCCACAACGCCAGATGCCAATGCGCCCCCGCCCACGCCAGCGACGCCCCGACGATCCCGCCCAGGCTGTACGCCGCGTGGAAACTGAGCATGATGCTGCGCCCGTACGACCGCTGCAGGCTCACCCCGAGCATGTTCATCGAGGCGTCCAGCACCCCGACGGCCAGCCCGAACGCCGCGAGCGACACCGCCAGCTCGACCATCCGGTCCCCGGCGCCGACGCCGAGCAGTGACAGCAGCACCACGGGCTGGGACCAGCGCAGCAGCCGGCTCGGCCGCACCCGCTTCACCAGCCGCTCGGTGGTCACGCTCCCGACCCCGGCGAGGATCGGCACGGCGGCCAGGAAGGCGGGCAACAGCGCGTCGGAAACGCCGTAGCGGTCCTGGATGGCCGGGATCCTCGTCACGAGCAGGGCGAAGGCGACGCCCTGCACCAGGAAACCGCCAGTCAACGAAGCCCTGCCGCGCCGCAGCACATCAGTCATGGCGGCGAGCGTAGGGCCCCGGCCTACCCGTGGGTAGATCCAGCCAAAGATGAATTCGGTTCATCTTCTGCGGAGTTCCGGGTCCGGGCTCACAGCAGCAGGTCGGGCAGCTCCCCCATGTCGGAGAACAGCCGGCGCGCCCCGGCGAGCTTCTCCGCCGTCGTCATCGCCGTGAAGCCGTAGACGTCCATGCCGGCCGCGAGGGCCGCCCGCACGCCCAGCGGGCTGTCCTCGACGACGACGCACCGCTCCGGCGCGACGCCCATCCGCTCGGCCGCGTAGAGGAAGAGATCGGGGGCCGGCTTCCCCCGCCCGACGTCCTGCGAGCTGAAGATCCGCTCCTCGTCGAACCAGCGCTCGAGTCCGGTCGCCCGATGCGCCACACGGATCCGCTCATGACTCCCCGAGGACGCCACGCAGTACGGCACTCCGTCCGCGGCGAGCTTCTCCAGCACCTGGGAGGCCCCGGTGACGGCCACCAGTTCCAGCTCGAACGCGGCGAAGACCCGTGCGTGGAAGACGTCGTCGAAGTTATCCGGCAGCCGTTGCCCGGACCGCTCCAGGACCAGTTCATGAATGCGGTGCATCGCGGATCCCATGTAGTCCCGAATGGACTCCTCATAGGTGGTGGGGTGACCCAGCTCGGTCAGGTATGCCGCGAGCAACCGGTTGGAGATGGGCTCACTGTCGACGAGTACACCGTCATTGTCGAAGATCACGAGGTCGTGGCGCATGGGTCGAGCCTAAACGCAGAAAACCCCGCATCCGAAGATGCGGGGTTTTCCCAAAAATTGTTCGGCGGCGTCCTACTCTCCCACAGGGTCCCCCCTGCAGTACCATCGGCGCTGTAAGGCTTAGCTTCCGGGTTCGGAATGTAACCGGGCGTTTCCCCTACGCTATAACCACCGAAACACTATGAAACTGTTCAGCCGCACCACGCGTGGCAGCGTGGGGCCGTTCGTGGTTTCAGAACCAACACAGTGGACGCGAGCAACTGAGGACAAGCCCTCGGCCTATTAGTACCGGTCAACTCCACACGTTACCGTGCTTCCATATCCGGCCTATCAAC